>NZ_SOFE01000005.1 GCF_004402405.1 Cryobacterium levicorallinum
TGAGGGTTCACTGAAAGTAGAGATCAGCATGACCGCAGCACGCAGGCGTTTCACCCAGGAGTTCAAAGACGAGCTGTGCCGTGAGGTGATCAACACCTCCAAGCCGATCAAGGACGTGGCCACCGCGTATGGCGTCGGCGCTGAGTCTCTTCGGAACTGGCTCAACAAATACCGCGAGGCCAACGGCGGTACCGAAGCGGACCTGACGGTCTCGGAACGGGCCCGACTGAAGGAGCTCGAGCGGGAAGTTCAGGAGCTGCGGGCGGAGACCGCTTTCTTGAAAAAAGCCAGCGCTTACTTCGCGCGGGAGCAGCGGTAGTGAGCAAGTACGAGTACATCGACTCCCAAAAATCGGAGCCCACCAACCGGAATTCGGTGGTGAAAATGTGCCTCTGGCTGGCCGTCTCCACGTCCGGTTTCTACGATTGGGCAGTGCGGCCGCAGTCCGCGACCTCGGCCCGCCGCGAGGCCTTGATCGCCCGGATTCAGCACTTCTTCGAGGAATCCGATGGCACCTACGGATACCGCCGGATCCACGCTGACCTAGGTGCCGAGCAGACCGAGTGCTCGCCCGAGCTGGTGCGACAACTCATGCGCCAAATCGGCCTCGTAGCCTGCCAACCACGGCCCTTCCGCATCACTACCGAAGCCGATGCCGAAGCGGCCGCGACCATGCCCGACCTCGTCAAACGCGACTTCACCGCCGACCGCCCCGGAGCGAAATTCGTCGGCGATATTACGTACATCCACACCTGGCAAGGGTTCATCTATCTGGCCACCGTCATCGACTGCTATTCCAAGAAAGTCGTCGGGTGGTCCATCGCCGACCACATGCGCACCGAACTCGTCGCCGACGCCCTCCGGAACGCCGCCGCGACGACCATGATTGAGCCGGACGCGATTTGGCATTCCGACAGGGGCAGCGTTTACACGTCGGCCAATTTTCGGGCTCTGGTGACCGGCCTGGGGATGCGCTCCTCGATGGGCCGGACCGGCGTGTGCTGGGACAACAGCATGGCCGAAAGTTTCTTCTCCATGCTCAAGAACGAACGTGTGTACCGCACCGCCTACGCCACGAAATCACAAGCTCGCAGCGACGTCATCCGCTATATCGAAGGGTTTTACAACAGTCGACGCCGGCACTCCGCGCTCGGTTACCGCCGGCCGAATGAAGTCCACTACGGTTATCAACAGCCAGCATTGGCAGCGTAGAAGAATCCACTAATTCCGCTGTCCGAAATACCCGCGGCAGGCCA
>NZ_SOFE01000035.1 GCF_004402405.1 Cryobacterium levicorallinum
AGGCCGATCCCGGAATGGCGTTGTTCGTGGTTGTAACCATCCACGAACGAGGCCATGAACGTCTTCGCGTCGGCGAGGGAGCCGAAGCGTTCGGGGAACGTCGGAGCGAATTTAAGAGTCTTGAACCACGCGTCGCTGTAGGGATTATCGTTGCTCACCCGCGGCCTCGAATGCGACTTGGTGACCTCCAGATCAGACAGCAACGCCGCGACGGTCTTGGACGTCATCGACGTGCCTCGGTCAGCGTGCACGACCTGCGGGACGCCGTGACTACCGAAGATATCCTTCATCATCTCCACCGCCAGCTCGCCCGATTCCGACGCGTGAACATACGCGCCGACGATGTAGCGCGAGTAAATATCGATCATCACGTAAGCATCGAAGTACTTACCCTTGACCGGGCCAGCAAGCTTCGTAATATCCCAGCTGAGTACCTGGCCTGGGCCTGTGGCGATCAATTCGGGGATCGCCCGTGCCGGGTGGCGTGCCTGGCGGCGGCGGCCCTTGACCTGCTGATTCTCGTTCAACACCCGATACATCGTTGAAATGGAGCACAAGTACGTGCCCGCATCCAGCAGCTGCGCGTAAATCTGGATCGGCGGCAAGTCCACGAACGGCTTCGAATTCACGACGTCAAGAATCTCGCGGCGGTCGTTGTCGCCGATCTTGTTCGCCGGAATCGGAGCCGGCCCGCGCACCGGCATGCGTCGTTTCCGGGTGGCGGTCGCTCGAGGGATGCCGACCAGGTCGGCCGCGACGCGAGTCGAGATCCCTCGGCTGGCCAGTTCGCGGTAGGCGGTCATTACGGCTTCGTGTGCGGTGTTTCGTCCCGCGAGCTCTTCGAAAGACTTTCGAGTAGCTCGTGCATTTTTGACATGATCTCCAACGCCACCCCCGTCGTTTCCAGCCGCTGCTCGGTCTTGCTCAGCTGGCGGCGCAATCGGGCGATTTCCGCTTGCTCCGGCGTTAACCGGCCAATCTTCTCGCCGGGCTTCTTCCCCGCAAGAACACCGGCGTCACGCAGCTTTCGCCACTCCGTGATCTGCGAGGAGTAGAGCCCTTCGGTGCGCAGATACGCACCGCCCTCATGGGCTTTGATGGCCGCGTCATACGCAGCCAGATAGGCAAGCTTCTGCGCTGGGCTGAACGACCTTCTCGAGGTCGGACCACCAGCTCGGGGTCCGGGACTACTCATACGACTATCGTCGCGCACGGCGATCAATGACGGGCTGGACATGGTGATGATTCCTGATCCTCGCCCTACGTCACACGGCGGACTTGCTGTTAGCTACTGGCCTCACCCAACCCTGACACGTAGGG
>NZ_SOFE01000026.1 GCF_004402405.1 Cryobacterium levicorallinum
GGTCACGTCCCGCCGGTTGGTGTAATTCATCGTCACCGTGCGGGTCAGCTGATTTGATTATGCGGCAATGAGCTCGGGAACGGGAATCACCCCCGTCAGGGCGCTGGCGTCGGGGAGGGTGAGGGCGGCGTTGAAGGCGGTCAACTGGCGCATGGAGTCCTCGGAGAGGTAGCGGCGGGAGCCTGCCTCCCACTCGTCGTGTTGCTCGACCAGGACGGCACCTGCGAGGCGGAGCAGGGCGGCCGGGTTGGGGAACACACCGACGACATCGGTCCTGCGCTTGATTTCCTTATTTAAGCGCTCGAGTGGATTTGTCGACCACACCTGTCGCCAGTGTTTGGGCGGGAATCCGCAGAAGGCGAGGATGTCGGCGCGCGCGTCGTGGAGCATCTTGGCGACTTTCGGGTGAGAGCGTTCGAGCATGCGGGTGACCTCGTCGAACTGGGCCTGAACGTGCGTCGCGTCGGGCTGGGCGAAGATGGTGCGGATGACAGCGGCGACCATGTCCTGGCTGGCGCGCGGGACAATGGAGAGAACATTTCTCATGAAGTGGACCCTGCAGCGTTGCCACGCGGCACCTTGAAAGACGGTGCTGATGGCCTTCTTCAACCCCGAGTGTGCGTCGGAGATCACGAGTTTGACGCCGTCCAGCCCCCGGGATTTCAAGGACCGCAGGAACTCGGTCCAGAAGATCTCATTCTCGCTGTCGCCGACGTCAAAACCGAGGACCTCGCGGCGGCCGTCAGCGGCCACGCCGATGGCGACGACCATGGCCTGGGAGATGACGCGGTGGTTGACTCGGGCCTTGCAATACGTCGCGTCGAGGAACACGTAGGGGTAGCCCGTCACGCCGAGATCACGGCCACGGAACGTGGCCACTTCCCCGTCGAGATCCGCGCAAATCCGGGATACTTCGGACTTGGAGATGCCAGTATCCGCGCCGAGGGCTTTGACCAGGTCGTCGACTTTGCGGGTCGAGACGCCGTGCAGGTAAGCCTCCATAATCACGGCGAACAGGGCTTGGTCCACTCGCCGGCGTCGCTCCAGAAGCGCCGGGAAGAAGGAGCCCTGGCGCAGCTTGGGGATCTTCAGATGCAGGTCCCCGGCCGTGGTCGTCAAGACGCGCGGGCGGGTGCCGTTGCGTTGGTTGGTGCGATCGTCAGAACGCTCAAACGGGGCCGCGCCGATGTGGGCGGTGGCTTCCGCGTTGATGAGTTCTTGGTAGAGCGTTTCGGTCACCATTCGGATTCGATCGGTGACATTGGTGAGCTTGAGTTCCGAGAGGAGCGCGAGCAGGGCAGACTGGTCTAGAGCCATCGTGTGATGTGTCTTTCTGTGAGGAACTTTGAACGGTTCTCACTGACCATCGCACGGTGGTTCGTTACGTTGTTATTCCAACGATCGAACCCCGGGAATTACACCACTGCACGGGACGTGACC
>NZ_SOFE01000024.1 GCF_004402405.1 Cryobacterium levicorallinum
CCCTCTCTGTCAACCTTGGATAAGGCACCGGGATCGTCCCGAATAGTGTCGTAGAGGGCGGGGAAGGAGTTCCCCTTGACGAACGCAGGAATGACAGGACTCAGCTCGACCGGGCAGGCTGTAGGGATGGAAGATGTTCCCGATCCCCAGGTTCCCGAGCGTGCTCGGCGGCGAACCTATACCGCCAAGTACAAACGCGACATTCTGACCGAGTATGAGAGCTTGAATCGGCAGGGCCGTGGGGCGCTGCTCCGCAGGGAAAAGCTGTATACCTCCTTGGTCAGCTCGTGGCGTGATCAACGAGACAAGGGGGTGCTGGCTGCCTTGGCGCGGCCCGCGGGAGCGCCGCCAGCCAGTGCGGCGGAGAAGGATGCAGCCCGGCTGCGGAAAGAGAACCTCCGGCTGTCGGGCGAGTTGGAGACGGCGAGGCAGGTGATCGCGATCCAGGGAAAACTCTCGGCTCTGTTGGATCAACTCTCGACCAACAGCAGCGAGACGAACACCGAGAAATAATCGACGCCACCATCACCGAACTTGTCCCGCTCGTGGGCACGCGGGACGCGTGCCTGGCCGTGGGCCGGTCGCGGGCGACGCACTACCGCCAACACCCGCGGTCACCACGGCCGCCGTCATCGCCGCGGCCCCGGCCGCAGCCGGCGAAGCAGCCGCGGGCACTGACCGAACTGGAGTGCGCCGCTGTTCTGGAGGTTCTGCGGTCCGAGCGGTTCGTGGATAAAGCGCCGGCGGAGATCCAGGCGATCCTCCTCGATGAGGGTACCTACCTCTGCTCCGTAGCGACGATGTATCGTCTGCTCCGTGCCCACGGTGAGACCGGGGAGCGTCGTGCTCAGGCCGCGCACCCGGCGCGCATCAAGCCCGAACTCATCGCGACGGGACCCAACATGACCTGGTCGTGGGACATTACGAAGTTGAAGGGTCCGGCCAAATGGTCGTACTTCCACTTGTATACGATCATCGACATTTACTCGCGGTACGTCGTCGGGTGGATGGTCGCGACCCGGGAGTCCGCCGAGCTCGCTGAGCGGCTCCTGTTCGACACGATCCAGAAGCAGAACATTCGCCGCGATCAGCTGACGATCCACTCCGACAACGGCTCCTCAATGGCGTCGAAACCCGTCGCGTTTCTGCTCGCCGACCTGGGCGTGACTAAATCGCACTCCCGCCCGCATACGAGTAATGACAATCCATTTTCGGAATCGCATTTCAAAATTCTGAAGTACCGGCCCGAGTTCCCCGACCGGTTCTCTAGTCTCGCCGAGGCACGCTCATTCTGCACCGAGTTCTACGACTGGTATAACCACGAGCATCGCCATTCCGGCATCGGAATGCACACCCCGTTCAACCTGCATCACGGCCGCGCACCCGCCATCCAGCACGCTCGCGCCCGCGTTCTCACGACGGCCTATGCCGCCCACCCGGAACGCTTCGTTCGGCATCACCCGACGCCACTAACGTTCCCGACCACGACCTGGATCAACGAACCCCTGAAGGCAGGAACGAACTCAATGACCACCTAAAGAAACTGACTCATAAAGGTTGACATCTTCCG
>NZ_SOFE01000018.1 GCF_004402405.1 Cryobacterium levicorallinum
CAGCGCCCTGACGGGGGTGATTCCCGTTCCCGAGCTCATTGCCGCATAATCAAATCAGCTGACCCGCACGGTGACGATGAATTACACCAACCGGCGGGACGTGACCAAAAGCACCGCATCACCCGTGGCGAGTAGTCCGAGTTGGTACGGGTAGTCCACGTTGTTGGTACCGCCGTTCCACAGAGTTGAAAGTGCCTTCATCAAAATGTTCCCGGTGAGTGGACGGCACCGCGACGGGTACTGACGATCGCGGAACCGGGTGGTGCCGTCAGCGCCTGCGCAACGACGAACCGAAGGACGCGCAGGACGCGCAGGACGCGCAGGACGCGCAGGACGCGCAGGACGCGCAGGACTGCACGGAATCATGCCAGGGGCTTCGTCGCGACGGTTTGGCAGGGTTGGCCACATCGCCATCCCTGCCAGTTCCACCTCCCCGGAATAGCGGTACCAACAAGGTGGACTGCCCGTACCAGTTACGTCTATCCTCCAACCCGGTCGATGGGCTACACCGGGGTCTGCTGGGAAACCGCGATGGCGGAAAGTTTCTTCGCCACACTCAAGACCGAGTTCTATCACCGACGCATCTGGCCCAGCAAAAACAAGGCCTCCAGAGAGGTCGGCGCCTGGATCGAAGACCGCTACAACCGCCGCCGCCGGCACACATCCCTCGGCCAAGTCAGCCCCGTCGATTTCGAGCTGCAATACTCAAACCAGAACGCGGTCTTCGCTAAAGCCGCATAACCCCGTGTCCACTAACCGGGGGCAAGGCCACGGCGAGGTGGATGACAGTCACATCGTGACTGGCCTTCACAGCACAACGTCACGCGAAACAAAGGTGGCCGACCATGGCTTCATCTTGCTTGGGAATCAGCGGCTAATAATCAATACTCTAACGGTGGTTAAACCTCGTCTTTCTCTATTTTGCCGCTACGGTCATAAGACCGTGCAACGAAGAGAGCCATGCCAACCCACAGTAAGAGCAGCGCAGCCATGATGAACGCGAGCCAGGTCACCGCCGGCAATAAATCAAGGGGGGTGAGTGCAAGGAACCCGAGAGAGATGAAAGTGGAGAGGGCCGCGAATGCCAAAGCCCACTCTTGCTGCCCGGTGACGACAAAGACATTCGCCACCGGCGAGGTGAAGGTGACCATGAACAGCCAAGGCACTAATGCCTGGCTGATGTACCCTGCTTCTTCCCACTGAGCGCCGAAAACGATTGGGAATACGCTCGGAGCAGTGAAGTAAAACACGACGAATACTGGGGCCGAGAAAAGGAAAATGCGGACGAAAGATGCACGGAGTAATCTAGTCATTCCCCCTGGCGCCTCAGTGGATAATCGCTGAAGCAGTACTTGGGCCACTGCTCCGTTGAGCAAGCTAACCGGAGCTTTAGTCATTTGAAACGCAAGTGAAAAATTCCCAAGACTGCTCACACCCATGTTTCCGACTAGCACGTTGATGCCCGCCGTCTTGACAGCATCAAGAACAGCTGTCGGCAAATTTATAAGAGGCATCTTGCGAAAACGCTTGGCTACCTGCCACTTGGTTGGGGCTTCGTCTGGGAGGCGGTCGTGCAGTTCCGGTGTCCCACGATGCACAAAGAGCAGCGTTATCAACTGGCCTACTACGAGACCCGCCATGAGTCCTTGAAAGCCACCGATGACAAATGCAAAGCCAACCTGAAAGGTCGCCACCGCAACAGCCTGGACAAGACGATTCCCCGCAATGGCTCGGTACTCCTGTTGACGGTTAAGCCAGAACTGAACATTTACTATCTGGGCCATGAGATAGGTTGCAAGCCCAGCTGCGATCAGCCAGGTGGCGAATGCTGAGTCCCCGTAGAGCTGGGAGACAAAAGGATGAACCCCCAATAACACAACTGACAAAACTGCAGAGAGCACCAAGATCGATCGTGAAGCCAACCTTTGCAGCACGCGCGCGTCCACGTCCGACTTCGGCAAGACGATGGCCATGTCGTAACGCAATGCCACCAGAGTGATTCCGATAGTTACTGCCGATTGGATGATCGTGAAAAGCCCAAAGTCGACCGGACTATACAGCCTGGCAAGGGGCACCATCACGATTACTGTGATGAGCTGCGCCCCTGCTGTTCCTGATAAGACGGTAGCAATCTGCTTGAACAGAACACCCCGCCCGAACAGCCCCTCAAACAGCCGACGCAGCGACGGGATCAAGCAGACGCCTGCCTTTCAAAGGCGGCAAAATACATTTCATACATGGCCACGGCTGTTACCCCGAGGACCTTATCCCAGATGGAACTGCTCTTGCCAAACGACTTTCTAAGGGATTCTTGTAATGCATCGTTCGCAGGGATTTCTCTTGCCTTTTGCGATGAGTCCAGTACGAGCTCCCGGAATTTTGGATTTACGGCATACCAAGATTCCAAGGGGTTCATGCTATTCCCCAGGCGGGAGATTGCCACGGAACCCGGGATATTGCGCTGACCCAACCAATTCTGAGCTCTGCGAGATAGGACGCCGGTCGCCTTCCGCGCGAAAAGCTGCACATGCCGCACCGGGTTCACCCGGAAGGGCAGTAGGCGCGTGGTGGGCACTGCCAAAGCCCCTGGGTAACAACTTTTGATCCAGAGAGCGAAAATCTTGTGACCGATTCTCCATTCAAGGGGCAGCGAAAACATGAAGTCGAGCAAATCAACGTCAGAATAGGGTGAGACGGCAAAAGTGAAGTGCTGCCTAAGCAGATGCGAAGACATGGCCCCGCGGAACACGCGCGTGCTCATGATGAAAAGCTCTTCGTCGACGGCGTCATGAAGGTTCCGAGGATAGGTGTTTACCTTTGAGAACGCCCCGGTTCCCGGGGCCGGAGGGCGCCGCTCCGGGGAACTCAGGAATGTGCCAATGACAGCGTCTCCGATTTGACCAGTATGCTCCAGCCCGAACTCCGTGAAATTTAGGCTCTTCAAGACAAATGCCCCGCCAGTGATACCTGAGTAGAAAGCCATTCCAGAGTTGAGGCGCAGGTTCTGCTCGGGGGCTAGTGCCGACCGGCCTCCGTCCATTGGATGGTACAGGCAGTCGTTACCTAGCTGTTTCGCCAGTCTCATTGCGTAACGATTTTCGGTGGTTCTCGATTCGCTATACGTGACGTTAGTAATCGAGCTGTAGCCCAGGTCGCGGGCAACTATATTTACCATGCGTGCGTCCATGCCGCCACTCAGATCCACTAGGTGTCGGCCGTACCCGTACTCAATATCTTTGTCGAAGCAGCGTTTCACGGCCCGACGGAAGAGACGATCGAGCTCACTGACAGCTTCCACGATCGTACTTACGCTACACGCGACATCGTTCTTGAGGCTCCAATACACTTCTGTATTAAGAGCCCCACCCTCCAAATCGATAGAGATCACGCACCCTGGTGCGATCCGCGTTATCTCCTGTGCAAAGGTGTGATCATCGATCATAAAGCCATAACTGAGCATCACCGATGCAGCGTGTTCGTCGAAGGTAATTGGCGCCCCTGCCTCGCGGAGCATACGCATCATGATGTCGAAGCTGTTCGAGAGTGTCGGACCGGTTGCATCCCTGTGCGCGAACGCCGCGGACTCGCCGGTCTGGTTACCGAACGAGTACAATACGCGCGCCCGTCGATCGAGTATCGCCCCACTAAACGGACCCCGGAGCAATGCCAAGGTTTCCTTCACGCCGAACTGGTGGAGCAGAGTTGGGATCAAATCTAGGATGGAAGTTTGTCCGGCTTCGCCAAGAAGCTCAGTCTTGTTGAGTATCACACCATCGATGAGAAATGTATAGTCGTCGGTGCTCACGAGGAAACGATCATCGGCGAATCTCCCGTCTGAGCACCGGCCAAAGACGAATCCGTCGACTTCTAGAAGTTCGTAGTGACCCGGAACCGTGTAGCCATAGCTAGATGGAGTAACGACCCATGTGTTCCGATCGACCAAAGGGACTGTATCAGCCATCTATTGCTTCCGTTCCAGTGCGCGCATGAGGTTGGTTCACCACGATAGAAGTCTATTGATCAGAGGACGCAGTTCCTAACCATCGAGCCCGACCACCTATGTCTGCGCGGAAAGAAACCTACCTGTGCGGACAACTGCGCCCAGCGTCCGGCTGACTCCCGCTAGCGAACGTGCCTGGACGGCGTAGCGGAGGGTTGACCCATAAGAAAATCGGCGATAATTCGAGGCCTTTTACACACTGCGTCTGGATTCTGCCCAGACAAGCGAGGACTTCCAATCAGCACTCGACTAGATCGATCTCAGGGAACCAGTCCAGATGACAGCCGACGCGTCAGAAATCTGCAAAATTCGTGCGCCTTGTCGCTCCAAACGCGCGACCCAATCCCAGTCCTAATGCTTCTCGAGTAATTCGTCCCAAAGACGCTCCTCGCGAGTCCCGTCCGTGCGGCAAGCGTTGAAGTGTAGATCACTGCACGACTAACCGTCGGGCTGCGGCGTCGGGAGAGGTACTCAACATCGCACTGTCCACCCTTCTTCACGACTGACGGCACGGGGCGCTCGTCGTACCTGTTCCTGCGTTTCGGAAGATGTCAACCTTTATGAGTCAGTTTCTTTAGGTGGTCATTGAGTTCGTTCCTGCCTTCAGGGGTTCGTTGATCCAGGTCGTGGTCGGGAACGTTAGTGGCGTCG
>NZ_SOFE01000031.1 GCF_004402405.1 Cryobacterium levicorallinum
ACGGCGATCAATGACGGGCTGGACATGGTGATGATTCCTGATCCTCGCCCTACGTCACACGGCGGACTTGCTGTTAGCTACTGGCCTCACCCAACCCTGACACGTAGGGCCCCGTAGACGCCATAGTTCTTCTGGTGCACGTCCTTGATCTTCACCACGGTCTCCTCATCCGTTTTCGATCGTTTCGACGGCGGCCGGCTGATCGCCGCGTAGTACGTCGACGGGGCGATCTGCAGTTCCTTACAGATCGGCTCGACCCCGTAGTCGTGCTTGTTCTCGTCAATGAACGTGATCATCTGGTGGAGGGGCGGTCGAGCTCCGCGATGCTCCTATGTCAAGCGGCGGCTTGCGCCTGGACCCCGGTGGCGCGTTTGGGGGTGAGAGTTATCGCTACGACGGTCATAGTTGGCTCGTTGGCGTGGAGCTGAGCGTCGGCACGCAGGGCGGCGAATGCACGGTCTGAAATGCGGCGTCGGAGTAGGCGGAATGCTTCGGTGCGGGTCTTTCCAGCGTCGATCTGCTTGGCGAAGTAGGCGGCACCTTCGTCACCGAGGCGGAGTTGTGTGACCGCGGCCATGTGGAGGCAGGTATTGATGCGCCGGTTGCCGCCGCGGGATAGGCGCACGCGAACTTTATTGCTCGACCAGACGGGGATGGGAGCGGTTCCGTTGAAGCGGGCGAAGCAGTCCTTGTTGCGAAACCGGGTGACGCCGGCGGTTTCACCGACGATCATGGCGGCGCCCAGTACACCCATCCCTGGTACTTGCAGCAACGCGGGATACTCGACCCGGACGATGGCGGACAGTTGCCGTTCTATCGCATTGATCCGGTGGGTGAGAGCGAGGATATCGCTGAGCATGTCGCGGGCGATTTCTGCCACTGCACCTGGCTTCTCGGCCAGCTCCGTTGCGAGACTCTCCAGGACGCAGAAGCGTCGCATTCCTCGGGAGGGCACGCACAGCTCTGGGTCGAGTTCGTGGAGGAACCAGCGCAGTTTCGCTTGCAGGCCGGTGCGTTGTTCGACGAGCAGTTTGCGGTGATCCGAGAAGAGTTTGATGTCTCGGGAGGGGCCGGCGAGAACGGCCGTGGGCAGGTTGTCTTCGCGGAGCGCGACGCGAGCGACGGCCTCGGCATCGATGGGGTCAGACTTTCCCCGCTCGCGTGCGCCGCGACGCATTCCCGCCATCAGACGTGTGTGGACTCGCACGACGCGGTGCCCGGCGATGAGGAGGTCGGCTTCGAGGCGCCGGGTGAGGTGGCGGCAGTCTTCGACAGCGACTGTGACATCGTCGAGGTCACGGAGCCAGCTGAGCAGGGCCTCATGGCCTTTCGGCCGAGCGTCAACCGTGATCTCTCCGATGCGTTTGCCGTTTTCGTTGACGGCGACGAGGGTGTGGGTGTTCTTGTGGGCGTCGATGCCGACAGTGACCATGTGTTGCCTCCTCAATTGTCGATGAAAGTGGTTCGACGATCGAGGCACATCGGGCACGCCTTAATTGAGCGCGCAGTTTCGCGCGCATGCTCCTATCAGGCCACGACAATGTCTCGTTCGTCGAGGCTGGCGGGGCGGCAGATCGCGGAAAAGCTACCGCCGAAACGGAGCAGCGAAGAAACGAGCCAACCCCGCCAACGCACCCATAATGACATTAACGCGAAGAAAGCCGACGCACTGCGCAGAATGGCATTCGCCCTCCGCAACTCACGGTTCTCTCGCTCCAGCTCGAGCAGGCGGGCGGCGTCCTCTGTCGTGGTGCCCGGGCGAACCCCGGAGTCGATCTCAGATCGCAGGAGCCACTTCCGCAGCGTGTCAGCCGGGATACCAAGCTGCTGGCCGATGCGGGTTGACGCCCCGCGGGCGCCACCAGCATCCTCACGAGCGGCAAGCAGCAGGCGCACCGCCCGTTCCTTCAACTCCGGCGGATATCTCTTCATTGCTGGCATGATTCTCAACCTTTCCGGATGATCAAGAACCTCCATTAAACCCGGGGCGAGACACCGGTGATGGTGTCGACGACGTCCATCGTGTCGCCGGCCCAGTCAACGAGCATCGCCCGTCCCGGCTCGTGGCGCAGCACCGCGACGAGATCATGGGTGCGGAGGTAACCGGTGAACAGGGCGCAAAACTGCGAATACCCATACTTCTTGCCGGAGTCTTTCGTGTCGACGTAGCGGCGCCAGGCCAGCAGCAACGTGAAGTGCCGGTTCGCTTTCATCGACGCCAGCACCCGTGCCAGGTCTGGCTGACCATACTCATCGGACACTTTCCGGCGCCCGTCAGGAAACCATTCCGCCAGCTCAGCGTCGCTGACCGTCACGGTCGCGGTCAGGCCCCGGGCCTCGACTTCCTGCCGCACCCGAGCCACGTCGTGATGTGAGCACCCCACGATCTCGACGACGTCACGGTAGCTGCGCCCCTCCAGCAATAACCCCAAGATTTTTCGATAGTCCGCCATCAACCCGCCCCTTATTGAGTATTTGAGGGTTTAGGGGCCACTGAATATTGCCTGCGGGAGCCACCGGTATTGCCTTCGAGCGCCGGGCTGTCGCGTGGCCGGGGGCCAACGGCGCCCGACCACACGACCACACGAGCCTTTATGCCTTGACCTGGCCGGCGGTGTGTTCTCTCATGTTGTGGCCGCCGGTCTCGACCCAGATGGTAAATCGTCTTTGAACTCCTGGGTAAAACGCCTACGTGCCGCGGTCATGCTGATCTCTACTTTCAGTGATCCCTCATTTTAAGAGGGCCCACTGTCCGAAATATCCGCGGCAGGTCAGTCTTTGACCCAGGCATTCGCGGCTGGGCTGCTATCGGTCAACGACCCGTGAAAGCCGCCGACGACCTGCTTGAGGAGAGCGCATGAGTCCGGTCCCGACCGCTGCGCCCGCGCTGCCCGCCGACCTCGAGGCGTTGATGCGGCAGCTGAAGATGCCCTACGCCCGTGCGTTAGCCCACCACACGCCCGCCATCACCCAGATGAAACGGGCCTAACCGAGCCTCCACAAAACCCGGGGCTAGACATACGCCGTGTCTCTGGTCGCTTCGTCATCGAGTACCGATGGCCGCTCGCAGGGCGTCATGGTCACACCGGGCAAGTGGGTGATGTCAGGCCGGATAAAGAACGTTTCGGGCGACCTTCTCACTAACGACTTTGCTTTGCGGTTGCGTTACCGAACCATGATTGACACGCAGGTGTCGTTCGAATCGACCTATCCGACTATGCCTACGCTTGGCGCGTGGGGGGAGATTCGAGGACACCTTCACGACCCCAGACGGCTCACAGCACGCACTTGTCGACTTTCTTCTGCTTCCCGGCGCTTCGGCCCCGGGTCGTTCCGGCGAAGTGTATGTCGATCACGTCGACTTCCGACCTGCACGGCAAGGCTCGTTCGGCTAACGGGCGCAGGTTCAGACGTAGCCTAGTTGGCGGCCCGCTCGCGTCGGTCACCGATCACGCGGGCGGGGTTCCCGCCAGCCATCTTGTACGGCTCCACGTCCTTGGTGACCACGGCACCGGCCGCAATGATGGTGTGATCCCCGATGGTCACCCCGGGGAGGATGATCGCCCCGCGACCGATCCACACATCATTACCGATGGTGACGCGGGCGGACTCGGAGAAACCTTGCTCGATCATGGGCCGAGCAAGGTCGGTGAAGGCGTGGTTGGTGGCGTGGATCGCCACGTTCGGTCCCATCATTACGTCGTCACCGATGGTCACCGGGCCGTGAAGCTCGCAGCGTACTCCGATTGCTGAGCGGGAGCCGATGCGGATCTGGTTGCCGCGCCCGAAGTATGCGCCGCGCTCGATGTGGATCGCTTTGCCAGTCTCAGCAAACAATGGGGCGGTGATGGCGCGGCGGATCTGCCGCGCGAGCTTGCCGCCCGGCATCTCAGATCCCGGAAGCCAGCGGGCGAAGTACAAATACAGGGCGAGGCGCAGGGCGGTCATGGACACACACTATCGACTCTGCGGATACTCAGATCGCATGCCCATTGCTAAACAACCCACTCTCGCTCGGAAAAGGCGTGGCCTTGCCCCCGTTGACTGGACACCTCACAAGAGAGAATGTTCACATGGGAAACACACGCCGGGAGTTCACTCCTGAGTACAAAGACGAGGCCGTGAAGCTGGTGATCAACACCGGCAGGGCCGTCGCGACAGTCGCCCGCGAGCTCGGCATAAACGAGGCTTCGCTGGGTCGGTGGGTCAGCGCGTTCAAGGCCCGCAACGACACCGGCGAGACCGCGGTCACCGAGTCCGAACGGACCGAGTTGCTCCGGCTGCGCAAAGAAAACGCGGACCTGAAACTGGATCGGGCGTTTCTAAAAAAAGCGTCCATCTTCTTCGCCCAGGAAGCATCGGATACGAACGCAAAGCGTTCGAACTGATTTTGGCGGAGAAGACCAACTTCACCATCACCCGCATGGTCCGCCTGCTCGAGGTATCCCGCTCGGGATACTACGTCTGGCTCGACCGGACGCCATCGGACCGCGCCATTCGGCGAGAGAACATCGAGCAGAAAGTGGCATGGTTCCACGGCGACTCCCCTACGTGTCAGGGTTGGGTGAGGCCAGTAGCTAACAGCAAGTCCGCCGTGTGACGTAGGGCGAGGATCAGGAATCATCACCATGTCCAGCCCGTCATTGATCGCCGT
>NZ_SOFE01000032.1 GCF_004402405.1 Cryobacterium levicorallinum
GACCAGCTTCACGGCCTCGTCTTTGTACTCAGGGGTGAAGTCCCGACGTGATCTTGCCATAGTGAACATTCTCTCTTGTGAGGTGTCCACACAACGGGGTCAAGGCCAAACAGAGGTTCGCGAACGAGCGGTCCGCATGACTCTTGATCGTTTGAAGGATTACCCGTCAATGTGGGCCGCGTGCCGTGACCTGGCCCCCAAGCTCAACATCGGCGCCGAGACGCTCCGGAAATGGGTCACCCAGGCGCAGGCCGACGCCGGCGAACGCACCAGGCCCACGAGTGAGGAGCTCGAGGAAATCAAACGACTCAAGCGCGAGAACCGTGACCTGCGCGAGACGAACGACATCCTCAAAGCAGCCGCGTCTTTCTTGAGCTCAGGGAGCTCGACCCTCGCAACCGTCCCTAGTCGCTTTCATCGTCCAGATGAAGGCGAACGGCCATGGAGTCGAGTTGACGTGCGGCGTCCTGCGCGAGCAGGGCGTCGCTGTCACTTCACAGCACGTATCGGGCATGGAAGATTCGCGCCGCCGCGGCGCGAGTTCAGAGTGACGGGGTCCTTGTCGACCGGCTCAAAGCGTTGAAAGCACTAGACGCCCACGGACGTCAGCAGCCCGAGATTCTCTATGGGCGGCGGAAGATGACGGCGTGGCTCCGCCAGGGTGAGTTCACCGGCGTTTCGAAGCACACGTTCGACCGCTTGATGCGCCTCGAGGGCATGAACGGCCTCGTCCGGGGCCGGAAACCCCGGGCGTCGGCCTCGACCGGCAAGGACTCACCTCAAGCCCCTGACCTACTCAAACGAAACTTCAGTGCACCCCGGCCGAACCACTCCTGGGTCACGGACCTCACGTATGTCCCAACGTGGGGCGGCTTCGTCTACGTGGCATTCGCCATCGACCTGTACTCGCGAGCGATCGTGGGCTGGCATGCGTCAACGGTCAAAGACACACCGTTCGTTGAGGTCTGTTTGAATATGGCGCTCTGGCGTCGCGACCATGCCGGCCACGCCGTACGGCCCGGTTTGATACATCACAGCGATGCCGGATCTCAATACACATCGATTAAATTCACCGAGACTGTCGCTCTGGAAGGCCTCGTCGCCTCGAGCGGAACCATCGGCGACGCCTACGATAACGCGGCCGCGGAGACGGTCATGGGGCTTTACAAGAACGAGGCCGTGGCAAAGACCTCACCATTCGTGGCGGGCCCATTGAAGACCCTCGCTGACGTCGAAAAGCTCACCTTCGACTGGCTGGATTGGTACAACAATCGGCGCCTGCACAGCGCACTCGGGAACATGCCGCCCGAAGAATATGAACGCAACTACGACGCTGAAACAAACGGCCCGATAAATATCGAAGCCGCCAACAAAACGGCGGCATGAAACCCGGGACGGTTCAACACTCAGGAGCGGGAAACAACACAGAGATACTGGATGTGACTCTGGTGCGGGGTGACCCAAATCACTGTCAGCGGAACAGTTATTCAGTTGCCCAAGAGTTTCGATGGCGGCCCCAACGCTCGGCACCAAGGCAAGACGAAGACACCTCGCTCGCGCCGCACCGTCGATGTGCCGGACTGGATTGCGGACAGACTCCTCACGTTGCCGCGCAGCGGCGAACTAATCTTCTCCACGTCGAGCGGCTAGGCGTACAGCCCGAAGAATGTTGCGCGTGCCTGGCGATTCGTTTGCGCGACCGCCGAAATGTCTGGACTCGTCACGCACGAGCTGCGCAAAACTGCCGCCACAGTGACTAGCGAGGATAAGGGCTCGCAAACAGCGGCCGATTTGCCCGGGCATGCCAGTGACACGCTGACCAAGGAGAGTTATATCAGTTGCCCGAAGTCAGTGACGGGGGCCCGCGACGCACTGGCTACGTTATTCAAAGCGGGACAATAGCGGGACCTTACCCAACGAGAAAACCCCGTCCACCAGGCTAAAAGTCTGATGAGACGGGGTTTATCTGTGCGCCCGAAGGGATTCGAACCCCCAACCTTCTGATCCGTAGTCAGATGCTCTATCCGTTGAGCTACGAGCGCATGTCGATTCCGCGAACTTTAACGCCCCGAGATCACTTGAAAACTATACCAGCTATCGAGACCTCCCCGCGCCGCGAAGGCATGCCCGGCCACGCACGAGACACCCTTTTGGAGTTTTTAACGCCTTTTAAGCGGTCATCGCGTTTTGAGATTTCTGGGGATGACACCGATTCGTTGGCGCTTCTCAAATAAGAAAGTAATTACCGAAGTCTCTATCTCCCATAAGGGTGGGTGTGTCTCATGGACGAAATAATTTCGGTACTGCGTGGGCACATCCTGCGACTGGCCCTGCTTCGCACCGGCGTCGCCTTGCTGTGCGCCGCTGTCACCCTGCTGCTCGGCGCTCTGTCGCCAGGCTCCGGCGATACAGCGGATGCCGCACCCGCGCCTCACCTCGATCGCGACAGCGCTGCTTTCCGGGCTTCCCACCGAGATAGACAGCGTGGCGGGCAACGTCGTCGCGTTTCCCGGCGCTGCGCCGGTAACGCCCATCGTGGCTGCGGTCGCCGCTCCTGTCGCGCACGTCACTCTGCCGTAGTTACATGATCCAGCCTCAACTCCGGCGGTGGCCACACGACCGGCGCGGCATCCGATCTTCCGTCGGGAGCCTCTCGCTCATCGGCATCTGCGCGGCCAACGCCGCCGAGGCACACGGCATGCCCGGAGCCGGCTGAATCATCTAGGCAGCCAGATCATCAGCGACGTGTCCGCAACGATCACACTCAGCGACAGTGCCGGGAGAATATTCGGTGATTCCTCAGCCAGCAAACCGTTCTCAACAACCAGCACAATTCCGGCTGCCTCGACATTGGTCTTGTTTCGCGGCACCGATGCAGCCTCGGTGAGCACCGGCAACTCCTCGCCCGCAGCGTTGAACATGACACCGCTCTTCGGCTCGACTCTGGACAGTGCTGGGACCAACGCGTTGCCCCTCTTGGTCCTGATCCTGCTGCTGGACCTGGCCGGTCTCGGCCTGGTCCTGCGACGCGCGGCGGGACGACGCGGGCTACTGACCCAGTAGCGGGCAGCATCCGCTGATATCAGCCGGGCGCTTCGGCTTTCAGGTCGCAGCGCCGGCTGTTGCGCGCCATCGACGGTAAAGTCAACCCCTGTTATCGGCCTCGGCCGGGTGATTTACTCATTGGGTGAATGAAACCAGCCGCGCCGACACGGCAGCCTTTGACTACTCCGACCTGCGCGCCATCTTCATCAATTGCACCCTGAAACGCAGTCCCGAGGTGAGCAACACCCAGGGCATCGTCGATCTCAGCGCTCGAATCATGCGGGAGCAGGGCGTGCAGGTCAACCTGATTCGCGCCATCGACCATGACATTGCCACCGGAGTTTACCCGGACATGACCGAACACGGCTGGCCAACGGATGCCTGGCCGTCCCTGTTCGAGGCGGTGCAGGCCGCCGACATTCTCGTGCTGGCCGGGCCGATCTGGCTCGGCGACAACGGCTCGGTGACCAAACGCATCGTGGAACGACTCTACGCCCACTCGGGCGAATTCAACGAGAAGGGCCAGTACATCTTCTATGGCAAGGTCGGCGGCGCCATCATCACCGGCAACGAAGACGGCGTGAAACACTGCACGTCGAACCTGCTCTACAGCCTGCAGCACATTGGCTATTCGATTCCGCCCGCCGCCGATTCCGGCTGGATCGGCGAAATCGGTCCAGGCCCGAGTTACCTCGACGAGGGGTCTGGCGGTCCGCAGAACGACTTCACCAACCGCAACACAACGTTCATGAGCTGGAACCTCATGCACCTCGCCTCGATCCTGAAGCAGAACGGCGGCATCCCGGCGTACGGCAACCTGCGCCAGGACTGGGACAGCGGCGAACGCTTCGGATTTGAACCGAATCCGGAATATCGGTAGCCGTCAATTCGAAAACTCGATAGTTCCGGAAACCGGGTTGGTAAAATGAGGTCATGGTTGACGCCTGCTCTCGCCGGGACCGCGGCAGCTATCTCGCGATTGCCGGCTTCGCGGTGGTCTGCCTGGGCGTCGGCTGGTACTGGTCGCTGCCGCTGTGGGTGGCCGGTCTGTATCTGGCGGCGAGCCTGGTCTGCTTCGTGCTCTACCTCGTGGACAAACGCCGGGCCCGCACCGCACGCCGGCGGGTATCGGAGCGAACGCTTCTGCTCTGGGGATTGGTCGGCGGTTGGCCGGGCGCAATCGTGGCACAGCAAATTGTTCGGCACAAGACGCAGAAGACGCGTTTTCGCCGCGCGTTCTGGCTCACGGTCGTCGTCAACGTTGGGCTGTTCGTCACACTGAGCTCACCGGCATTCGACGAAGTGCTCGGCCAGCTGTTCAGTATTCGTTGTATTCTTCCCCGGTTTCAGCCTCGTGCTTGGCCTTCAAAATGGCCAGGTTGATCAGCACAAACGCTTCCAGGCGCTCGTTACGATGCTCGGCGTAGTCGGGTTCACGTTGATCGACGGCCAGTTCGATGAGCTTCGATGAGACGGCCGAGCTGACCTCTTCACTCGCCGACCGTTGAGCACTCGCAACGATGCGTCCCACCTGGTCGTCATCATCGGCCACGGCGTCGAGGGCCAGAGCCAGCCGCTCGTGCACCCGCAAGCGCAGGGCGAACTGCTTGAGGTCGTGTCGTTGGTCGTCGGTCAGGCTCAGCCGCCATTTCATTGACGCGAGGTCCTTGCTCATCCGGCTGACCCGCCGGGCGTACTCCTCGTTTTGCCGGGCCAGGTGGCGCAGCTCACTGCGGGCATCGGCGGCGTACCGCGCGGCGTCGTAGTCGTCGTGCTCGCGGAGCGCGCCAACGATGATGTCGTTCTTCACCGCCATGCGCACGGCCGACACCGCGATCAGCAGGCCCTCATCGACGGTGCGTTCGAGGTCGGGCAGCTCAGCGTTCACGTCGGGTTCTCTGACGTTCGCGTGAGCGTCAGCACGACGCCGGGACCGGTTCCAAATGATTGCGCCACCACTTCCTCGTGCAGGTGACTTCCATTTTATCGAAGGAACTGGTCCGTGCCGTGCGCGGATTGTGTGAGTCCTACCGTCCATCTGGTCGATGTCCTCGGTGCTGACGTGAGCCGCACACCGATGCGTGGGGCCGTCATTCACCCTGAACGAAAGGGCGATGCGTGCGGTGGAGTGCGGTGAACGCATGGGAATCCGGTTAGGCATGAGTGTCGCCCTCAGCCTTGCAACGCTCCTCCTGGCCGGGCTGGGTCGTTCCAGACGGTGTTGAGCAGGTCCATTCGCGAGAATCTCGGGCTCACGTCCAGCGGGTGAGCGCGGCACGCGCAAGCTGCCGTGCGGCATCCGTTTCGAGTCCGTGCGAGACCGACCCGCTCGGCGGAAGCAGGCTGCCCGTTCCAGCCCAGCCGAGCACCCGTCGGGTGTCTGACGCGTCGCTTAGCGCGGAGTCGTTGCCGTAGCGCCCTCGCCCGCCAAAAGTCCAGCCCACCATTGAGGTGAGCAGATCGAGCGACTCGCGGAGGCGATCCCAAGAGCGGGCTTCACCGGCGGCCACGAGCATCAGGAGGAGCAATGCGCTGTCCCGGCCGTCATCACTGCGCTCGAGCGGAAGGCGGGCCGCGAGGTAATGCCACAGCTCCACCGGAGCATCGCGCAGCTGCGCACCCCGCATGGTCAGCAGCAGGTCGCCCCGGAATTTGCGCACCAAGCCGAGCTGCGCAGCCGTCTCCCGCAGAAACAGCAGCGGGTAGGTTTGCAACTCCCGGTTCGCCTCGCCCCGCCAGATCTTCTCTGTATCGAGCTCTTCCATCAGCGCCCGGACGCGCGCGGGAGGGAGATACCCGGCACTGGTCAAACGGATTCCGCCGCCCACGTTCCCCAGGAATGTCCGGATCACCGCGGTGGCCGTCGCGGCCTCGGCCTCATCGATCGGCGTCGGCTCCACCACGTCTGCGGACGCGAGGTAGCCAGCGAGGTGACGCTGCGCGTCCGGACTCACTCCCGCGAAGAGGATGTCCAGCTTGGAAGGCGTGCCGCCCGAGGAAGTGTGGCGGCGCAGCCAGCCGAGTGCGGCGTCCGACCCCGCCAGCCGTTCCAGACCCCGGTTGATTTCGGCGAGATCGATCTCGTCGACGAACCGGTGCAAGCCCATCTCGAAGGCGATCTCCCGTTGCTCCGGGTAGTCAGGTGGCGTCGTTCCCGCAGCCACGGCAAGAAGGTGTTCCCAGCCGTAAATCCCGCCCACGTCTTCGACCGGCCCCCGGCGGCGACCGTCGACACAGCGCACGGCGGCATCCGTCACCGCCTGCTGCGGCAGGACGTCTTCAAGTTTGATGGTGTGGTCCCAGTCGTCACCGAAATCATAGGTATAGCGGAGCCAGTCATTCTTCTTCGCCAAGAGCTGATCGAGACGCAGCTCGCTTTCCAGCACGCCCTCGTCGCCCTCCTCAACGTCGTAAGGGGTGAGGATCCCCTGCGTCTCGTGACTGTGGCGGTCTGTGGCGAGCGCGAATCGGTGCAAGTGGCTGTTGGTCCAGCCGAACGCGGTCTGCAGCACGTCGTGCAGAACGTCGAGGGTCAGGTTCGACGGCAACGTGAGTCGCCGCCAGATCGGCGGGTGTGAATCGGCGAGGTCGACGCGGAGGCGGAACAGAACCGGAGTGTCAGGTGGTGTCAGCAGTGGGAGCGGCTTGAGCGGTGCATCCACGAACGCAAGGGCTGAGTCGTCGGGCGAACCCGAGCCGGCCGTGAAGGCGTCAAACCGCGCCTTGAAGTCAGCGAAGTCGGTCACGTTCTCGGAACTCTCGTCATGGTTGGGCGGTGTCGTCATATCGACAGGATATTTGAACTTGCTCAGGACCCTAAAACGGTTGGGGGTTGGTCCCGTCGGTGTTCCAGGTGGTGTTCCAGGGGTCACTCAGGGGTTCGTCTGGTGGGGATGGTGCCGGTGGTGGCGTTTCGGTTTGCTGCAGGTGCGGACGGATGCGGGTGGCGGGGTCGGTGGCGTAGTGTTTGCCGGCGGGGCTGGTCCAGTGGACGGTGCCGTCGGGATCCGCGGTGGCTTTCCAATCGGAGAAGTGCTTCAGGTTGTGGTGGGCGGGCGAGAGGGAGTGGAGGTTGGTGGCGGTGGTGGGGCCGCCGAATTGTTTATCTATGGTGTGGTCGAGGTCGGAGTGGCCGGCGGAGCGGTTGCAGCCGGGGAAGCGGCAGGTTCCATCGCGTAGGCGCAGGTATTTCTTCAGCGCCGCCGGCACGCGGAACGGGGTGGAGCTGACGTCGAGGACGATGCCGGTGTGCGGGTGAGTGAGGACGC
>NZ_SOFE01000020.1 GCF_004402405.1 Cryobacterium levicorallinum
TCGCTCCGACGTTCCCCGAACGCTTCGGCTCCCTCGCCGACGCGAAGACGTTCATGGCCTCGTTCGTGGATGGTTACAACCACGAACAACGCCATTCCGGGATCGGCCTCAACACGCCCGCCGACGTGCACTACGGCCTCGCAGCAGCCAAGGCCATCGAACGAGCAGCAACGCTGGACGCGGCACGCGCACGCTTCCCCGAGCGATTCAGCACCAGCCACGCACCACAGATCCTGTCCATTCCCGCGACGGCATGGATCAACAAACCTGCCGCCAAACCCACCGAGAACGACGGGCTCGAACTAGCCGCCTAAACTCCCACTGGTCTCATTCGCCTTGACAAATTCCGGCCCCCGAGAACGCTACTCAGCAATTTGATCAGTGGCCCCAAAGGTCAATAGCACCGGCCCTCATGCGAGCGAATATTCGATATATCGAAAAGTTCTACAACAGTCGACGTCGACGTCGGCATTCCGCACTCGGCTATTGCCGACCGAATGAAGCCCAGTATGGATATCAGCAGCCAGCATTGGCAGCGTCGAAGAATCCACTAATTCCGCTGTCCGAAATGCCTGCGGCAGGTCAACATGCCACCGTGTGCTAGCCACACAGTGCCTCCTTAGGATCTGCTAATTTTGTATACGGGCTGGTTTTCGGCCGACAAGCGCTGTTGAGGGGGCATCTTCGTGAGAAGAGAGCAAATTGTAGTAGTCGTCGGACAGGGTTACGTTGGATTACCTGTGGCCATGCGTGCCGTTGAAGTGGGATTCAAAGTCGTCGGGATTGACCTCGATATCAGCCGTATTGATCGACTTAAGGCGGGGGAATCTTATGTTGAGGATATCCCAGAAAGTGTTCTGCGCTCGGCGCTCGATTCCGGGATGTACCTGCCGACTGCTTCTTATGACGATGTCACGAATTTCGACATTGCTATCATCACGGTGCCGACACCCTTGCGAGACTCACTGCCAGATTTGACTTTCATCGAAAGCTCCGGTGTGTCCCTGGCTTCTCACCTCAAGGTCGGCGCTACTGTCGTCCTCGAATCTACGACGTATCCCGGTACAACCCAAGAGCTGCTCGTTCCGATCCTGGAAGAGGGATCCGGCTTGGCCGCTGGCCGCGATTTCTTTGTAGGCTATTCACCCGAGAGAATTGATCCGGGCAACAAGACCTGGGGCTTCGTAGAAACTCCGAAGGTCGTTTCCGGCATAAACATGGAATCGCTCGCAAAAGTCAAAGGTTTTTATGACGCACTCGTCGAAACAACGGTACCCGTAAGTAGCCCAAAAGAGGCCGAACTAACGAAACTCTTAGAAAACACTTTCCGCCACGTCAACATTGCGCTCGTCAATGAACTGGCCATATTCGCGAATCAGCTCGGGGTGAATGTGTGGGAGTCGATTGAGGCAGCGTCAACGAAGCCCTTTGGATTCATGAAGTTTACGCCGGGTCCCGGTGTTGGTGGCCATTGCCTCCCTGTGGACCCGAGCTACCTCTCCTGGCAGGTTCGCCGACAACTGGGTCAGAATTTTCGTTTCGTTGAACTTGCTAATGACATTAACGACCACATGCCGGATTACGTCATCCAGCGGCTCATAGCCATCCTGAACCGAGATTCGAAGGCGTTGCGAGGTTCGCGTGTTCTTCTCGTCGGGCTGGCTTACAAAAAGAACACGGGGGATTTTCGTGAAGCTCCGTCGCGTAAAATCATCGACTTGCTCGTCGGTCTTGGCGCTGAAGTCAGTGCAATTGATAGTCACATTGAACCTCAGATGTGGCCCCAGAACGTGATCTCTGTGGGCTCGGACCTGGTCGCGGTAAGCGGGTTCGACGCGATTGTCCTGCTTACTGATCATGATGACCTCGACGTCGGAGTCTTCGGGGGCATCACCACACCTATTCTCGACACGCAATGCGTTATGTCTGGCCCCAACGTAGAAGTCCTATAGCTCACATTGCGCGAGATGGCTGCTGATGCACTGACGGGAGCTGACCTACAATCCTTCAGAACCGGTGCGCAGCTTGTCGCTGCTGTGTGCAATGTTGGTTTGAACCTCTTACTCATTCCACTATTTGGAATCATGGGTGCCGTCATAGCGACGGTCGTATCCGAGGCCCTTCTCGCTGGACTGTTTCGCGCCTACATTTCCTTCAAGCGTGCCCCGGAAAGGAGCGCTCAGTGAGTCCTGCAGCAGTTTTTAAACCAGACAGATGTCGAAGGGGTGTGAACCTTTGATCGATTTCGAGGAATTGGCCAACCCGCTCGTGACGGTGGTCATCCCAACGATCGGCCGCGCAGAATTGAACAGGGCTGTCACTAGTGTCAAAGCACAAACGCTTTGGTTGCAGATTGAATTAGTTGTCGTTGTCGACCTCGCCCATGCGGATTTTGACAGGAATGTACTTGACTTTGAGGAATCGGATCAATTAAGAATTATTCACACAAAAGGCAAACAAGGAGGGGGACACGCCCGGAACTTGGGTGTGAGCGCAGGTCGTGGGAATTGGGTCGCGTTTCTTGACGATGATGATTACTGGCTACCTACCAAAATCGCTGAGCAAATCGCTGTTGCGAAAGAGTACTCAGCTTCGGGGTCAGGCTCAGATCTTGTAATTTCTTGCCGATCCCACCTGATGGATTCGCGTTCTGCCCAAATGACCGCTAGAAATGTTCCTATCCGCCTGATGCGGCGGGATGAGTCAATTGTCAGATATTTGCTAATCGGGCGTCGCCCGGGGGCAGGCCGGGCATCTATGTTCACCCCAACTCTCTTGGTCAATCGGAGTCTTGCGCTCAGAGTGCCATGGGAGGCAAGCCTCCGGCGGCACCAGGACTGGGACTGGCTCATTCGCCTCGAGAACCATGGCGCGACTTTTCGTCAATCTGAAAACGCTCTCGTGGTCGTTCAAGTCGGCTCCGCGCAGTCGGTATCGGCAGGGCAGGATTGGCAATCTTCACTCGATTGGGGTGAGAAACGGGTTGGCCCCTTGAATCGGCTTGCTTACGCGGATTTCTTGGTAGCTCAAGTCTTGCGGTATGTGTTGCAAGCCAAGAGCGGGGCTGGTTTCGTCGCGGTCGTACGGCATCTAGTAAAGAACCGTACCTGGCCCTCTTTTGGGCCGGTATTAATCGGATTCGCCGGGCTGATGCCACGTAGAGCTTTCGACGTCTTGTTGGGGATAATCCGATGACGTACACACGTTTGATATCTCAGTTTCGTCGCCCCGGAGGTCAACCGACGAAAGACGTTGACGGTTCGAGAGTTTCGTTCCTCGTGACACAGGTGGCACCAGTTATGGGGCTTGAGCGCGTACTTCTGGATCTGTGCAAAGTGCTTTCTACCGAGATAAATGTCTCGGTGACGTCACTCGGCGGGAATAAGCTTGATCTCGCGACGTATCCGAAGGCAGTTTTGCTCGGGAAACCGATTCGTGGATTGTCCCGGATATTCAGTCTTTCCAGGGCTTTGAAGTTTCGCAAACTGGTGCCGAAGCAAGGGGCCATCGTCGTTGTGGGTGTGTGGGCAGCACTGCCGTGGCTGTTGGCCGCCAGCAGACAGCAACGGAGGAGAACGATTGTTTGGGAACATTCCCTCGTCAGCGAGCGGATGCACAATTCCAGGAAAATGCAGATTCTCAATCTTGCGGCTCGTATGACATATCCATCTGCGAAAACAGTGATCGCCGTCAGTGAGCAATTGGCCGGGGATCTCGCAGAGAGCATGAGATTGAACGACGTGCGGTGTATTCCGAATCTTGTCGTCGATGCCGGGGCAGCATTTAAACCTTCCGCACACGTCTCAGGTTCGGGGCGGTCCAACTCTGTAGTTATTTCAGTGGGGTCGCTGACCTTAGTGAAACAAGTCAACCTTTTACTTGAAGCGATGGTCCATCTGCCTGTGGAGTATTCGCTCATAATTGTGGGCGGTGGCCCCGAGAGGAGCAGGCTAGAAGCCTTGTCGACGGCATTGGGCGTCCAAAAGCGAGTCACGTTTTTGGGGATGACGCCGCATGATCGAGTCTTGGACCTTATTCGTAATTCAGATGTCTTGGTTCATTCTTCTAAGTCCGAAACCTTTGGATTGGCGTATGTCGAGGCAGGTCAGTGCATGACTCCCGTAGTTGCTGTTTCAAATAGGGCGGCTCATGCGATGATTCCGAAGTACGCGCCCGGGATCGTGACTACACACAAGCCTATCGATATAGCAGCCTCTATCGTTGAGGCGATCAGCCAACCGCCGTCATTGGACGATTACGCGAGAAGTCACAACGCTCGGCTAAGTGACTTTGACCCCCTAGTTGTATCTGCGAGATGGCTGGTGGTACTGGAAGAAGCGGGATTCTGTGGCGTCAAGGAAAGCGTTGACGGGAGATGACACAGGCTTTTCTTCTACTTGTTGGTTCGACTGGGGTGTTTGTTTCTGTTTCGGCCACACGAGATCTAGTACACGCGCATCATGGTTGGGCACGGCAACGCACAACACCGGACGGCCAATGCAGTACCCCCTAAACGAGACGTTCCCACGGGTGTATCGGTTGGACTTGGATGACAGCCTTGCAATTCCTCACGCATTCGAGCTCATCCGCATGGCTGCTAAGGCTCCCGTGGTGGTGTCGTTTTATACGCATTGGACCGACCAGTGACCTGCCGCGGGTATTTCGGACAGCGGAATTAGTGGTTTCTTTTGCGCTGCCAATGCTGGCTGTTGATAACCGTAGTGGACTTCATTCTGCCGGCGGTAACCGAGTGCGGAGTGCCGGCGTCGGCTGTTGTAAAATCCTTCGATATATCGGATGACGTCGCTGCGAGCTTGTGTTTTCGTGGCGTAGGCGGTGCGGAAACACGTTTGTTCTTGAGCATCGAGAAGAAACTTTCGGCCATGCTGTTGTCCCAGCACACGCCGGTGCGGCCCATCGAGGAGCGCATCCCCAGGCCGGTCACCAGAGCCCGAAAATTGGCCGACGTGTAAACGCTGCCCCTGTCGGAATGCCAAATCGCGTCCGGCTCAATCAGAGTCGTCGTCGCGGCGGCGTTCCGGAGGGCGTCGGCGACGAGTTCGGTGCGCATGTGGTCGGCGATGGACCAGCCGACGACCTTCTTTGAATAGCAGTCGATGACGGTGGCCAGGTAGATGAACCCTTGCCAGGTGTGGATGTCGGTAATGTCGCCGACGAATTTCGCTCCGGGGCGGTCGGCGGTGAAATCGCGTTTGACGAGGTCGGGCATGCTCGCCGCTGCCTCGGCATCGGCCTCCGTCGTGATGCGGAAGGGCCGTGGTTGGCAGGCTACGAGGCCGATCTGGCGCATGAGTTGCCGCACCAGCTCGGGCGAGCACTCGGTCTGCTCGGCGCCCAGGTCGGCGTGGATGCGCCGGTACCCGTAGGTGCCGTCGGATTCCTCGAAGAAATGCTGGATCCGGGCGATCAGCGCCTGCTGGCGGGCCGACGTCGCCGATTGTGGACGCGTCACCCAGTGGTAGAACCCGGACGTGGACACGGCCAGCCAGAGGCACATTGGCGAGTAGCGCCTGATGGTAGCGCTGGTCCAGACACTTGGTGTGTAATCGCGTGACATCGTGGACAGTGGATCTCAGCACTTCGTGGACGCTGGGTCTCATGGCTTCGTGCACAGCTACCGCTCTGGCTCACCGAGCACTGCAGGGGGATCAGTCTGGCGCTGGGCGAACTGTGTCTGATATTCCGCGTTCTTGCGTTCCCAGGGTTTCGTCGGGTGGGTCACGCCAACGCCCTGGATGGAGTAGGAGGCAACGTATCGGCCTCGGGCGTTTAGCGCGACCATCGGCAGCGGGAATGAGAACACGATTTCAGCGGTGACGGGATCGGTTAACAAGAACGCGTCGTCGGTGATCGTCCGGTAGAACGTGCGGTCGGCGTACGTCGTAGGCAGGGAGACCTGGTAACCCTGAAAGTAGACCTGCCGGTTGGCTTTGGTGACCTCCACGAGTGACTGATCCGCTGTTTGTGGCCGTGCGTTGTCGTCGGGCATGACCTGCCCGGTCTTGGAGATCGTCAACGGCGCCCGGTGAAGGTCTGACTGTCGTCGCGTGCGAGCCTGCCGGTACTCCGAGGCTTTCGCTTCCAGCGCCGACAGCGGGATCGGCTCGGTCGCTGGCGTGTGCTCGAGCAAGTCCCACGCTGCCTGCGGCGTAGCTTGTTCGAGGGCTTGATGCGGTCGGCGGTTGTTGTAGTGCTCCCGGAAACGCTGGATCCGGACACGGAGATGCTCGAGAGTGGCCGGCCGGTCGGCGTCGAGGAAACGGATCAACGTCTGGTGGGAGCGCTCATTCTTGCCCTGTGTGGTGGGCTTGCCCGGCAGCCCGCTGATCGGCATGGTGCCTTTCGAGGCCAGAAAGATCTCCACGGAGCCGATCGTGCCTGCGCGCAGCTGGTTGAACGCCAGCGAGTTATCCGATAACACTTCCTGGGGTGCCCCGCATGCAGCGATTGCCCGTTCGAGTACGTCCTTGGCATCAGCACTGTTCTCATGACGCGAATACGCGTCGGAGCCCACGTCGTAACGGCTTGCGTCGTCGAGCAGTTGATACACAGTGACAGTTTGCCCGTTTGCCAGCCGGTACTCGATCGCGTCCAGTTGCCACAGCGACATCGCCGTCGCACGCACGAACGGGATGTAGGACGACTTCGGTCGCTTCCTCGGCGACGCGTCCACCTGCCCGACGCTGGCCAGAAGACGTGCGATCGTCGCCACCGACGGGACCTTCCCTCCAGGGAACCCGCTGTCCATGGCCGCTTCGTAGTAGATCGAGCGGGGACCATAATCCCAGCCATCAGTCTTGAGCTGTTTGCGAATCTTCACGACCTCATTCACGACGACCTACCCATAACGCCGGGCCGGGACCTTCGGGGCGCGGGAGCGTGGGTGCAGCGCAGCAGCAGCCTCGTGGACAGCTCGCCCGCGGATCTTATAGAACACACTCCGAGAGATCTTCAGAGAGCGACAGAACCTGATAATTGACAGCGCGTGAGGCTGGGTCGGGTCGTAATTCATGATCGCGGCACGAGTCTGGGGTGAAAGAGAATTCGTCATTCCCTAACTATCATCGGCGCAAGTGTCTCCGATGCTGTGAGACATCGTGTCCACGATGTCATGAGATCGTGTGTCCACGATGCGTTGAGACAGGACACACGAAGCCATGAGACCCAGCGTCCACGAAGTTCTGAGATCCACTGTCCACGATGTCACGCGATTACACACCAACTGCGTGGACTGGCGCTACCATCAAGCGCTACTCGCCACCGCCCATGGGCTCGCCCGTCTTCGACGGTGTCGGATCTGCGGTTGTCGCAAATGACTACTCGCCGAGCTTCGCCGAGCCGCCTCCGGAACTCAGCCATCACGCATCCGCTGGCATGCGCCTATGGACAACCGATTCGCAACGGTCGTCGGCCGCAACTGACACCGCCGCACGCCGGCGGCGCATAGTGAGGTGGCCCTCCCGCATCCGCTCGCGAGAAGAAGGATGGTGCAGCGCGGTCTGCCGCGCCAGCCGGCGATTTACGGGACTGTTTTGACAACTGAGTGTCAAGACCCGCTCTTGGTATCAGTGAACCGTGCACGCGCTGCCGCAGCGCAGTTGGGTAGGTCAGCAGCGTCAACGGCCACCATGCATCCGCGCTCCCACGGGCTAGTCCATATCCAAAACCTTGTGCGTCCCGATAAGTAGGAACGCCAGGGTGGTGCCGTCGAAGCTCCAGGCTAGTCGGCCATCCGGCGCGAACGTGGCTTCGAATCGTTTCGGGCTGATCGACTTGAAGCGCTGAATGACCTTGATACGCCGTCTGGTCGCGATACTTCGAGACTCACTCTCGCTACCTTTTCCGGCTGCTTGCAACTGCAGCAGGTGAAGGATATCCCTCTGCGCCTCCAGAGCCTGTTTTCGCAGGTCATCGGATTTCAGTTTTCGGAATTGCCGCTGATAGATGGTGGAGAGGGCTATCTGAATTTCAGCCATTCAGTGCGCGCTCTGCCTCGTCGAGCGACGTGAACGTCGTGAATGGCCCCTTGGCCGCGGCGTCGATCTCGGCGAGTGTCTCGTCGGTCAGCCAATCCTCCTGGGCGACGGGAGCCATCCGCTTGATGACGATCGTGTCGCCGACGATCAGGACGTCGAGCGGATCCCCGACACTGAGCCCGAGCTCGCGGGTCAGTTTGGCGGGTACGGTGATCTGGTTATGCGTACGGAGTGTGAGTATGGCCATGTCAACCTCGAAATTCTTGTTTTCTTAAATTCTAATATATCTGGCCATCGTGAGTCCGTCTAGCTCACGCCGGAACCGGGTCGGGTACTGCCGGGGCCGGCGACTTGGCTCAGCACGCGACGGCGAGACGTCTCGAGGGCGGTCACGTCCCGCCGGTTGGTGTAATTCATCGTCACCGTGCGGGTCAGCTGATTTGATTATGCGGCAATGAGCTCGGGAACGGGAATCACCCCCGTCAGGGCGCTGGC
>NZ_SOFE01000017.1 GCF_004402405.1 Cryobacterium levicorallinum
GCCAGCGCCCTGACGGGGGTGATTCCCGTTCCCGAGCTCATTGCCGCATAATCAAATCAGCTGACCCGCACGGTGACGATGAATTACACCAACCGGCGGGACGTGACCCCACTTCGCATCAGCTTTTCACATTTATCCTGGCTGAATGCGCACTATTAACCCACCTAAATCAACCGTCGCCGACCCAACCTGAACGCGTACACTCAGATCAAGCGAACCGCCCGGTTCCCTGAAAAATCAAAGGAATCCGCGAGTTTCGAAGACATTCGGTCGAGTTCAGAATCCCCTTCGATTCTGCAGGGGGTCGCAGGTTCGAATCCCCTTCGATTCTGCAGGGGGTCGCAGGTTCGAATCCTGTCAGCCCGACTAAAAGTCCGTTCGCAAAACGGCCCGGTCGGAACAAAAAGAAATCGCTCCTGAGGATTCTCAGGAGCGATTTCTGGTATGAGGGGATGCTGCGCGAGCGTCCGCCAGTTATTTGAGGCGGTGGGCTGTCGGCCGGTTATTCTGGGTCAGACCCGCCTCACTTGCCGGCGAGAGTATGAAAAATGTAGCCTCTATTTTCGTCCTTTTGCCATCGCCGCAACTCCAATGACCAGCCGCTGTGCCCAGCTACACTCCGCCGGAGTCGTGGTGCTCCTGGGGAACGTCACAGCGGTCGCACTGACCGCCGTGACGTTCCGATATGAGATGGGACGATTCCACGCACTTTTCCCGCCAGCCGCACTCGCGGACCTGGATCAGCCAGGGAACGCTGCGTCGTAGACCGCGCGAAGCTCGGCACTGTCGGCCCCGGTCACGCCGCATCCCGTGATCGTTCCATCGACTGCGCCGACGAGGTAGCTCTGGCCGACCGCGAAGGGCACGCCCGAGAAATCGGAGGTCATCGCGTCGACCTGCGCCACCTCTACGCGGTCGGCGACCTCGCCGACAAAGCGCTCTGTGACCTCCAGCAAAACGGTGTTGCCCTGGATCTGCAGCACCGTCGCGGCGAACGCCTGCTCCTGCGCCGCGACGGTCGTCGGCTCGAGTACGAGGCAGCTACCGCTCGCGAGGCCTCCACCCATGGGAGGCTGCAGCGCCTCGACGGTGGGTTCCGGACCACCGAGAACGAGGGGTACGACAATAGCGGCGGCGATGGCGAGGCCCGCGGCAACGCCGGCCACCGGCATCCACCGCCGGAACGCGCGTCGCGGTGTCTCGGGGGTGACAGTCGGGGTGGTGACGGATTGGTCGGTCATGATCTGCTCCATTCTGTGGTCGAGCCACGTCGGCGAGGCAGGGGGCAGCGCGCGGGTCGGATCGGCGGCGCGCAGCTGATCGCGCAGCGCACGGTCATCGTCGTGCATCGTCGCTCCCTTCGTTGTAAGGTACATGTCCGGTCGGGTGGCCCGATTTCAGTAGCTCCTGCTTGAGGCGCGCCTTCGCGCGATGCAGCCGGATCGCCGCTGCGTTCGCGCTGACGCCGAGCACAACGGCAATCTGCGGGCTCGTCAACTCGTCCCACGCCCACAGCCGCAGGATCTCGGCATCGTCTCGACGCAGGCCGGCGAGGGCTGCGGTCACGCGGGCCGCCACGGCAGTGCCTTCATCGACGGTGGATGCTGCCGGGTTCTCGTGTGCAACCGCCGCCGGCGGGTCGATCGCGATGATGCGGCCGATGAGACGGGTGCGGCGACGCTCGGCGCGTTGGGCGTTGCTGAGGCACTGTCGAGCGACGACGATCGCCCAGGGGAGGGCATCGTCGGGCACCTCGTCGAGGCGGCGCCAGCACACGAGCAGCGTGTCGCCGATCACATCGTCGGCCGTCGCGGCGTCGGTGCGTCGGTGCAGGTAGCGGCGCACAGGGTCGCCGACGAGCGCAACGAGGTTGCGCATCCGCTTTTCGCGCTGGGTGTCGGTCACAACTCTCATACTGAGGCATGTCCGGCAGAGGCGCGAGGATTTCATGCGAGGCACGCTCGCACCGTTTCACCCCGTCGGTTCCCGGCCTGGGCCAAATCTTTGCCCCTCTACGTGGGCCTTGCGGCCGGGAAAGGCCTGGATGCTCGATGCGGTGTCGACGGCCGCATCATCGAGAATTTGCTGCCAGCACTCAATGACAATCCGTGCACAGCGAGGTGATTACCGGCGGTTCATGAGGGCGTGCAGGGCTGCGCGACGCTCTGCGGTCATCCGAATCCCCGCGAAGCGGTGAGTGCTAATTTCTGCGAACTGGAGGAAAATCGCGCGCCGTGCGGAGGAAAATCGTTCCCCGATTTCCCCGCGATCCGCGCCCTGCTGGGTTTTGCGAACGGCCCACCAAAAGTCCTTGAAGATCGCAAGATCTGCCGAGACTTTTCGTTTCCATTTGACTGCTCATCTTCTTGACTCGATTTCCCGACGGGGAGAAACAACCGGGAGAGCGGTCCGTTCTACGCGATCGAGTCTGGTCCGCCACATGGCGGGTACACCGAACGCAAATGCGTATCGACGGCGGTCCCGTTGCCTTGGCGACAGGCGGCATACTCGGGTCAGGCCACAAAGCCGTGACCGAGACCAATGGAGGTCCACATGACAATTGCAACCCACCCCGCTCCACCGTTCGATGTCGAACTCGGCGCTGTTCTTGCCGTCATTGGAGAAATGCTGCCACCGACGATCACCCCGGAACTCATCGTTCCCTTTCGCCAAGGCGGCCTGCTCGGGACGCCGATCAACGAGATCATCGGAGACCGTCCGATCCGCCATGAGGAGCGAACCATTCCCGGCCCGGTTGGTGCACCAGACCTGACCGTATCGATCTTCTCCCGCACCGATCATGTCGCCGGCGGCCCCGGAATCTATCACCTGCACGGCGGAGGAATGATTATCGGCGACCGGTTCACGGGCGCTGACGAGTATCTCGCCTGGGTTATGGAGTTCGATGCTGTCGTCGTGTCGGTCGAGTACCGTCTGGCGCCGGAGAATCCCGACCCCTACCCCGTTGATGACTCGTACGCCGGACTCGCCTGGATGGCCAATCATGCTGACGAACTCGGTATCGACGTCGACCGAATCGTCATCGGTGGTGCCAGCGCTGGTGGCGGACTGGCGGCCGGAGTGGCCCTCAAAGCGCGCGACCTCGGCACTCCGACCCTCGCCGGTCAGCTGCTGATCTATCCCATGCTCGACGATCGCAATGAAACCGTTTCGAGCCACCAGATTGACGGATTCGGTGTTTGGGACCGCGGGAGCAACGACACGGGCTGGGACTCCCTGCTCGGTGATCGACGCAGGACCGAAAACGTATCTATCTATGCCGCGCCGGCCCGCGCCACCGACCTGACCAATCTTCCGCCAACCTTTATCGACGTCGCGACGGCCGAGGTGTTCCGTGACGAAGACGTCGCCTATGCGACGAAAATCTGGGAACAAGGAGGTATTGCGGAGTTGCACGTCTGGCCCGGCGGATTCCACGGCTTCGACGCGATGGCGCCTCAGGCAGCTCTGTCCCTTGAGGCGCGAGCGGCGCGCGTCGCCTGGTTACACCGCATCCTCGGCGAGTAAAGACATCGTTGTGCCCGCCCTTCCCGTCGGCGTCGACTGTTATTGTGGGCACAACGACTAACCCAAATGAGTGGCGAAGATGCAGGAACTCGTGGGTCGTCTCACGGCTCTCGACGCCGAGGCGACCGAAACCATCAAGGTCATCGCGTACTTCGACGTCCTCGTCGCCGGCCACGCCAGCACACAGGTCATCTTGCGGGGGGCCGCGATTTTAAGCGGATGCGCTGCCGGCTTCAGCTCCGACGACGCCGTCCTGCGCATCGACGCTTCGGGGGTTCGCGCTTTGGAACCCTGCACCCGTGATGGATGGCCGTCGCATTCCTTCGGCGGCGGCATGGCCTGGATCGAACGCGAGGGATCAGCTCACGCGAACGACGACATGATCCTCGAACGTTTGGCCATTGCACTCGGGATCGCATGGGAGCGAATATCTCCTGCCGCTGCGACGCGGCGCGCCCTGCAAGTGATCATTGACTCAGAGTCAACGCCACAAGCCCGCCTCGAGGCTACACACAGACTGCGCCTGGTGCCCCGCACGCTCTACCGGGTTTCCGCCACTCCGGAGGACACGATACTGAGTGGGCCCAGCGTCGTTCTCAGCACGGACTTCGGATCCATTCGCGCGGGCCTTCAGGCTACCGAGATCACGGAAGTCGTGGAGCCAACCGAACGCGCCGGGATCGGGATCTCGACACCGCCCGACGCGCTCGACCGATCCTGGGCATCCGCTTTGATCGCGCTTCGGCTCTCATCGGAGCGCGAGCCTGTCGTGAACGCCGAGGAACTCGGAGCCATGTTACTTCTCGCCGATGCAACGGACGGGCGTGCGCATGATTCCCCCGACCTGATCGCGCTGGAAGCTTTGGTGCAGTCACAGCCGCGCGCTGCCGCAATTCTGGAGTCAATTGCAGATACCGACAGCCTGCGCGCCGTCGCTGTGGAAGTCGGACTCCACCACTCGACCGTCCAGGCCAAGGCGGCTGGTTTCGCAGACGCCCTGGGGTTCGACCCGCGCTCTCCCCGCGGACGCGTGCGTCTGGCTCTCGCCCTCGCCCTGCGACGCTTGGCCACTAACCGGTTCGACTGAATCCAGGTGCGCTCCTCCAGCGCTGATCATGCCGCCGGGACGAGAATGCGGCGGAGGAGCTCCGCTACCCCTCCGCCGCATTGGCGTGCACTCAGACTGCAAAGTTCAGGATGCAGCCGGGCGAAGCCTCAGCATGCCCGTCTGGAGAACGACCGTGATCACCTTCTCCTCGGCGCCGGCGAGCATCCCCGCGACCAACGCGGTGACTTTCAATCCGGCGTTCGCGCCGAAGTAGCTGGGCAGGCTCAGCCGGGCATCGACGAGCTCCCCGAGAGCCGTTTTCACCGCCAGAGCCAGCGCCGGGACCAGCACTGCGGCCGACAAACGGTTCGAAGTATGGAAAAGTTGCATTTACGAGGTGCCTCTCGGAGCGATCGAATTGTACCCTCAGTCAGTTTTATTTTTCCTGATCCGACAGGCATTCTCGCTTTAACGCGCCGCCACAACCTCAACTCGACCGGTGGATCGAGGCTAAGAGACCCTGTAGGGGAAGTGTTAAGGACCGGGTTGCGGGCCATCGTTTTCATGACGCTGACACGCGCCGCGACGGGCCCGCCAACCAACGCCATAGCTGGCCGCCAGCGTCTCGCCCGCGGGTTGGACCACCGATCTCACCCGGTCCAGCGCCTCTATCGCAACACAGGATGCATGTGCAATAATCTGCATATGAATGCAGATAAGAAGACGTGCACGCTTGATTCGGATGGGGAGTACGTCGAGCTGGCCGTGGAGGTCTTCGCCATGCTCGCCGACGCGACGCGAATTCGCATCATTCTGGCCCTCCGCGACACAGAGCTGTCGGTCAACCAGCTCGCCGAAACAGTCGACAAGTCTCAAGCTGCAGTCTCCCAGCACCTCGCAAAGCTGCGGCTCGGGCGCATCGTGGTGACCCGCCGCGAGGGCACGCGGGTGTTCTACCGTCTGGCCAATGAGCATGCCCGCCAGCTCGTTGCGGATGCGATTTTCCAGGCCGAGCATGCCGTCGAGGGCACACCGGCACACCACCGGCATCCGCTTGAACGGGCTACTGACGCAGTCGACGGGAGCGCTCATGCTTGAGGTTCTGCGAAACCGCACGTACCGCCGATTGTTCAGCGCGCAAATTGTGGCGCTGATCGGTACCGGACTGCTCACCGTGGCATTGGGCCTGCTCGCCTTCGACCTGGCCGGCGGCGACGCCGGCATCGTGCTCGGCATCGCGCTGACCATTAAGATGCTCGCCTATGTCGGTATTGCCCCGGTGATCTCCGCCCTGACGGCGCACCTGCCGCGCAAGATGCTGCTGGTGTCAGCTGATGTGCTGCGCGCGATCGTCGCGCTCTCGCTGCCGTTCGTCACCGAGGCCTGGCAGATCTACGTGCTCATCTTCGTGCTGCAAGCCGCCTCCGCAACCTTCACCCCGGCATTCCAAGCGCTGATTCCGGCTGTGCTTCCGGATGAAAGTGAATACACCCGGGCATTGTCGCTGTCGCGACTGGCTTACGACCTCGAATCGCTTCTAAGCCCCATCCTGGCCGCCGCCCTGTTGACCGTGATCAGTTACCATTCTCTCTTCGTGGGGACTGTCGTCGGATTCGTGGGTTCTGCCCTGCTCGTGCTCACAACCACCCTGCCTACGCACCGGGTCGCCACTCCAACACCATTTCTGGACCGCCTCACCCGCGGCGTACGCGTCTTCTGGCGCACACCGGAATTGCGCGCGTTGCTCGCCATGAACATGGTCGTCGCGACGTCGACCGGCATGGTCATTGTGAACACCGTCGTACTCGTGCAAAGCCACTTCGGCCGTGCTCAGTCTGACTTCGCCCTCGCTCTGGCCTGCTACGGATTCGGGTCCATGCTCGTCGCGCTCGCGCTTCCACGGGTACTCGAGCGCTTTGACGACCGAAACGTCATGCTGCTCGGCTGTGCGGTGCTGCCCGTCGGGCTTCTATCCCTCGCCGGCATTGTTGTCGCGCCGGCAACACCTTTAACTTGGTCTGGCCTCCTCGTGATCTGGTTCGTGCTCGGTGCCGCGACCTCGTCTATCCTGACGCCGTCGGCACGGCTGTTGCGCCGCTCGTCCGACGAAACGAATCGGCCGGCCGTCTTTGCCGCACAGTTCTCCCTCTCGCACGCCTGCTTCATCGTCACCTATCCTCTCGCCGGGATACTCGGTGCCGTGCTCGGTCTAGCACCGACTGCAGGGGTGCTCGCCGGCATAGGGATACTCGCCGGCATCATTGCGCTTCGGACGTGGTCCGCTCCGACGACACCTCTGGCACAGGTGGAATCAACGGTGGCTGCCTGAAGCGTTGCCCGTGCCGTCCGCAGAAAGCGCCGTCACCGCCCGCAGTTGTGCTCGCGTGCGACTGGCATTCAGGATTCACAGCGCGCCGTGGGGTATTCTGCGAGGGAAGACATTGGCAGTTCAATCTTGGCTGTAGGTAATGAAGTAGGTGAAATGACACGGGATCGCGCGGCACAACGGATCTTTGCACCCGCCCCTTTGTCGCCTTTCGTCGCCTTGCTCGCTCTCGCCGCGCTGCTTTTCGCCGTTTTCGCCATTCATTCCGAGGCCACCGGGCATGCCATGCATACGCCTCCCGCTGCTTCATCGACTGTGTCTGAGCAACAATCTTCGGTGATGGGAATGGGTACTGTCATGGCTGCTCCCGTCGTTGCTTCGATCTCGTCGGGGAGCCTGGGCGGGATGCTTGATTGCGCCCTTCTCGCGATGACCTGCGTTCTGCTCCTCACGCTCGTCGCCCTGGTGTTCCTGACTCGGCTTCCGGCCACCTATCGACGCCTGCTCGACGCCGGCAGCATCCTCCCGAACTCCTGGCGCACCATCGTCCTGCCGGTTCAGCGCCCCAGCCTCACTCTTCTCTCCATCTGTCGCGTTTAGACCGTGATGTAGTTCCGAGCCAGCACGTGACTTCGGAGCTTTGCCGTGCTTGCGGCCACTCGGTTTCTACTGCCTACGACGAATGGATGAACAATGTTTAAACCACGAACTTTTCTGTATGTGGCTGTGGCCCTCGCGGCCACTCTCACCCTCAGCTCATGCGCTGGCGGCAGTCCCGCCACCGATTCAGCAGCCCCCTCCGCCAGCCAAACCACAGCGGCATTTAATTCCGCCGACGTGACCTTTGCGCAGATGATGATCCCCCATCACGAGCAGGCCGTTCAAATGAGCGATGACCTCCTTGCCAAGGACGGTATTGATGAAAGCGTGATCGACCTCGCGACGGAGATCAAGGCCGCTCAGGAACCGGAGATCACGCAGCTGAAAGACTGGTTGACGGCATGGGGCGAAGATGAAAACGGCATGTCGGGCATGGGCGGCATGGGCGGCGGCTCTGACGGGATGATGTCCGACGACGACATGATGGCGCTGCAGGATGCCTCTGGGGTAGAGGCCAGCACCCTGTTCCTGGAACAAATGACGGTGCATCATGAGGGCGCTGTCGCGATGGCGCAGCTCGAAATTGATGATGGGGAGAATGCGGATGCGCAGGCGCTGGCCGCCAACATCGTCAAGACGCAGACGGCCGAAATCGACAAAATGGCTAAGCTCCTCGCCTCGCTTTAGAGCGGCACGTCCGGCGGGTCCTTCTCTGGAGGGCCCGCCGGTGGAACCCACCGTTCGTTTTCTGAATGACCTGCAAGGACACAAGTATGCATTGCCGTCAAATTCTTTCTCTGCTGCGCGTCGCGGGGGCGGTACTACGTGGATAACACCGGTCACGTCGCCACAGCGCCCCGCCTTCCCGGCGCCATTCCACCAATGTCACGACGCGATTTGCGCGCCATGGAGAGCATGCTGCGCGCGGGTCGCTCTGACCCCTGGAAAACTGCGCCAGCGGCGAAAGTTGTACCCCGTTCGATCCCGCTGCGCCAGCGCGCTGCGGCCGGAAGCGCCATGGCGATGATCGCTCTCTTCGCAATAAGCACGTCCCTGCCCGCGCTGGCGGTCAACACAGAATCACCTCAAGCCGCTGCTGCGAGCGCCGCCCCGGCGGACGAGCTACAAAGCCTCAGTGCGGAAGGGACGGCATCCGTTCTCATCGAACGCGACGGATACACCATCACGGAAGCACCCGCACCGGCCTCGTACACCGAAATCGCCAGCAATGGGGAATGGGCCAGCTTAAGTCCGGGCCAGCTCAGCGACCAAGGCTGGGCTCTACCAGTTCTGGGCCGAATATCGAGTCCCTTCGGTTCTCGCCCGAACAAACCCGTTGATGGTGTCGGCGACTTCCACAACGGAACCGACATAGCCGCACCCTGCGGCCAGCCCGTCTTCGCGGCCACCGGAGGCAAAGTTGTCACCTCGGGCTATCAGGGTTCCTATGGCAACTGGATTCTCATCGACCACGGCAATGGCGTCGAGACGGGATATGCCCACAACAGTCAGCTCCTCGTCGACGCCGGTCAACTGGTCGTGGCCGGTGAAATCATCGCCGTAGTGGGATCAACAGGTGCATCCAGCGGCTGCCACGTGCACTTCGAAACCCGCGTCGACGGTGAACGCATCGACGCGGAAATATTCATGAGCACCCGAGGGGTGTCACTTGGCTAGGCGCAGGGCTGGCGCTCGGTCCGCTCTCGTAGCAGTGACGGTTCTGTCGCTCCTTCTGGTCGCGGTGCCGGCCGGCGCAGCCGAGTACCCAAGCTGGTCCGATGTGGAAACCGCACGTTCGTCCGAAGCTGGTAAACAAGCGCAGGTCACGGAGTTGACCGGGCTGATCGCAGGCCTCACCGCCGAAGTGGATGCTGCGCGTGCCGAAGCATCTCGTCGCGCGGCCACCTACGAGGCGGCGCAAAACGCATTCGACGATGCGACCTTGCGAGCAACGAATTTGCGGGACCAGGCCGACGCGGCTTCGGCCGACGCCGCCATTTCGGGCGAACAGGCCGGCCGGCTGGCGGCCATGCTCGCTCGGTCGGGAAACAGCGACCTGTCGTTGTCGCTGTTTTTAGACGGGCCTAGCGCCAGCGACCTTTTGAATCAGCTTGGCTCCATGAGCAAGCTGACCGAGCGGATGAGCGTGGTCTATGAGTCCGCCGCCGCTGATGCAAACTCCGCCAGATCGCTCACGGATCAGGCCCAGGTCGCACAGCAGACGCTCGGCGCGCTAGCCGAGACGGCTGAAACCGCGTTGGCCGACGCGATGGCCGCGAGCATCCGGGTGGAGACGGCACTGGCCGACCAGCAGGAAATTGCCGCAACTCTACAGGCGCAGCTAGCAGTTCTGACCGAGGATCGCGCCGCGACGGAAGCCGACTACGCTGCGGGCGAAGAAATCCGACGGGCAGCCGAAGCTGCCGCCGCGAAAGCGCGCGCCGCCCAGGCTGCTGCGGCCGCCGCTTCGGCGGCCGCAGCAGCGAGCAGGCCTGCGGGCGGCAGCAGCACGCCCAACGGACAGGGCTGGACCTTGCCCGTGTCAGGCTGGATTAGCTCAGCGTATGGGGCTCGACCCAATAAACCGGTGGCGGGAGTCGGTGCGTTCCACTATGGAACCGATATAGCCGCGGGCTGCGGGCAGAATGTGTCGGCCGCATCGGCTGGAACAGTCAGCTACGCCGGCTGGCTGGGCTCCTACGGCAACTGGGTCCTCATCGACCACGGTGACGGAACCCAAACCGGTTATGCGCACAACAGCTCTCTGCTCGTGAGCACCGGGCAACAGGTTTCCGCAGGCGCCACCATCGCTCTCGTGGGAACGACGGGTGCGTCCAATGGTTGTCACGTGCACTTTGAAACACGCGTCAATGGTGCCCGCGTCAATCCACAACCCTTCATGAGCACTCGCGGAGTCACTCTTGGTTAAATTCAACCGATCACAATGCCGAATGCCGGCCCTGTCGGTATCGCTCGTCGGCCTTATCATCCTTACGGGGTGTTCCACTAATAATCTGGATTCGACGCCCAGCACCAACTCGACGGCGAACGCTGTCGAGCACGTGCATGGCCTCGGCGCCGATCCCCTGACCGGAGATACCTACGCGGCCACCCACCAGGGGGTGTGGCTCATCCCGACCGGCATGCTGCCCGACACTTATCTGGCCGGAGCGCCACGAGCCGACACGACCCAGCCGATACAGATCGCCGGCCTTGCACAGGACACGATGGGTTTCACCGTGGCCGCGCCCGGGCAGTTGTTGGCGTCTGGTCACCCAGATCCGAGCGAACCCAGCGACCTGGCGCTCCCCAACCTGGGGCTCATCTCCAGCACGGACGGCGCCTCATCCTGGACGGCCCTGTCGCTGGCGGGCAAGACTGATTTTCACGATCTGGATGCCGTCCCCCTCGACGACGGCACCCTGCGCGTCTACGGGTACGACGCGGGCGCCGGGAACGTTTCTATCAGTGACGACTCCGGCCTCACCTGGACAGCGGGAGCGAACCTTGCACTCCGCGACCTGAGCGCGGATCCGTCTCAGGCCGAACGGCTCTACGCCACGACCGCCGAAGGCGTCCTGCTGAGCACCGACGTGGGTCGCACCTTCAGCGCGATGCCTGGCGCCCCCGTGCTGCTCCTGCTGGACACCGTCGACGCCAACGCAGGCGGAGGATTGGTCGGTCTGGATCCCAGCGGCGCAGTTTGGCGCCTGGACGCCGAGACGTGGACGCAAACCGGAACGACCGGACGTGCCCCCGAAGCGTTCGCCGTCGTCGGCGGCTCCTCGCCCTGGATCCTCGTCGCAGACGTCACCGGCATCGCTGCCAGCGACGACTTCGGGAAAACCTGGACCGCGCTGGTATCGCTGTCCAGTTAGCATGCGCAGCACCATGCGCGTTCGGATCACATTCAACGATTTCAAACGCGAGCACGTGCCGGTTCCACTCGGCCTTGTGCGAAACGGTCACTCCGTCCGGAGCAGCATCCCCATTTTAAGAGCGGATGCCGAATTGCCACGGCTCGCACCCACCTCCCCCACGGTACTCTGGACTTTATTGTCGGCGCCCTTCACTTGGGCGCCCCCAGCCAAGGAGAACCACATGTCGGTCGGCCTGCTTGCCGTCGTCGATGACATACTCACCGCCGCTCTCAAAGCGAGCGCGAAGACTGCCGGTGTCGTCATCGACGACGCAGCCGTCACCCCGCAATATGTTCAGGGGCTATCACCCGCGCGCGAGCTGCACGTCGTCTGGCGCATCGCCCTCGGCAGTCTGTTCAACAAGTTCGTCATCATCATCCCGCTCGCGTTGCTCTTGTCCGCATTCGCGCCCTGGGTGTTGCCCTGGCTGCTCATCCTCGGCGGCACCTACCTGTGCTTCGAGGGCGCGGAGAAAGTCACCGAATGGTTCGGCGCGCATCACGCCATCGACGAGGCCGAATCACGGGATGAGCGCAAACTCATTTTCGGCGCCATTCGCACCGACCTCATCCTCAGCACCGAGATCATGCTGATCGCGCTGGCCAGCCTCGACCCCGATTTCGGCATCTGGATGACGCTCGGCGCGTTGGTGGTGATCGGCCTCGGCATGACCGTGCTCGTCTACGGCGCGGTCGCGCTCTTAGTCAAGATCGACGACATCGGCCTGTCACTGATGAAAAACCCCGCACGGCGAGTGCGACGCACCGGCGCGCGCATCGTGGCCTCCATGCCCGCTGCGTTCCGAATGATCGGAATCATCGGTACGGTCGCAATGCTGTGGGTTGGCGGCCATTTGGTGATCGTCAACCTCGCCGAGACTTTCTGGCACGGCCCCTATGACGTCTTGCACGCCGTCACGAACGCCATCGTAGCTGCCGGCCCCATCGTCGTCTGGGTCACCGACACCGCGATGTCGGCCGTGTTCGGCCTGATCCTTGGCCTGATCATCGTCGGGATCGTGTTCAAAATATCGGGCCTGCTCAAGCGAAACAGACCAGACGTCGTCGCGGAGGAACGCCCAGCGCCGCGTGTCTAGTTGACGCGTCGACGTCGTTGCCTGCCTCACCTCAGAAACGGATGCCCGCCGGCGGCGGTCGTGGCCCCACCTCCGGTCCGGCAACGTCGTCCCCAAACTGGGCTGCCATGGCGTGAGGAATACCTCCCACACCACACGGTTAAACAAAATAATGACTATTTCACCCGAGCCCCACACCCGCACCGCCCTCGTCGTCGGGGCTTCCGGCATCACCGGATCCGCCGTCGTCGACCAGCTCTCCGCCCAGGGCTGGCAGGTTCTCGCCCTGGCCCGCCGCAGCGGCCGCGACCTACCCGGGGTGCGCTGGATCCAGGCGGACCTGCGCTCCGCCGCCGACCTGAAGCGCGCACTGGCCGACGAGAACCCCGAACAGGTCTTCTTCGCCGCCTGGTCACGTCAGGACACCGAGGAACTCAACATCGAGGTGAACGCCGGCATGGTGCGGGACCTCCTCGCCGCACTCGCCCACGCGCCGGTGCGCCACGTCGCCCTCGTCACCGGGCTCAAGCACTACCTCGGCCCGTTCGAGGCCTACGGACAGGGCAATATGCCCGACACCCCCTTTCATGAAGACGAACCGCGCCTCAATGTGGCGAACTTCTACTACGCGCAGGAAGACGAGCTGTTCGCGGCATCCGCTCGCCAAGGGTTTACCTGGTCGGTGCACCGCTCGCACACCGTGATCGGCCATGCCGTCGGCAACCTCATGAACATGGGACTCACCCTCGCCGCGCAGGCGTCCCTGTGCAAGCACCTCAGCATTCCCTTTGTGTTCCCCGGCAGCGAGACCCAGTGGAACGGCGTCACCGACATGACCGACGCGACCATCCTCGCCGAGCAGATGGTGTGGGCCGCGACAACGGATGCCGGGGCCAACGAAGCATTCAATGTCGTCAACGGCGATGTCTTTCGCTGGCGCGCGATGTGGCCGAACATCGCCGCCTACTTTGACGTCATTCCGGAAGGTTTTGTGAACGAGCCGCGTCCCCTCGAGGTGCAGATGGCCGGCATGGAGCCGGTCTGGGCCGACGTCGCCACCGCACACGGCCTCGTGGAGTCCGATCTGGGGCGCATCGCGTCCTGGTGGCACACCGACGCCGACCTCGGCCGCACCATCGAAGTGTTCACCGACATCACCAAGAGCCGCCTCGCAGGCTTCACCCCGCACCACCGCACGATCGACTCCTTCACGTCCCTATTCGACCGCTATCGTGCAGAGAAGCTCATACCTGGCTCCGCAGCCTGATCTCTTGCGGAGAATAGGTCGATCGACTTTCGCGGTCGTTGTGGGCCTTGAAGTCGGAGCCTCCTCCGGTTGGTGCCCCGCACTCTGGTCGTGCAATCTGCCACCAGCGTCTCCCGCGCACTCTGATCGATCAATGTGTGGTGTTGCTCGACGCCACCGCGGCCGGCCTTCTACTGGCTGATTAAAACGGCAACCTGCAGGTCTACCGCTACGAGTGAGGAGAGCCACCTCGTGGGGGTACTCCACCACCAGGCCGGGGCAGGTCCCTGCGTCGACGCGTATCGGTCCGGCGCCGTCATCACGCTGAGAAATATTGCGGCGGACGGATGTCGGTACCCCAATTTTCAGACGGCACTGTCGCAGGGTTTCCAATCCGTGGATGCCATCCCCCTGCGCTTTCGCCCCAACACCATCGGAGCACTGAATCTGTTTCGAACGCGAATAGGCGCCCTGAGTAGTGAAGACTCCGCAATCGGGCAGGCACTGGCAGACGTCGCGACCATCAGTCTCCTTCACGAACGCTCGGCTCGAAAAATGCCACGGTGAATGCGCAATTGCAGCGTGCACTCACCAGCCGGGTTTTCATCGAGCAGGCCAAAGGCGTCATCGCCGCCCGCAACAACATCCATATGGATGAAGCCTTCGAGAGCCTCCGCGAGCACGCCCGGGCGCACCAGGAGCCGATGCACCGGAGTGCCGCAAACGTGATCAACAACGTCGTGATGATCTAGAGGAATCAAGTCCTGAGATCGGCAAGCCGACGCGGGCTTTTCACGTGTCAGTGACGGGCGCTCCTGGGTTCAGCTACTTCGCCAGGAACACGAGCAGCTGCCGGGTCCATTCGTCCTCATGGGCTCGTGGGCGCGTGGGCTCGTGGGCTCGTGGGAGCGTGGAGCAGGCACGATCACTGGGGGCGCGGGTGCTCGAAGGCTACCCGGTGGATGTGACGGCGAAGGCCACGGTGTCGGCGGCGGAGCTCTACCAAGGGTCACTCTCGCTGTTCGAGGCGGCCGGGTTCGAGGTGGTGTCGCGTTTGTCAGCGAGGCCCGCAGTGGTGCGGCTGGCCTGCGATGATCGGGCGGGACCAGGACCGGGTCCGCCGCGGCGCGGCGCCTGACTCGGCGCGCTGGACATGCAAAAAAGCGGGCCCCGCGTGCTGGGCACGTGGGGCCCGCCTGGTTTCCTGCGAGGGAATTCTTGGTGGGAGCTAGCTGGGTGGGGAGTACTGCGGCTTAGGCACCCTTGCGGATGGTGACGGCGGTGCCGTCGGTGAAGAAGTTGCGGGCGTGGTCGATGATGGTCGTGGTCGACGAGACGATACCGCAGTTGAAGTTGTCGGTGTCACGGCCGAACGTGTTGTCCTTGATGACGGTGCCGACCAGGGGGCCGTAGGTCTTCTGGGCGATGTTCACCGTGCAGTGTCCGCCGTCGGCGTAGTTGTTGGTGAAGCTGAAGTTGGAGACCTTTCCGCGGTCCTGCGTGACCTGCACGGCGGCGCTGTAAGCGCCCGTCAGACGGTTGCCGTTGACCTTGATGTTGTTGCCGACCTGAACCTGGATGCCGTCGTCGTGGCTGGGCGTTCCGCCGTGGTTCGGGTCCTGCGCGTAGTGTGCATGGTCGTGGATCCAGGAGTTCTGCACGGTCACGTTGCTGCCGGTGATGTGGATGCCGTCGATCACGTTGTGAATGTTCAGACGGGTCGCGGTGAGGTTATAACCGTAGATCCCGTGGTTATTGTTCGACATGACGGTGGGAAAGATTTCAGTGTCGGTCACGACCAGGTTACTGAAGCCACCCAGGTTGTTGATGAGTACGCCGGGCTTGTCGGCACGACCACGAATGATCGAGTTCTTGATCGTGACGTTGGCGGCGTTGATCTTGACCAGACCGCGAATATCGAGGCCGTTGAGCACGGTACCGGGGACGGTGACGTTGATGTCACCGTTGACGACCTTGAGCACGGTGCCGGCGGGAACACCGGTATTTGTGCCGTTCAGCATAGTGCCGGTGGGCACCGTGGTCGGAGCCGGTGCCGGAGTGGGCGCAGGTACCGGGGCAGGTGCCGGAGCCGGGGCGGGTGCGGGAGCCAGGGCGGGTGCCGGAGCCGGGGTCGGTGCAGGAACGACCTTCTTGGTGTAGCCGACGACGGTCATCTCGACCTTGACGTTGGCGTCGCTGCTGGCGACGACAATGGTTCCGTCTGACTTGCTGGTGACCGGAACCGTGTAGGTGCGCTCGGGGCCATCGCCGACCGGAGCGGTGAAGTAGTAGCGCTGCGTGTACTCCGGGCCGACCAGAACCTTGATGTCCGTGCGGGCGGCAGCGGTGGTGTCGAACATGACGTCAACGGAAGCGGCGTCGGCCGGAATGGTACCGAGGTCGCTCGAGACCTTGCTACCGGCCGGCACGGCGACCGTGACGGTGTTGACGGCGGCGCTGGCCGGCACAACGGCGACGCCGCTGAACGCGACGGCGAAGGCGCCGGCCGCGGCAATGAGGGCGAGGCGGCGAGAAGGTCGAGGGGTAGAACGCGAAGCGAAAGCAGTGGAGGACATGGTTCACATTTCGTCTAGTGCACAGAATCGGGAGGTGCGAGTGAGAGGCTGTAGGAGGCCTTGTTGAGCAAGATGAGCATTACCCACAATGGGCAATGCTACAAGCGATCACATCACTTTCTCAGGTTCACCCCCGTTCAGGGGTAGACAATTTGCAAAATTTGGACAGAAAAAAGCGGCCGGACCTGCGTTAACAGGTCCGGCCGCATCCGTTTAAAGATTTTTGAGAATTACCCCTTGGAAATTTTCACCGGGCTGCCGTCGGTGAAGTAGTTACGAGCAAAGTCGATCTTCGTCGAGGTCTGCGCGATGACAGCACAATTATTCAGACTGGTGTCGCGGCCGAACTCGTTGTCGGTGATCGTCGTACCCTGGAGAGGCCCATAGTGCTTCTCGGCGATATTCACGGTGCAGTGCCCGCCGTCAGCGTAGTTGTCCGTGTACGAGAAGTTGGCGACCCGTCCACGGTCCTGCGTGATCTGCACCGCAGCGCTATACGCATCGGTCAGGCGATTGCCGGTGACGCTGATATTATTGCCGACCTGGATTTGGATCGAGTCGTCGTGACTCGGCGTACCGCCGTGATTCGGGTCGTTCCGGTAGTGCAGGTTGTCGTGGATCCAGCTGTCCTTGATCACGACGTTGCTGCCGGTGACGTGGATTCCGTCGATGACATTGTTGATGTTCAACCGGGTAGCAGTGAAGTTGTAGCCGTAGATGCCCATGGCGTCGGGCGACGCGATGGAGGGGCGCAGCTCGGTATCGACAATCACGAGGTTGCTGAAGCCGCCGAGGTTATTGATCAGCGCCCCGATGCCGTTCAATTCGCGACCACGGATGATGGAGTTCTTAATGGTGACGTTCGCGGCCTCAATTTTGACCAGACCACGAATGTCGAGGCCATCGAGCACTGTGCCGGCCTTGGTGACAGTGATGTCATCGTTGTGCACGGTGAGCGCGGTACCGGCAGGAACGCCGGTGTTGGACTTACCGGGCATACCGCCACGCGACGGGGTGGGCTCGGGAGCCGGCGTCGGCGTCGGAGTGGGAGTCGGCGTCGGAGTCGGAGTCGGAGTCGGCTCGGGAGTCGGAGTCGGCTCGGGAGTCGGAGTCGGCTCGGGGGCCGGGGTGGGCTCGGGAGTCGGCGTGGGCGACGGCTTCGGAGCTGGTGCCAGCACGGGACTGGGCGTTGGCGCGCGACCAGCCTCGCCGCGTTCGAAACCGACGAGGGCGAGATTCAGCGACACCGTCGAGGCGCTACTGCTCGCGGTGATCGTGCCGTCGGTCTTATCCGTCACGGGAACCGTGATGGTGGCCGTAGCGCTCGCGCCGGTCGGAGCGGTGAATGAATAGGTTTGGGTATTCTCGGGGCCGACAGAAATTTCGACCTGGGTGGGCACTCCATCGTTCGATGTGGAGTATTCCACCTCGATGGAGCTCAAGCCGGTAGGTACATTGCCCAATCGGGTGGTGACACTTTCGCCGGCCGGGACAACGATGGACGGGGTCATCGGGTCGGCAGCGCTTCGGTCGGCACCGCTTCGGTCGGAGCCGCCTACTTCGGCGATAGCCGGAACAGCAGCGAGCCCCGAAAGGGCGATCGTCGAGGCGGCAAGTGCCGCCCAAACAGCCAATCGTCGAGCCCGGGGCGAGCTGCTTTCGGCGACGTGTTGAGGGGCACGGGTTGAGTTGTGGTTGATTTTGGACGTGCGGGCTTCTCTATATGCCATGGGCTCGTTATGTATATTCCGGGTCGCGCACAAGTTCGGTACGTGCAGGTGGTCGGCTGTAGGGAGCCATTAAGGTAAGACTTGAGCTTGGCTCAGAATATCCGAAGACACAAATCGACCCGTAACATTCCAACTTCATAACGATGCCCGCCGGATACGAAAAATGCGGCCGGACCTGCGTAAACAGGCCCGACCGCATCCGTTCAAAAAAAGTTAGCGTTTGCGCTTCTCGCGCACGCGCATGCTGAGGTTGATCGGGCTTCCCTCGAAGCCGTAGATCTCGCGCAGGCGACGCTGAATGTAGCGACGGTAGCCCGGGTCGAGGAATCCGGTGGTGAAGACCACGAACGTCGGCGGACGGCTCGAGGCCTGGGTGCCGAACAGGATGCGCGGCTGCTTGCCGCTGCGCACGGGGTGCGGGTGGGCGGCGGCCAGCTCGGCCAGGAAGGCGTTGAACTTGCCGGTGGCGATGCGGGTGTCCCAGGATTCGAGCGCGAGCTCGAGGGCCGGAACCAGCTTCTCCATGTGGCGACCGGTCTTGGCGGAGATGTTCACGCGCGGCGCCCACGCCACGTGGGCAAGGTCCTGCTCGATTTCACGTTCGAGGTAGCGGCGACGGTCGTCGTCGATCTGGTCCCACTTATTGAAGGCGAGCACGAGCGCACGGCCCGACTCGATCACGAGGTCGATGACGCGCACGTCCTGCTCGCTGATGACCTCGGTCACGTCGAGCAGCACGACGGCGACCTCGGCCTTTTCGAGGGCGGCGCTGGTGCGCAGCGAGGCGTAGAAGTCGGCGCCCTGCGAGAGGTGAACACGGCGGCGGATGCCGGCGGTATCGACGAAGCGCCACACCTTACCGCCGAGTTCAACCTGCTCGTCCACCGGGTCACGGGTTGTGCCGGCAAGCTCGTTGACAACAACGCGCTCCTCCCCCACCACCTTGTTGAGCAGGCTGGACTTTCCGACGTTCGGGCGGCCGAGGATGGCCACGCGGCGCGGGCCGCCGACCTCCTGCTTGGCAACGTTGGAGATTTCGGGCAGAACGAGCAGGATCGCATCGAGCAGGTCGGCAACACCACGACCGTGCAGGGCGGAGACCGGCCAGGGCTGGCCGAGGCCGAGCGACCACAGGCTGGCCGCTTCGGGTTCCTGGCGCACGTCGTCGACCTTGTTGGCAATCAGGAAGACCGGCTTGCCGCTCTTGCGCAGCATGCGCACGACGGCCTCATCGGTCGAGGTCGGGCCCACGTTGGAGTCGACGACGAACATGACGAGGTCGGACAGGTCGATGGCGATCTCGGCCTGAGCGGCGACGGAAGCGTCGATGCCCTTCGCGTCTGGCTCCCAGCCGCCGGTGTCGACGAGGCTGAACTTGCGTTCGTGCCACTCGCCCTTGTAGGCGACCCGGTCTCGCGTGACACCGGGAGTGTCCTCCACAACGGCTTCGCGGCGGCCGAGGATTCGATTTACCAGCGCCGACTTGCCCACGTTCGGGCGGCCGACGATAGCGATCACCGGAACGGCGGGAAGGTACTGGATGGCGTCGGGGTCGTTCGTGACGGCCCGCAGTACGTCGAGGTCTTCCTCGTCGAGGTCGTAGTTGTCGAGGTCCGTGCGCAGCGCGGCGGAACGCCGGGTGGCGAGTTCCTCATCGAGATTGGCGAGTCGTTCCGCCAGCTCGGTATCGAGCGCTGTGCTCGTGTCGTCGTATTCGTTACTCATTCAAAAGTCCGCTTCGTGCGTGTGTGTATGACGTCGATGACCGCTTCAATGGTCTGCTCGAAGTCGAGATGGGTGGAGTCGACGGTTATCACACCGTCTGCTGCGCTCATGAAATCGACAACCTGTGAGTCAGCGCGATCACGCGATCGCAGCTGTTCTGCCACGGTTTCAGCCGACTGGGTCGTTATTTCCGCAGAGCGTCTAGTCATTCTAGCCTCCTCGGATGCCGTGAGTAGAATGCGCACCTCCGCCTCGGGGGCGACGATGGTCGTAATGTCGCGTCCTTCGACCACGACGCCGGGCCGATCCACGTTTGCAGCGAGGCTGCGAAACAACTCGGTGAGAGCACCCCGCACCTCGGGAACGCGGGCGACAGCGCTCACCGCTGCACTGACTTCCGGCGACCGGATCGCGTCGGTCACGTCGGTCTCCCCCACCGTCACGAAATACTCGTCGGGGTCGGTACCGATCGAGTAGTCGAAGTCTTTCAGGAGCGCGGTGACGGCATCCGCTTGGCTGCTGTCGGTGTTGCGGTCGAGAGCCAGCCAGGCCAGCGCCCGGTAAGCGGCGCCGGTGTCGAGGTAGGCGAAGCCGAGGCGGCGGGCGGCAGCACGGCTCACACTCGACTTGCCGCTGCCGGCCGGTCCGTCGATGGCGACGAGGGTGGGGAGGGCGTGACGTGCCATGCGTTAACCAGCAATCCGCCAGCCGCGGGCGGCCAGCTCTTCGGTGAGGCGAGTGACGGCCTCGGGCAGTACGGAGATTTCGGCTAGGCCGATTTGGGCGCCCGGCGAGTGTTCCAAGCGTAAGTCTTCGAGGTTAACTCCGAGGTCGCCGATGTCGTTGAGCAGGCGGGCGATCTGGCCTGGCTGGTCGTTGACCATGACCACCATCGAGGAGAAACGCCGGTCCTGGCCGTGTTTTCCGGGCAGTCGGGCCACTCCGGCGTTGCCCCCGCCGAGTTCTTCAGCGATCTGACGCTGCGCCCCCGGCTTGGCGGGGTCTTCTAGTGCATCGATGAACCGGTCGAGGTCGTCGCGGTAGGCCAGCAGCACATCGCGCACCGGGCCGGCATTGGCGCCGAGAATCTGCACCCACAAATCGGGGTCGCTCGCTGCGACGCGGGTCACGTCGCGCAGGCCCTGACCGGCGAGGTTCAGCGAGGAGTGCGCGGCACCGGTGAGGCGGCGGGCCATCAGGGTCGAGATGACCTGCGGGACGTGCGAGACCAGGGCGACGCCGAGATCATGTTCCTCGGGCGTCATCTCGACCAAAATAGCGCCGAGGTCGAGGATGAGGTCGTCAATGGCTCCCGCCTGCTGGTAGCTGATCGCGTCGTGTGCGGCAACGACCCAGGGACGGCCGATGAACAGGTCGGCGCGGCCGGAGAGCGGGCCGCCCTTCTCCCGACCGGCCAGCGGATGCGATCCGATGTAGCGGCTGATATCGGCGCCACGCTCGCGCAGCTCGGCCAGTGGGGCAAGCTTGACGCTTGCGACATCCGTCACGATCGCGCCGGGGTACGCCGCGAGTTCGCGGGCGACGATGTCGGCGGTGACGTCGGGCGGCACGCAGACCACGATCAGCTGCGGCTCGTCGTCTGGCTGGGCGGCCCGGCCGGCGCCGTAATCGATCGCGATGCGCAGGTTGGTCGGCGACGCATCGCTAAGAATCGTTTCGATCTTGCGGTTACGCAGGCCGAGGCCGACGCTGGTTCCGAGCAGGCCGACGCCGACGATGCGCACCGGGCCGACGAGGCGGCTTTCAGCCATGGATTTCAGTCCTTAGTTCGCGCGGAGTTAGTTAGCATCAGGGCGCGCGCTCGGCGCCTGGCGGGACACTGTGAGCAGCTGGCCCAGTTCTTCGCGGGTGAGTTCCCGCACGGCGCCCTGCTGCAGGGTGCCGAGGTTCAGCGGCCCGAACTGGCGACGCACCAGATCAACCACGGGGTGACCGACGGCGTCGAGCATCCGTCGTACGATGCGGTTACGGCCGGAGTGCAGGGTCAGCTCGACCATGCTGTAGCCGCCGCCGGGCGGGCTCGTCAGAATGCGGGCCTTGTCAGCGTGAATGGGGCCGTCCTCGAGTTCGATGCCGCTCTGCAGCTGGCCGATGGTCTGCGGCGAGACGCGGCCCTCCACCTTGGCGATGTAGGTCTTGGAGACACCGAAGGAGGGGTGGGCGAGCACGTGGGCGAGGTCGCCGTCATTGGTGAGAATGAGCAGGCCGCTGGTCTGGGCATCGAGCCGGCCCACGTTGAACAGGCGTTCATCGAACTGGTCGGTGAACTCGCGCAGGTCGGGGCGGCCGCTCTCGTCCTGCATCGAGGAGACGACGCCGACCGGCTTGTTGAGCATGAGGTACCGGCGGGTGGTGTCGAGCTGCACGGCCACGTTGTCGACGGCGACCTGGTCGATTTCAGGGTGCACGCGGCGACCGAGCTCGGTGACAACCTTGCCGTTCACCCGCACGCGACCGGAGGTGATGAGATCTTCGGAGACGCGGCGGCTGGCGACGCCGGCCGAGGCCAGTACCTTCTGCAGACGGACGCCGTCGGCGGCGGCCTCCGGGTTGAAGTTGGGGTCGCGGGGCGTCTGGTCCTGGGGGATGTTGTCGGTCAAAGCAGATCCTCGAATCCGTCGGTTCCGCCGTCAAGCAACGGCGATAGGTGGGGTAACTCGTCGAGCGAGTTGATTCCGAGCTGGGTAAGCAGCAAGTCTGTGGTGGCGTAGTTGATCGCGCCGGTTTCACTGTCGGTGAATGCCTCGGTGACCAAGCCGCGCCCGAGCAGGGTGCGCACGACGGAGTCGACGTTGACCGCCCGAATGCTCGCAACCTGGCCGCGGCTGATCGGCTGCTTGTAGGCGATCACAGCGAGCGTCTCGAGGGCCGCCTGGCTGAGCCGGCTGGGATTCTGCGTGAGCACGAAGTCGGTCACGAGTACGTCGTGGGTGGCGCGCACGTAGATGCGCCAGCCGCCGGCGACCTCGCGCAGCTCAAAGCCGCGACGCACCGTTTGGGTACCGTCGGTGCTGCGCAGGCCGTCGAAATCGGCGACCAGCCGGGCAACGGATGCCGCCACTGCGGCGATGGGCCGCCCGACGGCGGTCGCGAGGTGTACGAGCCCCTGCGGTTCGTCAGCGACCATGAGCACGGCTTCGAGCTGGCGGTCGAGGGAGTGGTCTGCGGCGTTCTGGTCTTGGTCTTTTTCGCTGGCGGCCGGTGAAGCGGATGCTGCAGCATCCGTTTGCGGCGTGCGTGACCGGGTATCGGTGGTCGGGTTTTCAATTGTCATAGTCGGCTCCGAGCGAGGCGAGGTTTTCGTCGGTCCAGGACTGGGTACTCCAGCGCAGGGTGAGCTCACCGAGGGGCTCGATTTGGTCAAAGGAGACGGCACCATGGCGGTACAGCTCGAGCACCGCGAGAAAGCGGGCGATAATGACGCCCTTCTCGTCGGTGCCGGCGATGAGCGCACGAAACGAGACCGGCTCCCCCGGCTGCAGCATGGCGACGACGTAGGCGGCCTGCTCGCGGATGCTCACGAGCGGCGCGTGCAGGTGGTCGAGCCCCACACTGGGCAGCTCGCGCGGGGCGAGGGCTACGGCTGCCAGCGCGGCGAAGTCGGCGAGGGAGAGCGTCCAGACCAGCTCCGGGGTCTTCTGGCGGTACTTCTCTTCGAGGCGCACCGAGCGCACGTGTCGGCGGGTCTCAATCTCGAGCTGCCCGCTGAACCAGGTCGCGGCCTCCTTGAAGGCGCGGTACTGCAGCAGGCGGGCGAACAGCAGGTCGCGGGCTTCGAGCAGGGCGACGTCTTCGGCGTCGACGAGTTCGCCCTGCGGAAGCAGTCCGGCCACCTTGAGATCCAGCAGTGTCGCGGCGACGACCAGAAATTCGGTGGCCTGGTCGAGTTCTTCCGCCGCGTCAAGGCCGCGCAGGTAGGAGATGAACTCGTCGGTGACCTGGCTGAGCGAGATCTCGGTGATGTCGAGTTCGTGCCGGGTGATCAGCTTCAACAGCAGATCGAACGGACCCTCGAAAACGCCGAGGGCGACCGAAAACGCGGGCTTCTCGGCCGCGCTAGGCGACTGCGCCACGGTGGATCAATTCGCGGGCCACCTGCAGGTAGGCCTTGGCAGCCGCGTGCTCTGGCGCGAAGTCGGTGATGGGTACCCCGGCCACGCTCGCGTCGGGAAATTTGACGGTGCGGCCGATGACGGTTTCGAGCACGCTGTGACCGAAGGCGTCGACGACTCGCTCGAGTACCTCGCGAGAGTGCAGGGTACGGGAGTCGTACATGGTGGCGAGAATTCCGTCGAGTTCGATCGCCGGGTTGAGGCGGTCGCGCACCTTGTCGATGGTTTCGATAAGCAGGGCGACACCGCGCAGGGCGAAGAATTCGCACTCCAGTGGAATCAGTACGCCGTGGCTCGCGGTGAGCGCGTTCACGGTGAGAATGCCGAGCGACGGCTGGCAGTCGATGAGAATGACGTCATAGTCGCCGGACACCTTGCGCAACACGCGGGACAGAATCTGCTCACGGGCGACCTCGTTGACCAAGTGCACCTCGGCGGCAGAGAGGTCAATGTTGGCCGGGATAACGTCGAGTCCCTCGACCGAGGTCGGCTGGATAGCGTCTTTCGGGTCGACCTTGCCGTTGAGCAGCAGGTCGTAGATGGTGGTGACGTCGTGCGTGGGAACGCCGAGGCCGGCCGAAAGGGCGCCCTGCGGGTCGAAGTCGATCGCGAGCACGCGGCGGCCGTAGCGGGCCAGGGCTGCACCGAGGTTGATGGTCGTCGTGGTCTTGCCGACGCCACCCTTCTGGTTGCACAGGGAGATGATGCGGGCCGGACCGTGGCTTTTCAACGGCTCTGGTTCGGCGAATTCGTGTTTTTCGCGTCCCGTCGGGCCCACCGGTATCTCATCGAAACCGGGAAGCGAAATCCGCTCGCTCAACTTACGCGTCACTGGCCCGCCCTTGATTTGTCCTGCACCCATCACTTGGTCGATTCTAGCGATTAGATCGCCCGGTCTTCGCAAGGATCGCCGCGCACCCCCTGCCACTGCTCGCGAGAGCGCAAAAAGTGCCCATTTGGACTCGCCATACGGGCACTTTTTGCGCTCTCGCGCAATTATCAGCGGGCTCTTGGGTGGGAGAGGGTGTACATGTCGCGGAGGGTGTCTGCTGTCACCAGGGTGTAGATCTGGGTGGTGGCTACCGACGAATGGCCGAGCAGCTCCTGCACGACGCGCACGTCGGCGCCGCCGGCGAGCAGGTGCGTCGCGAAGGAATGCCGCAGGGTGTGCGGGGATACGGGCACGGTCAGTCCGGCGCGTTCGGCAGCCGCGCGAATGATGAGCCAGGCGTTTTGCCGACTCACTCGCTGCCCGCGCAGCCCGAGAAACAGTGCCGGCGTCGACCGTCCGCGCGCCGACAACATCGGCCGTGCCCGAACCAGGTAGTCAGAGACGGCGGCGCGGGCGAAGCTGCCGACCGGAACGATGCGCTGCTTGTCGCCCTTGCCGGTGAGCCGCACCGAGTCGAAGTCTTCGAGGCGCACGTCGTCGACGTTGAGATCGACCACCTCACTCACCCGCGCGCCGGTCGCGTAAAGCAATTCGAGCAGGGCCTTGTCGCGCAGGCGCTGCACATCGTCGCCGTCGGTCGCCGCGAGCAGCGCGGCCACCTGCTCGATCGAGATGGCCTTGGGCAGGCGCAGGGCGAGTTTGGGCGGCTTACTGTCGTGCGCGACATCCGTTTCGACCAGGCCCTCACCGAGCAGAAACCGGTGGAATCCACGCACGGTCGAGAGGATGCGCGCGATCGATGCGGCGGTCAGCGGCGACTCCGGACGCAGGCCGAGGTATTGCACAAATGCCGACACGTGGTGCCGGGTGATGGCGCGCAGGTTCGTGATCGGGCGCGCCGGGGCGTCGGCAGCACCCGCACCCGCACCCGCACTGACAGCATCCCCGGCGTCAGAATCGGGCTGGCCGGCCAGCCACGCCGTGTACAGCCCGAGGTCGCGGCGGTAAGCAGCGACGGTGTTCGCGGCGAGACCGCGCTCGACCGCCACGTGCCGCAGATACCCATCTACCGCCGTGGCGATCGTCATGCCTAGGCTGTGACGTGCCGGTTGAGTGGATGCCGCGGCCACGGCAGGTCGGCCGGCGCGAGCGTGCTCCACCCGCGTGACTTGGCCACGTGCGCGGCCAGAATACCCACGATCAGGATCGGGTTCTCGACCCGCCGCGCCAGGACGGCGTCGACGCAGTCGTCGAGGGACACCCAGCGCAACTCGATATCGGCTTCTTCTTCGGTGCGTGCGAAGGCGGGAACCGCCGAGACGCCGCGCGCCAGGTAGACCCGGATGGCTTCATTGCTGCCGCCGGGCGAGGTGTAGAACTCGGTGAGCAGCGCCCAGTCGGAGGCGACGACATCCGCTTCTTCGGCGAGCTCGCGCTGGGCACCGATCAGGGCATGCTCGCCGCTCACGTCGAGCAGCCCGGCTGGCAGCTCCCAGCCGCGGAGGCCGGTCGGGTGCCGGTACTGCTTGATCAGCAATACCCGGTCGTGCTCGTCGAGGGCGAGCACGGCCACCGCGCCGGGGTGGTCGAGGTATTCGCGGGTGATGCTCGCGCCGTTGTACTCGAAGCTGTCGCGGCGCACGTTCCAGATGGCGCCGTCGAAGACGACCTCGCTCGCGGTCACCGTGACCGGAGCCACGTCATCCTGCAGTGGTTCAGGCACTGAGCTCTTCCTTCACCTCGAACAACCGGCTGGCCTGCTGGCGGTCGAGGGCTGCGGCGACCAGCCCGCGAAACAGCGGATGCGCATGGTTCGGCCTGGACCGCAGCTCCGGGTGGGCCTGGGTTCCGACGTAGAACGGGTGCTCGTCGCGCTTGAGCTCGACGTATTCGACCAGGTGGCGGTCCGGACTGGTTCCGGAGAACCACAGGCCGGCCAGGGCGATCTGGTCACGGAAGGCGTTGTTGACCTCGTAGCGGTGACGGTGACGTTCGGACGCCTCGTTCGCGCCGTACAGTTCGGCGACGAGGGACCCCTCGGCGAGCGTTGCCGGGTAGAGGCCGAGGCGCATGGTGCCACCGAGGTCGCCGCCGGCGATGATTTCGACCTGTTCTTCCATGGTCGCGATGACCGGAAACTCTGTTTCCGGGTCGAACTCGCTGGAGGAGGCGCCGGGCAGGTCGGCCTTGTTGCGAGCGTATTCGATGACCATGCACTGCAGGCCGAGGCACAGGCCGAGCACCGGGATGCCGTTTTCGCGGGCGAACTTGAGGGCGCCGAGCTTGCCCTCGATGCCGCGGATGCCGAAGCCGCCGGGCACGCAAATGCCGTCAAGTTCGCCGAGCAGACGCGCGGCTCCCTCGTCGGTTTCGCAATCGTCGGAGCCGATCCAGACGATCTTGACCTTGCTCTGGTTGGCGAATCCGCCGGCTCGCAGCGCCTCGGTGACCGAGAGGTAGGCATCCGGGAGGTCGATGTACTTGCCGACCAGACCGATCGTGACCTCGTGCTTGGGGTGGCGTACGGCTTCGAGCAGGTTCTCCCAGCCGGACCAGTCGACGACGTCGGCCACGAGGCCGAGGGCGTTGACGATGTACTTGTCAAGGCCCTGGTCGTGCAGCATGGTCGGGATCTCGTAAATCGACGCGACGTCGACGGCGTTGACCACGGCACCTTCGTCAACGTCGCACATGAGCGCAATTTTGCGCTTGTTCGCCTCGGAGACGGGCCGGTCGCTGCGCAGCACGAGGGCGTCCGGCTGAATTCCAATGGAACGCAGTGTCGCGACGGAGTGCTGGGTGGGCTTGGTCTTCTGCTCGCCGGCCGCGCCGAGGAACGGAACGAGCGAGACGTGCACGAAGAAGACGTTGCCGCGGCCGAGTTCGTGGCGCACCTGACGGGCAGCCTCGAGGAACGGCTGGGACTCGATGTCACCAACGGTTCCACCGACCTCGGTGATGATGACATCGGGGCGCACCTCATCGCTCGCCTGCAAGCGCATGCGGCGTTTGATCTCGTCGGTGATGTGCGGAATGACCTGCACGGTGTCGCCGAGGTATTCGCCACGGCGTTCCTTGGCGATCACCTGCGAGTAGATCTGCCCGGTCGTCACGTTGGCCGACTGGCCGAGGTTGATGTCGAGAAAACGTTCGTAGTGCCCGATGTCGAGGTCGGTCTCTGCACCGTCGTCGGTCACGAAGACCTCGCCGTGCTGGAACGGGTTCATCGTTCCCGGGTCGACGTTGAGATACGGGTCAAGCTTCTGCATGACGACCCGCAGGCCGCGTGCCGTGAGTAGGTTTCCGAGGCTGGCCGCCGTCAAGCCCTTACCGAGCGAGGAGACCACACCCCCGGTCACGAAGATGTGCTTGGTTGTGCCGTTTGACCTGCTCGGTCCTGATCTGTCCGCAATTATATTTTCCACCACGGGCTTCAATGCTATCACCTGATTTTTGTCGCTGGCTGGGGCGGGGTGGACTGGGCGAGGTCGAGCAGTTCTCTGGCGTGTTCGAGACCGCTCTTCGAGTCGGGCAGACCCGACAGCAGGCGGGCCATTTCGGCGGCCCGATCCTCGCCGCGCAACTGGCGCACGCTCGAGGCGGTGACGGATCCGTCGCTGTCCTTGACCACGCTGAGGTGGTTCACGGCGAACGCGGCGACCTGGGCGAGGTGGGTGACCACGATCACCTGGGCGGTTTCGGCCAGGCGGGCCAGTCGCCGTCCGATTTCAATCGCGGCGGCGCCGCCGACGCCGGCGTCGATCTCGTCGAAGACGAAGGTGGGCACCGGGTCGGTCGCGTTGATGACGACCTCGATCGCGAGCATGACCCGAGACAGCTCGCCACCGGATGCCCCGCGTGCGAGCGATCGCGGCTCGGCCCCGGCGTGGGGCTGCAGCAGTAGGCGCACGAGGTCGCAGCCGGTGACGGTGAATTCGCCCCCCGGTTCGACCTCCACGTGGAGGACGGCGTCCGGCATTGCCAGTGCGCCGAGCTCGGCGGTGACCAGGGCACCGAGACGCACGGCTGCCGCTGCACGGAGCGCGGTGAGGGCGGTAGCAAGATCGGTGACCAGCAGATGGTCGGCATCCGTTTCAGCGGTGAGGGTTTCGATGCGGTCGGAGTCGGAGTCGAGCTCGAGCAGACGGGTGCTGCCGGTATCCAGAAATTCGATGGCCTCGTCGAGGCCGCCGGGGTATTTACGGGCGAGGATGCTCAGTTCGGCGCGGCGTTCCTGCACGATTTCGAGTTCGCGGGCACCGTCGGCGTCGAGGCCGGCGAGGTAGCTGGAGAGTTCGGCGGCGATATCCGCGACGACGAAACCGACGTTGGCGATCGCGGTGACGAGCGGTGGCAGCGCCACATCGTGGGTGGCGACCCGGTCGAGGGCGCGCCGGGCGGTTTCGAGCAGCGCGACAACGTCGGGCAGGTCGTCGGGGTTATCTTCGGCGGAAATGAGCTGGCGGGCCTGTTCCCCGGCCAGGCGCAACTCTTCGAGGTTGCCGAGGCGTTCGGCCCGTTCACCGAGCTCGGCGTCTTCGCCGCGTTGCGGGGCGACCGTTTCAATCTCAGCGATGGCGGCCCGCAGGTCGTCGGCTTCGCGGGAGCGCAAATCCTGTTCGGTGACGAGCCGGTCCAGGTCGGTCTGGTTGGCCTCCCAGCGGTGGAAGGCGAGCTGGTAGTCGGCGAGCACTGCGGAGAGGTCGGGCCCGGCGAAGCGGTCGAGGGCGTCGCGCTGGGCGGCGGCGGAGCGCAGGCGCACCTGGTCGCTTTGGCCGTGCACGACGACGAGGTCGTTGCGCAGGTCGCCAAGTACGCTCGCCGGAGCGCCGCGTCCGCCGACCGTCGCCCGGCTGCGCCCTTCGCTTGAGACGGAGCGTCCGAGAATGAGTTCGGGGCCGTCGAGGTCTCCCCCGGCGTCGCGCACGCGTTCGGCGACGGGACCGCCGGGGTCGATGACCCAGCGGCCCTGCACGAAACTTTGCGGCTGGCCCTGCCGCACGGTGCCGGCATCCGCTCGATCGCCGAGTAGCAGGCCGAGCGCGGTGACCACCATGGTTTTTCCGGCGCCGGTTTCGCCGGTGACGGCGGTGAATCCAGGCCCAAGCGGCAGCGTCGCCTCGGCGATGACGCCGAGGTCGCGAATGAACAGCTCGTCGATCATCGGATTACTCGCGGCCGACCGGGCCGCGCCAGCCGGTGACCGGCAGGTTGAATTTGTTGACCAGGCGGTCCGTGAACGGGCCGATGTGCAGGCGGGCCAGGCGCACCGGTACGCTCGAGCGGCGCACGATCACGCGGGCGCCGCTCGGAAGGTCCTGGGTACGGCGGCCATCGGCGCACAGCACGGCGCGGGCTCCGGTGCGGGAGAGCACCTCGACGGCCAGGGACGAATCGGGGCCGACGACGAGCGGCCGGGCGAACAGGGCGTGCGCGCTGAGCGGTACCAGCAGCAGCGCTTCAACGCCTGGCCAGACGATGGGGCCGCCGGCCGAGAACGAGTACGCGGTCGAGCCGGTCGGGGTGGAGAACACGACGCCATCGCAGCCGAACGACGATAGCGGACGGCCGTCAACCTCGACGACAACCTCGATCATGCGTTCGCGGCTGGCCTTTTCGACGGTGACTTCGTTCAGCGCCCAGGTTTCGTAGACAACCTCATTGGTGACCTTGACCCGCACCGACAGGGCGAGTCGTTCTTCGACCTCGTAGTCGCCCTTAAGGGCGCGGCGCACGGCCTCACCGAGGTCGTCCCGCTCGCTCTCGGCGAGAAAACCGACGTGGCCGAGATTGATACCGAGCAGCGGGGCCGAACAACCACGCACGAGTTCGGCCGAACGCAGAATGGTGCCGTCACCGCCGAGCACGATGACCAGCTCGAGGTCGGCGGTTGTCACGGTCTCGCCGAGAATGGCGATGTGCCCGTTGAGCTCCGGGCAGGCGGCGAGCAGGTCGGCGCGTTCGTCGCTGGCCAGCACCGGCACGGCGCCCGCGGCGAGAAGCTGCTTGCAGACCGTCGAGGCGGCTTCAACCGAGTCGAGGCGACCGGTATGGGCAACGATGAGAAAGTACCGCGGAGTGTCGCTCAACTCGTCACGCCCCCACCACGGTTTCGATCCGTTCCATCCATTCTGTCGGATTTGAGCCGGCCGTGGCGCTCATCCAGCACAGATACTCGTGATTTCCGGCCGCCCCGATGATGGGCGAGGCGATCACGCCGCAGGTTTTCAGGCCGAGGTCCCAACCGGCCCACAGCACGCCGGCGATCGAGTCGCTGCGCAGGCCCTTGTCGTGCACGATGCCCTCCCGAATGCCGCCGCGGCCCACCTCGAACTGCGGCTTGATCAGCAGTACAAAGTCGGCGCCCTCTGCTGCCGTGGCCGCAAGGGCCGGCAGCACGGTCGTGAGGGAGATGAACGACAGGTCGGCCACGACGAGGTCGGGTCGGGTGTCGATTCCGGATGCCCCGGCGAGGGTTTCCGGTGTCGCATAGCGGATATTGTAGCCCTCGACCAGTTTCAGACGCGGCTCGGTCTTCAGTTGCGCTGCCAGCTGCCCATGGCCGACATCGGCCGCGATCACCTGGGCGGCGCCGCGTTCGAGCACCACCTGGCTGAAACCGCCGGTGCTCGCGCCGGCATCGAGCACGGTGCGCCCGGTGACGCTCAGGTTGAACGCGTCGAGGGCGGCGATGAGCTTGTGGGCACCGCGGCTGACGTAGTGGTCGGTCGCGGCCACCTCGAGAACAGCATCCGCTGACACTTTGGTGCTGGCCTTCACGACCGGCAGCCCGTCTACCGTGACGAGGCCGTCGGCGATGAGTTTGGCCGCGACGGTTCGGGAGCGCACCAGCCCTCGGTCCGCGAGGGCGGCGTCGAGGCGGGAGGCTGGCATCCGTTCTGGAACGCTGTCAGTGTCGTTCAACTCGTCGGGAAGGTCGGCGTCATTCTCAGGCATGGGTGCGTCTGGTTCCTGGTCGTTGGGTGTGCTGGTGCCGGTCATGCCTGGCCAGCCTGGTCGGCGTCTTCGAGCCGTTCGCGCAACTGCTCGTGCAGCTCCCCGAACGCCGCGGCGCGCGCCTCGAGCGGCTGGGTCTCGATCTTCGCCAGTTGCCCGGCGAGATCGACCGGTACGGGTTCGGGGCTCACAGCTCTAGGCTACTGCGCGAGATACAGTCGCTCCGGAACGTTGAGCCCGTAAATGGCCCGTCCCGACCGATAGATCGCAGCGCAGGCGGCGCGAAGCAGATTGATTGCGCCGTCACCGTCTTTCAGAATCTGAACGTCATTGCCGTGCACGCGCACGCTGGCCCCGTTGACCGTGGCGGTCGAGCCGTCCTTGGAGAACACGGTCTCCGGGTACGGTTCGTGCAGCTGCTGCAGGTTGTCAAGGATGAATGCTGGCTGCGAATCCTTGTCGGCGGCCAGGGCCTGCTTAGCCCGGTCGATGCCGGTCAGCACGAGCACGGCAGGAATGCCGGCCCGGTTCGCGCCGAGAATGTCGGTATCAAGGCGGTCGCCGATGAAGAGCGCGTTCTGCGCGCCAAACCGCCGAGTAGCTTCCAGAAAGATGGCCGCTTCTGGCTTACCGGCCACGAGTGGCAGCCGCCCGACCGCGGTGTGCACGGCCGAAACCAGCGTGCCGTTACCCGGAGCGATGCCGCGGGCGACCGGAATGGTCCAGTCCGTGTTGGTCGCGATCCACGGAATGCCCGTGCCCACACCGTCGGCGTTGAGCGCGAAGGCCGCTTCGGCGAGGTGCACCCAGCCAACCTCGGGCGAGAAGCCCTGGATCACAGCGGCCGGCTTGTCGTCGGCCGAGCGGGTCACCACAAATCCAGCTTTGATGACCTCGTCGACCAGACCGTCGCCACCGACCACGAGGATGCTCGCGCCGGGTGCGACCTGCTCGGCGAGCAGCCGAACGGCTGCCTGGGGGGAGGTGACGACATCCGTTGCCGCGACGCTCAGCCCAAGCTCGGTGAGGTGGTCGGCGACCGACTGATCGGTGCGCGAAGCGTTATTGGTGATGTAGCCAACGCGAATCGTCTCGGCGGCACGGTTCAGGCTCTCGACGGCGAACGGAATCGCCGCCGGGCCCGCGTACACCACACCGTCCAAGTCGGCCAGCAGAACGTCAACGCCGTCCAGCGGCGTCACCGACTCAGGCTTTCGGCGATGCAGCATTCGGCTCCGTCTCGTCGTCTGCGTCCGTAATTGAAACGGATGCCGCAGCGTCGGTTTCCGCCTCGTTGCCGATCTCAACGTCGGTTTCGGCGGTGTCCGCCGCTTCGTTGACGATGTCGTCGGCGTCGTCGGCGTCGGTAATCGGCGCGGCGACAGCGTTGAGCCCGGCTTCGGCAACGGCACGAGCCGCTTCGCCGGCGGCCACTCTGTCGTCTTCGTCGTCTTCGTCTCCGGCGTCGGCGGCTTCGGCGGCGAGGGCGGCGTCGTCGTCCTCTTCCATTTCCTCGATTTCTACGGTCTCGTCATCGTCACCGGAGGCCCCGATGGCAGCGTCGGCGCGGGAGGCCCGCTGGAGCCACTCGTCCGCTTCGTCCTCGCGACCGAGTTCGCTCAGCACCTCAGCGTAGGCGGCGAACAGCTCGGGGCTGTAGGAAAAAGCCGTGTTCGGGTTGAGCTGCGGAATTTCGAGCTCGACCAGCGCGGCATCCGTTTCACCGAGGTCCAGCCGTGCGCCGGACATGGCGATGGCCAGGCCAACCTGCACGGACGGGGACAGCGTGCTGCGATCGACCGAGCGGCCAAGCTCGAGGGCACGGTCGGGGCGGCCGACGCCACGTTCACTGTCGACCATGAGGGGAAGCTGGTCGTTCGAGCCGGAGATGCGACGGTAGGTGCGCAGTTCGCGCAGGGCCAGCGCGAAGTCACCGGTGGCATACGCGGTGATCGCGAGGCTTTCGCGCACAACACCGATACGGCCGGCCCGACGGGCGGCGCTCATCACATGCTGGTGAGCCAGCTGCGGGTTCTCGTCGATGACGCGGGCGGCCATCGCCAGGTGACGGCCGACGGTCTCGGCGTTCTCCTTGGTGAGGGTCTTGAGCTCGTTGCGGGCGATGCGGTCAAGGTCATTGGCCGAAATGTCGTCGGGAAGTTCCGGGTCGTCGTGACGCGGACGCACCGAACGCAGCTCGCGCTGCATGCGCTGCTCTTCGGTCATCTCCTCTTCAACGACGCGGGCATCGCGGTCGTTACGGGCCGGAGCGCCGTCGCGGGTCCACAACTTCTTGCCGGCATCGACGCGCGGAGCGCCGGCGCGGTTCGGCGAACCGCCGCGCTGGGTCCACGGCTTGCTATCGTTGTCGCTTCTCGGCCGGTCGTTGCTGGGCCGGTCAGAGTTACCCCGGTACGGGGGACGCTCACCCTGAGCCGGACGATCGGAGTTACCCCGGTACGGAGCCCGGTCGTTCCCGCCGGAAGGACGCTCCGAATTGCCACGGAAGGGAGGTCGTTCCCCCTGGGCAGGACGATCCGAATTACCCCGATAAGGGGGACGCTCACCCTGAGCCGGACGATCGGAGTTGCCCCGATACGGAGCCCGGTCACCCTGCGCGGGACGGTCAGAGTTACCACGGTAGGGAGGACGCTCACCCTGCGCGGGGCGGTCAGAGTTACCCCGGTACGGAGCCCGGTCGTTCCCGCCGGAAGGACGCTCCGAATTGCCACGGTACGGGGGACGCTCGCCCTGGGCAGGACGGTCGGAGTTACCCCGGTACGGAGCCCGGTCGTTCCCGCCGGAAGGCCGGTCAGAATTGCCACGGTAGGGGGGACGCTCCCCCTGAGCCGGACGATCCGAATTACCCCGATACGGAGGTCGCTCACCCTGGGCAGGACGGTCAGAGTTGCCCCGGTAGGGGGGACGCTCACCCTGCGCGGGACGGTCAGAGTTACCACGGTAGGGAGGACGCTCACCCTGCGCGGGACGGTCAGAGTTACCACGGTAAGGGGGACGCTCACCCTGCGCGGGACGGTCAGAGTTACCACGGTAAGGGGGACGCTCACCCTGCGCGGGACGGTCAGAGTTACCACGGTAAGGAGCACGGTCGTTGCCGCCGTATGCAGGGCGATCGGAATTGCCGCGATAAGGAGGTCGCTCGCCACCCTGCTGCGGGCGGTCGGAGTTACCGCGGTACGGTGGCTTCGCGCCATCGCGTCCGCCGGCAGGTCGCCCATTCGAGGGTCGGCCGCTCTGGTTCGAACGACGGTCGTCCTGACCGTTGTTACGGGAATCGCCGTCGCGGGGTCCTGAAGGGCTCACTGTATCTCCTGTGTAATTAGTCCGGCATTTCGACAGACTTACTAAGCCTAATCCCTCACGCAAAATCGCGCTGAGAACCTCACCCAAGTGGATGCGGTTCCAACGTCAATCACGTGTCGGTCATGTGGGTGGGGCGTAGGGATTTTTGCGGGGTGACGAGTTCGAGTGTTTGAGCTGAGGCTCGAGTGTCCCGACGCCCCGCAAGAGTTCATGGTCGCGTCCCAGAAGCCGGCCCCGGTCGTGCCGATGGCGGGCGGGGCATGCTCGACCAACGGATGGGTGAGTGCGAAGCGGGACCGCTTGCGGTGTGGTGTTAACGAGAAACGGCCACCCTGGGGTGGCTCGTTAACGCAAAAAGGCCACCCTTTCGGGTGGCCTTTTTGTTTGTTTCTAAGTTAAGTCCGGCGGTGTCTTACTCTCCCACAGGGTCCCCCCTGCAGTACCATCAGCGC
>NZ_SOFE01000025.1 GCF_004402405.1 Cryobacterium levicorallinum
CTGTGAGGAACTTTGAACGGTTCTCACTGACCATCGCACGGTGGTTCGTTACGTTGTTATTCCAACGATCGAACCCCGGGAATTACACCACTGCACGGGACGTGACCTGATGCACCACGCTTATACCGAGCGCCAACGCATCCTTGGGACTGCGTAACCGAACAATCTGATCTCCGACTCGGATTTCGCCGGCATCCGGTACAACCCCGCCACCTAGAACTTTCATGAGAGTGGACTTGCCTGCACCGTTTTCTCCGGCCAGCGCGTGGACCTCGCCGGCCCGCAGATCAAAGTCCACCCCTTTGAGCGCAACTACCCCCGGGTACTGTTTGGTGATGCCACGTAGCTCAACTAACGCGTGTGTCATAGGATTCTCCGGTCAGGCGTAACTGATGTACGTGAATTCCACGGCGATTGTCAATTAGGCGCATGGGTCGACAGGCGTTTCGAAGTCACCCCAGCCATTGGGGATCCATTCATCGGCATTGTCCGGGACTACTGCCGGCAGGCTCGGGAGCTGCAGTTTTAGACCCGGCTCGTCGTATGCCTCCGCACCAGTAATCTCCTCGCCCTGAAGTGCCAAGATGGCCGCTCGGACACCTATATCGCCGATAAAGGGACTGTAGTTTCCATCGGCTTGGAACCCGCCGTCGCGGACCCACTCAAAACCTGGGGCTGAACCGTCATGCGTATAGTGCCTGATGCCGTCATCACAGCGCCCAGCGTTGGCTATTGCCTGCTGAGCTCCCCATGAAGACTCTTCAGCGTGCGAGAAGACAGCATCAATTTGGTCGTATTTCGTGAGCCAGTCATCCATCACTCCGACGGCAGGTTCCCGAACCCACTCCCCGTCGCCTACCGCAAGGATTTCGATACCGGGGTATTCTTCCAGCGCCTGACGCAGACCGGCACTGCGGTCGGTAGCAGCGGAGGACCCAGACAGGCCTGTAATCTCTAGAATTTTGCCCTGACCGCCCAGGTCATCGATCATTGCCATCGCAGTGTCATAGGCCATCTCCACGTTCGATTGACCGACAAACACGGTTTTCTCCGCAGGCACATCACGGTCCAGCACAATCAACGGAATTCCGGCGTCCATTACGCGCTTAGCAGCAGGTGCAAGTCCGGCCGATTCCACCGGGCTGAGAATGATAGCGTCCACTCCACGCGACATCAGATCGGACACATCATTCGCTTGGTCTGCCACATCGCAATTACCGTCAGTCACGACAAGCTCAACTCCAGGGTGCCGTGCGACCTCAGCTTCCGCGCTTTCAATCATGGCAGTCCGCCACGGATGGTTAAAACATGTTTGAGAAAAACCGATAGTGATCACATCTGAGTCGGCACCGCCAATGGCACCTTCATCCACGGGCAGAATATCCGTGTAGGGCAAACTCTCGTATTTTTGGCCCCCACCGTCTGTTGATCCGCTATTGCTGGCGATACTTGAGGCCTGGCACCCGGTCGAAGCCAATACCAAGGCGACGGCCGCAACTGAAAAACCGACTTTTTTCAACATGAACTCTCCTTTGAGTGATGCCTATTGCCCCTGGCGACTGCCGCGAGCTTGGGTGTTAGTTAGTTAGTTGGTTGAACGAATAAAATTTGGATGCTAGCTCGGTGAATGAGAAAGCTCGACGCGGTACTCGTACCGATCCGCCGGAAACGTCATGACAGTCCATTCAACCGGTCGGTTCGACGGCGTGTAACTAACACGTCGAACAATGAGAGTAGGGCTGTTGGGAAGACACATCAGATGATGCGCTTCTTCATCGCTCGCCGCTCCGGCCCGCACAGTTTCGACTCCGCGATCCAACTGGAGCCCGATCTCGGGACCCTGCAGCAGTTCATAAAGAGAGTTCGCTTCGAGAACCTCGGCGTTGAACAGATCGAGCCTCCCAACGAGCACTTCAACAGGTAGCCATGTTTCAGCTAAACCAATCGGGTTGCCATCAGCGAGCAACAACCGCCGCACAAACTGACACGAACCGTTCAATCCGATTACCGACTGAATGACCGATGGACTATCGACAATTGCGGAATCCAAGAGCCGCCTCTTAGGGTCATAGCCTTGCGATCTCATGTTTTGAGTGAATGACGTGAGTAATGACTGATGACTTGGACGGGGCTTACCGACGAAAGACCCAACTCCCTGAATCCGCTCAACTTGACCGTCAGCCACTAGCCGTGACAGTGCTTGGCGAATCGTTTGGCGCGAAACCTCATAGGTCTGAGCTATCTCCGCCTCAGTGGGCAATTTATCCCCGGGCGCCAGTTTCCGCTCATGGATATACGACAAAAGCGCCTGCTCCAGCTGGACATAAAGGGGAGCGGGACTGCGTCGGTCCATCCTTGTTGTCATGACAACATGTTTACCCATCAACTGGATGGTGTCAAGGGTTTCTCTCGAACCCGCGTTTTCTCCGCCACGCTTCCCAACCACGCATCCGCCAAGTGCTGATATGCGATTGGATGTCTCATCTCCGGACCGGTGCATCCAGGCTTAGAGGTCTTCGCTTCGTCGCCTACCGTCTCATTCAAGGAGCGAATTCGCCGCGCCGCCGCATTCCCACCAATAACCAGTCACACCGTCGAAGACACTGTCCACGAATAAAATACTTGATCAAAGCCGTACTTAAGTCCGGAGGTCAAGATAAAGGGTCTTTCCTGCCGCTTCTTTCATGTAACAGCGGGAGCCACTGCCCAAATCGCCTATCCGAGCAATTGGCGGTCGATAGGATCGTCGCCCAGTGCATCTGGCGTCTCGAAGGACCCGGCAAAGTACTGCTTCGCGATGCGGGCAGCGTTTCGCGCGTCATCGGCAGTGAGCATATTCCTAGGCACACTCTGAAAGACGTTCTGCAAGGCGAATTCCACGATCAGCGATTCGAGAGCAACTGGCGCCATTCCGCGGTTCACCCTTGCTCTATTCTCAAATTTCGAGTCGGACGAATACCGCTCCCTATTGCGGTTCGCATTTCTAACGACTGTCTTAACTAGATTGCCAAACTGCCGCTGCCGCCCCACCCGCCGAACCTCAGCCTTCGTGCTTCGCACGGCCGCGGCGACGTCGCGGCCGGTCAGGAGGTCGACCCGGCGCATCCGCTCTGCGACTATCTCCACGGTGCGGGCGTACACGACGTCCTCCACCGACACCGGCGGTAGCCCGACGCGTGCACGCGATGACACGTAGGCCTCGGCGAACTCGCGCATTCGCGCACCGTTCTTGAGCATGTGCTCGGTCAGCGATTCAGCGAACACCGTGAATTGCCGCAGGTGGTCGGGCCGCGACGGGTCATGGAAATACGCGTCGGCCTCGCGCTCGTTGATCCGGCGCTCAGCCGCGGTCGCTACGTGAATACGCTTCGGTGGGAGGCCGGCCCGGCTCAGGCTGCGCTTCAGCCGCCGCGCGGCAGCGTTGGCCTCCAGCTCGGACTGGTATATCTCCGGATCGCTGCGCCGATTGCGCTGCAACTCGGCCCGACGCTCCTTGTTGCGCTCAGCCCACTGCCGCGTGATCTGCTTCGTACGCTCCGGGTCCGCATCCCGCTTGGCCGCAGCCCGGGCATTCACCTCGTCACGATGAGCCTCGTAGTAGCAGTTGTAGTACTCGCGTACCTTCTCGCGATTCTCCGCCACCCACCGCTGCTGAGACTCACGCCGGCGCTCCGGATGCTCCACCCGCCAGCGCTCCGCCCGCTCCCTCCCCCGCGCCCGCACCGCCGCCTCGCGTTGACGCCGAACCGCGGCCCGACGCATCGAATCACGATTGAGCTCCCGGGCCCGGTCCAGGTGTTCCGACCGCCAGAGCCGATTCAGCTCGCGGATCCGCGGTCCGTGGGACGCGTCGAGGTACCCGACTGCTGCGAAAAACACGGCAACCGCTGGTGCCAGCATGTCAGCCCGGCATCAATGACATTTCAGCAATGACCACAGACGAAATGCAAAGGTGACCTTAACGCCTTGGCGCTCGGCTGGCTGGCGGGTTACTTCTGGATAGCTGCCATTGAAAGAGACTGAACGATTTGAATTGCTGGGATCCGGGTACCAGCCCGCAGTGCCGATCATGCGTTTATCGAACCCCACGGCGAGCAGCTGGAGGAACGGAATGGTGCATCGTTCCAACGCCGTCACTGGACGAAAACTCTGGTCTGGATACAGTTGGAGCGGCTCGCGACTCCCATGACAAACTTGACTTACGTGACTTGAGCAACATTTCTATTGCCTTTCCTTGGCTGGACTAACGAGTCAACACTCAGAATCTAAACTTTTAATGACGGCCCTGATCATCTATAACTAGCGGGACACCGAGCCGGTCAGCGAGGCAATAGACCGCAGCACCAACGGCCTTGATACCACCCACACAATGATCATGAGAACAAGCGACGCTGCGAAAATCCAAAACCCTACCCAGCTGTCGTCACTGCGAGCGGCGTACATATGGTTGAGATTTCGCAGCGCCCCGGTCGCCAGCACAAGGGTCACGTGCACCGCCGTGAACGCCACAAAAAAGATCATGACCGGAAAGTGAATTGCGCGCGCCACCGTGATCGGCACGAGCTTGCTGAATCGGGATGAGATGCCGGCGGGTGACATGCGCAGCCCCGTGATCAGCGCCAGAGGAGCGGCGATGAACACGACCGCAAAATAGCTGAGCGTCTGAAGTGCGTTGTAGTTGACCCAGCCGTCTTCGACCGGCCAGTTCAATGACAGGTATTGCAGCGCCGCCGACAATGCGTTCGGAATGATTTCATAATCAAGCGGAACGATGCGCACCCACTGCCCCGTCACGAACAGCAGCACATAGAAAACGACACCGTTGATGACCCACAACGTGTCCGATGTGAGGTGCGCCCAGAGGTTGAGGCTGATGCGGGTCGGCGCTCGCTTGGTGCGAATGCGCCCTGTATTGTTGCGCTGCCAGTACGCTGCTGGGCGGGTGGAGGTGCGCACTTGCCAACCGGATCGCACGATGAACAGCAGAAAAAATACGTTCAGGCCGTGCTGCCAGGCGAGCCAAGCGGGGATGCCGACCGGCGCGGTCTCCGGTAACGTAGCGGTCCCAGGATAGGCCGCGAGAAAGTTCTGGCCGGCCGCGGTCTCCCGCAGAGCCCGGGCAGCCAGAACCAAAGCCAGCAGTATTGCGAGGGCGAGGGGTATCGCCCAGAGCAATCGGATGAGAGTTTTCGACGGTCGTGTCATGCGGCGCTGTCGCGGGCGGCGATGGCCGCGATAAGTTGCGGCACCACAGCGAAAACATCGCCGACGATACCGAAGTCGGCGATGTCAAAAATGGGGGCGTTGGCATCCGTGTTGATGGCCACGATGGTGCTCGCTGTCTGCATGCCGGCGCGGTGCTGGATAGCACCTGAGATGCCCAGAGCTACGTAGAGCTCGGGCGACACAGTCACGCCGGTCTGGCCCACTTGGGTAGTTTGCTCGGCGAAGCCGGCGTCGACTGCCGCGCGAGATGCCCCGACCGCCGCCCCGAGCGCTGCGGCCAACTGTTCTACGAGTGCGAACTGTTCACGGGATTGCATGCCGCGGCCCCCTGACACCACTGCGCGTGCGCCACGCAGGTCGGGGCGGTCGGATCCGGCCTCAACGGCATGAAATGCCTCGATCACGGCAGAGTGGGCTCCGGCCACATCCGTATCCAAAATGTTGATTGTCGCGACCGGATGCTGAACTACAGGAGTCTCGTCGGCCGTACTCTGCCGCAGGGTCACTATAGCCGGCTTCCCGGTGACCGCCGCGTCGACCAGATAGGAGCCGCCGAAGATGGAGTGCGTCGCTACTATTCGATCGTTGTCCTGTCGTACGTCGAGGGCATCCACGAGGAGTGTGCCGCCGAGGCGCACCGCCAGGCGACCGGCGATCTCTCTACCCTCGATGGAATTGCACAGCAGAACACCGGAGGCGGCGAGCGTGGTGGCGGCAGTAGCCAGTGCCTCAAGTTGCGGCCAATGCATGATCACGCCGACGTGCTCGCTCGCAACCAGGTAGACCTGCTCGGCTCCGAGCGTCCCGAGGTGCTCGCTGATGCGTGCGACCAGTTGCCGGTTATTCGTGATCTCGGCACGCACTGCGGCGACAGCCACAGGGGTTCCGAGCCGCGCCGCTGCACTCAGGAGCTGGGCAGCAGTGTTAGCGATCTCGCCAGCGGGTGTGATGTCGATGAGGGTGATGATGTGTGACACGTGAGTCTCCTTACAAGTGAGATGAGCAGCCGGCAGCGTTAGATGAGGCGTTTGCCAGCGAGAAAGCCGGCCAGCTCGGTTCCGGCGTCGCCGGCGTCGACGATCTTTATCCCGGCGGCGCGTGCGGGGGTGCGTTGGGCAGCGAGAGTGATGGCATCCGCTCGGGGAGCAGTGTCGACTGCCAGGTCTGCGAGGGTCATCACCACGACGGGCTTCTTCTTGGCGCGCATGATGTTTCGAAAAGTGGCGAACCGAGGTGTGGCTGACAGCTCGGTTATCGAGATGACCGCCGGCAGAACGCTGCTCACAGTGAGGGTGCCAGCCTCAGTGGCGCGCTCCCCACGCAATGCGTCGACTCCGATCACGACCGAATTTAGATTTGTGGCCTGTGACACGCCGAGTAGCTCGGCCACCATTGAGGCAATGACGCCTCCACGACCATCCGTCGATTCGTTGCCGGCGATCACCAGGCCGAAACCTGTCTGACGCAGCGCTGCGGCCAGCACTGTGGCGGTGCGCACCAGATCAGCCCCAGCCAGCAAGGGGTCGAGCACGTGCACGGCAGAATCGGCGCCCATAGCGAGCGCCTTGCGCAGCGAGTCTTTGGCTTGCTCTGGTCCCATGGTGAGCACCACAACTTCGGCGTCGTGCGAATCCTGGTACGCGAGCGCTACCTCGAGGGCACGTTCATTGATCTCGTCGATCACAGCCGCGCCAGTGCGGTCAATCCATCCGGTGTTCAGATCGAGCGTGCGCTCATTCCAAGTGTCGGGCACGTGTTTAATCAGTACAACAATTTTCATGACACATTTCCAGCGTTGGCGTGCAGGTGTTCGGCGGCCAGATAGGCCAGGCCGAGTGCAGGAAGCAGCCCGTTGCCGGCGAGATAGCCGGCGGCGCCGTGACCAGAGATGCCCATTGCAGCGCCACCGGATGCGTAGAGTCCGGTGATCGCGTCACCCGTGTCGCGCAGTACCCGGCCTTGACCGTCCACTCGCAGGCCACCCTGGGTGTGGAACAGGGCGGGCTGCACGAAGATGGCGGCGAGTTCGCCATTCAGTGGCGCTTCCCAAAGGGTGCGACCGAAGGCATCCGCTGCCCGCGCCGCTGCGTACTCGCGAGTCTCGGCGAGGGTTTGGGTGAGACCCGCGGAGTCGATATTCACGAGTTCGGCTAGCTCGGCCGCGGCGGTGGCCCAGCGGATCCCGTTGAGATTGACGGTGTCCTGGTAGTCCTGAAACGACAGGCACGCCTCGTGAATACGCCGGTCGAGAATGATCCACGCCCGGCCGTTCGCATGCCGGAGCGACTCCTGCGCGTACTCGGAATAGCCGCTGGTCTCGTTGCCGAACCGTGCACCCGCCTCGTTCACGAGAAACCCGCCGTGCATGACCGTGGCCCAGCCGGCGAGGGTGGCCGAGGGCATCGCGAGGGCGGCGTGTCCCTGGTAGGCGTCGAGATAGGCCGTCGCGGCGCCGAGCCGGGCGCCGATTTGAAGCGCCGTTCCGGTGGACTCGTCACTGCCGTAGTAAACGGCGCCGGCGATCTCCGGCAGGTACCGGCCCACGAGCTCGGCGTCAGCGCCGAACCCGTTGGTGGCGAGCAGCACGGCCCGGGTGTGGATCGTCTCGAGCCCCGCAGGTGTGTCGACGACCACCGCCGACACGGTGCCGTCGGTCATGATCACATCGATAAGCCGGGCCGGCACGAAGAAATCGATGCGTGGTGAGCTCTGCGCCGCTTCGGCCAGGTGCTTGAGCAACACGGCGCCGGCGCGGCCGGGCACGGTATGGCAGCGCAGCTGAGAGTGCCCCGGGTAGGGAAAATCGGTCACGAGAGACATGGGCAGGCCCACCTCGTCGGCAAGCCATTCCACGAGGGGGCCGCTCACCTCGGCGAGGGCCCGCGCGAGATTCTCGTCGGCCTGCCCCTTGGTCTTGGCCACGATGTCGGCGTAGAACGTGTCGGCGGAATCCGCGATGCCGGCCTCGGACTGCCAGCGCGAGCCCGCCCCGGGGATCATCGCAGTGGACATTGCCGTGTTGTTCGCGCTGAGAAAGTGCTCGCTGGCATCGATGACGAGCACGGAGAGACCGTGCTGCGCCGCCCGGATGGCGGCGACCAGGCCGCCCCCTCCCCCAGCTACGACGAGGTCAACAGTATCTTCGTCGGGATTGTCGGTCATAGTGCGGCTCCTTGAATCGTGGGCGAGAGCGCGGTGAGGGTCGCCGCAGCGTCGGCGCTGGTGGCGAGGGTGCCGACCAGGTCGGTAACGTGTGCGGTGTCGCCACGCCCGATTAGAACTTCGAGCTTGGCGGTGATCTGCTGCGCACCGAGCGGAGAATTGTCGGCATCCCCGATGGCGTTTGGCGATGCGTCGGTGAGCACCGTTCCGTCGGTGAGGGTGATATCGACCCGTACCCAGCGAGCGTCGGGCAGCAGCCGGTCGAAATCGTCCGACGCGGCCATGCGCACCCGAGTGCTGAGCGCCTGCGCTTGGGCGAAGGCCGGCAGCGCCGGGTTCATTGCCTGCGGGTCGACGCGTTCATTGAGCAGGGCGGCCGCCACAACGAAGGGGAAGGAGAACATGGCCGATAGTCGGTTGTGGGCGGCGCCGTCGAACAGAGGCCGTGCCAGGGCTGTGGTGGTCACGAGCACATCGGCCACATCGGCCAGGGCGAAGGCGCGCCGCGCCTTGAGCGCCTGGATGATGTCGATCGCGCCGTGCGTGAAAGCGCAGCTTGAGTGCGACTTTACGTAGCCCTCGGTGATAAACCAGCGCTCACCGAGGTCGTCGACCAGGGCTGCGGCGTCGAGGGTGCCGATGATGGTGCCCAGGCTGCTTGCCAGGGCACCGGTGTTGGCGACCAGTCCTGACCCGGCCAGCCGCGCGGCGTGCAACCCCGCTGTGCCGGCGTTGGCGGCCCACAGGTTTCGGGTGAAGTTGCCCTCGAGCGCCATGGACCACGGCGTCACCGTCATAAGCCCACCCGAGGCATCCATCGCCGCCGCGATGCGCTCGGCCGGTTGCCCGGCAACCAGTGCCGCGGCGCACGCCGCTCCCACTGCACCCCAGTGTCCGTGTGGGTGCCACAGCGGATGTCGATCCAGGGCCCGGCCACACCGTGCGGCTACCTCGTACCCCGCGACCACAGCCACCAGGAACTCCGCCCCAGTCACTGCCTGGCGGGAGCGTTGCACTGCGGCCATGGCGGCGAAGACGATGTGCGCCGCCGGGTGGCCCTGCGAATGCTTGTTACCTTCGTCGAGCTCAAGCACGCAGGCCGAGACGGCGTTCAGAAAAGCGGCCTCCTCAGCGGTCGTAGTGTCGCTCGTTCCGAGGATGGGGGCACGGCCAGGCTCGGCGTCCCACTCGGCGAACAGCCGCGTCAGTTCAGGGGTGCGGGCACCGGCCACGGTGACGCCCCACAAGTCAGTGAGCAGCAGGAGCACCCGTTCGCGCACGCTCTCGGGCAGGCTCTCGAACGTGAGCGCGGCCGCGAATTCGGCCAGCTGGTTGACGGCCCCGGTCAACGCAGTGCGGTCGGTGGTGCTCACGCTGCCGCCCGCGGCGGCAGCTGTAGGTTGGCCCTTACGCCGAGTAGTTGCAGCGCGAGGGCCGTGGGGTCGATGAGTCGGGTCTCTCCGGCCTGCACGTCTACCGCGGAGCATCCGTTGATGACCGCATCGTCAGTGGCGGTGGCCAGGAGGTCTCGCGTGGCTCTCGCCCACCGGGCTTCGTCGGAGATGTCGTCGACCGAAAGTTCGAGTACAAAAGTGCTGCTGTCGCCGCCGCCGTAGAGCGCGAGCTGGCGATCCAGCTCCCGCGCAATCGTATCGTTGCGAGCGACGGCACCCACAGTGAGGCCCTGGCCGAGGAAAAAAGTAGTCGTGAGTTTGAGAATGCCGTAGACCGGCCGGGCAAACAGGCCGGGCGGGCTGTCGACTACCGGGTCGAGAACGCAATCCGGCAGGAAGCCGCTCCAGCCCGTACCGTCGACGGCGCGATAGCGCGCAATGAGACATTGCTCCGACGCCACGATGTCGTCGTGCGTCTCGAGTGATCGGGGTGCTTCGGAACCGTCACCCAAGTTTTCCACGAGCACACGCACGCCCGCCGGCACGAGCCGGTCGTAGCGATGCTGGCGCCGGGCGATTTCTTCCACGCTCACGGCAATCGGAGTGATGGCAAGTAACTGCAAAACGACCTCAGCTCTGAAGTTGGGGAACGATCCCGAGGACACGGGGATCGTTCGGGTGGAGGGCGAGTGGATGCGCGGTGATCGACATCCAGGGATACAGCGGCAGCGAGGATAGGGCTTCATGAAGTTCGGTGGCATCGGCCACCTCGTAGAGACTCCAGTTGGCCCAGCGCCCAGGAATGCGCCATATTCGCCTGAGTTTCCCGGCGCGGGCAAGAACCTGGCCCTGTTCAAGCTCCCGCTGAAAGATTGCTTCCTTGCGGGCCGCGTCACCGTCGGCCGGCCAGGCTATGTCAATATGAACGAGAAATTCCATGCCGTGCCCCTTACATACCGAGATAGGCTTTGCGAACCTCGGCGCTGTCGGCAAGCTCTTGCCCGGTGCCCTCAAGCACGACAGAACCGCTCTCGAGCACATAGGCACGATCGGAGATCGCCAACGCCTGTGATGCGTTCTGCTCCACGATCAGCACGGTCGCGCCATCGTCGCGAATCTTCTGGATCGCCGCGAAGACCTGAGCGACCAAGTTGGGCGCAAGTCCGATCGACGGTTCATCGAGCGTGAGACATTTGGGCTGCGCCATGAGCGCACGACCGATGGCCAACATCTGTTGCTGCCCGCCTGACATGGTCTCGGCACGCTGGGTTCGCCGGGATTGCAGAATGGGAAACAAGTCGAAGACACGCTCGAGGGATGCACGAACCGACGATTTCGGCTGCGTATACGCACCCATCACCAGGTTTTCGATGACCTGAAGCCCACCGAACAGCGCCCGGTCCTGGGCGACGTGCACGAGACCGGCCCGCACGATCTGATCCGGTCGGGCGCTCTGCAGGGGAACACCCTCGAACAGAATTTCCCCGCTACTGGGGTGGATGAGACCGGCCAGCGAGCGCAAGGTGGTCGTCTTGCCGGCTCCGTTGGCGCCGATCAGTGATACGATCTCGCCGCTGCCGACGTGCAGCGACAGCTCGTGGAGAATCTCCAGTTTTCTATAGCCTGCACGAACATTCTTGACCTCGAGCAGCATCAGTAGTCCTCTCCCAGATAGGCATCCACGACCGCTGCATCCTGGATAACGTCTGCCGGAACACCCAGTGCCAGCTGTTGGCCTTCGTGCATCACCAGAAGTCGCTCCGACAAAGCCAGCACGGCGGCCATGATGTGCTCCACGAACAACACTGTGACGCCGTCCTGGTGAATCTCGCGAAGCAGGTCGATGATTGGTGCCCGTTCCGTCGGCACCAGACCGGCCAGAACCTCGTCGAGCAAGAGCACGCGCGGTTCGAGGGCGAGCGCCCGGGCGAGTTCAAGGCGCTTGAGACCCGCGGTCGGCAAAGTACCCGACATCGCATCTTTATAGGTCCCGAGTCCGACGCGGTCGATCACGTCGGCGGCGTGGTCGCGCGCTTTTGGAATGGACCGAATCTTGTTGTGCGAGGCGATCGCCACGTTTTCCAGCACCGTCATGCTTTCGAAAGGCCGCATCAATTGAAAGGTGCGCACGAGTCCGACCGAGGCCACTCGATCGGCCGACCAGCCGGTGATGTCCTGCCCATCAAACACGATCTTGCCTGAGGTCGGGCGCAATTGGCCGGCCAACACCGACAGCAGCGTGGTCTTGCCGGCACCATTGGGGCCAATGATGCCGAGATACTCACGATCGGCGATTTCGAGGTTCACATTGCCGAGGGCGGCCAAGCCGCCGAACGACTTGGAGAGCCCGTCAAGAACGAGAAGACTCATTTGCGCCTTCTTTCACGGATTGTGCCGTATATGCCCTTGGGGAGGAACACCACGATCAGGATGAGCAGGATGGCGTAGATGGCGATGTCGAGACCGCTCGTACCGTACAGAAACTCCAAGAATGGCGGCGGGTCCCGCAGGAATCCGGCCACGACGGCGGAGAGCGGACCGATCACGGCGGCGCCGATAAGCGGTCCCCAGATCGTTCCGATGCCGCCGATGACAGCGGGGATAATCGCGTCGGTTGATACGTGCAGTCCAAACGCCTGATCCGGCCCAATGAAGAGGTAGTACTGGGTGTAGAAGGCACCGGCGACGGCGGTCACCGCGCAGCTCAATGCCACCGGAATCAAGCGATACTTCATTACCTTGATACCGAGCGACTCCGCCGCCGTCGGGTCGTCGCGAATGGCTTGGGCAAACTGGCCCGGTCGCGAATAAACGAACGAGATAGAGACGGCCACCGCGACGCCCAATAGAACGAGCGGAATCCAGTAGTAGTACAGACTGCCCTGGTCAAACTGCAGCATGGACCACGACTCCTCGGGCAGCAGCGGAATGTTGATGCCCTCGCTCTTGTTGAGAAACTCCATGTTGAGCGTGACGAGCAAGAACATTTGAGCAAAGGCGAACGTCGCCAGCGCGAAGTACGAGCCGGCCAGCTTGTACTTCAAACACAAGTAAGCGATGAGAACGCCCACACCCGCCGAAAGACCAGCACCCACGATCATGCCGATCCAGGGAGAGACGCCGAAGGCGGTGAGCAGATAGGCGTTGGTGTACGCGCCCACTCCGAAGAATGCGGCGTGGCCGAAGCTGAACATGCCGCCGTACCCACTCATCAGGTTCCAGCCGACGGCCATGATGGCGAAGATTAGGGTACGAATCGCCACGGGAAGGGCAGATTCCGGCACGACGAGGGGTAAGAAAGCCATCACGACCAGCACGAGTGCCAGTACCGAAAAATGTAACCGAGCGCCGGTGGGAAGGCGTCGTTTCAGGTCGGCCAGTCGCTCTGGCGCGGCAACTCCTAACGCAGTCACTTGTTAGCTCCAAACAGTCCTTGAGGACGAAGAAATAGCACCAGCACGAACATGCCGAACACCAACAGGAGCGGTCCGCTTCCCGGTAGGAACAACGAGCCGACCGTCTGCAGCAGCCCAATGAAAATGCCGCCCACGAGCGCGCCAGGCACGCTGCCCAACCCACCCAGGACCACGATTACGAAGGCCAGCGTGGTGAATTGGTCGCCCGCCGACGGCACGAGGCTGGTGAACGGGGCCAGCAGTCCCCCGGCAACACCAACGGATGCCGCGCCAAGACCGAAGGTCATCGCGTAGATACGCTTCACGTTTACCCCTACGAGCGACGCGCCCGTTCCGTTCGCCGCGACGGCACGAATGGCGAGACCGACTGGGCTCTTGCGCAGAATCACGATGAGCCCGCCCGCGACGATTACCGCTCCGACGAAGGCGATGATGCGGGGAACATCGGCGATCGCACCGAGAATCTGTACGGAACCCGCGTAGGGAGAAGGCACGTTCAACGGGCGGCCGCCGAAGATCATCAGCAACGTGTTCGAGATCAAAAGAGACAGGCCAAGGGTTACGAGAAGCGGTCGTGAGTGACCGACATCCGTTATGAGCCTATTCATGAGGGTCGACTGCACGAGCCAGCCAAAGCCGAACATTATGGGCGCGCTCAGGACCACGGCCAGATAAGGATTGATACCCGCGGACGACACCATGAAATAGACCAGGTACATGGCCATGGCCAGCATGGCGCCCTGGGCGAAGTTGACAATGCCCAACACCCCGAAAATGAGGGTGAGACCGAGTGAAACCAAAACGTAGACGCCACCGAGCAGCAGGCCCGTTACAACCGTTTGAGTGACCAGATTGCTGTCCTTGCCGCCGAAAAGGTACACCGCAGCGATTCCGAGCACAGTGATGGCGAACAGGCCCAACACAATTCGGCCACGCTCGGTCGTCAACAAGTTCACACTCCTGGTCGGTGTTTCGACCGGTATGGAGACGTCTACGCTCATGGCGGCTACCGGCTGAACGCAGGAAGGATTGCTTCCTTCGTTGCGATTTCGGTCGGGAAGACCTGCTCTACGGCACCGTCTTGAACCTGCATGACCACGACCGTGGCATTGATGTTCTGACCGTTCTCGTCGAACTCGATCGGCCCGTTGAATTCCAGCAGCGGGTCGGTCAGGCTCAGAGACGAGATGGCGTCGCGCAGCACCTCTGGATCAACTGAACCGCTCTCTTCGAGGGCTGCCGCGATGACCTCTACGGCCTGGTACGACAGCATCGACGCCGTCTCCATTGACTCACCGTTGGCGGCTTCGAAGCGGGTGCGAATGTCAGCGGCACGATCGCTCGTCGCGCTGTAGTGGTAGTTGGCACTCAGAATGTTGCTGGCTGCTTCGCCCGCCGCTGCCGGGAACGAGTTGTCGTCGTAGGCGCCGCTGGCGATGCCGAATACCGCCTTGATGTCGGGCTTCAGCGCGTTCACTGCCTCGGCTATGAGCAGGTTGTCAGGAAAGTAGCCGGTGACCACGATGACGTCAGGGTCGCTGGCGAGGGCCTGGGTGACCTGCGTAGTCGCGTCCGAGAAGTTTGCGCCGGAGTAGGTGATCTCGTCGGCAACTGTAATTCCAGTAGCTTCAGCCTCGGTCTTGAAAGCCTCGAATACGCTGCCGCCAAAGGCTCCCTCGATGTGGATGTAGGCGACCGTGTCAATCTCCGTGCCGGTAGCCTCGCCCATCGCGATGAGCGAACGCGCACCGGAGGCTCCCATGCTCGTGGCATCCGGCTGGATGCGGAAGCTGTACGAGTACCCCTGCTCGAGAATCTTATCGTCGACGGCAACGTCGATGACCAGCGGCACCTTGGCACGTTCCGCGACGGAGGCCACGTTTTGCGTAACGTCTGACTGGTAGGTACCAATCAGGGCCACCGCGCCCTCACTGATCAGCCGCTGCGCTTCGCTCTGGCCGATTTCGGCCTTACCCTGACTGTCACCCTCGTTGAGAACGAGGGTCGCGCCGCCAAGGCTTCCAATGCCGCCGGCCTCGTTGATGTCGGCGACAGCCATCTTGGCGCCCGCATTCATCAAGCCACCGACACCGGAGAGCGAGCCACTGAGCGGGTGGATGGAACCGATGGTTACGCTGTCCACGCTGTCCCCACTAGCTGCCACATTGCTGGTCCCGCTGCAACCCGACATGCCCAGTGCGACCGCTACGGCCACTACAACCAATGTGTGTTTTTTCATGATGCTCCTTTGCTTCATAACCAGTTCCGCTTAGCGGACCGAGAATCGATTCGAGGAATCTCTCAATTCCTATTCTGTCGACTTGCTGCCTTATTTACTTACAATTATTTGAAATTTCTCCGAGATCCTTATTCCGCTGAGCGAACCCATGCTGGTTTCGCTCAGCAGAAAGAAGCAGAGACTCTATTCGCCGGACCGGTTAAGGAATCGCCCGCGTGGTGCGCCAACGATCTCACCGTCGGCGAACACTCCGGATCCGCGCAGGTAGGTATCGGTAACCTTGGCCGTGAGCTCGAAGCCCTCGAACGGCGTATGGCCTTGGCTCGAGAGCGAGTCCTCGGCCCGAACGGTGTAGGTGGTTGTGTCGTCAACGAGGCAGAAGTCGGCATCGAAGCCAACAGCCACATTGCCCTTGCCCGCCAGCCCAAAGCGCTCGGCCGGGTTCTTGGAGACCAGCTGCGCGATCGAGTTGTACGAAAGCCCGCGCTTGCGCCCCTCGCTGATGAGCCCAGCCAGGAGATACTCCGCGCCGCCGAAACCGGACTTGGCCAGAAAGACGTCGTCGCGCGGGTCACCGAACTTGGTCTCATCTTTGCAGCAGGCGTGATCGGAGGTCACCCAGGAGAAGTGACCGGCCAGCAGGTGATCCCAGAGCGCGTCAACATCTTCGCGAGAACGTAGGGGCGGGTTCACCTTGCCGCCGAGGTTGGCCGTCGTGAAGTCGGCCAGCAAGTGTCCCACGGTCACTTCCCTGCGAAAGTTGATGTGTGGGAAGGTTGCCTGCATCATCATGGCCGCCTCGATCGCCTTGCGCGAGGTGAGGTGGAGCAGATTGATGTTGGGGAGCTCGGTCTCGTAGGCCAAATACGAGGCGATTGTAATAGCGAGACCCTCAGAGTGCGGCGGCCGGGACGCACTGTACGCTTCGAGGCCGGTGAGGGTTCCCTCAGCCTCGACCAGCTTGGTATAGGCACGCATAATTTCGGCTGTCTCGCAGTGCAGGGAAAGTGAGATCTGGTCCTTGATCTTCGCGTACTTGGGATCGCGCCGAGCCTGTTCTATGCCACGCATCACGAATTCAAAGTGCGCAAAGTCATACGACTCGTCTTCGGGGATCATGAGAAATTTGCCCTGATCGTTCGAGTTTCCGTGCAGACCGTGAATTCCGTAGAACATAAAGATCTTGAATGACGGAACGCCCATATCGATCAGATCGGAGATCTCGTCGATATGTTCCTTGAGAATGGGGGCAACGTGGAAACCGTAGTCGATGAAGGCGCGTCCCTCAGCAGCGGCCAAAATCTGTGGAAAGATCTCCCGATAAGGGCCACTCTTGTTCATGTAATAGGCGCCGGTGCGAATGTAGGTAATGCCGCTCGTGACGCCGCCCTGCGCGCTCGCGCGGCTCTCAGAGTCGGTATCTTCGCTGAGCTCGTTGTAGATGCCCCAGTGCTGGTGCGCGTCGACGACTCCGGGGAAGAGATGCTTGCCCCCTGCATCGACGACCTTGGCGGCGAGGCTCACGTCGAGGTCCTGCTCGATCGCCGCGAACTTGCCGTCCTTTACGGCAACATCGAGCCTCTCAGTGGAATCGCTGTCTGGCCGAACGACTATGCAGTTTTTGATGATGAGGTCATAGGTAGACATGGTTCTCTTTCTAATCGTCTAAACGAGAGTGAGTTGCATCGGCGAGAGCGGCCGACAGCAGGGGGTCGACCGCGATCAAGTCCGCGAAGAGGAGCTGAACGCTGGTCGTGTCCTGCAAAGTGCGACAGGTCCGTTCCAGAGAGTCCATCGCCCCCTCTGACATCACGCGCCGGGCATTGTCGCGAAACTTGCGCGTGAGCTGATCGAAGCTCAGCGGATTGCCCGGTCCGCCGCGATTGACCAGAACTTCCTCAACGACTGTGCTGCCGTCATTGAGACGGGCCGTGACCACGGCCGGAAACTGGGAGGGGAAGATTGCGCTGCAGCGGTCATCCGCCACGACGTCGACCTTGTCCATCAGCGCGCGCCGATCGGCATCCCGGGCGAGTTCGTCTGTGTAGTCGTCGAGGCCCACCTCAAGTCCACCACCGCCGAGCAGTCCGGCGGCGATTGCATACGGGCCAGAGAACTGCGCCATATAGCCCGTCTCAGGGCGACGTTTGACCTCGATCGGTTGCCCGATCGTGCGCAAGGTCGGTAATGGCACCCCGAGCGTCACCGACGCTATGTCGGCAGGAACGATGCCCGCGCGACGTAACGCGGCGGCCGCGTCAACGGCCGCGTGGGTGAAGTGGTTCGCCGGGTAGGGCTTGAAGAATATACCTTCAATCGACCACTCCGCGCCCAATCCGGCCGTGATCGCGGTGGCGTCGAACTCGCCGTGCAGCCATGCCTCGAAGAAGCCGAACCGCCCCTCCAGTACTGTGGGCGGCCCGGTGAGCCCAACACGCACGAGTTCGACGGCGGTGACGGCCGAGTGAGCGGCCCAGCCACAGTGCATCCGCTTGACGGTACCGCCGGTTCGGTTCGACTCGATGATTCCCGAGGCCATCGATGCCGCTATACCAAGCGCGTTGCAGACGTCGGCTTCGGTGCCCGCGAGAGCCGCGACCGCGGCGGCGGCACCCATCGCACCACAGATCGACGTCGCGTGTTGGCCGTGCTCAAAGAAGGTTGAGTTCTTCGTCTCAGTGTTGTACCCCGCCATGCCGATGCGCACACACACCTCCAGGCCAATAGCAATGGCTCGAATCGCGTCTTTACCGCTGGCGCCGGAGGCTTCAGCCGCAGCGAGAACGGCGGGGATGACACTCGCGCTGGGGTGCAGCACCGAGGGAAGATGGGTGTCGTCGTAGTCGAGCGAGTGCGCGAGCACCCCGTTCACGAAAGCTGCCTGCGCGGCGGGCAAGGGACCAGCCACACCGACGGCGCTGGCCTGGGCGACACCGCCTTGAGATTCCACCCATTGACGCACCGCGCGACTCGTGTCGAGAGCAGATGCCGCGGCGCAGATTCCGAGGATGTCCAGCACCCGCGACTTGACGCTCTCCACGACGCCCTCGGGCAGATCGTCGAAGCGCGTCTGCACAGCGAAACGCGCGAGTGACTGCGCCAGGGTGAGATTCTGATCGGCGCTCATGCGGCCACCACGGCCAGGGGGCGCACGGGCGAACCCGTTGCCCCGAAGATATTGAGAGGAACGAGCACCAGGGTGAACTCGTAGATCTTACGCGCGGAGAGTTCTTCGAGGTCGAGCGCCTCGACTATGTAGATACCGTTTTCAACGAGAAAAATGCGGTGCGCCGGCAGGTGGGCGTGACCACCGCCGGGGGCGAGCCGTTCGAAGGCGATGGTGTCGGCGCCGACGGTATGAATTCCCTGAGCGGCCAACCAGGTGGCACCTTCCTCGCTGATGCCAGGAACGCCCGAGGTGCCACCAAGATAGGCGGCCCCCTCGGCAAACTTCTTGCCCCAGCCGGAACGAATGAGGACAACGTCGCCAGCGCGGATGACCGTTCCCTGACTCTGCAACGATTGCTTAAGGTCGCCGACGGTGATTTCTCGGCCGCCCTCCAGATCGGAGACTCCCAGCCAGGTCGGCGGATCGATCAGGATGCCCCGTCGGATCATGGGTTCGATCGTGTGCACCCCGTGTTCAACATACTTTCCGCCCAAGCAGGACGCCGAGGCGTCTACCCCTCCGAATAGTTTGCCATCCTGGCTCACGTGCGCCAGGGCATCGATGTGCGTGCCCACGTGCGTTCCGGTGGTGATCATGTCGTTGGCAGCACTTCCCCCGTCGCTGCGCATCACGTCGCCGTGGCGGCGCGGCATCGTGTGCCAAAATTGCGGGTGGTTCGGCGATTGCGGCATCCCCACTTTGAGCTGTCGCCCCAGGTCGATGACCTGCACCCCGCTTACAACGGCATCCAACAGGAGGTCACTCATCGAACGGACTCACTTTCTTTCAGGGCGGTAATGGCAGAACTGTCATATCCAAGCTCGCTCAGAATGACGTCCGTGTCTTGGCCGAGATCGCGCCCGGTGAACCGGATACTTCCCGGCGTTTTGCTCATACGCCACATGACGTTGTGCTGCAGCACCGGACCGAGGTCGTCATCCGGGACCTCGACGAGCATCTCGGTGGCCTGGATGTGCGGATCTTCGACAATGTCGCGGGCGTCGTATACCGGGGCAACGGCCGCACCAGCCTCGGCGAAAATGGCGAGCACTTCGGCTCGCTCGTGCTGCCCCACCCAATCGCTCACGTAACCGTCGAGCAGGTCGACGTGCTGGACCCTCCCGCTGCCGGTAGCAAACCACGGTTGAGTGATGACTTCGGCGTGACCGACGATCTCAAGGACCTTCTCGGCAATGCGTTGGGCGCTCGTCGAGATAGCGACCCAGCGGTCATCTTTGGTGAGGTAGGTGTTGCGCGGCGCGTTGTTGGTGGAGCGATTGCCATTGCGCTGCCCGATCAGGCCGAGTTGCTGGTAGACCGTAGGACCTGGACCAACGGCTGTCATGATCGGCTCCAGAATGCTGATGTCGATCACCTGGCCTTCTCCGGTGGCGTCACGGTGACGAAGAGCCATGAGCACGGCCGATGAAGCGGCAATCCCGGCAATGCTGTCAGCGAGGCCGAATGCTGGCAGCGTGGGAGGGCCATCCGCTTCGCCGGTGAGGTGGGCGAACCCACTCATCGCCTCGGCAAGGGTGCCGAACCCCGCGCGGGAGGCATACGGGCCGGTCTGTCCAAAGCCGGTGAGGCGCAGAACGACCAGTCCGGGGTTCAGCTCGAGAAGCAGTTCGGGGCCTATGCCCCAGCGCTCGAGGGTGCCCGGTCGAAAATTCTCGACCAAGACATCGGCGGTCTGGATCAGCTTGCGAAAGATATCGGTACCCTCAGCGGTACTCAGGCTTAGGCCCAGAGTGCGCTTGTTGCGGCTGATCTCCTTCCACCACAGCGGTACGTCGTTCTTGCTCTCGCCATGCCCACGCATGCTATCGCCCTGCTTCGGGTGCTCGATCTTGATGACGTCGGCACCGAAATCGCCCAGAATCTGGCAGCACAAAGGGCCCGCGAGAATCGTGGAGGCGTCAAGAACCCGAAGCCCGGTTAGGGGAAGAATTGGCATCATTGCATTTGCTCGTTCCGCTCAAAGAAACAGGTTCGAGTATGAGCCTAACGAGATTGTGCAGAAATGACCACTTAAATTGCCGATTTATCGCGCATCGTGTCGAAAAGTAGGAGATTAAATCGCAATTCCGGTCTACTGGTCGAAGCGAGGCGGATTAATCGTTCCGCTGGGCGGTACGGCTGAGCGTCTCCTGAGCACCCCGTACCACGGCGGCATCAATCATGCGTCCAGCGACATCGAGGGCTACCCCGCCGCCGGCCAGATCGAAGCGATCAATGACGTCACGCGCTGCAGCTAGCTCTGCCAGGCTCGGGCTAAAGACTGCGTGAATGACGGTTAGTTGTGCGGGGTGGATGGCCGTACGGGAACGAAATCCCAGGTTGAGCATCTTTTGGCTGGACTGCTCAAAGGCATCGAGCTCGCGAATGGCGGTCGACGTGGGCGCAAGCGGCGGGCGTAGACCGGCCGCGGCGCAGGCGATGACGAAGCGCGCCCGGATTGAGTCCAGCGCGGGCTCGGCGGCGAGGGTGCGGGCCATGCGTAGGTCGGCCATCAGGTCGACCTCGCCAATGGCAAAAGTGACGAGGCGGGGATTGGTGGCCATGGAGTCGAGAGCTTGCAACGACCGGGCATCTTCGACCAGGCCGATGATGCCGATCGGTTCGAGGCCGCGGCTACGCTCGAGGTCGGTGAGCGCAGCAGTCGCCTCCAGCAGCACAGCCGGGGAGCATTTCGCTTGCATAATGCCGGTTAGGCCCGGGCTGACGACGGCCTGCAAATCGGCCATGATGCTGGCTTGATTGATACGCACCCAGATCTGCTGGCGGCTCGTAGGGTTGGCGGCCAACCAGTCGCGCAGGGCCCGCCGGGCCTCATCTTTGCGGCCGAGTGGTACTGCGTCTTCGAGATCGAAGATCAGCGCATCCGCCGGTCCGTTGCACGCCTTTGCGAAGAGTTCGGGGCGGTCGGCGGGAACGTAGAGGAATGAACGCGGAAGTACAGCGGTGTGGTGCATGGGGAGCTTTCTGTTCAGCGAGCGAGAAGGGAAGTGATGGTGCGAGCTGCCTCAGCGACATGGTGGGCTTGGAGCTCAGCGGTCTCCGTTTGAAACCGAAACGCCGGGCCGCAGACACTGATGCAGCCGAGCACGATCCCGGCCTTGTCGAAGAACGGGGCCGCAACGGCTGCTGCGCCCGTTTCACGCTCGTTGAGCGACATCGCATACCCGTTGCGGCGCACGCTAGCGAGGGTTGCGAGGTAGTCGGCTTCGGAGAAATCGGAGTGTAAGGCCGCGAGCTGCTTCATCGCCTCATGGACGTAGACATCGGAGAGGTGGGCCAGGATCGCGCGACTGGACGCTCCCGAATGCAGGGGATAACGCACCCCGAGTTCGACCACCATCTTGAATTCCTGGGTGCTCTCATATTGATCGAGGTAGACCCGCTCGTGGCTCGAGACGACCGAAAGCGTCGTCGTCTCGTTGGTCGTGTCACGCAGTCGTCGCAGAATGGGACCGGCGACCGCGCGAATGTCGAGCTGGTTCCATGCTTTGTTGCCCATGCCGATCACGACGGACCCGAGCACGTAGCCGGGGGAATCGGGGGCCGACTGCAATAGGCCGCGTGAATTGAGTGACTGCAGAATGCGATGCACGACTGTCTTGCTCAGGCCTAGGCTTCGGGAAATTTCGCTTCCGCCCAGAGCCCCTTCGGCCTGACTGAATAGCAGCAGGATATCGGCGACGCGGTCGGCCGTTTCGGTTCCGCCAACGCTGGCTCCGAGCGTCACGACAGGAATAATCTTCATGTGGCCGCCTCTCAGTTAGGAAGAATACCCGACCAGCGCGCCGTTGCGGGCACCGGCGCCATGTATCGCGCCCACCGGAACCCGCATAGTTCGATAGCGGGGCTACACGTCCGCTCACGCTGGGCGACCTGGCTCGCACTCTGGATTTCTCCGCGAGAAATGGAAAAAGGAACGGCCTCAAGGTAGATGCGCGGTGCAAACGCTCGTGGATTTCGTGGCTGGTCGGATCCATCCAGAGCACGCTGTAACTCTGTCACAGCGTACCGAGTCGTGCCGAATACGATGTACTTATCCACCGGTCAGCTCCCGGAATATCCGTCGGTGAACCAAATTGTCCACCAAGTTCGGACGAGTCGTACGGGACATCGAAATCCGCAGACCCACGATGCGGGCAGCACTCCGAGCATCCTCGATCGTAAGCAGGCTCGTGGGCACCTCCCCAAGTACTTCCTGCATCGCGAGCATCGCGACCAAGGAATCGATGGGTGCACGCGGCTTTCCCTGATGCGCCCTCGCCTGGTTCTCCATCTCTGCATCGACGCCGTACCGCGCACTATTGCGGTGCACCTGCACCACGACCGTTTTCACAAGTCCATCGAACTGCTGCTGCCGCTCGATACGCCGAACCTCGGCTTTCGTACTCCGCACTGTCGCGGCGACGTCGCGGCCCGTCAGCAGGTCGACCCGGCGCATCCGCTCTGCGACTATCTCGACGGCGCGGGCGTAGACGATGTTCTCCACCGGTATTGGCGGGAGTCCCATACGTGCCCTGGTCTCCACGTACGCCTCGGCGAACTCGCGCATGCGAGGGCCGTTCTTAAGCATGTGCTGGGTCAGCGACTCGGCAAACACAGTGAACTGCCGCACATGCTCCAGCCGCGACGGGTCATTGAAATACGCGTCGGCCTCCCGCTCGTTGGCCCGGCGCTCAGCCGCGGTCGCCACGTGGATACGCTTCGGCGGGAGACCGGCCCGACTCAGGCTGCGCTTCAGCCGTCGCGCGGCGGCGTTGGCCTCCAGCTCGGACTGGTAGATCTTGGGGTCGCTGCGGCGGTTGCGCTGCAGCTCGGCCCGACGCTCCTTGTTGCGCTCAGCCCACTGCCGCGTGATCTGCTTCGTGCGCTCCGGGTCAGCGTCCCGCCTGGCCGCGGCGCGGGCGTTCACCTCGTCGCGATGGGCCTCGTAGTAGCGGTTGTAATACTCGCGCACCTTCTCGCGATTCTCCTCCACCCACCGCTGCTGAGACTCACGCCGGCGCTCCGGATGCTCCACCCGCCAGCGCTCCGCCCGCTCCCTCCCCCGCGCCCGCACCTCCGCCTCGCGATGCCGGCGAGCCGCGGCCCGACGCATCGAGTCCCGATTCAGCTCCCGGGCCCGATCCAGGTGCTCCGACCGCCAGAGACGATTCATCTCGCGGATCCGATCGCGGTTCGCCGCCACATACTGGCGCCGCTTCTCCGCCGCGTCATCAAGAGACGGATGCTCCACCAACGACTTCTGCGCCGCGGCGCCTTCCTCAGATGGGCCGTTCATGACTATTCGGCAGGCGGCGGAGCCAGCTCAATGACCAGGGAAAGCAGTTCAGAGCGATGGGCCGTCGGATTCGTAATCACACGCCCGATCGCGACCCGAAGCTGTTCGGCGTCCTCGTCAGCAATCCCGACGACGGGCTCCAGGCAGTACGCGATGTCGTTCTGCAGGTTCGGGCCGTCATCATCGACCGCGATCTCCGGATAGTAGAACAGCGCAGCCAGCGCGGTGCGGCTGAGCAGGTCGTCGAACTGCTCCTGCTGGATCATCATTAGTGAAGCCTCCTATGCGCGGTCGTGTGTGAGCCAATCATGCCGCTACCACGAGGTGCGCCAGCCAAGACGTACTGTCGGTGTCGATTTGGCGCGAGCTCCGGCGAGTGGATCTACTCAGGAGTCCTGGATCGACTCATTGGTCAGATTTCAACTGCACCAGGAGACAAGGGTACCGGTGTTGGTTCGCCGCTGAGGATTGCTGTCACGACCATCTCTGCCCGTGGCACGAGAAGGTCGCCCGGATAGAACTCCTCGTAGAGCTCCTCCGCGTGCGCGAGCGTGGAAATGTTACACAGAGCGAGCAGGAGGCGGATGTCGCGGGTATCGCGCCCGGGCCGGTTTGCTCGGAGTTTCATGGCCAGCATCGCCTCTTTTGATGCCACCTCAATGACGATGCCGCCCTGATCGTAAATTGTCTCCCATTCGACGGCGCGGCCGAGAGTGGGGATGGCGTCGGCGTTCGTGACTTCGAAGTTCAGCCAGTGCGCGTCCCACCCGTGCCGACGTGCGACCCGCCCCGCCGCGGCTGCGACGGACTCGTCCGAGCCGGGATGAACATGAAGGACATCTAAGTCCTGCGTGGTGCCCCGGTCGAAGTAGCGCAGGGCGAGTGCGGCCCCGCCGACGAGCCGAATCCCAGCCACCTCGTCCGCATCACGAAGTTCGGCAACAAGCTCACGCAGACCGATAATGATGTCGCCACGGTCGAGGGCAGTACCTGACATCAAACGCTCGCGAAGGTGTCGGCCCACGCCAGGATGCCGCGTTCGGCGAATTCGTTGGGCACGTCACCGGGTTCGGGTGCGGGGTCGGCCGGGTCGACGCGGAAGACGACAGGTACGGAGAGCTTGCGATCCGGGTTGTTCACCCATTCAGGGAGAGGAACGCGTTCCTCCTTGAGCCTCCACGCGACCAGGGCCGCGATGGCGGCATCCCACACGGGATCTCCGGTCGGTTCGGGCTCCGTCAGCCCAAGAATTCCTCGAACGAGTCCGTGTTCGGCGGTGAGGTTATCGTTGAGCTGGATGAGCGCCCGGAGCGCCCGGTCGGCGTCGTCGACCCGAAGGTATCCACGAATGGCTTCTGCCGCGCTGGCCGCGTCGTCTCGACGTGTGGGAGCGGCATAGAGGCGGTGCCCGGCGCCGGCGAGCAGCCGATCAACCGTGCTGTATGCCGCGTCTCGTCCGCGCTCGTGATGGGAGACGCTGGCCTGATCGATGCCAGTTAGCTCTGCCAGCCTCGCCTGCGTGAGATGTTTACTCCGGCGAGCGGCCCGCACGAGAGTGGATGAGACGGCCATGAGAACCTCACCTCCAAATATGACTGCTAAATCATATTCTAGGGCAAGTCAGGCCTGGTTGTCTGCCTGCGAGCATCCGCTCACCGAAGGGCTCAACGCCGTCGGCGAGCAGCGCCTTGGTCCTGCGACGGCGTGCCACTGCTTCGCGAACGCGTACCGCGATCAACTTCAGCAGGCTCATCGGCCCGATCAGAAGAAGCTTCAAGGTATCCCAAAGACACAAAATCACGAGCAGGTTCAGCCAACCGGGACCACCGTCATCTACCTGAGCTCGGAAATAGATAGCTGCGAGCGCATACGGAACGGCGAGCAGCATCGCCAGCACACCCCATTTCAGCCCGCGCCGCGTCTTGATCGCGTCGATCACGATGGCGGTCGGCATGAACCGGCGCAAGAAGAAGTAGCTGCGGGCGGTGGCTGCCAGAATGATTTCGAACATGGCGCGGCCTTTCAGATGGTCGGCAACAAGAACCTGAAGGACTGAAAGTCATACCACCGCAACAAGCGACAGCGCGTAATAGAGGTTGCCTACCAACACTGTAGAACCGGATGCTTATGGAGGAAAGCCCCCAGACACGGATCGCCCGCCCTCAGCACCGACACTCATCAGTCGGGCTGCGTGGCCGCCGTGCGGCCCCAGGCGGCCTGCTCGCCCGCGATCGTCTGCTGCCGCCAGCCCGCATATGCCAAGGCAGAATTTGCGTGCCGTCTTCTGCCCCACCGGGCCTCGGGCGGGCAACATTAGGCTGGTCTCGGCTTTGCACCCACATTTCGGACGCCGATGGTGACCGGCGTTCTTTCCGCGTGTGTTCGCTCGGTCGCGGACGGCTGTAAGGGTTCAGACGTGCCTGATGGGCGCATCGAAGCCCTCGATGCGCCCAAGGTCTAGTTCGCGGCTCCAAACGGGTCAGCGATACCCACATAGCGTGTTTCCAGGTATTCCTCGATGCCCTCAAAACCGCCCTCCCTGCCCAGCCCCGACTGCTTAACTCCACCAAACGGAGCTGCCGGATTCGAGACGATGCCCGTATTCACGCCGAGCATGCCCACCTCGAGCTCTTCCGACAATCGCAGGGCCCGATTGAGATCGAGAGTAAAGACGTACCCGACCAGACCGAACTCGGTGTCGTTGGCCAACGCGATCGCCTCCGCTTCGGTCTTGAAGGTGATGATCGGCGCAACGGGACCGAAGACCTCTTCGCGCATGATGCGTGCGGACGCGGGGACATCCGTCAGAACGGTCGCCTCGTAGAAATACCCGGGACCGTCGATGTAAGCGCCACCCAGCGCGAGAGTCGCACCCTCGCGTTGGGCGTCGGTCACGAGCTCGTGCACCTTGGCGCGGGTCGACTCGTCCACGAGCGGGCCGAGCAGCGTGGCTGGTTCAGTGCCACGTCCGACGGTGTGCGCGCGCATCCGCTCTACCAGGCGTCGGGTGAACTCCCCCGCGACGGACTCATGGACCAGCAGGCGGTTCGCCGCGGTACAGGCCTCACCGCCATTACGCAGTTTCGCAACCATGGCGCCGTCGACGGCGGCATCGAGATCAGCATCCTCGAAGACAATGAGCGGAGCGTTACCGCCAAGCTCCATGGACACCCGCAGCACCTGGTCAGCTGCAGCTTTCAACAGGTTGATCCCCACCGGGGTCGATCCGGTGAACGACAGTTTACGCAGCCGGGCGTCCGTGATCAGCGGCCCAGTTACGGCACCGGCGCTCGTGGTCTGCACGACGTTGAGCACCCCGGCCGGCAGCCCGCATTCCTGCAGCACCTGGGCAAAGAGCAGCGCGCTGAGAGGCGTGAGCGCGGCAGGTTTCAGCACCATCGTGCAACCCGCCGCAATCGCCGGGGCGATCTTGCGCGTGGCCATGGCCAGTGGAAAATTCCATGGCGTGATGAACAGGCACGGCCCGACCGCGCGCCTGGTCACCAGCAGGCGGCTTCGACCGTCGGGCGCGACCGCGAACCGGCCCGAAATGCGGGCGGTCTCCTCCGAGAACCAGCGCAGAAATTCGGCGCCGTAGCTCACCTCACCGCGGGCCTCAGCGAGAGGCTTGCCCATCTCGAGCGTCATCAGCAGGGCAAAGTCGTCGGCCCGAGCGGTTACCGCTTCGAATGCAGCCCGCAAAATTTCGGCGCGCACACGCGGCGCAGTCTTTGCCCACCCCTTCTGGGCAGCGGATGCCGCCGCCAGCGCCGCGAGGCCGTCTTGCGGCGTCGCATCCGCTACCTGAACCAGAACGTCACCGGTCGAGGGGTCGCAAACGTCGAAGGTGCCTCCATCACTCGCAGCTCGCCACTCCCCGCCGATGAACAGGCCGGTGGGCAGGCTCGCGAGGAGCGCCAGTTCGTCGGCGCGGGTTACACCGGCGCGTTGCGGGGTTTCGGTCGTGGTGGTCACAGGGATTCCTTCAGAATGCGCACCACGTCATCGACGGTGGGCTGGATGGGATTGTTGACGGTGACACTGTCGGCGAGGGTGTCGGCGGCGAGCGATGCCAGATCACCCTCGGTGACTCCGAATTTCGAGAGCGGGCCGGTCATGCCGACCCTCACGGCAAGCGCGGCGATGGCCTCGATGGCGCGCTGCGCGTTCTCGAACTCTGACACGTCGGTGCGTCCGACGCCGAGCGAGAAAGCCACCCGAGCGATTCGGGCCTCGCGCGCGACGAGGTTGAAGCGCAGCACACCCTCGATCACGATGCAGAGCGCGAGTCCGTGCGGAATATTGAACTGCCCGCCAAGCGGATGCGCGATGCCGTGCACGAGTCCGAGCCCGGTGTGTGAGAAACCCACTCCGGCCACGTGGCTGGCGAGCAGCAGTTCCGCGCGGGCCTCGATGTCGGTTCCGTCGTCGACGGCGCGGGGCAGAAACTCGGCGACGGTGGCGATGACCTGTAGGGCGATGCCGTCGCTATACGGGTTGGCGCGCACGGACAGGTAGGACTCGAGCGCGTGGGTGAGGGCGTCCATGCCGGTGGCGGCGGTCGCGCCGGCCGGCAGGCCGACGGTGAGATCGGGGTCGAGTACGGCCGCACGGGCGAGCGCACTGTCGTGACCGACGTAGAACTTGCGGTGACTGGCGACATCCGTGATCACGCCGAAGGCGTTCACCTCGGCGCCGGTGCCCGCGGTGGTGGGCACCGCGACGATCGGTAGTGCCGGGTACGCGAAAGTGCTCGTATAGTCGAGGCCGATGCCGCGCTGCGGGTTGCGCGCACCAAGGGCGATGCCCTTGGCGGCGTCCATCGACGATCCTCCGCCCACGGCGACGATTCCATCAGCTCCAGCGGATGCCGCGAGATCACTGCCCTCGTCGACGCACGTCGTCGTCGGGTTCGGGGTGACCCCGCCGTACACGGTGACGGTGAGCCCCGCTGATTCAAGGGCCTCCCGCACAGCTGCGACAACAGGGCTGGTGGCGAGAAACGGGTCTGTGACGACGAGCGCGTGCGTCACCCCGCTGGCCGCAGTGATACGGCCGACCTCGGTGACGGTGCCACGGCCGAAGTGCGCGATCGGCTTCGGGTCGAGCACGAGCGAGATGTCGCTCAGCGGCCGGGGCAGCGGGGCGAGTCCGGTCGCGGACATGGCTGCATCCGTCGGGCGGGTGGCGCTCATGCGGAGGCCAGATCGGCGTTGACGGATGACGCCACGGCCGATGCGGCAGCGGATGCCGCCACCGACGCGGCGACGGCGGCATTCGCGGACACTTCGGCAGCTTCCTCGGCCGCTGCGACGGCAGCGACTACGTCGGCGGGGCTCGACGGGGTGGAATCGTTCAGGCGCAGGTTGATTCCACTGAGGTCCTCATAGAGTCGCACCGGGCTCATCTCCCCCGCGGCGTCGCCGTATTGGGCGCGGGCGCGGCGGTAGATCTGTTCGACCAGGCCGCTGAGTTCGGCGGGTACTCCCACTGAGCGGGCCAGGTCGATAGAGAGTCCAAGGTCTTTACAGGCGAGGGCGATGGAGAAGCCCTCGTCGTAGTCGCCGTCACCGAGGATTGACAGTACGTCGTGCTGCACGAAGTTGCTGTTGGCGGGGCTCGCAATGAGCGAGGCGCGCAGAACGCCGAGGTCGACTCCGGCTTTGACGCCGATGCTGAGCACCTCCGCCGTGGCGACAAGGTGCGAGAACCAGAGCTGGTTGATCATGAGTTTCACGGCGTAGCCGGTTCCGGCGGCACCAACGTGCAAGATTCGCTCCGGATCTCCCATCGCCTTAAAGATCGGCAGCAACTCCTCGAAGTCGTTCGAGGAACCGCCAACAAAAATCTGCAACATGCCCGAGGCAGCACCGACCGACATTCCGCTGACCGGGGCGTCCAAGATACGCAGTCCGCGGTCCGCGTGGTCAAAGCGCACCCCGTTGGCCACGTCGGGAACGGAGGTGGACATGTCGATCCAGCAGCCGCCATCCGCTATGCCGGCGAGGATGCCGTTCTTGCCGTTGACGACGGTGTCGACGTGCCGCGGAGTGGGCAGCATCGTGATCACGACGTCGGACTGCGCGGCCACCTCCGCGGGGGTGTCAGCCCAGATGGCGCCGTTTTCGAGCAGCGCGGCAGCTGATTCACGACGAATGTCGTTCACGACCAGTGCGTAGCCCGCCTTTTGGAGGTTGTGGGTCATGCCGGAGCCCATGTTGCCGAGGCCAATGAAGCCGACTCGCGTCGACGGAGTAGCGGTCATAACAGTTCTCTCAATTCAGTCTGTGGTGGTCGGGTTAGTCGGTGGGGAGGGTGGATTCACCCAGATTGATCCAGGTGGTTTTGAGCGCGGTGTAGGCGTCGAAGGCGTGCAGCGACCGGTCGCGCCCGCTGCCCGAGTTCTTGAAACCGCCGAACGGCGTGATGATGTCGGAGGCATCGAACGTGTTCACCCACACGGTGCCGGCGCGCAGTTCGCGGGCGGCGGCGTGGGCGGTGGTGATGTTTCTGGTCCAGACGCTCGCGGCGAGCCCGTAGGGGCTGTCGTTGGCCACGCGCACGGCCTCGGCTGCGCCGCGCACCGTCGCAACTGCTAGGGCCGGGCCGAAAATCTCTTCCTGGCCGATGCGGCCGGTATTGTCGACGCCGTCGAAGACGGTGGGCTCCACGTAGTAGCCGTCGGCGAGTCCTTCGGGCCGCACCCTTCCGCCGCCGTGCACGTCGGCACCTTCGGCGCGCGCGATGTCGGTGTAGCCGAGCACGCGGTCAAGCTGTTTCGCGCTCGCGATCGTGCCGATCTGGGTAGCTTCGTCGAGCGGATCCCCCAGCACGAGCGAGCGGCCCACCGCCAGCACGCGGTCGACGAGTTCGTCGTGCACGCGCTCATCGACGATGAGGCGGCTACCGCCGTGGCAGGTCTGCCCGGCGTTGTAGAAGATGCCCCAGGCCACCGATTCGGCGCACGCAGCGAGATCCTCGGTATCGGCGAGCACGACCTGGGCCGACTTACCGCCGAGCTCGAGGGCCACCTGCTTGCCGTTCGATTCACCGGAGTAGGTGAGAAAACCACGTCCGACGGCAGGTGAGCCGGTGAAGGTGATCTTGTCCACAAGCGGATGCCGCCCGAGGGCCTGCCCGGCCACCGGACCGAGCCCGGGAACAACGTTGAAAACACCGGCGGGGATTCCCGCTTCGGCCGCGAGCTCGGCGAGTTTCAGCGCCGACAGGCTCGTCAGTTCGGCCGGTTTCAGTACGACCGAGTTGCCGGCTGCAAGCGCCGGTGCGATCTTCCACGCTGTGATGATGAGGGGGTAGTTCCACGGCACCACCGCGCCAACCACGCCAAGCGGTTCCCTCGTGATGAGCGCTAGAGCCGACTGGGGTGTGGGAGCTATTTCGTCGTAGATCTTGTCGATCGCCTCCGCGTACCAGCGCACTGTGCGGGCGGCCTGGGGCACATCGACCCGGCGGGCGTCCCCGATGGGATGCCCGGAATCGATGGATTCGAGCAGGGCGAGTTCGTCGAGGTTCTCGAGCATCAGATCACTGAGGCGGGTGAGCACCCGGGCCCGCTCGCGTCGGTCGGCTCGGCTCCAGACGCCGCGCTCGAAAGCGCTGGCCGCGGCGCGAACCGCGTCGTCGACATCCGCAACGCCTGCAGCACTGACCGTGCAGAGCAGGCGGCCGTCGCGCGGGGAGAAGCTGTCGAAGGTGGCGCCGTCGTGGGCGGGCCGAAACGCGCCGTCGATGAACAATCGGGTTTCTGGGTTGAGTGCGGCGGCCGCGGCGACCCAGCCGGAACCAGCCATCACTGTGGTCATACGGTGTACCTCTTTACTGCGTCCCAGTCGATCTGCGCGCCCAGCCCGGGCAGGGACGGCACGACCAGGTCGCCGGACGCGTTGATGTCGAGCGGGGTCATGAAGAAGTCGCGGCGTTCGGGCGTCCAGCCGGGCGGGTCGTAAGGAAACTCCAGGTACGGCCCCGCATCCACACCGGCGGCGACGTGCAGGTTGGCGAGCAGTCCCAGACCGTTGCTCCAGGTGTGCGGCGTAAACATGCGGTGCCGGAGGTTGGCAGATTCGGCAACCTGCCTCGCCCGGTACATGCCCACAGAGAGGGCGACGTCGGGCTGGTAGATGTCGTAGGCATCCGCTTCGATGAGGGCGTTCATCTCCCCCATGCTGCGCACCATTTCGCCCGCAGCGATCTGAATACCGGTTTCCGAACGGATGCGCCGGGCACCGACGATGTCGGCCTGCGGCAGCGGTTCCTCGAGCCAGAGCACACCGAGTTCCTGCAGCTCGGCGGCGATGCGACGTACCCGGGCCAGCGGCAGGGCTGCCTCGATATCGCCACTCATACGCCACATCTGGTTGAGGTCGACCATGATGTCGAAGTCGGGGCCAACCGCTTCGCGCGTGGCCCGCACTGCGGCGATGCCCTCGGTGATGCTGTCGCGGGCAATGCGAATCTTCATCGCCTTGAAGCCGCGTTCCCGGGCCGCGAGCGCCGATTCGGCTCGGGCGCCGGGCGGTTTCAGCTCGCCGCATGATGCATACGCGGTGAGTCGGTCCCGCGCCCCGCCAAAGAGCACGCTGACCGGCAGGCCGGCGACCTGCCCGATGATGTCCCACAGCGCAGCTTCGAGCGGCCAATAGCGGCCGCCGTGAAAGTTGATCGTCTCGATGCGGCGCACCTGATTGAGGATCTGTAGTGGGTCGGTTCCGATGAAAAGGTCTTCGTAGGCTTCGAAACCGTCCATGGTGTCGCCGGAGCCGACGCCGATCAGTCCGGCATCCGTTTCGACCTGCACGAGGGTGGCGGGAAAGTCGCGCCGCGGAACGGGGTCCCAGGCCGCCGAGAATGGCGGATCAAGTGGCAGATTCAAGCGGATGAGCCGGATTGCCGTGATCTTCATGTGGACGCTCCCGAGAGGGTTGGTGCCGGAGCCGCGGCGTTCGCGGGCGTGAAGAACGGGTTTGACGGGCTGTCGCGGGCTGCGATCACGGCGTCCGTGCTCGGCAGGCAGGCCGCACCGTTGACGAGCGCGGTGTGCACGGAGAGGCGGTTGTGGGCGTAGACGGCTTCGGCGTCGTCGGCGCCCGGGTTCACCCACACGGCGGCAATGATCACGTGGCTGTCGGCCTGTTGCCGCGAGATGGTGCCGTCAGCCAGGGCTTCGGCGACCCCGGCCGCGATGCCGGCCTGCGCCGGTCCCCAGATCAGCAGGCCGTGGGCATCCGTTGCCGGAGCGGCCTTGGTCACGAACAGGGTGAGCGGTTTGACCGGCAGGGAAGGGCGCAGCACGGTGACGAAGGGAACGTGCCCCGCGCTCGGGGTGGCAAGGGCGGTTGCCCAGGCCACCCCCGCCGGACCTTCGCGGTGACCGAAGACCGTGTTGACGTGGGCGGCGTTCACTCCTTCGCCGATGAAGCTCTCGCCGATCTGGAGGGCCTGCGTCATCAGATCAGGCCCTGTTCGGTCAGCCAGTCGTTGGCGATGTCTTCGGGGTCTTCGCCGTCAACGTCGGCCAGCGCGTTGAGCTTCTGCATTTCTTCGGTCGTGAGTTTGTCGCTCATCAGCGCCATGACCTCGGCGATGCCGGGGTATTCATCGAGGGTGCTCTGCTTGAGCGTGAACGCGCCCTGGTAGACCGGGAAGAACTCGAGGTCGTCTCCGAGCACCACAAGGTCGAGTGCGGTGATGCGGCCGTCGGTCTGGAACACCTCGCCGAAGTTGCAGTCGTCGGCTTTTTCGGTAGCCGTATAGATGACGCCGGTGTCGAGCAAAGCCACATTGGAGTCCGGCACGTCGAGGCCGTAGGCGGTCTTGAGCCCGGGCCATCCGTCGTCCCGGGTGGAGAATTCGCTCTCGATGCAGAACGTCTGCTCGTCGATGGGCAGATCGGCGATGTCGCTGAGGGTCTTCACTCCGAGTTCGTCGGCCTTGTCGGCGCGAATCGCGAAAGCGTAGGTGTTGTTGAGGGGGGCCGGGTCAAGCCAGGCGATGCCGTTGGCCGCGTCGGCCTCCTTGGTAGCTTCGAACTGGGCTTCCTCGCCTTTAACCGGAGCGGTGTTGTTGTTGTAGGTGATCCAGGAGGTGCCGGTGTACTCCCAGTAGCCCATGAAGTCATCGCTTTCGAGGGCCGCGCGCACGTTGGCCGAGCCGACGACCTGGGTGTTGGCATCCGTGTCCGCGCCGTGGGCGTTGAGCAGCGCGCTCGTGAGGTGGGCAAGGATGTACTGCTCCGAAAAGTCCTTAGCACCGACGGACCCGGTGAGGCCGGCGACTTCGTCACCCTTTCCGCCAGCTGCGGCGCCGCCTCCGGAGGAGCAGCCGGCGAGCGCGAGGGCTCCAACGGCGGTTAGGGCGAGGAATGACAGGATGGTGGGTTTCTTCATGGTGACTCCTTGGTGTCGGGGTGCGTGTCTGGAATGGGTATGGAGGGATGAGCGGGGTTGCTGTGAAAGAAATTCTGAAAGTCAGGTGCCGCGGGGGCGCAGCACGTCCTCGGCGGTGGCGGCTACCCAGTCGATGAGCAGCGCGATGCAAGCCACGAGAACGGCTCCGGTAACCAGCACCGGGTAGCGCTGGAGCTTGAGGCCATTCACGATCATGTCGCCGAGTCCGCCGGCATTGATGAAGGTCGCGATGGTTGCCACGCCCACACAGAACACGAGGGAGGTGCGCAGTCCCGCGAGGATCACGGGCACCGCCAGGGGCAGTTCGATGCGGAGCAGCACCTGGTTCTGGGTCATGCCCATGCCGAACGCGGACTCTCGCACGTTTTCGTCGACCTGCTGTAGGCCGATCATGGTGTTGCGCAGCACCGGCAGGAACGAATAGACGACCAGCCCGACGAGGGCCGTGAGATACCCGGTCTGCCAGATGATGGCCAGCAGAATGATGACGCCGACCGCCGGGGTGGCCTGGCCCACGTTGGCGATGCCGAGCACAATCGCCTTGAGCACACGCGAGCGGGTGCGGCTCAGCAAGATACCCGTGGGGATGGCCAGCACGGCTACGAGAGCGGATGCAACCACCGTGAGCCCGAGATGTTCGCGCACCCGGGCGACGATGTAGTCCAGGTTGAGGGTGCGCAACTCGATCGAGTCGAGCGTCAGGCTCGACAGCCAGAGAAAGAGCACGACGAGCACGAGCAGCACCAAAGTAGGGGTAAGGAACCGCTTGGCAGACCAGATTTCATCGCTGCGCCTGGCCTTGCGGCGCAGCACTGTCGGGACTGCGCTCGTGGCGGTCGGGAAGACCACGTCACGCCTCCGCAGTGGGACTGAGAACGGGCACCTCGGCGCCGAGCACGCCAGAAATCTGGTCAACACTGATCGAACCGACTGCTTTGTTCAGCTCATCGACTACGGCCAGTGCCGGAAGTCCCGACAGCACGAGGGAATCCAGGGCATCGCGCAGGGAATCGGTCGTACGAACCTTGGGCCCTCCACTGGCCGCGGCGTTTGCGGGGCCGAGTCGAGCTGCGGTCACGGGGATGAGGACGAGACGTTTAATCGCAGTGCCCAGGCCGATAAACGAAGAAACGTAGTCGTTGGCGGGGTTCGAGAGAATGTTCGCCGGGGTATCGAATTGTTCAATCTGACTGCGGTTGCTGAGCACGGCAATGCGGTCGCCGAGACGCACGGCCTCGTCGAAGTCGTGCGTGACGAAGATTATCGTCTTGCCGATCGAAGCTTGCAGGCGCAGAAACTCGGCCTGTAGCTTCTCCCGGGTGATCGGGTCGGTCGCGCCGAACGGTTCGTCCATAAGCATCACCGGCGGGTCGGCGGCCAGGGCACGAGCCACGCCCACGCGCTGCTGCTGTCCGCCGGAGAGCTGCTTGGGGTAGCGGTGCGCGAAGTCGCCGGGTTCGAGGCCGACCGTACTGAGCAGTTCGTCCACCCGGCTGCTGGTCTTCTCTTTGCTCCAGTTGAGGAGCTTGGGCACAACGCCGATGTTCTCGGCGATGGTCATGTGCGGAAACAGCCCGATCTGCTGGATGACATAGCCGATGTGGCGGCGAAGTTCACTTGGGTCAAGGGAGAGCACATCACGGCCGTCAATCGAGATGGAGCCGCTGGTGGGTTCGATGATGCGGTTGATCATCTTCATGGTGGTGGTTTTGCCGCATCCGCTCGGCCCCACGAACATGATCAGTTCGCCGGGCTGCGCGGTCATCGAGAAGTTCTGAACTGCGGCGACAGGCTGGTTGGCGTACTGCTTGGTGACATTGTTGAGTTCGATGAGCGCACCACTGGTTTTGCCGGCGATCTGCAGCAGGGCGGTGTTGGGTTGTTTAGGCACGGAGTCCCCTTGAGGTGGTTGAACGGGTGATGGCCACGAAGGCGGCATCGACGACGAGGGCGAGAAGCACCACACCGAGTGTTCCGGTGAGAGCGAAGTTGAGGGCGTTCTTGGAACCGAGCGAGCTGAGGCCCTGAAAGATGAATTGGCCTAGGCCGGGGCCGGCTACGTAGGCCGCAATTGCAGCGACACCGATCGTGAGTTGGGCAGCCACGCGCACCCCGGTGAGAATGATTGGCCATGCCATCGGAAGCTGCACGCGGACCAGCACCGTGAATGGCGTCATACCCATGCCCATGGCGGATTCCATAATCGCTGGAGAAACCTCGCGAAGGCCGACGACCGTATTGCGCACGATTGGCAGCAGCGAGTACATAACGAGGGCGATCACCGTCGGCGTCCAACCCAGGCCAACTGCGGGAATCAGCAGGGCAAGCAGCGCAAGCGACGGGATGGTGAGGGCCACGCCGGCAGCGGTGATGACGGCGGACCGAGGTAGGGGCTTATCCCACACCAACATCCCCACTCCGACACCGATCACCATGGCGATCACGAGGGCCACGGCCACAACGGCAAGGTGTTCGCCGAGCAACTCCAGGATGTCGTCCCATCGACGTGCCCAGAACGTCAACAGTCCGTTCAGGTCTAAAGTCACGGGCGGGTCCTCCTTCACTCAACTCTGCGTGAACCGCGATTCAACTGAATAGCGGTGGAATACAGCGAGACTACGAGATCGTGCTCTTTTGCACAACCGTGGTTGTGCATATGGCAACTGTAAACTAGTCTGCAACCATGATGATCACGTTCAGCGGCTCGGATCCTGGCACACCCAAAGCAGCCCCACGGCGAAATTCCGCTGGATTACGTCGGGATCTCGAGCTTCTAGAAATTCTCGGTTCTCCAGAAGCTGACTCCTCTGGTGGGCTTGGAGTTCTTCGTGTGGCCCAGTTGGCCGGACGCGACAAGGGCCTCGTGTCGCGCACTTTGGCGACTCTTGCCGAGGTCGGTTTGGTTTCCCGCGACGAGGTCACGCAAAACTATCGTCTGGGTTACCAGCTCTACGCGCTTGCAGCGCGCACGTTGGAATCTCGGCTCGTGCGGGCATCTGTGCCATACCTTCGACGGATGGTCACGGCGACTCATGAGACCACCCACCTGTGTGTCTTGCGCGGGGGGAGCGTGCTGACGTTGGCGAGCGAACTCAGCGAGTATGCCTTTCGCGGGCTCGGCTGGGAGGGTGTCAGTACGGCCGCCTGGCGCACGTCGTCAGGACGAGTGCTCGTGAGCGATTGGGCCGAGGACGATCTTCGGCGCTGGTATGAAGCCCACGGACATGATGAACCGGTGTTGGGTCCAGTCACACCGCTGCTCATGTACAGCGACACAGCCGAAGCGACCTCACGCGAATCACAGGGCGTACCCCTCGTCACCGATTTTGAGAGTCTGAAGCGCGAAGTGGCGCACATCCGTCAGCGTGGGTACGCCACCGTCGACGAGGAATTCGAGAAGGGCGTCGTGGGGGTCTCCGCACCTGTCTTCGATTTTCGACGCAATATCATTGCCGCTATCAACGTCAGCGCTCCCAAGACGAGACTGGGAACTCACCTCAATGAGGCTGGAGTGTTGGCTGCCCGCGTCGCGGCGGAGCTCTCGGTGCAGCTTGGAGCGCCCGCCAAGACCTAATCGGAAGAACGACGGCGCTGAGACCGCGAGCACCTCGTAAGTCATTGCCAAGCCAGAGTTGATGCGCTCGGCGCGACCTCGGGTGAGTGCATCATCACGTGGTTTCGAAACTGTCGGCCACTGTCTGGTGAGCTACCGCGCAAGGCGCGGAACGACAGCTGATCGGGGCGCAACGTAAGCGTGATCTTCCGCCAGCCGCTGCGCCGCGACGAGCGCAGCATGGGCACGAGCCGCATCGAGCTTCTGGGCCGTCGACTGTGGAATGGCGCCGAGCGGCTTCGCATCGATGATGGCGTAGCGGTCTCGGTAGGCCGCGACCGTGCATCCGCTCTGGCGCCACGCGACGGATGCCGACCCGCAGGGCGCGGGGCCGAGCGCTCGAGTCCAGGGCTCCCCCGCGAGCAACGCCTGGTCCAGCACGGCGGCAGCCCGCGACTCGATCAGGGCGGCGCGCTCGACCAGCGCCTGGTGCATGGTGGTATCCATCGGCCCGAGCGCGCGTGGGATCAGCCCGGCGACGAGCCGCGGCGCGCGGCGGGTGCGACCTGCTCCAGTATCCCGCGACACGAACGATGCCACCCTGGCCCGCAGCACCGCGGCGATGTCCTGTGCATCCTCGAACCCACGCGCCGCAACCACCCTCGGCAGCATGATCGCCACGTCGACGAACTGGGCCTCGGCCCGCCGAAGCTCCGCGGTCAACGGGCCGAAGGCATCCGAATTGACTACCTCTGAAGCCTGACCAGGCGAGAGACCGCTCACTCGCACCAACGAGGCCCACCGGTCGTACTGCGCGGCTGCCGCCAGGGTCTCGTACTCTGCCGCGAGTTGCGCCACCGAACCCCACGCATCCTGCTCGGCCGCCAGAGTTTCGTGCGCGGACAGCTCGGCGCCGACGTGCTGCAAAATGCCACAGAGGATGCTGCGCGCCGTCACGTCCGCAGCGTCACCAGGCCGCGGCCCCACGTGGGCGACATCGGGCCGGTCGACGGCGACGTAGGCGGTGTTCGCCTCGCGACCCCGCGTCATCGCCACGTACAGGTTCTCGCGCGGCATGCTCGGCGCGACGACAACGTGCGCGGTGTCAGCTGTGATTCCCTGCGCCCGGTGCGAGGTCATGGCATAACCCAGCTCCACATGCTCAGCAACGTAAGGCGCGGGCAGCAGCACCGCGCTCCCCCACCGCCGACCCTGCCGCCGCACCTCGACCGAACCGTTGCGATGCACACCGATCACGTTCCACCGGTCGCCGTTCCGCACCCACCTGCGAGACGCGTACAGCCGGCGATCGTTCCGACGGGTGATCACCGTGTCGCCGACGGCGGCGCGGGTTCCGTCGTGCAGGGCGACTTCGCGCAGCGCGTCGACACGCCCTTCCAGAATCAGCTCGGTGCGAGCGCGCACGTTCAGCGCCGCGACGGCCTCGTTCGAGTCGCTGATCAGCACGGTCGACTTGCCCGAGCGGATGTCCGCGCGCCACGCCTCGTAGGCAGCATCCGCCATCGCCTCGGTCGTGCCATCAAGCAGCCGGCCGTGTGCAGCGTACAGGTCGATCGAGTTGGGGTTGCCCCGGCGCAGGCCGAGGGAGGCGGTCTTCTCCCACTCGTGCACGAAGCGGTGCACGTCGATGAGTTCGGGCGCGTCCGCTCGGTCGTGAACGAGCAGCGGGAACGCGCCGCCCGCGTCGACCGACTGCAGTTGGGCGTAGTCGCCGACCAGCAGCACCTTCGCGCCCACATCCACAGCCAGCGCCGTGACCCGATCCAGCGGCAGGGTGCCCGCCAGCGATGCCTCGTCGATGATCACGAGCTGCCCGGCGCGAAATGACGAACCGAGATCGACATGGGTCTGCCACCACTTCGCCAGGTTCTCCGTCGCGATACCCAGGTCCGTCGACAGCACTGACGCGGCGGCCGCCGAGGGAGCCAGCCCGACGACCGAACCTGCACCGTGCTTGGCCTCCCAAGCCCTCCGAAGCGCGTTCATCGCGGTCGTCTTGCCCGTACCGGCCGGCCCCACCAGCACATCGATAACACGACCCGAGCCAGCGATGGAAGAGAGCGCCGCGAGCTGGTCCTCGGCAAGCCGCCCACCACCCGGCAACCGCGAAAACGCAGCCGAACCGAGCGCCACACGTGGAGCGGTCAGAACAGCAGCGCGCTCCAGCAGGCGAGACTCAGCTTCCAGAAGCTCAGTCGAAGTGAACACGACGGAGTGCTTCGGCCGAAAGACCGACGTGCCGTCATCGCGTTGAAACTCCACAGGGCTCACAGCGAGCTCTGGCGGCGTGAGGCGCAGGGACGCGCGCTCGGCGGCATCCACTATGAGGCCGACGACGGCTTCTCGATCGGATGCCGACGCGAACCGGTACGGCATCGTTTGGCGTGCGGCCTCGGCGGTGAGATTCCAGTGCCGCCAGGTGGCGCGCTTCTCACTGACGGCCGTCATCACGCTCACCCCGAGCGCAGCCACTGCCTCGCGCGGCAGGTCCTCCGCATGCAGCAACACCGGAGTCGACCCAACCACCGTCAACGCGTCGTACCCGAGCACGCCTGAAGCGCGTTCCCGCCACGACGCCGTGAGATCGGCCAGCGAGTTCACCTGCTTCGCGGGCCGCGTGGCGAGCGTGGCCTGCGCGCGCAGCTTCATGATCGTCACCGGCCTCGGACGACGCCCGTGACTGGTCACATACTCCTCGATCAACCGATCCGTCTCAACGTCAATGTGCCGGGACCGCGTCGAGAACTCCGCAACGAGCGCCTCAGGCACGCCCGTCAAAGACCACCCGGGGTGGCGATCGCGCCCCCGCTCCCGCATCTGCCACCGCACGCCGAGCGATCGCGTGAGCTCGTCGGCAAACAGGCTCTCGTGCAGTTCCGAAAGCGCCACCACGGCCTCGTGCATCGGCCGGCCGTCGAGCGAGCGCCACTTTCCGTCGAGCACGGTCTGCACCTTGTTGCTGATCACGACGTGCGTGTGCAGGTGCGGGTCGCCGGCCCGGCTGTCGAAATGATCGAACGCCGTCGCAATCAGTCCGGTCACATCGACCTGCGCCACGGCGCCGCCCTGCGCGGTCGTGCCGGTGCGCGTCGCCGCGACCTCGCGCTCCATGTAGGCAAGCACCTCGGCCACCGCCGCATGGTGAGCCTGCACGATGAGCTCCTGCGTGGCCGTGTCGCTAACACCCCAGAGGATACTCGCCGACTTCGGAATCGAAAATGTGAAGTCGTAGCCGGCCACGGCCCGCCGCCGTTTCTCGTTCGGCTGTTCCACAGCAGATGCCGCAGCCCGCTCGGTAACACCGTCACCGTCGGCGCGTGGCCGGTCCAGGGCGTGGTCGGCGGCAGAGCGATACACCGGGTATGCGCGCCCGAGGGGCTCGCCGCTCACCGGGTCGCGGCCTAGCCCGATGAGCAGTTGAAGCTGCGCTTCGGTGACCACATCGCCATCAACGACGAATCCCTCGCCAAGACCATGGAGCCCGCCGCCCATCCACCGGCCCGGCGGCGTGCCTTCCTCGGTGTAGTAGCGAGTCAGCGGGGTCGACAGCAGGCGTTTGCCGTCACCTGCGGCGACCGTGCGCAGCAGGTACTTGTACCCGTCGCCGGCGCTCATCACCCGCATGGACACCGTCACCGTGGTCACCTCCACCGTCGTGACGAAGGTGCGCTGCGACCCACAAAGGAATTCGAGGGACGCTTCTACGCCATGTTTATGCGCACGTATCGGGCGACTGCTCTCGCCTGCCACGAGGAAATGGGTCGTCGTGGCCAAGAGCCCGATGCACCCAGGGTGGCCACACTCTGGGTGCATATCCAAATTTGCTTCCCGCTGTTACTCCTCGCTTCCCACCTCGGGGAATACGGCGGTCCTTGGCCGCTCGCCGTGCCGGCCACCGAGATCCACCCGGATCAGCTTAGAAAACCGCTGCGGGCCCACTCGGTCAGCTTCGCGACGGCTTAGAAGTCGAGCGCAATTGTGGATGCTCGCAATCTTCCAACTAGCATGTGGCAGTCCACCGCCATCAGTGGTCTTTTCATGCCGCAACTCCTCGTGACGAATCTAGACCGTAACCTCTTTGGTAGAGTCATGGATTTTGCGCACCAAATCAATGGCTTCCTCAGTCTGGTCTCGCTCGTGGAAGAACTCTTCAAGGATTTGGGCCTTCGATCCTGATTGGAGGAGCAAGTGACGGTAGGCATACAACAAACCGATACCGCTTGGCAATGCGCTCCTTTGAGACTCTTCTCCAAATCGCGTGTATGATCCTTCGGGCTTCGGTTCGACTAACCACGCAGCGGCAAACCTTACTATCCAGTCTTCGGTACCTTCGATAGATTTCAAGAACGCTCTGGTTGATTTGAAGTCCAGACTTAGCAGGTCTGAGCTCCTGTCAGCCGCATAGTAATCCTCGACCGGCTCTAGATAAGCGCCCGCCAGCTGGGCAATCTGCTTGTCGAGGCGCTTAGATGTCGGGTCCTCTCTGATAAGCGCGATAACCGAGTCTCTATTAATGTCGGCATCCTCCCCGGCGGACACAGCTTTAAGCACTTCCGTCTCATAATCCTTCAGCTCGTCGCGGATGCTTACAAACTCCGCATCGGCTAATTCGAGTAACCCCGCAAGCCGCGAGAACCGCCTGCGCACAGCATTCGGGACAGAGCCCGGGGCCTTATAGCCAAGATCATGCTCAATCTCCGCCCACGAATGCTGAAGAATCGATCGGATTTGAATCTCAAACTTCACTCCTTGGTACGCCGTCCACTCGGTAAGCGACGATCTCGAAGGACCGATAGACACAACATAATGCGTAGACAAGTAGCCGAAGCGATCAGGATCGAGAATGGCACGCTTATCAACAGACTTCTCAGAATCGACCAGAAACTCACGCTCAATGAGCATGGCTATCAGGTCAACTTGATCCGGAAAGTACGTGATGATCCGGAGGCCCAGAAGGTCCGTCAGAGGAACAATAGACGCCGAATTGAGTTTGTTCTGCGCCTTAGTACGCGCGCTCTCTCGCGACTTTATCCGATGTGTCACGTTGTGGACATCGAGATTCACCATATGAAGGAGATCACGGACCAGCAGTTCCGCCTTGGAGCCAAGTGCTTTAAAATCAATAGCCAACTGCTGATATTCGTCGTCGATGATTCTGCTCCAGATCCAATTGGGCTTCGTCTCGAATCTAACACTCTAGCGAAGGTAATATCCATCCGCTGTTGCGCACGAGCGACGCCCACCCGGCGCTTGCGGCCGTCAGCAGGATCTCGTACTCGACTGCGTAACGCTGCTCAGCCAGTATTCGTAGCCGTCGCGCTTAACCCGCATCTTAAATTTACCGCTGCTCGTCCCCATTGCTCGGGACGTGACGCCTCGATCTGCAAGAGGCGTGGGAGTTGCAGCGGTGCTTTCAGAGCAGCTCATCTGACGATCCCTCAAGACACATCTTAACGCCAACTGAAAATGGGGCCATTTCTGCCAACTGAAAACAGGGCCACTTTCGTGTGTTTCTAGTGTGCCGTAGTTGCGGCGGGCTCGTGTTTCTTGAGCCGGTAGCTGTTGCCTTTGAGGCTGATGACGTCGGCGTGGTGAACGATGCGGTTGATCATGGCGGAGGCGATGGTGAGGTCTCCGAAGACGTCACCCCACCGGGCGAACGGCAGGTTGCTGGTCATGATCAGCGACGCGTGTTCGTAGCGCGAGGACACCAGTTGGAAGAACAGGTTCGCGGCGTCCTGGTCGAAGGGAATGTAGCCGACTTCGTCGACGATCAGCAGGCTGTAACGGCGCAGCCGGGTTAGTTCGGCGGCAAGTTTGCCCCGTGAGTGGGCTTCTTGCAGGCGGGCTACCCAGCCCGTCGCGGTGTCGAAGAGGACCCGGTGGCCGGCTTTGGCGGCTTTGATCCCGATGCCGACGGCGAGGTGCGTTTTCCCCGTTCCGGGAGGGCCGAGCAGGACAACGTTCTTCGCTTCGGTGAGGAACACACTCGTGCCCAGGTGCGCGATCAGGTTTCGGTCGGCGGAGGGCTGGTGCTCAAAGTTAAAGTCCTCGAGGGTCTTGAACCCCGGGAACCGTGCGGCTTTGATTCGCAGTCCGGCGCCGGAAGCTTCGCGTTCGGAGACTTCTTTGGAGAGCACGGCGGCTAGGTATTCCTCGTGGGACCACCCCGCGTCGCGGGCCTTGTCGCCGAGGCGGCGGAACGCTTCACTGATTCGGGGTGCTCGGAGAGCCCGGGCGTAGTACTCAATCTGCGAGGCCGCTTCCGGGCCGATCATGACGCGACCGCCAGCACGGTCGGCGCCGGTTCAAGGTCCACGTTGAAGAGTTCGTCATAGCGAGTCAACGACGCGATCTCGACGATGGTCGTGCTCGGGGGCCGGCGGGCGCGTTGAGCTTGGAACTGGGTGCGCAGCTCGGCCGCGCGGAGGACGTGCGCGGGGTCGGTGACGGTGAGTTGTCGCGCCCATTTTCGGCGGTGCGCCGCGATGAGGACACCGTCGTGGTGAACAGTGACACGGTCAAGGCTCGCCGCCACGTCGACGACGCGGCCGATCATGGCCGGGTCAACGGAGTAGTCGTTGCTGAACGCTCGAACGTAGTAATCGCGTGGCAGCCGAACGCTGTTGCGAAACATCACCTCCGGTGCCATCGGCGGCAGCCCGCGCATCGCGGCCCGATCACTGCTGACAAGGTCGTTGGGTCGACCACGGCGGGACCGGGAGAGACGATTGTTCGCCACGGGTAACCACGCGGCGAGCTGCTCGTTGAAATCATCAGGAGAGGTGAAAGTGCGGCCTGACATGAAGCGGCTGCGGAAGAACCGATTCATTCGTTCGACCATGCCCTTGGACTCGGGGTCGCGGGCTTTGAGCAGTTTGATCTGAGTGCCGAGGGTGCCAGCGAAAGCGGCAGCGGGCTCGGTGAGTTTCCCACGGCCGATGCCCGTCTCGTTGTCCCACGTCAACCGCGTCGGAACAGCTTCGGCCTCCTGCAGCAGCGACCACATTCCGCCGAGCAGATCCGGTGTCGTCCGCGACGGCAACATGCGCGCTTGGATGAACCCCGAAAACGTTGACGTCATCACCAGCACCGGCGGCGCAGCAGCCTGGCCATGCCCCATCGGCAGGTCCTCGTGCGGGAACCAGAGATCGCACTGGATCTGGAAACCGGCAGGGTGCACCAGTCGGTCTGCAGGATCCGGGACCGCATACTCCGGTCGGAGCTCGGCGACCTTGGCCCGAAACAACGACGGAGATCCCGACCATCCCACCCGCTCTGCAGCCGTCGCGGCCGGCATCCTCGGTGTGGCCGCGAGCAACACCCGCACCTGGGCGGCGAACGAGTCAAAGCTCGACCCCGTCGGCTCCCGTTGATACGTCGGCGACCGATCGACGGCCAACGCCCGATCGACCGTCCCGCGAGACACCCCAACGAGCCGCGCTATCTCCCGTTTCGAATGCTTCCCCGTCAAATGCAGGTGGCGAATCTCAGCCCAATCATCCAATTTGATCACCTTCCATAATGGTTGGTGGCCCTGTTTTCAGTTGGCGTTTCTGGCCCTGTTTTCAGTCGGCGTCAACAGTTACCGATGATCGAGGTCCACTGCATAGCGGGGTGCACGGTGGCGCCGGTAGCTTGAGCAACGGCGCCCCAGCTCACTGCGGTGAAGCCTGTTCCTTCCATGGAGGTGACCGTTATCGCCACACCAGGGTGAAAAATTCGCAGGTAGGCTTCGTAGCCGCCTGGGACGGTGCCTATGACGCGAGCAGAAAACTCAAGCGCAATATCAATCCAGTCGGCCTCGGCCGCACCGGTTATGAGTTGCACGGTTCCCTCCGTTCGTACGCACAAACCGGTTCGCGTCCACAAAAAGGTGAAGGCCTACTTCGGTTATGCGACATCGTCACGATTCTGGGCCCGAAGTAACCGATACCTGAGCGGTATGTGGCCGCTCATGCGATCACAGGCTGGCACACTTTCCTTTAAGGCGCAGCAGAACCGCCATTCTGAAATGAAAGAACACCGCCATTTCGCGGCAAAAACCACAAGGGACGGCGTGTCGTCGACGTCGACGGCCTCCGATAACCCCGACTCAGAAACGATCGATTTAGGCACAGACGTTCACAACCGCACCATGGCACGGGCTTTCCGCGACTCGTCCCGCAAGGGGTTCCCCCTACGGGACCGGCCCGACGCGTTGCAGACGAGTACGGAAAATGACGAGTGCCTCCCGGCACACCGCACCCACGCTCTCAGTTGGCAGAATGGAGCGCCGGAAGTGCATCAAAGTAGACCAACACGTGTCGGGTCTCGGCATCCGGCTGTGGAGGCGATGCCTGGTAGCGAGCGATGACGTCCCTAATTTCACAGACCATGTCAGTAAGCGATCTGGCACTCAGATTCAGAGATTCGGACGTGGTGATGCTGGCGTCGACCCAGGCTCGAGATTCGCGATCCAGGGCAGAAGCCCAGTCCGTCAGGTGGACGACGCGTTCGCGAGCGGTTCGGTTTAAGAGTAGGGCTACGGCAGCCGCTGCTTCGGGATCGTCGCTGTGCAGACTCCTATTGACGGAGAAACCTTCGGGGTTTGCCCGCCACCATCGTTCCCTTCCTGTGCCGAGGTCGGGCGCGTCTTCGAGGAGATGATACTTCGCCAAAGCGCGGAGGTGGTAACTCGTATCACCGGTGGACTCTCCTGTGGATTTGGCGAGCATTGTCGCGGTGGCCGGACCATCGTTGACGAGCGCCCAGTAGAGACGTAGGCGCAGGGGGTGCCCGAGTGCTTTCAGCGCGGAGGCATCGAGGGCGGGCGCATCATGTTTGCGATCAGTCATATTGCAGAGTACCTTTGCAGAAAAAGTTTGCATAACTTATTTGAAATGAGTTTACATGAAGCGTCCACCGCTCGGCGGGAAGTTCGCGACACTCCTGACTGCAACGGGAATTGGCAACCTTGCGGACGGCCTCCTACTGACCGGGGCGCCGCTGCTCGCGGCAAGCCTGACCCGTTCACCGTTGCTGGTATCCCTAGTCACGGCCATGGCTTCCCTTCCGTGGCTTATCTTCGCGTTACACGCTGGAGCGCTGGCGGATCGACGAGACCGGAAGAAGATCATCGTCGCTCTCGCCTGGACGCGTGCAGCACTGCTCCTCAGCGCGGCAATAGCGGCCGTTGCCGGAGTGGCTCCGCTTCCGCTGCTCTATGTCGTCGTATTCCTGGCAGGAATCAGTGAGGTATTTTCGGACGTCTCCTCGCAGTCCTTGATCCCACTCGTCGTGACACGCGCGCAACTCACAAGTGCGAACAGTCGGCTCACGGCAGTGCAGAATGCCGCCAATAGTTTCCTGGCTGCACCGTTGGCCGGCGTACTGATTGGATTCGGCGCGTTTTGTGTTTTCGGCATCGCCGGTTTCCTGTTCACCCTGTCCGCTCTCGTCCTGATCAGGCTCCGAGGCTCGTTCAGGGCCGATCGCCCGGAAAAAACCACAGTTCGTGCTGACATCGCCCAAGGGATCTCCTTCCTAGTGCACCACCGCCTGCTTCGCAGCGTCGCCGTGCTGTCCGGCACTCTCAATCTCGCCTTCACGGCCTATTTCTCCATCTTCGTGCTCTGGGCATCCGGGCCCGGGTCGGAAATCGAACTCACGCCCCCCGAATATGGCGTCCTGCTCGTCACGCTGGCAGTGGGGTCAGTAATGGGAGCGTTTCTGGCAGAGTTCTTGGTGCTGCGACTGGGTGAGACCATGCTGATCCTCGGTGGGCCTTCCGCCATCTCGCTCCTGCTGCTCGTGCCCTGGATAGTCCCCTACGTCCAAGCAGTGGCCCCCACCTTCGTACTCCTGGCCATCTGCCTGGGAGCAACCAATGTGGCGCTCGTGTCCATGCGGCAAAGGCTGATCCCGCCGGAATTGTTGGGTCGGGTCAATTCCAGCTACCGCCTCATCGGAATGGGTACCGTGCCGCTGGGCGCCCTGGTCGGCGGCGCCATCGGAAGTGCGACCAACCTCGAGACTGTGTTCGTCAGCGCAGTGGTGATCGCCCTGAGCGGAGTGCTGGCGGCCGCAGCCAGTGTTTCGCCACGCAGAATACTCGCGGCCGAAATTCCGTAGACCCCTCGTGCGATCCGGCCTGGGACATCCACCAAGGTGTTTTCACCGACGATCTGGATTCGGGGGGCATCGCGCCGCGTTGTATATCGTGGCTCCAACGTGCTCCGTCAAAGCAACTTGTGGAATCGTCAATATCGGCGGCGCTGACAAGCTGGCGGCGGTTGGGTCGCTTGTCTGAATTGTTGGATTGGGCGGCGGTGCCTTGGCTACCGCCGCGACGTATCTTACTTCGCCGACCAGTTGGCCGGCTCCGGTCGCCAAGACCGTTTGTTCATCTCGCAACCTCGGCGGAGGGGGAAAGTCCCGTAGAGGGTTCCCTTTACGGGAATTGAGGTTCGTCGGTGGCTGGCGCGAGGTGTGGACGCGAGTACGGACATCTGTGCAGACGAATTCGAAAAATGACACCGATCAGTTTCGTCATTTCTGCTCTCGGGGTGTCTCATAACCAGTGGTGGGTACCACGGTTCAGGCATGCGGTTATGCGACGTAGTTATGAGAATCGGCGCGTCGCACGATTCAGGCGAACGTGGTGGAAGTTGAGACATGGGCGTGAGACGTCTTGTATCCCATGGGTGGAAAGACGTTTGCCGCGATAAATGGTGGTCGCTCACCGGGCGTTGGAACCGTCGATCGTGGCTGTCTTGTCCGGACGTCGTTCCATGTGCGTCCAGGAACCGCCCGTGAGCGGGCTCAGGGTAACGAGTGTGTAAACGACTGCGATGATGCCGAAAGCTAGTGGTAGGCCGATCGTGTCGGCGGCGATGCCCCCGAGTAGAGCACCGAACGGCACACCAGCCCAGGCGCCGGCATTGATGAGGCCGAAAACTCGGCCGCGCATGTGTTCGGGGACGCGTTCGAGCTCAACGGTCCCGAGAATTGGATTGATCGCTCCCGCTGCGAGGCCGGAGAGCGCGGTCATTGCGACGAGGACTGGTAGGGGTGCACCGACGGCGAAGGCGGCGCTGGATGGCCCGCCAGCTAGCGCGAAGCACACTGCCAAAGTACTGCGCCGGGGAACACGGTGTGCGACGAAGCCGAAGGCAATATTGCCGACCAGCGCGCAACCGCCCATCACTGCGACGAGTAGGCCCAGCGCGGCAGCGCCGTCTAACCGATCGTTGGCGTAAAGAGGCATCAGGGTTGACCCGCGGGCGGCATCGAGGAGATTGGTGAAGAGAACGAGCCCGACGATCAGTCTCATCAGAGGGTCTCGGATGACGAATCGAAATCCCTCGGCGAGGTCCGACCAGTAGGACGCGTGGGGAGGGTCGGCGTCGTTGCCGGTTTCAGGCTGGTCGAGCAAGGCTGGCACGGCGGCCACGAATGTCCAAGTGAGCAGAGCCGAAACTGCGAACGTGGCAGCGTTGACGAAGAGGGCCGCGATCGGTCCTACGGATGCCACAAGTAGTCCAGCGATTGAGGCGCCGATCAGCTTGGCGAACCGCTCGGAACCGTCGAGTAGGCCAACACTTTGCTCGAGTCGCACACCCGCGCGAGCCGTCAGTTTGGGCAGCATGACGCGTCGGGCAGTCTGTCCGGGAGTGTCGAGCAGTCCGCCTGCGAATACCAGAAGGAGAAGCGACCAAAACGGCAGCCCGACAGTCAGCGCCAGTACCGGAATGGCCAGAACGGCCGCTCCGCTGACGAGGTCTGCGACGATTGCTGCCCGGCGATGGCCGACTCTGTCAACGACGACGCCGCCGAGTGCCCCGCCGACGACCACCGGTACGGTTGCGAAGAACGCGGCGATTCCCACATCAAAGCCTGACCCGCCGAGGCCGAGGACGTAGAAAGGGACGGCGAATGCCGTGACCACATTGCCGGTTTGCGAGATAGCGTGTGCGGCTAGGAGTGCTGAGAGGGAGGCGGTGGCGCGGCGGTCGCGAAGACGATGATCCGCGTTGTTCTTCGTCATTGGCGGGCTGACTCAGGGCCGGCGATAGGCCTGGTACACAAGGACCACGGGTTCGGCGCCATCGGCGGTAGCCGTGTCGTGGGCGGCACTCGTGTCGAGCCACCGGTCAACGAGGATTTCCAGCTCGGCTCGCATAGCGGTGAGTTCATCGACGGTGAGGCGCAGGCTGCGGTCGCTACTGGCGCCGGCGGCGACCCATTCACGTGGCAGGGTGGGCGCCGCGTCGATGTAGTCGGTGAAACGAGTGGCGTACGCCTGAGCGATCGACTTTTGCAGGGTGGAAGATGCAGCGAGCTTGTCGGGATCCTCCAGCAAGTCGGCGGGCTCCCAACTCGTGAGCAAGGTAGTGGCCTTCCACCAGCGTTCACGCTGGTCGGCGCTCTGTACGGCAGCGGGCTCTATCAGAGCGAACGACGCAAGCTTGCCAAGGTGATAACTAATGGTGCCAGGGGCTTCGTCTACGACGTCACCAAGTTGGGTGGCAGTTTGCGGCCCGCGCTCGCGCAACAGACCGAGAAGACGCAGACGCGTTGGATGAGCGAGTACGCGCATCGACGCAGCCGAAGTGAGCGTGGTACGCAAGGTATCGCGAGGTGTCATGAGAACGACCATATACAAACAACAGTTATTGCGCAACACTTATTGTCTAATGACTACTGAACTTCCCCAACACCACATAGCGATCACAAGATGCCGCCAAAGAGCGCCAAAGTCACAGTACGGGGTCGCCAAGTGAGCCGTCCCGTAGGAGGTTCGGCTACTGACCTGTCGCGACGTTTCGCTTAATAGTTCATTCGCGTGCTCGGTAAGGTCGTTGAAGATCCCGAGCTCGGATCGCCTGACGGACAGCACGTTGCAACATAACAGCCGGCCGATTGCCGTGACCCGGCATGATGGAGTCATGCCGTTGACGCCGAACGACCTAGCGAACTTAGTCGCTATCCGATCACTTCGAGATCTCGCAGCCGGTCAAGCCAGAGCGCCCGGAGCGGTGCACCGTCAAGCGGCGGTGATTCTCCTTGACGCTGCCATTGAGCGCACCGTATTCACCGCGGCCGAGTACTTTCTTGGAACTTTCACCGACCGCGATCTTGTCGAGAAACCCTTGCAAGCTCTCCGCGGTCATGGCTGGATACCTGATGCCGGTGTTGAAACGTCCCGGCGGCGGCTGCACCGAGTTCGCAATGTGATCCAGCACGCCGGCACCGGTGTCGACCGCGACGAACTTCCGCAATGGGTCATCGCCACCCAGCGGGTAATCGCCAGTGTCGTGACGTTCGCCTATGGCGTTGATCTCGATGACGTGCTTTACTCGAGCGCGGTCGAAGACGAAAAGATCCGGGAGCATCTCGATGTTGCGGAGGCGCTCATGCGGAGCAGCGACTCGGCCGCTGCGATGGCCTCGGTTGTCAAGGCTTACGACGTTGTCGCTGGGATCTGGGGCAGCTTCGTGGTGTCGTCTAACTCAAAGTTGGCACCCCCGTCACGCTCGCTATGAGCCAGGGTTCGGGTCCATTGGCGGCGACGACCCCAAAGTGGTCGCGCTTCAGGAGGTCGCGCTGCTGACTGCCATCGCCCTTGAACCGAGCGAGGCATTATGGTTCCTCGAAGCAAAACAGCGTCCCGAGCTGCTCAATCTTGAGGAAGTGCAGCGTGCCCTCGTGTTCGTCTTCACCTTCGCCACAGCCGTTGAGGCAAGCCCAGCTGCTCGGCAGGAGGATCGGCGACGCCGCCGAAACAAGGCGCGACGGCACGAGCGGCGGTTCGACGATGCTCACGCTAAAATTCGCAGCTATCGGGCCGAGCTGACCGGCGACCGCACGACGGTTACCTTCACCCTTGAAGATGTGCCGTCGCCGTCGGAATACAACGAATGGGCCGGCGCGATTTCCGAGGAACTGAACGGGCCATGGCCGGGCCACCGCCGGTTCTTGATCCACGAGGATGGCGAACTCGTCATTACTGAGATCGAGGGTGACTTTGCTACTGCTATGACTCGCATCGAGGTAGCTCTTGCTGGTGCGGAATCCGCCGTCCTGGCTCGACGCGCGACGGTTGCCTCCGAACGCGCTGAAGAACAGCAAGCGGAGGACGACTTCCGAGCTCGAGTAATCGCGGCGACTCCGCCAGTTCTACTGTCATGGTTGCGAATTGGGATGATCGGGGACGCCCACGGTCCCAGGCAGTACGCCGTGCAGGTGCAGATCGATCGCGAGGCCGTGCGCTCGTACAGCGACGATATGCGTCAGATGTTCGAGGAAGCTGGCGCCCCGGCCTACGTAGCGAGGGGCGGCTGGGTGGTCAGCTCTATGGACCCTGAGGAGATTCCCGAATTCGTGGTCAAGTTCGTACCTGGTGTCGATGCAATCATCGCAAAACGAAACAATGCAGAAGCCGAGCGAGAACAGCAGCTGCGCCCCGTCCTCGAAGAACTCACGCGGCGCGGCTACCCCCGCGATGTCGACTGAAGGGCTCGGCGCTGCGTAGCTAACGGCCGCCGGAGGATCCCTAACCGTACGCACCGATGTCCCGCTGACGTTTCCTTTGGGACCGCCCAGGAATTCACGCCGATTTCGTGTGAACACAGCCCGGCTCCCACCACAGGAAAGTCGCTTCGATCTCGGTCACGTCCCGTGCAGTGGTGTAATTCCCGGGGTTCGATCGTTGGAATAACAACGTAACGAACCACCGTGCGATGGTCAGTGAGAACCGTTCAAAGTTCCTCACAGA
>NZ_SOFE01000030.1 GCF_004402405.1 Cryobacterium levicorallinum
CTTGTCTAACTTAGACCCTCTAACCAGTCCCTGTCAAATCGAGGAAACACCCAGTTTCAGGCGCAAAACAGCGACCAAAACCACGCGACTCAACCAACCAGAAACAGCAAGAAGGACTTACAATCCTAGCCCAACACAGACGCACTTGAAACAAGCACCCTACATTGATCTGGCTAGAAGATGGTCCCACATGAGGCCGGAAAGCACTGCGGCTTTCCGCACCTTTGGGGTACGTATAGATACATTACGGCCAGACCACCCACCCGTCAAAACGCCCCCCACCCGGGCGTGTCGCCCGGCTCCGCGCCGAGACGCGGGCCAAAACGGGCCCACTCCTCGACCAGCGAGAACCACGAAACCGCTCCCCGACTCGAACGACCGGGCCCACCTTATGGAGCCGGGCCCACGATAGAACATGGGCCCGGTCCGGACGGGGGCTAGTAGCGGTAGTGGGCTACTTTGTACGGGCCCTCGGCGGGAACACCGATGTAGGCGGACTGCTCGGGGGTCAGCACGGTCAGCTCCACCCCGAGGGCGTCGAGGTGCAGGCGCGCTACCTTCTCGTCGAGCAGCTTCGGCAGCACATACACGCCCACCGGGTACTTCTCCGGTGAGACATACAGCTCGATTTGCGCGAGCACCTGGTTGGTGAACGAGTTGCTCATCACGAACGAGGGGTGTCCGGTGGCATTGCCGAGGTTCATCAGGCGTCCCTCGGACAGGACGAGCACACTGCGCCCGCTCGGCAGACGCCATTCGTCGACCTGCGGCTTGATCTGAACCTTGACGGCGCCCGGCAGCGACTCGAGCGAGGCCATGTCGATCTCGTTGTCAAAGTGACCGACGTTCGCGACGATGGCGAGGTGCTTCATGCGCAGCATGTGGTCGACACCGATGACGTTGAAGTTTCCGGTGCCGCTGACAAAGATGTCGACCTGTTCGACGACGGAGTCGAGGCGGGCGACCTGGAATCCATCCATCGCCGCCTGCAGGGCGTTAATCGGGTCGATTTCGCTCACGATGACGCGGGCACCCTGGCCGCGCAGCGCTTCGGCGGCGCCCTTGCCGACGTCACCATAACCGGCGACGAAGACGACCTTGCCGCCGATCAGCACATCCGTTGCCCGGTTGAGGCCGTCGGGCAGCGAGTGGCGAATGCCGTACTTGTTGTCGAACTTGCTCTTGGTGACGGAGTCGTTCACATTGATGGCCGGAAAGAGCAGTTCCTTGCTCGCTGCGAGCTCGTAGAGGCGGTGCACACCGGTGGTGGTCTCTTCGGTGACGCCCATGAGGTCGGCCGCGACCAGGGTCCAGCGGTCGGTTGACTCGGCCAGAGAGCGACGGAGGGCGGCGAGAATGACGCCGTATTCGTGGCTGTCACCGGCAGCATCCGCTGGTACGGCGCCAGCCAATTCGAACTCGCGACCCTTGTGCACGAGCATGGTGGCGTCACCGCCGTCGTCGAGGATCATGTTCGGGCCGGTCCAGCTGGTTCCGGCGGCTTGCGCTTCAGTGCTCCAGTCGAAGATCTGCGCGGTGCACCACCAGTAGTCCTCGAGGGTTTCGCCCTTCCAAGCGAACACGGGAACGCCGGCCGGGGCATCCACTGTGCCGGTGGGGCCGACCGCGATCGCGGCGGCGGCTTCGTCCTGCGTCGAGAAAATGTTGCAGCTGGCCCAGCGCACCTGGGCGCCGAGCGCGACGAGGGTCTCGATCAGCACGGCGGTCTGCACGGTCATGTGCAGGGATCCGGCGATGCGGGCTCCGGCGAGCGGCTTCGATTCGCCGAATTCGGTGCGGAGGGCCATGAGCCCGGGCATCTCGTTCTCGGCCAGGCGCAACTGGTGGCGTCCAGCCTCGGCGAGTGACAAATCGGCGATCTTATAGGTGAACGTGGGGGGCGCGGTGGCCGAAGCGACAGTCATGGTGCTATCTTGCCATTTCCGCCTGAACGCCCCCGACGAAAATTGGTTCGACCGCACGCTGATAATGCTAAGCAGCGGCGGAACGGATGCTGCCCACTTCCGTGGGCAGACGGCCTGCGGGACGAGACGGCCAGGTTTTGTCAACGAAGTAATTCCAAGAGGCCGAAACGGCCACCAGTCGGCGAGGCCGAAACGGCCCAATAGACGAGCAGGGCAGCGGGCCGGGTCAGGGGTTCGACCGCGGGACGAGGCGGCCGGGGCAAGTCGGAGCTGGCTACTCGACGGGGTCGGACTCGTCGGCGACGAGGCGGTGCCGCATCAGCTGCCACCCCTGCGGAGCGGTCGTTCGCTCCGCGTGCCGTGCGCAGAGGTCGAAGGTGTGCGGTTCTTTGCGGCCGGCGAGTGGGCCGAGTACGGCCAGCGAGTCTCGATAGTCAAAGGTGAGCGTGGCCACCGAGGGTTCGAGGCAGGCAACGCGGGAACACGGACGGAATGTCATTGCCTCTCAGGGTACCCGTCGACCCGCCTAGGATGGCAGCATGGCCCGATCTCGACGTTCTGCAGCGCCCGAACCGACCGTACGCGGTCGCGGGCGCGACCGGCACGGCCGCGGAATTCGCAGCTCGGCGACCGGTCCGTTTCTGCCGCCGCTGCGCACCCGAATCGACCTGTTCGACATAACGGTCGCCTCCACGATCGAATACCTGCGCGGCGTCTGGCCGGAAGAACTCGGCCACGCCGTGTTCGAGGTGGCCTCCGGTCCGCGCTCGGTGAAGCCGGGCATCGGCGTGGAACGCTGGATGGTCACGCCGGCGACGAATCGGGTGGTGTTCTACCGGCTGCCAATTCAGCGACTGTCCCGCCTGCACGAAAACGACGAGATGCACCAGCGCATGATGATCGAGACCTGCGTCTTTCGCGGAGTCGCCGAGCTGCTCGGCAAAGACCCGTGGGATCTCGCACCGGATCGCTTCCGCCACTTCTAGGCCGCCGCCACTTCTCGGCCGTCACCGCTTGGGCTGCGCAAGCCGTGCTGCGCCCAAGTCGGGCATCCGCTGATGCCAAACCGCTGCGCAGGTCGGCGCGGCGCGCGCTTGAAAAGCTCGCATGTGGTCAGAACGTGGACCGCGAGCGAGGGCGGCATCCGCTCGGCTGATCAGCGTCGATCCCTGTCCAGGAGCGGGATTGAGGGGTGTTTGGCGCGCCAGTATTGTCTGAACGTTTGCTGAATTAAGTAACAGAACGGTAACGGATTGAGGCAATTCCAAACCATTTCAAGGGTGGAACCGAACACCATGCAGACCCCAACACCACCTGCTCGATTGACAGAAAAGGATTCATCCCATGCGCACATTCACCAAGGCCACCATTGGTTTCGCCTCCGCCGGAATTCTCATCGCCGGTCTCGCCGGCTGCTCGTCGGACGCCGGCACGACGACCCCGGCGCCCGCTTCGAGCTCCAGCTCCTCCGACTCGGCCTCCGCTGACCCGACGCCGCTCGCCTCGATCCCCAGCCTGTCCGGCGTGGACACCGCCGTGCTGCTCGACGCCGACTTCGGCGCCGCTCTGACGAGCCTCGGCCTGGCCGCCGGAACCGTGGGAACGGCCACCTTGGAAGAGGGCAGCCTGCACTTCCCGATCACCGGCGGAAACGTGGACTACTACGACCCGGCCGAAGATTACCGCCCCTTCGTTCAGGGTTCCATTGAGCACGAGGGATCCGGCTTCTCGCTGACCGCCGGCGACATCGTCGTCGAGCTGACCAACTTCACCATCGACCCGGGCACCTCGGAGCTCTTCGGTGACGTCTCGGTCAACGGCGAGTCCGCTGCCACCCAGGCCCTGCTGTTCGACCTCTACGGTGGAACCCTTGAGCCGCTCAAGATGGACGGCGACAACGCCATCCTCACCGGCACCACGGTTCACATCTCTTCCGTCGCCGCCGGCCTGCTGAACTCCACCTTCAGCACCGACGCCGTCGCCGACCAGATGCTCGTTGGCATCGCAACCATCACCGCCGCCACGAAGTAGTTCTTCTCCACAGCTTTCGGCTGTACAGCACAAACGGGGCTCGCCACACGGCGGGCCCCGTTTGTTGCGTGCCCGGGGGCCTTTGCGGCACGTGTGCGCCTCGCGGCACTCGTTAGCGAAACGGGCGCCCGGTGCTAGGGATGCCACGAACTCTAACGAGTGCCGCGAGCGGGTTGAGGCGGGCTGCCGCACCAAGGCGGTCAGGCACGGCGGTCAGACAGCAGGGCGGTCAGGCAGGGCTGCCAAGCGGCGAGGTCAGGACCGGCGGGCGCGCAGGGGGCGCAGCATCCGCTTGACTGAGCCTGGACCAGCGCGACGCAGGGAAACCGCCACGATCACGATGATCGCGATCGCGATCGACGCTCGGGTGAGCGGAACGCTCGGCACCAGCAGACGCAGCGTGAGCGCCATCGGCACGAGCAGCCATTCCCAGCGGCCGCTGAGCGCCACGAACGGCAGCAGCAGCAGCGCATACCAGGGGTATCGAGGGCTGAGTACGAGCAGGGTCGCGCCGATCATGACGAGCTGGCCGACCCACGGCTGGTTCTGGTCGGTCTTGAGAATCACCAGCACGGCGACGATGGCCAGAATCAGGCCAGCGACGATCACAGCGGATGCCCCCGGCGCCACCAGGGACACCAGCGCGAACCGCGACCCGTCCTGATACCCCTCTTCACTCAGGTAGCCGGGCAGGTAACCCAGGACCCCGATGCCGGTCGCGATCACATAGGGAACGTAGAGCAGGGCAAAACTCAGAACGGATGCCGTCACCATTCGCCAGCCACCGCGCCGGAGCAGCGCTGGCGCGGCGAGCACCGGGATGAGCTTGGTGCCGATCGCGATCCCGAGGGCGATGCCGCCACGCCAGACCTTCTTCGTGGACACGAGAAATACGGCCGCGACGACGAAGATGACGCCGAGCATATCCACGTGGGAGTTGGTGATCGCCTCGGTCGCTACGAGTGGACACCAGGCCCAGAGGGCGACGTTGCGTTGGTCGAGGCCTCGGCGGCGAGTGCCGACCAGCAGCATGACCGTGGTGCCCAGGCTGAGCAGCAGCCCGGCGAGCTGCAACGGCCAGTAGGCCGGCTCGGGTCCGGTGAGGAAACGCACGCCGGCGAAGAAGATTTCGCTGGCCGGAGGGTAGATCGTGGGTAGGGCCGTACGGTTCAGGGACGAGCAGAGCAGGTCGCCGTCGGTCGTGCGTGCGGTGGCGATGCGTTCGCCGACACATTTCTCCTCCCCGCCCGCCTCGCTCTGGGGCGTCGGGAACAGCCAGCCTGGTCTCAGGGAATCGAGGCGGGCATCCGCTGGGGTGAAGGCGTAGGGGCTGATTCCTGCGTTTTGCACGATGCCATCCCAGGCGTAGCGGGCCGAATCGGTACTCGTGTTGGGCGGGCCGACCATGGCCGCGCCGCCGATCAGGGCGGAGCCAGCCAGGATCAGGGCAACCACCGCTTTGCCGTTGATTTTATGCAGCAGCCAGCAGGCGAGGCCGAAGACAAACCAGAGCGCAGCCGTGACCAACACCAATTGCACTTCGTCACGCTCGGGCGGGAACAGGTCGAGGGTTGTCACGCTGAATGCGGTGAGGGCAGCGCTGAGCACCAGCAGGACCGCGATGATCGTTATGCGCACGGTTCAGTCTCTCGTACGGTGTTCGTTTGCCCGTGATCGTTCCCCAACTCACCCGCACATCGTAAGGAATTTTTCCGGTTTGCAACGCGCTGTGGTGATGCAATAGAAGTATGCGGCAATTGATGTATGAGGCCCAGCGAGCGCTGGCGTCACCGGTGCGCAATCCGCGCATGGCGACCGTGATCGGGCGGCTGCTCGGTGCCGCCTTTCTGATCTGCTTCGGCACCGGCCTGTACAGCCATTTTCTGCAGGAACCGCTCGACTGGATGCGCTTCGCGACCCGGCCGGAATTTCTGTATCAGGTAACCCAGGGCACGCACATCATCGCCGGCATCGCCTGTTTTCCACTGCTGCTGGCCAAGTTGTACATCGTTTTTCCCGACCTGTTCGCCTATCCCCCGGTGCGCGGTTTCGTGCATTTTCTCGAACGGGCCTCGATCGCCCTGTTTGTGGGGGCCTCGCTCGTGCAGATCACGATCGGACTGCTCAACACGTTTCAGTGGTATCCGTGGCCCTTTCCGTTTCGGCAGGTGCACTTTGCGCTCGGCTGGGTGCTGATCGGGCTGTTGGTGATTCACATTGCGGTCAAGCTGCCGGTGATTACGCGGTATTGGAGTAAGTCGTCGGGTTCGGGTTCTGACTCGGGCGACGGCGATCATCTGGTCGACGCGGTGTCGGCCGACCGGGCGGCTGATGCGGAGGCGGTGCGACTGTGGGGCACGACTCGGCCGGGGGGCCTCACCGGGCGACTGCTCGACTATATCGATGCGACGCCGCGTCCGTCTTCGCGGGTCAGCCGGCGCGGATTTCTCACCACCGTCGGCGTCGCCACGACGGCCGTCGTGGCCCTGACCGCCGGCCAGACCTTCACGCCGCTGAACGCGGTCAACCTGTTCGCGCCGCGCAAGAAGGGCGTCGGCCAGCAGGGGGTTCCGGTGAATCGCACCAGCGAGCAGGCGCAGGTGGCGGATGCCGCCCTCGCTTCATCGTGGACTCTTACCCTCGCGGTGGCCGGCACCGAGCGCTCCTTCACCCGGGCCGAACTGCTCGCGCTGCCTCAGACCGAGGTTCGGCTGCCGATCGCCTGCGTCGAGGGTTGGAGTCAGATGGCGACGTGGCGCGGTGTGCGGCTGCGCGACCTCGCCGACCTGATGAAAGCCGACCCGGAGACCTCGTTTCGTCTGATCAGCCTGGAAGAACGCGGCAGCTTCAGCAAAACCCAGATGGGCCAGGAATATGTGCGCGACTCGCTCACGCTCGTGGCTCTCGAGCTCAACGGCGAGACTCTCGACCTCGAGCATGGGTATCCGGCCCGCATGATCGCGCCGGGGCGGCCCGGGGTGTTGCAAACCAAATGGCTGAGCCGAATCGAGGCGATCGAATCATGAGAGCGGATGCGCGCGGATCACGCGGCGAGACGGCCGGCGGTGACGTCGGTGTCGACACCGGAGTGGGGGTGACCGGCAGGGGTGCCCCGATGGGTTCGGCCACCACGTCAACCGAGAACGCCGGGACTGGCCTGTTTCCGCCACCGGCCGGGATCGCGGCGTCGACCAGCCGGCGGATGCGGAGCATCCGTTTGGTGCTGGTGGGTGCTGGTGTGCTGCTGCTGGCCTGGGGCGCGTTTGTGATGTTCGATTCGGTGCGGCTGACCCGGATTCCCGGGGTGGCGCTCTGGATTGCGGCGGCGATCGTGCTGCACGATGCGATTTTGGCGCCGATCGTGTTTGCGTGTGGGATTGCGCTGCGCCGAGTCGGGCGGCGGACGACCGGCACGGTCATTGCGATCGTGCAGGGCGCAATTGTGGTCGGATCTATTGTGTCGCTGATCGCGGTGCCGACGATGGTGGCGAAGAATTTTGCTCCGGCGAATCCGACCGTGCTGCCGCTGGATTACGGGCTCAACCTGGGGATTTTCTGGCTCGTGCTGGCGGTTTTGACGGCGGGGTTGTCGGTGTGGGCGCTGCTGCGGGAGCGGCGCCAGCGGGTCATCCGCGTCTCGCTCAGACGTTGAAGATCATCGGTGCACGGTCAGACTCCTAAGCACCTTGGTCCGGGCCCACCTTAGGGAACCGGGCCCATGATCCAGCATGGGCCCGATTCCCGGGCCCGGGCCCGGAAAGATAAACGACTAGGCGCGAGCCAGGCGGGCGAAGGTGCGGCCGCCGCGGGACCATTCGGCGACCGGGGTCAGGCCTGCTTGTGCGGCCCGGCGGCGCAGGGCGCTGACACCGAGTTCAGCCCAGGGGAAGGCGTCGCTCATATGTCCGGCGGCGTCGTGCAGGGTGCCCACATAGGCGAGGTCGTGTTCGGGGTCGCGGTGAACCTCGACGACGAGCATGCCGTCGCGGGCGAGCAGCGCGGCGCAGCGTTCGAGGAGCGCGTCGGGGTCGCCGCCAATGCCGATATTGCCGTCGACGAGCAGCAGGGTTGCCCAGGTTCCCTCGAGCGGAAGGTGATCGAAGACGGAGCGGTGCAGCACGGCAAGTCCGGCGGCCAGGGCGATCCGCACGGCGGTCGGTGACACGTCGACGCCGAGTGCGTCGAGGCCTTCGTCCATCGCGGCCCGGATCATTCGGCCCGGTCCGCAGCCGATATCGAGCACCGGTCCGGCGACGCCCGCCAGCAGGGAACGGTCGATCGCATCGGCTCCGGCGCTCCACCGTCCGGCGTGCATGGTGGAAACGCGGGCGGCCGTTTCCGGATCGGCGTCGTGGCGGCGGCCGTGCAGGTAGAGCACGTTGTCGTCGCTTTGCAGTGCCTGGGCGTAGGGTTCGGATCCGCCGGCACCGAAGGTAGTAGGGCGCCGAAAACGGTCGGCCGTCGTCTGGTCGGCAGCCGAACGGTTCGCGGCCCCATGCTCGGCCAATTCCCCGACGAGTTCCGAAGTGAATCGGTCAGCGGCATTCGGACCCTCGCTGACCGGCCATTTCGCCGGCTGGTCCCAGAGGCGCGGGGAGACGAGGGTCACGAGCGTGTTCCGGTCAGCGTGAGCAGGTCGGCAGCGCGCGTGGCCGCCGAGTGCAGGTCGGCCGGGTACGGGGCCACCGGGTGCAGGTCGGGGGCACCCGCGTCGACAGCTCGCCCCTCCGCGGGGGGCCGATCCGGCGAGCGCCGTTCGGTCGCGGGCTGGTTTGCATCACCGGGTTGAGCGGATGCCCGCACCCCCGCGAAGGCACGCGCGAAGCGCGTGTGGGGGGCGATCGAGGCGACGGTCTGGGCATCCGTTATGGTGTCGATGTCAGTGAGCGCGGGCAGCAGGCGCACGGTGAGGCCGGCCTGATCGAGACGTTCCAGCTGGTGTGCGCCGGTGTCGGAGCGGCTCATCGGGATGCCTCGGAGCAGCGCACCGCTCGGGTCTTTCAGCGCGAGCGCCCAGAACCCGCCGTCGTTGGCGGGGCCGAACCAGGCATCCGTTTCATTCCAGTTTTGGAATACTGGTGCGAGCAGCTCGGCGCTGACCTGCGGGGTGTCCATTCCGAGCAGCAGGGTCGGCTCGTCTAGGTGGTCGAAGATGGCGGCGAGGCGTTCATCGAGTCCGCCGCTGGTCTGCGGCAGAATCTGCCAACCGGATGCTTCTGGGGGCGGCGTGACACCATCGAAGGCGAGAATGTGGCGCGTCGCGGGTAGCTGGGCGGCGACCGCTAGGGTGTCGGCGAGGCTCGATGCGGCGAGAAGAGCGGCCTGCCCGAGCGACAACGGCGGGTGCAAACGGGTCTTCACCTTGCCGGGCAGGCATTCCTTGGCGATGACGACGATGGCGGTCATGAGCGGTCCCCAATGCGGCTGGCGCGGGCAGCGTTGCCACTGGCGTCGCTGTCATTCCGGCGTGGGCTGTCGTCAATCTCGTTCCGGACGACGCTGCTGGCGCGAAGCAGAGCGGACATGTCGTGGATGGCGGTGAGGGTGCCGCGCACGGTTCCGGTCACCTTGCTGCGGCCGACCCGCGGCGCATAGCCGGTGTCGACCTCACGAATGCGCCAATCGGCCGCGGCAGCGCCGAGAAACATCTCCAGCGGATACCCGCTGCGGCGGTCGCGCAAATCGAGGGCGAGGAGGTGGTCGCGGCGGGCGGCCCGCATGGGGCCGAGGTCATGAATGTTCACACCTGTTATTCGGCGCAGTCGCCAGGAAAGATAGGTATTTGCTAACCGGGCATGCGGCGGCCACGCATTTCGGGTGGTTGGGCGGCGTCTTCCGAGCACGAGATCGGCGTCGTCTTGAGCGACCGGGTCGACCACGAGCGGCAAGTCGCGCGGGTCCATCGAGGCGTCGGCGTCGCAAAACGCAACGATCGGGGCGGTCGCGGCAAGGAGCCCGGCGTGGGCTGCGGCGCCGAATCCACGACGGGTTTCGTGCACGACCTCGGCACCGAGGGCACGGGCAATATCCGCCGAACCGTCCGTGGATCCGTTGTCAACCACGATCGCCCGGTAGCCGGCGGGCATCCGCTGGAGAATCCACGGAAGCGCCTGTGCCTCGTTCAGGCAGGGCAGCACCACGTCAACCCGAATACTCGTCATCGTTCGACCCTATGCACAGGGTCTGAGTGTTCAGGGCGAAAGTGGTTACGAACCTGGGAAGGATACCGAGCAGCTCCACAGCAAGCCAAGCCATCGACCGGGCCCACCCTATGAACCGGGGCCCAGTTTGCAGACTGGGCCCGCGTTCCGGGCCCAGTCCCCGAACGGTTAGTGGCGGCATGGGGCGGGGCATCCGTTGACCAGGCGTACAGATCGGCCGCGCGGCACCGCGCGGTGACGCGACCGCGCGCCTAGTCTGAGGGGGTGTCCCCCTCCCAATATTTCGCGCCGCCGCAAGCCGATGCCTTGGCCGGGCGCCGCGTGCTCGTCATCGAGGACGATCCGATGGTGTGTGAGGTGGTCGGACAATACCTGCGCTCCGCCGGATTCGTCGTGGACGAAGCCGTCGACGGGCTCGCCGGACTGCGCCGAGCCGAGGCGGTGCCGCCCGACCTGGTCGTGCTCGATCGCATGCTTCCGCTGCTCGACGGCATCGAAGTGTGTCGGCGCATTCGGCAAAATTGGGGCGCCCTTCCGGTGATCATGCTCACCGCGCTCGGCGAGGAAGAGCACCGCATCGCCGGACTCGAGGCCGGTGCCGACGACTATCTGGTGAAACCGTTCTCGCCGCGGGAACTTGTGTTGCGGGTGCAGTCGGTGCTGCGGCGCAGCCGGTCGGAGTCGATTCCGGAGGGGATTCTCGAGGCCGGCGAGTTCACGCTCAACCTGGCCGCGCACCAGATTCGCCTGCGCGGGACCCCCCTCGTGCTCACCGCGCGCGAATTCGATTTGCTCGCCTACCTGATCTGGCGCCCCTCCAAGGTGCTCACCCGCGAGGAACTCCTCCGCTCGGTCTGGGGCTGGGAATTCGGTGACCTGTCTACGGTGACCGTGCATGTGCGGCGGCTGCGGGAGAAGATCGAAGCCGACCCGGCGCATCCGCTCGTATTGAACACGGTCTGGGGGGTTGGCTACCGGTTCGACCCTGTGCCGCTGGGCGCGGGGGCTGCGGATGGCACGGTGTCGGCGGAGAACGCTGGGACTGCGCGGGGCGCACAGAGCGCGGATGGCCCGAAGAATGCCGGCGGCACGACATGACCGCCTCGGTGTTCGCCGCGGTCGCCGGCATCGCACTCGGCTGCGCGCTGGTCGTGGGCGCGCTCGGATTGCTTGCGTTGCGGCTGCTGTCTCGCGGGTCTTTGGTAGCCCAGATCGTCGTCGTCGCCTTCGCCACCGTCGCATCGGTGGTCAGTGGAACAGCTGCGGTCGCCTCGCTGATGTACCTGTCGGCGCACGATCTGATCGTGTTCTACGCGGTCGCTGCAGTGGCGGGTGTCGTGTCGCTTGTGATGGCGTCGGTGCTCGGACGCTCACTGGCACGCGACAACAAGTATTTTCGGGCCGCCGCGGCGAGCATCGGTCGAGGCGAATCGGTTCTCTCCCCGGATCGGCACACGAGTCTGGAGTTCGCAGCGCTGGCCGGCGAGCTCGCCGCAACCGCCGATCGGCTGACCGAATCCCGCGAGCGGGAAGAACGCGTTGAGGCGTCCCGACGCGAAATCGTGGCCTGGATCTCGCACGATTTGCGCACCCCGCTGGCTGGAATCCGCGCCATGGCCGAGGCGCTGGAAGACGGCATGGCGCCAGATCCCGAGCGGTACTACGTGCAGATACGCGGGCAGGTCGACCGACTCAGCGGAATGGTCGACGACCTGTTTGAGCTGTCCAAAATCCATTCGGGAGCGCTGCAGCTGTCGCTCGAACGGGTCTCCCTGTATGACCTGATGAGCGATACGGTGGCCGATCTGGCGCCGGTTGCCCTCGCGAAATCGCTCGACCTGCGCTTCGAGGGTGAACGCGGTCTGATGCTGCAAGCGGATGCCCGCCAGCTGGCCCGCGCGGTGGGCAACCTGGTGATGAATGCCATCCAACATTCGCCGGCCGACAGTGTGATCGTGGTCTCTGCAACCCGGCACGTCGACGGGCGGGCCATCATCTCGGTCGTTGACGCGGCGGGCGGTATCCCCGAACAGGACCTCGGCCGGGTGTTCGAGGCCGGGTGGCGGGCGAGCGAGCCGCGGACCGTGTCTGCCTGGGGAACCGGCGGTCGCAGCGGCGGCGCCGGGCTCGGACTCGCTATTGTTCAGGGGATCGCTGAGGCCCATCACGGGTTGGTGACGGTGACCAATGTGGGGAATGGGTGTCGGTTTGATTTGCTGCTGCCGCAGCATCCGCTTGGCTGAGCGGTGTTGATGCGGCGCCGATTGCGACCATTCACCCGCTCAGGGGTGGCACCGCGGGGCCTGCCCAAGGGCCAAAAGGTGGCACCTCACGGATGCGCCGGGACGACCAATCAGGGGCGCACGGCGGCGCGCAGCGGGGCAGTCGCAAACTCGCGCATTCCGTCGTCGAAGGAGATTTGCGCCGACCAGCCGAGTTCTCGTCGCAAACGCTCCGAGGACGCCGTGATGTGCCGCACGTCGCCGAGCCGATACTGCCCGGTCACGATGGGTGCCGGGCCGCCCGCCGCCGCGGCAAGGGCGGTCGCCATGTCTCCGATGGTGTGAACGATTCCGCTGCCGACGTTGAACGGACGAAATATTCCGGCATCGAAATTCATTGAGCCGGTGGGTGCGATTTCAGCAGCTGCAGAGTCGGCGTGCGCTCGGCCAAGGCCGGCAGCCTGCGGCCTGTAGTCGAGCCCGGTGAAGTCAAGCGCGGCGATGTTGGCCGCGGCGACGTCCCGTACGTGCACGAAGTCGCGGCGCTGCCGGCCGTCTTCGTACACGCGGGGAGCCTCGCCACGCTCGAGTGCCGAGCGAAATAGTGAGGCGACTCCGGCATAGGGCGTGTTCTGCGGCATGCCCGGCCCGTAAACGTTGTGGTAGCGCAGGGCTGCGACGCGTCCGCCGGTCGAGCGGGCCCACGCGGTCGCAAGATATTCCTGGCCGAGTTTGCTGCTCGCGTAGACGTTGCGCGGGTCGAGCGGATCGGATTCGCTGACCAGAACGGGCTCGAGCGGCTCCCCGGTGGCCGGGTCACGGGGATCGAAGCGTCCGGCATCGAGGTCGCTGGCCAAGCGGGGGCCGGGCCGGGTGAAGCCGTTCGGGCCCCGGTAGCTCCCCTCGCCGTAGACGACCATGGATGACGCCAACACCAGGCGACGGATGCCCCGCGCGGCCATCGCGGCCAGCAGCACGGCCGTCCCGACCTCGTTGCTGTGCACATAGTCGGGGGCGTCGGCGAAGTCCACACCGAGGCCGACCTTGGCTGCCTGGTGACAGACCACGTCGATGTCGGCGAGGGCGCCGGCTGCGGTGGCCGGGTCGGTCACGTCCCCGTGCACGAACTCGACCCGCGGGTCCAGTCCCGCCGGCCTGACGTTCCGGGCCCGGGCCCGGAAACGGGGCCCATGTTCTATCATGGGCCCACTTTCTGGGCCCGGGCCCGGACCAGTTGTGGACTCTGCCGCGGGGCCGTGCACGTCGGCGCGCAGTGAGTCCAGCACGCGCACCTCGTAGCCGCGGGCGAGGGCTGCCTCAACGATCGCGGAACCGATGAATCCGGCGCCGCCGGTGATCAGCAGACGGACGCCGCTCATGCGAGGCCTCGGTAACAGGCACGAGCTAGTCGGTTGGTCGGCCAGGACGCACCGGGGAACCTGCGACGAGGCTCGGACCGACCGGTCGTCACGTGAGATCCCCGGCTGGGGCGGACAGCACGGGCGGGGAAGCATCGGGCGCGGGGTCCAAACTCACTGCCCGCGCCAGAACGGCGTCGACCTGGGCCGGGTCGATGAGCTCGCGCGGGGTGAAGTCGGTCGGCAAGGCGCGCAAGATCCCGTCGATGGCCGCGAGGATGCGCGGCTGGGCCTCTCGGAGGCGACGGAACACGACCGATGCGGTGACGGCATCCGTTTCGCTGGTCGCGGTCGGGCCAGACGTTACGGGGCCGCCGGAAGTCCCGGGCGCGGACAACGCTGAAGCCGGTGACCCGGACACGGCCAAGCCCGCAGCGGCCACGCCGGGCACAGGCAAGCCAGGAGCGGCGGAACCGGAGGCATCGACCACGAGACCAACCTCGACGGCAAAAGGCGTCGGCGCGAGTCCCGCGTCGGCGTCCGTCACGAAGGAGAGGTTGACCGTGCCCATGTTGAGCTCACCGGCCAGCACGATTTCGGGGTACGCGGTCATATTGACAATGTGCGCGCCCATCGAACGGAACCAGACCGACTCCGCCCGGGTGGAAAACCGTGGACCCTGGATGACCACGACCGTGCCGGAGGCAGCGAAGTTCTCGCCAAGGTCCTCGAGCGCGCGCCGGGCGTACCCGCGCAGCTGAGGGTCGAACGGGTCCGCGGCGGAAAGGTGCTGCACCGATTCCCGGTCGTAAAACGTGTCGGGGCGGCCCGACGTGCGGTCGATGAACTGGTCGGTGACGACGAGCAGACCCGGTGGATATTCCGGCGTGACCCCGCCCACCGCCGAGGAGGAGATGATCGCCCGCACGCCGATCGAGGCGAGGGCCCACAGATTGGCCCGGTAATTGATCAGGTGCGGCGCGACGCTGTGGCCGCTGCCGTGCCGGGGCAGAAAAGCGACGCGGCGACCCGCGCGCAGGCCGATCGTGACCGACGCCGACCCGTACGGCGTCGGAATCCGATGCGTGACCGCGGTTGCGGGGTCGACGAGTTCGTAGAGGCCGGATCCGCCGATCACGGCGACGTCCGCGCGCGCGGTCGGGTCAAGCACAGGGTCAATCGTCACTAGCGGCTCCCAGCGGGTTACGAGTCGAGTGTTCAGTCTGCCATTGAAAGCTGCGTGCCCTCGAAAGCCCGCCGTACCAAAATGGATGCCCCCGCCCCGATTGACCCGGCCCGGTCCTAAATGGCCGACGAGCCCGCGCCGCGGACGGCGGCCCCAGGTGTTCCGGGCTCGGGCCCCGTCCGCAAAGAATGGCCCCGTCCGCACAGAATGCCCCGAACGCGCACGAAGCCCCAAATGAGGAACGCCCGGAACGACAACCGGCTAGTGCGTGTAGACGCGGATCGACGACGCGAGCGGTCCGGGCGGGTTCACGGTGAATGACGACAGCAGGCCGTCGCTGGAGTAGTCCACGAGCGCCCACACCGACTCCCCGCCGCTCACCAGGTAGCGAGCCCCGCTCCGCAGCGGAACCGTCGCGCTCGCCCCGGCATCGATCTGCAGGTCGACGGCAGAGCCGCGGTCGGGCGTGAGGGTGAGCGCAGCATCCGCTCACCCGCCGTTGACGAGGTGCAGGGTCGGCGACGGCCCCTCGGCAACGGCCACCGTGAACGAACCCTCGAGCGACGCCGAGGCCGCGAACCAACCGAAGTCCCGGCCGTCAGCGCCCGCGCTGGAGGTACGGGCGGCCGCGACGATCGGCTGGTCGGAACGCAATTTCACCGAGAAACTGCCCACGGTCAACGGCGACAGCGGAATTTCGGTCGCAACTCCGGGCTCGATCTCCACCTGGGTCGAGGTGCCGTCAGCAGCCCCGTCGGCGCTCGTGACGCCGATCTGCACGGTCGCCGCCTCGGTGCCGGGCACGAACACCCGAATCGACGGGGTATCGGCGTTGAACCCTTCGCCGGTGGTGACGGTGTCCGCGGCGACCGCCGACGTGACACGCACCCCGGCAATTGTCTGGTTGAGTGCCGGCGTGGCGGTGGCGCCAATGATCTCGACTCCGCCGGGTTCAATCCCCCGGATGCTGCTCTGCTCCAATGCTGCCGCCACCTGCCCACCACGCGACGACACGCGCACGACCGGGGATTTCAGGTTCGGGGCGAGGCCGGCCAGCGAAATGACACGCTGCTCGCCGGGCTGCACCAGAATGCCGGAGGCGCCGGGCGCGTCGACGATTCCGCTCTCACCGTAGACGGTGACGTCGACGGTCGCGAGCACGGTCGACGGGTTGCTGAGCAGCAGCAGGCTACTGCCGCCGATATCGGTGGATCCCCCAACGAGCCAGCTCTCGCTGGCCGCTTCGGTGCAGGACGCGACGGCGAGCCCGCCCAGGGTGTCGGTGCCGACGACCTGCGACTGGCTGCCGGCGACGAGCGGCGGCACGGTGGCGCCATCCTGCACGGGAACGGTCAGCAACAGCGGCGGCTGCCGGCTGCTGGAGTCGTCGACCGCACTGATCTCGGTGACGTCCGGGCGAATCTGGTCAAAGTCGCTCCCGGCAGCGTCGATAGCGCCATACACGGCTGCAGCGAACCCGACGCTCGACGCCGACTGGGCCTGCGTCGAATCCTCGGCGAGGGTGAGCAGCGGTCCAGGGCAGACCCGTTGCTGCTCGCTCGGCAGCGGCACGATCTCGCTCGAGCGGGGTTCGTTCTCAACGGTCGGCAGCGTTACGAGGGTCGAGGCCGCGCCGACAGCGACAACGACGGCGATGCCGACCAGACCGAGCACGCCGCGACCGGCCCGACCACCAATGCGGACGAGAGTGCTTCTAGCGGGCATGATCGTCCTCCACAGTGTCTTCCGTGGACGATTCCAGCCCGGTACCGACGCCGGTTTCTTGGTCCATGGCCAGGTCGGCCTCTAGATCGGTACCGAGCGGCGGTTCCCGATCGGCGTCCAGGTCGGAAACGACCATGCTCTTGCCCCGGCGGGTTCGTTTCGGTTTCGGCTTGGCGTTGGCCCTGGCCGCACGGCGAATCGCATCACGGTTGGCTTGGCGCACGGCTTCACGGCCGGCGCCGATCGGCAGCGACAGCAGAACGGCGCTGCCCACCACGGCAACGGCAATCAGCAGGGTGACCAGGCCGAAGACGCCGCCGGCGCGAGCCGGCGCTGGAACGCCACCGGCAGCATCCGTTTCGCCGAACTGCCACAGTCGGCCGAATTCGGTGTCGCCCACCGGGGCCAGTGCGGCATTGCCGTCCAGGGCGGTTTCGGTGCGCAGCTGGGTGTCACCGGCAAGAACATCAGCGCCGGCCGGCTGCAACACGATAAAGCGGATGCCGAATTCGGCCAGATCCGCGCTGGTGTCCAGCCCGCTGCGTGAGGCCAGGTTACCGGCGAGCTCCGCCAGCGCTTTCTCGCGGGCGCTGAGCGTTTGGTCGGTGCTGCCGCGGGTGGATTGCTGGTTCAGCGTGGCGCCGACACCGCGCTCGATCGTGGCGAGCAGGCCTCCGTCGGCCTGCGGAACGAGGTGCAGGGTGCCGACCCGGTCATCGATCTGCGCTTCGGCGGCGACGAAAGCCGGCTGGGTTCGCCCGGTTCCCTCGCGCACGGCGGCGGTACCGAGGTGCAGGGTGCCCAGAAGCGGCAGCACTACGACGGCCAAGGCCAGCGCGGCGACGACCCCGGGCGCCGGCGCAAATCGGCGCAGGGCGCGCAGGCCGATCAGGAGGGCGCCGACCAGGCCGAGCCAGTACAGGCTGAGCCCGGCGCCCGACCACACCCGCACCGGTTCGGCACCGATGGCGGCAAGAACGAGCTGGTTGGCGGCGAGGGCGGTGCCGAATCCGAGCAGGGCGACCAGCCAGGCGCCGCCCGCGAGCCGGGCGCCCGGCAGTAACAGCGCCAGCAGTGCGAGCACGGCGATGGGCGTGAGCAGGATGGGAACGAACAGCTGCGGGTCGAGACCAGGCACCCCGAACCGATCGAGGACACCGGCCCAACCGCTGCCGCCGGGCAGCCCGAGCAGCAGTTGCAGGGTCGGTGCGTGATCGCTCGGTACCGGCAGGCCGGGGTCGGCGACGAGGTTCAGCCAGGTGCCGCGCAGGCCCTGGTCGGCAATAAGTGGAAGCGCGAGGGCGAGCGCCGGAAGCGGAATGCCGATGAAACGCATTACCCGGCGACCAGCAATGGCCACGCTGAGCAGCCAGGCCACGAGCAGCGCCGGGGCGAGGGAGGGCGCACAGGCCACGACCGCCGCGAACAACAGTGCAGCCGAGGCGGAGGACGACCAGGTGCGCGCGGCCGCGAACCAGGTGAAAAACAGCCACGGCAGCAGCAGGTGCACGAGGATGGCGGCCGGGCGGCCGTCTGCCAGGGCGGCCAGAAAACTCGGCGCCAGCACCCACAGGGCGGCGGCCAGGGCGCGCAGGCTGCCCCGGTCGGTCAGGCGGGTCGCCGCCATCCAGGCGCCGACCGCAGCGAGCGGAAAGGCGAGCGCGTAGACCAGCACGAAGGCAAAGGACGGCGACCAGAACGCGATGGAGCCGAGCACGGCCAACACAGCGGCAAACGGGTCTGCGGCGCCGACGAAGCCGAGTCCGAGGTCCCGCCAGCCGTAGCCGACGCTTGCCCACAGTTCGGGCAGGCTGGGCGACAGCGGCAGCAGCCCACCACCGATGAGGGTGTCGGCGCCAAGCAGCGGCACCATCATCACGATGCCGACCACCGCGGCGGCGAGCATGGTCCAGGCTCCGCCGCCGGAGAAGAACCGAATTTCGGAGCGTTCACCGTGCAGGCCGAACAGGCTTGCCTCGCGCTTGAGTGACTGCCGCCGGCGAACTTCGGCCGACGGAACGCGCAGGGTGGAGATGGCATCCCAGCCGAGGGTGCGGGTTTTCGTAAACATGCGACGGGCGCTGCTGACGCGCAGGCCGTTGAAGGCAGCGCCGAATGCGGCCGAGAATTCGCCCACGATCGCTCCGGGCTCCTTGCGCAGCAGCTGGCCGATCGAGCGGATGAAGGCGAGCGGCAGCAGGGTCAGCCAGTGCAGGGCGAGCACTCCGGCCGGCGCATAGACCAGGCGGCGATGCAGCTGCGCCGAGCGTTCGGCTCGCACCCGGCGGCGGCGCAGCCGCCCGCGGGAGGACTGGTTCGGGCCGGCCACGCCGTCGCCGGCCGAAGCCACCCGTGCGGCCGGCACCACCGAAACGCGATACCCGGCGAGGCGCACCCGCACACAGAAGTCAAGGGAATCGTCGACGGTGGGCAGCGCCGGGTCGAAACCACCCAGCTGTTCCCACACTTGGTGGCGCACGAGCATGCCGCCGGCGCTGACGGCGAGCACATCGCTCAATCCGTCGTGCTGGCCCTGGTCCAGTTCGCTCTCCACCAGGGTGACGGTCGCGCCAAACGGCGTCATCGACTCGCCGAAGTTGTGGATGTATTCGCCGGCGATCCACTCCATCACCTTGGGCCCGGCCACCGCAACGGACGGCGCAATCTCGAGCGCGTCGACCAGGACTTCGAGGGCGGTCGGGTCTGGGGCGCTGTCCTGGGCGAGCAGCCAGAGCAGCTCCCGGTCGTGCGTGGGCGGCGTGGTCACGCGCACGGCGGCGGTAATCGCCTGCCCGAAGTTCAGGTCGGCATCGGCGGCAATGAACTGGGTCGGCCCGAAATCGGCCAGCATCTTGGCTGTCGCATCGCTCGATCCGCAGTCCACCGTGATCACACTGTCGGGTTTGCGGGTCTGCAACGACAACGCCTTGAGAGTTCGCTCAAGGTGTTTCGCACCGTTTCGGGCGACAAGGATGGCGGTGACTCTCGGTTGCATAACAGCACCAGCCTAGGTCGGGATCGGTCGCTGCCCCTCAACCGAGAGGGCGCGCCTCAAATATTGGCAGGGCAATAGCGAAGCGGATGCGTCAGCATCCGCTTCCCCTTCGCCCAGGCGTAGCGCGGCCGCAACCTGGCTCGCTTCCCACCGCGTCAGGGCCGAGAAAGCTGCGCCCGGACCGAGCCAGCCGACAGCATCCGCTTAAAAACTGCGCGGAACGGGTTAGGCGCGCTTGCGCAGTTTGCGCCGTTCGCGCTCGGACAGCCCACCCCAGATTCCGAACCGCTCGTCATTGCTGAGCGCGTATTCGAGGCATTCGCTGCGCACCTCGCAACCGGAGCAAATCTTCTTCGCGTCGCGGGTGGAGCCGCCCTTTTCGGGGAAGAATGCCTCAGGGTCGGTCTGCGCGCAGAGGGAGTCGGCCTGCCAGGCCAATAGGTTCTCGTCGCCGTGGTCTTGTCGTACTCCCGGAACACCGAGGGCGACGGGGTCAATGAACCAGTCCTCTGGTACTCCGGAACGATAGTCAGGTAATGCCATATCGTCTCCCAGCGCTCGATCCGCACCAATCAGTGCCGCACCTAATTACACCCGTGTAATTCGATATCGTCAAGTCGCGAATCGTAAACCCTCAATATGGGCTAGAGAGTTGCGACGCGCCCATGGCGACAAATTCGGCCATTTGGGGGGCGTCTGAACGTTGCGAACAGAGCACGATATGCGCCCTCAGCGGCGTGTCGACCCTCAATGAACGGCCGCGCGTGACGAGTCCCAGGCGCTCTGCACCATCTGCTCGAGGGTATGGCGCATGCTCCAGCGCAGGTCGCGGGCCGCGAGCGCGCCAGACGCGACGATACGATCGGGGTCGCCCACGCGTCGCGGTCCGAGCTCCGGAACGAAGTCGATGCCGGTGACCCGACGCACGGTCGCCATGATCTCGCCGACCGAGACGCCGTCGCCGCTGCCGAGGTTGTAGACCGGCTCGATCGCCTCGTTAGCGTCGAGCCGGCGTGCCGCGGCGACGTGCGAGAGAGCGAGGTCGGCGACGTGAATGTAGTCGCGCACGCAAGTGCCGTCCGGCGTGGCATAGTCGTCGCCGTTGATGCGCGGGGTGCGACCCTCTAGCAGCGCCGCAAAGACGAGCGGAAAGAGGTTGTGCGGGCTGGTGTCGCTCAGGCTGAGGTCGCCCGAGCCGACGACATTGAAGTAGCGCAGCGATGTGTGCCGCAGGCCGGTCGCTACGCCCTGGTCGCGCAGGAGCCACTCGCCAATGAGTTTGGATTCGCCGTAGGGCGATTCCGGGCTTTTCGCGGTGCTTTCGGTGACGAGGTCGGTGTGCGGCGTGCCGTAGACCGCAGCGCTCGAGGAGAACACGATGCGGTCGATCGCCGCCCCCTCCATGGCGGCGAGCAGCGTGGCCGTCGCGGTGACGTTCTGTTCGTAGGTGTGCAGGGGGCGTTGCACCGAGACGCCGGCGTACTTGAATCCAGCGACGTGGACGACGCCGTGCACGTCGTGCTCGCGAAAGGTGTGCACGAGCAGATCGCCGTCGAGCACGCTGCCCCGCACGAACGGCACTGTGGCCGGCACGAAAGATTCGTGGCCGCTCGAGAGGTCGTCGAGCACAACCACGTCGAGCCCTTCAGCCTGGAAAGCGCGCACCACATGGGATCCGATATAGCCCGCTCCGCCGGTTACCAACCACGCCATACTGCCCCGCTCGTTCGCGGTGACACCGATGTGCCACCGCTTCAGGCTAGCGCCAGCGAATCAGTGCGTCATCGTCGTCGGTTGCTCGAACGCTTTGGCGACCGTAACCGTCGCGCCCGGAAGAGCGAATCGTGGCCACAACACCGGCGATCGCGAGGACTGTGAGGAGAAAAATAAGAATGAACATGGCAGAAACTCTATGTATTGTGCTTTTCTGCCGCGAGTGGCACAGTTGACGTTGTTCGACACATTTCTGCCATATCCAACCTCAGCAGAACGGATGCCCATGCTTCAGAAAATCGTCTGCGTCACCCTCCCCGGTCTGGCGCCGTTCGAATTCGGCGTCATCTGCGAGGTGTTCGGCATCGACCGCAGCGTGCACGGAGGGCCGGCGTTCGACTTTCACGTCGTCGCCGCCGAACCCGGCCCGATCCGCACCAAGATCGGCTTCGACATCGTCGTGCACGACGACCTCGCCGCCGCCGCTGACGCCGACCTCATCGCAATCCCGGCCTACGCTATCGGAGTGGCAATCGACCCGCGCGTGCTGCAGGTCGTGCGCGACGCCGAGGCTCGCGGTGCCTGGGTGCTCAGCGTGTGCAGCGGCGCGTTCGTGCTGGCCGAGGCCGGCATCCTCGATGGGCGCCGCAGTACGACCCATTGGATGTACACCGAGGCCCTCGCCCGGGCCTACCCGAATACAACCGTCGACCCCGACGTACTGTTTGTGGAAGACAATCACGTCGTCACCGGAGCCGGCACCGCCGCCGGCATTGACGCCGCGCTGCACATCGTGCGCAAGGAACTGGGCGCGACCGTCGCGAACGTGATCGCACGCCGCATGGTCGTGCCGCCGCAGCGCGATGGCGGCCAGTCCCAGTACATCGAAGCATCGGTCGTCGACTGCCAGGACGAATCCTTCGCCGCCGTCACCGAGTGGATGCTGCGCCACCTCGACCAGGAATTGCCCGTCGATCTACTCGCCCGCAAGTCGCTCATGTCACCGCGCACCTTCGCCCGCCGGTTTCGCGCCGAAATCGGCACCACGCCGACCCGCTGGCTCAACCGGCAGCGGCTGCTTCGGGCGCAGGAACTGCTCGAGGACTCCTCAAGCAGCCTCGAGGAGATCGCCATCGACACCGGCTTCGGCGGGGCGGCCGTGATGCGCCATCATTTTCTGCAGGTTCTGCAGACCACTCCCACCGCCTACCGGCGGGCCTTCGGCCCCCGCAAGGCCGGCTAACCGCGCGGCCTCACGTCGTTCGTACGGCGGTCTCGACAAGCTCGACCGCCGAGAAATGGTTGCCTCCCCGAGGCTGCTCCCGACTCGCCTACGAGACCCAGACAGTCCGCTGGTCGAGCTTGTCGAGACCGCAATCGACCAATGCTTGACTGCCTGCGAAACCCGGCTTACGCGCCCGTCGTCGCCAGAAACACCTCGCCAGTTCCAGCGAAGGTCAGCGTGCCCTCGTCGGGCGTGACATAGACAGCCTGGCCGCGCTTCAGCGGCCGCGACGACGCGGCCCCGGCCACCAGAAACCCGCCAGCCGTGCAGATGGCAATCGCCGGACCGGTGAGGGTGATCTGTCGCATCGTAACGGGCGACGACGACGCAGCATCGGCATCCGCTTCAATGTGCACGAGTTCGAAGTCGGGCACGTCCGGACGATACAGCGAGACACCATCGCCGAGAACGATCGGCGCGAGGTAGGGCGAGGGAGCCGGAGAGAAGTCGAGTACCGCGAGCAGCTCCTCGATGTCGATGTGCTTGGCGGTCAGCCCACCACGCAACACGTTGTCGGAGGCGGCCATGAGTTCGACGCCCAGCCCGGACAGATACGCGTGGATGTTGCCGGCCGGCAGATACATCGCCTCGCCGCGCTGCAGGGAGACCCGGTTCAGCAGCAGGGCGAGCACGATTCCGGGGTCACCGGGGTACTCGGCAGCGAGCACACGTACCGCCGCCAGTTCGCGGGCATAGCCGATGGCCGCTCCCCCCTCAGCCAGAAACTGGGCGTGTTCGGCGAGCGCCACGACCCGTTCGACCAGCCATTCCACCTCGCCAGAGTCTCCGCCGCGACCGTCGCGCAGCAGCCAGTCGACGGTGTCGGGCAGGCCCCGGGTCAGGTGGCTCTCGAGCAGGTCGATGATCGCGGCCTGCGAATCATCGGTCGCGAGATCGAGCAGCCTCAACTCGGCGATGATGCCGCGCACCTCGGCGAGCGGCCGAAAACCGCAGAGCGCTTCGAAGGTGTCGCTGAGCGCAACGAGCAGCTCGGGCTTGTGGAACGGGTCGCGGTAATTGCGATTGCCGGCGTCGATGGCCACACCCGCCTCGTTCTCGAGCTCGAACCCGGCGCGGGCCTGCGCGCTCGTCGGGTGCGCCTGCAGCGACAGCGGGCGACCGGCCGCGAGAATCTTGAGCAGAAAGGGGAGGCGTGGGGCCGCATCCGCTTCTCGACTGGCCCAATCAGCGCCGAGTGCTACCTCCGGTGCCGCCGCAATCCACTCGGCGAGGGTGTCACACCCGCCGACCAGGGCCGGATCCTCGATCACCGACGGCGACCCGGCATGGGCTCCCAACCACAGTTCGGCCTCCGGCCCGCCCGACGGCGTGCGGCCGAGCAGGTCGGCGATGGCGCGAGTGGAACCCCAGGCGTAATTGCGCGGGGTATTGGTGATGCCCACAAACATGTTCGGCTCCTTCTACAACTGTTTAGACCAAACTACCAACCGGGTTGGGGCGCTCAGACAAGCCCCCTAGGCTGGCGGCAATTCACCGGTCGCCTGTCGGCCGCAGTCTATTCAACGGAGCAACCATGACCTTTGAACTACTCGGCAGCGACTTCTTCGGTTACGAAAACCTGCTCACCGAGCCCGAGCAAGCCGCGATCATCAAGCTGCGCGCCTACCTCGAAAAGGAGGTGCGGCCGATCGCAAACGGATGCTGGGATCGCGCCGAATTTCCCACCCAGGTCATCAAGCCCCTCGCCGAGCTCGGCATGTACTCCTTCGGCTGGGAATCGACGAAACCGTTTGAGAATTCGGCGGTGTTCCGGGGATTCGTGGCGCTGGAACTGGCGCGAGTGGATGCATCCGTCGCCACCTTCGTCGGTGTGCAGAACGGTCTCGCCGCCGGCACCCTTGAAGCGTGCGGCTCGGACGAGCAACGCGCCGAGTGGATTCCGCGCCTGGCCTCCGGCGAGATCGTCGGGGCGTTCGGGCTGACCGAGCCGTTGAGCGGCTCCGACGCAGCGCAGGGCCTCCGCACCACCGCGACGCGCAACGGCGACAGCTGGACCCTGAACGGCGCCAAACGCTGGATCGGCAACGCCACCTTCAGCGACGTGACCATCATCTGGGCCAAGGACACGGCCGACAATCAGGTGAAGGGCTTCATCGTTCCTACCGACACCGCCGGATACACGGCCACCAAAATCGAGGGCAAGATCAGCCTGCGCGCGGTACAGAACGCCGACATCGTGCTGACCGACGTGATCGTTCCCGAAAGCCTGCGCCTGCAGAACGCCAACTCGTTCAAGGACACCGCGAAGGTGCTGCGGGCCACCCGCGCCGAGGTGTCCTGGGCGGCCGTCGGCAATGCCATCGGCGCCTACGACGCGGCCGTCGCCTACGCACACGAACGTGTGCAGTTCGGCAAGGCCATCGGCGGGCACCAACTCGTGCAGGACCTGCTGGTGAAGAGCCTCGGCAACATCACCGCCAGCCTCGGCATGGTGGTGCGGGTGTCGCAGCTGCAGGATCAGGGCGTGCAGCGCGACGAGCACTCCGCATTGACCAAGGCCTACACGACCAGCCGTATGCGCGAGACCGTGGCCTGGTGCCGGGAGCTGTTCGGCGGCAACGGAGTCACCCTCGAATACAACGTGGCCCGCCATTTCGCCGACGCCGAGGCCATCTACTCCTACGAGGGCACCCAGGAGATGAACACGCTCATCGTGGGTCGCATCATCACGGGCCAGGCTGCCTTCGTCTGAGTCGCGCCGTCCGTAATGCCGGTGAATTTTGCAACACGCCGGGTCACCGCAATCCGTTTGAGACAGCGTGTCGCAAATTTACCGGCGTTGGCTACGCGAGCGGATGCCCGCGCAGGGTGTGCGTCCGCCCGACTCGGGCTACGGTGTCGGAATGACACTTGACGAGCACGGACCGGCGTGACGACCGACCAGGAGCTCGACGCGATCGTCGTCGGATCCGGCCCGAACGGACTCGCCGGGGCGGTCACGCTCGCCCGCGCCGGGCTCAAAGTGCGGGTCTACGAGCGCAATCCTCAGATCGGCGGCGGGGCGGCCACCGCCGAGCTCACCCTGCCCGGGTTTCACCACGATGTGGGGAGCGCCGTGCACCCGCTCGCGCTGGCCTCCGAGTTCTTTCAAAAGTTCGGCCTCAAGGATCGCATCGAGCTCAGGGTTCCGGAGATCTCCTACGGGCATCCGCTGCCCGGCGGCCGGGCCGGCGTGTCCTGGCACGACATCGAACGCACCGCCGCCGGCCTCGGCAGTGACGGCCCGGCCTGGCTGAACCTGCTCGGGCCGCTCGTCGACCAGATCGGAGCCATCGCCGAGCTGACCGGGGATGCGCTGTTGCGCGTGCCGCGGCATCCGCTCACGCTGGCCCGCTTCGGGCTGCGCACGCTGGAGCAGGGCAGTCCGGTTTGGAACTGGCGTTTCACCGGGGAAACCGCCCCGGCGCTGCTCACCGGCACGTTTGCGCACTCGATCGGGCGGCTGCCGAGCCCGTCGACCGCCGGCGCCGGGCTGACGCTCGCGGCGCACGCGCACGCCGGCGGCTGGCCGATTCCTACCGGCGGCAGCGGTGCCATCGTGCGGGCCCTCGCCGACGACCTGCTCGCGCACGGCGGCGAAATAATAACGGATGCCGACATCGTAAGTCTCCGAGAGCTGCCGCCGGCACGCGTGATGCTGCTCGACGTGACCCCCCGCGCCCTCGTAGGCCTCGCCGCCGGCGCCCTGCCCGACCGCTACGCGGCCGCCATGACACGGTTTCGCTACGGAAACGCCGTCGCCAAGGTGGATTTCGCGCTCTCCGAACCGGTGCCCTGGACCGCCGCGGACCTGCGGCGAGCGCCGACCCTGCACGTCGGCGGCACCCGCGCCGACCAGGCCCGCGCCGAAAACGCCGTCGCCCGCGGCCGGCACGCCGACTCCCCCTACGTGCTCGCCGCGCAGCCGAGCATCCTCGACGCCACCCGCGCTCCCGCCGGCAAGCACGTGCTCTGGGCCTACACACACGTGCCGGCTGGCTCGACCCGCGACCAGACCGAGCAGATCACCCGGCAGATCGAGCGCTTCGCCCCCGGCTTTCGCGATGTCATTCTCGCCTCGGCCGGGCAGACCGCCGCGCAGATGCAGAACCACAATCCCAACCATGTCGGCGGTGACATCGCGGCCGGCGCGATCAGCCTCGCGCAGCTGCTGCGTCGTCCGGTGCTCTCGGGCGATCCGTGGCAGACCCCGTTGCCCGGCGTCTACCTCTGCTCGTCGTCGACATCGCCCGGCCCCGGCGTGCACGGAATGTGCGGCTACCGCGCCGCCCTCAGCGCCCTCCGCCACGAGTACAACATCACGACGCCCCCCGACCTCTCCCCCTAACAACCCGCGAGAGCGCAAAAAGTGCCCGATTGGGCACTCCAATCGGGCACTTTTTGCGCTCTCGCGACAAACCGAAGGAGACCCGATGGCTGTGAACTATCGAAAATTCCGCTGCACTCCCGAGCAGGTCTTCGCGGTGCTGCACAACGGATGGCTCTACCCCACCTGGGTCGTCGGCGCGAGCCGCATGCGCGACGTCGACACGATCTGGCCCGCGGTCGGCAGCCGTCTGCACCACTCGGTCGGAGTCTGGCCGGCCCTGCTCGACGACAGCACATCCGTACTCGAATGGCAGGCGCCCCGCCACGCCCTGCTGCAGGCCCGCGGCTGGCCGATTGGCGAGGCCCACGTGTCTTTCGACATTCAAGATCACCCAAACGGATGCCTCGTGCGCATGACCGAAGACGTCGTCGCCGGCCCGGCACGCCTGGTTCCCACCACCCTGAGCGATCTGGCCATCCGCTACCGCAACTCGGAGACCCTGCGCCGCCTCGCCTACCTCGCCGAGGGCCACGCCGACTAGTTGTCCCGCGAGAGCGCAAAAAGTGCCCGATTGAGCCCTCCAATCGGGCACTTTTTGCGCTCTCGCGATAGGGGTGAGAACAACACCGGTAATCTGAAGCCATGTCCGCCGTGCAGAGTCGCCTCGTCATTCGACTCTTCGCGACCTTCGTCTGGTTCACCGTTCTGGCCGGCCAGTTCTGGCGCAACCTCGGCGGCTGGTGGGGCTTCGGCGCCATCGCCGTGATCGTGGTCATCGGCAGCGTGATCGGCCTGAGCACCCAGCGCCACAACGCCCGACGCCGGGCAACCGCCAACGCAGCCACAGCCACAGCCACAGCCACAGCCACAGCCACAGCCACAGCCACCCGCCTAAACGCAGCCCCCGCAAACGCGTCCGCAGTCTCCTCGCACGCTGACACGGAAGCCTCGGTCCCGGTACATGCCGACGGCGCAGCCGCGGTTTCAACGACCGCAGCGCCCACACCGGCCCAGGACGACACCCCCACCGACCGCGACATCGCCCGCGGAAACACCTACCAGGCCGCCCTCGCCCCCGCGCTGAACTGGCGCAAGTTTCCGAAGACCATCACCGCGTTCCTGCTGCTGGCCACCCTGTCGATCGCGTGGTCGTATTACCCGGGGGCATCCGCTCTGGGAATCACGCTGCAACTCATCACGACCCTCGCCGCCCTGTTCCTGGCCGTGACCCTCACCTGGCCGGAGCTGCTGCGTACCCTGGCCGGCGCCCTGCGCTGGATACTCGCGCTGAGCCTCGTATTCGAGCTTTTCGTCGCCGTCGTCATCCGAAATCCGGTACTGCCGTTCTTCGTTGACTACGGCAACGCCAAGGTTCCCGACGCTTTCTACTGGTCACAGGGCCTGCTGCTCGCCGGCGGCCCCATCGAGGGCATCGTCGCCAACCGCAACCTGCTCGGATTCATCGCGCTAACAGCCATCATCGTCTTCATCGTGCAACTGAGAGCCCGCCTCGTCAAGCGCGGCGCCGGCCTGGTCTGGCTGGGCCTGGCCGTCGGGATGCTGCTGCTCACCCGCTCCGCCACGGTCACCGTCTCGCTGGTCGCGGTCGTCGCAGCCCTGTTGTTCGCGCTCTGGGCCCGACGACTACACGACCAGCACCGGCGGCCGCTGTATCTCGTGGCCGCGGCATCCGTTCTGGCGGTGGCAGCGGCCCTCGCGCTGTTCTCGTCGCAGCTGTTCGGGCTGCTCGGCCGCAGCGAGGATCTCACCGGTCGCTTCGACATCTGGGCCAGCGTCACCAATCTCGCCCAGGAACGCCCCGTCTTCGGCTGGGGCTGGGTGAGCTATTGGGTGCCGTGGGTCGAACCGTTCAACGACCTCGCCGTGCGCAAGGGCGTCACCTACCTGCAGGCGCATAACGCCTGGCTCGACGTGTGGCTGCAGCTCGGCATCGTCGGCGTGATTCTGTTCGCCGCCCTGGTCTTCTCGACCCTGTGGCGGGCCTGGTTTCTCGCCGTCGACCGGCCGCGCCTCGGCATCGAGGACACCGAACCGTTCGCCGTCTCCGCGCTGCTGCCCCTGCTGCTGCTCGCCGCGCTGATTGCGCAGAGCGTGGCCGAGAGCCGGCTGCTGATCGAGAGCGGCTGGGTGATTCTCATCGTGCTCGCCGTCGTCACCAAACGGCAGCAGCACGCGCCCAGGCCGATGCCGTGACCTGCGCGCGGTAAATTAAAGGATGACCACCCTGCCTGAGGACCTGCGCCGGGTGTTCGCGTCGCCGAAATTCGCGGCCGCACTCACGCTCATTATTCTGGCGACCGCGTTCAGCACCCATCTGCTGCGCAGTGTCATGGGCTGGGCCGGGCTCATCGGCATTCTCGGCGGCCTGGTCGTTCTCGCCGTGCTCTCCCTGCTCGCCCGCCGCCCCATCGTGGAGTGGCACGGCCTGCTGCCCATCTCGATCATCGTATTCGTGGCCTGGTGCGCGCTGTCCAGTGTGTGGAGCGGCTACACAGCCTCGACCATCATCGGCGTCAGCTACCAGGTCACCGTCGGATTCCTCGCCATCTACGTGGCCCTCGTGCGCGACACCTTTCAGGTGGTGCGCGCCACCGGCGACGTGCTGCGCGTGCTGCTCGGCCTCTCAATCGTGCTCGAAGTGCTCTCCGGCCTGCTGCTCGACCTGCCGATCGCCTTTCTCGACGTGGTCGGCGATATCGACCAGCTCGGCCCGATCCAGGGCATCTTCGGCTCCCGCAACGTCTTCGGACTCATCGCGCTCATCGCCGCCGTCACCTTCTACGTCGAGCTGCGCGCCCGGTCGATTCCGCGCAGCCTCGGCCTCGGCTCGATGTGGCTGGCCGGCATCTGCCTGGTACTCACCCGCTCCCCCGTCGTGGTCGTCGTCGCGATCTGTGTCACCGTCGCAGCGCTAGCGCTCTACCGGTTGCGTCGCACCCCCGTTGCCGGCAGACGGATGCTGCAGCTCGGCCTCCTGAGCGCGGCCCTCGTCGCCGCCGGCGCGGCCTGGCTCGGTCGCACGGCCATCATCGATACCCTCAACGCGGGCAGCGAGTTCGAAGCGCGGTCCTCGCTCTGGAGGGAGATGTGGAGGCTGGTGGAGCTGCATCCGCTTGAGGGCTGGGGCTGGGCCGGATTCTGGCCGCAAGACGTCACACCCTACGGCTGGCTCGAATTCACCACCGGACGGATGCACCAGACCGGCCTCAACGCCTACCTGGACGTGTACTTTCAGGTTGGATTGATCGGCTTTCTCGCTTTTCTCGCCCTGGTACTGCTGGCCTTTGTGCGCTCCTGGCTGCTCGCCTCGAACAAGCGCTCGCTGGTCTACGTCTGGGCGCCGCTCATACTCGTCACCCTGCTAGTGAGCAGCGCGGCGGAGAGCACGATTCTGTTCGAGTTCGGCTGGCTGCTGCTGGTGATCTGTTCGGTCAAGGCCGCGCAGAGCCTGAGCTGGCGCAGCGCCCTGCCGCACAAACCGCACCCCGACGCCCCGTAACGCGATCGATTCGGCAGCTCCACCCCTTGGTCCCAACTGCTACGCCTGCTACAGTGACGGCATGAGAACAATCGCTCATCGCGATTTACGCAACAACAGTGCCGAGGTGCTCCGGGCCGTCCGGGATGGCGAGACTCTCCAGGTCACCAATCACGGCGAGGTCGTCGCCGTACTGTCCCCACCGCCCGTAGTGCCGCTCGGCGGGATTCGACACCGCCCGCCACTGATCCGCGGCGGGTTTTCAGCCCTGCCGCTCTTCAAGATTGCAGTGAGCACCGAGTCCGCTCTGGAAGAGCTGCGCGCCGAGCGTTGATTACCTACCTGGATACCTCTGCCGTCGCAAAGTTGCTCGGAGACGAGGCAGAGAGCAGTGCTCTCCGGAAGCACCTGGACGACAGGGTCGCCGGCGGGGACGCCGATCTGGTCTCGGCCTTTCTCGTGGAAACCGAATTACGGCGCATAGCCACGCGAACAGGAATCCCGCAGACCGCGGTCACTGACGTGCTCTCACGGTTAGCCCTGATGGACATGAACCGCAGCGTCTTTCGCGAAGCCGGACTCCTCAGCGGCGCCAGCTTGCGGAGCCTGGACGCCCTCCACATCGCCGCGGCGCTTCAAGCGGGAGCGAACGAGTTCATCACGTACGATGCTCGACAGCAGACGGCAGCCGACGCCGTCGGCCTGCGCGTACGCACCCCCGGGCGCAGCACCGACTAGGCGCTACGTCACAGCGTTCGAAGTTTGGGCCGAAGGTACGTCAGACCGGCTGCACAAGATCCCGCAGCACATCCTGTAGCCCCAGACCGAACCGGGAGTAGTCCCCCGACCTCCATCCGCGCACAATCGGCCCAACCCGCAGCAACCGCGCCACCGGCAGCGCGCTGCGCCGCGTCTCGTGCGCGAGCTTCGCATCAATCAGCGCCAACACCGAAGCGGATGCCTCCGGCTCGAACGTCGCCGCCCGACGCTGCAGCTCGGCGGCTCGCGCCAACAGCCGCGCGTTGCGTGCCGTGCGCGGTGCCCGCAGCCGCCCGAGCTTGCCGGAGGCGTCGAGCGTGGTCACGCCGATCTGGTTGCCTCCGTGCTGCCGATAGTCGGTGAGTGGCTCTTCGAGCAGGTCGACCAGACCGGTCGCTGCGGCGACCATGGCCATCCACTCATCGTGCACCCACGCGGCGGGGAACGGCCGTGAGCGCTCGACCAGCTCTCGCCGAACCATCATCGTTGCGCCGGTAACGATATTGCGGCGAAGATAAGCGTCAGTCGCGTGCCCCGCGTGCACAGCCGCGCGGTCGGCATCCGACACACCCAAGGTTTGCAGCAAGGTGAGACCCAGAGGAGCGCCGGCAGCATCAACGAGCCGCGCGTCGGCGTGCACCATCTGCAATGCCGGTCGACTGGTGAACTCGGCCACCATGCGCTCCACCCGGTCGGGCCACCAGACGTCGTCCTGGTCGCAGAGCGCGATGAGATCGCCCGTGCAGGCCGCGAGGGCCTTCTCGAAGTTAGCCGTTACCCCGAGGGCTGTTGCGTTCGTCAGCACAAGAACCTCGACGGCAGGCGCGGCTGAGATGACTCGCTGAACGACGTCCAACGTCTCGTCCGTCGAACCGTCGTCGGAAACCACAATCTCGTCGGGTCGCAACGATTGCCCCAAAACGCTGAGCAGTTGCTCTTCAAGATAGGCGGCGCCGTTGTAGGTGCACAATGCGACTGAGACACGCGCGGCCATTAGCTACGCTTCACACCAACCGACAAGACACCAAGGAACATACCGGCCATGATCGTCTGCGCCCCAAGCATCATGAGCAATGCTGCCGGAATTGCCGCTCGGAGCGTGGCACCCGCCTCGAGGGGGCCGAAGTCGTTCGAGGCCCAACCGACGAGCTGAGCAACAGCTACGCCGAGTCCGACGACAAAGAGCAAAAGGCCGACGATAGCGCCACTCTCGAGGCTAATGCGCTTCTGCAAGCGATCGAAGTTGCGGCTGCGAGGGATGCGAAATCCTTCGCGCTGCGCATAGATCTTCGTGAGAATGGCAAACAGCACCGACTGGTAGCCCACCACGGTGAGCGCAGCGAGATAAAGCTGCGACGAATAGGTGAAGCCGACCCGGCCAACAACGACGGGGCCGAATCCCAGCAACATCACGCCGACAAAACCAAGCACGAATGCGGCCGTCCCCGGAATCAAGAACAGCCAGCGGGGGCTGAAGATCAGCAGAAAACGCAGGTGGCGCCATCCGTCGTGCCAGCTGCGCAGGTGAGGAGGGCGGCTCCGGCCGTCCTTCTTGAGAGTGGTCGGAACTTCACTGACGCGGAGCGCCCCCAAAGTCGATTTGACGACGACCTCGCTGGCGAATTCCATGCCGGTCGTGACCAATCCCAGACTCAGGATGGACTCACGATTGAAACCTCGAAGCCCGCAGTGGAAGTCACGAATCTCGGAACGAAACAGCATACGTCCGATCGTGGACAGAACGGGGTTACCGAGGTACTTGTGTAGCGGCGGCATAGCTCCCGGCTCGATACCCCCACGAAAACGGTTACCCATCACGAGTTCATCGCCCGCGCGCAGGCGTTCAACGAACGGCTCCAAGTTGTCGAAATCGTAGCTGTCGTCGGCGTCGCCCATGATCACGTAGGTGCCATACGCCGCGGTAATGCCCCCCATTAGCGCACTGCCATAGCCCTTGGCTTCGACCGCGACGACCCGAGCGCCGCGCTCTTCCGCGATCAGCTGCGAGCCATCGGTGCTGCCATTGTCAGCAATGACAACCTCACCAACAACGCCGGACCGCTTGAGGTACCCCATCGCTTTGTCGATACATACTGCCAAAGTCTCGGCCTCATTGAGGCAAGGCATGACAATCGAGAGTTCAATACTGCTGGTGTCGAGCATTGCATCCTTTTGTGTTGCGAAGACGGCTTTTCAGCCTATCGGATCATAAGTCGTCGCCCGCAGGGTGGGCATTCTCTGGGGCAGGAGCGACACCACCACAACCCCGAGTGCAGTCACGGTATAGCCGACAGTGACGCCGATCGAGGCCGCGATAGTTCCCGTCCACAGGGGCGTAACAACGATCATAGTTCCGAGTCCAACGGCCAGTCCCGTGATGGAGAAGACCGTGGCAGAGACAACACGATTGCTGGTGAGAAGGTACGCGGTCGCGACCAGCCCGATGGAGAATGCAAAAATACCTGCCAACAGCATGGACATGATTGTGGATGCGCCGTCATATTGGCTTCCGAAGACCACGTTCACGATGAGGGGACTCGCGAGGGCAACCGCGCCAAAAACAGCCGCAAGTCCAGCCGCCATACCCGCCAAGACCAGAACATATCGACGGCGGGTTCCAGCTGGATCCGTTGCCAACCATTCTGAGAAACGGGGAATTAGAACTTGAGTGACTGCCTGGCTCAGCATCGAGGCGGGAGTCGCGAGCGACATCGCCGCAGCGAACAAGCCCGCCTTAACCGGCGATTCAACAATAAATACGTAGACCATCGCAAATTGAATCAGACCGTTTGAAGCCAGCAGCCCCAGGGAATTCCACGACGTCAGCTTCAAAATGCTCGTCGGTTCAACAATACTTTCTTGTCGCAATCCCTCGTGTCCATGCTGCGCCCGCAGCCAGGTCTGAATACCGAAGATTGCATAACCGATGGTGATCGGCCACAAAAGAGCCCACGACAGTCCGGCCCAGAGCACGACAGCAAGCAACGTCATGGTGGCAAGCGCCGCCACGACGTCCCATATGGCTGCTCGTTCAATTCGCCCGAGGCCCACTTCAATTCCCCGCGCCAAGATGTACCCAGAATAGGAAACGATCAGGGCAGCGATCATCACGACGTCGGCAAGCCCCGCTCCCAAAGCCAGGATGCTTATGGGTATCCCGATGGCAAGCATCACGACGCACGAGATCCAGAATGTTCGCAGGATGAGTCGCATGGAATGGACAGGGGTGTGACCTAACGAACGCGCGTGTGCAAGAAAATGTGATGCCGCGTTCCCGGCTCCCGTCGGCCACAGCAGGGACAGGATGAGCGCCAGAGCCAACCAGGCCGACACGTGCGCGAGATCGCCGGGCCCCATGAAGCGCCCGATCAGCACGGAGTATCCGAAGCGAGACAGACCCAGCACAAGTACGCCTACTGTGGAGACAGCGGCCTGGGACGCGAGTGCGGATCGATTCACCTACAAATGCTACCCGGCAGCAGTGCAGGCACGAGCCATTCGGTGTGCCGCCCGACAAAGGAGCCTCAACGTGACACTGGACATCATGATGCCCTTCTACGGCCGAGCGGACCATTTTCGCGCCGCGGTCGACAGCATCCTCGCCCAGACTGACCCTGACTGGAGGTTGTTGGTCATTGACGATCACAACCCCGAGGAGGCTCCCGGACAGTGGCTGGTCGAGCTTGGAGACCCGCGAATCCGGTATGTCCGTCACACGGTGAATGTGGGCATCAACGCAAACTTTCAGAGCGCCATCGACCTAGCTGAGGCTCCTTGGCTTACGATTTTCGGTTGTGACGACGTCATGCTCCCCGGTTACGTTGCGCGTATCAAAGAATTGATCGACATGCACCCCGAGGCCACCTTCATCCACCCGGGAACGCGGGTAATTGACGAAAATGGCGATGTCACGATGAACCTCGTTGATCGAATGAAGGCGGTATATCGCCCACGCTTCCACGGTTCCCTCGAGCTTTCCGGTGAGCGGATGGCGCTCAGCCTCACCCGAGGCAACTGGATGAACTTCCCGGCCATAGCGTGGCAGCGGGATGCTATTTGTCGTATCGGATTCCGCCCCAATTACAAAGTTGTTCAAGACCTCGCACTCGCCATCGATCTAGCATTTGCGGGTGCACGACTGGTCGTCGATGATCAAGTGGTATTCGAGTATCGGCGTCACTCAGGCAGCGTGTCGTCGTGGCGTGCAGCCGAGGGCAGCCGGTTTGCCGAAGAGCAGGCGTTTTTTCGGGGTCTTACACGAGAATTTTCCAATCGAGGCTGGCGACGTGCCGCCCGGGTGGCGCGCACGCATGCTTCATCGCGGATTAATGCGATGACCAGGATCCCCGAGGCGGTAGCGGCACGCAACTCGGACGGCCTGCGAATTCTCGTCCGTCACATATTAGGCCTCAAGGTGAGCGCGGCATCACAGAACCCCTAGCTTCTCGGCACCACCTTGAGGATCGACATCTGAGTTTTCGGCAGATTGAAGCCGGATTCTGTGGTCAAACAGGCCTGGTCAATCCGCTGGTCTGTCGACAGCACGTATTGAATATTTTCCTGGGCGAACTGTGAGCATGCGTCGAACGTAACGCTGATTTGGTCTGCCGCGGGATTGGATACGACTGGCTCCCCTGGCGCTGCCGTCCAGCTCACCCCGGCGAGTCGGTTCCATTCAAACTCGTAGGCATCCGCTGGGTCGATAGCCGACCACATTTGCTGTGAAGGCGCGCCTTGAAAACCGTTATAGGCGCGCACACCAGATTCAAGCAGCATTGCGGTTGTCAACCCGCTACCGACCCCCACCCAGGTCTGCGGGTTTGCTTCATCAATGGCCCTGATGGCCTGCGAGACGTCTGTTTCGCGCAGGTCGAGCACGCCGCGGTACACCGGGTTGGTGAGTCCGCTCCCAGCTACGGTGACGATGAGAAATGCCGCAGCACCGAGCCGCGGCTGTCGCCGGGCGAAGAAGAAAATTGATGCAGCGGACAAGGTGGCCCAAACCCACCACAGTTGCGCCGTCTCCAACATCGCGGGGAGCCCGCGAAGAGCCACGTATCCGATGAGCAATTGAGATGCTAGAAACAACCCCGCAGGAATAATTGCGAGCCACCAACCGGCCCGCAACCGGTACTTGTCCAGATAGCTGACAACGTAAGCCAGCAGCCCGATTGAGGCCAGCCCCATGCCTAAGCGAACACGGTTTCCGGTTGTTTTGTCGAGCAGAAGGAGCTTCGACAGACCGTCCCAGCCGGGGAGAAAAAGGTAGGCAAGAAACAGCACCACAACGAGAATCAGGCCGACCAGGGTCCACGGTACGGACCTCTTTGCTTTCATCTCCCGGGCAATGATCCAAATGACGACTGGCAGCAGAAAGATCCCAATATAGAAAAAAGTGGATGCCTCGGAAGAGTTGGCGCCCAAAAGCCCCGCGCGCTGGTCGTTGAGTGATTGTGTGAACGACGATCCGACAGCTGACATGAAACTCGGCAGATCGCCCATTCCGGGCGGCGACGAGCGGTCTCCAGGGTAGGCCGTTCCAAGAAACGCATCCACAACAGTGCGCTTGGAATACAGCCAGAGACCGGTAACCGCGGATGCGACGAGGCCCCCGGCCAGCAGTGGAGCTATGCGCTTGAAAACACCACCTCGGAAGGGCCTCTGTCGAAGGTGATCTACGAGCTGACCAACGGCAAAGAAGACGACCACCAGAACGGCAGGCACTATGAATGGAACGTAGATCCCCGTCGCCATTACAACAGTCAGATATCCGACAATGCTTGCCCAGATCCATCGTGATGCCACCGATGAGCTCTTGAACGCCCAAACTAAGGCCGCCATGCTTGTCAAAGCCCACACTGCGGGCCAAAGAGTCGTGGATAAATACCACCATTGGAAGAGCGGGCTAAAGAAAAACCCGACGGAAATCATGGCCACAACGATTGGACGACGGGGAATGACCGACACAAGAAACACGTACGCAGCCGCGATGAGCGCCAATCCCGGCAGCCACCATTTGAAGGCTATGGCGTGGTCCACGTCCATCACCATGAAACCCCATAGGTGCGGGCGAAAGGCAACGGTCCAGTCCACGCGCGGGAGGTCCTGAGGCAGGGTGGCATCCATCCCGCCCGGAAACGTCTCATTGGTGAGTGGAAGGCCCTGCTCTACTTGGGCGATCGCCCACACGGTCTGTACGTTCCACTCGTCGGATCGAGTGGCCTGGGGCTGGCCGGCGATCAGGTCAGGGTCACTCCCGTACGAGATCTGGTCGTGGAAGACTCCCGAGGAAGATCCATTGATCCCGAGCGCCACCAGCACGATTCCCACCAGCACGAGTAATGCCGGCAGAGCCAGAAGCACTCGCACCCGAGGCAGATTGTCGCTTTTCGGTGAAATGAACCGGCGATATCGGGCGAACCACTCAGCCGAAGCTGATGGTGCTCCCCCCGTCTGAAACGATGACACATTTTCCCCTTGCTCGATCAAGCCTGAGATCCGCGAGGAGACGCGGTGAACCCAAGTTTCAACAGTAAGCGATCGATTCCGCTATCGGATTCGAATATCCCAGACGACATTGCTGCGCAGCACCTTCGCCGGTTGCCCACCGATAACGGAGTTGTCGGGAAAGGTCTTGCCCGTTACGAGCGACCTGGCAGCGACCACAGAGTCACGTCCAACGCGACTCCCTCCCAAGATCAGCACCTCGGCGCCCAACCAAACTCTGTCGTCAATGACGATACTTTCGGCAGGATTCAGTCGCTCGCCAGTGTCCTTGTCGAGGATGGAGTGCATGTCGGACGTCCACACATCACCCCCGCCAAACAGACAGTGACTTCCGATGGTGATAGAAGACGGCTCGTGCATGAATAGCCGGAGTGCACCGTTGACCATCATCCCTTCGCCAAGGATCAGGTGGCAGCCGTCGGACATAAATATTTGCAATGACGTATTCAAGGTGGCAAGCCCGGAAAGGTCAATCGAACAATTGGAACCGCTGGTAATAGAAATTCGAGCCAGAACGGTTTCGGAAACTCCGTCTGTAACCACGCTCGTTCCGTGCCCTAACTCCCAATTCTGCGAATAAGAAGGCTCGTGCACCACTTTGGTCCTGTTGAAGAATCTCATACTCGAGGCAGCGTTCCTTCCCACGACCTGACTGTACCGGAGCCCTCCCGAAAGATGATGACTCCGCGCGCGGATATGTCGATCACTTGCGGCGGCGCAGTCTGCTCTGAACTTTCTTGACGACCACGCGCGGTCCACCGGCACGCAGGTAGTGCACGAGGAGACCGATGTCGTGCCGAATGCCATGTTTCGGCCGGCGCACGAAGGTACGACGCACAACGCCGTTTCCGGCTGCCACGACGCCGCTCTCAATCAGGTCGGGAGCATGGCGAGGATCAGCAACAAAACTGACCAGCGGTTCCAGCACCGTCTGCCACTCGTACTCAGCGCGAACCCGCTTGATGTTTCTGCGTGCGGCCTTGATGAACGTCTCGTCGAAGAGCACCTTTTCCAGGGCATCCGTGAGCGCCGCGACGTCGCCAGAGGAAACGACGATGCCGAGCTTCTCCGCGGCGACGAGTTCCGCGAAATGATCGCCTTCGGTGACCACCATCGGCAGCCCGGCCCACAGGTAGTCGAGAATTCGGGTGCGGAAGGAGAAGGTGGTCTCGACGTGCGCGAAATGCGTGCTGACGCCGGCATCCGCTTCACCGAGGTAGTTGTGCCGTTCGGCGTAGTCAACCCAGGAGGCATTGAAGAAGACGGCACGATCCAGCACGCCGAGCTCACTGGCCAGGGCGCGGGACTCGGCGACGATTCCCATCTCGGGCACGCCGGGGTGCGGGTGCTTGGTGCCCTGAAAGAACAGTCGAACGTTGTCGTGGCGCGTTGACAGATCGGCCACGGCAGAAATCAGTGTCTTCGGGTCAAACCAGTTGTACAGCCCACCGCTCCAGAGCAGCAGTTTGTCGTCGGTGCCGATTCCGGGCAGCACGCCCTTGAGCACCGGGCTGGTCGCTGGCGGAAAGACGGGGTTGAGGCCGAACGGCACGACGTTGATGAGCTCGGTGAGGTCGGGGTCGTCGGCGTAGTTTGCCGGATTAACGCGACCCAGCGCTGCGAGCTGTCCCAGATAGAAGTGGCGCTGACGTTCAGACGCACAGAGAAAGAAGTCTCCGCGCGCGAGTTGCTCATTGAGCACGTCGGTGGCGTCGGAGACCTGCCGCTTCCACTGCTCCGTACCCTGCTCCCGGCCCTGCTCCAACTGCTCCAGGTGCATCGGGTCATAAATATCGGCGACGATAATCTTGTCGCTCTTGCGCAGGGAATCAAACAGCGCCATGGCGAGGCCCTGGAAGACGATCACGTCACTGGCCGATTCCAGTTTGCGCATGGCCCGGTCATCGCCCGGTCGCACGTGCACGATCTCGAATGGGGCAGAGACCGGCTCGGCTCCCGCCAGAGTCACGAGAGTCACGGCGTTGTCCTTGGAAAGCGCCTCGGCCATGTGCCAGGCACGAATGGCCGGACCCGCCATCTTGGCGCCGATCGGGTCGCCGGTAATAATGAGCACCCGGTTCAGCACGGGCACCTCGGTCACTCCGAAGGCCTGAATGATCTTGTCGTAGCCCTCCAGATAGTGCTCGGTCGGGTAGGAGGGGGCATCCGTTTCAACGAAGAGCGGCCAGATTCGGTTGTCAGCGACGACCCGGCTCGCTTGAATTTCGTTGCGCGACACCAGCAGAGACGGGAGGTTCTCGACAAACTGATCAATCGCGTACATTCCGGCGACGGTCTCTTTGGCCACCGTGGTGTCTGGCCCGTTGTCAGCGCCCTTGCGCAGATCGAATTCGGTGGAGTCGAGGCTTCCGCGCGCCACGGCGCGGCGCACGGCCAGTGCCAGTGTGGCGGGGAACGTTTTGGCCAGAGCTTCGTCGCCGAGGTTTTTGTACTGCGTGAACAGGGCGTTGCGTTCAAGAAGATAAGTCTCCTTGAACGAACCGTACGAGCCCATGGACGCGTGGTGTTTGTGGAAGGCGATGGATGCCGGCGCATACGCATAGCGGTATCCCTTGAGGTTGAGCCGCCAACCCAGGTCGACGTCTTCAAAGAACATGAAGTAGCGCTCGTCGAAGCCGCCGAGCTCGTCATAGACATCCCGGCGAACGAACATGGCCGAGCCAGTGCCGAACAGCACGTCCTGCTCAACATCCGGCGTTGTCGGTAGCGGCTGCCCGGTGAGGGGCTTGTAGCCCATGCCGAACCAGGTCATGGCCGACCCGATGTAGTCCACCAGAAGGCCATCCCAGTCGACAACCTTGCTGGCAACCGCGCCAATACGAGGGGATTTTTCGAAGGTCGCCACGGCCGCGGCGATCCACTGCGCATCCGGCTTGGCGTCGTTGTTCAGAAACGCCAGGTACTGCCCGGAGCTCGCTGCCACGCCCAGGTTGCAGCCGCCGGCAAACCCGAGGTTCTCCTTCGAGACAACCAATTTGACGTGCGGCGCAGCGGCTCGCAAACGAGCCTCGCTGTCGTCACCCGACGCGTTCTCGACGATGATGATTTCGAGCTGGTCCTGCGACCAATTCAATTTCTTGAGGTGCTCAAGCGCCTCGATCGTGTCGTCGGTGCCTCGGTAATTCACGAGTACAACGGAAACGACACCCGGTCGGAGCTTGGTCATGCGGGCCTCTCTGAGGGGAACTAGTGCAGCCCGCAGTCTACCAATTCACACTACGGGTGCGTTCAAAGGTGCTCTAGCGCCCCGCGTTTTCTGTAGAATGAGGGTCTATGCCAGCCGAGCCTGAACTGAACTCATGACGGAACCGATGATGCGACTAAGCGACTATCTAAGACTTCTACGGACCAGCTGGGCCCTCATCCTCATCCTTTGCCTTTCGGTGGGTGCGCTCGCTTTAGGTCTGAACTCGCTGCAGTCACCGGTCTTCCGGTCAACCGCAACTCTGTCAGTCGCTGCCTGTGTAACGTTCGAAGACGGCGCTGGCTGCGACCCCGTGAGAGGAACGGCGTACGCCGTGCAGCGCGCGGTTATCTACGCGGATCTCGCAGCGTCAGATCCAGTCGTGCGTCAAACAGCAGCAAGCGTTGACTTCGAAGTAGACGCACGAGCATTAGCGGCCGCAATTACTGCTGCAGCCCGAACGGGAAATCCTCAACTCACGGTCAGCATTGACTGGCCGATTGAGGCGCAATCCGCGGCGCTCACAAACGCTGTTTCAGCCGCGATCATGGATTATCGAAGCGCAGCAATCGACAGCGTCAGCGGAGACAGTTCCTACGTCGAGCTGTTCATTTCAGATCCTGCTCTTGGCACGCAAAAGCTCACTGAATCAGCCACCACCGCAGTCGCCTTAGGGCTCACGCTCGGTCTCGCACTCGGGTTGGGCCTCGCCTTCGTAAGATATTTCTTGGATCGCCATCTCCGGACCCCCCGGGAGGCCCAAGATTTGACCGGCCTCAATCTTGTGGCACGTCTTCCCCTCGGCATTAAGGCGAACCAGCGGCATCAGCCTCCCTCGGAGGCATTGCTGGCCGACTCTTTTCGCCGCATCAGAGCCGTTGTGCTGGAGCGAATGAAAGTAGCTGGTGCGCGAAACATTCTCATCACCTCTGCCCAGGAAGGCGAGAATGCCGTTGAAGTCGCAATCCACCTTGCATCGTCGATTGCTGAGACTGGGATGCGCGTACTGCTCGTCGACGCAGATCTCTGTGATCGCAACATTGGCACCCACTTTGGGTTCGACAATAACGGGGGTCTCGTCGACCTAGTGGCGGAAGCAGCGTCTTCGAAAGAACTACTTCACCAAGTCGGCACTAGTTCTCTGAGCCTTCTAACATCGGGGTCAAAGACCGACGATGGTTCCGATTTCATGTCGCACGGTGCTGTTCTGAAAAAGCTCTCAGAGTTGACATCCGAGTTTGACATCACAGTAATTGCCGCTCCACCCGTTCTATCCCGTTCAGACACGCTTTCTCTTTTGCCTGCAGCTGATGCTGTTCTCCTTATAGCCGGGGTCGGTGTCGTCCATCGCCAGGAACTCGTTCAGACTGTTCTTACTCTGGATCAACTTGGGAAACTGCCGATTGGCTTTGTCGCAACAGGCGCTGCTTAGCCGATGAATGTGTCTTTCGAAGAAAACAACCGGTCGTGGAGAGAATCGAAGCAATGACGAGTCAGAAATCGAGAACACGGTTACATCAACGCTTGGCACCGTTGCGGATCTTGTTTGGTGGACAATTCTTCTTTGACTCTGCCTCTTGGGCTGCCGCCCTTATCCTCGCCACCATCTTCCGGTACGAGTTTGCGCTTCAGTACGTCTCGTGGTTGCCTCTCCTCAGCCTCTGCGCAGCCGCGATCGTTCTGCAGTGGCTAGCGGGCCGCATGCTTCACCTGTACCGCGGCAGATTCAAGGTCGGAACGTTCCACGAGGTACAGTCGCTCGCATTGACCGCCTCAATCGTCGCAGTCATAATCGGACTGCCAGTTCTACTTTTTGGCATCATCCTGCAGATTCCGCGCAGCGCTGTCCTGGTTGCCTTGCCAATCGTCCTGGTACTCATGGGTGCCGCGCGATATCTACGGCGTCTACGCGCCGAGAAGAACGCAAAGCCCGACGAGACGGCACAACGAACAATCATCTATGGCGCTGGGTACCTAGCCAGTCATCTCGTTCCGCAAATGCTCACTGACCGCCGTTCAAAATATCTCCCGGTGGCTCTGGTTGATGACAGCCCCACAAAGCGAAATTTCTCCGTACATGGAATTCAAGTATTGGGCACAGGCAATGATCTTAAGATTGTCGCAGCGCGCACCGAAGCTACGGTGCTCATCGTGTGTATCGCACGAGCCAATGCAGCACTCATTCGGAGTGTCACCGACGCCGCGAGTGAGGCCGAACTCCGTGTGCTTGTGCTTCCGCTTATGGACGAACTGCTGGAGACCGGATTTGGGCTCGGAGACCTCAAAGACGTGTCAATTGAGGACCTCATCGGGCGCAACCCAGTTGACACGGAAATTGAATCGATCGCCGATTATCTGACCGGTAAGAAGATCTTGGTTACCGGTGCCGGTGGGTCGATCGGCTCAGTTCTGTGCAAACAAATCGCGAAATTTGCTCCGGCCGAACTCATGATGCTCGACCGAGACGAATCCGGCCTTCAGTCCACCCAACTCGCAATTGATGGAAATGGGCTCCTTGATACCAGAGACGTTATTCTCGCGGACATCAGAGACCCTGAGGCAATCTTAAAGATATTCAACGAACGTCAACCTGAGGTCGTTTTCCACGCGGCCGCACTCAAACACCTGCCGATGCTGGAGCAGTACCCCGACGAAGCGTGGAAAACAAACGTGATTGGTACGCTGAACGTTCTGCAGGCTGCACGCGCTGTCGGCGTCGGAACGTTCATCAACATCTCAACTGACAAAGCTGCCAACCCTACGAGTATCCTCGGTCACTCAAAACGAGTCGCCGAGAAGTTGACTTCGTGGGCGGCTCAGGAGACTGGCAAAACCTACCTCTCCGTACGTTTTGGCAACGTCATAGGAAGCAGAGGCTCGATGCTTCCGACATTCACGGCGCTCATCGAGTCCGGTGGCCCCCTCACAATTACGCATCCCGATGTCACCAGATTCTTCATGACCATCCCCGAAGCCTGCCAGCTTGTCGTTCAGGCTGGCGGCATAGGACGGCCGGGTGAGGTCCTGATTCTTGATATGGGTGTTCCCGTGCGTATTTTGGATATTGCAGAGCGCATGATCGCCATGTCGGGCAAGAACATCGAGATCGTCTATACCGGCCTCCGCCAAGGAGAGAAGCTCCACGAAGAACTTCTCGGGGATAGCGAATCCGATTCGCGCCCGCTGCATCCGAAGATCTCTCATGCACTAGTGGCTGCCCTTGAGCCCAGCAAATTGGATAAGCCTGAATGGGATCGCCGTGCCGGGGTCAATTCTCCCTACCAAAGCGTGTCGGAGCATTGAACACTATGACCAAACGTATCTTTATGTCCGCACCCGACGTCGGGATTCTTGAGGAAACATACGTCACGAATGCGATTCGCTCCGGTTGGATCGCACCCCTCGGCCCAGATGTCGATGCCTTTGAGAGTTCGATAGCGGAGTTCACACAACGTTCCCATGCAGTTGCGTTGAGTTCCGGAACTGCGGCGCTTCACCTTGCTCTGCTGGCTCATGGGGTGAAACCCGGCGACATAGTTGTGACCTCAACGATGACATTCGCGGCCACTGCCAACGCGATTCGATATGTGGGCGCTGAGCCGTACTTCATCGATTCAATCGCCTCCACCGGAAACATCGACCCGGCGCTGCTGGACGAGGCATTGTCTGGTCTCTACGCACGGGGAGAACGCCCTGCGGCCGTTCTCCCCGTGGATCTCCTCGGAAAAGTCGCCGACTACACCGCGATCCGTGCACTCACCGATCACTTTGACGTGCCCATCATCTCCGATGCAGCGGAATCTCTTGGAGCAAGCCTGGCGGGCCACCCCGCAGGATCTTTTGGAGCAGCGGCAGCGATCTCCTTCAACGGGAACAAGATTATGACGACGTCAGGTGGAGGGATGTTCCTTACCGACGACGCCCAGACCGCCGCGCGGGTGCGGTATTTAGCCACCCAAGCTCGGCAGCCGGTCGCGCACTACGAACATACGGAAATCGGCTACAACTACCGCCTCAGCAATATCTTGGCTGCCCTTGGCCGTGCCCAGCTGGAACGCCTGCCAGAAATGATTGCGCGTCGCAGGCACGTTCGAGATTTGTATCGGAAGCTCTTCACGCCGGTCGCCGGAGTTGAAATATTCGGGGGCGACAATGATTCGGGGGATAACTTCTGGTTGACGTCCATAACCGTCGACCCGAACGTCACCGGCTGGCCCGCGCATGAGCTCTCCACCGCACTGGCAGAGCAGAACATCGAAAGTCGTCCGCTGTGGAAACCCATGCACCTCCAACCAGTCTTTGCTCAGGCTCGGGCGCTCGTGAATGGTGCATCGGAACGATTGTTCGAAACAGGGATCACCCTTCCAAGCGGATCTGTGCTCACTGATGCGGATCTGAGTAGAGTCACAACTGGCATTCGAGCATTCTTGAGCACGAAATGAACCGCGACTCTGCTGGATATGACTTTGCAAAACGCGGCGGAGACGTTCTATTCGCCACCATCGCTCTAGTCATCTCGTTCCCTGTACAAATCGTGATCGCCACTCTGGTTGCAGTGAAACTCGGGCGTCCGGTCTTGTTCGCCCAGCCCCGGCCGGGGCTCAGCGGCAGAATATTCACCCTCTACAAGTTCCGCACAATGAAGAATGTCGACTCTGCCGAGGATCTGCGCACAGACGCCGAGCGGTTAACTCCATTCGGAATGGCCCTCCGCGCTACAAGCCTCGACGAACTCCCCACACTGATCAATGTCGTCGTCGGCGACATGAGCCTTGTCGGTCCCCGCCCGCTGCTGGTCGCCTACTTGGACCGATACACCGCAGAACAGGCCAGACGACACGACGTACGCCCTGGCGTTACGGGTCTAGCGCAGGTCATGGGACGTAATGCTTTGAGCTGGGCGGAGAAGTTCGCTTTGGATGTCTACTACGTAGATCACAGGTCCCTGGCCATGGATGTCTTCATACTGTTCAAAACTGTTCGCGCCGTGGTCAAACGTGACGGCATCAGTGCAGCGGATAACGCAACCATGCCAGAGTTCCAGTCAGGTCAATCAGGGCATACCGGAGCCTTAGACCAAGACCGCGAGCGCTTTCCCGCATCAGATTAGAAATAGGTAGTAAAATGAAGGTTCTCATCACCGGCGGCGCCGGCTTCATCGGATCGAATCTCGCCCGCCACATCAACGCGCAATACCCCGGCTGGGATGTGCATATAATCGACGACCTCAGCACCGGATACCGTGAGAATCTAGCCGGTATCGATGCTGAATTCTTCGAGGGCAGCATTTTGGACCTTGAATTTCTTGCCGCCGCAGTCGCCGGAGTCGACTCTGTGGTGCACCTTGCCGCGATCCCCAGCGTGCCCCGATCCGTCGCCGCGCCCCGCCCCACTCACGATGCCAATTCAACAGGTACTCTGAACGTTCTGGAAGCGGCACGAACGGAAGGCATCGAACAAGTAATCGTCGCTTCGTCCAGCTCCGTCTACGGCAGCAATCCCGCACTTCCGAAGTCTGAGTTCGACTGGACCCGACCGATGAGTCCCTACGCGGTGAGTAAACAGGCAACTGAAGGGTACCCGCTCGCCTATAACTTTTCCTATGGAATGAAGAACCTCGCGTTTCGATTTTTCAATGTATACGGCCCCGGACAGGCCGCAGGACACTCGTATGCAGCTGTAATTCCTCAGTTCCTCGATGCGGCCCTCTCAGGCGAGACTTTGGTCGTGCATGGTGACGGGCTCCAGTCCCGCGACTTCACCTTCGTCGGCACGGTGTGCGATATCATTGCCACAGCAATTGCTGAGGGGATTCACTCGAACGACCCGGTCAATCTCGCATTCAACACCAACACCACTCTTATGGACTTGATTTCTCGGATCGAAGAAGAACTTGGTCACCCTGTCGAGACAAAGCATCAGGCCACACGCGTCGGCGACGTAAGAGCTTCGCAGTCTGATGGCATCCGCGTACGAGCGCTCTTCCCGAAAGTGGTACCGGTCACGCTCCGATCCGGTCTCGCCAAAACTGTCGTCTGGTTCCAAGAATCTCGGGCTGGATCGACCGAGAAGGCATGACACGACCACCCAGGATACTTCTCGGCGTCACATCAGACGTCTCGTTGACACTTATGCGCGGTTTTCCCGAGTTCCTGCGCGACAGGGGTTGGGAAGTCCACGTAGTCTCCACACCAGGGCCAATGCTCGATGTAATGTCACGCGGAGCCGGTCTGTTCACGCACGCCGTTCCCATGGAACGTCAACCGTCGCCGCTGAAAGATCTGCGTGCACTTCTTGCGTGGTTCCGCTTATTGCGCCAAGTTCGACCGAACGTGATCTCCGTAGGTACGCCCAAGGCCGGTCTCCTTGGGGGAGCAGCGGGATTGCTGGCCGGAGTTCCCAACCGCATCTATTTGCTGAGAGGTCTCCGCCTCGAAACGGCTCATGGATTCCAGCGCTGGATCCTCACGAAGCTTGAGAGACTCTCGTTGATGATGGCGACGGAAGTCCTTTCCGTTAGCCCGAGCTTGCAACAGCGTGTCATTTCCCTCGGTCTCGTGGCGCCCGAAAAAATCAAAGTCCTCGGTCACGGAAGTTCAAATGGCGTCGACTTGGCCGGTTTCACAGCCGAGAACTTCTCAAAAAAGCACTTGGCCGATCTGGCAACACAAATTGGACTTTTGAAAAACATACCAGTCGTCGGCTTCGTTGGTCGATTGACACTCGACAAAGGTTTGGCAGACCTCGCAGAAGCCCGGTCGATTCTTGAGAAGCACAAGGTCGACCATCAAATCCTTATCGTCGGCGAGGTGGATGAAGGCCAGCAGCAAGATATTCTGTCGAGACTAAGCTCCGCTGGCCGGCCGGTCATCAAGACCGGGTACGTCCCAGACCCAAGGGCTTACTATCATTTAATGGATCTGCTGTGCTTGCCCACTCATCGGGAGGGCTTCCCAAACGTCGTTCTCGAAGCCGGCGCCTCTGGCTTGGCCACAGTGACCACAGATGCGACCGGCGCAGTGGATTCCGTTATCCACAGCCAAACTGGCCTCGTTGCCGTTGCTGGTGATCCCAAATCGCTCGCGACCCAGCTGGAGCAATTATTACTCCACCCTGAGTTACGATCCGATATGGGCCGGGCGGCCAGAGCTCACGTCGTTTCGAGCTTCGATCGAACCCTTGTCTGGGACCGATTGGCCGATTACTATAGTGCCCTAGCGGTAAGGACCTCCCCCCCCTCGCAAGTTCGGCGGGCTAAGTGACTTTTATAGCCACGCTGGCAATTGCCACTTTTATCGTCGTCGGGCTTGGAACTGTCACCCTGGCCGGACACTTTTCCAGAACGCTTGCTCCAACGGTCTTCTCTTTCGGCATACACATACTCGCCGCACTCTCGATCTACCACACAGTTGGACTGGGCGCACCAGACGCAGAATACTACGACAGAGCAGCCTCATCGCTCGCATTAGGGGGACCCGAGGTCAGTGTGACCGCCGGCAAGGAGGGGTGGGTCTTGCTTCTGGCAGCCGTCTACTCACGGCTCGGCCACGTCCCAGAACTCGGCCTCGTCTTGAATGCCACTTTTGCTGCCCTCACTGTCTGCATCGCCGGAAGAATAGCGGCGAAGCTCAGCCTCCCCGTGAGCGTCACTGCATGGATCACCGCCGCATTCCCTTCCGGAATTTTTTGGAGCTCACTCCTTCTTCGTGAGTCAGTAAGCTGGCTCCTCATCGGTTTGTGCGCCCTCGCATTCGCGGGCCTCGCCAGCGGAAGGGTGAGGTTACTGGACATTGCCCTCGTTCTAGCCGCCCTGTCCGGTCTCTTGCTCGTGCGGGGCACCGCTGCAATCGCCGTAGCAGCTGCCGGGTTTATCGCTATCGCGTACGTTCGACGGCGCTACCTGTCCTTTCTTCTTGGGGCGCTAGCCTGCGCTCTTATTGTCGTAACAAGCCCGTTAGGAGCCCGTCTAAATGACATCATCGGCGGCATCACCATCGAGACATTCAATACATCTCGCACTGCTCTAAGCCGCGCGGCCGCAACGAGTTGGCCTACCGTGGAAGTCCATGGGCTGAGCTCGGCCTGGGAAGCATTTCTCGTAGCATTCCCCCGCGTAATGTTCGGCCCGTATCCATGGGAATGGCCCTCCATGCCCGTCCCGTTCGCACTCGACGGGCTCGTCTGGCTCGTAATTCTCGGTCTCACCATACGAGGCTGTTTAGTTCTGAAGGACCGGCGCGTAGTGATACTCCTCCTTCCAGCAGCTGCCCTTCTTGCCGCCCTCATCGTGGGAAGCGGCAACTATGGCACGATGGAGCGGTTACGCATCCAGTCGACGTTCTTGCTCATCCCCGTAGCCGCAGCTGGGTACACCTCGTTGATTCCACGCATGGCCGGTCGGAGTTCAGAAACCGACGACGGAAAAGAAGAAAAAACCCAAGAAGCTTAATTTAAGCTACGTCTACCAACGAACGATCATCCCGCCCCAAGAATAACCGACGCCGAATCCCAACAGCATTACGGTCATTCCTGGCTTCAGTGCGCCCGCCTCCTCTGCCTCTCTCAAGGCAATCGGAATGGTTGATGAGACTGTGTTTCCAGAATTTTCCAGGGAGACATAGAACCTCTCCTCATCCACCCCAAGCTTTTTGCGCAAATGCTCGAGCATGTACTGATTGGCTTGGTGGAAAACAAATAGGTCTACGTCTGCCAACGACTTAGACGCCTTACCCAGAACAGCCTGTACCGCGTTAGGAACGACACGTAACGTGAAATTAAAGATCTCGGGTCCGTCCATAAATAGGTCTAACCCGTTGGAAACCAGACCTCGCGATTCGGGCAACGCCTTTGGTGCAACCGCCTCACCGGGCCGAAGTCCGCCTCCAGGCACGATAAGGTTCTTCCCGCCCGACCCGTCGGTACCGTAAGCGAAAGCATATAGACCTTCCGCTGGCGCACCGTGAGTAACCAAAGTCGCAGAAGCACCGTCTCCAAAGATCGTCCGAACCGACTTATCCTTGTCATTAATGAACTTGCTGTAGGTATCAGCGGTGAGGACCAGAACATTTTCAACTTGGCCAGATTCAATCAGCCCCTTGGCAAGACCCAGTGCATAGATATAACCGGAACAACCAAGACTTATATCTGTTGCCCCGACACGGGTCGACAAGCCCAGATTTCCCTGCACAATGCACGCCGTCGCCGGCATAAAAAAGTCCGGGCTTTGTGTGCACAAGACGATGTAGTCGACGACGCTACGATCTATCCTATGTTCCACGAAGAGCTTCTCCGCAGCCTGCGTTGCCAAGTCGGACGCAAACTCGTTCTCACCTGCAATGCCTCGTGAACGAATACCCGTTTTAGACGCGATCTTCTCTACGGTCCATTCGGGAAACTCTGCAGCTAAGACATCATTCGTCAGCTTCTGTTCCGGAAGAAAGTAGCTCACTGCGGCTATTCGCGCCTTCAAAGGAACACTAGCTCCACTCAATGACAGCACCTCCCCAAGACAGGCCAACGCCGAATCCTAAAATCATGATCTTGCTGCCCTTTCTGATTTTCTCTCCTGCGCTTGCTCGAGCAAGCGCAATGGGTATGGTCGACGAGCCAGTGTTCCCGACGTCAGCGATTTCTATTGCGAACTTCGACTTATCGATGCCCAACTTCTTTCGGAGGTGCTCGATCAGATATCCATTGGCCTGATGAAAGACGAAATAGTCGATTTCTTCTAGAGCCAAACCGGTTCGGTCAAGGACTTGCGCCACGCAGTCAGGCACGACTCGAAGAGTGAAGTTAAATATCTCCATGCCGTCCATGTACATGTCATAGCCGTTAGTTTCTAAACCACGAACGGACACCGGAGACCGTGGAGAGTACGACGCGCCTGGCCTCAAGCCCCCGTTGGGTATGACCAAACTCGGGCCCCCGCGACCGTCAGTGCCGTAGGTGAATCCGGATAGCTGTGACGAACCTGCACCCCCAGTCACTAGGGTCGCAGTGGCCGCATCCCCGAAGATAGGACGAGTGCTCTTGTCCGAGGGGTTCGCTAGCTTGCTGTGCGTCTCAGCGGTGATGACAAGTACGTTCGCGACTTGCCCTGATTCAATGAGCCCCTTAGCTAATCCTAGCGAGTAGATATACCCAGAACACCCCAAATTGACATCGACGGCACCGATTTCCGTGCGTAGGCCCAGCTCATCTTGAACGAGGCACGCCGTCGTGGGCAGAAAATAATCAGGAGTTTGGGTGCAAACGATCAGGTATTCAATAACGTCTGGGTGGATCGCCTTTGAGGCGAATAAACGCCGTGCGGCATTGACGGCAAGGGTCGACGTGAATTCTTCACTGTCCGCAATGCGCCGCTCCAATATTCCCGTTTTCGCGGCGACCTTGTCTATCTTCCAATCAGGAAATTCAGCATCTATTTCAGCATTCGTCAACACCGCTGACGGAAGAAAATAGTCAATGCCATTCAGGTGAGAGTTCATACATTCCTCAATCCATAAGACTTGCTCGGATTCCCAAAACTCGTGACCCCTGGAGGAACATCACGGAGGACAACACTCCCCGCGCCGACAAGGGCCCCCGCCCCAATCGTCTTTCCCGGTATGACGGTTACAGCCGTACCGAGAAAAGCGCTCTCTCCAACTTCCACGGCGCCCGTCAAATTGCACGAGGAGCTGAGGGTAGCAAAATCACTGATCACCACGTCATGGCCAATGGTGCAATTTGAATTAATGTGCACGTGGCGTCCTATTCTGATATCTGAAGATATGACGACGTTGGGACACACCACCAGGCCAGCGTCTGCAACTACGTTAATCCCTACAAGAGCGAGATCGTGAAGGAACTGAACGAACACTCCCGAACGTGCTTCAATCTTCTCGACTACCTGCTGCCGTGCCTCCGGTGAACCAATAGCGCAGATCAATTTGTCATTCCCGGACGGCACATATTCCTCAATCGTGCCGATACACGGTGCGGGCAGCCCGCTGACATGGTCTCGATCATCGATGTACACGATGCTGTCAATTTTTTCACGCTCAAGAAATTTAGGCGACGACCGCAGCCAGGCGAAAATCTCTCGCCCAAAACCCCCGGCGCCGACGATAACAATTCTGCTCATTGCGCGGTATATCCTCCATCGACGGCTAACGATGCGCCTGTGACCCACTTCGATGCCGGGGAGAGTAAATAGAGCACAGCAGCGGCGACGTCTTCTGGAAGTCCCAGACCGAGCGGATGTGCCGCCCGAACTTCCTCGAAGTTTTGGCTTCCGATCGCTTCCGCCAAAGACATCGTCATGGCAGTTTGGACGACTCCTGGACTTACACAGTTGACCCGAATACCCTCACGGGCCAGCTCAAGGGCAAGCGACTTCGTCAAAGCCAAAATGGCACCTTTGCTCGCGGCGTATAAACTCACTCCCGGTTGGCCCACGACTCCGACTGCAGAAGACAGGAGGATTAAAGACCCATTCGCTCGCCGCACCTGCTTGTGCCGGAATGCCTTGGCCACCATAACGGCAGAACCAACGTTGAGATCAAATAGTTCATGGTAATCCGACGACTGAACGACGCGTAGTGGAGCCGTCTTATGCATCCCCGCGGCGTGAACGACTCCGTCAAGCCCCCCAAGCTCCACGGCAGCGCTGCGCACGACGTCCGCAATCCCATCCAAATTGCTCAGGTCGAACGAAAACTTAACGTGCCCATCACCCGACATCTGTGCATGAGTTTCCTCAAGTTGAGATTCGTTTCTGGCCACGAGCGCTACACGCGCACCGTATCTACTTGCTTCGATCGCCACCGCACGGCCAATCCCGCTGGATGCACCTGTAACCAGCAGGGTCTTGCCACCAAGCTTCAGAAAATCAGGAATAGCTACTCGCCCTTGATCGCTGACCCGGCGAGAGCAAACAGATCCTGCACAGTTTCACAGCGACCGAGGGCGTCCGCATCAACTACCGCGTTGTGGCTCATGTCGAGGGCCGCAATGAAACTAATGTTTGCCAGTGAATCCCAGTCAATGTCGGCCAATCTGTCCGTGAGCAAAACCGTACCGGCGTCAACTTCCAGCGTTTCCTCGACGAGATGAATAAAATCGTGTACTTCCACGCTACATACCTCAATCTTTGATCAACAACACTCTGTTTTTCTAGACTACTGCCGAGGTGCACTTCGTGCTAAATTTTGGCCTGCGCCGCGCGGAACACTCGCTTACAGCGCCGACGACACGCCCAACAGACGTCACCAGGTGCTTCATGAACTCTCGCCCTCTCTGTCAACCTTGGATAAGGCACCGGGATCGTCCCGAATAGTGTCGTAGAGGGCGGGGAAGGAGTTCCCCTTGACGAACGCAGGAATGACAGGACTCAGCTCGA
>NZ_SOFE01000016.1 GCF_004402405.1 Cryobacterium levicorallinum
ACGCTGCAGTGGATCTTTGGCGGAGAATGGGGGATTCGGACCCTGCGAGTGGGGTTTGTGCGTCACCCAACACGCTGCAGTGGATCTTTGGCGGAGAATGGGGGATTCGAACCCTGCGAGTGGGGTTTGTGCGTCACCCAACACGCTGTACTACAAGTCTGGCGGAGAATGGGGGATTCGAACCCCCGAGGGCTTTCACCCAACACGCTTTCCAAGCGTGCGCCATAGGCCACTAGGCGAATTCTCCTGGCCGCCGTTCAATAAAGCAACGGCACCACAGAATCTTACCTGTTTCCAGCGGATGCTGCCGCCACCCTCGGTTGGTGCAGTCTCGTCGCGTGCCCTAAACTGAGGGTCGGCTCCTCGCGTGGCGCCACCCAGGCCAATTCCCCCAGGACGGAAACGTAGCAAGGGTAACCGGGCTCTGGCGGGTGCGCGAGGAGTCTTTTTCATACCCAACGCGCAAGGGTACCCGGGGCTGTACTCCTGTTCCGAGGTGCGCGAGGAGTCTTTTTCATACCCACAGCGCAAGGGTACCCGGGGCTGTGCCCCTGTTCCGAGGTGCGCGAGGAGTCTTTTTCATACCCACAGCGCAAGGGTACCCGGGGCTGTGCCCCTGTACCGAGGTGCGCGAGGAGTCCTTTTTGGCCCCACCAGCATCCGCTTTCGCGTAATGAGCGTGAAATCCGCGTGAACGCTCGCGGGTCGGGACCTTTGGCCCTGCGCTGTGCCGCCACGGCTCAATAGGATTAAGGCAGCGCGGCTATGTCGCCGCACCACGCTGCGGAGGACCAATGAGCCACGATTCCGGCACCATGCCCTGGCCTACACGCGCGCCGAAACCGCTCAGTGCAGCGGCGTTGGATAGCATCGACGCCTGGTGGCGGGCCGCGAACTACCTCGCCGTCGGCCAGATCTACCTGCTCGGCAACGCCCTGCTCACCGAGCCGCTCACCCGCGATCACGTGAAGCCGCGCCTGCTCGGCCACTGGGGCACCACGCCCGGCCTCAACTTTCTCTACGCACACCTGAACCGCGCGATCGCCGAACGCAGCCAGAGCACCATCTACATCACCGGCCCCGGCCACGGCGGCCCCGGCATGGTCGCCAACGCCTACCTCGACGGCACCTACACCGAGGTCTACGCCGACATTGAGCAGAACACCGCCGGCGTGCAGAAACTGTTTCGCCAGTTCTCCTTCCCCGGCGGCATCCCCAGCCACGCCTCGCCCGAGCTGCCCGGATCCATCCACGAGGGCGGCGAACTCGGCTACGCCCTGAGCCACGCCTACGGTGCCGCGTTTGACAATCCGAACCTGCTCGTGGCCGCGGTGGTCGGGGACGGCGAGGCCGAAACCGGCCCGCTCGCCACCAGCTGGCACTCCAACAAATTCATCGACCCGCTGCAGGACGGCGTCGTGCTGCCCATTTTGCACCTCAACGGGTACAAAATCGCCAACCCCACCGTGCTCGCCCGCATCCCCGAAGACGAGCTGCAGGACCTCATGCGCGGCTACGGTCACACTCCTTATCTGGTGAGCGGCGGCTTCGACGGCGAAGACCCGATGCTCGTGCACGCCCGCATGGCCGAGACCCTCGACCTGGTGCTCAACCAGATCGCCGAGATCAAGGCCGCAGCCGCTCAGGCCGCCACCAACAACGAGGATTTCGCCCGCCCACGCTGGCCCATGATCATCCTCCGCACCCCCAAGGGCTGGACCTGCCCCGCCCGTATCGACGGCGTTCAGGTTGAGAACACCTGGCGCGCCCACCAAGTTCCGCTGGCAAACGCCCGCGACACCCCGGCGCACACGGCCCTGCTCGAACAGTGGATGCTGTCCTACCGCCCCGCAGATCTGTTCGACCAAGACGGTGCTCCCGTGAAACAGATCACTGACCTCGCCCCACAAGGCGACCTGCGCATGAGCGCCAACCCGATCGCCAACGGCGGAGTGCTGCGCCGCGACCTGCACCTGCCCGACTTCCGTGATTTCGCCGTGGACGTGCCGCAGCCGGGTGCAACGCGGAATGAGGCGACGCGCGTGCTGGGCGGCTACCTGGCCGAGGTCATCCGCTTGAACCCGGATAACTTTCGCATCTTCGGACCCGACGAAACCGCCTCGAACCGGCTCGCCCCGCCGGTCTACGAGGTCACCGACAAGCAGTGGAACGCCGAGATCCGGCCCGGCGACACCAACCTCGCCCGGGCCGGCCGCGTGATGGAGATGCTGAGCGAACACCAGTGCCAGGGCTGGCTCGAGGGCTACCTGCTCACCGGGCGGCACGGGCTGTTCAACTGCTACGAGGCGTTCATTCACATTGTGGATTCGATGTTCAACCAGCACGCCAAGTGGCTCAAGGTGACGGCCGAGATCCCGTGGCGGGCGCCGATCGCGAGCCTCAACTACCTGCTCAGCTCGCACGTCTGGCGGCAGGATCACAACGGGTTCAGCCACCAGGACCCCGGTTTCATCGACCACGTCGTCAACAAGAGCGCCGACGTGGTGCGGGTTTACCTGCCCTTCGACGCCAATACCCTGCTCAGTACCTACGACCACTGCCTGCGCAGCGTCAATTATGTGAACGTCGTCGTGGCGGGCAAGCAGCCGGCGCCGAACCTGCTCACCATGGACGAGGCCGTCGCGCACTGCACCCGCGGACTTGGCATCTTCGACTGGGCTGGCACCGAACTTGCCGGTCAGGAGCCGGATGTCGTGCTCGCCGCCGCCGGTGACGTGCCGACGCTCGAGGTGCTCGCCGCCGCCGAGATTCTGCGCGAGAACCTGCCCGAGCTCAAGGTGCGGGTCGTGAACGTCGTCGACCTCATGCGGCTGCAGTCGGCGGAGGACCACCCGCACGGCCTGAGCGACAGCGCCTTCGACGCCGTCTTCACGCCCGACAAGCCGATCATTTTCGCCTATCACGGGTATCCGTGGCTGATCCATCGGCTCACCTACAAGCGTCACGGCCACGACAACCTGCATGCCCGCGGCTACAAAGAGATCGGCACCACGACGACCCCGTTCGACATGGTCATGCTCAACGACCTCGATCGATATCACCTCGTCATGGACGTCATCGACCGCACCCCCGGCCTCGCCGCCCGCGCCGGCCTGCTCCGGCAGCGGATGCAGGACGCCCGCCTGGCCGCGCGCCAATACACCCGAGACCACGGCGAAGACGTTCCCGCCATCACCGACTGGTCCTGGTCTTCCCAAGCGGATGCCGCTCCCCGCGCCGCCTCGACCGGCAGCGACAATGTCTAACCCAGCACTGCTCCGGCCCCCACCCGCGCGCGGGACGCCACCTGTCGTTGGTCGAGCTTGACGACCGCCATCGCCCAGCGCTGGCCGTCTGCGGAACCCCGCCATCCGCGCAGGCTAACTCAACCGCAATCGACCCACCCAAACTCGGTATAGCGTGGGTCACGACTTACCTCTATGATCTCGCCGACGCACTCCCACTCCGAATAAGCTTGAATGGACACCGTGGCTCGAAGCATCTATATCACCAGCGCAGAAGGCAATACCGGCAAGTCGACGATCGCCCTCGGCGTGCTCGACACACTCACCCACCTCGTGGAGCGGGTCGGTGTGTTCCGCCCGGTCGCCCGCACTGCGACCGAGCCCGACTACGTCGTCGAGCTTCTCCTCCGGCACCTGCAGGCGAACGCCGGCCCCGGCGCTGCCGCCGGACAAACCTACGAGCAGAGCATCGGTGTCAGTTACGACGACGTCAACACCGATCCAGACGCCGCCCTGGCCCGCATCGTTGCGCGGTACAAAGCGGTCGAGGTCAACTGCGACACGGTCGTCGTCATCGGCAGTGATTACACCGACGTCGGCAGCCCCACTGAACTCGCCTTCAACGCGCGCATCGCGGCCAATCTCGGCGCCCCCGTGCTGCTCGTGCTCGGTGGCCGAGTCGGCCCGGGCGAGGGCGAACGCCTCGGTCAGAGCGACGCCCGCTCGTCCGTGGACATCGCCCAGCAGACCGACGTGGCGCTGGCGGAATTGCGCGACGAACACGCATCCGTTTTGGCGATCATCATCAATCGGGCCGACGAGAACGCGCTGCCGGCCATTATTGACGCGGTGCGAGTCACCACCAATGCCCAGCCGGCGCGGTCCGGCGGCGCTTTCGGCGTGCCGATCTGGGCCATTCCCGAAGACCCGTACCTCGTCGCACCGAGCATGCAGAGCATCATGGAGGCCACCGAGGGCACCCTGATCAAGGGCGACCCTGCCCTGCTGGCCCGTGAGGCGCTCGGCGTCGTCGTGGCCGCAATGTCGATGGTCAACGTGCTGCCGCGCCTGATTCAGGGCGCCGTCGTCGTTGTGCCGGGCGACCGCGAAGACGTGCTGCTGGCCGTGCTGCTGGCCAACGCCTCCGCAACCTTCCCGTCGATCGCCGGCATCGTGCTCAATGGCGGCTTCGAGCTGCCCGAGGCGATCCAACGGTTGATGGAAGGCCTCGCCCCCTCGCTCCCGATCATCAGAACCTCACTCGGCTCGTACGACACGACTATGCGCATAACGCGCGCCCGTGGACGCCTCGCCGCCGACTCCCAGCGCAAGCACGACACCGCGCTGGCGTTGTTCGAGACTCACGTCGATGCATCCGCTTTGCTGGACCGGCTCGATGTGAGCCGCGCGGAGGTCGTCACGCCGCTCATGTTCGAGTACGCGCTGCTCGAACGCGCGCGCCAGAACCGTCAGCACATCGTGCTGCCCGAGGGTGAGGATGACCGCGTGCTGCGCGCCGCCGCGACCCTGCTGGCCCGCGACGTGGTCGAGCTGACCATCCTCGGTGAGGAATTCGAGGTGCGATCTCGCGCGATCGGCCTCGGCCTCGACATTTCCAAGGCCCACGTCGTCAGCCCGTACGACGATCTGCTGCGAATTAAGTTCGCCCACGAATATATGCAGTTGCGAGCACATAAGGGAATTTCGCTCGACCAGGCCAATGAAACCGTCACCGATGTGAGCTATTTCGGCACGATGATGGTGCAGCTGGGCCTCGCCGACGGCATGGTGTCTGGCGCGACGCACACCACAGCGCACACCATTCGGCCGAGCTTCGAGATCATCAAGACCCAGGTCGGCGTCGGCGTGGTGTCGAGCGTGTTCCTCATGGCGCTCGCCGATCGCGTGCTGGTCTACGGCGACTGCGCCGTCATTCCGGTACCGACGGCCGAGCAGCTGGCCGACATCGCCATCTCTGCCGCGGCGACGGCCGTGCAGTTCGGCATCGAGCCGCGCATCGCGATGCTGTCCTACTCCACCGGAACTTCCGGCGAGGGCGCCGACGTCGAAAAGGTGCGCTCCGCGACCGCCCTCGTGCGTGAGCGCCGACCCGATCTGCTGGTCGAGGGTCCGATTCAATACGATGCAGCAGCGGATGCCGCGGTCGCGGCCACCAAGATGCCCGGTTCCAACGTGGCTGGCCGCGCCACGGTGTTCATCTTTCCGGATCTCAACACCGGCAACAACACCTACAAGGCGGTGCAGCGCAGCGCGGGAGCCGTCGCGATCGGACCGGTGCTGCAGGGTCTGCGCAAGGCAATCAACGACCTGTCGCGCGGAGCCCTCGTGCAGGACATCGTCAACACCGTGGCGATCACCGCCATCCAGGCGGCCGGACTGACGGATGCCGCCGCCCTGGCGGCCGTAGTGGATGCGACGCCGGCTGGAGCCATTCGATGACCGCTGTTTTGGTCGTTAACTCGGGGTCGAGCTCCTTCAAATATCAGCTGATCGAGATGGACACCGAGACCACCCTCGCGAGCGGTTTGGTCGAACGTATCGGCGAGCTCATGGGGCACTCGTCCCATACGGTAACCGGCATAGACGACGCCGACGGCGCCAAGACCTGGCGTGAACTGCCCATTCCCGACCACACGGCGGGCTTCGCTGTCATGCTCGAGGCCTTTCACTCGCACGGCCCCTCGCTCGCCACCCATGCGCCGGTCGCGGTCGGCCACCGGGTCGTGCACGGAGGGGCTCGTTTTCACGAGCCGACCCTCGTCACACCGCAGGTGGAACGCGACATCGACGAGCTCTCCGGGCTCGCGCCGCTGCACAACCCGGGCGCGCTGCAGGGCATCGTGGCCGCTGAGATCGCTTTTCCCTCGGTGTCGCACGTGGCCATCTTTGACACGGCCTTTCACCAGACCCTCCCGCCCGAGGCGTTCACCTACGCGATCAACGTGGACCTGGCCGAGCGGTTCCGTATTCGTCGCTACGGGTTTCACGGTACGAGCCACAGCTTCGTCTCACGTGCCGCCGCGGAATTCGTCGAGCGTCCGCTGGCTGACCTGAACCAGATTGTGCTGCACCTCGGCAACGGCGCATCGGTGTGTGCGGTGCGCGGCGGCCGATCGGTGGAGACGAGCATGGGCATGACCCCGCTCGAGGGTCTCGTCATGGGCACCCGTTCGGGCGACATCGACCCGGGCGTGCTGTTTCACCTGCACCGTCGAGCCGGTCTCGACATGGACGAGCTCGACACCCTGCTGAACCGCGGAAGCGGGCTGATCGGCCTCACCGGTCGCGGCGACATGCGCGACGTGATCGTGGCGGCGGAGTCCGGTGATGGTCCGTCCCAGCTCGCCATCGACGTCTACGTGCACCGGCTCAAGCACTACGTGGGTGCCTACTTCGCCCAGCTGGGTCGGGTCGACGTGATCACGTTCACGGCGGGAGTCGGCGAGAACGACCCGATGCTGCGAGCGCGCGCGGTCGGTGAACTCGAGGCGTTTGGAATCCGGATCGACCCGGAGCGCAATGCCGCTGCGAATCGAGGTGCGCGGCGCATCTCGGCCGACGACTCTGCGGTCACCGTGCTCGTCATCCCCACCAACGAGGAGCTGGAGATAGCCCGCCAGACCCTCACCACGGTGCGCTAGCTGTACTGAGTCGGGTCACGATCAGCAGAAAGCAGAGAAATGTCACTGCGCTCAGGCCGATTTGACGCTGAACTGAACCTTAGCGCGCGCGATCTTCGCACTTAAGCACGCCCGGTCGCGCACGTCATCCGTGGGTGCGGGGGTCTTGACCTTCAGGCGGACGCCTGCGCGCGGCCGAGTGTCGGTTGCGGCAAGTACCATTAGAGCGTGGTTACCGCCCTGTATCGCCGCTATCGGCCAGAGACCTTTGCCGAGATGATCGGCCAGTCCCAAGTGACTGATCCGCTGATGACGGCGCTCCGCACCAACCGGGTGAATCACGCCTATCTGTTCAGCGGCCCGCGCGGCTGTGGCAAGACCACGAGCGCGCGCATCCTGGCCCGCTGCCTGAACTGCGCCGAGGGCCCCACCGACACTCCGTGCGGCGTCTGCCCGAGCTGCGTTGAGCTCGCCCGCGACGGCGGCGGGTCGCTCGACGTCGTCGAAATCGACGCGGCCAGCCATAACGGTGTCGACGATGCCCGCGATATTCGTGAGCGCGCTATCTTCGCGCCGGCCCGCGACCGTTACAAGATCTTCATCCTCGACGAGGCACACATGGTGACGCCGCAGGGCTTCAACGCGCTGCTGAAGATCGTCGAGGAGCCGCCGGAACACGTGAAGTTCATCTTTGCGACCACCGAACCCGAAAAGGTGATCGGCACCATCCGTTCGCGCACCCATCACTATCCGTTCCGGCTGGTGCCGCCGGGTCCGATGCTCGAATACGTGCAGCAGATGTGTGACGTCGAGAAGATGGTCGTCGCTCCGGGCGTGCTGCCGCTGGTCGTGCGCGCCGGCGGAGGCTCGCCGCGCGACACCCTGTCACTGCTCGACCAGCTCATGGCCGGGGCCGACGGTCAGTCCATTGAGTACGAGCGCGCCGTCGCCCTGCTCGGATACACGAGCGCCTCGCTGCTCGACGAAGCCGTCGACGCCATCGGAGCCCGCGATTCCGCGGCCGCGTTCGACGCCGTCGACCGGGTCATCCAGACCGGGCAAGATCCGCGCCGGTTCGTCGAAGACCTTCTCGAGCGGATGCGAGACCTCATCATCGTCGCGGCCACCAGCGTCGCGGGAGCTGCAGCGGTGCTGCGCGGGGTGCCGCAAGACGAGCTGGAGCGCATGAGCGTGCAGGCATCCGCTTTCGGGCCAGCCGAACTCTCGCGCACCGCCGATATTTTGAACGCCGCCCTCACCGAGATGAGCGGGGCAACCTCGCCGCGCCTGCACCTCGAACTGATGATCGCGCGCGCCCTGATTCCCGCGACCGATGACACAACCCGCGGCGCCCTCGCCCGGGTCGAGCGGCTCGAGCGTCGCATCGGGGTCGACGGGGTCGCTGCGTCGGCGCCCGCGCCCCGGTCGGCCAGTGGCGATCTCGGCAAGCTCGATCAGCGGGTGGGGGACCCGGTCGCGCCCGCGGCGGCACCGCAAGCTGGCGGCGTCGCCGCTCCCGGTGCTCAGTCGCCCTCCGCGCCAGGCTCTGCAACACCTGCCGCCTCCGCTCCCGACGCGACCTCGGCCGCGCGAGCAAACTCCGCGACGCCTCCTGCTCCGCTGGTCCAGCCTGTTGAAACCGCCATCCTGGGAACTCAGGGCGCCTCCGCGGCATCACCTTCCTCCGCGGGGCCCGCGTCATCTTCCGGTTCCGCCCCTTCCGCGGGCGCAGCACCTTCTTCGAGCTCTACGCCGGGCTCCTCGTCTGCCGCTTCCGGCGCGCCAGTAACCTCCGCGGCCTCACCCTCTCCGTTGGTCGAAATCTCGACAGGCTCGATCCAAGGCCTGCCCAACGAGACCGCCATCCCGGGGGCACCGGTCTCCCTGCAGCAGTTGAAAGACGCCTGGCCCGAAATTCTCGAGGCCGTGAAAACGGAAAAAACGACCGCGTGGCTCGTCGTCTACACCGCCCACGTGCTCAGCCTGAACGGTGACGTACTCGCGCTGTCGTTCCCGAGCGTTGCCGACGTTGACAGCTTCAAGCAGCAGAAGGTTCCAGGAATGGGAACGAGCGACTTCCTCCGCACCGCGATCGTCGCCGTGCTCGGCTTGCGCGTCAAGTTCATCGCCCGGGTCGATGCCGGCCGTGAAACGTCCTCGCCGAGCGCATCGTCCGGCGACTCGACGACCGTCGCCGCGGAGCCTGCGCCAGCGGTTCCCGCACCGAAACCGCCGGCAGCTTCCGTGCCGGCAACTTCCGTGCCGGCAGATTCCGGAGCCGACTCTGTGCCGAGCGCATCACCTGGGTCGACTGAGAACGCGGCCGACACAGCAGAATCCGCGCTCACCGATCCAGCCTCGACCGAGGCCGCGCAAGTCCGGTCGCCTGCTTCCGCGCCTGCGACCTCCGCGCCCTCTGCGTCTGCGTCCGGGGCTCCCGCGCCGGCTACTCCCACCGCTGCGCCTGCGGCTGCGGCTACTGCGGCATCCGCGACAGCGCCAGCTTCCACACCAGCAGGTGCCTCGCCCGTCGCCGCCTCGACCAGTGGGTGGGCGACCGTGGCGATTCCCGGCTCGCCCGACGGCCCGGCATTGCCTGCCCTCGTCGACGACACAACGGATGCCCCGGCACCCGCCAGTCCCGCGGCTCCGATATCAGACGTACCCGACGCGGCTTCGGTCTCGGCTTCCTCGTCGTCGTCAACTCCAGTCTCAGCGCCGTCTTCGCTCGCCGGCTCCGCGTCCCCGCGCCGCGACGAGCCGCCATTTGACGATGCGCCCCCGCCATTTGACGTCGACGACGACGCGCCGCCCGAAATGGACGCGCCCGCGGAGGAACGCGTGCCCGACTACGGGGCCGACGCCGAGTCATCCGCTTCGCAGCTGAGCTCGGGGCAGCCAAGCAGTGCAGGGCAGCAGGATTCGCGTCGCTCAGGCCAGCAGAACGCGGCTCACGCTCCCGGCCAGCCGAACGGCCAGCCGAACGGCCAGCGCAACGCTGGCCAGCCGAGCGTTCAGCAAAACCGCGGCCTGCAGTCTGCGCCAGTGCAGCGCCAGCACCCGAACGCATCCGGCCAGCGCGGAGCCGCGAAAGACCCGTCCCGCGCGCCGTCCTTCGCTGAGAAGCAGCGCTATGGTGAGGCCGTGGTACGCGAGATCCTGGGCGCGACCTTCATCGAAGAACAGCCGTACACCGCGGCGCCCCGAACCAGAAACGACCACTAAACCATGTATGAAGGCATCGTTCAAGAGCTGATCGACGAGCTCGGCCAGCTTCCCGGCATCGGACCGAAGTCGGCGCAGCGCATCGCGTTCCACATTCTGCAGACCGAGAAATTCGACGTGACCCGGCTCGCCAACGTGCTGCTCGAGGTGCGCGACAAGGTGCGGTTCTGCGACATTTGCGGCAACGTGTCCGAGCAGCCGACCTGCCTGATCTGCCGCGACCCGCGCCGCAACCCCACTTCGATCTGCGTGGTCGAAGAGGCCAAGGATGTCGTCGCGATCGAACGCACCCGCGAGTTCAAGGGCCTGTACCACGTGCTCGGCGGAGCCATCAGCCCGATCGACGGGGTCGGCCCCGACGACTTGCGTATCCGCCAGCTGATGCAGCGCCTCGCCGACAACACAGTGCAGGAAGTCATTATCGCCACCGACCCGAACCTCGAGGGGGAGGCGACTGCCACCTACCTCTCGCGCCTGTTGACGACGCTCGAGATCAAGGTGACCCGTCTCGCCTCGGGCCTGCCCGTCGGCGGCGACCTCGAATACGCCGACGAGGTCACCCTCGGCCGCGCCTTCGAGGGCCGCCGCGAGGTCACCCACTAGCCACCCGCCGCACCTGCGGCCGCCCCGCGCGGTCTCGTAGTACTTCCCGGGCCCATGCTTGATCATGGGCCCGGTTCCCTATCCTGGGCCCGGCGACCGTATCCGGACCGCGGTTTCCTAACATTGGGCCCGGCGTCCGTATTCGGGCCCGTCGAGTGATTCGGTGCGGTGACTTCCCCGCGCGGTCTCGTCTTACTTTCCGGGCCCGGGCCCGGGAACTGGGCCCATGCTTGATCATGGGCCCGGTTCCCTATCCTGGGCCCGGCGTCCGGATAGCGCCCTCCCACGCCCCCGCCTGCACGCGCACTCCTGAGCGCCCGCCCTGCACGCGTGCCCCTGAATTCGCTGAACGCCGCCGCACAGTGTCACATGGCACCCACCCGTCAGCACCAGCATTTAGGATGGGAACTTGGACGCGGCCCGAACATCGGCCAGCGACACCCCCATCTCAGGAGTCACATGAGCTTGATCGTGCAGAAGTTCGGCGGATCGTCCGTCGCCGATGCCGAAAGTATCAAGAGGGTCGCCAAGCGCATCGTGGACACCCGCAAGGCCGGCAACGAGGTCGTCGTCGCCGTTTCGGCGATGGGAGACAGTACCGACGAGTTGCTCGACCTCGCCCTTCAGGTTACGCCGTTGCCCGCCCCGCGCGAGCTCGACATGCTGCTCACCGCGGGCGAACGCATCTCCATGGCGCTGCTCGCGATGGCCATCAAGAGCCTCGGCTACGACGCCCGCTCCTTCACCGGCAGCCAGGCCGGCATGATCACCGACGCGAGCCACGGCTCGGCGCGCATCGTCGACGTCACGCCCGGACGCATCCGCGATGCCCTCGACGAGGGTGCCGTCGCGATCGTCGCCGGCTTCCAGGGCTTCAACCGCGACACCAAAGACATCACCACCCTCGGACGCGGCGGTTCCGACACGACCGCCGTCGCACTGGCCGCCGCCCTCTGCGCCGACATTTGCGAGATTTACACGGATGTCGATGGCGTCTTCACAGCGGATCCGCGCGTCGTTCCCAAAGCTCGAAAACTCGAGCGCGTGACGAGCGAAGAGATGCTCGAACTCGCCGCCGCTGGAGCCAAAGTTTTGTATATTCGCGCTGTGGAATATGCTCGCCGCCATGGGGTCACGCTGCACGTGCGCTCATCCTTCAACAACAACACCGGCACCATCGTCTACAACGCCGCGACCGCGCGAGAAAATGGAGAAATTGTGGAAGAGCCCATCATCGCCGGAATCGCCGCCGACCTGAGCGAAGCGAAGGTCACCGTCGTCGGCGTTCCCGACATTCCCGGCAAGGCCGCCCTGATCTTCAAGATCGTCGCCAAGACCAACGCCAACGTCGACATGATCGTGCAGAACGTGTCGGCCGCGTCGACCGGACTCACCGACATCTCCTTCACCCTGCCCAAGTCGGAGGGCCAGCAGGTGCTCACGGCCCTGACCAACGAGCGCGACCGCATCGGATTCGCTGGCCTGCAGTACGACGACCAGATCGCCAAGCTCGCCCTGGTCGGCGGCGGCATGCGCACCAACACCGGTGTCTCGGCGAAACTGTTCGAGGCGCTTTACGAAGCCGGGATCAACATTGAGATGATCTCGACGAGCGAGATCCGCATCTCGGTCGTCACCCGCGCCGACACCATCAACGAAGCCCTCCGCGTGGTACACACCGCGTTCGGGCTCGACGGTGATGCTGAAGCCATCGTGCACGGCGGCTCCGGCCGCTAACAGCCACGCCACGCTGTGAGTTTCGCCCCCGGTTTCGGCCGAAACCGGACAAAACTCACACCTCGGCGAGCGGATGCCCCGCCTCACCACCCAGTCCAGCCCCAGCCCGTTCATAACTCCTGCAAATTGTCATCATCGACTTTGACTGCCCTGTAATTGCTCGGGACTGAACCGGCGGGCGACGAAATTGCAGGAGTTATGCGCGAAGTGGGGGGAGAACCTCGCATCAACCACCCGCACCACCTCGTCACCCCACCTTTTGGGAGCTAATTCAGGGAATCGACCCGCAGCATCCGCTCTGGGGAGAAAATATCGGCAGGATCGCCGGTGTTTCCTGAATGAGCCACGGGAGACAGCCCCAACGACGTTAGGAAACACACGTGACCACCTCAGTCAGCACTTCTGGAATCAACATCGGCGTCGTCGGAGCCACCGGACAGGTGGGCGCCGTCGTGCGTCGTCTGCTGGAGGAGCGTGACTTTCCGGTGAAGAGCATCCGCTTCTTCGCGTCGGCACGCTCGGCCGGCACCACCCTCACCTTTCGGGGCGAGTCAATCACGGTCGAAGATGCCTCCGTCGCCGACCCGACCGGGCTCGACGTTGCTATCTTCTCGGCCGGGGCCACGCTCTCCAAGGCGCAGGCTCCCCGCTTCGCCGCGGCCGGCGTCACCGTCGTCGACAACTCGTCGGGCTGGCGGATGGACCCAGACGTTCCCCTCGTCGTCAGCGAGGTCAACCCCGAAGCCATCAAGCTCGCCGTCAAGGGCATCATCGCCAACCCGAACTGCACCACCATGGCCGCCATGCCCGTGCTCAAGGTACTGCACGACGAGGCCGGGCTCAAGCGCCTGATCGTCAGCACCTACCAGGCCGTCTCCGGCAGTGGCTTGGCCGGAGCGTTCGAGCTCGCCAGCCAGGTGCGCGTCGCGGCGCAAGACGAGAACCTGTTCCAGCTCGTGCACGACGGCAGCGCCGTAGCCCTGCCCGAGCCCACCATCTACGCCCGCCCGATCGCGTTCGACGTGATTCCGCTCGCCGGCACCATCGTCGACGACGGTCAGTTCGAGACCGACGAAGAGAAGAAACTGCGCAACGAGAGCCGCAAGATCCTCGGTTTGCCCCAGCTCCTCGTCTCTGGAACCTGCGTGCGCGTACCCGTTTTCACCGGCCACTCGCTCTCGATCAACGTCGAGTTCGCGAAGCCGATCAGCGTCGCCCGCGCCGAGGAACTGCTCAAGACTGCGCCCGGCGTCGAACTGACCGACATCCCCACCCCGCTGCAGGCAGCAGGGCAGGACGCCAGCTTCGTCGGCCGAATCCGTCAGGACGAAGGCGTAGCGGATGGCCGTGGCCTGGCCCTCTTCATCAGCAACGACAACCTACGCAAGGGTGCGGCGCTGAACGCCGTGCAGATCGCGGAGCTCATCGCTGCCGACCTGCTCGTCGCCCAGCCCTAAACTGCCCATATCCCCACAGCCGACTGCATCAATTTCCCCATTGCAACACTCATTCGGGGGCAAGTCGCGTAGGCTTTGACTGCGTGAGCCGAAGTAGATTATCGGGCGCGCTGCAGCGCGTCTCTTTTGGCGTGTTCGGGATGCTGGGCCTTGTCCTTATCCCCATAACGGTCGCGGTTATGCTCGATGAACCGGACACCAGAATTCTGTTCGCTCTCGGCGGTATATTCTGCGTGGCGGCCCTCGAAATCGCCTGGATTCGCATCGGTAGCGTTGCGCATCGATCGCTGATGATAACCCTGCCCGTCTTGGCACTGCCGGCCTTGACCCCCGTTCTGCCCGACTACGGCGTGATCGGCATCGTCATGTTCGGCATCCTCGTGGCACTCCTCATCGAGTCTCGCCGACTCGACGTCTCAGTCTACGGCGCCGGCCTGGCCGGACTCGGCTGCCTGTTCTTCCTGCTCATCGACGGGGTGCTCGGTCTGGTGGGGGTATCGTCGATGCCGGCGGTTGCTGCGGCATCCGTCGGCTATGTCGCGTTCGTGCTGACCATCGAAGTGGTGCGCATAAGCCTGGCCGGTGCCCCTGCCGAGCGTGGCGGGCGGTCGCTGATTTCACCGGTGCGTCTGGGCTTGTTGCTCATCACAGTGGCTGGCCTGACCATGACGTCAGTGCATTGGTCGGAGGTCGGCCTGCCGACCCCGGGTGCTGGTCGAACGCCAACCCAGACCGCGGCCGGAGTCCTTCTCGGAACCATTGTGGTGGCAATTCTGGCCATTGTGCTGAGCGCGATGAGTGACATGCGGCGCCGTATCAACGGTCTCGTTCTCGGCAGCAGCATTCTCAGCGCCACCCGACCGCTCGACTCGGTCGACGACGTGACCGAGGCGCCCGAGCCGGCCGCAATCGGCGTTCAACTCAGCTTCACGGCCGTGCAGCCGCAGTGCATCGTCGCCCGCCGCGACGCGATGGACGGCGCCTTCACCGGACTCGACCGTCGAGCGCTGCAGGCATTGTCCGCCATGGCCGAACTCGTCGGGCAGGCGCGGCGGAACGGGGTTGGTCTCACCGCCCGAGCCAGCATCGACTCTCTTTCGGGCCTGCCCAACTACGGCGCCTTCCAGACAGCCCTCGAAACCATCAATAGCCAGCGCGGTGAAGACGAGGCGATCGCCGTGCTGTTCATCCATATCGACGCCTTCAAACGGCTCAACGACACCTACGGGCACCAGGCGGGTGACACCGTTTTGCAGGTGGTCGCCCAGCGGATGCGCCAGGCGGTGCGCCCCCACGACGTGGTGTCGCGCGTCGGCGGTGATAAGTTCGCGCTCATCCTCACCCGACTGTCGACCCCGGCCGAGGCCGCGGACCTGGCCAACCTCGTCTTGGCGGCCGCCACCCTGCCCGTGTCCATCGGTGAAACCGTCATCAATCCCCGGGTAGGCATTGGGCTGGCCTTTTCAGAGCGGGTTGAAGCGGATGTTGCGGAGCTGGTTCTCGACGCCGACCAGAGCCTGCTTTCCGTGAAGAAGGCCCGCCGGCGCGGAACCGCCGACGCGGCCAACAGCATCCGCGTCTCGGCGCACCGTTCGTCTCACGTTACCGCCGCCGTGGTACGCACCATCGACAACGACGAACTCGTACTCGCCTACCAGCCGATTGTGAGCCTGGTGAGCGGCGAGATCTGGGCTTTTGAGGCACTGCTGCGGTACGTGGACCCGGATTTCGGGGCCATCTCGCCCACCGCGCTCGTGCAGACGGCCAAGCGCCTCGATCGGTTCGATCTTCTGACCCGGCAGGTGGCCGCGCAGGCGATGCTCGCCGCAGCCGAGTTCCGGTTGGTCGAACCGGCCATCGGGTGCATGGCCATCAACGTAGATGCCGACCAGCTCACGCAGGATCGTCTGGGCGGCTTCTTCCAAACCCTTGGCCGGCAGTACCCGGAGTTGTCGCTCTGCCTTGAATTGAATGAACGCTCCGCAGTGCACCTGTCGGACGCTATTCGTGAGCAGATCGACCGCCTCCGTGGCAGCGGCATACTCATTGCCCTGGACGATTACGGCTCAGAGGAGTCCTCGGTGGATTCCCTCGTGCGGGTGCCCATGGACATCCTCAAGATCGACGGCGGCCTCATCGACGATCTCGAGGATATTCGGCAGCGTGAAGTTCTCATGGCCCTGCAGGGATTTGGTGACAAGCTCGAGTACTCCATGATCGTCGAGGGCGTGGAGAATGCGCAGATGGCCGCACAACTGTCCAACCTCGGCATTCGCAGTGCCCAAGGCTTTCACTTCGGCATTCCGCAGAGTTTCGCTGAAACGGTTGACCGGCTGAACGAGTTCGGCGCCCAGGCGGTGCGGAGAATCATCGCGCGAGAACCCCTCGAACCAGAGCCATCTCGGGCAAGGGCACCCGAAATTTTCCGCCCACTGCCGAACGATCGTCGTGCGGCTACGACCCCTCCACAGTAAGCGGCACCTCGTGAAATTCATCCGGCCAGTCACCATCGACCCGGCCCAACGATTGCGCGTCGAACGCTCCATCTTTCTCTCCCAGCTAGTCGTCGGCGCGGCAACCCTGCTGCTCGTCGGCATCGCCGGTTTGCTCAACCCCACCCTTTTTGCCAACGAGCTGTTCCTGGCCGGTGTACTGATCGTTTTCCTCACCACCGGCATAGCCGCCGGGGTGCCGTGGCGGCGGTGCAGCAAGAACTGGGTCGTGGTGCTTCCCATTCTCGATCTCATCGGTCTCGTCGTGGCGCGGGAGGGCGAGAGGGTTCTAGGCACGACGTTCTTGCTCGTGCTGCCGGTGATCTGGCTGGCGACCCACTTCGGCGGAACCGGCGCGGCCGGCGGGGTCGTGCTCACGACGGTGCTGCTCTGGACTGCGGCAGCCCTTCGCCCCGTGGCGCTGGCGGCCGACGAGATTCCCCGCCTTGCCATTGTGCCCGTCGTGCTCGCATTTGTGGCGGCGACCACCTACACAACGACCCGCCGTGCGGCGGCCCAGCAGGTGTTGCTGACCCAGCAATCCGTACTGTTCGAGAATGCCCTGCGGCGATCCCGCCGCCAGGAACGCACGCTCGACGAGATTTTTAATGCCATCGACTTCGGTGTGATCGGGTTCGACCGCGATCACGCGCGAAACTTCATCAACCGGGCACAGCGCGAAATGTTCGAGCATTTCGGAATCTCCGACGCGAATCTTGAAGCAATCCCGATCTACTTCGAAGACCAGGTCACTCCCATTGAATGGCGGGATCGGCCCTTCCAACGGGCGCAGCGGGGGGAGACGCTCGAGCGCATGGTCATTTGGGTCGGTGGTGACGCTCATGACCAGATGGCCGTCCTCGTCTCTGCCCGGCCGATTTGGGACGAGAACGAGATTTTCGACGGCAGCGTTATGGTCACACGCGACATCACCACGGAGTTGCGCGCAATCAAAGCCCGAGATGATCTGGTCGCGTCGGTGTCCCACGAACTGCGCACCCCGCTGACCTCAGTCATCGGCTACCTCGAACTCGCCCTCGACGATCCCAGCTTGGACGGTTCAACGCGACGCATGCTCGAGGTTGCGACCAAGAACTCCGACCGGCTGCTCGCGTTGGTGAGCCATCTGCTCGCCCAAGCCGGCACCGACGACGATGTGCAGCTCGACCTTGCGCCGTGCGACCTTGCGGTCATCGTTGCCGACGCCGCCGAGTCGCTGCGCCCGGCAGCGCTGGACCGCGGCGTCCGCTGTGATTTCGGCGTTCTCGCACCGACCGAGATTCGAGCGGATGCCTTTCGTCTGCGCCAGGTCATCGACAATCTGTTCTCCAACGCCATCAAGTACAACGTCCACGGCGGTCGCATCACAGTGTCCCTCAAATCCTCGCCTACCCAGATCGAGCTGCGGGTGGGTGATACCGGCCGAGGCATGACCCCGGACGAGCAGACAAAACTGTTCGACCGGTTCTACCGAGCCGACTCCGTGCGCGGCTCCAGCGTGCATGGCACCGGGTTGGGGCTCAGCATCAGCCGGGATATCTGCCGCGAGCACGGCGGTGGACTGAGGCTGGAGTCGACCTCGGGGCAGGGAACGACCGCGATCATGACGCTACCCCGCACCACCTGACCGGCGTTTGACCTTGCCACGAAAGGCACCACCCGCATGAATCTCGACTCGCACACGATCCAGACGATGAACGGAATCGTCATTGCGCTTTGCGCCGTCACCTTCACTTTGAACACGGCGTTCAAGCGAAATGACACGGCCAGCCGGCTGTGGAGCCTGGCGTCTATCGTTGGCGTGATGATCGTGCTTCTGCGTTCCTCCGGCTCCACCGAGCCGCTGATGGGCTGGACTGTTCTCGCCGGAAACATCGGGATGATCGTGGCCGTTTCGGCCGTATGGTCCGGTGCTCGGCGCTTCAACAGACGCCGAGCCAGTCGCCAGGTGATCGGGCTGATGGCCCTGCTGACGCTTGCAACCGTCGGCGCCACCCTGGCCGAGGGGCTGCCGCTGCAGCTGTGGGCCGGTTCCGTCACACTCTGGCTCAGCGTTGCCATCCTCGCGGTGCTCGGGGCTTTGGAATTCGTTCGCGGGAGGTTGCAGCGCAATCTCAATGGGCAGATTGTGGCAATGACTCTCGCCGTGACCGCCGTGGTCGCGGCGGTTCGTGCCGTGGTCTTCCTCGTAGACGGACGCGCGGGAAAACTCTTCACCACCTACTTCGCCACCGATTCCGCATCGGCAGTCAGCCTGTGCCTGGTCATCATCGGCACGATTGCGCTCTCGGTGCTGCGCGCCGAACAGGCGCAGGGCAGCGCCGTCGGCGACATGACTGACGGCATCCACTCGGCGGCCGGAGTGCTCTCGAACACAGCGTTCGAGCAGGCCGCCACCGACCACCTCGATCGGGGCGAGGCCGCCGGTCTCACTCTCGCCCTGATCGGCGCCGACATCGACAACCTGCCGGAGATCAACACTGCTTTCGGCCGGATAGCCGGCGACGAGGCCATCGCTCGCTTTGCTGCGAACATCCGGGGGAGCGTGCCCGTGATGTCTCTCATCGGGCACCGGTCGAGCGGCTACTTTCAGATGCTCGTCGTGACGGACTCCGCGGAATCCGCCCGCGACCTGACCGAGAAGTTGCAGGTTTCCCTGGTCGAGGAGCCCCTGCGCGAGGCCGCGCTCATTCGGCTGACGGCGAGCTTCTGCATCGCCAGCACGGGCGATCACGGCTACTCCCTGAGCGCGCTGGGCTTCGCTGCGAATGCCGGGATTGTCGCGGTGAAAGCGGCCGGCGGCAATGCCGTCGCGCTCGACCCGGCCCACGACGATGCGGCCAAAGCGGCCCCGCCCACGACGAACTAACCGACGACCCAACCCGGAGTGACGCGGTGCAGCTGAAGTTTTGATTTGATCTTGAGCACGTCGTGCAGCAATATGCCGGGCGCACGCCGACTCGAATTCTTTGCCCTGCACCTGCACTGTGCACTGGCGAAACACGATCTGACGGCCTGCGCGCAGACGTTGCCGTACCTCAGCCGGTTCGGCAGAGACACCTGTACCGAGCTCTCCCAGCACCTCATGGCCGGGTACAACTAGTTCCCCACGCCGGTGTGGGCGGCCAGGCGATAGCCGACACCGCGCACCGTTTCGAGCCACCGCGGTGTGGCAGTGCTGTCGCCCAGTTTGCGCCGCAGATTGCCCATGTGCACCTCGACCGCGCGCCGGTCCGCCTCAATCACCGGGTAGGCGCTCGCGTAGGCCTCCCCGCGCAGCAGCAGGGCGAGATCGTTCTTGCTGCGCACCTTGCGCTGGGATTCGAGCAGCGCGCCGAGCAGATCGAACTCGGTGCGGGTCAGGTCGAGCGGCGCGCCATCGAGCTGCACGATGCGCTCCGACGGGTTCAGCCGCAGACCGTTGTGGCTGTACCAGCCGTCGACCGTACCGGATTCCTCGCTGGGGATCGGCGGACCGAGAGAAGCGGATGCCTCGGCGTTCGCTTCGCCGGCGGTCACCAGTTCGCTGGGCGCGGTTTCGGGAGCGGGGGCCGGAGCCGCGTCGACGGCGAGGACGACGGCATCCGTTGTCATGGGCTGGCGCGGTCGGCGCAGCATCGCCTCGATGCGGGCGCGGAGCTCGCGCGGACGAAATGGTTTGGTCATATAGTCGTCGGCGCCGGCGTCGAGGCCCTGCAGGGTGTCGATTTCGTCATCGCGGGCGGTGAGCATGACGAGGTAGGTGGGGCTGAAGGCGCGAATGCGCCGGGCCGTTTCAAAGCCGTCGATGCCGGGCATGCTCACGTCGAGGGTCGTCACGATGGGGTAGTGCTCGCGCACCGCGGCGATGCCGTCGAGTCCGTTGCTGGTCGGGATCGTCTCAAATCCGGCCTGGGTAAGCACGGCTTCGAGCAGGTTGCGAATATCCGCGTCATCTTCGATGATGACGGCGACGCGTCTCTCGCCGTTGTCAAAAACCATAGCTTTAGTATCCCCCACGCGGAGGAACTCTCTCTAGTGCAGCGCGGAGGCTCGGCACAATGCCCATTTCCGGAAAGCTCCCGACGCTTGATGCGGGATTATTCTGAAGGCAGATCCGCCTGTCCGAGCGGGCCAGCACCAGGGAGCATTGTGGAGGTAACGGTTCGTCCCGCCCGTTCTGCGGCACATCTGTGCCTCTTGCGAGTGGCCGTGCTCGTCACCATCGCCCTAGGTGCGAACTACATCATCTGACGCTGGTTCTTCTCGCTCAACTGGGACGCCTGGTGGATCGCCGTGGCCCTTGTGCTCGCCGAAACGTACAGCCTCATCGACGTCGTCCTGTTCGGCCTCACGATGTGGCGGGCCAGAGACTGCAAACCTGCCGCCCCGGCGGCACCCGATCTCACGGTCGACGTGTTCATCACGACCTACAACGAGCCGGTCGAGCTGGTGCGGCGCACCGCGCACGCGGCGCGCGGCATCCGTTACCCGCATGCCACCTGGATCCTGGACGACGGCAACCGACTATCGATGCGCGAGACGGCCGACCAGCTTGGCGTGGGTTACATCACGCGCGGCGCCGACTGGCAGGATCGCCCGCTGCACGCCAAGGCCGGCAACCTCAACAACGCGCTCATGAGCACCGGGGGAGAATTCCTGCTCATTCTCGACGCCGACCAGGTGCCGCTGCCGCAAATCCTCGACCACACGCTCGGCTACTTCGCCGAACCGACGGTGGCCTTGGTACAGACGCCGCAGGTATTTGAGAACGTCACTGCTTGCGACCCGCTCGGTAGCCAGGCGCCCCTGTTCTACGGGCCGATCCAGCAAGGCAGGGACGGCTGGAATGCGGCGTTCTTCTGCGGGTCCAACGCCCTCGTACGCCGGGACGCTCTCATGCAGCTCTGCATCACCCGCTACGTGCTCTAGAAAGAGCGCGCTGTCACGCGTGCCCTCACCTGCGCCAGCTCGACCTCGACCTCGCCTTCATTGCCGAGCTGCACCTCGAAACGGATGCCGTTAGCGCCATGCCCACACACAGCCTCGACCGGCTGGCGGCGCGTGATCTGTCGCCGCTTGGAGCCTTGGAATCCATGCAGGCTCTACTGCGGTCGATCGACGTCGACCGTGCGCACGAAGCCATGCCGCTCATGCCGCTCATGCCGCTCATGCCGCTGGCGACGATCAGCGTCACCGAAGACATGGCCACGAGCATGCGCCTACACGCCCTCGGTTTCACGAGCATTTACCACCACGAGACGCTCGCCCTGGGGCTCGCTCCCGAAGACCTCGGCACCATGCTCACCCAGCGGCTGCGCTGGGCACAGGGCACGATGCAGGTCCTGCTCAGGGAGAACCCGCTGCTGCAGCGCGGCCTCAGCCTGCCGCAGCGCCTCATGTACTTCTCGACCATGTGGAGTTACCCGAGCGGATACGCCGCGCTGGTCTATTTCGCCGCCCCCGTCGTCTTTCTCTGCTTCGGTATTCTGCCCGTCACTACAATTGCCCTTGAATTCTTCCTACGCTTTCTGCCGTTCATGGTCGCCAACCAGATTCTGTTCATCATCTCCAGCCACGGAATCTCAACCTGGCGCGGCCAGCAATAAAGCCTCGCCCTGTTCCCGGTCTGGATCAAAGCCACGACCACGGCCGTCGCCAACGTGGTCTTTCAGCGACCGCTCGGTTTTGCGGTCACCCCGAAAACCCGACAGGCGGGCGCGGCTCCCTGGCACCTGATCCGGCCGCAGATCGTCGTCGGCATCGTGCTCATCCTGGCGACCATCATCGGTGTGACTCGGCTGCTGCTCGGTCTGGGCGAACCGATCGGCACGTTCGTCAACCTCGCCTGGGTCGTTTTCGACCTGCTCATTCTCAGCGTGCTGGTACCCGCCGCTTGCTTTCAAGGCTCCAACCCAAAGGAGACAACCCCCTGATGCAATTCACGGTCACCGACCAAGGCGACGGCATCGCCGTCGTCCACATCGCCGGACGTTTAAACATGGTCACCGCGCCGCGCCTGCGCGAAGTGGTGGCAGCATCCGTCGCCGCCGGACAGAACCGCGTCGCCGTCGACCTGAGCGACGTGGATTTCATTGACTTCTCCGGGCTCGGCGCCCTCATCGGCGGCCTCAAAGCCACCCGGCAGGCCGGCGGAGACCTGCGCATCGCGGCACCGAACGAGCAGGTTCGCCTGGTGCTTCAGCTGATCAATATGGAACGCGTGCTCACCGCGTATCCCGCCGCGAGCAGCGCGTTTCATGGTTAGCAGCAGCACGCATACCCTCACTCTGATCTCGCCGCCCGACGACGTCAACACGGTGCACGCCCTGCTGGAAACCGTCTGGGCGGATGCCGCGCACGTCTCTCCGACAGACCGATTCAGTTTCGAGACTGCCCTGATTGAACTGGCCTCGAACGTGCTGCGGCACGCGGACACCGGGTGTGGCGTGACCTGCGGACTGCGCCTCGAGGTGAGCGAGGATCGCATCGACGGCCGGTTGAACGACACCGGAGCGATGGTAACCGAGTTGCTCCTGGCGACGGACCGGCCGGTCGATCTCTCGGTCGATGCCGACGTGGCGCTCGCCGGCGTGCTCGCCACCCGCGAAATGCCCGACGTGCTCTGCGAATCAGGGCGGGGGATGGCCCTCATTCACGCCCTCGTCGACGAGCTGGACTACGTTCGCGACAATGATGTGAACCACTGGCACATCGTGCGAACGCTGCGGTCATGACCGCCGTGGCCCGTTCCGTGCTGGAACACAGTGAGGTCACCCGTCAGCGTGCGCTCGACGACCTGCACATTCTGGACACCGCGCCGGAGGAACGCTTCGACCGCATCACCCGCCTGGTCAAGGTTTTTTTTCACGTTCAGATCGCGATCATCTCCCTTATCGACCACGACCGGCAGTGGAATAAGTCCAGCGCCGGTATCGAACCCGATCAGCCCACCGAGTACCCGCGGTCCAACGCTTTCTGCGATTCCACCATCAACGAGAGCGGCGCCCTAATCGTGCCCGACGCCCGGCTGGACCCGCGCTTTCGTGACAATATCTACGTCACGGGCGAACCGGGCATCCGCTTTTATGCTGGTCCTGCGCTCGAAGGGCACGGCGGCGAACGTATCGGTGCACTGTGCATCTTCGACACCGAGCCGCGCGAGTTCACCGCACTTGAGCAGAACCTGCTGCGTGACCTCGCGTTCTGGGTACAGAAGGAACTGAACGCCTCGCAGGAACTCGACCAAGCTGCCGCCGTACAACGCGGCTTGCTGCCCAAGAAGCTCTTTAGTCTGCCGGGATTCGATGTGGCGGGGGCCTGTTCGCCGGCACACGCGGTCGGCGGCGACTTCTGCGACTGGTACCCGGTGGGTGAGGGCGCGGCGTTCACCCTCGCCGACGTGATGGGCAAGGGGGTGGGCGCGACGTTCATCGCGGCGACCGTGCGCGCGGTGCTCCGCGCCGGATCCCGCTTGGACGTCGTCGCCGAAGTCGCGCAGGCCGCGGCGACGACGCTCGAGCCCGATCTTGATGAGGCCGGCAGCTTCGTGACCCTGTTTCATGCCCGGCTCGATATGGACACCGGCGTCGTGCGCTACGTCGACGCCGGCCACGGGCTGTCCCTTTTCGTGCACGCCAACGGGACGACCGAGCGCCTCACGTCGTTGCGGCTCCCGCTCGGCGCAGGTGGCGACTCGCCCTGGCTGGAGCAAACCGTCGTACTCGTGCCTGGCAGTACCCTGGTCTCGGTCAGCGACGGTGTACTCGACCTGTTCGACGGCACACTCGCCTCGCTCGCTCGCTCGCCGCCGTCGATCGGCTAGTGCGGGAAGCACCGACCGCACAGGACCTCATTGGTTCCCTCATGCTTCGGGCCGGGCTGTCCGCCCCCGATGACGTCACGGTGCTGGTCGTTCGGCGCGCGATGGAGCGGTGACCGTGCTGGTTCCGGCGCGGTCGGGGTGCATCCGCTCGCAGCGATACACTCGAAAGTGTGAATTCTCAGGGAACTGTCGACGTTGTCCTCATTGGTGGCGGCATCATGAGTGCCACCCTCGGAACGCTCCTCAAGGAGCTGCAGCCCAACTGGCGCATCGAGGTGTACGAGCGCCTCGGTGAACTGGCCCAGGAGAGCTCGAACCCGTGGAACAACGCCGGCACCGGGCATGCCGGGCTGTGCGAACTCAACTACATGCCGCAGGCTGCAGACGGTTCGGTCACCGCCGACAAGGCCGTTGTGATCAACGAGCAGTTCCAGATCAGCCGGCAATTGTGGGCGCACCTTGTTTCTATTGGTGCCCTGCCGGAGCCTGAAAAGTTCATCAATTCCACCCCGCACATGACCTTCGTGCACGGCAAAGCCAATGTGGAGTACTTGCGCAAGCGGCACGCCGTACTTGTCACCGAACCGCTGTTTGCCGGCATGGAGTTCAGCGACAACGTCGAAAAGATCGGCACCTGGACTCCGCTGCTCACCCGCAAGCGTCCGGCTGGCCAGAAGATCGCCGCCACGCGCATCGCGAGCGGCACCGACGTCGACTTCGGCGCCCTCACCCGGTTCATGTTCGACAACCTCGAGAAGCAGGGGGTCAACATGCACATGAACGAGCAGGTCGTCGGCCTCCAGCACAAAGCGGATGGCTCGTGGAATCTCAAACTGCTGCGTCAGGTCGGGCAGACCCGCAGCACCATCAACGCGCGGTTCGTCTTCGTCGGCGCCGGCGGTGGCGCGCTCGCGCTGCTGCAGCAGAGCGGAATCCCTGAAATTCAGGGGTTCGGAGGCTTTCCGATCAGCGGCCAGTTTCTGCGCACGACCAACCCCAAGCTCGTCGCCCAGCACCAGGCCAAGGTGTACGGCAAGGCGGCCAAAGGTGCCCCGCCCATGTCGGTGCCGCACCTCGACACCCGCGTGGTCGATGGCGAAAAGTCGCTGCTGTTCGGTCCGTACGCCGGATTCAGCCCGAAGTTCCTGAAGACCAGCACCTGGTTCGACCTGCCGTTCTCCATTCGCCCGCACAACCTCGGGCCGATGCTCGCGGTCGCGCGTCACAACTTCGACCTGATGAAATACCTGATCGGCGAGGTGTTCGCCTCGCGCAACGCCAAGCTCAAGGCCCTGCGTGAGTTCATTCCCGCTGCTGTTTCCGGCGACTGGGAACTGATCACGGCCGGCCAACGCGTGCAGGTCATGAAGAAGGATGCCAAGCTCGGCGGAGTGCTGCAGTTCGGCACCGAGGTCATCACCTCGTCCGACGGTTCGATCGCCGGACTGCTCGGTGCCTCGCCGGGAGCCTCGACGGCCGCGCCGATCATGGTGGACCTGCTGGCCCGCTGCTTCCCCGACCGCATTGAGGGCTGGAAGCCGCGCATCCGCCAGATGATTCCGAGCTATGGCACCCGCTTGTCCGACGACCCCGCAGCTGCCGCCGCATCCCTCGCCGCGACGGCCGAGGAGCTGCACCTTAGTAACTAGGCCTCTCATGCGATAGCGCAAAAAGTGCCCGATTGAACCCTTCAATCGGGCACTTTTTGCGCTCTCGCGGTCTGGCAGTTGGGCGTTTCGTGAGAGTCACGTAGGAGGGTGCCGTCAACCCCTTGAAGGAGTGAGTGGGCCGGGGTCTACTTAATATTCCAAAGCGGCCCGGAGGCGGCAAGTGAACCCGAACAATGGCGTTTCGGATGCGGAGAATCTGCGCGTATCGCAACTCGGCATCCTCCAGCTCTCATCCACCGAATGGCTGGTTCGAGATCCCGCACTACCGGACGGCGACCCGGTCGCCCTCATGGGAGCCATCGAACAAATCGGGGGAGTTTACGGAGTGACCAAGCTCGGCGTGCTCAACACGCGCTGGTTCTACTCCTCTTTCGACCGCGCCCGAGCCAGCTTTCTGGTGCCGGGTGCGCCCGAGCCTCCCGCCACATTTGGGCCGACCGAGCGTGTGAGCTCACGCGTCACCGACTAGCGCGCCCGGGAAACCACCCGGCCGGACACCCCCACCGGGACTCCAGCCGGGGCGTGGGCGTCGTGACGGATTTATAGGTCGTGGCTGTCGGCATCCGGGGTCGAATTTGCCTTGCGCTCCTCCTTCTTAATGGATGCTTGGGCCTGGTCGAGCAGACCGCTCACCTTGGTCTGGGCGACGGTGGCGGCGTCGTGCGCGATGCCTTCGGCCTGCCAGATGACCTTCTGGGTGCCGGGGTCGCCCCACATTTGGCGGGCCTTCGCGGCGATGCGGTCGTAGGCCTGGTGGCCGGCCTTGGATCCGAGTACGAAGCCGGTCGCGGTGCCGGCGAGAAACAGAAACTTGCCCTTCATGGGGGACTCCTTGGGGTTAGGCGGTTGGTTCGGCGAGGTTGGGGGCTTCTTCATCGATATCGTGGCCGACCAGATCGGGGTTCGATGGGTTGTCGGCGGGGTCGATATCGTCGAGGTTCGGTTCATTGTCGGCGTTGTCCTGGTCGTCTTCGGTGTCGCTGTCACTGTCAGGATCGGTGTCGCTGTCGGGCTCGACCGGGCTGGCTGTGGCGGCTTCTCCGGCCGTTGAGCCGTCATCGCTCGGTGCGGGGCCGTCGGGACCGGTCTCGGCGCTGGCGACCGGAACGGCCGCTACGGTGCTTACATCAGCCGAGCCGGCATGTTCCTGGGCCGGGCCGTCGGGTCCGTCAGGTCCAACGAGCTGATCGGGGTTTGTGGGAGTATTGGGCGGCTCAGGAACGTCCAGGGGCGGTTCTTCAACGGGGTCAGAGTCGTGGGTCACGGGCATACCTTTCTTATAGACAGCAGCCGGATCAGCTGAGCGGCACTCAAGTTATACCGCGAACGTGCGACATTCTTAAGCGTCGTTTCTCAAACATCCTCACCGAGTACGAGCGTGCGCAGTGCCTTCTCGGCCGAGACGCGTCCGGCCGGGTCGATGGTCTCGCCGGCACGGAACAGATCCAGGATGCGCGGGTCGACGTAGCTCGTGCGTGCGATCGCGGGGGTGTTGCCGAGCACCGCGGCCGCCTGCCGCATCGCTTCGGCAATAGCTCGGGTGTCGGCGCGACGGTTGCGCGACGCCGCCCGCGGTTGCCGTGAAGCGGATGCTGCCGGCACGGCCCCAACGCCGGTCGCCGTCGCGGGGATGGACGTAGTGCCGGGTTTCCTGCCAGCTCCGGCGGTGCCGTCCCTTGCCCCCTTCCCGGCGGTGCTGGCCTTCGCCCTGCTCCCAGTGCTGCCCGATCTTGTCCCCGCATCGCTGCTCGCCTCATCCTCGTGCTTGGTCATGCCAGCCGCCGCCCTCAGATTCTGCGCGAGGCTTTGGGCCAGACTTTGGGCCGCAGCGACCGTGCCCCGCAGGGTGCGAAAATCCTTCGCGCTGAACTCGCCGCCGGTGCGTTCCTTGATGAATTCGTTAATATCGGCGGACGAGAGAGCATTCTCCTCCCCGTCGACCACCCAGGACAGTAGCGGTGCAGCCGGGCGCTCGCGCAGGCGGGCGCGCAGATAGGTCGCGAGGTCAGCATCCATTATCACGCCTTGAAATTGTTGGCCACTCTTGGCGGGAAAGTCCAGCCGCACCAAGTCTCCCCGCACCGACACGTGCGAGCAGAGCAGGGTGGAGAGCCCGTGGCTACCGTAGTCGTCGGCATAACGCTCGCTGCCGATGCGCAGGGAGGCGAGGTCGAGCATGCGAAATGCCGCGGCGAGGGCCCGCGCGCGCGGCTCGCTGTCCCCGCGCAAATCCCGGGTCACCTGACCACGCACCCGGGGCAGGGAGGCGGCCAGCTCCAACGCGCGCTCAAACTTGAGGCGGTCCTTCTGTTCGCGCCAGGCCGGATGGTAGATGTACTGGCGGCGCCCGGCCGCATCGATGCCAATGGCCTGGATGTGCCCGTTCGGGTGCCGCGAGATCCACACGTCGGTCCAGGCCGGCGGAATCGCGAGGGCGGCGAACCGCTCGCGCAGCTGCTTCTCGGTGACCTTCTGCCCGGCCGGGTCGCGGTAGCTGAAGCCCGTGCCCGCGCGCCGCCGGGAATACCCCGGCCGGGTCGGGTCGCTGCGACGCAGCCGGGTCACGCGGGTACCGTCGGTGTGCGCATGCCGAAACAGTAGTGCGAATCGCCCTCGTCAGCACGAAAGCGGATGCCGCTGCCCGCCCATCGCCTGCCCGTCGCGCTCTCGCTGGGGCCCGCAGTGCTGGCCGAGCTCGCGGCACTCGCGGCACCCCTGCGTAGGGGTGCCGCGTCTCGAACGAGTGCCGCGACGCGAGCCGCGGCATCCGCTTCAGTGCGGTTTTTTCTGGCATCACTTGCACTTTGCTAGAACTTGTGTTCGACTGTATCCATGCGGTGGAGCGGGCAGGAACTACAGACCGAACAGGTCGGCGCCCTTCCCGGACTCGCCCGCCTGAATAATCTCGTACGCAGCGTGCAGACGCCCGAGTTCGCCGGAATCACGTTCCACGAGATCCTGTGCAAGTCGGCGCTCAATCATGTACCCGGTCAGAGCGCGCTGCCGTACGGCTACACGATCAATCCCTATCGCGGATGCTCCCACGCCTGCACCTACTGCTTTGCCAGGCCGACCCACCAGTACCTCGACCTCGACGCCGGCAAAGACTTCGATAGCGAGATCATCGTCAAGGTCAACGTGGCCGAGGTGCTGCGCAAGGAGCTCGGCAAGCCCACTTGGGGGAGGCATCCGGTGGCGCTCGGCACCAACACCGACCCATATCAGCGCGCCGAGGGACGCTACCGACTCATGCCCGGCATCATCGCGGCCCTTGCTGACAGCAAAACCCCCATCTCCATTCTCACCAAGGGCACACTGCTGCGCCGCGACCTGGACCTGCTCGTCGAGGCGAGTGAGCACGTTCCAGTCGATTTGGCCATGTCGATTGCCATCTACGACGATGGACTGCGCGACGACGACCTGCAGCAGTCGGTCGAGCCGGGAACTCCCACGACGAAGGCGCGCCTCGCCACTGTGACCGCGGTGCGCGAACGGGGACTCGACTGCGGCGTCTTTCTCATGCCCATTTTGCCGTTCCTCACCGACACCCGCGCGCACCTCGATGAGGCGCTGCGGCAGGCCAAGGCGGCCGGAGCCACGAGCGTGCTTTATTCCGGCCTCAACCTCAAGCCCGCCGTCAAGGACTGGTACCTGCGCTGGCTCGACCGCGAGCATCCCGAGCTGGTTGCCCGCTACCTCGAGCTCTACGCCGGCGGCCAATACGCGCCCAAGGAGTACCGCACCTGGCTCGCCGCGCGCATCAAGCCGCTCATTCGCGCGCACGGCCTCGAACGCGGCATCGTCGACCCCGCGACCGGCGGCCTCCGCTCCAGCGCTCTCCCGTCTTCCCCAGAACGGATGCCCGCCGCCCGCCGGACGCCCGCCTTCACCCCCGCCCGTTCACCGGGCCCGGGCCCGGGAACCGGGCCCATGATGGATCATAGGCCCGGTTCCCTAAAGTGGGCCCGGAGCACGGAGGCGCCCCGGTCCCTGATCGCCGCCGAACTCCCGACCGACTTGGCCCCGACCCTGTTCTGACCCCATCATTGCCTTCCCCGCACCCAACCCCCACCCACCCCGATGGCATACTTACCTATTGGGGGAAATATGTCTCTAGGGTTACCCGGCCATCTGGTCCAGCGCACGCTCGCACGCGCCATCGCACGGGGCGCGCACTGGTTCGCGCTGACCTGCTTTAGCGCCGCGATCCTGTCAGTCAGTATCCTCGCCCTCAGAACCCCCGAACTCTGGATCACCATCGTGGTTGTGGCCGTCATGGCAGCCCTGCTCATCCTCTTTACCCGGCATCGGCGCATCCCGCTGGCCGTTGCCTATCTGCTCGTTGGAACCATCGGCGTTTACGTCTTCACCGCCACCGTGCTCGGCGTACCCGACGTATTCCCCGCGTCGAATATGTTCCTCGTCGCCCTGCCGAAGATGGCCCTCGTCATGGTCGGCGGCGCGGGATCCACCGCCCTCGCCGGCGTGCTCTGGAGCACCGCGGCGTTTCTGCTCGCCGAGGCGGCTGCGTTCCTCGCCATCGTCGGCACGACCGTGCCCTACCGGCCCGACCTGTTCACCCTTTCGACCTACCTCGTACTCGTCGGGGTTATGGTGCTCGCCGGAATCGACCGCCGCGCCAGCAACGCCGCCCAACCCGCCATCCACCGCGCGGTGCAGGACGGTGCCAACCGCCAGCTGCGCGATGCCCTCGATACCCGCGCTATCGCTTTGCTCAACGACACGACCGTCTCCCAGCTCGTCGCGCTCTCCCTGGCCGAACCCGGCGCTCTCTCGCCGGCCCTCAAAGCCAGCCTGAGAGACACCCTCACCACCCTGCATGACACCAACTGGCTCGCCGATATCGACGCCCGCACGACCACCTCACCGCAGCCAACCGTCCACGAGCAAGCGCCAACACCAAGCCCGGCCTGGCGCTCCAGCGCCGTCTACACCGCCGTCGAACGCTGCCGTGATCGCGGGCTGAAAGTCGAGGTCACCGGCGACCGTGACGCCCTCGCTCGCCTCGACGCCGGCAGCGACCGCGACGTCGGCCTCGCCGTGCAGCAATGCCTCGTCAACGTCATCCTCCACGCCGGCATCGACTCCGCCGAACTCTCCATTGAGTCTGACCGCACCACTATTTCACTGCTCATAACGGATGCCGGCCGCGGCTTCACGGAATCGGAATCCGCTTCCGACCGGCTCGGTCTACGGCAGTCCGTGCGGCGACGTATCGAGCAGCTCGGCGGATCCGTGCTGATCTGGAGCCGCCCGGGCGCCGGCGCAAGCGTGCGACTGACCGTGCCGGCCGAAACCCCCAGCATCAAACCGAAGCCAACCCTGCCCACCCACCACACGCCGGTCCGGCCCGGCAGCCTCAATGCCACCCCGGCCAATGCCACCCCCGCCCCCCGGTACCCCCGATGACCCGCGCGACCCCCACGCCGCGCCGGCCGCGCGCACCGGCATCCGCTTCACAGCAGCGTCTCGACCCCATCGGTGGCCTGGCTGCCTGGCCGATCGCCCCGGTCGTCGCCCTGATCGTGGTGACCTACGCGATAGCCGCGACCGTGTCGCGTCCGCACGAAATCCAAATTGAGGAGCTCGCGGTCTCGGCCGTCGTCGCGCTCATTATCGCAGCCGCCGTGCTGGTCTGGTCGGCGCGCCCCGACCTGGCCCCGTTCACCCGCACCCGTGCGATCGTCGTCGTGGCCCTCGGCCTGGTCGCCCACGTGCTCGCCGCGGCCAGCGCCTGGCAGTACAACGGCATGATCCAGGACGACTTCGCCCCGATCGGACTCGGTCTGCTGCTGCTCGCCCTCGCTCCGTTCCGGCCGTGGAAAGAAATCCTGGCGCTCGGCGGAATCTCAGCGATCATCGTCGGCGCCACCGCCCTCGTGCAAGCGCCCTTTCTCGGCGTGCGAACCCCGCCTGCCCTGTTCGCGATCATCGCCATGACCCAGGTGCTCGCGCCCAGCCTCGCCGCCGCCGCGTTCTCGCGCCAGGTCGTCAATTCCATTCACCGTTGGCAAACGGATGCCCGCCGCGCGATCCGCGGGCGCACCGAGGAGAATCGCGACCTCCTCGCGCACGAGGTCGTCGACCATCGCGTCAAGAACCTCGGTGCAGATGTGCTGCCGTTCCTGGCCGATGTGCTCGAGCGGGATGCGCTCACCGCCGCCGACGTGAAGCGGGCCCGCTCCCTCGCCTTCCAGGTGCGTCGGGTGCTCGTGGCCGAAGTCGACCACACCTGGCTCGACGACCTCATAGAACGTGAACGCGCCGCACTGACCGAGCGCGGCCTCAACCCGCTCTGCGTCATTGCCGACCCCGAGCGCCGAGCGACCGCCTTCGACTCCGACCAGCGTGCCGCCGCCGGCGCTATCCTCGTGGCGCTCTGCACCCTCAAGGGCTTTGATCCGACCAGCCTCGTCGTGCAAATCGACGGGTCCGGCCCCGCCCCCGCCGACACCGCCCAGGTCACCCAGGCCTTCGGTACCCGCGGGGCCCTCCCCGCCCCGGCCACCGACACCACGACCATCGCCATCGTGACCGCCGCCCAAGAGCAAGCCGCCGCGCAAGCCCGCACCCAAGCCCAGGCGCAAGCGCAGCTGAAGCCCCGATCGCGCTCGACCGGTGCACGCGCCGTCGACACCATCACCATTCAGGCCGGAATCTCGCTGCCCCCGTACCAGCGCCGCCGGGCCCTGCGCCCGTACCTCAGCGTGCTCCGCGCCGTCTTCTCCCAGGTGCGCGTGACCAGCCGGCATCCGCTCCTCACGCTAGAATTTGACGCTGACCGCAGCGGCTCAAACTCAACCAAAGGCACCTAAATGGCGAAACTGTACTTTCGATACGGCGCCATGAACAGCGGCAAAAGCACCTCTATGCTGCAAGCGGCATACAACTACGAGGAACGCGGCCACCACGTGCTGCTCGCCAAACCGTCGGTCGACACCAAGGGCGACCGCGGAATTCTCTCCCGTCTCGGCGTGATGCGCGCCGTCGATTTTCTGCTCACCCCGCAAACGGATGCCTACGCCCTATTCCAGCAGCACCGCGCGCAGGTCTTGAAAGAGTCCGGCCGTGACGTGAGCGCCCTGTTGCTCGACGAGGCCCAGTTTCTCACCGAGACCCAGGTTGACGACCTGCTGCGCATCGCCATTCTCGAGAACGTGCCCGTGCTGGCGTACGGAATCCGCACGGACTTTCAAACCGTCGCCTTCCCGGGAAGCCGCCGTCTGCTCGAAGTGGCCCACAGCCTCGAAGAGCTCAAGACCATCTGCCGCTGCGGACGCAAGGCCGTGTTCAACGGCCGCAAGATCGACGGCGTCTATGTGTTCGACGGCGACCAGGTGGCCATCGATGGCGAAGAGGTCACCTACGAATCGCTCTGCGGAAGCTGCTACCTCGAAGAGAGCCACGGCGTGCTCAATAACCGCAGCCGTCCCGACGCATAACGCCGCAAAACACTACTGTGCCTACCCCCACTTCAGGTGTGATTGCGGCGATTCGGTCGCGATAACCCGTGGTTCAGCCCCGGCCGGGCTATGTAATGCTGCAATCGCGCGCTAGCCTGAAAGCCACCTAGGTATTTCAAGATGATCTGCCGGGACTCGCCGTCTACGGCGTATAAACCATCTAAGTACCGGGGGGACCCTCATTATGTTCAAGAAAAGCCTGGCCACGGCGGCACTCGCCGTCATCGCCGTATTCGCCTTCGCGCCGGCCGCCAACGCCGCCGAGTACGTTTCTGACTCGCTCGTCACCGTTGCGGCTGCGCCTGAAGCCGGCGAGTCCACGCCCGTTGCCTTCAACGACGGCGCCTTCGCAAATGGCGAAGACGTTGAGTTCTCGGTTACCGGTTCACACACCGCCGTCCTGTCGGTAGTCAAGACCGCCGTCACGTCGACCCTGACCAAGACGGCCACCGACGCCGGCGCCGTCACCGTGACCGTGGCGATTCCCGCCGAGGCCACCGGCGACTACACCGTCACCGCGCGCGGCGTCACGTCCGGCATCGTCGGTACCGCGACCCTCGCCGTCGTTGCCGCTGACGCTGGGACCGCCGCTGTCACCACCGACAAGGGCCTCGCCTCCACCGGCTTCAACGCTCCGGTCCTCGTCATCTGGGGCGCCGCTGGCGTTCTCGTTCTCGGCCTCGCACTCGTTCTCGTGCGCGTGTCGGTTCGTCGTCAGCACGCTGCCGCGTAATTCGCTTCTCCGAGTAGCCCCGGGCGACTCACCGAAACGCCTCGACACCATCCGGTGTCGGGGCGTTTCGTCTGTCCCCGGGCCTGCCCGCAAGGACGAAGGCGCGCGCCTGGTGCTCGGCCATCTTGGCCTGCGGGGGCCTGTGCCGCGCAGCCTGCGCCCACGAAAAAGTGGCTCAGATCCCCAGCAACGCCGGCACGATAACGAGCCCGTTGAACGTCACGTGCGCCACGATCGCGCCGCCGATTCGTCCGGTTGCCAGCGCGAGCGCAGCCGCGGCGAGCCCGAAAATCAGGGTCGAAACTCCGACCACGACCACGGTCGCAGTGTTTCCCGGGTCGATGGTCACAAGGTGCATCAGAGCAAAGGTCAGCCCGCTCACGCCAACCGCGATCGGCGCGGCCCAGCGCACGGCGCCGAGCGCCGTCACTCGCGCATAGACGCCCCGCAGCACGAGCCCGCGAAAGAATAGCTCTTCCACGAACGGGGCCAGCAGCAGCGGGGCCAGCAGCGCGCCGAACAGCCACCAGCCGTTGTAGACGGTCTCGCCGAAGGTAGCGCCGGCAGTTCCGATGCTGCCGAAGCCCAGAATCTCCATCAGGCTCGCCACCGTGCGAGCCATCAGGCCGACCCCGAGTCCCCAGATCAGGTCGATTGGCCGAATCGACAGCCGGAGCAGGCTTTTTCTAGAGCGGATGCCGTTCCCCGCGTCGCCCCCGCCGGCCCGAGCAGGAGCAGAGTCGAAACCCCCCGTCGGGTTTGAAACCGCTCCAGCTGCAGCCGCGTCGCTACGAACCGCCGGACCCGGCCCATCCAGCGCCGAGCCCCAGCCGCCGCGCGCCACGCCAGCCCCAGCCACCCCAATCGCCACCAGCATCGGAACCCACACGCACAGGTACCCCAGCAAATTCGCCACATTCGCGTCCCCGAAAGACGTGGAATCGGCCGATATCAGCAGCACCATGGCCACCACAAGGCCGAAGCCCGCCGGCATTAGAACGCTCACAGGTTGTTGCACAACCACTTTCCCCATAAGGCCCAATTTACCGGCACCCATCGCCGGTCGGCGCGAGTTTCAAAGTTCGGTACCCTCAGAAGTGGGGAACCGCGCGTTCGTGCGGTGCAGTACGGGCTGTATTCCTCGACACGAGGGGATCGCCCAAGCATGGAACTTCGCGACTATATTCGCATTCTGCGCAAGAGCTGGGTACTCATCGTGTTGTGCACGCTGGTGGCCGTTGGTGCGGCATCCACTTATTCAATTCTGCAGACGCCACAGTACAGCGCCACGTCCAAGGTGGTCACCCTGACGCAGTCCAGCGGGTCCACCGCCGACCTCGCCCAGGGCAATAACTTCTCGGTCGCGCGCGTCAAGACCTATGCCGAACTCGCGACCACCCCGATCGTGTTGCTGCCCGTCATCGCCAGCCTCGACCTCGGTATCACGCCCGCCGAGCTGGCCAAGAAGGTTGCCGCCGCCGCACAGCTCGAAACCTCGATCATCGACGTGACCGTCACCGACACCGACCCGGTGCGGGCCGCAGACACGGCCAACGCCATTTCGAACAGCCTTACCGTCGTCGTTGAAGAGATTGAAACTCCCGACACGGTCGACGCGACCTCGCCGGTCAAGCTCACCCTCACGCAGGAGGCGACCGTTCCGATCGCGCCGATCAGTCCCAACGTGCCGCTCAATATCGCCCTCGGAGCGCTCGTGGGGCTGGCCCTCGGCGTCGGCGTCGCGGTGCTGCGCGAAACCCTCGAGACGCGCATCCGCAATACTCACGACGTTGAGCAGCTCACCGACCTACCCATTCTCGGCGGCATCGTCTTCGACCCCAAGGCCAAAGAACGACCGCTCATCGTGCACGTCGACCCGCGCAGCCCGCGCGCCGAGTCCTTCCGCACCCTGCGCACCAACCTGCAGTATCTCGACGTGGGCCGGGTCGACCGTTCCTTCGTCATCACCTCCTCGATCGAGAGTGAAGGAAAGAGCACGACGGGCGCCAACCTCGCCATCGCCCTGGCCGACGCCGGATCGCGTGTGCTGCTCGTCGATGCCGACCTGCGCCGCCCCAAGGTCGCGGACTACATGGACGTCGAGGGCGCTGTCGGCCTCACCGACGTTCTCATCGGCCGCGCCGATCTGGCCGACGTTATTCAGGCGTGGGGCAAGGCCCAGCTGTTCGTGCTGCCAGCCGGCCACGTGCCGCCCAACCCGAGCGAACTGCTCGGTTCGACCCGCATGACGCAGCTCATCACCGAGTTCAACCGGGCCTTCGACGTGGTCATTTTCGACGCACCGCCGCTTTTGCCGGTAACGGATGCCGCGATCCTCGCCAAAAATGTCGGTGGCGCCCTCATCGTCGTGGCCGCCGGTCGCACGCACAAGAACCAGCTAACCGGAGCCATCGCCGCCCTCGACAACGTCGGGGCGCCGATCTCCGGTCTCGTACTCACCATGCTCCCCACCAGCGGCCCGGATGCCTACGGTTACGGCCACTACGGCTACGGCTATAGCTACGGTGATCCCGAGGCCATCGCGCCCTCGATCCCGGCTGAACCGGCCCGCGCCCGCGGCGCGCGCGTCAAGTCCTAGCCAGCCCGAGCGGGGCGTGTGCAGGTGCGCGCGTCAAGTCCTGGCCGGTCCCGCGCTCTGCTTGAATAGGGCCATGCCCTCTCCAGACTCGGCACGGCCTGCACCCGACTCTGATGACCCCGCGCCGCACGCGGCCGACGCAGCCTCCGCTGTGCCCGAAGTTTCCGAAGTTTCCGAGGCTGCACGGCCTGAGCCCGTCATTCCCGATGCCGCCTCGGCCGCGGAACCCCCAAAATCCCCCACGCGCCGCCGCACCATCGCGGGAGTCGTCGTCCTCGGCCTGCTCATCCTCGTCGTGGCGGCCACCGCCTGGGTCGGCATTCGCGGTCTTCAGGCCAGGGACGCCCTCGAAGCCGCCATTCCGCTCGCGTCGACCATTCAGGACGAAATCCTGGCCGGCGACGGTGCACAAGCGGCCCAAACCGCTGCCGACCTGGCCGAATTCGCGGCAATAGCTCGGTCGCGCACGAGCGACCCGATCTGGCGCGGCTACGAATTTCTGCCGTTTCTCGGACCGAATCTCACGGCCGTGCGTGAACTCGCTACCGTCGTCGATGATGTCGCCCAGAACGCCGTCACCCCGCTGGCCGGTCTGGCCGGAACCCTCGACCTGAACGCGTTCAAGCCCGTCGACGGATCGATCGCCCTGCAACCCCTGCTCGACGCGCAGTCGTCAGTTGACCAGGCCGACACAGCCCTCGCCCGCGCCGTAGAAGATGTCACTGCGATCGACACCGATAACGTACTCGCCGTGGTGCGCGACGCCGTCACTCGGCTGCAGAGCGTCACCGAGCAGACCGCGAGCAGCCTGGACGCCATGGACCGCGCCGTCACCCTGCTGCCGGCCATGCTCGGCGGGGCCGCTCCGCGCGACTATATCTTGCTGTTTCAGAACCTGGCCGAGCTGCGCGCGACCGGCGGCATCCCCGGCGCTCTTGCCCTGGTGCATACCGATCAGGGCAGCGTCGAACTCACCCAGCAGGCCACCGCTGAGGACTTTGACCCGTTTGCCGCGCCGGTGCTGCCGCTCGGCGACGACACGACCCTGATCTACGGGGACATCACCGGCGAATACATCCAAAATGTCACCCTCACGCCCGACTTCGCCCGAACCGGAGCCCTGGCCCGCGAAATGTGGCGGCTCCAATTCGGCCTCGAAGCCAACGGCGTGCTCTCGATCGACCCGGTTGCACTGAGCTACCTGCTCGATGCCACCGGCCCGATCACCCTCGCTACCGGCGACGAACTCAACGCCGATAACGCGGTGTCACTGCTCCTGCACGACGTGTACGCGCGCTATGACGACTTGAAGCAGCAGGACATCTTCTTCGCGGCCGCCGCCGGCGCCGTGTTCGACGCCGTCAAGAGCGGTCGCGCCGACCCGACCAAACTCATCAGTGCGCTCGCCCGCGCCGGAGCCGAACACCGCGTGCTGGTCTGGAACGCCGACGAGACCGAACAGGCTGTGCTCGCCGACACCACCCTCGCCGGCGACCGCCCGTTCAGTGACGATTCGACGAACCGATTCGGTCTCTATATCAACGACCTCTCCGGTGCGAAAATGGACTTCTACCTCGACGTTGAAACCGCCATCGGCCAACAGACCTGCCGCACCGACCGGCGCCCGCAATACACGCTCGAGGTCACCGTCACCAACACTGCACCAGCGGATGCCGCCACCTCCCTTCCCGTCTACGTCACCGGCCGCGGCATCTCGGGAGTGCCGCTCGGCAACATCAAGACCATGGTCTCGGCCTACGGTGTTCCGACGATGTACAACCTCGGAGTCACGCGGGACGGCGTCGACGCGGAACATGTTCCCGCGACCGATGCCAGCTATCCGGTGACGTCGCTGGTCTTCGAACTGGCTCCCGGCGAAAGCACCGTTTTGCACTTTGACTGGCTCGGCACCGGGCCGTTCACCGGTGATCTCGCCCTGCGCAGCACCCCGTTGATAACGCTGCACGAAACCGAGAAGCTCGACCTCAGTTGTTAGCGTCGACTCGCGATTCACCGCGCAGGCGCTAACCGGCTGGTGCGCTCTGCTTGAATAGGGCAATGTCTTCGTCCCGTTCCGCGCACGCCGCACCCGCGAAAAAGCCGAAAAAAACACGAACCATCGTCGGGCTCTCCGTACTCGGGCTGCTCGTGATCATCGTGGCGGCCACCGCCTGGGTCGGCATTCGCGGTCTGCAGGCCAAAGACGCCCTCGAAGCTGCCGTTCCGCTCGCGTCGACCATTCAAGATCAGATTCTCGCCGGTAACGGTGAACAGGCGGCCCAAACCGCCGCCGACCTGGCCGAATTCGCGGCGACAGCGCGGTCGCGCACGAGCGACCCGATCTGGGGCAGCTACGAACTGCTCCCGTTCCTCGGCCCCAACCTCACGGCCGTGCGCGAACTGGCCGCCGTCGTCGACGATGTCGCCCAGAACGTCGTCACCCCGCTGGCCGGTTTGGCCGGCACCCTCGACCTGAACGCGTTCAAGCCCGTCGACGGTTCGATCGCCCTGCAACCTTTGCTCGACGCACAGCCGCCCGTCGTGCAGGCCAACACCGCGCTCACCAGCGCCGCAGAAGATGTCAATGCCATCAATACCGACGATGTGCACGACGCCGTGCGCGACGCTGTCACCCGGCTGCAAACCGTCACCAACGACACCGCGGTCACGCTCGACGCCATGGACCGCGCCGTCACCCTGCTGCCGGCCATGCTCGGTGCGACGGCACCGCGCGACTACATTCTGCTGTTTCAGAACCCGGCCGAACTGCGCTCCACCGGTGGTATCCCCGGCGCGCTCGCCCTGCTGCACACCGACAACGGAGGCATCGAACTCACCCAACAGGCCAGCTCGAGCTCCTTTCCGCAGTACGAAGCCCCCGTATTGCCGCTGAGCGACGCCACCCGATCCATCTACGGCGACATCACCGGCGAATTCATTCAAAACGTCACGATGACCCCGGACTTCGCAGAGACCGGTGCGCTCGCCCGCGAAATGTGGCGCCTCGAATTCGGCCTCGAAGCCAACGGCGTGCTCTCGGTCGACCCGGTCGCGCTGAGCTACCTGCTCGATGCTACCGGCCCGATCACCCTCGCCACCGGCGACGAACTCACCGCCGACAACGCCGTGCAGCTGCTGCTGAGCGATGTCTACGCGCGCTACGAAGTGCCGGCTCAGCAGGACGCCTTCTTCGCGGTCGCGGCTGGCGCCGTATTCGACGCCGTGAAGAGCGGCCGCGCCGACCCGACCAAACTCCTCGCCGCACTCGCCCGTGCTGGAGCCGAACACCGCGTGCTGGTCTGGAACGCCGACGAGACCGAGCAGACCGTTCTCGCCGGCACCACCCTGGCCGGCGCCCGGCCGGTCAGTGACGACCAGACCAATCGCTTCGGCCTCTTTCTCAACGACGGCACCGGCGCCAAAATGGACCTCTACCTCGACGTCTCCACCGCCCTCGGCCAGCAGACCTGCCGGGAAGACCTGCGCCCGCAGTACACGCTCGAGGTCACCCTCAGCAATACCGCACCAGCGGATGCCGCCACCAGCCTCCCCGCGTACGTGACCGGCGGCGGCGTGTTCGACGTGCCCCTCGGCAGCATCAAGACCGTTGTTTCGGCCTATGGAACCCCCGAGGTGCAGAACCTCGGCCTCACCCGCGACGGCGCTGAGGCGCCGTACCATCCGGCGGCCGATGCCACCTATCCGGTGAGCACCATCGCGATCGAACTGGCACCCGGTGAAAGTACAGTGCTGCGCTTCAACTGGCTCGGCCCGGAGCCATTCTCCGGCGATCTCGAGCTGCGCAGCACGCCACTGATCGCGCTCAACGACACGGCATCACTAGACTTCATTTGCTAGGGGTTCGCCCAGAGCGTTCCTGCCACACAATGCACTACGGGGGATTCGTCTTGTTTAGAAAAGTTCTTGCCACGCTCGCGCTCGTCGGAGTCGCCGTTTTGGCCGGTCCAGTGGCCGCGCACGCCGCCGGGTACGTGGCCGCCGACCTCATCACCGTCTCCGGTAGTCAGGCCGCCGGCAGCACGGTGAGAGTAGCGTTCGATGACGACGCCTTCACCGCCGAGGAGCAGGTTTCGATCGCCGTGTCGGGCGAAGGCTCGGCCACCCTGGCCACGCTGCGTTCCGCTACCGTCGACACCCAGAAGGCGGCCACGAGTACCGGCGCCCTCGACCTCAAGGTCACCCTGCCGAACGACGCAACCGGCTCGTACACCCTCACCGCCATCGGAGACAGCTCGCAGAACATCGGCACCGCCACGATAACGGTCGTTGCCGCCGACGGAGCCGGCCTCGCCACCGCCGGATTCGACGTGCCGACCGCCCTCATCTACAGCGCCGCCGGCGCCCTGCTGCTCGGCCTGGGCCTCGTCATCACCCTCCGTGTCACCCTGCGCCGCCGCGCTACCACCGCCTGATTCGACAGCTCACCCCCTGATTGTGGGCCGCTTGCGCAACCAAGTGGCCCTTTCACCTGTGTCAAGCTACTGGTTGGCAACTTTGTATCGCAACGAAAGGTAGCAGCGTGGAACTCCGCGACTACATCCGCATCCTTCAGAAGAGTTGGATGCTCATCGTGGCGCTGACCCTCGTGGCCGTCGCGGCGGCATCCGTTTTCTCAATTTTGCAAACACCGACGTTCAGCGCGACGAGCCGGGTGTTCGTATCGACACAGTCCAGCGGCAGCACGAGCGATCTCGTGCAGGGCGCGAGCTTCACGGTCGCTCGGGTCAAGACCTACTCCGGCATCGCGGTCTCACCGCTGGTGCTGCTGCCGGTCATCGAGACCCTCCGGCTAGACCAGACCGCAGCCGAACTCGCCAGGAACATCGCTGTGTCGGCGCCGCTCGATACCGCGATCATTGACATTGCCGTCACCGACGACGACCCGCGCCGCGCCGCCGACATCGCCAACGCGGTCTCCGAGAGCCTCGCCGTTGGCGTGCAGGAGATCGAGCAGCGCGACGCGGTCACTGGGGCGCCCACCGTGAAACTCACCCGCATCCAGGTGGCCAGCGTTCCGTCCGCTGCGGTCGCCCCGAACGTTCCCCTCAATATTGCGCTCGGCGCGCTCGTGGGCCTCGCCGTCGGCGTCGGCCTCGCGGTGCTGCGCGAAACGCTCGACACCCGCATTCGCAGCCAGCGCGATGTGGAACAGGTCACCGCGCTGCCCATCATCGGCGGTATCGTCTTCGATCCGAAGGCGACCGAGCGCCCGCTCATCGTGCACGCCGACCCGCGCAGCCCGCGCGCGGAGTCCTTTCGCACGCTGCGCACCAACCTGCAGTACCTTGACGTGGAGCGGCGGGACCGCTGCTTCGTGGTCACCTCCTCGATCGGCAGCGAGGGCAAGAGCACCACGAGCGCCAACCTGGCCATTTCGCTAGCGGATGCCGGCACCCGCGTTCTGCTCGTCGACGCCGACCTGCGCAAACCGCGCGTCGCCGACTACATGAACATCGAGGGCGGTGTCGGCCTCACCGACGTGCTCGTCGGCCGAGCCGAACTCGAGGATGTCATTCAGCCCTGGGGCAGCGGTCAGCTGTTCGTGCTGCCCGCCGGGCGCATTCCGCCGAACCCGAGCGAGCTGCTCGGGTCGTCGCGCATGGCGCAGATCATCGAGGAGTTCAACCGCACCTTTGATGTCGTCATTTTCGACAGCCCGCCGCTGCTTCCCGTAACGGATGCCGCTATTCTCGCCAAGAGCGTCGGTGGCGCCATTGTCATCGTCGCCGCGGGACGCACCCAGAAGAACCAGCTCACCGGAGCCATCGCCGCGCTCGACAAGGTCGGCGCTCCGATCAGCGGCGTCGTCATGACCATGCTGCCGACCAAGGGACCGGATGCCTACGGCTACGGCCACTACGGCCAGTACGGTTACGGACACACCTACGGCGACACCGGTTCGGCCCCCGAGGTCATCGCTCCCGCCTACTCGCGCCGATCAAGGGCCAAAGCATGACCGCCCGCATCCTCATCGTCTGCACCGGAAACATCTGCCGGTCGCCACTGGGGGAGCAGCTGCTGCGGGAAAACCTGCGCAACGCCGGCATCGATGCCGTGGTCACGAGCGCCGGAACCCACGCCATGACGGGCAGCGCCATGACGCCCGAAGCCGCCGCTCTGTCGACGCAATACGGCGCGTCAAACACCGAGCACGTCGCTCGGCAGCTCACCGAGAAGCTCATTGCCGACGCCGACCTCGTGCTCGCTGCCACCCGCGATCACCGTCGAGACGTCGTCACCCTGCTGCCCAAAGCCACTCGCTACACCTTCACCCTCAACCAGTTCGCCCGCCTGGTGGCCCCGGCCAAAGCCGAAGATTTCGCCGCTGACACTTCCCGCGCTGACGCCCAAACAGGCCTCGACTTCCCCGCCTTCGTCGCGTCCGTCGCCTCGACCCGCGGACTCCACCCCTCGCCCAACCCGCCGACCCTCGACGACGTCGAGGACCCTTACCGCCAGCCCGCTGCCGTCTATGACCGCGCCGCCGCGGCGATCAACGCCTCCGTCACCACGATCACCGCCGCCCTGATCGCGGCAGGAGCCTAATGACCCAGCACCCCCGCCGGCGTCGCATCATCGCCTACTCCGCTATCGGACTCTTCCTGCTCATCGACGCCGTGCTCATCACGAGCGCCCTCACCTCGACCTCGGTTGATGCTGCCGCCGACGCGTCTTCGGAGCCGACCGCCACGGCATCCGCTTTTCCCGTGCCGAGCGCCACCCCGGCAGCCTCGCCAACGGCCGCGCCCACGGTGATGCCCCTGCCGGCCACCCGCCTGCTCTCCGCGGTGTCGGCTACCGCCGCCTGGCGTGCCAGCACCGGAACCTGCAGGGCCCCGGCCGCACCCGAACTCAGTACCGATTCCGGATCCAGCTGGACCGCCACCGACGCCACCGGCCGCTCCGGAGTCACCGCCCTGCAGTCCATCGCGGCCCAGAGCGAATCGGTCGCCGAGTTCATCGGCCTCGACGACGACTGCGTCCCGCAGTTCGTCAAGACCTTCGTCGCCGGAGACAACTACTCCAGCTACCCCGACGAGCTCGACGACGCGTGGTACGTCGACCCGGCCGACCGCGCCGCCGTGCACGGACCAGACGGCCTGGCCTCGGCGCCGTGCGACGCGGTCGTCGCCCTCGCCGCGAGTCCGGCCGACGCTGACTCCGCCGCCGTTCTCTGCGCCGACTCACGCATCTTCGCCACAACGAATGCGGCCGCCTCCTGGTCAGCGCCCCTGACCGTCCCCGGAGTGCTCACCCTCACCGCGACCGACCGGGGTTACATCGCCTTGGCCGCGGGGGACCCGGCCGCCTCGTCGGCGGACTCCGGCTCGGTCGCGTGCCTCGGCCTTAGCGTCGTCGACGTCGGCGTGCTCGACCCTGCCACTGACCCTGCCGCCGAGACCGCTGCACTAAGCGCGAGCACCACTGGCTGCTACGCCACCGACGAAGCCCCCGCCGAGCTGGCCGCAAACATTGCGGTCGCATCCGCCGAGGACACCCTCTGGCTCTGGATCGGCGACCTCACCCTGCGCTCCACCGACGCCGGCCAGTCCTGGCTCTAGTTGCCCCGAGTATGCGGCGCCCACTTCTCCACAGTTCCTAGAATCCCCAGCACACCCCTGCCAGCGGGACTAGTCTCACTCCATGGACGACAACGTCTCGTGGCTGTTCGAGAAGCAAGACGTGGAACGTCCGCGCCTCTGCCCGCAGTGCGGGGACGCCATGGAGGTTTCCTGGCACGGTGACGGCTATGACTACGGCTGCACGAATCTCGGCTGTACGCAGCTCTACTTCGGCCCGCCCTATTCCGAGGCCGAGCTGGCCAGCGATGCTCCGCTCGAGCTGAGCCCGCCCAATTGCCCCCGCTGCCTGATGCGCATGGGGGCCGTTTCCGACGGAGAGACCTGGCGATTCGTCTGTCTCCAAAACGGATGCGACGGCATCTGGCCGCCCCGCGACTCCCGTTAGCGTCCTCTCCGGCTGGCCGCCCCGCCCCCGCGCTGGTCGAGGCCAGCGAGGCGGCAACAGTCGTCACGGCATCCGCTTCCATGTCGGAAAGGTAGATCAGAGTGCCGCTCGCGCTCACCGTCAAAGACGCTACCCGCGAAACGGCCGAACCGTCACCGACCGTGCCCGACAGCGTGACCGTGTGCTGCCCCGCCGAGAGCCCCGCCGACAGCATCGCCTCGGCAGACCGAGGTCAGGCCATTGAAATCGCTCCGCCGAGCCCCTAAAGTCGCGCGTCGGTTACAACCGGCTCAACTCACTGCTCGACGGTTCGGGGAAAGGGGTCAGAATACAAAATCTGCCCCAGGGTGGCGCGACCGTGCGGCTCGCCAGAAGAAGTTCAGCGAGCTGGAAGCGCGGAGCCCTAGGCTTCGCCAGGTGGACAGTACAAGAATGCGCTCGGCCGCGATCGATGGCTTGCGCGTTATCGGCATTGTGGCCATCGTGGCTGGGCACGTCTGGTCGGACCAGAGCAATGACATCGCCCGCATGGGTCTCTACACCTGGCACGTTCCCGTGTTCTTCTTTCTCAGCGGATACCTCTGGGCCAACGAACGCACGCTGGGCGTCGAATTCCGCAAGCGGGTACGCACTCTGCTCGTGCCCTACGTCGCGTGGCTGCTCGCTATCGGCGCCGTCTACGGCACGTACCTCTGGGCAAACGGGCAGGCTCTGCAGGTAGGCAACGTGTTGCTCGGCGGTTCCTACATGGGCGCACCATTCTTCGCCTTCTGGTTCGTTACCGCGCTCTTTGGCGCCTGCCTGTTGCTTCGTGCACTGCAGCGCTTTCCCGTCTGGCTACCCTGGGCGGTTGCCGGTGCCGGGTTGACCGTCGCCTACCTCGCCCCCGACGCGTTGACCGCCGTCCCCTTCTCGCTGGGCGTTGCCGTGCCCGCCGTGATCTTCATCCTCGCGGGCATTTCCTTTCGCCGGATCGCCCCGCGGCTCAAGTCGAGGGGCTGGGTTTCAGTGGCCCTCCTGGCCGGCTCAGCAGCCCTCATCGTCACCGGCCTCTCGCAGCCACTAGACATGAAGCAGGGTGATTTTGGCACTCCTGTCGTGAGCGTCGTGGTTGCCAGCGCCATCTCTGCAGGTCTCGTCCTCTTATTTCAAAGGGTGTTTGCTTCCATCAGGCCACGGGTTGCCGGAGCTGTTACGCGGGCGGCCACCGTCGGGCTCGCGGTTGTGCTGACCCACAGTGCATTCATTTTGTTGTTCAGCGCGTTCCCAATCGACCTACCCGCGGTAGTGGTCTTCCTCATCGTTCTCGTGGTTTCGTGGACACTCGCGTACTTCATTAGTCGAATGCCGCTCGGTAGCGTCTTCACCGGTTCTGCCGCGACTCCCGCCCGACGACCGAGCGACAGGTGAGTGCTACTACGATTTGGTAGTACCACGCGGCTATTACGAAATCGTATTACTTTGGTGGGGCCGCCAATAGGAATCGTCGTCGTGTGGCTGGATGCCCCAACGGCCCGACCATCCAGGAGGTTTTGGCTGAAGCGTAAGACCTCATCTTGCAGTGTGGGCTCCGCCGAAGCGTGCAAGCTCCACCGCCTCAACCCCAAGGTTCATCGTCGTGCTCGCAAATTCCGCTGGTCGAGCTTGCCGAGACCGCCATCGACCACCGTGACTATGCCTGCGAAACGCGACACCTTCCTCCGCTCGAGATCGTCAAAGACGCAGCCGTCAAACGTGGCAGTTTGACGGGTTGTCCCAAGGCCGGTATCGCAACGGGCCTCCGTGCCTCTACTGCTTAGACGCCTGCGGTGGTACTGCGGGCTACGACATAGCTAACGAAGCCGAAGACTGTAAATTCGAGCCTTCCGAAAGCGGGGAAGTGCGGCACCCCTTTTGATGACTCGGTCTCGCACCGTCGCGATAACGGTCAACGCGCACCCGCGTCGCAATAGGCGGTCCGAGCGGAATCAGAGCGGATGCCGCAGCTCCGACGATGCCGCCACCACCCGCTGGTCGAGGCGCGAGGTACCAGCGATCGACGTCGGGGCAGCAACATGGCTGCCGTCAACCATCCTCATGCGGGCCCTCATTTCAAGCGGATACTCACGACGTGGGCATGCTTCCTCCGGCGATGTACGCGCTCACCGGGTACGCGGCGTGCCGGTCCAGGTTTTGGCGGCCCCGGCCCCGGCCATAGCGTCATGGCGCGTCGTGATGCGTGGGTCGCTGTGTCGGGCGAATATTTGTACATCGCGCAGTGGTGCGCCGGCGTCGAGCGCGGCCGTGATGGTGGCGTGCCGCATCGGGTGCGGGTGGGTTCCGGCTGGAAGGCCAGCTCGCTTGACGGGGATCTTGCAGCGGCCGTCCGCGCTGCGCCGGTTCTGTGCCGTGCCGCGCTTGGTGAGCACCACGGGGCCGGTCGTCCGGTCGCTGGCGGCTGCGAGGAGGGCGCGCAGCACCGGCTCCGATAGTGGCATCGTCGCGTCCTTGTTGCCTTTGCCCGTGAGTCGAAGATACACAGCTGGATTAGGGTCCGAGCAGCGCCAGTGGCATGACGGCAACGCCGTCCTGCCGTTGGTACGCGTGTGAACCGGTGTAAATGAGCACCATGTCGGTGAGGTCTTCTCCGAGTTGCTCTTTGAGCCACAGAAGGTGGCGTACGTCGCTGCTGTCTGGGGCGCCGGTCAGTTTTACTTCTACAGCGATATTGGTTTCGTCATTTCGGTGAAGCAGGAAGTCTATTTCGTGGTCTCTGCGTGATGTGCGGATGTGTTCGACAACGGCTTCTGCGGCTTGCGCATAGGTCTGCAGACTGAGTGCGACGAGCGCCTCAAATAGGGCGCCCAGCGCCGTTCTGTCCTGAGGCCCGAGCATCTTGGTCCTCGCACCAGCCAATAGCCGCGGCTCATCGAGACCGAGAAGGCGCGCGGAAAGCGCTGGGTCGGCCAGAAAGTGCTTAGGGGACAAGCTCAGCCGTGCAAAGTCGTTGCCTGGATGCCACGCGGGTACTGGATCGAGGAGCCACAGCTGAGTGAGGGCATCACGATATCGCTCAGTCGTCGATCGTGCGGGAACATCGCTGCCAGAGGAGGCAGCTTGGGCAATAGTGGTGCTGGTTGCCGTGGAGCCGGTCGCTGCGGCGTATGCCGCCATCCAAGACTTCAGCTGCGCCGGTTGCCTGCGCAGCATCCCCTCGTCCACGACCTCGTGCTCTACGACGAGTTGGACGTAGCCGTCGAGGCGAAGACGCCGTGCGCGACCGGGCAACGATCGAATTCCCGGAAAGCCGGAGGCCACAATCTCCTGCACGTACCCTTCCAGGTCGATCTCGGTCTCGCCGACGCCCGCCGCACCCACCCCGCTGGTCGAGGCCAGCCTTGAATCGAGGGAGCAAGCTCGCGCCGCGATCGACGCGCAATCAGGGGGCTCGATACACTGAACCGAGAGTCCGACGCCGCGCCGGGACGAAGGAATAGGTTTCATGAGTCGAATATCGCTGGTCGATGACCTGGTGGAGAGTCTCCTCGACCGGATTCTGCGGGGGGTGTTCGCGGCGCATGAGATGCTTCCTCCGGAGGCGGTTCTGGCCGAGGAAGCCGGCGTCAGCCGCCTGACGGCCCGCGAGGCGATCAAGACCCTTCAGGCACAGAAGATTGTCTCGGTCCGGCGTGGGCTGGGCACCTTTGTCAACCCACCTTCGGACTGGTCGAGCCTCGACGCGATCCTGCGCGCCGCCGCGCACGACCTGGGCAGTTCCGAGGTGCCGCTGCGGCTGCTCGAGGTGCGGCGCATGGTGGAAACCGGCTCGGCCGAGCTGGCAGCGCGCAACCACCAGGACAGCGACCTCGTGTCGCTCGATGCGACGATCGCCGAAATGGAAGCCGCTTACGTGGACGGCGACCTCGAACGCCTCACCCGGAACGATCTCGCGTTCCATGACATCATCCTCGCGGCCAGCGGCAACCCCTTCGTGCCCGCTCTGATGGGACAACTCGGCCAGCTGCTCTATACGCTGCGGCGGGAAACATCCGCTTTCACTGAGGTGCAGGAACACGCCATCGCGCATCACAAAATCGTGCGCTCGGCAATTGCGAGCCGCAACCCCGATGAGGCGCGCCGCGCCATGGAAGCGCATATTCAGCAGACCTTTGCGGACTACGAGAACTTCATCCAAGCGCAGTCCTAACTAGACATCAGACGTCAGATATCTATTAGGCTGGTGGTGCGGTCCACACAGAAGTGGGCCCTCGACCGAAGGAATGACCCGTGAGCGACATTACTTTTCCCACCGACCGCACCGCAGTCTTGACCGGTGCCGCCTCCGAACGCGGAATCGGCCGGGCAACGGCCGACAAGCTTGCCTCGCTCGGCTGGTCGATTGCCATCGTCGACATTGACGGCGATGCTGCGCGAGAGGCGGCCGCCGCGATTACGGCGGCTCGCGGTATCCGTGCGATTGGCGTCGCTGCCGATGTCTCGGACAAGGACTCGGTCAACGCGGCCATCTCCAAAATCGAGGCCGCGATGCCGCCGATCGTGGGCCTCGTGAATCTCGCCGGAATCAGCTCGCCCACCGAATTCATGAATGAAACCGTTGAGGCCTGGGACCGCGTCTTCGCGATCAACATGCGCGGCTCGTTCCTGGTCTCTCAGCGCGTGCTCGCCGGCATGATCGAGCGTCAGCTCGGCCGCATCGTGAGCATCTCCTCCATCTCCGCCCAGCGCGGTGGCGGCACCTACTCCAAGGTCGCCTACAGCGCTTCCAAGGCGGCCATCATCGGCTTCACACGCGCCCTGGCCCGCGAAATGGGCCAGCACAACATCACCGTGAACGCCGTGGCTCCCGGCCCGATCGACACCGACATCATGGGCGGCACCCTCTCGGACGAGCGCAAAAACGCTATGTCCGCCGATATTCTCATGGGACGCGTCGGCACCCGCGACGACGTCGCCGCGCTTATCGCCTTTCTGTTGAGTGCAGACGCCGGCTACATCACCGCAGCGACCTACGACATCAACGGTGGGCTGCAGGTTTCATGAGCCCCACCGACGACGCAGGGCGGATGCTCGCCCGGGAGCTGCTGGCGGGGTTCCCCGCTGAAGTGGAAGTGCTGGCTCAGGATGTCGCCGCCGCGGTGGCCGCAACCGGTCGCGTTCTGATCGTGCTCGATGACGACCCCACCGGAACCCAGTCGGTAGCCGACCTGCCGGTCCTCACCCACTGGGAGCCCTCGGACTTTCGCTGGGCGCTCGGCCTGGGGGCGCCGGCGATCTATGTGCTCACCAATACGCGCAGCCTCGAACCCAACGCGGCCGCCGAGCGCAACCGCCAGGTCGTCACCAATGCGCTCGCCGCTGCCGACGGGGTTGCGCTGGCTTTCGTCAGCCGGGGGGATTCAACCCTGCGTGGTCACTTTCCGCTCGAACCCGACGTCATCGCCGAGACGCTGCGCAGCCGTGCCGGGGTGCAGACCGATGGCGTGGTGATCGTCCCCGCCTTTCCTGATGCCGGGCGGGTGACCATCGGCGGGGTGCACTACATGCGCTCCGCGGCCGACGAGCTCACTCCCATCGCCGACACCGAGTTCGCCCGGGACGCAACGTTCGCCTTCGCGCACTCGCGCCTGGCCGACTACGTCGATGAAAAAAGCGGCGGACGGCTGCCGGCGTCGGCCGTCATCGGCATCGACTTGGCGATCCTGCGCGCCGGGCCCGGAGCGATCGCAGCCGCGATCGAGCCCGCCACCGATGCAACCCCGATCGTCGTCGACGCGGCCACCGAAAATGACCTGCGCCTGCTGGCCCTCGGCCTTGACGAAGCAGAGCGCCGCGGCAAACGACTGATCTACCGGGTGGGTCCGCCGTTTGTGCGGGCGCGCATCGGCCAGGACGTACGCCAACCGCTCAGCGCAGCGGATGCCTTCGGCGACACCGTTCCGGCCCGCGCGGGCGGCCTGATCGTCGTGGGCTCGCATGTAGCCATGACCACTCGCCAGCTCGACGCCCTCACGAGCGCGCACTCGGCGGCCCAGGTGGTTGAGATCGACGTTGCCGGGCTCCTCTCGCCCGATTCGCCGGCCGACCTGCGTGTAGTTGTCGACCGTGTGGTCGACGCCCTTGCTTGCGCCGACGTCATTCTGCAGACCAGCCGGGTGCTGGTGAGCTCGACCGACCCGGCCGACAGTCTGCAAATCGCCCGAACAGTCTCCGCCGCGGTTGTCGAGGTCGTGAAAGGAGTGGTTGCGCGCATCCGTCCGCGGTTCGTTATCGCCAAGGGCGGTATCACCTCCTCGGATGTCGCCGCGCTCGGCCTGCAGATTCGCCACGCGATCGTGCGCGGGCCCATGTTGCCTGGCATCGTCTCGCTCTGGCAGCCGGTGAACGGGCCAGCGGCCGGCATCCCCTACATCGTGTTTGCGGGCAACGTCGGCGACGATGAATCGCTCCTCGCCGTCGTGCGCACACTCAGCGCGTTTGGTGTGGCACCGGAGTAGTCCCGCTTCGATCAGCGCGGCTCGGCGCCCACCTTGACCGAGATGACGGCGACACCCTCCGACCGGTAACGGTCGAGGATGTCGTCGTCGACCTCGTTAGTGATCAGGGTCCACCCGTGCGGCAGTGGCGCCCAGGCCGGTACCGCGCCGCGGGCGAGCTTGCTCGCATCGGCCAGAACGACGACGCGGCGCGCGCGGCGGGCCGCGGTGTCCTTAACCTGAGCCTCAGACAGGGTCGGCTCGCCGACGCCATCGACGGGGTCAACGGCGTCGACCCCGAGAAAGGCGACGTCCACCATGTAGCGACCGAGGGCGAGATCTGCGAGTGGCCCCACGAGCCCGTGGCTGGTGCGGGCGACCCGGCCGCCGGTGACGACGACATCGACGCCGGGAGCGGATGCGAGATACAGCGCGCTATCGAGACTTCGGGTGACCACGGTGAGGCCCTCAGTGTGCCAGAGCTGCCGAGCGACTTCCCCGCAGGTAGACCCGGCATCGAGAAAGATGGTGGCGCCTGGCGGCACGAGTTCGACGGCGCGGGCAGCAATCGCTACTTTTGCCGCGTGCTCGACGGTGACGCGGTCGCTGAGTTCACGCTCTCTAAACGGCGGGGCAGAGCTGGCGCCGCCGTAGGTGCGGGTGATGTCCCCGGTGGTGTTGAGGTGGGCCAGGTCGCGCCGCACGGTGGACCGTGAGATCTGGAGTGCGGTCGCGAGCTCGTCCACCCCCGTCGATCCGGCGCGCACCAGAGCGAGGAGTCGTTCATGCCTCGCCCTGGTGCCGCGTCGGTAATCGGTCGGCGCCGGGGCATCCGTTTTGCTGGGCCTGGTCGCCATGAGCGTTAGCCGAGGATCAGGTTCGCGAGGAACAAAAGCGGGATGGATCCAGCCCAGATGGCGGTGGTAATGCCCGACCAGCCCTTGAGCGCGCTCGTGCCTTCGAGACCGGTGAAGGTGGTGACGACCCAGAAGTAGGAGTCGTTGAAGTAGCTGAACACCATGGAACCAGCGGTGCAGGCCAGAACGGCGACGATGGGGTCGATGCCGAGGGTTGTGACCAACGGAGCGGAGACGGCGGCTGCAGTGATCATGGCGACGGTACCGGAACCCTGGGCGATGCGCACGACGGTCGCGATGAGGAACGGGATGAGGAAGGCCGGCAGGTTGGTGGAACCGATCGCTTCGGCGAGGGCGTCGCCGACTCCGGAGGTGCGCAGAACCTGGCCGAGCGCGCCGCCGGCACCCGTGATGAGCAGAATGAGTCCAGCGGATGCTGCGGCCTCGGCGAGCCAGCCGTTGACCTTGCCGCGCGGCGTCCAGCGGGGGAGGAGCACGTAGACGGCGAGCAGCATGCCGATGATGAGTGCGATCACGGGGTTACCGATGAAGGCGAGGGGAATGACCCAGTCGGAGGGCGTGTAGTCGCCCGTGAGCGCGCCCTGTGTGCTCTTGTCAACGGCGGTTCCCACCGTGTTGAGCAGAATGAGCAGAAGCGGCAGGGCGAGGGGAAGCGCGGCGAGCAGAGCGTTGACGCGATGCGGCTTGGCGCCGGCGGGCGGCGTGCCGAGGTCGGGCTCTTCATCGGCGTCGAGCTCAGCAAAGAGTGCACCGGCGTCGGTCGAGTCAGCATCACGCTCGAGGGTTGCGGTGGCCGTCGTCGCGCTGCCGCCGTGCGATTGCTGTGTCACGGCCGCAGTGCCGTACACGGCCTGGCGAACCGCCGGGGTCACCGCGGACTCAAGCTTGGGACCGACCCACTTGGCATACATCACCACGACGGGCAGCAGCAGCACGGTGAAGATGCCGCCGACGATGATCACCATGCCGAGGTCGGCGCCGAGGATGCCGGCCACCGCGAGGGGACCGGGGGTCGGGGGCACGAGGTGGTGGGTGAGCGTCATGCCGGCGCCGAGGGCGAGGGCGATGGTCACGTAGCCCCCGCGCTTGACCCGCGCGATTGAACGGGCCAGCGGGTTCATGATGACGTAGCCCGCGTCGCAGAACACGGGAACCGACACGATGGCGCCGACGCTGCCCATGGCCCAGGGTTCGCGGCCCTTTCCGAAGAGCTTGAGGAACGCCTGTGCCAGTGATTTTGCTGCGCCGGAGACTTCGAGGATCTTTCCGATTCCGACTCCCAGCCCGATCACAATACCGATCGACGCGAGGGTGTTTCCGAACCCGGTGGTGATGGCGGTGACAATCTCGAGGGCCGGTTGGCCGGCAACGAAGCCGGTTACCAGAGCCGCCGCGAGGAGGGCTGCAAAGGCGTCCAGGCGGGTGCGGAGCACCAGAACGATGATCGTCGCAATCCCTAGAACGAGAGCGGCGATGAGTCTTATATCCACAGTGATATCTCCTTGAGCAGGGCGAGGCCCGGCAGCAGCGCGCGGACCTTCCCAGTATGTCTAATGAAGATGCGCAAAGCAAGCGACTTAGTGAGTCCTACTGCGCATTTCATCCACTTAGTGGGATTATTTACGCAAGTTCGGGGCGAGCGATCCCGACCCGCCGACTTCTCAATCTCGATCGCTCGGCGCGCAGCACCGGCTCCGGTAGCGGAACCGTAAGTCGCTGGTGTACCGGTATCGGGTATCGCCCCGATACAGCACCATGCAAGCGAGGCCGGTAGAGGTGCAGACCTTCGTCAACCGGAGAACCGGTCCTCGGTCATGGCTGCGGCCGCGGCCATGACGTCTTTTGCGCGCAGGTCCTTTATCGCTTCGATCGGTGAGACCTCGCCCAGCCAAGAGTCCTGATGTTCGAAGCCCGCATCCAGACGCCGCAAGCCGATCAAATCGGATGTCGCAACCCCCGCCCGGTGCGCCGCCGCCGCTCCCACGAATCCACGGTCACTTACGCCTATTCACACGTCCACGTGGAACGCGAGAATTCCAGCGGGTATCGCCCAGGCGGTTTCGTCATCCGTTGTGTCAAGCACATTTCGGGTGACTAATATCCCGTCCCACTTTGATGCCTTGACCGTGGCGGCCTCGCTCTTCCAGGTGCCCCGATCCGTGTATTTGCCTTCTATCGCCACGGTACCGAGGTCGAGTGACACAAAGTCGATCTCCTTCCGGGCGGGTGTGCGCGCATAGAACAGGAAGTCGTCGTTGCTCGCATTTGGCCGGTCGAGAAGGATTCGTCGGCGGAGCGCCATTCCGATCTGCATCTCGGCCAGGGCCGTCGGATCAACGTCTGCGCGGGCAGCGTTTCGGAGATGGGGCAGGCGCGCTACGAGCGGATCGATCGCATAGAGCTTGCTCTGAGCTTTCGGTCTCGGCAGCCACTCGTCGTCGTCGCGTTGTGGGCAGGCCCACAGCAGAAATGCGTCGCGCAGGTAGTCAACGTGACGTGCGACCACCTGGTTGCTGGCTCGGATGTCCTCGCCGATGGATGTGAGGTTCGCTGGGCTCGCGATGCTCTGCCAGAGCCGTTCAAGAAGTGCCATTTCGGTAACGGCAGGGAGTTGGCTGTTCTTGAAGACGTCAGCGGAGACGACGTCGAATAAATCATCGACAAACGACGCCGGTACCGGCTCGCCTTCCAGCAAGGCGGAGACCGCGCGTGGGAATCCTCCGTAGAGCAGGTATTGTTCCCAGACTCTCGTGAGCTGGTCGAGCCACGGGATTGCGTCCTCGTATCGGTCTCTCGCTTCGCGCGAGCGCAATCCTCCGATCGGGAGGTTGCTTGCGGGCGGGACCTCCCCCTTGAGAATTATCGTCGCGAACGTTCGAAATCCCAGGGGAAGGAGAATTCGGTCGAGCCGGCTGCCGCGTCCGCGTCGGCCCGCGAGGACGCCAGAGGCCTCGGTCAGTGCTCGCGCGTTCGATCCCGTGAGCACGACTGTGTCCTTCCGGAATTGCTCATCGTTGTCGCGTAACCACTTCAGTTGCTGCGCCCAATCCCCAGTGACGGCAGAGACCTCGTCGATGAACCAGTACCTGGTCTCTCCCTCGTGCAGCACCGGAATGGTGGCATTCTGCACGAGCGTTCTGAGCTCCTTGGCCTCCCAACCGTCTACTGCGACCCGGACAATCCTGGCCGGACGGATGCCCTCGTTGAGCAGTCGGCGGATGGTCTGCTTGACGGCGACGGTCTTTCCGACCCGCCTTGGGCCGCGCAGAATATAGAGGTTGCCCGGTTCAAGAGCGCTGAGGCATTCCGACTCGTAACGCAGCGGTGCTTGCGCCACCTCGCTGAGGTCGGGGTCACGTGCGGCCCATTCGCTCCCGCGCCACCAGGGGTTGCCACTGCTGAGTTGTTGGGCGAGCAGCCCAATTGACGTTGCCATCGCCCCAGCCTAGGGTGCTCCACCTATTATGTGTACCTTTTCTATCGTGACACAGTGAAAAAGGTATACATTTTAGATTGTGCCGACAGGTGAAGCATCAACGTTCCAGACTGCAGCTGACGACCAGGTTCGTCGCGCCGGTCGGTCTGGCCGACCGCCATCGACCAACGCGACCTGTCTGCGGAACCCTCCAGCCCTGCCGACAGTCCCTGCAACAGTCTGGGTCAGAGTGACGGGCTTTCCGCGAATTTCCCACAGCGTCCAACGCGAGCAGCCTGCGAAACCCGCCCGCGTCGCTGGTCGAGCCTGCCGAGACCGGCATCGCTCAGCGCGACTGCGCTGACGAAACGACCAAACATTTCCACCACACTCAGGCGACAATTTCTCACTACCCCCCAAGCGGCCAAATTTCTCAGCAGCTAGACTTCAAAAAAAGAAGATCGTTGCGCGCCGCATTGGCCCATTGCGCAGCAAACTTCACTCTGGGGGAGTGAGCCGTGTTTGTAAGCACAATCGCGTCAGCGTATTCATATTTTAAATCAACCGCCTCAGGGTGCCCGTTTCCACTTGATTGCTTTAGCCGCCCCCCGTTTTCAGAGGACTTATGACGGAGCAACTGAAATCCAGGCCACCTGAGGTTGGAACATCCACCGGCGGTCGCGATTGGCGGGCAAAATATGCGCGCAGACTCGCGATCAGTGATCTCGTTGCGCTCATTTGGGTCGTGTTCGGCGTCCAAATTGCCTGGTTCGGATTCGACACTCAGAACCTTTCCATCCGCGGAGAAATTCACAGCCTGGCCGTTAGCTACACCGCGGTCTCGATTCTCATCATTGCCAGTTGGATGCTCCTCCTGGGCATCTATGGCACCCGAGGCTATCGGGTTCTCGGCACCGGCCCGGATGAATACAAGCTCATCGCAAATGCGTCCATCCGGCTCTTTGGTCTCCTGGCCATCGCGGCATTCCTGCTCCACATCGATGTGGCGCGCGGGTACATTTTGATCGCGTTCCCACTCGGCGCGGCGGTCCTGGTGTTCTCTCGCTGGATCTGGCGCCAGTGGCTCCGCGGTCAACGCCAAAACGGTTCGTACTCGTCGAGAGTCATCCTGCTCGGGTCACAGGAATCAGTCGTGCGCATCGCTCGGGAGCTCGCACGTGAACCGTATGCGGGCTACCTGGTGGTCGGTGCTTGCGTACCGGTAGATGCATCGCTTGGCCACCTTCCCGGCAGTCAGATTCCCGTGTTCCATGATGGTCTCGAGGGCGTGCACATCGCCCTCAAGGCCACCGCTGCAGACACTGTCGTTGTAACCAGCAAGCAAGAGCTCCCACCAGATCGGATGCGTGAACTCAGTTGGAGCCTGGAGCCGGGGCAGCAGCACCTCATCGTGGTGCCCAGTCTTACCGACATCAGTGGCCCACGTCTCCACACGCGCCCGGTCGCCGGCCTGCCGCTCATCCACGTCGAGACGCCACGCTACGAGGGAAGCAAACAGTTCGCCAAGCGTACTTTCGATGTTATTGGGTCAGGCGCCCTCTTGATTCTGACCTTCCCGCTCATGCTGGTTCTTGCCATTATGGTTCGGCTGACAAGTGCGGGCCCGGTCTTCTACCTGCAGGAGCGCATCGGCATGAAGGGCGAACCATTTCACATGCTGAAATTTCGTTCAATGCGGGTGAACGCGGATGCCGAGCTGTCCGCTTTGCTCGAGGCCCAGGGGACGGATGATCGGCCGCTCTTCAAGGTGCAAAACGACCCGCGACTGACCAGAGTTGGGGGCTTCCTGCGCAAGTACTCACTCGACGAGTTCCCGCAGCTTCTCAATGTCTTCCGGGGCGAGATGAGTCTCGTCGGCCCGCGCCCACAGCGTGAAGGTGAAGTGGCGCTGTACGACTCGTCAGCGCATCGGCGCCTGTTCGTCAAACCAGGGATGAGCGGTCCGTGGCAGGTGAGCGGGCGGTCCAATCTGTCGTGGGAAGACAGCATCCGGCTTGATCTCTACTACGTCGAGAATTGGTCCCTAGCTGGCGACCTCGTCATTTTATGGAGGACGGCGCGAGCAGTGGCCGCGCCAAATGGAGACGCATTTTGAAGACCTCGCTCAAAATAACCATCATGGGAATGCACTACACACCTGAGCTGACAGGAAATGCGCCCTATACGACGGCCCTGGCCGAAGGGCTAGTCACGATTGGCCACTCCGCGCGAGTTATCACCGCGCACCCGCACTATCCGGAATGGCGCATTCGTGAGGGCTATGGGAGATTCACTTCGCACGAGAATATTAACGGAGTACCGGTGACTCGCCTTCGACACTATGAAGTCTTCAACGCCGCCACGATTGCGTTGACCGCTTGAAACTGTCGGCACTATTGGCCCTGTTTGGTCACGTCCCGCCGGTTGGTGTAATTCATCGTCACCGTGCGGGTCAGCTGATTTGATTATGCGGCAATGAGCTCGGGAACGGGAATCACCCCCGTCAGGGCGCTG
>NZ_SOFE01000034.1 GCF_004402405.1 Cryobacterium levicorallinum
CGCACATGGCCGGTCGCACCTGGCTGCCCGCCGCGCCGCCGCCGGACCCAGTGGCCTTCCCCGTGCCGTCCGAAGTCGCAGACCCTTCGGCGAATACATCGACGCCGTGGCCATTGTTGAGTCCGCCCGAGATGATGTCCTCTGGACAATTCTCTGTTAGCGATTCTGAGACAGTGCATGCTGAGGCAGACGAAATACCGGGAAGGCAAAATGCCAGGAGAGTGCCTACTACGAGCGCTGACAGAAGTTTCTGCCGGACCATACGTCCTCCTTGTCGATGAGCAGTGCGGAAGGGGCCGCCGCGCTCGAGATAAAGCCCACTTGTAGTGGAATTCGATTTGTACGCTTGTCCGGAGTTGCGTCTGCGCCTGATGCGTCGAAGAGTTGAACAGAGGAAATATCTGAGCAGAGGTAGAGCTCGATTGAGACACCCCCGTGAGGTTCCATGGAATTGCGAATGAGCGACGCAGTGTCGTAGGTAGTGGCACCGCGGCTCACTAATCCTGTTTCGGAAAATCCCTCAAATCCGGTCAGGAGCTTGGGCAGATAGGCGGCGCTGGCCACGACCGCAATCCGGTCACCGTCGTTTCCGCCTTGTGCTGTGATTGAGTCTGAAAGCGCTTCGTACGCCGTATAGGCCGCCTCGGCGGCAGCGAGAGCTTCCTCGTCCGAGGCGAAGACCGGGGGTGTCGCGGTGGATTCGGCTGCCGCAGACGGCGTGGACCTGTCGGTCGGGGCGGGAGTGGCCATACATCCGCTCAGCAGACCGATGGAGACCAGCAGGACAGCGCTCGGCACGACGGCGTGCAGGGGACGGCGACGTAACGGGTTTCGCATGGGGTCACAGTAGACCGGATTGCTATAATCCCGTTTAAGTTCTCCACAGGCTAGTTTCAGGCCTCAAATAACGGTAGAGCTTTGGTCAGTCGTGCGCGGTCAGCGCGTGCTCGAGCAAAGCGGCGAGGGCCGACTGGCCTCCGGCGCGCATGGCGGCGCGCTGACGCTCCGCCCCGGTTCCCAGTCGCCGCGTGCGGGCCAGCAGAGTCTGGATGCGGTCGCGATTGCCGACCTCATCGATGGCGTCGCCGCAGTAGTGCAGCAGGGCATCCGTCACGGCGGTCGAACCCTCCAGGGTGCCAGACACGGGATTCAACAGGTTCGACTCCACGCCTTCGCGGGCAGCGTGCCAGAGCCCGGCATCGAGCAGTTCCGGCGCGATGTCGATGGGGGCGACATCCGTTTCGCTGTCGCGCAGGGCGGTCGTGACGAGCGCACGGGTCAGGGCGGCGAGCAGCAGGGTCGACGGCGCATCGAGCTGGGCGTCGCAGACGCGAATCTCCATGGTCGGATGTTCCAGGGGCAGCCGCGCATTCCACCAGATCGTGCGCAGGTCGTAGGTACCGCCGACGCCGACGAGCTGGCGAATCCGGCGGTCGTAATCGGCGGCATCCGTGAAGAGCGGCGGGCAGCCGATGGTGGACCAGCGGCGCATGTGCACGCTGCGCCAGCTCGAAAACCCGGTGTCCGCGCCGCGCCAGAACGGCGAATTCACCGCAAGCGCGAGCAGCGTGGGCAGCCAGACGCGCACCCGATTGAGTGCCTGTACACCGGCCTCGCGGTTCGGAATGCCGACGTGCACGTGCAGCCCGTTGATGAGGTGATCGGGCACGAGCCCCCGAAATTCGCTCTCGACCGTGTGGTACCGCTCGACATCGGTCACTTCCGGCCAGCCCTCGGTCTGGAACGGCGCTCCGACGCCGGCGGCCAGGACCCCACGGCTGAGGGCGGCCCGCGCCAGCCGCGACCGAAATGCCAGCAGATCAGCGGATGCCTCTTCGAAGCGTTCAAAGACCGGCGTCGACCGCTCGATCTGCGAGGCCAAAAACTCGTGGCTGACGAACCGGGAAATCGGAGCGCGGCCGAGAAGTTCCGCGTGCACCGCGTCGCCCACGTTTGCTGGCTGAAGCGTCGCCGGTTTGAGAAAGATGAATTCCTCTTCAATGCCGAACGTTCGCATGCATCACCTCCAGCACCTTTACCGGATAGTACCGGCAAACCGGAATCAAGCCGATACATTTTCGTAACGGACTGTCCACCATCTGATCACCCGCATTTGACTAGCATGTCCTTGACTCGCGAACCAATGCGCAGGCGTTGGCTCTCGCACTGGATGGCATCAGCTGGGAGTAAACGTGGTGCAGGTCACTCAGGTTCCAAGCAATTCAGCTCTGTCCCGTCGGCGCACACTGCACGGCGCGCTCGGTGGCCTGTTCGGTTGCGTGGCCATGAGCGTCGCGGCCGGTGTGCTCGTCACCGCATCGGTGACCCCGGTGGTTGCGCTCTCGGGCCTGGCCGCGACGAACACGATCTCGGTGTTCGAGAACCTGCCCGAGTACGTGAATATCGAGCCGCTGTCCCAGAAGAGCGACATCCTGGCGACGCGCAGCGACGGAACCGTCGAACTCCTCGCCTCCTTCTATGACCAAAATCGCATCGAGGTGAGTTGGGATGCGATCAGCCAATTCGCCAAGGACGCTGCGGTGTCGGGGGAGGATCCCCGGTTCTATGAGCACGGCGGGGTCGACCTGCAGGGCACGTTGCGGGCCACAGCGACGACGGTGGCCGGCGGAGACACGCAGGGCGGGTCATCCATCACGCAGCAATACGTGAAGAACGTGCTGGTGCAGAAGTGTGAGCTTCTCACCGACCAGCGCGCGCACGACGCCTGCTACACCGCAGCGACCGAGACCACCCCCGACCGCAAACTCAAGGAGATGCGGCTGGCCATCGGGGTGGAGAAGAAGTACAGCAAGCACGACATTTTGCGCCAGTATTTCAACATCACCGGATTCGGCGGCACGGTTTATGGAATCGAGGCCGCCGCCAACTACTATTTCAACACGACGGCTGCCTTACTCACCCTGCCGCAGGCGGCCAGCCTGGTGGCAATCGTGAACAACCCGGTCAAGTTTCAGCTCGACCAGCCCGCGAGCGAGACCAACGGTGCTGCCAACGGGTATGCCGCGAACAAACAACGTCGCGACTACATCTTGCGTGAAATGCTGCGCTACAAGAAGCTCAGTCGGGCCGATTTCGACGCCGCGATCGCCGCGCCGGTCGAACCGATCATCACCGAACCAAGTACCGGCTGCCAGACCGCAGTGGGCAATGCCTTCTTCTGCGATTATGTGACCAAGATTCTTCAGACCGACCCCACCTTCGGCGCCGATGCGGCCGCGCGCATGCTCAACTTTCGTCGGGGCGGCTACGACGTCTACACGACCCTAGACCTCGACGTGCAGAACGCGGCCGTGACCACCATGAACCAACAGGTTCCTAAGGTCTATGCCGGTGGCGATGTCGGCGCGATCATCACGAGCGTGCAGGTCGGCACCGGCCGGGTGCTCGCCATGACGCAGAACAAGGACTACAGCCAGGACCCGGCCGTGCAGGCGACCGGGGCCAACTACACCGGCATCAACTACGCCACCGACTATGCCGAGGGCGGCTCGAGTGGGTTCCAACCCGGATCGACCTACAAGGTGTTCACCCTGGCCGAGTGGCTCAAGGAAGGCCACTCCCTCAACGAACGGGTCGATTCCCGGCGCAAATCCAACTGGGGCACCTTCCAGGACAGCTGCTTCGGCCCGCAGAATTACGACAAGGAGAAACCACCCTGGAACCCGCGCAATGATGCCAACGAATCCGGCGCCAACTACAGTGCGCTGCAGGCCACCGTCGGCTCGATCAACACCGGCTTCATCGGAATGGCCAAGCGGCTCGACCTCTGCGGCATTCGCCAGACGGCTGAAGCATTCGGGGTGCACCGAGCCGACGGCAACCCGTTGTCGCAGTCCGCGGCATCCGTTATCGGAACCAACGAAATCGCACCCCTCACGATGGCCATCGCCTTCGCCGGCATCGCGAACAAGGGGGTGACCTGCTCGCCGATCGCCATCGACCGCATCGTCGGACCCGATGGAGTGGAGGTTCCGGTTCCGCCGTCGGTGTGCTCCCAATCGGTCGATGCCACGGTCGCCGCCGGCATGGCCTATGCCATGCGCCGGGTGATGCTCGGCGGCACCGGGCAGCAATCGAACTACAACACGAATCCGAATGTGCCCATGATCGGTAAGACCGGGACAACGGATGGCGCGAAAGACACCTGGATGAGCGGCGCGAGTACCAAGGTGGCGACCGTGGTCGCGGTGGTCAGCCTCACTGGGACGCTCAGTCAGCGGCGGCAATTCTTCGGCCGGGACCAGATCGCCACGGCACGCCACCGCATGTGGCCGGTCGTTATGTCGGCAGCGAACGCCAAGTACGGCGGTGACGCCTTCGAAGAACTGGCTCCCAAGTACATTCCACCGCCGAAGGTTGTGGCGCCACCGGTCGCCGCGCCGCCCCTTGATCCTGCACCGCCGGTCGCGCCACCGCCCGGGGATCCTGCCCCGCCTGGCCAATAACGCCGCCAGGAGACGTTACGCGCTCTGCGCGGCCTTGAGGTGGTGCAGGGTGCCGCCGCCGCGGCTACCGCCTGAATGTACGCCGTGCCCAGCCTGCGCGGCCAGTTCGGCGGCATACGCGGCCGCACTCGCCGCTTCCTCGGCGGCGGCGCGCTCAACGGCGTGCCGCTCCTTCACCTGCCTGGCCACGTCGAACAGATTCCAGATGTTCTCCCCGGTCACCGACACTCCGTGGGCGCCGGAGCGCCGGGTTCGACCGCGTACGAGCATGTAATTGGTCTGGAACACCTGCCCGCCGACCCGTTCCTGCGCGTCGTGAAAAAACACGACGTTGGCGACCGGTCCGGTGCCGTCGTCGAGGCTGATGAACACCACTCGGCGGCCGCCGCGCATCGGCGGCGTGTTGGTGGCCCGCCGCACTCCGGCGAGCAGCACCTCGGTGCCGCCGGGCAGGTTGCCGAGTTCGCTCGCCGGGGTCACCCCCAACTCGCGAAACAGCTCGTGAAAGCGTTTCATCTGGTGCGACCCGACGGCCAGATTCAGATCGAGCAGTTCCAGATCGGTTTGGGTGCGGCCGCGCAGCTCCAGCGAGGTGATGGCGCCCGCACGGTCACCGGAATAGCGCGGCACCGGCAGCTCCACCTCGAACGCGAGTTGGTCGGCGCGAATGACCACGGCGGTGCCGCGCAGTGACTGAATGTGCGCGAGCAGCTCGTGTCGCCGGGTGCGATCGTAGCCGATGAACGTGTCGAGGGCGCCCACCCGGGCGAGCGCCTCGAAGGTGCGCCGCCGGGGATGCACCCGGTCGCGAAAGTCCTGCAGCGATCCGAACGGCTGATGCTGCGCAATGCGTGCCCGCTCCGCCTCCGTGCTGCCGACGAGTTCGGGCAGCGCCAAACGGATGCCCTGGCTCCCGTCGGCGAGATCTTCTACCCGGTAGTCCAGCGCGCTCGACTGCACGTCGAGGGGGAGTACCGGCACCCCGAGCACCCTGGCCTCGGCGACGATGAGGTCCTTGGGCCACATGCCGGGGTCGTGGGTGAGCAGCCCGGCGAGAAAAGCCGCCGGGTGGTGGGTTTTCAGCCAGGCGGACTGGTAGGTGGGCAGGGCGAACGCGGCCCCGTGGGCCTTGGCGAAGCCGAAGCTGCCGAACCCCGCCAATACCGTCCAGATCTGGTCGATGACCTTCGTACTGAACCCGCGGGCGAGCGCTTTTTCGCGCAGGTACTCCTCAATTTGCGGTAGCTGCTCGGGCTTGCCCAGGTGCCGGCGAAAGACATCCGCTTTGCCGAGGCCGCAGCCGGTGAGTTCGTCGAACAGTCGCATGACCTGTTCGTGAAAGATCACGACGCCGTTCGTTTCGCGCAGAATCGGTTCGAAGCGGGGGTGGATGTAGTCGGGTATGACCTCGCCGTGCCGGGCCTGCAGATATTTGAGCGGCATGTTGTTCTTCATCGGGCCGGGGCGAAACAGCGAAATCTCCACGGTGAGGTCGTTGAACACCTCGGGTTGCAGCTTGCCGACGAGTTCCATCTGGCCGGGGGACTCGATCTGAAAGATGCCCAGGGTGCGGGTGGAGCGAATGAGCTCGAAGGTTTTCGCATCGTCGAGCGGCACCCGGTCGAGGTCGATGCTTTCGCCGGTGAGTCGGTGGTGCTCTTCGACGGCGTGCGCCATTGCCGACTGCATGCGCACGCCGAGAATGTCGAGTTTGATCAGGCCCATCGGGTCCATGTCGTGCTTGTCGTACTGCGACATGGGCAGGCCCATGCCGCTCGCCTGCACCGGGGTGCGGTCGAGCAGGCTCGCGTCGGAGAGGATCACGCCGCAGGGGTGCACCGAAATGTGCCGGGGGAGTCGGTCGAGTTTCGCGGTGAGGTCGACCAGCAGATCGAGTTGTTGCGATTCGCGCACCTCGGTGGCGAGGGCCTCGAGCTCGGGCTTCTCTTCGAGGGCGCGGCGAAAGTCGCGGGCGTTGAACCGCCACATCTGCTTGGCGATCACGTTGATCTGCGCGTCGGGCAGGCCGAGGGCGAGGCCGGCGTCGCGCACGGCGCCGCGGCCGCGGTAGGCGTTGGTCATCGACATGAGCGAGACCCGGTCGCTGCCGAAAGCGCGAAAGACCTCGCGGTAGATGTCGTGTCGCCGGGCCGACTCGACGTCGATGTCGATGTCGGGCAGCGTTTGGCGTTCGGGGGAGAGAAACCGCTCCCAGAGCAGCCCGTTTTCGATCGGTTCGACCGAGGAAGTGCGCAGCGCATAGTTGAGCACAGAGCCGACCCCGGAGCCGCGCGCCTGAATGCGGATGCCCATGCCGCGAATAATGTCGGCCACCCGGGACACGGTAAGAAAGTAGCTGGCAAAGCCTAAGTGCTCGACCGTTTTCATCTCGTGGGCGAGTTGGGCGTGGGCGGCCTCGACCGCGCGCGAGCCGCTCGCCGAGTACAGGTCGGCGATGCCGCTGCGAGCCCGACGCCAGAGTTCGGTGACCGGGTCGCCGGTGACGCCGATGATGCGCGCCTCCGGCATGCGCGGGCGCCCGAGGCCGATGTCGAGGGCTGGATCGAGGCTGCAGCGGTCAGCGAGCTGTTCGGTATCGCGCAGCAGCCGTTCGAGGGCGCCCGTGTCATGCAGGCCGGCGTCAACAACCATACGGGCCACCTGGCGCATTGCTCCGGCCGGTTTGAGCCAGGCCTGGCCGTTGGTCTGCGGGGTTTCGAGTTCGGCGAGCGGCAGCAGATAGCGCGCGGCGTCGGCGAGGTCGGCGGTGACCGCTTCTTCGGGGGTGCCGTACCGCACGGCATTGCTGAGCACCGCCGGTAGCCCGGCGTTCTCGGCGAGGGCAAGCATGCGGGTGGCCGGGGTCACGCTGCCGACCGTGCCGCTTTCGGCGAGGTGACAGACGACCTCGAGCACGACGGCCTGGGCGGGCAGGGCACGCTGCCAGTGGGCGAGCCGCGCCGCGGCATCCGTATTGTCACGCCGTGCGATCGCGAGACCGACGTCGGAGTCTGGGCCGAGTAGCACGGTGAGCGAAGCGAGGCCGGCCAGGTCGGCCAGCCGGGCGCGCGAGATGCTCGGCCCGGCGCTGCCGGTTGTGATCGCAGAGCGGTGACCGGCATCGGCGGCGTGAGCGGCACTGACCGCGCGGCAGAGTGCGGCGTACCCGCGACCGTTGGTGTCGCCGTGGGCGAGCACGACCACCCGGCCGAGCGAGCGGTACTCGTCGTCGTGCACGGCGAGTTCGGCGCCGAGCCCGGGGCGGATGCCCGCGGCAACGCAGGCGCGCACGTGTTTGACGGCGCCGTAGAGCCCGTCACGGTCGGTGACGGCGAGAAACGTTGCCCCCTGTGCGGCCGCCTGCTCGGCCAGAACTTCGGGAAGTGTCACCCCATAGTGGGTCGAGTAGGCGCTCGCGACGTGCAGGTGTGGGAAGTTCAGTGCGCTGTTCATCCCCAGTCCAATGCTAAAGTCCAGGATCCGTCCGTGCCGCGGCGCAGGTCGTATCGGTGCTGCTCTTCGCCGCCACGGCTGGCGTCGAGCCGCCACAGCTCGGTGTCGATGCGGGTGGGTGTTCCCTCGTTCTCCCACCAGCGGGTGCGCTTGAACACCGCCTGTGGTTGCCCGATGACGGTGTGCTCGAATCGATTCCAAATGAACGCGCGCGGGTCGCCATCGGCGGACAGCTCAACGTCAACCGGTGTATCAATGATCTGGGGCAAGGTGGCCTCCCTGTTCGGGTGCTGGTATTCGGGTGCATACGCACCGGCTGGTCACAAAAAAGCTGATGAGCCAGCCAGCGCTATAAAAGTGCTGTATTAAATTCGAACAAATATTGGAAAAAACCGATTCTTATAGAATGCATCTTCTATATGAAAAGTGTAGGTCAACCCACCGACACGCGCCACAAGAGATTGCGCGAGACCCATCCGCCGACCTCGATCTACGATGGTCAGGTGACTGACATCGTTCCGAGCGACGCCGTGCTGCCTGATACTGTGCAGATCAACCGGGCGCTCGCGCAGCGCCTGGTCGAGCAGGTCGCGCCGAGCCTCGTGCACAACGTCAACATCATGGATGCCGCAGGGCTGATCATCGGGTCGATGGACGCGTCACGTATCGGCACCCTGCACGACGGGGCGCGAAACGCCGCCGGACGCGGCGAGACGGTGCAGATTGCTCCCGGTGATGAGCACCAGGGCACCCGGCCGGGAGTGAATATTCCACTGATCCTCGATGGACGCGTCGCCGCGGTGGTCGGGGTCACCGGAACCCCCGCCGAAGTGTTGCCGGTGGCGCAGGTGCTCGTGCTCACTGTTCAGATGCTAATCATGCAGGAACGGCTGCGGGACAACGCGTCGTGGCGGGAATCGGTGACCCGGGACATCCTCTCGAGCCTGTCGTTGCGCAAGCTCACTGAAGGGCGCCTGATCGCGGCACTGCAGGGTATTGATGCTCCATTGCAGCCGCCGTGGAATCTGACCGGCATTCTGCATCTTGGAACCAGTCGTTCGGTGTTGTTGCTGCGTCAGCTGCGCGATGTATCCGGAGTCGTGGCCGCCGATATTCACGGTGCTGTCTGGGTGTTGAGCGGATCGTCGACCGCTCTCGGTCTCGCGCTGCTCCAGCAACGGTTGCAACAGCCCAGCTCCAAGTCCTTGCGATTTCTGACCGGGCGGGTTGGCGCGACGATGATGCAACTCACCGATGATGCCGAGCGCCTGAGCGCGCTGCTCGCCCGGCCCGGTCTCATCGGCACCGCAGTCGGAGAGCTGCGCTCCGAAATTCCGCTCGATTCCCTCGGCCTCGAACTGGCCATCGCCGTCTTGCCAGACGAGCTGCTGGGCGACGTGGCCGGGTCGGTGCTCGACCCGCTCGGCGAGGTTCTGCGCGAAACAGCGCGCGTGTTTCTGCGCGAAGAATTGTCGATCGCGCACACCGCGGCAGCGCTCGGCGTGCACCGCAATACCGTGGTGCAGCGACTCGATCGCATCGAGTTGCTCACCGGTCTGAATATTCGTCGGTTCAGTTGTGCCGTTTCGATGCGAGTCGCGTTGGCGGCAGATTCGGCCCAATATGTGCACAATGCACAGGTTTAACGACGTAAGTTGCCGGTAAATGTGGGTTCGTTCCACCTGAATATGTGCGTAATTCTGTTCTAGCCTGCATTAATGAATGGTCGCACGGCGCTGAAGCCGCTCACACTGGTCATCGCACCCGATTCGTTCAAGGGGAGTCTGAGTGCGGCCGATGCGGCAGATGCCATGGCGGCCGGGACACGGGGCGCTTGCCTCGCCCTCGGCCTGCCGGAGGCCCGGATCACGCTGTGCCCGATGGCCGATGGCGGCGAGGGAACGCTCGATGCCATCGCAGCGGTCTGGGGAGTCACGCCCCGCACCATGCTGACCGTCGATGCGCTCGGTCGCAGCCGCCGGGCTCGGTACGCGACCTCGGCCGACGGCCGCATCGGTCTGATCGAGGCGGCCGAGTCCAATGGCCTGCCGCTGGTAGCGGATGCCGTGCCCAAGCCCCACCGCGCCGACACCTTCGGGGTCGGTTTGCTCGCCCGCGAACTGCTCGATCAAAACGTTGCAGAGATTCTGGTTTGCGTCGGCGGCTCGGCCAGCACCGACGGTGGAACAGGTCTGTTGGCTGGCCTAGGCGCGCGGTTTCTTGACGCTGCCGGCACCCCCGTCGCTCCCGGCGGCGCCGGGCTGGCCCGGATTGCCTTGATCGACCTGAGCGAGCTGCACCCACGCGCCCGCACCGTGCGCTGGCGCCTCGCCGTCGACGTGAACAATCCACTCTGTGGCCCCACCGGTGCCGCTGCCGTTTTCGGTCCGCAAAAGGGTGCACAGCCCCGCGATATCGCTGAGCTCGACGCCGGCCTGGCCCACCTCGCCGCGATTGTACTCGATATGACCGGCGAGGACATGACCGACCGGCCCGGAGCGGGGGCGGCCGGCGGCATGCCGGCCACTCTCGTTCCACTGCTTCGGGCCGAGTTGGTTCCCGGCTCCACCCTGGTAGCGGATGCCGTCGGCCTGCCCCACAAAATGGCCAACGCCGACCTCGTACTCACCGGTGAAGGCAGCTTCGACTCCCAGTCCCTCGGCGGCAAGGTGGCCGTGGCTGTCGCTCGTCTCGCACCGGCAGGATGCCCGGTCGTCGTCATCGCCGGGCGGGTGGCGCTGTCTGCGGCCGACACCGCGGCATCCGGTGTTGCTGCCGCGTTCTCGATCGCCGGTGGGCCGGCAACGCTCGACGACCTGCAGCAGAATGCGGCCGCACGGGTACGCGAAACCACGGCACACGCCGTCGCACTCTTCCTGCACTCTCGCTAGCGGCCCCGAGCGTTCATGGTCCGTTCATCAACGGGCCACAAGGCTGTCGTGAATCGGAGAGGGGACAGCGAGAGAGTGGTTCTATCCCCAGTTCGGGGACCAAAACGACCACGAGGAGCGCCCGCATGCTGAGCAACGAATCCACCGGCCCCCGCCGGCACGCCCCAGCTCGTGACCGGCCATTGCTTCCGCTCCTTCCCATGCAGGGGCACACCCTCGGCAAACGCAGCGCCGTCACCTGCCACCTCAAGTGCGCGGATGCCTGCTTTCACCCGGTACCCAATGAGAGCTCGAACGACTACTTTCGCGACATCGTGGGGGCCGCGATGAGCCGTCGTTCCCTGCTCGTGGGGGCTGGCGTCGGCGCCGCCGCCATCCTGCTCGGTTCCGGCGAACCCGCTCCCGCCATGGCCGTGCCGGGCGGCCCGGCCGGCGCTGCTGGCCGTGGCCTCGCGTTCGCCCCCATCGCTCCAGTTCCGGCTGCCGTTGACTCTTTCGTGGTTCCGACGGGCTATTCCTGGAACCCGATCATCCGCTGGGGCGACCCGCTCTTCGCCGCCACCGATCGTTTCGACCCCGAACACCAGAGCGCCGCATTGCAGGCCCGCCAGTTCGGCTACAACAATGACTACCTCGACATCATCGAGAGCAAGGGACCAAAGGGACGCTCCGGCATCCTCGTCACCAACCATGAGTACACCAACGAGGGCATCATGTTTTCGCCAGCGCTCACTGCGGTCGAAGCGGATGAGCAGCGTCGCGTGGCCATGATGGCCCACGGCATGTCCGTGGTCGCCCTCGAACGGAAGCACGCCGGCCAACCCTGGACCTACCGCGTGGGTGACCCCCTCAACCGCCGCATCACCGCGAGCACACCGTTCACCGTCACCGGCCCGGCCGCCGGAAGCGCCCTGCTGAAGACCTCGGCGGACCCGACGGGCCGAACCGTGCTCGGCACCCTCGGCAACTGCGCCGGCGGCACCACACCCTGGGGCACGGTGCTGTCCGGTGAAGAAAACTTCAACGGATACTTCCGCACGAACGGCACCAGCACAGCTGATGCCCGCTACGGCCTGGCAAATCGCCCCACCGGTCGACTCTGGGAGCAGATCGACGACCGCTTCGACGCCACCGTCGCCGGCAACGAGAACGAGCCCAACCGATTCGGTTGGATCGTGGAGATCGATCCGGAGGCACCGAACGAGCCCCCGGTCAAGCACACTGCGCTCGGCCGGTTCAAGCACGAGGGGGCCAATGTCATCGTTGGAAAGACCGGCCACGTCGCCGCCTACATGGGCGACGACGAGCGCTTCGACTATCTCTACAAGTTTGTCTCCTTCGATCGCTTCGACAAGAAGAAGGGCCCGAAGGCACGCACCCACAACAAGTCCCTGCTCACCCGGGGATCCCTCTACGTGGCTCGCTTCACTGGAAACTCGCCAGAGCGCGAGATCACCGGCACCGGCCAGCTACCCGCCGACGGCCTCTTCGACGGCACCGGTCAGTGGGTGGCGCTCGTCATCGACGGCGTCTGCCAGGTTCCTGGCTTCAGCACTGACGATGCCCTCGTGAACACCCGTCTGGTAGCGGATGCCGTCGGCGCCACCAAAATGGACCGTTGCGAAGACGTCGAGCCGAGCCCGGTGACCGGCAAGATCTATGTCGCCTGCACCAACAACACCGATCGCGGCGCGCTCGGTCAGGAAGGCGCCACCGAGCCCAACCCCCGGGTGGCCAACCGCGACGGCCACATCGTAGAGATCACCGAAACCGGTTCTGACGCGACCTCGGTGACCTTTGACTGGAACCTGCTGCTGGTTTGCGGAGACCCCGCGACGAACACGAGCACCTACTTCGCCGGTTTTCCAAGCGAGAAGGTGTCGCCCATCTCCTGCCCCGACAACGTGGCTTTCGACGTCCAGGGCAACCTGTGGATCTCCACCGACGGCGCGCCGAACACAATCGGATACTGCGACGGACTGTTCAAAGTGCCGCTCACCGGCCCCGAGCGTGGCCGGGTGCAGCAGTTCCTCTCAGTGCCGCGCGAGGCCGAAACCTGCGGTCCGGTCATCCGCTCTGAGCAATCGATGGTCTACGTCGCCGTGCAGCACCCGGGGGAAAGAGGCAGCTGGGCGGCCCAGTCGAGCCGATTCCCCGACTATGTTCCGCTCGGCGCACCCGTGCCGGCCGGTGCCTGGACCGGTCCACGGCCATCCGTTGTGCAGGTCTGGAAGGTCTGAGACGCTCACCGGTCTGGTCGTGCCGTAGTCCTGAAAGGGGGGCGCGAACTGGCAATTTGCTGATTGTAATTTCAGTTGAGCGGTGATGGAGTGGAGGAGCTGCCGTCACACGCAGCGTTCAGGAACATCCAGTGCCGATCGGGTCGTGCCCAACACATCATCCTGATCAGCGTAAAACCAGGAAGGTAGTTCATGACGGGGAACAGAGCAGTTGCCTACAAGAGCCCGGGTGTCGTCGAGGTAATCGACATTGATTACCCGAGTTTCGAGCTGAAAGACGGGCCGGGCGTCAACCCGGAAAACGTGGGACGCAAGGTGCCCCACGGAGTCATTCTCAAGACCGTGACCACCAATATCTGCGGCTCCGACCAGCACATGGTGCGCGGCCGCACGACCGCACCGGCGAACCTGGTGCTGGGTCACGAAATCACCGGCGAAGTGGTCGAAGCAGGCCCCGACGTCGAATTCATCAAGGTGGGCGACATCGTGTCCGTGCCGTTCAACATCAGCTGCGGTCGCTGTCGCAACTGCAAGGAACGCAAGACCGGCATCTGCCTCAACGTCAACCCGGACCGTCCTGGTAGTGCATATGGTTACGTCGACATGGGCGGTTGGGTGGGAGGCCAGGCCGAGTACGTGCTGGTTCCCTATGCCGACTGGAACCTGCTGAAGTTTCCCGACCGAGACCAGGCGCTCGAAAAGATCATGGACCTCACCATGCTGTCCGACATCTTCCCGACCGGATTCCACGGGGCCTACACTGCCGGTGCCGGCGTCGGAACGACCGTGTACGTGGCCGGAGCCGGACCGGTGGGCCTCGCGGCCGCCGTCTCGGCGCAGCTGCTCGGTGCGGCCGTCGTCATTGTCGGTGATATGAACGCGGATCGTCTCGCGCAGGCCAGAAGCTTCGGCTGCGAGACCATCGACCTCAGCAAAGGCGAGCCGGGGGAGCAGATTGAACAGATCCTCGGCGTGCCAGAGGTTGACGCCGGTGTTGACGCCGTGGGCTTCGAGGCGCGTGGTCACGGTAAGGACGCCGACCACGAGGCTCCGGCCACCGTGCTCAACTCGCTCATGACGGTCACCGCCGCCGGCGGTGCCCTCGGCATTCCCGGCCTCTACGTCACGGGCGACCCGGGCGCCAAGGAAAAGGCCGCTCAGGTGGGCTCACTGTCGATTCGGCTGGGCCTCGGCTGGGCCAAGTCGCTGTCGTTCACCACCGGCCAGTGCCCGGTGATGAAGTACAACCGCCAGCTGATGATGGCGATCCTGCACGACAAGGTACAGATTGCCAAGGCTGTCAACGCCCAGGCCATCAGCCTCGAAGATGCCCCGCGTGGCTACGCCGAATTCGACGCCGGCGCGGCGACGAAATACGTGCTGAACCCCAACGGCTACGTCAAGGGCTAACAGCAGATAGGTGAATGGCCCGCCCGGGAATTCTCCCGGGCGGGCCATTCCTGTATCGGCGTCATCAGCATCCGCGCACCGCGTGGCTTATTCAGGAAATCCGACCCGAATCTGCGCGAATAGCGTCGGATCCGTTCAGAAATTGAGATAATTCCTGAATTAGCCACGGAATCAGGCCGCGAGCCGCGGCATCAGCTTAGAACCGGTGTTCTCGGTATCCCCGGGCGGAGCGCGGGGTTAGGGTGGAAACATGACCGGCGCCGACCTTGCACAACCAGCTCCGCGCTTCTATCGAGAGCGCTCGGACATTCCGGTGGACCTGGAAACGCCCACCGGCACCGTGACCGACCGGCTGAACCGGCCGTTGCACGACCTGCGCCTCAGCGTCACCGACCGCTGCAACTTTCGCTGCGTCTACTGCATGCCGAAGGAGATCTTCGGCCGGGACTTCGCGTTCATGGAACACGACGAACTGCTCAGCTTCGAGGAACTCACCCGGCTCGCGCGCGTGGCCGTCGCCCATGGCGTTGAGAAGATTCGGCTGACCGGCGGTGAACCACTGCTGCGTAGGGGGCTTGAAGACCTCATCGCCCTGCTGGCCGAGCTGCGCACCCCCGACGGCCGTGAGATCGACATTGCCCTGACCACGAACGGGTCGGCGCTGGCCGTGAAGGCGCAGGCGCTCAAGGATGCCGGCCTGAAGCGCGTCACGGTGTCGCTCGACTCGCTTGACGACACCACGTTTCGCACCATGAACGACGTGAAGTTTCCGGTCGCGAAGGTGCTGCACGGCATCGACGTGGCCGAAGCCGTCGGCCTCGGCCCGATCAAGGTCAACATGGTCGTGCAGCGCGGCAAGAACGACCAGGACATCGTCGCCATGGCCCGGCATTTCAAGGACACCCCCTACATTTTGCGGTTCATCGAGTTTATGGACGTCGGTTCGAGCAACGGCTGGGAGATGGGCGCCGTCGTTCCGTCGAAGGACGTGATCGCGCGCATCCACGCCGAGCTGCCGCTTGAAGAGATCGCCCCGAACTACAGCGGCGAGACCTCCCGCCGCTGGCGCTACCAGGACGGCGGCGGCGAGATCGGCGTCATCTCGAGCGTCACCCAGAACTTCTGCCAGACCTGCTCGCGCGCCCGCGTGTCGACCGATGGCAAGCTGTTCACCTGCCTGTTCGCCACCGAGGGCCACGACCTGCGGGCGCTCATGCGCGGCGGATGCTCCGACGCAGAACTCTCCACCGTTATGGCGCACCTCTGGCGGGAGCGCACCGACCGCTATTCGCAGCTGCGGAGCGCGAAGACCAGTGAGCTGCGGGCGTCTGGTGCCAAGAAAATCGAAATGTCCTACATCGGCGGCTAATCGGAAAGGCTGGAGTGCGGTACCGGCACCAGCGTGGGAGACTTTAAGAATGAACAGAATTACCGCGCGACGCAAAATTACCCGAATCACCGTCGGTGCCCAGCCTCTGGCTGGCGAGGATCTGCTTGCGGTCGAAGAACCGCTGGAAATTCGAGTGAACGGCCGCCGCCTTGCCGTCACGATGCGTACCCCGGGTAACGACATCGACCTTGCGGCGGGGTTTCTGGTCTCGGAGGGCGTCATCACGCAGGGCGACGATTTTAATTCGGCCCGCTACTGCGCTGGGGCGATCGACGGGGTCAACACCTATAACGTGCTGGACGTCACCCTCGGTGCCGGCGTCGCGCCACCGGAACGGAGCTTGGAGCGCTCCCTCATCACCAACAGCTCGTGTGGCCTGTGCGGCAAGGAGAGCATCGATGCCGTGCGCACCAAATCAGTCTTTGAGATAGCGGATGACGCGGTGCGAGTGACTGCCGAATTGCTCACAACTTTTCCCGACAAGCTGCGCGCGGGGCAGAACGTGTTCGAGAAGACCGGCGGCATTCACGCGGCCGGCCTGTTCGATGCCGCTTCCGGCGAAATGCTCGTGCTGCGCGAAGACGTCGGCCGGCACAACGCCGTCGACAAGGTCATCGGCTGGGCGGTCAAGGAGAACAGGCTGCCGCTGACCGGCACGGTGCTCATGGTATCGAGCAGGGCGAGTTTCGAACTCACCCAGAAGGCCCTGATGGCGGGCATTCCCGTGCTCGCGGCGGTCTCGGCGCCCTCGTCACTCGCCGCGGAGTTCGCCGTCGAGGTTGGCATGACCCTGGTCGGCTTTCTCCGCGGCAACTCCATGGTCGTCTATGCCGGCGGCGACCGGATCATCGACGCACACAGTGACGAGCAGGCCGCCTGACTCAGGCTAGGCAGCGGCGCCGGCCGGAACGAAGCGCACGGTCATGGCCTTGTAACCGGGGGTGTTCGATTCGCGGGCCACGAGCTCGCGGTGCATGAGTGCGTTCGCCTCCGGAAAGTACGCAGCCGCGCAACCGCGCGGTGTCGGATAGACCACGAGGCGGAACGTGTTGGCTCGACGCTCGACGCCCTGGTACGTGCTGATCACGTCGACCATATCGCGGTCGGCGAAGCCCAGCTCGGTGACATCGTCTTCGTGGATGAGGATGACGCGACGACCGTTCTTGATGCCGCGGTAGCGGTCGTCAAGACCGTAGAACGTGGTGTTGTACTGGTCATGGCTGCGGATGGTCTGCAGAATCAAGTGACCCTCTGGCGCCGACAGGTACTCGATCGGGCTCACCGTGAACCGGGCCAGACCAATATCGGTGGCAAAGCTGCGCGTATCGCGCGGCGGGTTGGGCAGCACGAACCCATTCTTGGTCTTGAGTCGAACGTTGAAGTCGACGAAGCCGGGTACGACGCGGGAGATGTGGTCACGAACGACGTCGTAGTCTTCCGCCATCGCCTTCCAATCGACGGGGTGGTCTTCTCCGAGCGTGGCGTTGGCCATGCGGGCAATGATCACCGGTTCGGCGAGGAGGTGCTCAGACACCGGCTCGAGGCGTCCCTGAGTGGTGCGAACGACTGACATCGAGTCTTCCACTGAGAGCACCTGGCGGCCCGACGGATGCTTGTCATCGGTATCCGTTCGGCCGAGCGTCGGCAGGATGAGCGAGGTCAAACCGTGCATAACGTGCGAGCGATTGGGTTTGGTCGACACATGCACGGTGAGACCGACGCGCTGCATGGCTTTCTCCAGCAGGTCGGTATCGGAGCAAGCCAGGGCGAAGTTGCCGCCCATGGAGACGAATACGTCGACGCGGTCGTGCACGAAGGCATCCACCGTGTCGACGGAGTCGAGGCCATGCTCCCGCGGGGATACGATGCCGAACTCGGCGTCGAGGGCGGCGAGCATGGGCTCCTTCGGCTTTTCCCACACACCCATGGTGCGGTCGCCCTGCACGTTGGAGTGGCCGCGTACCGGGCAGGCGCCTGCGCCGGGCTTGCCGAAGTTGCCCTGCAGGAGCAACAGGTTGATGATCTCCTTGAGGGTGTTCACCGAGTGCGGCTGCTGGGTCAGTCCGAGCGCCCAGCAGATGATGGTGGCCTTGCTCGCGATGAGCAGTTGCGCCACCGTCTCGATCGCGGCACGGTCCAGGCCGGTGGCTTTTTTCGTTTCGGCCCAGTCGATCACCGATCGGGCGGCTCGATAGGCGTCGATTCCGTCGGTGTTCGCGGCGACGAACTCGTGGTCGATGACCGACCCCGGTACGCGGGCCTCCTCTTCGAGCAACAGATGACCGAGCGCCTGGAACAGGGCCAGGTCACCGCCGACCTTGATCTGCAGAAACTCATCAGCCAGGTTGGTGCCCTTGCCGACGACGCCCTTCGGAGTCTGCGGGTCCATGAAGTTGAACAGTCCCGCTTCGGGCAGAGGGTTGACGGCCACAATCTTGCCGCCGTTGTCCTTGCATTCGGCCAAGGCGGACAGCATGCGCGGGTGGTTGGTGCCCGGGTTCTGGCCGACCACCATAATGAGTTCGGCCTGGTGGATGTCTTCGAGCGAGACCGTACCCTTGCCGATGCCGATCGTGGGGTTCAGTGCTGAGCCGGAGGACTCGTGGCACATATTGGAGCAGTCGGGCAGGTTATTGGTGCCGATCGATCTGGCGAACAGCTGGTACATGAACGCCGACTCGTTGGCGGTGCGGCCAGACGTGTAGAAGACGGTGCGGTCGGGCACCGTGGCGCGAATCTGCTCACCGATGAGCTCAAAAGCATCATCCCAGGAGATCTGCGAGTAGTGCGTGTCGCCCGGGCGAATGACGACGGGGTGCGTAATGCGGCCCTGGTTTCCGAGCCAATACTCGGTCTTGGTGGCGAGCTCGGCGATGGAATGCTCTGCCCAGAACTCGGGCGTCACCGTGCGAAGCGTGCTCTCTTCAGCGACGGCCTTCGCGCCGTTTTCGCAGAATTCTGCGGTCTTGCGATGTCCCTGTGATTCCGGCCACGCGCATCCGGGACAGTCGGTGCCGTCGCGCTGGTTGAGGCGCAGCAGCGACCGTGCGGTGCGAACGAGACCAGCCTGGGCAATACCCCGATCGAGCGCCACCGCTACGGCTTGGATGCCAGCAGCGTGGGTCTTGGGCGCGGTGACGACAAGATTATTTTCGTTGATGTCGTCGATAGGTGCTGAACGTGTCATATATATATACTGCCTTGCCGCCAAGGGGAATTTCCCCGAATTACCAAATGGGCGAGATTTTGGAACGAAATGTGCTCGATGAATCCTCTAGGATTGCCTCCGCAGACTGTTAAGTCAATCCGTTTGCGGAGTACGTCCACGGCCATCGTGGACAGCCGAAACGCACAGCAGAGTCGCTATCGCCATACCGGCAGCAAGGATATCTCCATGAGCTGGCTCGACCGAGACCGCACCATCGCCCCACCCGGATTCAACCGCTGGCTGATTCCGCCGGCCGCACTCGCCGTGCACCTCTGCATTGGCCAGGCCTACGCCACGAGTGTTTACAAGACCGCGCTTGTGGCGCACTTCGACGCCAGCCTGGTGCAGATCGGGGTGATCTTCTCAATCGCCATCGTGATGCTCGGCCTGTCGGCGGCCATCATGGGTACCTGGGTCGACACCAACGGGCCGCGCAAGGCCATGTTCGTCGCGGCTCTGTTCTGGTCGGGCGGATTCCTCATCGGTTCGCTCGGAATCTTTACGAACCAGCTGTGGCTGGTCTACGTCGGCTACGGCTTCATCGGCGGTATCGGCCTCGGCATCGGCTACATATCGCCCGTCTCGACGCTCATTAAGTGGTTTCCGGACCGCCCGGGCCTCGCCACCGGCATGGCCATCATGGGCTTCGGCGGCGGCGCCCTCATCGCCAGCCCAGTGTCGACGGCGCTCCTCGGCTTCTATGACCCCAACTCCGGGGCAGCGAACTGGGTGGCGAGCGGCGACTCCGTGGGCAAGCTTTTTCTCACCCTCGCCGTGATCTATCTCGCGTACATGATGTTCGGAGCTTTCACGATCAAGGTTCCGGCTGCTGATTGGGTGCCGGCCGGTTTCGATCCGTCGAAGGTGCGGGTCAAGGCCCTCGTCACGAGCAACCACGTTTCAGCCAGGAACGCCATTCGCACGCGTCAGTTCTGGCTGCTCTGGGTCGTCCTGTTCTGCAACGTCACGGCCGGTATCGGCATTCTCGAGCAGGCCGCACCGATGATCCAGGACTTCTTCCGGCAGAGCGACGGCAACTCGCTGGTCTCGGCGGCCGTTGCCGGAGGCTTTGTGGGCCTGTTGTCGCTCGCTAATATGGGCGGACGATTCGCCTGGTCGGCCACGTCGGACAAGACCGGACGCAAGAACATCTACATGGTGTACCTCGGCGTTGGCATGGTGTTGTATGTGCTGCTGGCGCTCTTCGGATCGAGTACGACGGCGCTCTACGTTGTACTGGCCTTCATCATCATTTCTTTTTACGGTGGCGGTTTCGCTACCGCTCCGGCCTACCTGCGGGATTTGTTCGGAACCTTTCAGGTGGGGGCAATCCATGGTCGCCTGCTGACGGCCTGGTCGGCGGCCGGCATTGCCGGTCCGCTCATTGTCAACTCGTTCCTCGATGCTCAGGGCGCTCCGGGTGAGTTGACGGCTGCGGCCTATCAGCCGGCCCTGCTCACCATGGTTGGGCTGCTCGTTGTTGGCTTTGTGGCGAACCTTTTCGTGCGACCGGTTCACACCGACTTTCACGAACCCGAAAAGCCGCTCGTCGGTGCAACAGCTTGGAAGGCGCACGCATGAAGGTTCTAAAAGTCATTGTGGCTTGGGCGCTAGTAGGGATCCCGCTGGCCTTTGGCATTTCTCAGACACTCGCGAAGGTGACGGCCCTGTTCGGCTAAACCCGACATTTGCAGATATAAACAGATAGAGCCATGCCCCATTCACTGGGGCATGGTTCTTTTTTTGTCTTGAGTGCTCGGCACCGATCAGGGCAGTCTGTCAGCCCTGGCGCCCTCATTCATGCAATGATGGCGAATGGGGAATTAGCTAGCTAGGCTAGCTATACCTGTTTCGTTCGCTTTCGTGTTCGGGATCCTCGACCTCTCGCGCCCAAAGTTCCGAAATTTACCCATGTTCGCTCGTGGCAACCCCGAATCGCCACGATTGATTCGACGAGTTTAACGAAAAGGAGCAGTCAATGGCTACCCACACCGCACTCGACGAACAACGATCCGCCGCAACGCTGCTCGAAGGAATTCGACGCGCCGACGACCTCACCGTGGCAGCCAGCCGCGATGGGGGCGCCCGGGCTGTGCGCCTGCTGGCACAAGCCTCGACCGATCCGAGCGACCAGCTCACCGCCATCGCCGCAGTGCACGCCCTCGCCCAGGTCTTCGACGACTCCGCTGACGAGGTGCTTGTTGCCTTGCTGCACCACGATTCGGCTTTTCTGCGTGAGCACTCCGCCTGGGCCTTCGGCAGCCGCCTGCCGCGCTATGACGCCATCGCCGACCTCGTCACGCTCGTTCGGCAGGGCGGATTTACCGGCATGCTCGCCCAGCGCACTCTGGAACAGTGGGGATCTTCGGCCGCCGATCAGGTGGCCCTGTTCCTCGAAGGTTCCCTGCTCGGCATGACCGAAACGGATGCCCGCACCCGCCTCATCGAGACCATCGGCCTCATGCCCGGCCGCATTCCCGAGCGGTTGCTGCGGCGGGTGGCCACCGACCGTGCCGAGAGCCTGCCCGCTCGCGCCGCCGCCATCGCCGGCCTCGGGGACCGATCCCCGAGCGAAGCTGTGCTCGAAATACTGAGCGTCCTCTCTCAGGACGACAATGCGAGCGAACTCGCGGCCGTTGCTCGGCTGGCCCTGTTCGACTTGACGGCGACGACCGCACCACGCCCGAAGTGGAACCAGGGCGCCACAATCGCCCAACTCTTTCTGCACGCCGACATCGACGGGGAGCTCTCCCAGGTCGGTGCTGGCGACAACGGCGGCATCGCGACCCTGCTGGTGCGGCTCGGTGACGCCCTCGTCGCCGAGCCGGCCGGCCGAGGCAGCGGAACGGAGAGCGCCGCGGCATCCGCTTTGCGTGCGCCGTTTGTCGGAAGCCGTCTCGGGACGGGCCGCGAAGATCGGGTCGATCGGGTTATCACCATGTCCCGCGGCAGCCACGAGTCAGCGCTTGATGGACTGGCCGACGTCGGAGCGACCCGGCGCGGGCACTCCTTCGCGGCGGTTCCGTTCGTCGGTGGTCCGGTGCCGTCGATCGACTCCTGGCCTCGGCGGGTCGCAGCGCAACGCGGCATTCGGCGTATCCTGCGCTCGACCGGAGTCGTCGACGCGATTCACCTCCGCATGGCCGATGTCGGCAGCCTCGCCGCCGCGACCGTGGCCCGCGACCTGGACATTCCGGTCGTCTTCACCGTGGCCCCCGACCCGCACGGCGTGATCGACTCGCTCGAATCGAGTGGCGCGCTCACCCGAACGAACTTCGGCGAGGTTGATGCGGTGGAACACTTCTGGTTTCGTGCCCGCCTGGTGCAGCGACTCGCCGCGGATGCCGCGCACACCGTGCTTTTTCCGCGCCCGCACCTGCAGCAGGACATTGAGCGCCTGATCGGAATCGACATTGACGCACACCCGGAACGACACTCGGTCATTCCAGAGGGCATCGACCTCGCGGTGATCGACCGTGCCCGAACGGATGCCCTGGCATCGCTTAGCCAGTCCGGCGGGAACGGTTTGGTCGCCAGCGACGACGACCTCAGCCACGACCAGGACCCGATTGATCACTTCGACCACGACCTTGACCGCATCGACCGCACGAATATGGACGATGCTCGCGCTGCGTCCGCCGCGCTTGCCTTCGACCAGCTCGACGCGCTGCTGGGCACCCTTCCGCCGTCCCGGCACGGACTGCCGCTGCTGATCAGCGTCGGCCGTCTGCACCGCGTCAAGGGCATGGCGGCCCTGGTCGAAGCTTGGACCGGGGACCCGACCCTGCAAGAGCGCTGCAACCTGCTGATTGTGGGCGGTGATTTGGAGCATCCGTCCTTTGACGAGGGCATTGAGCTGGCTCGCATGTCCCGGTCCCTGTCTGGGGCGAATCGTGACGACGCTGCGGCCCACGGCCTGGTTCTGGCCGGGCATCGCGCCAACGACACGGTCGCCCGCTGGCTGGCCGCGATCCGCTACGGCCGGCCCGGGCTCGCTGCGCCGTTCGGTGTGTATGTCTGCGCGAGCATGAAGGAGGAGTTCGGCATCGCGCTGCTCGAGGCGATGGCGACCGGCCTCACGGTCGTCGCGCCGAACGGCGGCGGACCGGCCACCTACGTCGAGAATGGCGTGACCGGTTTTCTGGTCGACACCGGCGACGCGCAGGCTCTCGGTTCCGGCATCCGAGATGCCCTCGCCGTGGCGGCCGGAGTGCACGGCGGCGAGTACGCCGACCTGGCCCGGCGCATGGTGGCCGACAACTTCACGATCGAAGCCATGGCGAGCACACTCGGTTCGGTCTACCGGGACGTCGCCGTGGCGACCGAGCCGGTCGCCTGGGAGCTGAGCGTCTCATGACCCTGCTCATCATCAGCCCCGACTACGCCTCGCACCTGTACCCGCTCGCGACGCTCGGCACCGCCTGGGCGCAGGCCGGCGAACGCGTCGTGGTGGCGAGCGGACCGGCAACGGCCGACATTGTGGCCGCGTTCGGGTTCCAACGGGAGAACCTGCAGCTGGGCCGCGGTTCCAACCCCGGCACCATCCGGGTCGAGCAGCAGCCCGCCGGCGAAGATGACGCCCTGCGCGGGTTTTTCGACGCCACCCGCCGCGGAATGGTCGATACCCTGCTCTTTCAGGCTGAGGCCCGCAGCAGCGACCTGCTCTATAACCCGGTCGCGATCGCCCGCGAGGTGCAGCGCATCGTCGAACGGGTGCAGCCCGACCAGGTGATCGTCGACCACCTCGCCTTCAGCGCCCGGCTCGGGCTGCTCAGTGCGGGCGTGCCGCACGCCGATGTGGTGCTCGGGCATCCGTCTGCCTTGCCCGTCGGCCCGGAGATCTACGGTTACCCGCCGGCCTGGCCCGCCGTGTTCTCGCCCGACGTTGGCGAGTTGGCGCTGCTTGAGCTGCAGTGTGCGGCCGTTCGCGACTCGTTCACCGCTCAGTGGAACGACGCGCTTTTTGAACTCGATCCGTCCGCGGCACCGACCCTCGATGCCTTTCAAGAGTGCGGGGATCTGCTGCTGCTCAATTATCCGGGCGAACTGCACTCGTCGGCGCGCACGGACCAGCTTCCACCCCACCGGTTTCTCGGTTCGGCGGTGCGATCCGAGGCCGTCGACCCCGAGGTCGAAGCCTGGCTGGCGGCTGATTCTCGGCCCGTCGTCTACGTGAGCTTCGGAAGTTTTCTCTCGGTGCGCGGTGATGTGCTCGCCCGCGTCGCCGAGGCCCTGAGCGGGCTGCCGGTGCGGGTGGCCATGGCTGTCGGAGCGACCGACCGCGAAACGCTCGGCCCCATTCCTGATTCCTGGCTGGTGCGCGGGTTTCTGCCGCAGGTACGCCTGCTGCAGGAGGCCGTGCTCGCGGTGACGCACGGGGGCAACAATTCGGTGACCGAGGCGATGACGGCAGGCGTGCCGCTCGTTGTGCTGCCGTTCTCCACCGACCAGTTCGCCGGCGCAGCCGCCCTCGACGCGGCGGGCTTCGGCACATCGCTGCCGCCCAATACCGCAACCGTTCTCGCGTTGCGCGACGCCTGTGAGCGGATGCTGCACCTCGCCGGCGAAACGCGCGCCCGTCTCGACACCCTCGCGGTGTCGCTGACCGTGCAGCCGGGCGCGGCGCGTGCCTACGCGGCGCTGACTCGGGTGGTGGCACGAGGGTAGTTCAGGCGCAGTTTCGTTGAGCCACGAGGGTTCGGGACCTCACCATTTGTTCCGGGCCCGGGCCCGGAATGTGGGCCCAAGTTAGATCATGGGCCCATGTTCCGAATGTGGGCCCGGTGGTTCCCTGGGCCGGTCGACGTCGGCCCCGGTGCCGAGGTCGCCACACTCGACCGCTTCGACGTCGTGCGCGCGCAGATAGGGTCGCGCGCCGGAATCGCCGGAGAGAGTCTCGAGGAGGGACACCCAATGCGACCGGCCGATCACCACGGGATGCCCCGGCTGGCCGGAAAAACGGGCCTGACGCAGTGTGCCGGCCGACGCGGCGGCGGAGCCGGGCGCATCCGTCGTCTCGTTGGTCCTGCCGATCAGGCGAGCCACCGTCGCCGCGTTCAGGTCGGGTACGTCAACGGGAACGACCGCGATAGCCGTGAGCTCGGGGTGGTCGAGGGCGCAGCGCAGGCCGGCGCGCAGGGAGGCAGAGAGTCCTTCGGCCCAATCATCGGCCTGCACGACCAAAACGGATGCTGTTGGCCGGTTCGTGCTGCGGGCTCGCGCACCGTCCCTTGAGGCCAAGGGATCCGTTTTGAGCAGCGCCGCGGCCTCGGCACCGCGGGCGCCGAGCACGACGATGACCGGGGAACACCCGGCGGCCGCGAGCACGTCGACGGCGTTCTGCAGCCAGGATCGGCCAGAGGCATCGTGCACGAGCGCCTTGGGCATGCCATAGCGGGAGCCAGCACCAGCGGCGAGCACGAGTCCGGCCACGTGGTTGGGTGTTGGCGGCTTGTGCATGTCTGCCATCGTAGGGTTCACGAGCCGCGGCGTGGCGCCATGTTTAACTACATGGCTCCGCCGAGCCGTGAGTTTCGGGCGCCGAGACGTGAGGTTTGGGCCTGTTTTGTGCCGTTTTGGCCCCAAGACTCACCGCTCGGCGAGCGGATGTGTCCCTAGCTCTGCCCCGCCCACTCCAGCCCTGCGCGCGATGTGGGCGTGCTCACCATGGACTCCGGCGACGAGATCCTTGACGTTGTGTGGCACAGGCTGATCGCAGCCGTAGCGATGTGCTCGAAACCTGGCTACTCCGCCGTAAAAGCGCATACGCTGTGAATGTTACCGACCGAAGGATTCGCCGTGTCCCTCCACTTCGAACATTCCCCTCAGCGCCACGTTCCCGGCCCGGGTGAGCCGTCCATCCCACAGCTCGAGGTCGACCAGACCATCGCCCCGCGTCCGGAGGAAGAGATCGCCGATGTCCTGCGAGCGGAACCAGACGTGGTAGATCACAGCGAGCATCGAGTGACAACACCCCCGGGTTCGGGAACGAAATAACGCGAAAAGGGTCGTCACATTCCGCTGGACTCTGGATGCCAAGTGGGCGACATCGAGTCCGGAAGCTCGTACTCGTTCGATTTTCAGGCCCAGGATGGCAAACGCTCGAAAGCCTGGCACACTCGCGACGGACAACTCGAGACATTGGCAATGATTCTCTCAGAGCGGGCCGGCGCCGAGGTGCACGTGCGGGAGGTCGCCTGGGGCCAGGTCTTCACGCCCGCCGCGGTCGAACAGGCCAGGCGGGGGCGCTCGTTGACGCTGCGCGGCGGGCCGCGACCCCGCTGACCCGGCTCGAGGTGTATGAAGCCCTCGCTGACCATCCGCGCATCATCCAGACCCCAACCGATGGATTCTCCCGCCGCGAACAGGCCTCGGCCGACGCGGACGATGCCGAGCTGGCTAAATTACTCACGACCGGCCAAACGGATGCCGACGGCCGCCTCGCCGCGCTCGGCCCGGTTGCGCTTCCCGCCGGTTGGTAACGCGGGACGTTCGCCACTGGGGCCTGGTTCGCGCGGTCCGGCCAGGCCACGTTCTACCCGGAGGTCACGATCACCTTCGACCTCGCCGACGTGTCGGAGCGCTATCACGTGCCCTTGCTGCTCGCCCCGTTCGCGTACTCCACCTATCAGCGGTAGCTGACCCGTGCCGAGCCGTGAGACTTAGTCTCAAAATCACGAAAAAATGGGCTGAAACTCACGGCTCGACGAGCGGATGCGTCACCCGACTCGACTACTCCACGCTCACCCGGCGGCCACGAACATAAACCCCGGTGATCGCGGGCTCGCGCAGGGCGAGCAGCAGCGCGAACAGGGTCTGCTCGGCGGCCAGCACCGCGTCGTCGGCGCGCACGGCGTTCGCCAGCACGAGTGCGAGCGGGTCCCAGCGGTCCGGGTCGATCAGCAGAAAATCCGCATCCTTGCCGAGGTCGAAGTTGCCGAACCGGGCCTCCATATCGAGCGCGCGGGCCCCGGCGAGTGTGCCGGTGAACAGCAGCGCGGCCGGGTCGAGTGCCACTTCGGCGTCGCCGGGCTCGGACAGGTGCGATTTGTAGCAGTCGTTGAGCACCCGCGCGACGAGCCATTCGTCGCCGCCACCGACATCCGTTCCAATCGCGACGTTCACCCCGAACCCGGTCGTGCGCCGCCACGGCATGGTGCCGGAGCCGAGGAACGCCTGCGAGGTCGGGCAGTGCGCGATCGACGTGCCGGTGTCGGCGAGACGGGCGAGCTCCGAATTCTGGCAGTGCACGGCGTGGGCGAGGATGCTGCGGCGGCCAAGCAAGGACGAGCCGCCGCGGGCGGAGCCCGGCAGGAAGCATCCGTCGTAGGTGTCGAGGTAGGTTTTCGTGCCGAACACCGAGCGCACCGCGTCGATCTCTCCCGTGCCCGGCCGGTCGTTCTCGTTGAGGTGACTGTGAAAGTACACGCCTGGCCCGCGCACCGAGTCGTAGAGCTCGCCGAGGCCTGCGAGGGTTGTCGGCGTCACCGACAGACTGAACCGGGGCACGATCGCGACCTGCAGCAGCGCGGTCTGGGCGTCACCCGTGTCGACGGCGTGCCAGCGGTCGATCTCGGCCGCCGTGAGCTCAAGAGCCGCCTGCTCGCTCGTGACCAGCGCCTTCGCGGAGTCGGTGCCGACGGTCTGGATGCCGCGCCCGCTCACCAGGCGAAGGCCGGCCTTCTGCGTTTCTTCGAACAGGGCGTCCTGCGCCGGCGCAAACGCCGAGCCGAACACGAGGGCGCTGGTCGTACCGACGGATGCCCGCCGCCGCGTGAAATCGCGCGCCACCTGCCGGGCAAACCCCGGGTCTTCCAGCCGCGACTCGGCCGGGAAGACGCACTCGTCGAGCCATTCGAGCAGCTGGCCGCCACCGTAGGCATCCGTTGTGTAGGTCTGCGGAAAATGAATGTGAGTGTCGACGAAACCCGGCAAAATGAACCCGGTTCGGGTCACCGGCAGTGCAGTGAACGCGGCCGGCAGCGCGTTGAAGGGGCCGACCCAGGCGATCGTGCCGTCGTCGGCCGTGACGAGGGCCCCGTCGGGCACCGAAACGAGCTGCGAATGGGCCTGCGCAACTGTGGGAGCGCCGGCTATGTGAAAAATGTGGCCTCGAAAGACCGCGCTACCCGTTGATTCGTACATATCTACGGATATTATCGTGTTCCGGCGTCGAAATCGGTAATTTTGACCGTTTGCGGCGGTCGGTCGTATGGTGATCTCTGTAAGCTCGATCAGCGAGATGGTCGGCTCGCGTAGGTCGGCCGCCTGTCCGGTGGCCGAGACCGCCATCGACTGGCGCAAGCCGGTTTCGGGGCCGCGACCCGATGCGTTGGTCGAGCGCGTCGAGACCGCCATCGACCGGCGCGAGCTACCCTGCGCGAGCCGGGCGGCGCATCCGCTCAGCCGTGCAGCAGACGCCAGATACGGTCGCGGGACATGGGCAACTCGGTCGGACGGATGCCGATCGCGTCGCGTATCGCATTGGCCAGCGCCGGCGCGACCGGGTTGTAGGTTGACTCGCTCATCGACTTGGCACCGAAGGGCCCGAGAACGTCGTGGCTTTCGGCAAAGTACACCTCGGTGACCGGCAGATCCACGAGCTGGGGCACGTGGTAGTTGCGCAGCACTCGCGTCGTCACCGCTCCGGCGCCGTCGAGCACGATCTCTTCGAACAGGGCGGTGCCGAGCGCCTGCGCGACTCCGCCCTCGATCTGTCCGCGACACTGCTCGGGGTTCATCACGAAGCCGGCATCGGCGGCCTGGATCGACTGCAGAATGCGCACCTCGCCGGTGTCGGTGTTCACGGCCACTCGAAACGCGTGCACGTTGAAGGCGAGCGAGCGCAGCGCTCCGTCTTCGCGGCGCATCGCTGTGAGGTCGACGTCGTTGGCCGCGGCCCAGGCTGCGAGGTCGTCCAGGGTGACGACCGTACCCGTCGCACACAGCCCCTCCCGTTCAAGCTGCCAATCCACCTCACCGAGACCGCTGCACGATGCCGCTGCCCCAACCAGGGACTCGGCCAGCGCGGTCGCCGCGGCGAGCACGGCCTTGCCAGCGACGACGACCCCGGCCGAGCCGAACGCGCCGGAATCGTAACCGGCAGCATCCGTGTCGGAATGCACCAAATCGATGCGGTCGACAGACGTGTGCAGCGCCGTCGCCGCGATCTGCGCGTGCACGGTCGTAGTGCCGTTGCCGAACTCGGTCGTGCCGACCCGCACCAGATAGCGTCCGCCAGCGAGTAGCTGAACGGATGCCTGCGAGCGGTGGCCGCGTGGCGGCGTGGTCGCGATCATTGACGACGCCATGCCGGAGCCGACTTTCCACTGGGCACCGACCGGAACGACGGACCGGTTGCCGCGCCCCAGCGCCGACTCGGCGAGGTCGAGGCACTGGTCGAGGCCATAGCTTCCAAAGACGAGGTCGGGCCCTTCCTCGTGCGTGACCACGAGCGGGTCGCCGGGCTGCACCGAATTGAGTCGGCGCAGTTCGAACGGGTCCATCTCGAGTTCCCGGGCCAGGTCGTCGAGCGCGCTTTCGATCGCGAAGATAATCTGGCCGAGGCCGTAGCCGCGGAAGGCGCCCGACGGCGGGTTATTCGTGTAGACGCTCCGGGCATCCACTCTTTTGTTGGGCACGTTGTAGAGCGCGACGGACTCACTCGTGCCGTGGAACATCACGCCCGGGCCGTGGTTGCCATAGGCGCCGGTGTCGGCGAGCACGCCCAGTTTCAGGGCGGTGAGGCGGCCATCGGCCGTGGCGCCGAGCGTCACGTCGATCGCAAACGGATGCCGCACCGGGGCGATCGTGAGCTCGTCGGTGCGGGTGAATTCGTACTGTACCGGCTGGCCGGTACTGAGCACCGCGAGGGTGACGAGGTCTTCGGTGAGCAGCTCCTGCTTGCCGCCGAAACCGCCGCCGACTCGGGCCGTGAACACCCGCACTCCGGCCGGGTCGAGGTCGAAGAGCCGGCAGATCTCCTTCTGCACCAAAAACGGAACCTGCGAGCTCGTGCGCAGCACCAGCCGGTCGCCGTCGATCCAGCCGATCGTGCCGTGGGTTTCGAGGTGGGTGTGCGAAATGCGTTGGGTCTGCCAGCTGCCCGAGACAACGGTGGTCGCCTCGGCGAGTCCGGCCGCAACGTCACCGAATTCGCCGTGCAGTTCGGCGACGAGGTTGCGCCCCGGGTCGGCCAGTCGCGACATGACCGGGTCCTTGTCGCCGTGCACCAGCGGGGCACCCGGCAGAGCAGCCAGCCAAGGGTCGAAGACGGCATCGAGCACCTCGTACTCGACGTCGATCAGTCGGCAGGCGGCCTCGGCGATCGCGACCGAGTCGGCGACGACCGCTGCCACGCGCTGCCCGCGAAAACGTAGGGTCTGGTCGAAGACCAGGGTGTCGTCGGGGTCGTCGAACCGGCTCTCGTGCCGCGCGGTTGAAAATAGAGTCGTGGGGGAGTCGGCATGGGTGAGCACGCGGTGCACCCCGGGCAGCCTGGCCGCTTTCGACGCATCAAGAGAGCGGATGCGCGCGTGCGCGTGCGGACTCCCGAGCACCGCGAGGTGCAGCAGTCCGGCAACGGAAACGTCGAGGGTGTACGGCTCGAGCCCGCTCACGACGCGCTCCCCGGCGATCGCGCCGGCGGAGGTGCCAACCGGGCCGACCATGCGGCTCGTGGCGGAGTGGCCCGTCATGGACTCGCTCGTCGCGACCCGTCCGGTTGAGGCCAATCCGGTCGAACCCGCACCAGCCGAAGCCGGTTCGGGAGTGGCCTGGCCGGTCGTGCGCACCGGTCCGAGGCTGGACGTTTTGGCGTGCTCGCGCTCCGGGACGACGTGGCAGGAGCCCGCCGGCGGGGTGTGCTGACCGCGAATGGCGTCATTGATCGAACGGTAACCGGTGCAGCGGCAGAGGTTTCCCTTGAGCAGGCGGGGAAGTTCGTCGGGGTCGGTGCTGAAGCTGGCATCGACGCCGTTTGCACGGGTGGTGTCGGCATCCGCTTCGATGGCGGCGGCGGTGACGACCATGCCGGGTGTGCAGAAGCCGCACTGAAACCCGGCGGCGTCGACGAAGCGCTGCTGCACCGGCGCGAGGTTGCCGGGCTGGCCGAGGCCGGCCGCGGTCGTGATCTGCTTGCCGGCTGCCCGGTAGGCCGGGTAGATGCAGGAGTGCACGGGCGTGCCGTCGACCTGAACCGTGCAGGCGCCGCAGTCGCCGGTGTCGCAGCCCTTCTTCACCTCGAAGTGTTCGTGGTCGCGCAGCAGGGTGCGCAGGCACTGGCCGGGTTGGGGCGTCGCCTCGACCGGGCTGCCGTTGACCTCAAAAATGACCGTGCCAACCGTTGCGACCCGTTCCAGCGTCATGCGAGACCTCCAACAAGTTCAGCGCGAATTTCTTCGCCGAGCAGCAGTCCCATCGCGCGTCGCCAGTCGGCGGCGCCGTGGGCATCCGTGAACCAGCAGTCGATCGCGGCAATATCGCCGGCCAGCACCTCGGCGGCGGGTAGCTCCGGGTACCGCAATTGCACCGGATGCAGCGTCGCCGCCGTGACCGTGAGCACGAACAGACCGTCGGCATCGAGCCGCCCGGCGAGCACCGCGCCAGAGCGTCCGAGCGGCGACAGGGCGATCTTGCGATATGCCGTCTGCGACTGCAACGCGGCGAGCGGAACGTGAATAGAGCGCAACACATCACCGGGTGCGAGCACGTTGGTCATGTTTCCCGTGACAAACGAACGGGCCGGCACGACCTCATCGCGCCCACCAGCACGCCAGACCAGAACCTCCGCGTCGAGCGCGACGGCCAGGGTGATCATGGGCCCGGCCGGAAGCGCGGTGGCCAGGTTGCCGCCGACCGTGGCAACATTCCAGACCTTGAACGAGCCGAACAGGGCCGTGCAACACTGATAGAACAGCGGATGCGCCGCCCAGCCCTCCCGCATCGGCAGCTGGGAGAGTTCGGTGAAGGTGCAGGTCGCGGCAATCTCGAGGCCGTCGTCCGTGATAGTCAGCGCGCGCCACCCGAAGGTGTGCAGGTCGACCAGACCCCTGAGGTGGGCTCGCGGGTCGGCGAACAGCTCGGATCCGCCGGCCAGCGGTACGACTGTCGGACCGAGCGCGGCGAGGTCGCTCCGCTGTCGAGCAGAGGTGACGTGTGTCACAGTGCTGAGGTCCATGGGTCTCCGTCGCGGGCCAAGTCGAGCCGTGCGTGCGGCCTTGAGCACACGGTAATAGGGGGTTCACAAAGTAGGCTACCGCACACTCTGCCCACCAAACTGAACCCACCATGATGATGAGATTTCCTGTAGAAACGGGGTGTCGGCACCGGTTCATTCCCAGCCGACACTGTCAGGATTTAGGCACCTTTCGACGGTGGGAGACCGAGATGACTGCGACCTCAATCTTCGCGCACACGAAGTCAGCCGCCAACCCGGCTCCCGATTCACGCGTGCTCGGGCGCGACCATTTCGACGTCGTCGTGATCGGTGCCGGCCCGGCCGGAGCCGCTGCAGCCCTGCGCGCCGCCGAGCTTGGAGCATCCGTCGCCATCTGTGAGGCTGATCGCCTGGGGGGCACGTGCGTGAACACCGGATGCGTGCCGACTCGCGTACTCGCCAAAACCGCAAGACTCATGCGAGAGATCCGAACGGCCGACGCGTATGGCATCTCCGTGACTGAACGTCCCATCGACTGGCCCGCCACGGTCGCCCGAGTACGGGAGACCGTGGACCGGGTTCGTTCCATGAAGGGTGAGGCCACCCGATTTGCCGATGCCGGCGTTCAGCTCATCCTGGAGGGGCGCGCCCGCTTTGTGGATGCCTTCACGCTCAAGCTCGACACCGGGCGCACAATTTCGGCCGACACTGTTGTGGTGTGCGTGGGAGGTCATTCTCGCCGTCTGCCGGTGCCGGGAGCTGAACTGGCGGTAGTGCCCGAACACGTGCTCGACCTGCCTCGAGTTCCCGATCGGCTGGCGGTTATCGGCGGCGGCAACACCGGCGCACAACTGGTCACCGTGTTCAATTCTTTCGGTTCAACAGTGACGCTGCTCGACGTGGCCGACCGGGTACTCGCCACCTCCGATGAGTCCGTCTCGCAGGCCGTTGCGGAGGCCTTCGTCGAACAGGGGGTCGCCGTCCACCTCGGCATTGACGGTGTCGCCGGGCTCGATCGTGCCACGGACGGCTCGATCACGCTGACCTGGCGCGAGCACGGGCACGACGTGTCAGGCAGCTTCGACGCCGTGATCATGGCAACCGGCTGGCCAGCGGATGTCGACGACCTGGGACTGGAAGCAGCCGGCGTCGTTACGAGCCGATCGTCTATCCCTGTCGATGCGTATTTTCGCAGTTCGGTGCCGCACATCTTCGCCGTCGGCGATGCCAACGGCCGGGACATGCTGGTGCAAGCTGCACAGTCCGAGGGAGAGGCAGCAGCCGAGAACGCCGTTTTGGATGCCAACCGGCGAACCGCGCACCATTTGCTTCCGGCGGGTGGGTTCACGGATCCCGATTACGCTGGCGTTGGCCTGTCCGAGGTGGAGGCCCGGCGTCGCGACGAGCTGTGTGTGGTGGCGGTGGTACCGTTCTCGCGGCTGGATCGTGCCGTGATCGACGATCGCCAACGTGGATTTCTCAAACTCATCACCGATCGTCGGCGTGAGCTCATTCTGGGTGCTCACGCGGTCGGTGAGAACGCCGTGGAGGTCATTCAGTCGGTCACCACGGCGATGGCCGCCGGAATCGACGTGGCCACGCTGGCCAAAGTGCGCTTCGCTTACCCCACCTACAGCGCCGTGATCGGTATCGCTGCCCGAGATCTGTTGGCCGAGAACGCCGATGGGTCAGCTCGTCGTCGAGGTCACACGTCGATCGCGTAGACGAGTTCTTCCTGCAGCATGCCGAGCCAGTCATAAAGTTCGCGCAAAAACGGTGCGTCTTCACCCTCGAGGTGGACGACTCCGTCGGCGGAGACCTGCAACCGGTCGGCGAGCGTCAGCCGTAGGTCGGTGAGGCTGCGCAGCCAGGCCTGCACGGCATTGGGGTCGAGGCTGATGGTGACCGGTTGGTGTTCCTCGTCGTCCGTTTCGGTCTCGTCCCGTTCCGTTCCGAGGGTGTCCAACACAATCTGGGCGTTGTGCTCCTTGCGTTCGAGCAGGCCGGGCGCTGTGAAGCGACGAAATTCTGCCGCAGCCTCATCGTCGTCACGGTAAGCGTCGGGCAGCAGGCGGCCGAAGACACCGTTGCTGCGGGCGAGCACGGGGTCGGCGGCTCCGGCATCGAGCATATCGACCAGTTGGCTGGTGGCCAGACGCAGCAGATCGACCTCGATCGCCTCGAATCGTGCGAACAGGAAACCGGAGACGTGCGGGGTGAACCGCCTCAGGCCGCTCATTCGTCAGCCTTGGCCAGGGTCGCCCAGAGCCCGTAGCCGTGCATGGCTTCGACGTGGCGCTCCATCGATTCGCGATTGCCGGTGGCCACGACGGCCCGACCGGTGTTGTGGACCTGCAGCATGAGACGTTCGGCCTGCTTCGGGGTGACCCCGAAGTAGCTACGAAAAACGTAGGCGACGTACGACATGAGATTAACCGGGTCGTCCCAGACCAGCGTCACCCACGGTCGGTCGAGTAACACGTGCTCGCGTAGCTCCGTGTGTTCGGCCGTCTGGGTCACCCCTTAAGCCTCACACGCCGCCGCGGAGTTTTCCACCGCACACGCAGACTTCCCGTGCAGATGTGCCCGCGCGGTGCCCGGGTTCGGGGAGAGGCAATATCCTTGATGTATGACGTCTTTTGCACCATCGTCCGCCGCTACACCACCCGGAACTCCCGCAGCTGGTTCCCAGCACCCCGAGTTGGCCCCACTGACCAACATTGACGTTGAACGCATTCGCAACGACTTTCCGGTGCTGCATCAGACGGTGAACGGGCATCCGCTCACCTATCTCGACTCCGGGGCAACCTCGCAGAACCCGATCAGCGTGATGGAAGCCGAGCAGGAGTACTACGAGCAGCGTAACGCCGCCGTGCACCGCGGCGCCCACACGCTCGCCGTCGAAGCGACCGAGGGGTTCGAAGCCGCCCGCGAGAAAGTCGCTGCGTTCGTCGGCGCCCAAACCGACGAAATCGTCTGGACCTCCAACGCCACCGAAGCCATCAACCTTCTGGCTTACAGCTTCTCGAACGCCTCGCTCGGCCTCGGCGGCCCGGCCGCCCGCCGGTTCAGCCTCGGCGCCGGCGACGAGATCGTTGTCACTGAGATGGAGCACCACGCCAACCTCATTCCCTGGCAGCAACTCGCGCTGCGCACCGGCGCCACGCTGCGGTTCATCCCGGTGCGGGATGACGGCACCCTCGACCTGCTCGCCGCAGCGAACATTGTCGGCCCCCACACGAGGCTCCTTGCCTTCACGCACGGCTCGAACGTCACCGGAACCCTGAACCCGGTCGCCGAACTCGTCGCCCTTGCCCGCAAAGTCGGTGCCCTCGTCGTGCTCGACGCCTGCCAGACCGTGCCGCACCTGCCGGTCGACGTTGCGGCGCTCGATGTGGACTTCGCAATGTTCTCGGGTCACAAGATGCTCGGCCCCACGGGCATTGGGGTGCTCTACGGCAAGACCGACCTGCTCGCCGATATGCCGCCGTTCCTCACCGGTGGGTCGATGATCACCACCGTGAACATGCAGACCGCCGAGTTCTTGGCGCCGCCGCAGCGTTTTGAGGCCGGCACTCAGCGCATCTCGCAGGCGATCGCGTTGGCCGCGGCCGTTGACTACCTGCGGGAGACCGGCATGGATCGGGTCGCAGCGTGGGAGGCGCAGCTCGGTCAGCGCCTCGTGGCGGGGCTGGCCGAAATTCCCGGAGTGCGCCTGCTCGGCCCCGGGCTCGGCGTGGAACGGCTCGGACTGGCCGCCGTGGATGTCGCCGGCGTGCACGCCCACGACGTTGGCCAGTTTCTCGACGACGCCGGCATCGCCGTGCGGGTCGGCCACCACTGTGCCCAGCCGCTGCACCGTCGACTCGGCGTGACCGCCTCGACCCGGGCGAGCACCTACCTCTACAACACCACTGATGAGGTCGACCTGTTTCTGGCTACCCTCGCTGAGGTCGCGCCCTTCTTCGGGGTCAGCACGGGAGTGCGCCGATGAGCGACCTGCAGCAGCTCTACCAGACCATCATTCTGGAGCACTCCAAGGCCAGGAACGGAGCCGTCGACCTCACGCCGCTGGCCGAGGCTGTCGCGCTCGGCGCGGCTAGCGGCCTGCGCGTGGCCGAATCGCACCAGATCAACACGACCTGCGGTGACGAGGTGACGCTGCGCGTGTCGCTCGGCGCAGGGGCTTCTGCCGAAACGGATGGCGCTGACTCGGCCGGTGGCGCGGAAACAGCTGCGAATGCCATCGTGGCCGACCTGGTCTGGGCCGGGGAGGGCTGCTCGATCTCGCAGGCATCCGCTTCGATTCTGACGGACACACTGCGCGGCCTCAGTGTGACCGAGTCCCGGGCCCTGCTCGACAACTTTCGCGAGATGCTGCGCTCGCGCGGCAAGATCGAACCCGACGAAGAGATTCTCGGCGATGCGGCCGCGTTCGGGGGAGTCTCGCGCTATCCAGCCCGGGTCAAGTGCGCGATGCTGCCGTGGGTAGCGTTCGAGGCTGCGCTGATCGAGGCCGAGTCGCGCTAGCTGACAGCGCTACCCGCGAGGTGCCATCTTTGGCCCCATGAGTGGGCGTCCTCGCGCAGAAAGCTGGACGCGCGGAGGAATCAGGCGGCGAGAGCCCCGAGCTCGGCGCGCAGCGGCCACTCCTGGCCGTCGAGAATGACCTGGGCGCAGATGCCGGTCAGCGCGTTGACCACGATTGGAGCCATGAGGTTCACCGTCGTCGCCTCCTCGCCGGGGTTGACCACGACGAGCACGATCGCATCGGCCGCCTCCGTGATCGACAGCGCATCGGACTGCTCGCTCGAGATCACCGGGGAGTAGTCGGGCAGGTAGACTCCGGCGTCGAGCACGAACATGCGCGTCTCGGCCTCGGCCTCGGCCTGCAGGGAGTACAGCCCCGCAGCACCCTCGATCTCGCTGAGACGAAAATCCGTGTGCGGATCGAGCCCGGGCGGCGGAGTGACGAAGCTCAGCAGGGGGCTGACCAGAAGCGAAGAGGAGCTCATCGGAGAAAGTCCATCAGTGTGGGCTGCAGCACCTTGGCGGTGACAGCGAGGGCGGATTGGTAGGAAACCTGTTGCAACTGCAGTTCGAGCACGATCTGGGTGAGGTCGACGTCTTCGAGTCCAACGCGTTGGGTCTCGAGCGCCCCGGTCTTGCTCAGCAGATTCTCCTGCGCGCGTTCGACTTGCACCTGGCGGGCACCGATGGTGGCCCACTCGCTCGTCATCGTGCCCATTCGGGTGTCGATATTTGTGAGGTGGCTGCTGACCGTAGCGTCCGTGGTCGAAGTGCCGCGCAGGCTCGCGATGACACCGTCGAGTAGATCGAAAACGGATTCCCCGGCGCTCCCACCGAAAATCGCCGCACCATCGCCATCCACTCGAACCGTCGTGTCGGCGCTGATGCGCCGTTCCACGGGGCTGTTGGGTACGCCGCTTACGCTGACACCGGTGTAGGACAAGATCCCGGTATCAGGATCATCAACGAAGGCTGCCGTAGCGTCGGAATTGCCCGCGAACACGCTGCGGCCCAGGTAGGTGGTGTTCGCCTGCGTGAGCAGCTCGGCCTTCAGGCCCTCGAGCTCGACGGCGATGGCTTCTTTGGCGGTGGCGCTGACGGCGCCGTTGGCGCCCTGCACCGTGAGGTCCCGCACCCGAATCATAATGTCGCTCGTGGCCGACATGGCGGAGTCGATGGTGGTGAGCCAGTTGTCGCCGTCGTTGGCGTTGCGGCTGTACTGGCCGGTCGCTGCCTGCTCGGCCCGCACGGCGAGAGCGGATGCCGCCGCCGTCGGGTCGTCGGACGATCGATTGATGCCCTTGAGCGTGCTGGCCTGTTCCTGCAGTTTGGACAGCTGTGCCATGTTGTCTTGCAGGTTGCGCTGGGCCGCGCGCATCTGGGTCTGGCCGGTGACACGAGTGATCATGATTTACCTTCCTACCAGTCCGGTGCGGTTGATCAGAGTATCGAGCATCTCGTCCACGGCCGTCAACACGCGGGCGGCGCCCTGGTACGCGGTCTGGAACATGAGCAGGTTCACGTTCTCCTCATCAAGGTCGACGGAGGAGTTGGCAAGCTGCTGGCTGGACGCGTAGGTGGCCGTCGTGCTGGCCAGGTTGGCCTGCTGCAGCTCGGACTGGGTGGCGACGGCAATGGTCGAGACGAAGTCTGACCAGGTCGTATTGGGGGAGACGACGGGGTTTCCATCGACGTCGACAGCCTTGCCTGCGCCGAGCTGGGCGATGGCATCCGCTATGGAATCGTCGTAGGCGCCATTGGCGCTGTTACCAGAGTGAACTGCTGAACCGGTCTGGGGAATCACGGCCAGCGAGCGTGCAGCGTTGCCGGACTCAAAGGTAAAGAAATTAGTCTTGTCGTCGTTGGTCTTGTAGATGTCATTGACGCCTTTAGCGAGGTTCTCCGCAAACGCGTTGTATCCCTGAGCGGCCGTGACCAGATCGCCCTCGGTAGCTAGAAGAGTCAACGCCCCGGCAATCTCCCCGCCGTCAATCGTCACAGCAGACGTACGCGCGGAATCGGCCCAGGCGAGGGTGACCGCGCTGCCGCCCATGGCGTCGTCGAGCGTTGAAGCCCCAGACACCGTTAGCGCACTGGCCGTCCCGCCACTCACGAGCGCGTTGCCGCCAATCAGCACGTTGACCGTGCCGTCACTCTGCGCGACAACGGATGCCCCGGTGAGCGCCGAAATCGTCGTCGTCAGCAGTTCGCGCTGGTCGAGCAGCTCATTGGCGCTGCCACCGGTGGCGAGCGTCGTGCGAATCTGCACGTTGAGGGCGGCCACCTGGCTCGCCGCGGTGTTGAGCTCGGACACCATGCTGCCGAGGTCGCCGCGCACCGAGGAATACTCGGTGCTGACCGCCTGGTAGCCCTGGGCGATCATGGTGGTCAGTTCGCCGGCAGTAGAGAGGAGCAGCGCGGCCGGAGTGGCCGAATCCGATCCGTTGGAGAGTTCCTGCCAGCCCGCCCAGAATTCGTCGAGCTTGGCCGAGATGCCGTTCTCGCCGGGCTCGTTTAGCGAGGTCTCAATGCTGCTCAGGGAATTCGCGCGCACCGCAGTGTAGCCGGCGGCCGCTGCGGAGTTACGCACGTGGGCATCCAACTGGGCATTGCCGAGGCGGGCGATACCGTCGACCGAGACACCCTCGCCCACGCGCAAGCCGCCCGTGAGCTGGCCGGTTTCGGCCAGGCTGCCGACCGCCGAGGTAGTCACCCGCTGGCGGGTGTACCCGACCGTGTTGGCGTTGGAGATGTTCTGCCCGACGAGGTCGAGACCTTTTCTGGCCGCGACGAGTCCCGAGTAGGCCGTGTTCAGACCGCTGAAGGTACTCATCGCGACTTCCTCACAGGTTTCGGTCGAAGATTCGGGCGTTCGTCACCGGGGCGCCGGTCGCTCCGCTCGCGTTGTAGGTCTTGGCACCGACGTTCGCGCTGGCCATGGTCTCCTGCGTCGACCGAGCGGCGTTACGAATGAAGCGTTCGTTGGAGTCGCGCAGCTCTTTGATCTGCGCGGTGAGATCGCCCATGGCCTTGAGGTGGGCAGCGAAGATTTCGCCCCACGGACCGGTCGGCGCATTGGCGACGAGCTCGCGCAGGGTCGAATCGTCCTGCGTTCCCCACTGGGTAGCGAGGGCGGCGACTTCGACCGAGCGACCGAGGCCGGCCTCGCGCACCAGGTTCAAGACCTGTTCGACCTCGCGGGTGGCGTGCTGGAGCCAGCGTGACTTGCCGCCCTGCAACAGCAGTTGTTCCTCTTCGAGCTTGAACACCAGCAGTTCCAGGAGTTCCCGTTCGCGCCAGAGCAACGCTGAGAGTTCATTGGCGCCCATGAGTCCTCCAACCACCTTTATCGGTCTAGTTCGGCACCTACCCACGTAGATGCAACGATTCCGTCAATCTCACTTTCGGCCGGTCACCCGAAAGCGTTAGAAAAAAAGCTCGCAATTCACGAAAACTCCAACAGTTTGCCGCCGTGATGTTGCCTAAATGCCGGACCACAGCTCCCGGAACGTGCTAATCCCCACTTCGAGGGACAGCAAATTAGCCAAATGGGTAAAGAAGTGCTACCCATTTACCCTTTTCTGGGGTAGATTGAGCCTGTCAGGCCATGGGTCTATCGCGTGTGTCGCCTGAGCGGGCACGATTTGACAGGTAGTGAAATATTTCTGGGGGCCGGCTTGTGAATAGAACTGATCGGAACGCCCTCGTCGTCGAGAACCTTCCGCTCGTTGGATACCTGGTATCCGAGGTCTGGGCCAAGGCTCGTCACCTGTCTCGCGATGATCTGGCCTCGGCTGGCTCCGTCGCCCTTATTACTTCAGCGGATGCCTTCAATCCCGATCTAGGGGTCCCCTTTGGCGCCTTCGCTCGCCGTCGCATCATCGGTGCTTTCGCCGACGAGATGCGTTCCAACGACTGGGCCACCCGCACCGCGCGTCGCCGCATCAAGGAAACCCTCTCCGTGCAGGACACGCTGTCCGCAGCTCTCGGTCGCACGCCCAACGTCGAAGAAGTTGCCGCCGCGCTCGGTGTCGATCGCGATACCGCCGCTGCCGGCCTCTCCGATGCTGCCCGCACGTTGTCCACTCTCGACGACACCACCGCCGAATTTCTCGTGGCCGACACGGCCCTGCCCGAAGCTTCGTTGCTCTCCGATGAGCGACTGGTCTACCTGCGCGCTGCTATCGCGGCTCTGCCGGAGAAAATGCGCGAGATCGTCGAGCAGGTCTACTTCGACGCCCGATCGGTCAAAGAGATTGCAGCCGACCTGGGTACCACCCACTCGGCCGTGTCTCAGACCCGAGCCGAGGCCATCCGCTTGTTGCGTGATGGACTGGGCACCCACTACGCCGATGACACCGAGGCTGAGTATCAGCCGGAGTCGCGCATCGCACCAGCCCGTCGCAGCGCCTACCTCGCTCGACTGGCCGACCTGGCAGCCGTGGGCATGACCCGCGCGGTGCGAGGCCCACTCCCAGGGGTTGCCCTACCCGAGGTCGCGGGCATCGCGTCCTGACCCCCGCATTACCAATTCACTGCCTAGTTTCACCTCACTAAACAGCACCGGCCCACGGACGGGCCGGGGTGACAATCACCTCTCACGGAAGAAAAAATTATGAGCATTCAGGTCAACACTTCGAGCTCCGCTTCGACTGCCCTGCGCAATCTGGCAGCGTCGCAAAGTAGTCTCGCTCAGCCAACTGTCGCCCTCTCAAGCGGAATTCGAGACCGCGTCGTTACCGACACCGTCGAATTCGATGGCAAGGTCTCCCAGGTCGCGACCGAGAACAAGATCGCCGCCAGTACGCCTCTGCGCGACGGCGAGATGGCCGCCCAAATGAGCAAGCACACGCAGGAGAATATCCTCGCGCAGCCGGGAGTCGCTATGTCGGCCCAGGCCAACCAGTCCAACTCTGACGTGCTGCAGCTGCTCCAGCCAGCCCGTAAGTAGTCGTCGCGGCCGCTCCAGCGGCTGCGGTGTTTTGCCTGCCCCGTCGACTTCGGTCGGCGGGGTTTTGGTGTTCCTGGCCTGGTATTTCTGAGTGCTACCGATCACTGTCGTCTACGCTGAATGACATGGCCGACCTGTCGAAATACCTACCGCTCAGTCAGCGACGTGTCGGTGACGAATCCGGCGCGAACTCGAACTGGCGCGCCTATCTGGTGTCCACTCTCACGGCAACCGCCGACCTGCTCGCGGAGCTTTCCGACGAGCAGTGGGAGACGCCGAGCCTCTGTGCGGGCTGGCGGGTTCGGGATGTAGCCGGCCATGTCGTCTGGCGAGTTGGCAGCTCGAACCGGCAGCTGGTTAGCACCGCGGCCCGCGCCTATCTTGGGCACTTCATCAATCCCAACCGAGCGATCGACGTACTCAGCCGCGCAGCAGCAGAAGCGCTCCCGGCCGAACTCGTCGCGCAGATCAGGCAGATCGCCGCGGACAAGGCTGCCGGCCGCGGGCGCCACGGCATTACCGAACTCACCGAGGCCGTAGTGCACGGCCTTGACCTGGCGCATCCGCTCGGCGTCAAGCTGCCGGTGGCACCGCCGGTATCCGGCGCGGTGGCCCTGCGTCAGAGCCTGATCGCCCCGACCGAGATCAAGGCCATACTGCGCGCTCGCACGCTGGTAGCGACGGATGCGAACTGGCGCGTCGGTCGCGGCCCCGAGCTTGCCGGGACCGCTGAGGCGCACCTGCTGTTCCTGTTCGGCCGCCCCGGCGGCTCATTTGCCAGGCCGCTCTAGAATTTCACACAAGAGCTGGCGACGCGGCAGGAAGCAGCGAGAGAATCACGGATGGTCGCGGCTGGCCTCCGAGGTCAGGGTCTCACGCTGGCTGACGTCGGTGCCGTTCTTGCGGTAGCCCTACAGCGAACGACTGCAATTGAGGCCTCCGGCTGGCGCGCGTGTCTGCAGGCCGAGGCTGGACGCCTTGGTGTCGTGGCACGTGTTTGGGCTCGCGGCACGTGATTGAACCAGTGCCGGCTTCCCAAACACGTGCCGCGACCCTTCTCCTGGAGTTGAGGCGCCCCGACTTCGTTTCGCCTGAACGGATGCTGCCGCAACCTCTTCGACGAGTCCGTCTGACGTCGCCACCGGGCTAGACAAGGCGTAACCCGGAGTGGGGCGCAACCGAAACCCCGTAAAACCGGGGATATGGCGTGTTGCTACATTGTGTGCGGATGATTCTCGAATATTGGGGTAGACAGCGAGTAACCCAGAGTGGGGGCATGCGAATTCGCTCATGAATGATCATGCGGCGTGTCGTTTTGTTTATCGAAGATTCCTAGCCTCATCTGGCCTTTTATGGGTGGCACCCATTCGAGGGAGGCCTCGTCAATCACCAGCGCGATGGGGGAGTCGATGTGTCCCGCAAGCGGGGGGTGGGCTGTTTTCAGGGCTGAAGGCCTGGGGAAGGCGGGGCATCCCGACCAGTGTGAGCGGCAACATCCGTATAAAGACGGGGTTGAATCGGGGGTGGACAGGCCAATGTGCCGTCAAGACCTCGCGACGAATGCACTCGTATATAGGGGGAGAACCGGCGAAATTAAGTTAATGCGTTTTAATCGCCGCACTGCTTACCCCCATAGGGGGGCGGCCGATAGATGTAGGTACCGGCCCATGGATGGGCCAGTGTAACAACACCCACTCACGGAGGAATCATCATGGGCATGCAGGTCAACACAAACATCGCGGCAAACAACGCATACCGCAACCTTGCAACAACGCAGAACGACCTGTCGAAGTCGCTGGAGAAACTTTCCAGTGGCCTGCGCATCAACCGCGCCGCGGATGACGCAGCTGGTCTGACCATTTCGGAAGGACTCAAGTCTCAGGTCGGTGGCCTCACGGTAGCTTCCCGCAACGCCCAAGACGGCATCAGCGTCATCCAGACCGCTGAAGGTTCGCTCAACGAGGTGCAGTCGATCCTGCAGCGCGTTCGCGACCTCGCCGTTCAGGCGGGTAACGACTCGAACAACACCCAGTCACGCACCGCCATCCAGACCGAGGTCACGGCGCTGACCTCGGAGCTCGACCGCATTAGTAAGAGCACCAACTTCAACGGCACCAAGCTACTGAATGGCACCGCCAACCTGAGCTTCCAGATCGGAGCAAACGGCACCGCCGATGACAAAATCGGGGTGAACCTTTCTACCGTCAACATCACGGCGCTGGCCGCTAGCCTCTCGACCGGCAGTTCAGGCGGCGCGACTCTGGCCGTTGCTACTCCGACCGCAGTCACCGGAGCCCAGAACTTCCGCATCACCAACGCGGATGCCTCCGTCACGTCCGTTACGGCAACCCTGGGTGCTGCTGGAACGTACAAGTCGGTTCAGGACGTCGCGTCGGCGTTGAACTCCAACGGTTCGTTCAGCTCTGCTTTGACCGCAACGGTTGACTCCAACAACCAGCTGTCCGTTACGTCAAATACGGGTGGAACCGTCGTCGGTGGTAGCACCGCTGGAACCCACGGTTCCTCGGGTACTGGTGTTGCAACATCTGTTGCAGCCGCAGTACCGGCCCTGCAGTTCGACACCGCTGCCAACGCAGCGGCCGCGATCTCCACGTTGGACACGAAACTGACGACCGTCTCGACGGCTCGCGCCAACCTCGGTGCCGTTCAGAACCGCTTCGAGAGCGTCATCAAGAACCTGGCCGTCTCCAAGGAAAACCTCACCGCTGCCGGATCGCGTATTCGCGACACCGACATGGCCGAGGAAATGGTCAAGTACACCCGTGCGAACATCCTGTCGCAGGCCGGCACCGCCATGCTCGCGCAGGCCAACCAGAGCAACTCGGGGGTGCTGCAGCTGCTCCAGTAACACCTGAAGTAGGCGTCACCAGCGAGATCGACCGCTGATCTAAGCCGGGTGGCATCCGCTCATGAATGCAAATTCGTGAAGCGGATGCCGCCGGGCTTATTCGTCGTGCCACAAAGTTTTTCGTGATTTCTTCTAACCCCGTCGTCTACCCCCGCCGATAGCTTCGGGTGCCGGGCCATGGATGGGCCGGTGAAATTGACCCAATCACGGAGGATTCATCATGGGCATGCAGGTAAACACGAACATTGCGGCGAATAACGCCTACCGCAACCTCGCAACAACGCAGAACGACCTGTCCAAGTCGCTGGAAAAGCTCTCCAGCGGCCTGCGCATCAACCGCGCCGCGGATGACGCAGCTGGTCTGGCAATTTCCGAAGGCCTGAAGTCGCAGGTCGGCGGCCTCACGGTCGCCAGCCGCAACGCCCAGGACGCGATCAGCGTTATTCAGACCGCAGAAGGTTCGCTTAACGAGGTCACTTCGATCTTGCAGCGCATGCGCGACCTGGCTGTTCAGGCCGGTAACGACTCGAACAACGAGCAGTCACGTGACGCAATCACGACTGAAGCCACCGCGTTGACCAAAGAGCTCACCCGCATCGCGGCGGCAACTAATTTCAACGGAACTGACCTTCTCAAGGGAGGTTCTATGAGCTTCCAGATCGGCGCAAACGCGAACGACACAATCGGAGTTGGTCTCGCAAACATCGGGACGCTCGCAGCTAACCTGACGACAGCTCCGTCCTCCGTGAACTATGCCCTCGTTGACGCTGACGCGGACACGATCGCTGGCGCGCAGTCTTTCAGCATTGAAAATTCCGATGGAACTATCACGTCCATCGAAACGGACGTGTTTGTGGCTGGCAGCGTACAAACTGTTTCTCAATTCGCGGCGGCGTTGAATGCGGACGGTCAGTTCAAGAACAACCTATATGCAAGTGTTAGCTCGACCAATGTCTTGAATATCAAGACCCTGGACGGGGGAACTCTTGACCCGGCTCTGTCTTCGGCCGGCGTTACTGGAACAGGTGCGGGCACGACCGTTGACCCTGTTGTGGGCGCCTCCGCACTAGACTTCTCGGACGCTGCCGGGGCCACGGCAGCAATTGCCACCATCACGGCTCAGATTGTTACCGTCTCCACGGCTCGCGCCGATCTGGGTGCAAACCAGAACCGGTTCGAGAGCGTCATCAAGAACCTGGCCGTCTCGAAAGAGAACCTCACCGCTGCCGGATCGCGTATTCGCGACACCGACATGGCTGAGGAAATGGTCAAGTACACCCGTGCGAACATTCTGTCGCAGGCTGGAACCGCCATGCTCGCGCAGGCCAACCAGAGCAACTCGGGCGTTCTGCAGCTTCTCCAGTAACACCAGCACAACCGAACAAACGGGTCGATTCTGACCTGAGCCTGGCCGCAGTCAGAAAGCGAATTGGACGTCGCTCTTCAACTGCAGCCAGGCTATTTTCGTGTTCTCGTTTATTAGGATGAGCGTTAGTATCGGTCAATTGCTATCGGAAATAGTTCTAAACCGGGATTGAAGCGAGGCTGGCCGGCTTGGGCTCTGAGACAGTCTCCTCGTGGCCCTGCGGACTGATTCACTAAGAAATAGTTTGCATCCAGTCTCCCGCGAAGCGGGCGCAGTTGCGGATCTGTAGACAATGGATTTCTATATCGTGAATTGGTCGAGTCTATGATGACGGTAGGGATCTAGTGAATTAATGGGGGAGTGGTTCAAGGGTTCGTGCTTGATGAATATGCGCGTCTCTTCGAGTACCTATACGCTAAGTAAATACGCGATTACGGACGCTCAATTCCCTTTGTTGAATTATCTATTGAGACTTTGGATGTGTGAACACCGGGCTACGGTATCGAAGCCCCCGCCGACCCGGCTTTCTGAGGCAGCTCGCGTTGGTCGATGGAGATCTCGGCAAGCTCGATCAACGGCGGGGGTCGGGTCTTGCGGACGGGTCGCGCCAGCCTCGACGGGCGTGCCCGGTCTCGAAAACGTCCCCATCCCGTCGGTCGAGCTTGCCGGGACCAGCATCGTCTGGTGTGAGCCGGCTTCGGGGACGCGCTCATCCCGTCGGTCGAGCTTGCCGAGACCAGCATCGTCTGGCGTGAGCCGGCCTCGAAAACGCACCCATCCCGTCGGTCGAGCTTGCCGAGACCTCCATCGACTGGGGTGAGCGGTCTCGGGAAGCCAGCCATTCTGCATCCGCTGCGATGGCAGGCCTGAGGATAACTTTTATGAGCTGGCCGGCACAGTGCCGCTCTGAGGGACATGCCCTATGCGTACATGGTGAAGTGCTTCGACGGGGCCTTCTATATCGGCAGCACGTGGAGCCTGGAGCGTCGGACCTGGCAGCACAACCACGGCAAGGCTGAGGGCAGACCCAACTACACGGCCGCCCGCCGGCCCGTCGTGCTCGTCTACTTCGAGGAGTATGAGCTCATGATCGATGCCTACGGTCGTGAGAAGCAGCTGCAGAACTGGGGCCGCAAGAAGCGAGTCGCACTCATGGAGGGCCGCATCGCCGACCTGGTGAAGCGGATGCCGCCGGATGTAGGCGGCCCGGCGGCTACCTGAGACGGCTCGCGTCGGTCGATGGCGATCTCGGCAAGCTCGATCAACGACGGGGATGGGCTGCCGAGATCAGCGTGAAACTTGCGTGATCCACCTGGGAGCCAGCCATCCCGCATCCGCGGGTCTGCGGTGGTTGCGCCGTGACCACAAGCTGGAGCAGGCCCAACGAACCTTCCTGGATGCCAGCGTCGCGTCGTACACTGGGCCTATGGCGCTCAAAGCTGATGAGGTTTACGAGGCAGGACTCGATCTCAGTCGCGCTGAACGCGCTGTCGTCGCGCACCGTTTGTTGGCCAGCCTGCACCCAGAGCAAGGTGCCGATCAGCGGGAGGTCGACCAGGTCTGGCAGGCAGAGATCGGCTCCCGAGTTGACGACATCCTGAATGGCAACGTTGAGCTGGGCAATTTCGAGGAGACGCGGGCCACGGCGCGAGCGCTCCTGGACGACCTGCGGAAGTGACGCTTCGCCCACTCGTTCATCCGGAGGCTGACGCGGAGTTTCTCGATGCCGTCCGGTATTACCAGACACGGAAAAATGGGCTCGGCGACGAGTTCGATGCTGAGGTCGCCCGGGCCGTTGATGATGCCGTGTGGATCCCGGACGCGTGGCCGAAAACTCCGGGTTGGGATCGGCTACCTGTGGTGCGAAGCAGAAAGGTTAACGTCGCCCCATCGGGTCATCTACTTCGTGCGCGACGACGAGCTCGTGATTGTCGCCTTCGCGCATCAGGGTCGCCGCCCCGGATATTGAAAGCAGCGCATCGCGGACTGATCGCAGATGGTGCCGGTCCGCGGCACGAACGGTGCCGATGGCGCGGCTTCTTAAGGCGGGTTGCGTTGGTCGATGGAGATCTCGGCAGGCTCGATCAGCGGTCGGGGCGAGTCGGTGAGACGGGGAACGTCTGCACGTGGCCGCGCCCAAAACGGGTAGCCGCTACGCCGGTTACCGTAGCGCGTACCGATATCGGGGGTGCACAGCGGGCGCGCACACGGCGCGCTGTCTCGGCCCCGACTCGCGCTGGCGGTTTACGAACCTGAGGGCGGTGCACGCCCAGATTCTCGCCGGGTTTTCTAACCGGGAGGCCCGCGCGGTCGATAGCTTATGGTGCTGGCCCATGGATGGGCCGGTGCAGCATCATTTGTTCATGGAGGACTCATCATTAGCGCGCACAGAGACACACATAGTGCTTGCCGCCAGGGCGTACGGCATTCGCCGAACCTTGGCCGAGGTGAACTCCTGATTAAAACGGATGCCGCCCCCGCGTTCACGACGCCGCATCCATCCCAGCCGGTGCTCCACCAGGGCTGACCCTCAATCTTGTATGGCGGAAGCGAACCGGCGAACTGGACCTCGCCCAACACCGCCGCCATACAGACCCCGTAATAAATGATTGACTGAGCATCAGGAGAGGCACCCCATGTCGATGGCAGTCGATGGGCTCATCAGCGGTCTGGACACGACGTCCCTCATCAACTCCCTCATGACCCTCGAGGCTGGTCCCCAGAACCAGCTCAAGGCCAAGGTCACGAGCACGAACACGCTCATGACCGCCCTGCAGGGGCTGAATAGTCAGATCGCTTCCCTCGCGACCCTCGCCGCGAAGGCAACGGCGACCAATGCCCTCGACCTGTACTCGGCGAAGAGTAGCTCGACCGGCGTATCGGTGACGGCCGGGGCATCCGCTACGGCCGGCTCGATCGACATTGTGGTCGACCAGCTGGCCAAGGCGCAGGTGTCGGTTTCTGACGCCGTGTCGGTGTGGCCCGGATCGAATTTTTCAATCCTGGATGCGTCGGGCGTGGCGACGGCAATTGTCGCCGACTCGGCCAGTCTCGACGATGTCGTCACGGCCGTAAATGCGGCGGATGCCGGAGTGAAAGCCGTAAAGGTTGCTGCCGGGACCGATGGCAGCGGAAATGCGCTGTATCGTGTGCAATTCACCGCGACCTCGACCGGTGCGTCGAGCGCCTTTTCGTTTAAATATGACGCGGCCATCACGCCGCCTGGCATGACGCAGATTACGGCCGCTCAGGACGCCAAAGTTCGGCTCTGGTCCGGAACCGGTGCCGAACAGACCATCACCAGCGCGACCAACACCTTCAGTGACCTGCTTCCGGGAGTGTCGGTGACGGCATCCGCTGTAGCAACCGAAGCCGTGACCGTGAGCGTGTCGCGCAACGATGCAGCGGTAAGCACGATCGCCTCCGACCTGGTGACCGCCCTCAACGGGGTGTTCGCGCTGATCTCGACCAAGAGCGCCGTGGTGAACAGCACCGACTCGAGCGGCAAGGCCATTTTGTCGGCCGGCGTGTTCAGCGGCGATAGCACCGTGCGCGACGTGAAGCAGCAGATTCTGAACGCTGCCAGCCAGCCGATCAACGGGCGTTCCCCTTCGGAGATCGGTATCAGCATCACCAAGAGCGGCACGATGGAATTCGATTCGGCCAAGTTCGCCACGGCCATGGCCGCCGACCCGGACTACGTGAAGGGCGTGCTCGCCACGATCGCCTCCCGGGTCGAGGCTGTCGCCGAGAACGCGTCGGACAAGTACGACGGCATGATCACGTCGAGAATCACCGGGCAGGAATCGCTCGTGAAGAGCCTCGGCACGCAGATCGACAGCTGGGATGTGAGGCTGGCCTCGCGGCGTTCGACCCTGGAGCGCACCTACTCGGCCATGGAAGTACAGCTCAGCAATATGAACGCACAATCCGCGTGGCTCACCGCCCAGGTGAGCGCACTGACCAGCTCGACGACGAAGTGATACCCATGACGATGAGTGCAGCAACGCAGGCCCAGCGCTCGCGCTACAACCGCGACGCGGTGCTTTCGGCGACGCCGGTGCGCCTGCTCACCATGCTGTATGACCGCCTGCTGCTCGACCTGAACCGGGCCGAAGCCGCGCAGCTGCGCCAGGACTGGCAGATCGCGTCGGACAACCTGCTGCACGCCCAGGCCATCGTGTCTGAGCTGAGCACCTCGCTCAACGTTGAGGCGTGGGACGGCGGCGAGGGGTTGTTCTCGCTATATACGTATGCGTCGACGGCCATGATGAGCGCGAACACGAGCCGCAATTCGGAGCGCACCCGGGAGTGCATTGCCCTGCTCGAGCCGTTGCGGCAGACCTGGCACGAAGCGGCCGGGATGCTGCCGGCCGCGCCGGCCCCCGCGGCTCGCGTCGGCGGAATACTTGGCATTGGGTAACCTGTCGGCTTGGGAGGCGGTGCTCGAAGACCTCGAGCTGCGAGTGGATGCTGCGGCTCGGTCGATCATGGGCGTCACCGACGGCGGGCGGTCGGGTTCCGGCGTGGCCGGGTCGAGCGCGTCGGCTGGTTCTCTGGCGGTCTCAGCAAGCTCGACCAGCGAGTTTTTGGGTGCGAATGTTTTGGCAGCGGCAGACTCCGCCGCGAACTGGACGCCACCGTGGGGGCTCGGAGCTATTCCGGCGGAACTCGTGGAGCGCGTACGGGACCTGCTGCACAACCAGCACAAGCTCATTGGCGAGCTGGAGACGGCGCGTAATCTGACCGCGAAGCACCTCGCCGCGGTGCGGGCGGTACCGCCGAAGCACGACGCGCGGGCATCCGTTTATCTCGACGTTGCCGGCTGACAACCGCGACACAGCGCGTCCCGCGCCGGTTAGAAAGCTGTATCGCAACAATTTCTGACTTCTTTCAGCAAAACTCCTAACGCAGCATCTACCCCAGCCGATAGGTCCTATCGAGCACGGATTGCTCACCATCGGGCCAAGGATCGGCCGTTTATGTCTTTCGTCGACGAAACGGGTAGCTGTGCTTGATTCCGTGACCTCTGTGGCCCTCACCAGCGCACTGGATGGCCTCGCGCTGCGCCAGCGCACCATCGCGAACAATATCGCCAACATCAATACGCCGAACTATCACGCCAAGGTCGTCTCGTTCGAGAATGCCCTGGCCCAGTCGGTGCAGGCCGGCGAAGGCAACGTCACCGCGGCCACGACGCGTTCCACCGCGGCGACGAACCTCAACGGCAACAACGTGAACCTCGACACAGAGACCCTCGCCAACATCGACGCCCTGCTGCGCTACCAGTTCGCGGCGAAGGCCGTTGACGGCCCGGCGACGGCGATGCGCACCGCGCTGCGGACCAGCTGATGACCGACGCGATCAGCATCTCCGGCAGCGGAATGACGATGCACCGCAAATGGCTCGACGCCATCGCCGACAACCTGGCCAACGCCAACACGGTCAAGGCCACCAACGGTCCAGCCTTCCAGGAACGCTTCATTGTGGCTCAAGAGGGTCAGGGCACCTCCGGGGTTGGGGCATCTGCCGCTTTCGGAGACGCGGCCGGCACTCTCGTCTATGAGCCGACGCATCCGCTCGCCGATGAAGCTGGCTATGTGCGTTACCCCGACATTGACATGGCCGAGCAGATGGCACACCTCATCATGGCTCAGCGCGGATACCAGGCCAACGCGGCCGTGGTTGACCGGGCCAAGACCGCTTACGAAGCAGCACTACAGATCGGACGTGGCTGATGCCTATTGGCGCAATCGGCTTTCCCCCCGCCATCATCGGCGCCAGCACCACTGGCGGCGTCATGGGCTCTTCGAGCACCACCGCGACCGGCGGGGCCGGTTTCGGCAACGCGCTGTCCGGCGCCGTCGACAACCTGCAGGGTCTGTCGTCCGCATCCAACGAACTTTCCATCCAGGCCGTCAACGGCAGCCTCGATGACATTCACACCGCCACCATTGCCAGTACCCGTGCACAGCTCACGATGGAGCTCGTCGCCGCCGTTCGTAACAAGGGCGTCGACGCGTTCAACGAGATCATGAGGATGCAGGCATAATGCCCCGTCAGGTAAGTTCCATCTTTCGCCGCTTCGGCAATGCCGTTCGCGAATTCACCGTCGCCCAGCGCACGGTGGCCATCATCGGCATCGCCGTGCTCGTGCTCGGCGCATCCGCGCTCGGTATGTTCCTCACCAAGCCCGCCTACACCCCCTTATTCACCGGCCTCAGCGGCACGGACGCCAGCAGCATCGTCGACCAGCTCACCGCCGACGGCGTCAGCTATGAACTCGCCGACGGCGGCGCCAGCATCCTGGTTCCCGAAGCGGATGTTTACAGCCAGCGCATCAAGGCTTCCGCGGCGGGCCTGCCCTCCTCGAGCACCGGGGGATACTCCCTGCTCGACACGATGGGTGTCACGTCGAGCGAGTTCCAGCAGTCGGTCACCTACAAGCGTGCGCTCGAGGGCGAACTCGCCCAGACCATCGGAGCGATGAACGGCGTGCAGAGCGCGTCGGTGCAGCTGGCGATCCCGGAAGACACCGTCTTTGTGTCCGAGAAGAACGCACCGACGGCATCCGTTTTCGTGCAGGCCCGCAACGGCGTCACCCTCTCGAGCGACCAGGTTCAGGCGATTGTGCACCTGACCAGCGCCTCCATCGACGGTATGAAGGCCTCGGATGTGGCTGTCATCGACTCGACCGGCACCGTTCTCTCGGCCGTCGGCATCGGCGCCACCGGCTCCGCCGACAAGCAGGCCTCCGACTATGAATCCGGCGTGCAAAGCGCCGTGCAGGCCATGCTCGACAAGGTCGTCGGTGTCGGCAACGCCACCGTTGTCGTCGCCGCTGACCTAAGCACCGAATCAGCCTCCCGCGTCGAAGAGTCCTTCACCTCCCCGACCGAGGCGCTCACCCTGAGCGACTCGGTCGACACCGAGACCTACACCGGCACCGGCGGCGCCGCGGCCGGGGTGCTCGGCACCGATACGGCGGCCACGACAGAAGGCACCGACGGTACCTTCAGCTCCGAATCCACCACCCGCAACAACGCCGTCAACAAGGTCACCGAAAACCGCACCATTCCGGCCGGATCGATCACCCGTCAGACGGTATCCGTCGCCCTCAACGCCGACGCCGCCGCGGGCATCAACGTTGCAGACGTCACTTCGCTGGTCACCTCGGCGGCCGGTATCGACGCCGTGCGCGGCGACGCCGTGACCGTTGAGGTCATGGCCTTCAGCACCGCCGGCGCAACCGCAGCGGCCGACGCGCTCAAGGCGTCGACGGATGCTGCCTCCGCAGCGGCCACCGCCGAGATCATTCGCATCGCCGTCATCGTGCTCGGCATCGTCGCCGCCATCGTCATCAGCCTCGTGTTCTACGCTCGCCGGTCCCGCCGTCAGCGTCGCGAGTCGGTCGAGATCGGCGAACTCAGCGAAACCCGGGGCATGCTCGGCGGCGTCGGCGGTGTCGGCGCTCTCACCGGCCCCGGCGCCAACCCCTCGAACTCGGCCATCGCCGGCCCCGGTTCGCTGTTCTTCAACCCGACCGACCTGCCGACCCAGGTCATTCGTACGGTTCACTTTGAACCGACCGAAGCAGACATCCGTCGTGGTGAAATCGACGCACTGGCCCAGAACGACCCCCGCGGCATGGCTGAGCAGCTGCGCGGCCTGATGGACGACCGGCAGAGCGTATGACCGAGACCGTAGCGATCCCCACGGTCGCCCGAACGGATGTTCCCCTCACCGGCACCCAAAAGGTGGCCGTCGTGCTCATGAACATGGATCGCAAGCGCGCGACCGAGGTGATGAAGGAATTCACCGAGGTCGAGGCCGAGGACATCGTCTCCGAGATCGTTCAGCTGCGCAAGGTCGACTCCAGCATCGCCGAGGCGATCCTGACCGAGTTCCACGAAATGACCCAGCGCGGCGGACGTCACGCCCGCGGCGGCCATGACTTCGCGATGGGCCTGCTCGAGGCCTCCTTCGGCGCTGAGCGCTCGGCCGGCATGATGACTCGCGTGGCGACATCGATGGCCAGCAAGGCGTTCGAGTTTCTCGACTCCTCTGAACCCACCGATGTGCTCAACCTGCTCGACGGCGAAATGCCCCAGACCATCGCCCTCGTGCTCGCCCACCTGCGCCGCGACCAAGCCTCCGGTGTGCTCACCGGCATGGACCCGAGCCTGCGCACCGACGTCGCCCGCTGCATCGCCACGATGGGCAGCGCCACCCCCGAATCCATCCGCGTCGTGACCGAATCGCTCAAGCAGCGGGCGGGTTCCCTCGCCTCCCGCGAGGTCACCGAGGTCGTCGGCGGAATTCAGCCGCTCGTCGATATTCTCAATCAAGCGGATGCCGCCACCGAGCGCGCCCTGCTGGAGGGCCTCGAAGAGAGCGACCCGGATCTGGCCGAAGAAGTTCGCTCGCGCATGCTGACCTTCAACGACATCGTCAAGCTGGAAAGCCGCGACGTGCAGCAGGTTCTGCGTGGCATCGACACCACGGTTCTCGCGATGGCGATGAAGAGCACCACCTCCGCGGTTTCCGAAGTCATTCGCGCGAACCTGTCCGAGCGCAACCGCGATGTGCTCGACGACGAGATCCGCAGCCTGGGCCCGGTTCGCATGAGCCAGGTCGAGGATGCCCGTGCCAGTGTTGTGCGCGCCATTCGCGACATGGAAGCCCAGGGAATCATCACCGTGCAGCGCGGATCGGACGACGAATATGTCAGCTGACACCGGTTTCGGCCGAATCTCTTTTCCCCGCCTGCACGACGACGAGCGCATCCGCGCCGACGAAACCGCGCGCGCCCAGGGGCATGCCGCCGGTTACGCCGAAGGCCTGCGCGCGGCGACGGTGGAGATCGATCGCATCAAGCTCGACCTGCAAGCCGAACGTGAGCAGGGCGAGCGTCTCATTGCGGCGAAAATGGATCGCGGCGTGCGCGTGCTGAATGCCGCAGCCACAGCCCTCGACCAGCGCCGCCTGCCGGTGCTGGTCGACGCCGAAAACACCCTCCTGGCCTGCGCGGTGCAACTGGCCGAAGCCATTATCGGCAACGAACTCAGCCGCACCGAGCCATCCGCTCGTCGGGCCCTCGACCGCGCCATGCGCTCGGTTGATGACGGCGACCGCACGTCGGCCCACAACATCCGCATGAATCCCGAAGATCTGCCGCTGCTCGACGCGACGACCGTGCGCCTCAGCGGCGTGACCTTCATCTCCGACGCACAGATCAAGCGCGGGGATGCCATCGCCGAATTCAACGACGGAATTCTCGACGCCCGCATCGAGACCGCCCTGGCCCGAGCGAAAGAGATTTTGCTCGCCGATGCCGCGGGCCAGACCCCATGACCACGACGACCGCGTGGCGCCCGCACGCCGACGCCTTCGCCTCGGCGCTGCGGGTCGCGCGCCCCGAGCGGATCGGCGTCGTGTCGTCGATCGTCGGCCTCGGCGTCGAAGTACGGGGCTTGCGCTCCGCCATCGGTGACCTCGTCGTTCTCGGCGGTGAAACGGATGCGCCGGGCATCGACGCCGAAGTCGTCGCGACCACCCGCGACAGCATCCGCTGCATGCCGCTCGGCCGCATGACCGGACTCCGCGCCGGAGCCCCCGCGCGCGCCGCGCACAGCCCCCTGCTCGTTCCCACCGGTTCCGGCCTGTTCGGCCGCGTCATCGACGGCCTCGGCCGGCCGATCGACGGCAAGGGCCCGCTGGTCTCCGACGGCGCCGTGGCGCTCGAAAACGACAGCCCCTCGGCCATGCACCGCGCCCGCATCACTACTCCGCTGCACCTGGGAGTGCGCGTGCTCGACACCCTCACCACGGTCGGTCGCGGCCAGCGCCTGGGCCTGTTCGCCGGCAGCGGCGTCGGCAAGTCCTCGCTGCTGTCGATGATCGCCCGCGGAACGGATGCCGAAGTATCGGTGATTGCCCTGGTCGGGGAGCGCGGGCGTGAGGTGCGCGAATTCCTCGAAGACGACCTCGGAGCCGAGGGGCTGGCCCGCTCCATCGTCGTGGTCTCGACGTCTGATGAACCCGCCATGATGCGACTCCGCGCGGCCTTCACTGCCACCCGCATCGCCGAGTCCTTTCGCTCGTGCGGCGCCGACGTCATGCTCATGATGGACTCGCTCACCCGCGTGGCCATGGCCCAGCGCGAAATCGGCCTGTCGGTCGGCGAACCGCCGGCCACCCGCGGTTACCCGCCTTCGACCTTCTCCGTGCTGGCCCGCCTGCTCGAACGCGCCGGTACCGACGAGGTCGGCTCGATCACGGGCATGTACACCGTGCTCGTCGACGGTGACGACCACAACGAACCCATCGCTGACGCTGCCAGGTCCATTCTCGACGGCCACGTCGTTCTCGACCGCAAACTCGCTATCACCGGCCATTTTCCCTCCGTCGACGTGCTTGGCTCGATCTCGCGCGTGGCGTCGCGGGTGAACTCGCCCGAGCGCAACGCCATAGCGACGACCCTGCGCACGGTGCTTGCCGCGCGGTCGGCTGCCCAGGACCTGCTCGACGTCGGCGCCTACCGCGCCGGGACCAACCCGCTGGTTGACGCTGCCGTTGCGCACGATGCTGCCATCAAGTCCTTTCTGCAACAGCGGATGGACGACCAGACTCCCTCAGACGCGGCCTGGCAGCAGCTCGCCGGGCTCACCCGCAAGCTGGGTAGCGTCTAATGGGCCGGTTCTTTCCGCTGGCCGGTCTGCTTCGCCTGCGCCACCTGCAGCAGGACCAGGCGGCGAGTGACCTGGCCGAAGCGAATGCGCGAGTGGCCGCGAATGAAGCGCGGCGCGGCCGGGCACGATCGGCTCTCAGCGCTACGTCGATCACGCCGGACACCGTCGCAGCTATGAACGCCATGGCCGCCGCACGGTCGTCGTCCCGCAGTATGCTCGCCGACCTCGATGCCCTCGGCCGCAACAACGCCGCGTCGCTTGGAGAGGCGCAGGCGGCCTTCGATGCGGCCCGCGCCGAAGCGCTCGCCCTGGAAAAGCTCGAGGTACGCCACCACGAAACCGTCGCGGCCAAAGACCTGCGCGCCGAACAGATCGTGCTCGATGAAATCGCCTCAACCCGGTGGCACCAAGACCCCACCGGCACTCCAACTTCGCCCGAGAAAGGTGATTCAGAATGACCATGATCGCCGCTATGGGACGCATCGAGCAGATCCAGTCGATGATGCAGCAGCTTGCCTCCGGACCGCGCGCTGCGACGACCACCGTCGCCGCAGCCACGGCGACCGCCGCGACGGCCTCGGCCGAGAGCTTCGCCGCGTCCATGGCCTCCGCGCTGGGCACGGCCGGCGGGGCATCCGCTGTCGGAGCGACCGGCGGAGCGACCGGAACCAACGTCGTCGACGCCGCCAAGAAGTACATCGGCGTTCCCTACGTCTTCGGCGGTGAGGACTCGAGCGGAATGGACTGCTCCGGCCTCGTGCAAAAGGTATATTCCGATGTTGGAATAGATATGCCGCGTCTGGTTTCCGGCCAGATGAAGATGGGCACCGAGGTGGCATCGCTGGCCGAAGCCCAGCCCGGCGACCTCATCGTCACCGGCGGCGGCGACCACATTCTCATCTACGCCGGCGACAACAAAATCATCCACGCGCCATACGCCGGGCGCGACGTCTGCCTGCGTGACGTCTATATGTCAGATTCGGAGATCACGACCATTCGTCGCATTATTCCCACCGCTGCGGCGGGAACCACGGGCGCCGCCAGCGCAGACATGTTGAGCGCCGCCTTCGCGGCCATCGCCAAGGGCGGCGCGGCATGAGCCTCGCACTGAACCAGTTCCGTTCCGGCGAAGCAGCCGGCCTGACCGGCGCCCCCCGCACGGGCGCTGCCACCGGCACCCCCTCGGCCGGTGCCAACGGTTTCGCCTCGGCCATGGCCGATTCCATCGCCGATTTCCAGACCGCTCACAGCTCTGCCACAGCGGATGCCGACCGCTCCCGTTCCGCCCACGAGGCGCGCGCCGACGACCACGCGCGCGCCGACGACCACGCGCGCGCCGCCGACCAGGCCGCAGCCTACCGGGAACGCCGTTCGATGTCGGGCGACCGCCCGGCCGCGCTGCAGGATCGTGCCGATCGTGCTGCGGATCGTTCGGCCGATCGTTGGGCCGATCGTGTTACCGACAGTGCTGCCGCTCGCACCGCCGACAGTGCTGCCGCTCGCACCGCCGACAGTGCTGCCGCTCGCACCGCCGACAGTGCTGCCGCTCGCACCGCCGACCGTGCTGCGGACAGCGCTGCTACCCGTGCCGCGGATCGTACGAGCGATTCGTCGTCAGCAGGCTCGACCACGTCGTTGGCCAACGCTTCGTCGGCCAACGCTTCAACGGCCACCGACTCGGTAGCTGCCGACTCCGCTGCTGACCGTGCCGGTGCCCGAACCGGAAACGGCGAACAGTCGTCGACCGGGCAGGATGCGAGCTCGACCGAGCCGACAGCAGCTGCACAGTCCGCCGACTCCGCGGTCGCTGGCGCAACCCCGCCGCACCTCGGCACTGTCGCTTCGAACGCGTCGGGCCTGGAAACAGGCGAGCCCGCCGCCGGCGAGCCCGCCGCCGGCGAGCCCGCCGCCGGCGAGCCCGCCGCC
>NZ_SOFE01000007.1 GCF_004402405.1 Cryobacterium levicorallinum
CCTCGATCGGGCACGTCACGCCTGTGGACTTCGAGCTGCAATACTCGTCACAGGCCGCAGAGATTCAACTCGCCGCTTAACCCGTGTCCACTCTCCGGGGTCAAGGCCACACTCTTGGCCAGTCACTGTGCGAGGAACAGCACGATGGTCGACTTTCTCGCGTACACCGGTCTCCGGTGGGGTGAGATGACGGCGCTGCGGGTCAAAGACCTCGACTTTGTTCGTCGACGCGCCAATGTGCACCAGAATGCTGTGGGTGTCGGTGGGGCTTTCGTGCTCGGCACACCAAAGTCGCACCAGTCACGGAGCGTCCCATTCCCGGGATTTCTCTCGACACCCCTGAAGGAATTGTGCGTCGGCAAAGCGGCCAGCAGCCTAGTCTTCGGCGCGGGCGTCGCGTTCGTTCGTCCGCCAGATAGCCGCCGCGGCTGGTGGATGGCGGCGCTCAAGAAGTGTCAAATCGCCGATCCCAATTTTCCGTCGATCACCCGTCATGACCTTCGGCACACCGCGGCGAGTTTGGCTATTTCGGCTGGCGCTAACGTGAAAGCCGTGCAGCGGATGCTCGGGCATTCCTCCGCAGCGATGACACTGGATACCTATGCCGACCTTTTTGACGATGATCTGGATCGCGTGGGCAACGCTCTCGACGAAGCGCGCATGCGTTCCACGACGATGAGCAGTTCGGCTTCAATCTAGTTTCACCCCATTCCCCTTCGACGTAAAGAGCGGCCGCCGTCTCGATCCTGGACAGCGGAAAAAGCCAAATTCTCGAGCGTTCACTGGCACAATCGACGCGAACTGAACAGGCCCGAAACCTCCGTATGATCACGATGCCGAGTGTTTTCTATGTCCAAAACTTTTTGAAGTGTGGGCAAAATGTGGGCAAAATGACCACCCGGGCAAAACGAAACCCCCTACTCCCCAGTGAAACATTGGGATGTAGGGGGTTTTTCGTGGCGGTACCGGTGGGATTTGAACCCACGGTGGAGTCTCCCCCACACGACTTTTCGAGAGTCGCACCTTCGGCCGCTCGGACACGGTACCGCCGTTGATTCTAGTAGAGACTGAGGTTCGACGCGAATCGGCAAACATGCAGCAGACACACGGATGCCGCGGAGTACCCTCAGCGGGTGACCTCACCGACCCTACGCATCCGCTCTGCTATTGCTACCACAGCCGCCGTTTTTGCCGGCGGCGTCGTGCTGGCCACGACTTTGTGGCGCCGCGACCTGGAACAGCAGAAGGCCATTCTCAACGAGACCCTGCCGGTGCACTCGGCCTGGTGGCGCGACCACGCGAAGCAGTCGGGCGAGCTGCTCTACGTCGCGATCGGCGACAGTGCCGCCCAGGGAATCGGGGCGTCGAGCCCAAGCAAGAGCTACGTCGGCGTGCTCGCCGATCATGTGCGCCTGGCGACCGGCCAGACGGTACGCGTTGTGAATCTCAGCGTCTCCGGCGCGACCGTGGCATTGGCCGTGCGCGATCAGCTTCCCCGCTTCGCCAGGCTGGAGGCCGACCTGGTTACGGTCGCGATCGGCGCCAACGATATCGCCGCATGGAACCCGGCGGCGTTTGAAGCCGGCATCCGAACCGTGTTCGCCGCACTGCCGCCGCACGCCCTCGTCGCCGACCTGCCCTGCTTTCACCTGCCACACAACGAGGTCAAGGTCGCCGCGGCCAACGAGATCATTCGCCGGATCGCCGACGAGCACGAGCTGACCGTGGTTCCGCTGCACGCAACGACGAAGCGGGCCGGCTTTCGCAGCATTCTGACCCACGTAGCCCGGGATCTGTTCCACCCCAACGACCGCGGCTACCGCTCCTGGGCCGAGGCGTTCCTGCCGGCGATCAGCGCCGATGTCGCCCACCGGTTCTCGGCGGTCAATCAGGTGTCGGAGGACGCCGACTAGCGCCGGAACCGCGCGCAGAGTCGACTGTCGGTGGCCCCGGCTAGGCTCGAAACATGGCAAAATCCGTCTCCTCTTTCCGCTGCTCCGAATGCGGCTGGACCACCCTGAAATGGGCGGGCCGCTGCGGCGAATGCCAGCAGTGGGGCACCGTCGTCGATGCCGGCCAGACCGCTGGCATCACCCGCAAGCTCAAGGCCATCACGCTCGTCGGCGATGGTATCGCCCGACCCATCACCCACGTTGAAACGGATGCCGCCGCTCACTGGCCGACCGGAATCAACGAGTTCGACCGGGTGCTCGGCGGCGGCATCGTGCCCGGCTCGGTGATTCTGCTCAGCGGTGAGCCCGGCGTCGGCAAGTCCACGCTGCTGCTCGAGGTCGCGTCGAAGGCGGCGGCTGCCAAGAGCCGCGTGCTCTATGTCAGCGCTGAAGAGTCGGTGAGCCAGGTGCGACTGCGCGCCGAACGCACCAATGCGCTCGAACCCGAGCTCTTTATCGCGGCCGAAACTGACCTCGGCGTCATCCTCGGGCAGATCGACGCTGTGAAGCCCGACCTGATCATCATCGACTCGGTGCAGACGGTGTCGAGTGCGCTCTCCGACGGCTCGCCGGGCATGCCCAGTCAGGTGCGGGAGGTTGCATCCACTCTCATTCGCGTGGCCAAAGATCGCAACCTGCCGGTGCTGCTCGTCGGCCACGTCACCAAGGACGGCTCGATTGCGGGCCCGCGGGTGCTGGAGCACCTGGTCGACGTGGTCTGCCAGTTCGAGGGCGACCGGCAGACCTCGCTGCGGTTCATTCGCGCGCTCAAGAACCGATTCGGGCCCACCGACGAGGTCGGCTGCTTCGAGATGACCGGCGACGGCATCGCCGAGGTGCCCGACCCGAGCGGGCTGTTCCTAAGCCGGGCCACTGAACCGGTCGACGGCACCTGCGTCACCGTCGCTCTCGAAGGCCGTCGGGCAATGCCGGTCGAGGTGCAGGCGCTCGTCACCGACACCCAGGCACCGAACCCGCGCCGCGTCACGAGCGGTGTGGACGCAGCCCGTGTGGCCATGTTGCTCGCGGTGCTGCAGGAGCGCGCCGGCATGAAACTCTCCGCCAAAGATGTCTACGTGTCGACGGTCGGCGGAATCCGTCTGACCGAACCGGCCGCCGACCTCGCGATTGCGCTGGCCATCGCGTCGGCCTTCACCGGGCTTGCCGTGGCCCACAACGTGGTCGCCTTCGGTGAGATCAGCCTGGCCGGCGAAGTGCGCGGCGCACTCATGTCGAAGCAGCGCGTGAACGAGGCCGTGCGCCTCGGGTTCACCACCCAGATCGACGCCGCCTGCGGGTCGATCCACGCGGCGGTTGCTCTCGCGCTCGGAACCAGCCGCAGCCCCCGCGACGCCGAACTCGATCGGGCGTTCTAGACTCCGCCGCCACCCCGCCCTATATTCGGCCGCAGCTAAGCGCTTTCCCGAAAAAAAGATGCACGCTCGGCGCACTGACCGGCGCGCCGAGCCTGCACCTGGACCCGGCGATCTATCGGGCAGTTGCTCGAAGCTGCCCGGGCGAGGACTCAGTCGCCGTCGCTCTGGCCAAGTTCGGGGCTCAGCGCCTTGAGCAGATCGGCAGGAGCTGCCTGCATCACGTTCGGCCCGGCGATGTCGAAGAACACCATCTCCAGGGTCGCAGCGTGCACGGTGAGAAATTCCCGCAGCCACTGCCCGTCGCAGACCATGACCTGCGGGTTCGGGTCGTCGGGTACCACGCGCACGTAGTTTTCGGCGGCCGAGAAGAGCAGCAGCATCCGCTTGTCGGAGCCTTCGCGGCCGAAGACCCGCACCTGCGCCGCCTCCCCGTTGACGACGAGTTGCGGCACGATCATGTAATCGTTGCGCAGCGCATAGGCGACGGCGACGACGTCTTGCGCCGCTAGTGCGGCGGCGAGCGCCTCGGAACGGGTGTTGGCAGTCGTATCGGTCACCCATTCATTCAATCAGGCGCGCCCGTACACGCCCAGCTGGCAGCGCATGCCACGAGCGAACGCGCGCTCGAGCCGAGGCCCCAGATAGCCGCCCACCTGTTCCACCCCAGCCCCAGCCAGACCCGCCTCCGTGAGGGGTCTCAAGTCGCTCTAAAACCGGCCCCGGAAGAGCAACAGGCTACCCCTCACCCGCGCACTCTCCCCAGTTCAACGGGAAATAGTGTTCGGCACCACCGGGCGGGGCGTCAGATTGAGCAGCCAGCCCTAGTTCAGAATCATCAAGGCCGGGTCGGCCGCTTCGATACCGTCCACGGTCACGTACAGGTAGTACGACGCCCCGCCGGCCGGAACTGCGGTGCGGGACTCGGTCTGGCAGGTGTCAACGGCCGAGCGGGTGCGATCCCAGCTGATCGGGGTTGCGAGCGGCATGACCACGCCGGGCTTGAGCGTCACCTCGGCGTCGATCGGGTTGGTCTGACAGTCGGTCGAGGTCCAGTAGACGTCTTCACCACTCATCACGGTGAACACCTGCTGCTTGTTGCCGGCGTTGATCACGCAGTCCGTGGTGCCGATGTTGGTCAGGCTCAGCGACAGCTGCGGCAGCACGTCGGCCGCATAATTCGTGGCGTCGGTGATGGCCGCAACCTGCACCGCTGACGGGTCGCAGGCCGAGCCATCGACGGCGGTGGCCGTCTCGGGAATGACGGTGGCGGCATCCGTCGGCGTGGCCGACTCGGTCGTGGCCGCGGCGGGCGTTTTCGGCGAGTCTGCGTCGCCCTTGCTCACCCCCGGTTGCACGATGATGAGAAAGAGGATCACGAGCACGGCGAGCAGACCGAGCCCCACTACGAAACGCCGGCGCCGGTACACCTTGCTGGACTGGCGGCCGACCGGTTGCTTGATCGTCGACATGCCCCAAGGTTATTGATGTTCGACGCCAGAAGGCGGTAATGGCGTGCGTGTCGGCAGCAATTGCCGCCGGAACAGGCCGGGGCCCGCCCGCAACCGAAACGGTGCGAGCGGGCCCCGGCACAAACCATGGCTTAGCGGTGCCCTGGCTTCGGCGGCTTCGGTGCCTTCTTGGAGTGGTCGACCGTGACGTTGGTCCAGCCGATTACGTCACCGTCAGCGTTCTGCGCGGACACGCTGTACTTGCCGTGCTTGAGGCCGTCAGCGAGTGTGACGCTCACCGTGCCCTCTGCGCTGACGAGCAACCAGCCGCCGAGGTTGGCGGCCTTCTTCTTGTCGTAGGCCCACACCGACACATACTCGCCGGCGTGCGAGGCACCAACCTCGACAGCGACCGTGTCACCGGCCCGATAGGAGTTCCGGTCGGTGTCGATCGCGTTCCGCAGCTTTTTGGTGAGATCCTTCGCTGGGGCTGCGGTCGGCGCATCTCCCGGTTCGGTGCTCACGGTTACCGCAACGGCGAGGCGTACAATCGTGCCCGATTCAACCGCGGTCATCTCGAGGACACTGCTCGCGACGGCATCGGCCGGCACCGTGACGGTGACGATGGCTGCGCCCGTCGAATCAACGGATGCCGTACCGACGTCGGTGCCCGACCAGCTCAGCGTGAGCTGGGTGTTTTTCGGGGCGCCGAGCGAGGTGAGATTGAGGCTGCCGACCGTGAAGGTGATCGTGTCACCCGGGCTGACCGCGGCCGTGGGGGCGCCGGTGATCGAAGCCTGGCTGGCCTTGAACGACGGGGACAGCGGGCTGTTGGCCTGAATGTAAGAGATCCAGGCGTCGCGGTCGACGAGTCCCGAGTCGCGGGTATCCGTTCCCTTCGTGAACTCTCGGAAGTTGTCGCCACCGGTGAGCAGGAAGTTGAACGAACCGATGCGGTAGGACTGCGCCGCGTCGATCTGGGCACCGTCGATCCAGATGCCCGTGATGCGGCTTCCGGCATCTCGTGACGCGTCGAAGGTGTAGTTCACGTTGTCGCTCAAGCCGAGTTGCAGGAACGGCCGGCTCGGAATCGTGCCATCGGCGTTGGTCTGCCACTGCTGCTCGAGAACGGTCTTGAACTGTGCGCCGGTCAGGCTCGTCGTCCAGAGATTGTTTAGGAACGGCAGCACCGCGTTCGCCTCGGCGTAGGTCACCACGCCGTCAGGAGACAGCGAGAGGTCGGCACGCATTCCACCGGGGTTGACGACGCCGATCTCGGCACCGCCGATGGTGGGGTCGGCCAGCGACGCGCGCAGCGAGTTGGCCACGAGCGTCCCCAGAGTGGATGGCGCCATCCGGTTTTCGGCGCACGGCGCGACTCCACCGAGGCACGCCCGGGTGATGTCGGCGGTGACCGAACCCACGGGCACGTTGCCCTGAATCGCGGCCTCGGCCAACGCGGCGTTGGTGATGGCCTGAACCTCGGCGACGCGCGGGTACGCGGCCACGAGGTCGGCATCGGCAACGGTCGAGCGGGCCACGTTGCGGTTCTTCACCGTGGTCGTGTCACCGGAGGCCACGTCAAAGCTGAGCACAACCTGACCGATGTTCTCGCCGTAGCTGCCCGTCTGCAGCACCGGGCGCGTGACGCCATCGGCCGCGCCGGGAACCTGGGCGTCCCAGGCGTACTGCTTGTGAGTGTGCCCCGTGAAGATCGCGTCGACCTCGGCCGAAGTGTCATTCACGATGCTCGCGAAGGCCCCGCCGGCGGCGAGTTCCTGCTCGAGCGTGGCGCCATCCGGAATTCCGGCGCCGGCACCCTCGTGGTACTCGGCGATCAGGACATCCGCTTCGCCGTTGGCGGGGTCGCCGTCGGTGAGCTGCGCGGCAACGCGGTTGACTGCGGCAACAGGGTCCCCGAAGCTGAGGCTCGCGATACCGTTCGGCGAGACGAGGGAGGGGGTCTCTTCCGTCACCGCGCCGATAACGCCAACCATCACGCCGGTAACATCAATGAGGGCGTATTCCTGCATCGCGGGCGTTTCCGTGCCCGCGTTGTAGACGTTGGCTCCGAGGTAGTCGAAGTTGGCAGCATCGGCCACTCTTGCCCCGAGGTCAGCGAAGCCCTGATCGAATTCGTGGTTGCCCACGCCAGAGGCGGCCAGATCGAGGGCGTTCAGCACGTCGATCGTCGGCTGATCGTTCTGCGATGCCGATGCGAACAGCGAGGCACCGATATTGTCGCCGTCCGAGAGGAACAGCGAATTCGCGTCGCCGTACTCGGCCCGCAGTTGCTCGATGGTTCCCGCGAACTTGACGGTGTTGGCGTCGATGCGTCCGTGGAAGTCATTGATGTTCAGCAGGTTGAGCTCCACCGAGGTGGGCGCGACGAGGTTGAGTCCGAGCACGACCGGGTCATGATCGGAGGAGCGGTACGCGTCGGCAATGTAGAAGTCGGTCACGTTGTTGTTGTACCGGCTGTACTCCAGGGCCACCGATTCAACGGAGTTGATGTTCCAAATGTCGACGTCGTTGACCGTGGCATCCGCTTCTGGCGAAGCGAACACGTGGTCGAGCGAGCCGACCGTGCCACCGAAGGCATAGCTGTATTCGCCGGTCTTGGCGCCCTGGTTAATGTACCCGGCGTCGGTGATAACCCTGATCGGGTCTTCCAGGTCGTAGGCGTTGAAATCGCCCGTGAGGAACACCCGGTCGATACCGGTGCTGGCCGTGAGATCGGCGGCGAAGGCCACGAGGGCCGTGGCCTGGTTCACCCGGGAAGCGTTCGAGGCCCCCTGGCCGTCATTCATGTCGGCGTCGACCCCGGTTCCGGAGCCCTTCGACTTGAAGTGGTTGACGATGGCAAGGAACGAGCTGTTTGTGTCGCCGACCAGCTGGAACGCCTGGGCGAGCGGCTGGCGGGCATTGCTGAACGCGGCGGAACCGGTGAGAATTTTGGACCCACCCACGGTTTCGACCGTACCGACCTTGTAGATGAAAGCGGTGCGGATGACGTCTTCGTTGGCGGGGAGCTCGGTGGGCGAGGCCGCGAAGGCCCAGGCCGTGCTGCCGACCGCTGCGTTCAGCGCGTTCACCAGGTTGGCGAGGGCGTCGTCGCGGTCCTTGCCGAAGGCTGCCGAGTTCTCGATCTCCTCGAGCGAGACAACGTCGGCGTCGAGGGCGTTGATGGCCGCGACGATCTTCGCCTGCTGGCGTTCGAAGTTGACAGTGTTTGCGGCGCCGCGGGCGTCGCATCCGCTGCGCACGGTTATCGGGTTCCCGGCCCGGTCGCTGTAGTACGAGCAGCCAACGAGGGAATCACCGACGGTGGAGAAGTAGTTCAAGACGTTGAAGCTTGCCAGACGGATGTCCCCTCCCACGTCTTCGGGAGCCTCCGTGCGGGTATTGGCGAACGTGGCCGGCTGGACCGTGGCGGCGTTTGCCGCGGTGAGCGCCGTGGTGGGCTGGAATTTCCACGCGGAGTTGCGGTAGTCCAAGATCACGGGCTTGGTGAAGGTCACGGCCGCACCGATGCGCAGCGGGTCAGCGACGGTGAGGTACGGAACTGGGGTTCCCTGGTTGGTGTTGGAGAGGTAGTTCGTGCTCGCACCGTCGTCGAGGGTCACGGCGCGTGCGGCGTTGGCCGCGATGGCCGCCGTGTACTCGGCCGAGCCGGGCAGTGCTGTCACGGTCGGGTTCACCAGCGGCGTCGTTCCGGCGGCGAGGCCGATCTCGGCGTACTGGTTGGTTGTGTAGTTGTTGGTGACGGTGTAATCACCCTGGGGCGCGATGAGCATGCCCTCGAGGGTTTCCCGCTGCGCCTCGCTGGTCGGCAGCGACACCGTGACCGGTGTCGGCAAGGCTACGTCGGTGCCCGCGAGCTGGGTGACATCGTCAACGGTGCTGAAGGTGACCTCGGTCAAGCCGAAGAACTCCACGACGGTTCCGACGACCTGCACGTGGTCGCCGATCTTCACGTCGGCGGTGGCCGAGTTGGAGTACGCGAAGACGCCGTGCGAAGCGGTGTGGCTGGCGAAGTCGATATCGCCGCCGGTCCCTGAGGCCTGCAGGTAGAAGCCGTTGAAGCCGCCAGTCGGGTAGGCGGCCGTCACGACGCCGGACGTCTTGACGACCGTTCCGGCCAGCGGGCTCGTATCGGTCGTTCCCTGGATCGCGTTGATCGCAGTCAGCTCGGCGGGCACCGGGGTTGGGTCAGGGTCGGGTTCTGGGTCGACCGGGCTGCCGGTCTCGCCCGCCGTGTTTGTCGGCGTTGGAGTGGCCGAGCTGAAGTCGGCGGCGTTGACATCGGTGTCAATGAAGTTCGTGCGGTTCACCGAGGTGGTGACGGATGCGTTGGCTGCGGCCGTTCCCTCGTAGGTGTTCGAGCTGCCGTAACCGATCAGGTCGAGTATCTCGGGCTGCCCGGTGAGCGAGCCGATGGCGGGCGCAGACAGCGCTGCGGACTGGTTGGCGAAGAAGATCGTGCCGGAGCCGGCGGCAAAGGAGATGCCGGAGGCGGCATCCGCTTCTGGGAGCGACGCGCCATTTGTCGCGTTCGAGCCGCCCTGTACGAGGTAGTAGCCTCCGGCGGCGATGGTGCCGGTCAAAGCGAGGACCGAGGTCGGATTCGACGTCGAGCCCGACGCGCGATACTGAATCGACGTGCCGTCGAGCGAGACGTCGGCGTTGGTCGGGTTGTACAGCTCGACGAACTTGTTCAGGTAGGTCGCACCCGAGCTGCCCCCGTTCAGGTAGGCCTCGTTGATGACGACTCCGGTGCCGGCGGTGTTGGCGCTGGCCGGTATGGCAATGATCGGAGCGGCCGCGAGGCTTACCCCCAGAAGTGTGGCGAAAACCAGCCTCGAACGGCTGCGAACGGCGGATGACATGGATCTCCTCATTCATTGAACGATGGTCGTCTCATTGCACCCAGGGTCTTGCTCCCCGTGGAGTGGTTCCGGCCGGTGCAATAGTTCGCAGCCTAGTGACGGGCGGTGTCCGGGGGGTGAACTCCGCGCATTTCGCTCGTATGCGCAGCAGAAATCGGCGCCCCGCAGCACAGATAGCCGCGATCGAGCCGGTCACGCAGAATTCCGCCGGTTCAGGAACGAGTCAGGCGCTTCACCATGCGGGTGTTGCCGAGTGTGTTCGGCTTCACCCGTGCCAGGTCGAGAAACTCCGCGACGCCCTCATCGGGAGACCGCACGAGCTCGGCGTAGATGGCCGGATCGACGGTTTCGGTACCCATGTCGCTGAAGCCGTTGCGGGTGAAGAAGCCCACCTCGAACGTCAGGCAGAACAGTCGGCTCAAGCCGAGGTCGCGGGCATCCGCTTCGAGGCGTTGCATCATAGTGTAGCCGACGCCGTGGCCGAGCCAGTTTGCGTCGACGGCGAGGGTTCGCACCTCGCCAAGGTCTTCCCACATGACGTGCAGGGCGCCGCAGCCGATCAGCTTCCCTGAGGAGTCAACGGCCACCCGAAATTCCTGCACCGCCTCGTAGAACACGACGCGGTCCTTGCCGAGCAGGATGCGCTGCTGCACGAGCGGTTCGACCAGCGCTTCAATGCCGGGAACGTCACTGGTGCGGGCGCGGCGCACCGAATACTCCAGTTCGGGTTGTTCCGGCTCCCTCTGCTGCAATACGGTCACGCCTATCGGCCCCTCTCGTGGCTAAATCAGGATCAAACCACCAGTCTAGGGATCGTGCCGCGGGATTCCGCCGCCGCCGCCGCCCGCCACCCCCGTCCCTTCTGAATTGGCCCCCACTTTTCGCCCCCACCAGAACGGATGCCCCGTCCAGCCGCCCTCTCCCCGCGCATAACTCCTGCAAATTGTGGCGGCCCCGGCCGGCCACCCCCGGAAAGACGCGGAAGTTGGCTGGAAGCCACAGAAATTGCAGGAGTTATGCGCGCCAGCCGGTGCTGGGGGAACGGAAAAGGCCCGGCAGACGAATCTGCCGGGCCTTCTGCCGCTGAACTAGCGCGGGGTGAAACCTAGTCGCTCGTGATCGCCAAGTCGGGGGTGGCCGGACCGGTGCCGACGGCGGCTGCGGTGTTCACTCCGACGCCGACCGAATCTGCCCGGGTCGTCGTGGTGAAGACGAGCTTGCCCTCGACGAAGTCCACGTGCACGTGGTCTCCGGCGTTGAGCTCGCCCTGAAGGATCTTCTCCGACAGGCGGTCCTCCACCTCGCGCTGGATGGCGCGGCGCAGCGGACGAGCACCGAGCGTCGGGTCGAATCCGACCTCGATCAGGTGTTCCTTGGCCGCAAGGGCGACTTCGACGGTCATGTCGCGGTCGAGCAGACGCAAGCCGAGACGTTTGATGAACAGGTCGACGATCTGCAGCAGCTCGGGCTTGGTCAGCTGCGGGAACACGATGATCTCGTCCACGCGGTTGAGGAACTCGGGCTTGAAGTGCTTCTTCAGCTCGTCCTTGACCTTGCCGGCCATGCGCTCGTACCCGGTGGTGGTGTCGCCTTCCAGTTGGAAGCCGACCGGTCCGCCCGAGATGTCCTTGGTGCCGAGGTTGGTAGTCATGATGATGACGGTGTTCTTGAAGTCGACGACGCGACCCTGACCATCCGTCAACCGGCCCTCTTCCAGAATCTGGAGCAGGGAGTTGAAGATGTCAGGGTGAGCCTTTTCGATCTCGTCGAACAGCACCACGGAGAACGGCTTGCGCCGCACCTTCTCGGTGAGCTGGCCACCCTCTTCGAAGCCGACGAATCCGGGAGGCGCACCGAACAGTCGCGACACGGTGTGCTTCTCGCCGTACTCACTCATGTCGAGCGAGATCATGGCGGCCTCGTCGTCGAACAAGAACTCGGCGAGCGCCTTGGCGAGCTCGGTCTTGCCGACACCGGTGGGACCGGCGAAGACGAAGGATCCGGAGGGACGCTTCGGGTCCTTCAGGCCGGCACGGGTACGACGGATGGTCTTGGCGAGCGCCGAGATGGCCTCTTCCTGACCGATGACGCGCTGGTGCAGTGCCTTTTCCATGAAGACGAGCCGCGAGGACTCTTCCTCGGTGAGCTTGAACACCGGAATGCCGGTGGCCTGGGCCAGAACCTCGGCGATCAGGCCTTCGTCGACCACCGCGGTGGTCTTGACGTCGCCGGACTTCCACTTCTTCTCCAGGCGCAGACGCTCGCCGAGGAGGTTCTTCTCCTCGTCGCGCAGGCCGGCGGCCTTCTCGAAGTCCTGCTCCTCAATGGCGAGTTCCTTGGCGGCACGAACCACGGCGATTTTCTCGTCGAATTCCCGCAGCTCCGGCGGGCTCGACAGGATTGACAGGCGCAGGCGAGCGCCAGCCTCGTCGATCAGGTCGATGGCTTTGTCGGGCAGGAACCGGTCGGAGACGTAGCGGTCGGCGAGGTTCGCCGCGGCTACGAGGGCACCGTCGGTGATGGATACCTTGTGGTGCGCTTCATAGCGGTCGCGCAGTCCCTTGAGGATATTGATGGTGTGCGGCAGCGACGGCTCGTTCACCTGGATGGACTGGAAGCGGCGCTCGAGGGCGGCATCCTTCTCGAAGTGCTTGCGGTACTCGTCGAGGGTGGTCGCGCCGATGGTCTGCAGCTCACCACGGGCCAGCAACGGCTTGAGAATGGATGCGGCATCGATGGCGCCCTCGGCGGCACCCGCACCAACCAGGGTGTGGATCTCGTCGATGAAGACGATAATGTCGCCGCGGGTGCGGATCTCCTTGGTGACCTTTTTCAGGCGCTCTTCGAAGTCACCGCGGTAGCGGCTGCCGGCGATGAGCGAGCCGAGGTCGAGCGAGTAGAGCTGCTTGTCCTTGAGTGTCTCGGGCACATCGCCCTTGACGATCGCTTGGGCGAGCCCCTCGACGACGGCGGTCTTGCCGACGCCGGGCTCACCGATCAGCACGGGGTTGTTCTTGGTGCGACGCGAGAGGATCTGCATGACCCGCTCGATTTCTTTCTCGCGCCCGATGACCGGGTCGAGTTTGTTGTCGCGGGCCATCTGGGTGAGGTTGCGGCCGAACTGGTCGAGCACCTGGCTGCCGGCCGTGTTGGCCGCCTGCTCGTTGGCGCCGACCGCGACCTGCTCCTTGCCCTGGTAACCGGAGAGGAGCTGGATGACCTGCTGGCGCACGCGGTTGAGGTCGGCGCCGAGCTTGACGAGAACCTGGGCGGCAACGCCCTCGCCCTCGCGAATGAGGCCGAGCAGGATGTGCTCCGTGCCGATGTAGTTGTGGCCGAGCTGCAGCGCTTCGCGCAGGCTCAGCTCGAGAACCTTCTTCGCCCGCGGCGTGAAGGGAATGTGGCCGGTGGGCTGCTGCTGCCCCTGGCCAATGATGTCTTGTACCTGCTCGCGCACGGCATCCAGCGAGATGCCGAGGCTCTCCAGAGCCTTCGCGGCGACGCCTTCACCCTCGTGAATCAGCCCGAGCAGAATGTGCTCGGTGCCGATGTAGTTGTGGTTGAGCATCTTGGCCTCTTCCTGGGCCAAAACGACGACGCGACGAGCTCGGTCGGTAAATCTCTCAAACATATGATCGCTCCCTTGGCGCCAGGGCAGTTGGTGCCGTTACATCGAGAATAACCAGCCTGCGCCGCCCGCGGGCGTTTGTTCGCCGTAGGCGTGATACGCGCAGCGTGACGGATGCTGCGCGCTGGGCCCGCGCGCAGCATCCGCTTGACCGGGCGCTACTGCACGGCGGAAGTGAGCCGGGCGAGGTTGTCGAGGATGGTAGAGCGCAGCGGCTGCTTGCGCCACTCCTCGAGGGTCAACTCGCGACTGTTCAAACGGTTCTCATCCTCCATCGCCCGGAGGTTGCGCACGAACGACCGGCCGCGCACCATGAGCGAGACCTCCATGTTGAGGCTGAAGGAGCGCTGGTCCATATTGCTCGAGCCGACGACGGCGACCTCATCGTCGATCGTGAAGTGCTTGGCGTGCAGAATGTACGGCGCCTTGTACATGTAGATGTGCACGCCGGCGGTCAGCAATTCCTCATAGTACGAGCGCTGGGCGTGATAAACCACGGCCTGGTCGCCGATCTCCGAGACGAACAGCTCAACGCGAAGCCCTCGCTGCACGGCGGTCGTGATGGCGTACATGATCGATTCGTCCGGCACGAAGTACGGGCTCGTGATGATGATGCGGTCCTGCGCGTAGTAGAGCAACGCGAGAAACAGGCGCAGGTTGTTCTCACCCTTGAACCCCGGGCCGCTCGGCACGACCTGGCAGTCGAGGGCATCGGTCACCGGCCGCGGATGCACCGGCTCAATGTCACGAGTGAGCAGCTCATTGGTTTCGCTGTACCAGTCGGTAATGAAGATGGCGTTGAGCCCCGACACGATCGGGCCTTCCAGCCGGGTCATGAAGTCTTTCCACTTCAGACCCCGACGAATGTTCTTACGCATGTTGTAGGTGCGGTCGATGATGTTCTGCGACCCCATGAAGCCGACCAGGCCGTCGACGATGAGCAGCTTGCGGTGGTTGCGCAGGTCGGGTCGCTGCCATTTACCCTTGAACGGCTGCACCGGAAGCATGAGTTCCCAGTCGATACCGGCATCCGTCAGCCGTTTCTTGGTCTGGCGAAAACCCGGCTTGCGCATTGATTGGATATGGTCCATTAGCACGCGCACGCTGACCCCGCGCCGGTGCGCCCGCTCGAGGGCGTCGAAGAACGGCGCGGTGGTGTGGTCGAGCGAGAGAATGTAGAACTCGACGTGCACGTATTTCTTGGCCAGGTCGATGTCGGCAATCATCGTGTCGAACGACAGCTGATAGTCGTTGATCAGGCTCGCGGTGTTGTCGCCGACGAGCGGCATCGCCCCGAGGTTGCGGTTGAGTTCAACGACCGATTCTAGCCAGCTGGGCCACGGGTGGTCGCGGCGCACGAGCTCCATGCCCTCGGTGCTGCCCTGGATGAACTGGTTGATCTCATCCTGCATCAATCGGCGCTTCTTCGGCAGGGTGCGGTAGCCGATCAGCAGAAAGAGCAGCACGCCGAGGTACGGGATGAAGAAAATGGTCAGCAACCAGGCCATGCCCGACATCGGGCGGCGGTTGCGAGGGACCACGATGATGGCCACGACGCGCACGGAAAAGTCGACGATCAGGGCCAGCAGAACGGTGATGGTCAGGCCGTCGATGCCGAACATTGGTACTTAGGTGGTCGGTTTGTCGAGACCGAGCCGGGCGCGTTCTTCGGCTTCGATTTGGGCGTACACCTTACGTTCGGTGCGGTCGGCGCGCAGGATTGAGCGCATCAGCATCCAGAAGATGAGGCCAAGCGCAATGGTGGGCACGACCGAAAAGAGCGCGTTACCCCAGAAGTTCTCAATCACACCCCCAGACTACGCGTAAAGGCTGGTGAAGCCCCTACTTGGTCAGGATGCCGTAGATTCCGCTGCCGAGAAAATACACGCCGACGCCGACGACGATCACCCAGATCGCGATGCGGTTCATCGACGGCGGTTTGCGCCCGCCCTTGTCGGGCTCTAATTCGTCTTTGGGGAGATAGCTCATGAGTACCTACTAACTACTTGACCAGCGGGAAGAGGATTGTCTCGCGAATGCCGAGGCCGGTCAGGGCCATCAGCATACGGTCGATACCCATGCCCATGCCACCGGTTGGCGGCATGCCGTATTCGAGAGCGCGGAGGAATTCTTCGTCGAGGCGCATCGCTTCCGGGTCTCCCCCGGCGGCCAGGCTGGCCTGCTCGATGAAGCGTTCCCGCTGCACCACCGGGTCGACGAGCTCGGAGTAGCCGGTGGCCAGTTCGAAGCCGCGCACGTACAGGTCCCACTTCTCGACCACCCCGGCCACCGAGCGGTGGCCGCGCACGAGCGGGCTCGTGTCGATGGGAAAGTCCATCACGAAGGTCGGGCGCACCAGGTCGCCCTTAACGAAGTGCTCCCAGAGCTCTTCGACGTACTTGCCGTGAATCGGGTGGTCGATCTCGATGCCTTCGCGATCGGCGATCGCGACGAGGTCGGCGAGCGGCGTCTCGGGCGTGATCGTGATACCGGCCGCCGTGGACAGGCTGTCGTACATGCCGATGCGGTCCCAGTCGCCGCCGAGGTCGAACAAAGTACCGTCGGCCCAGGTGACCACGTGCGATCCGGCAATCGCGAACGCGGCATCCTGAATCAGCTTCTGGGTGAGGTCGGCGATGGAGTTGTAATCGCCGTACGCCTCATAGGCCTCGAGCATCGCGAACTCGGGCGAGTGGGTGGAGTCGGCGCCCTCATTGCGAAAGTTGCGGTTGATCTCGTAGACCCGGTCGATGCCGCCGACCACGGCCCGCTTCAAAAACAGCTCCGGCGCGATGCGCAGAAACAGTTCGGTGTCGAAGGCGTTGCTGTGGGTCTGAAATGGGCGAGCGGATGCCCCACCGTGCATGACCTGCAGCATCGGGGTCTCGATCTCGATGAACTCGAGGTCAGTGAACGTCTTGCGCAGGCTCGCGACGGCCTTCGAACGGGACAGCACGTTGGTGCGGGCCTGCTCGCGGCTGATCAGGTCGAGGTAGCGGCTGCGCACCCGCGTTTCTTCGCTGAGCTCGGAGTGCAGGTTCGGCAGCGGCAACAGCGCCTTCGCGGCGACCTGCCAATCGGTGACCATGATCGACAGTTCGCCGCGGCGGCTGGAGATGACCTCGCCGGTAACGAACAGGTGGTCGCCGAGGTCGACCAGGTCTTTCCAGGCGGCGAGTGACTCATCGCCGACGGCGGCGAGCGAAACCATGGCCTGAATGCGGGTGCCGTCGCCCGACTGCAGGCTGGCGAAGCACAGCTTGCCGGTATTGCGCAGGTGCACGATGCGGCCGGCCAGGCCGACGATGACGGCGGTGACGGCATCCGCTTCGAGCCTGCCGAATTCGGCGCGCACGGCCGGAATGGTGTGGGTCACCGGAACCGACACCGGGTACGCGCCGCCGGCCGGGCTGGCGGCCGCCGCGTTCAGGCGGTCGCGTTTGCCGAGGCGCACGGCCTTCTGCTCGTTCATTTCCGCGTCGGAGAAGCCCTCGTCGTCGGTCGAGATGGGCGGGGTGTTCTGGCTCATACGGTTCTCCGTTGGTGCTGTCAGTTCAGAAATAAAGCGGATGCTGCCTACCCGAGGGCAAGCGGCACGTTGTCAATCAGCCGGGTGGTACCGACCCGCGCGGCCACGAGCATCCGGGCCGGTCCGCGATAGGCGTCGTCGACCGGTACAAAGGTCTGCGGGTGCACGATCACGAGATAGTCCAGTTTAACCAGCGGCTGGGCGGCAATGCGTGCGTGTGCAGCAGCGAGGGCGGCGGCGGGTCCGGCCAGCGCCGCCTGCACGGCCGCGCGGAGCCCGGCGAACAGGGCTTGCGCCGCCGTATTCTGGGCGTCGTCGAGGTAGCGATTGCGGCTCGAGAGGGCCAGCCCGCTCGGCTCGCGCACCGTCTCGACGACCTCGATCGCGGTGCGCAGGTTGAGGTCGGCAACCATGCTCTGCACGAGAAAAACCTGCTGGCCGTCTTTTTGACCGAACACCGCCGTGTCCGGTGCCACGATGCCCAGCAGTTTCGCGACGACCGTGAGCATGCCGTCGAAGTGGCCCGGGCGCGCAGCTCCCTCGTAGGCGCTGCCGATCGGGCCAGCGGTCACCCGCGTGCCGTTCGCGCTGTCTGGATACATTTCGCTGGCCGTGGGCGCAAACACGACCGAAACGTTCTCGTCGGCAAGGGTGGCCAGGTCGGCATCGAGGGTGCGCGGGTACCGCTCGAGGTCTTCGCCGGCGCCGAACTGCAGCGGGTTCACGAAGATCGACACCACCACGATGTCGCCCAGAGCGCGCGCCCGCCGCACCAGCGCGAGGTGCCCGGCGTGCAGGGCCCCCATGGTCGGCACGAGCACGATGCGGGTGTCCCCGCCGACCAGCGCCGAACGGCCCCGGGCCTGACCGAGCCGGTGTTGCAGGGCGGTGATGGTGCTGATCACTTCGGGTGTGCTCATTCGATTGTCCGGTCGTCGTCAAGCGGATGCTGCCTGGGCGCGATTTCGTCCAGCCCGGTCAGGTCGAGGCGTTCCGGGCTCGTGCGCCCGAGGGCGTTCTCCATCGCGGAGCGCAGCAGCGGCCCCAGCACGGCTCCCGGCTGCTCCATCCCGATTCCGGCGAGCAGCCGCGTGGCCTGCTCGACGATCGACGTGGAGAATGCGGTGGCGATCTCGATGGCTTCAGCGTAGCTGGCGCGGTCGGCCTCGGCGACGATGAGCGGTTCGCCGCCCATCTCCACCGCGAGCGCCTGCCCGATCGGCAGCACCGGGCCGGGCGCGGTCACCGCGAAATAGCTGTCCGCGAGCCGGGCCAAATCGAGGCTCGTGCCGGTGAAGGCCATGGCTGGGTGGATGGCGAGTGGGATCGCTCCGGCTGCCTGGGCGGGCGCGAGCACCGCGGTGCCGAAGCGGGCGGAGGTGTGCAGCACAAGCTGGCCTGGCTGCCAGGTGTTCGTCACGGCGAGGCCCTGCACCAGACTCTCCAGCTGGGCATCGGGTACCGCGATGATGACCAGCTCACTGCGTTCGACCACCTCGGGCACGGTGAGGATCGGCACGAGCGGCAGGATGGCTTCGGCCCGATCACGGCTGGCCTGGGAGATCGCTGAGATGCCCACGATCGCGTGGCCGGCACCCGCGAGTGCGGCGCCGAGAATGGGGCCGACGTGGCCGGCTCCGATGATTCCGACGCCGAGGCGGCCGGGCTTGGCGTTCATTCTGTCTCTCCGTATTGATCTGCGGCTGGCTTCGGGGCCTCGTCGGCCCGGCTCCAGCGGTGGCTGGTGTCGGCGAGCGCCGAGCTGACCGCGCCGGTGGACATCCATTGGAAAAGCACGAGCGCTTCATCGACGTCGATGACGCTGAGCGACGCCGTGACCGGGCCGGCGACCGCGAGCAGGTCGGCCGAGGCGAGGCGCAGCAGACGCTTGATCGGGCCCTGCCTCACGCTCACACCCTGCATGCGGGCGAGCGGCACGAGGATCAGGTCGCGGGAGAGCACCCCGCGGCGGATCAGGGCGACATTGCCCGAGACCGCCCAGCCGGTGCGCCACCAGGAGAAGGGTCGCAGCCAGACAGCTCGCGATGGCGCATTGCTGTAGAAATCGGCGACTCCGGAATCAGCTTTGCGGCCGCCGAGCATGCCGTTTTCGACCAGCGCCCCATGGGTATCGGTGGTGAAGCCGGGGAGGGCCAGTTCGAGCACCTTCTCGACGTCGGCGAGGGTGCCGACCGGCAGAAGCACCGTGCTCGTTGGATTACCCGCGCTCGCCCCGCCAGCGTGCCCCGCTGTGTTGATGTTGATCTGCCACCAGCCGAAACGACGCCACAGAATGGGTTGGGACACCTTGATGGCGTGGATACGCCCGGGCGGCAGGGTCTGGCTGCTCGTGGAGAGCAGGCCGAACCCGACCCGCACGCCGTCAGCCGTGCCCGCGATCGTGAACCGCAGCTGCTTGGTGATGCGCGAGAAGTAGTAGCCGACGCTGCCGATCAGGCCGGGAAGCACGGCCACGAGCACCCAGCCGCTGCTGCCGGCGATCACGCTGACGATCAGCCCGATGCCGGCCAGGAGCAGAAAGACGGTGAAGCCGCTGAGCACGACCGACCCGATCAGCCGTCCGGGCGGAATGCGCACGACCGACTCCGGTGGGGCGGCGTCGGGGCCCCGTTCCGGGGCCACAAACTCGTTGTAGCGCGCCGCGGCGAAATCGCCGAGGGCCGAGTGCGCCGTGGGCGGGCCGATCAGGGTGGGGGCGGCGTCACCGCCGAGCACGGCCGGGACGGTTAGTGATGGCGCGGCGTCCGCCGCTCTGCTCTGCCGCAGGCCGGAGGCGAGGTGCAGAATGTCGCGGCGTAGGTCATCCGCTAATTTCGAGCCGAGGTAGGCCAACTGCACGTTGCCGTCCTGACCCGCGACGGCGATGTCGAGCCGGGCGGCTCCGAACAGTCGGGGAATCAACGGCCGAGCCAGGTTCACCCCCTGCACCCGGTCGAGGCGCGCCTTGCGGTTGCTGCGAAAAACGAGGCCGCTGCGCACCTCGACAACTTCCCCGTTGATGCGAAAGGTGTGCATGCGCCAGGACAGGTAGAACGCGACAATTATGACCAGTAGCACGCCAGCGATGATGAGCAGCGCCCACCCGGTGCCGCCCCGCTGGTAGATCTCATCGATCGGGTCGCCGCCGTAGTTCTCCTCGCCCAGGAACAGGTCGATGAGCCGTTCGCGCAGGTTGGCGATCACGAAGCCGAGCACGGCCACCATGAAAATGCCGCCGCGCAGCAGTGGTGTCGCGGGGTGCAGTCGGTGCCACTGCCCGTCGGTGAGGTCGGTGCGCGGTGCAGCGAGTGGCGCCGGAACGGCGGGCTCGCTCACAGCCCCGCCCGGCGGATCTCGGCGAGCTCCACCAAACGGTCGCGCAGACTTTCGGCATCCGCTTCGGCCAGCCCGGGGATCGAGACCCCGGCGGTCGCCGCCGCGGTCACGAATTTGAGGTCGGCCAGACCGAGCCAGCGCGCCACCGGGCCGCGGGTGATATCGATGAGCTGCATGCGTCCGTAGGGCACCGCCACAAAGCGCTGAAAGAGGATGCCGCGGCGAAAGAGCAAATCATCCTCGCGCAGCAGATAGCCGATGGAGCGCACCCGGCGCGGTTCGAACACCAGGTTGATAATGGTCATCAGGAGCACCGCGAGGCCGACCCACAAGGCCCAGGTCTGCTCGAGCAGCAGCCAGAGCACGCTGGCGCCGCCGCAGACCACGACGCCGAACAAAATGGTGCCGACGATCTCGACCAGCACGTACTTCGGGGAAACCCGCTTCCACTCGCCGACGCCGACCAGGTCAAGCCGTTCCGACGGTTCGACCCGCGCGTGTTCGGGTGGGTTCACATCGTCGGAATCAGGCACGCGTACCTCCGGGCTCGTCGGTATCGGTGTCGTCGTCGGGCGGAAGGGTGCAGAAGTGTTCGGCCACGAGGCCGGCCGCCAGCATGACGGCCGCGCCGATCGCCGTACCAATCGCGAGCCAGAGCGAAGTGACCGCCGGCACCACGGATCGGGTCAGGATGTACAGTACGATGCCGAGGGAACCGCCGAACAGCAGGGACGCTGAGAGTGAGGTCGCCTTCGACAGTACGGCCACCCGCATCGCCCAGAACGGGTCGATGCGGCGCAGCGCCTTGCGTCGGCTGCCCTGACGTACCCGCCAGGCCAGACTGACGACGACGGCCGCCAACAGGATGAGCGTTAGCGGCAGAGTAACCGGTGGAACGACGATGGGGGCACCGGATGCCGCGAACGCGATCTCGAGCAGAAAGCCGATCACGAGTCCGATGAGCAGCACCGCGAGCAGCCCGGTCGCGTGCGAGCGCTTCATCGCGGTGTTCCCGGTGCCGGGTGGAGGGTGGCGGCATCCGTTGCCCGGCGCACTGTCTGGCCGGTCGCGGCGAGCAGGTCGCGCACCAGGCCCCGGCCGGGAACGGTGGCTTGCTCATCGAGGTCGAGCCAGGGGGCGAGCACGAAGTCGCGTTCCGCCGCGCGCGGGTGCGGCACGGTGAGGCGCGCGTCGTCGATGCTCAGCTGGCCAAAGGCGATGATGTCGATGTCGAGTGTGCGGTCGCCCCAGCGCTCGGCGCGCACCCGGCCGTGCTCGGCCTCGATGGCGTTGACGGCGTCGAGCAGCGCGTAGGCGTCGCCGGTGTAATCGATCGTGAGCACCGCGTTGAGATAGCGGGGGGCGCGCTCGTCAACACCGTCGAGTTTTACGGCTGCCGATTCGTAGCTCGGCGACACTGCGACGAGCGTCGCGCCGGGCAGGTCGGCGAGATCCCGCACGGCGCTCGCGAGCGTCGTTTCCCGGTCTCCGAGGTTGCTACCGAGGGCCAGAACGACTCGATCACCGGTCATGGCCGCACCCGGGTGATCTGCACAGCCACGTCGGTGAAGGGCACGGAGATGGGAGCCTGCGGCTTGTGCACCGTGACCTGCACCTTGAGCGCCGGTGGATGGGCCAGCACGACGGAGGCGATGCGTTCGGCGACGGTTTCGATGAGGTCGACGGGGTTGTGCTTGGCTGCGTCGGTGATTTGCTCGGCGAGTTCGCCATAGTGGATGGTCTGGGTCACGTCATCGCTCGCCGCCGCCGCGAGCAGATCGAGCCAGACGGTGACGTCAATGACGAAGTCCTGGCCGTTTTCTTTCTCGAAGTCGTAGACGCCATGGTGGGCGTTCACCCGCAGGCCGGTGAGGGTGATCGAATCAGTCATGGTTCCATTGTGTCGGACTCGAACGACCCGCCCGACAATTCATTGGTGGCCGGTGACGTCGATTGCCGGGCGTTGGACAGTACGTTGAGCGCCGCGCGGGTGCCGGCGACGTCGTGCACGCGCACCGCCCAGGCGCCCGCCTGTGCGGCCAGCACACTCACCACGGCGGTCGGCAGGTCACGGTCCTGCACTGGAGCGCCGTCCGGCAGAACCGCCGCCAGAAAGCGTTTGCGCGAGGCTCCGACGAGGATCGGAAGCCCCAGCGAGGCGAAGGCATCTAGCCGGTTGATTAGCTGCCAATTGTGTTCGGTCTTCTTGGAGAAGCCGAGGCCAGGGTCGAGCACGATGCGCTCGCGCGCCACGCCGGCGGCGGTCAACGCGTCCACCCGGGCGGTGAGCGCGACCATAACCTCGGTGACGACGTCGTCGTACTCCGTGAGGGCGTCCATCTGCTGGGCATGGGCACGCCAGTGCATGGCCACAAAGTTCAGGCCCGTGTCGGCGACGACAGCAGCCATGTCGGGGTCGGCCAACCCGCCGGAAACATCGTTGATGATGCTCGCTCCGGCTTTCGCTGCCGCGCGGGCCGTCGAGGCGTTGAGCGTGTCGATGCTCAGGCGCAGTCCCTGCCGGGCGAGTTCGGTGACGACCGGAATGACCCGGTTTTGTTCCTCGGCCGGAGTGACGCGGGTGGCACCCGGGCGAGTGGATTCACCGCCCACGTCGATCAGGTCGGCGCCCTGGGCGCGCAGCAGCAGTCCGTGCTCGATGGCGGCATCCGTTGCTGCCCACCGTCCGCCATCGCTGAAAGAGTCAGGTGTGACGTTGAGCACCCCCATGATGAGCGTCACTGGCCTGATCAGCGTCACTGGCCTGATCAGAGTCATTGGCCCGCGGCGATCAGGGCAATGATCTCGGCGCGGGCGGTCGGCTCGGTCAGCACGCCGCGGGAAGCCATGGTCACGGTCGAACTCGCGCTCTGGCGTGGGCCGCGGGTGCCGACACAGCCGTGCACGGCATCGAGCACGACGAGCACGCCGAGCGGGTCGAGGCCGTCCTGCAATGCGCCGGCGATCTCCTCGGTCAGGCGCTCCTGCAGCTGGGGCCGGGCTGCGATGGTTTCAACAACGGCGGGCAACCGGCCGAGGCCGACGACCCGGCCCCGTGGCAGGTAGGCCACGTGGGCGGTGCCCAGGAACGGCAGCAGGTGGTGTTCACAGATGGACCGAAAGGCGATGTCGCGCAGCAGCACGAGTTCCCCGGTGCTGTCCCCGACCGGAACGAAGTCCTGCAGGAGCTCCTGCGGGTCCTGGTCCAGGCCGGCGAAGAACTCGGCGTAGGCATCCGCTACTCGTCGCGGCGTGCTCTCCAGGCCGACCCGTTCCGGATTCTCGCCGATTGCGGCGAGAATCTCTGAAACGGCCGCCTCGATGCGTGCCCTGTCCACCGCCACGGGCGCCTAAGCGGTCGCGGGGCGGGGGGTGCGGGCCGGCGCGCGTTTCGGTTTGGCGGGGGCGGCGTCACCGCTCGTGATGCCACCGTCGACGGCGGCACCGTCGATGGGAGCCTTCGGAGCCGGCATCGCGATCGGCGGCACGTCAGACACGGGGCGCTTGTCGCTCGACAGCCACTGCGGGCGCGACGGGAGCTTTTCGACGTTGGCGAAGATCTCGGCGAGAGCGGTCTGGTCGAGCGTTTCGTGCTCGAGCAGTGCCGTGGCGAGGTCGTCCAGGATCACGCGGTTCTTGATCAAAACCTCGTAGGCCTCGTCGTGGGCGTCCTCGAGCAGCTGGCGCACCTCGCGGTCGACGCTCTCGGCCACGCGCTCCGAGTAGTCGCGCTGGTGGCCCATGTCGCGGCCGAGAAACACCTCACCGGAACCCTGGCCGAGCTTGAGCGGACCGACGACCGCGCTCATGCCGAACTCGGTGACCATCTTGCGGGCCGTCGCGGTGGCCTTCTCGATGTCGTTGGACGCGCCGCTGGTCGGGTCGTGAAAGATGATCTCCTCGGCGACACGGCCACCCATGGCGTAGGCCAGCTGGTCGAGCAGTTCGTTGCGGGTGACCGAGTAGCGGTCTTCAAGCGGCATGACCATCGTGTAGCCGAGGGCCCGGCCGCGCGGCAGAATTGTGATCTTGGTGACCGGGTCGGTGAAGTTCATGGCGGTCGCGACGAGGGCGTGGCCACCCTCGTGGTACGCCGTGATGAGCTTTTCCTTGTCGCGCATCACGCGGGTGCGGCGCTGCGGTCCGGCCATGACCCGGTCGACGGCCTCGTCCAGGGCCCGGTTGTCGATGAGCTGGGCGTTCGAGCGAGCGGTCAGCAGAGCGGCCTCGTTGAGCACATTTGCCAAGTCGGCGCCGGTGAAGCCGGGCGTTTTACGGGCGAGGACCTCGAGGTCAACACCGTCGGCCATCGGCTTGCCCTTGGAGTGCACCTCAAGGATGCGCTTGCGACCGAGCATGTCGGGCGCATCAACGCCGATCTGCCGGTCGAACCGGCCAGGGCGAAGCAGAGCGGGGTCGAGAATGTCTGGTCGGTTGGTGGCGGCGATCAGAATGACGTTCGCCTTCACGTCGAAGCCGTCCATCTCGACCAGCAGCTGGTTCAGGGTCTGCTCGCGTTCGTCGTGGCCGCCGCCCATTCCGGCACCACGGTGACGACCAACGGCGTCGATCTCGTCGATGAAGATAATGGCCGGGGCGTTTTCCTTGGCCTGGCTGAACAGGTCACGCACGCGGCTGGCTCCGACGCCGACGAACATTTCCACGAAGTCCGAGCCGCTGATCGCGTAAAACGGCACGTTGGCCTCGCCGGCCACGGCCCGGGCCAGCAGCGTCTTTCCGGTCCCGGGAGGGCCATACAGCAGAACGCCCTTGGGGATGCGGGCTCCGACCGCCTGGAACTTGGCCGGCTCCTTGAGGAAGTCTTTGATCTCTTCGAGCTCTTCGATGGCTTCATCGGCGCCGGCGACATCGGCGAAGGTGACCTGTGGGCTTTCCTTGGAGACGAGCTTGGCCTTGGACTTGCCAAACTTCATGACCTTGCTGCCACCGCCCTGCATCGAGATCATGAGCCAGAAGAAGGCACCGATCAGCAGCACGGGCAGCAGGAAGCTCAGTACGGAGAGCACCCAGTTGGGCTGCGGCACCTCGTCGGTGAAGCCGTCCTTCGGGTTTGCTGCGGTCACCGCGGTGATGATCTCTTCACCACGCGGAGCAACGTAATAGAACTGAACCTGGGTGCCGAGGTCGCCGCTGGCCTTGGTCAGCGTGAGGTCGACGCGTTGTTCGCCATCGACGATAGTCGCCTCGGCGACGTTGCCCGATTCAAGAAAGCTCAGGCCCTCTTGTGTGCTGACCTCACGAAATCCGGACATGGTGATGAGGCTTGACCCCACCCAGACGGCGATGACGGCGAGCACAATGTACAAAATGGGGCCGCGGAGTAGCTTCTTGACGTTCATGGTGACCTCAGGCTAGCGCGCGTTTACAAGGGAATGCCGTGTGTTCGCCCAAAGGAAAACTCGGGCGCAGAGCCGAACGCTGTTAGAGCGCGGCGGCCGCGACGGTGGAATACACGTGCGGGGCGAGAATTCCGACCGAGCGCAGGTTGCGGTACTTCTCGTCATAGTCGAGGCCATAACCGACCACGAACTTGTTCGGAATGTTGAATCCGACGTATTTCACGTCGATGTCGACGCGCGCGGCATCCGGTTTGCGCAGCAGTGCGCAGATTTCAATGGATGCCGGACCGCGGGTTTTCAGGTTCGCCAGCAGCCACGAGAGGGTCAGGCCGGAGTCGATGATGTCCTCGACGATGAGCACGTTGCGGCCAGACAGGTCGGTGTCGAGGTCCTTGAGAATGCGCACGACGCCGCTGGACTGCGTGCCGGAGCCGTAGGAACTGACCGCCATCCAGTCCATCGTGATCGGGTGGCGCAGTTCGCGGGCCAGATCAGCCATGACCATGACGGCGCCCTTGAGCACGCCGACCAGCAGCAGATCGGTGCCGGCGTAGTCCGCTTCGATCTCGCGGCTCATTTCGGCCAGGCGATCGCGGATCTGCTCCTCGCTGATCAGGATCTCGGTGAGGTCGCCGTCAATGTCGCGAGGTTCCATATGAAAGGTGCAGTCCATTTCTTCAGATTTATGCTGGCACGGAAAAAATCAACAATCCGCCCTGCCGTATAACTCTAATACCCGGCAGGCTGAGTGCCCCCTGTCCATGCCAATCGGTCACGAGGGCCGCCACCGCCAGGGTCTGCCGCCGGTCGAGCCACACCCCACACTCCTGCTCCACTCCCAATCGGATCACGCGCTGCCGCACCGCAGCCGGCTGCGCTGCGAGAGCGGCCGCGTCGATCGTGCCATGAGCCCAGTGCCTGCGCGCGACCGCGTCGGCAAGCTCATCGAGCGCGTCGGAATCCTCGCGCAGCGCCTGAGCGGTGCGGGCGAGCGCCACGGCGACGCCGGGACCGAGCTCGCTTTCCAGCAGCGGCAGCACGGTTTCGCGCGCCCGCACCCGGGCATAGCGCGGGTCGAAATTGTGCGGGTCGGTCCACGGCGCGAGGCCGGCATCCGCACAAAATTGCCGGGTAGCGGCGCGACGGATGCCCAGCAACGGTCGTAAAATCGGCCCGGTTTGCGCCGCCATTCCGCGCAGGCTGGTCGGCCCGGAGCCCCGGGCCAGCCCGAGCAGCACGGTTTCGGCCTGGTCGTCGAGGGTATGACCGAGCAGCACGCCGCTCGCCCCGGTCTGCTCGAGCGCCGCAGTGAACGCCGCATAGCGTGCGGTGCGTGCGGCCGCCTCCGGGCCGGTTCCGTCGCCGTCGACCGTCACGCTCCAGACGAGCACGGGGTCGAGGCCAAGCTGGCGGGCGGTCTCGGCGGCTGCGACTGCGACATCCGCTGATCCGGTTTGCAGATTGTGATCGACGATGACCGCGCCGGCACGGATACCCGCGCGCCCGGCCTCGAAGGCGGTCGCCGCGGCCAGCGCGAGCGAATCGGCGCCGCCGCTGAGTCCAACAAGCACGAGCCCCTCGGTCGGCAGCAACGCGCGCACGGCCCGGCGAATATCGGCGATGGCCGGGGTCAGACGCGGGCGGCGGGTGGATTCCATCCAGTAACGTTATCCGCAGACTTAGATCAAGGGAGAAACAACGCCATGGCCGAATACGACGCAGTTATCGAAATCCCCCGCGGGAGCCGCAATAAGTACGAGGTGGACCACGAGACCGGCCGGGTCTATCTCGACCGCGTGCTCTACACGAGCTTTATGTACCCCACCGACTACGGCTACTTCGAGAACACCCTCGGCCTCGACGGCGACCCGGTCGACGTTCTCGTGCTGCTCGACTACCCGTTGTTCCCGGGCGTTGGCGTCTCCGTGCGTCCGGTCGGCGTGTTCAACATGACCGATGACGGCGGCTCAGACGCCAAGGTCATCGCCGTTCCGGCTGGCGACCCGCGCTGGGACCACATTCAGGATGTCCTCGACATTCCGGAGTACACCCGCAAGGAAATCGAGCACTTCTTCGAGCATTACAAGGACCTCGAGCCGAACAAGTGGGTCAAGACCGAGGGCTGGGGTGACGCCGCCGAAGCCAACCAGATCGTGGTTGACGGCATCGCGAAGCTGGCCGAAGAGGGCCACTAGCCCGCAGGACCTTCCTGAGGGGGCCCAAATCGACCTAAAACCGGTTTCGGTTGAACGGTTTGCGCCCCCTCAGCGCGAAACAGCAGGCGGGCGCTACGAACAGGGGCTCCGGTCACCGGTTATCCGGCGGCAGGAGCCCCCTTTTTGGTGTCTGGCTCGGGGCCCCCACCCGCGGGGGCTACATCAGAAAATCCGCCAAGTGCTGGTGCGGTCGTCGCACTGGTCTGCTGGCCATCGTGCGATCCCGCGAAGATCTCCAGAATTAGCTACACGTCCGGTCTCATGCGGGGCCTGAGAGCTCCGCGCTACGCTGCGGGGCGACCGACGTAGGGCGCAACAGCCCAGGACGACCAGATGCTGTGCACCCGCACGCGCGCCGAGGGGTTCGGAGCTTCGAGAATCTGCCCGCCGCCGACGTAAATCGCCACGTGGTAGTAATTGCCGGGGCTGCCCCAGAACAACAGGTCGCCCACCTGCACCTGCGCGAAGGAGACGAGCTTGCCCTGCCGCGCCATGGTGTTGTACTGGTCCGTGGCCGAGTGGGTGCCGATGTAGATGCCCGCCGCGGCGTAGGCCGCCTTGGTCAGACCCGAGCAGTCCCAGGCGTCGGGGCCGGAACCGCCGAAAACGTAACGGTCGCCGAGCTGGTCGCTGGCGAAGGCGAGAGCGGTGTCGACGGCACTCGCATTCGGCGCCGGAACGGTCGTACCGCCGCCAGCCGGAGCGCTCGGCACGCTCGGCACGCTCGGCACGCTCGGCACCACCGGAGTGACCGCGCCAGACCCCGAACCATTGCCGGAACCGGACCCAGAATCCGAGCCGGAACCCTCAGCGGCCGCGGCGTCCTGCGCCGCTGCGGCAGCGGCAGCATCCGCTATTGCCGCAGCGGACGCCTGAGCCTGCGCGAACGCTTTCGCTGCAGCGGCCGCTTCTTCGCCGACGTGAAAGCTGCGCTCAGCCTCGGCCGTGGTGTCCTTGAGCAGGGCGAGCTGCTCGAACAGCTCGCTCGACCGGCGTTGCTGAGTGTCGTAGGCTGCCTCGGCCGCCGCTGAGCTCGCAGCCGCCGCCTCAAAGGTGGTCTTGGACTCTGCGGTGAGGCGTTCGCGTTCGTCGGTGGCCGACGCCGCCTGGTCGCCGAGCGACTCGGCCGCGTTCTGGTCCTGGCGCGCTTCGGTGTAAATCTGCTCGGACTGCTCGCTGAGCTTGCTGGCTGTACCGAGCTGACTGAGCAGGTCATCGGCGCTGTTGCCGCTCAGGAACAGGTTGAGTGAGAGACCGTTGCCGCCGGACTTGGCGAGGTGGGCCGCGATCAGGCCGGCCCGCATCTTCGACGTCGCAGCGGCAGCCTCTGCCTTTTTCGCCTGCGCGTTCAGGCTGGCTTCCCGCTCGGTGGCGGCAGCCAGGGAGTCCTGGGTGATGCGATATTCCTCGGCCGCCATCTGTGCGGTCGTCACGGCGGTCGCCGACTGGGCGGCCAAACCGTCCAACAGCTCACCCAGCGTGGCAATTTCAGTCTGCTTGGTCGACTCGTTCTGCTTGGCCTTTTCGACGTCGTTCCAGCTCGGGTAGTCCGGCGCGGCAAACGCCGCCCCGCCGGCCGCGGCAACGGATGCCGTCACGGCCGAGACCGCGCCGATCGCGACGGCCGAGAACAGGCGCTTCGATCGTGCGTGAACTCGTGCACGTGCAGTGGTGCTCGGTAACGCTGCGGTATTCCGTGCAGGTGTGCTGTTGTTAGCCAAGTGCTGCTCCCCGGTCGGCCATGAATGGAACGGGATTGATGCGGTTTCCACCAATCCAAACTTCGAAGTGCAGGTGGCAGCCGTTGGCGGCCCCGGTCTGTCCGGAGCTGGCGATGAGCTGCCCCGCCGATACAGACTGGCCGACACCCACGTTGTACCCGCCGTCGCGAATGTGGGCGTAGCCGGTCGAGACGTTGTCGCCGTGGCTGATCTTCACGAAGTTACCGTAGGTGCCGAGGCGTCCGGCCCAGGTGACGACGCCGGCGTGGGCGGCGTAGATGGGCGCGCCGCAACCGGTGCCGAGGTCTGTCGCGTAGTGAAAGCTTCCGCTGCACTGTCCGCCGCTGCCGCAAATGGTCGAGCGGGGGCCGTAGCCGCCGGTGATGCGTCCGCTGGCCGGTACGCCCCAGCCGGACATGCTCACCGTTCCGCCGGAGCCGCCGCTGGCGCGCGCTGCAGCCGCGGCCACCCGCGCACGTTCGGCCTCAGCCGCCACCCGAATTGCTTCGAGGCGGGCACGTTCGGCCACGCCAGCCTCGTAGCCGGCCGTTGTCGTGGCCTGGGCGTCGCGCATGAACTGCAGCTGCTGCTCGAGCTCGATGCCCTTGGCTTCGGATTCGGCGAGGGCATTGGCCGCCGCCTCGGCCGCGGTCTGTGCCGCAACGAGGGCGGCCTCGGCGGCGACGCGCAACACTTCGCGTTCCGCCTGGGCGACCTTGGCCTGGTCCCCGAGCGACTGGGCGTTGTTCATGGCGGACTGCGCCTCGTCGTACACATCCGAACTGCGCTCAACCAACTTGCTCATACTGCCGAGTTTTGCCAGCAGCAGGTCGGCGTCGGCGCCGTCCCCTCCGCCTTCCAGGAACAGGTTGACGCTCAGGTCCGTGCCACCGGTGCGGTAGAGCTGGGCGGCGAGCTGGCCGGCCTGCTTGGTGGCGGTATCCGCTGTGGCCTTGCTGTCGTCTGCCTGCTTCTGGATGTCCTCGGCCCGACGGGTGGCATCGTCAAATTCTCGCTGCGCGTCTTCGAGTTCGATGGCGCTCTTCTCGGCGGCGGCCTGGGTCTCCTGCACCTGCACCTGCAGGCTGGCGATGAGATTCTCGATCGCGGTCACCTGCGCGGCGGCGGCACTGGTGTTCGCCTTGGCGTTCTGCAGATCCTGCCACGAAGGGTAATCGACCGCCCGCGCCGGGGCGGCCGGGGCCACCAGCGTGACCAGAAGGGTCATGGCTGCGACGACGCTGGTTAGCGCCAGGCCGTGCCGCGGCCACCGACTGCCCGCTCGAAAACGGCTGGCCGGAGCGTTTCCGGAGCGGCGGATCACGGCTGTAGAACGAATCATTGTTTCCCAACGGGCTTTCCAGCTGCAGCTTGCGCCGCAGCAGACTCTTCAGAGTAACAAATTGAGCAGGTTTGGCCCAGTTTCAACGCCGAATCTAACTCGCGAAAAGGGCTGTGGCCCGCACATTTGTGGGCGCGGTGCGAATTGGCGTCACAAAATGGGCAGCTTTCAAGCGGATGCTGCGCGCGTCGATTTGGCCTTCGCCCTACAAGACCGTATGCTTACTCTTCGGCAGCCATGAACTTTATGGCTCACGGCCCCATCGTTTAGCGGCCTAGGACGGCGCCCTTTCACGGCGTTAACACGGGTTCGAATCCCGTTGGGGCTACGCAAACTGCACGTGCACACAGAGTAAGTGAAAAAGTAGTAAAGAAATAGAATAGTCTTACCGAGTGCCTCGCACACAGATTCACAATTTTCACCTCGAGGCCCTGTAGCGCAGTTGGTTAGCGCGCCGCCCTGTCACGGCGGAGGTCGCCGGTTCAAGTCCGGTCAGGGTCGCAAAGGAAATATAGCCCTTTCGAAAGGAAGGGCTTTTTTTCTTAGAAGACGCGTTTTGACGTATCTTTGGGGCCCTGTAGCTCAGTTGGTAGAGCGTTCGACTGAAAATCGAAAGGTCACCGGATCGACGCCGGTCGGGGCCACCACCGCCACTCCCTAGGAAACTCACTCGTGAGGGACTCGGGGAGTGGCCTTTTTTATGCCCGGTCCGAGTCTCGGGCAGCGCGCCCGCGACAGTGCGTCCTCGACAGGGCGGGTGCGAGCTGCAGCTCACTTGAATCGTTGTCGTCGGGTGCCTGCGGCCCGGTGGCCTTGGCGCCGGTTCGCGACGGCGAGATGGCCCTGAGCCAGAAACTGGTTCTGACTGCAGAAACGCTGTGCCGGCCCAGGCCTGAGCTCAGGGTCGACGGCTCCAGCCCATTCGGGAAATTCCTCGGGCTGACTCCTTGACGGTGAGCACATCACGAAAAGTGAACCATGTGACGGATGCCCTCCCGACGCCCACCGACGACGGTGCAGCCGATCACCTGATCGGATTGCACCTGCCTGACATCGCCCGTGCATCGACATCGGGCGGTGAGATGAGCATCAAAAACGTCTCGCCCGGGCGCTGGGTCATGTTTATCTATCCACGAACCGGTGTTCCGGGCCAGGCCGAGCCAATCGGATGGGCAGGCATTCCCGGAGCAAAGGGGTGCACCGCCGAAGCCCGCAGCTTTCGCGACAACCTGGCCCAGCTCCATGAGGCCGGTGCGCGAAGCGTGACCGGGCTCTCCACGCAGAGCAGCGCTTAACAACGCGAGGCCGTCGAGCGGTTGCACCTGCCCTACCCGCTCCTCTCCGACGAGAATGGGCGATTGGCCGGGGCGCACAAACTCCCAACCTTCATGGTCGCAGGCTTGACACTTCTCAAGCGGATGAACCTCGTCGTCGACGGGCAGACCGTCAGGCACGTGTTTTATCCCGTCTTCCCGGCGGACGCTCATGCAGAACAAGTCCGTGCGTGGCTGCGAGCAAATCCCGCGGACTGATGTCCCGAGAACAATCGCTGCCGGTCACCGTTTCAGGAAGCGCCCGTACGCGGAATCGAGCGGGACGGACCATCCATTCACGAGGCAGCGCGCATCAGGTGCCGAAGGTGGCAGCACCGACATCATCCGAAAGGAACACCTAGGCTCGAATGATGACCACGCGCACCGTTCTTATCCTGCTCGACGTCGATGGGGTACTGAACCCGCGGGTCGTCGGCCAGCGGCTTGTGCTCGATGCGCCGCGCCAGGAGCTCGTGCGGCGGCTCGCCGAGCTGGGATCCATCGTCTGGGCGACCACGTGGTCACCCACGCACACGTTTCACCTGACCCGGGACCTCGGCCTGGCAGCAGACACCGAGGGCATCGCCTTTCCGCGCAACCTGCACGCCGCTCCGTCAGCTCCCGCACCGACAGCGAAGCTGCACTGGGTCGCCCGCTGGCTGGCCCGGCAGGAGCCGCAGCCCGACGCGGTGATCTGGATCGATGACATCCTGCGCCAGGATGCCGTCGCCTGGGCGGCCGCCGAGGCGCGACCCACGCTTCTGGTGCAGCCCGACATGAACATCGGACTCACCGCCGCGCACATCGACGACGTGCAGCGCTTCATCGCGCGCCTGGTGCCGACCGACACACCCACCAACCCACGGAGCGAGTCATGACCAGCACACCATCAGTGATCGTATTCGATGTCAACGAGACTCTCTCCGACATGTCCCCGCTGAGCGCCCGATTCGTGGAGATCGGCGCCCCGGCCGAACTGGCCCGAATCTGGTTCGCCGCGCTGCTGCGGGATGGCTTCGCCCTCGCCGCCGCGGGTGGTACTGCAAAATTCGCGACGATCGGTTCGGAGATTCTGCGCGGACTGCTCCGCGATGTGGCGCTCACCCGCAGTCTCGACGATGCCGTGACCCACATCATGAACGGCTTCCAATCGTTGAGCCTGCACCCGGACATCGCTGACGGAATCCGGGCCCTGAAAAGCGCGGGCATGCGCCTCGTGACATTGTCCAACGGATCGGATCAGGTAGCCGAGTCCCTGCTGACCCGGGCCGGGCTGCGGAGCGACTTCGAGGCCGTACTCACGGTAGAAGACGCCCCAGCGTGGAAGCCGGTTCAGGCCGCCTACGACTATGCCGCGGCTGCGTGCGGGGTTACAACGGGCGACTTGGTGCTGGTGGCCGTGCACCCCTGGGACATCCATGGGGCGGTCAGGGCAGGCCTGGGCACCGCGTGGTTGAACCGCACGGGCGAGGCCTACCCGAGCTACTTTGCGGCACCGGAGCACACGATCACCGCTTTGAGCGACCTCGCCCGTCGACTCAACTAGGGTACGAATGTGGCCGCTGAACGTCGGTTTGTGTCCGTCTGCGTCCAAAATGGGCACATGAGGACGATGACATCACCGAATACACACTTCCCGGTCTCCGACATCGTTCTCGGGCTGATGCGAGTTGTTCCCCTCGCCGACCAGGAGGTTCGATCCTTGGTTGGAGCCGCCCGGACGCCGGCATAAATTTCTTCGATCACGCCGACGTGTATGGCGGCGAGCCCCACGAATGCGAGCGGCGTTTCGGCGAAGCCGTCACGTTTTCCGCCGAAGGACGGGCAAGCGTCGCCATCCAGTCCAAGGTCGGCCTTCGATCGGGCTTCTGGACTTCTCCAAGGGGCACATCCTACGGTCCGTCGACGAATCACTCGCGGCGTTGAAGACCGTTTACCTCGACCTGCTGCTGCACCGTCCCGACGCGCTCATGGAACAAGATGAGGTCGCCGAAGCCTTCAAGATTCTGCACGATGCGGGGAAAGTACTCAATTTCGGCGTCTCCAATCACACTCCCGGGCAGGTCGAGTTACTGAAGCATTCGGTGGCGCAACCGCTCATCGTCAATCAGGTGCAATTGAGCATTACGCATGCGCCGCTAATCACCGCCGGCGTTTCGGCCGTGGGGTCTCATATCACCCTCACCAGGGGAGAATGGTACCGACTCTTCACTGCCACCGGACATATCTTGCCGTAGTCAGTCCCCTGCAACTCTTGGCGGTAAAAAAATGAATGTCGCACTCGGTCTTCTCACTCTCGTCGCCGTCGTCTGCGCGGCCAGTGCTCTCGCGAGGCGCCTGAACCTGTCCGTTCCACTGCTGCTGGTGGTCGTTGGAGTGATCGGCTCGTACCTGCCGTTTATTCCAGCGATCAAGCTGGATCCGGAACTGGTATTGGTGGGCATCCTGCCTCCATTGCTCTACGCGGCCGCCATTCGTACCTCCCTGGTCGAGTTCCGCACAAACCTGCGTTCTATCGCACTACTGTCGGTCGGCTACGTCATTTTCGGAACCGTAGCCATCGGCCTCGTCGTCTGGTGGCTGATCCCGGAGATTCCGCTGGCTGCGGCGTTCGCCCTAGGCGCGGTGGTGGCTCCGCCGGACGCGGTAGCGGCGACCACGATTGCCCGTCGCGTTGGGCTACCGCGCCGGGTAGTGAGTCTTTTGGAGGGCGAGTCACTGGTCAACGATGCGACCGCACTGGTGCTCCTTCGCACGGCGATCGTTGCTATTGGCGGCAGCGTCACCGTCTGGCAGGTGGCGTCTGACATCGCTTTGGCCGCTGGTGGAGGTATCGTGATCGGACTAATCGCGGCGTGGCTCCTGTTGCAGATCCGAAAACGGGTGCGTAACGTCGCCATAAACACGTCCATGTCTCTCGCAGCCCCGTTCGTGGCCTATATCCCGGCGGAGGAGATCAACGCATCGGGCGTGTTGGCTGTCGTCGTGGCCGGCCTCGTGATCGGCACCAAGTCGCCAGCGATGCCCGGCGGCGCCTCCCGATTGAGTCAGCGCAGCAACTGGGCCACCGTCCAGTTTTTGCTCGAGAACTCCGTCTTTCTGCTGATCGGGTTACAGGTGCGCACAATTATTGAGGCGACCTCCGGCGATTCGCTTGGCGCCGCGCGCATCTGGGGCACCTGTATTGTCGTATTCGTCGCGGTTCTCCTGTTGCGCCCGGTGTGGGTGTTCCCGGCCATTTATCTGCCTCGGCTGATACCCAAAATTCGCGCGGCTGACCCCGCACCACCCTGGCAGTTGCCCACCATCGTGTCTTGGGCGGGTATGCGCGGTGTGGTCACCCTGGCTGCCGTGTTCGCCCTGCCAGAAGACGTCGCACACCGCCCCGTCCTCGTTCTCGCGGCCCTGGGAGTCGTGGCGGGAACGCTGGTTGTGCAAGGCCTCACCTTGCCGTGGCTGGTACGGGCCCTCGGCGTGCACGGCCCAGATATCCATGCGGATGCGCTCAGCCAGGCCGCGCTGATGGACCAGGCCACCGCCGCGGGAATCGAAAACCTGCGCCAGCACACCCGGCCCGGCGATTCTCCAGAGGTGCTGGCCATGCTCGAACGCCGCACGCAGGAACGCAACAGGGCAGCATGGGAGCGCCTCGGGCGTTCGGAGCTCGCAGACCGCACTCCCAGCAAGCGCTACGTGCAGCTGAGGCTGGCCATGCTCGATGCGGAGCGCGCCAGGGTTCTCAAACTGCGTCGCACCGGCGATTACGCCCACGAGGTGATCAGTGAAGTGCTGGAGATGCTCGACGTGGAGGAGTCCATGTTGGATTCCTCCACCGAGGGTGCGGACATCGACGCCCGCACCCCGGCCCGACCCGCCAATCGGCGCGACAACGACGAAGCGCGCCTGGGCGCGGGCGGCTGCGAGCACCTACGGACCGTGGGCGAGCAGTCAGTGCCGCAGGACCCTGAGTGTAAGGACTGTGTGCGCGAAGGCACCACCCCGGTACACCTTCGAATGTGCCTGGCCTGCGGAAACGTGGGGTGCTGCGATTCATCCGCGGGTCAGCACGCGACCAAGCATTTCCAACAGTCCGGCCACGCCATCATGTGCAGCGCCGAGCCGCGGGAATCATGGCGCTGGTGTTACGTTGACGAACTCCTCGGCTAGCGCGTGCTCGTCGACTCGTTGTAAAAACCGTCCCCGAGAGCTGCAGTTTTGGGCGGGGTGTCGACGAGTTTGAGGCCGACGATGCAGCCGATCAGGCCGAGCAGCAGCGCGATCTTCAGCCACGACACGCTCGCATCGCCGCTGATCATGGCCCAGACCACGGTGAGGGCCGCGCCGATGCCGACCCAGACGGCGTAGGCCGTTCCGATCGGAATCTCCCGCATCGCCCAGGCCAGACCGCCCATGCTGAGTGCAAGCGCACCGCCGAAGATAATGGTCGGCCACAACTTGCTGAAGCCCTCGGACTTGCCGAGCGCCGTCGCCCAGACAGCTTCCAGCACTCCGGACGCAATGAGTACGATCCACGACATGACTGCTACTCCTCGGCCAGTCTTGTCTTGTGCCGGGTACTGATCCGTCGTCCGGGGCCGCATTTCGCGACCTCCCTCGACCATAGGCAGACCCACTGGGCAAAGCCTGTGCAGAGCCGCACGAAACAAGCGGATGCCGCAGCATCCGTTCACCGGCAGCAGCCGTTACGCGATAAACGCGCGATAGGCGGGGTCGTTCGCGCGCAGCACGCGCAGCACGTTCTGGTAGCCGAGCTTGGCCAGGTCAGCGTCGCTCCAACCGCGACGCGACAGCTCGGCGAACAGGTTCGGGTACTCCGAGACGTCGGCCAGACCAACCGGCATGTCGGGGCAGCCGTCGAAGTCACCGCCGAGGCCGATGTGGTCGACGCCGGCCACCCGCCGGGCATGCTCAACATGGTCGGCAACGTGCGCGACCGTCACGAGCGGCTTGTACCCCGCCGAGCCTTCGTCTTCCCAGCGTCGATAGTCGGCCGAGATGAACGCGGGCACGAAGGTGATCATCTGCACACCATTGTTGGCCTTGAGCTGGGTGAGAATCTGATCCGGCACGTTCCGCGGGTGGGGGTTGAGAGCAAAGCACGACGAGTGGCTGAAGATGAGCGGCAGCTCGGTCGCGTCCAGCGCGTCCTGCATGGTCGCGGCCGAGACGTGCGAGAGGTCGATCATCATGCCGATGCGGTTCATCTCCGCGATGACTGCTCTACCTCGATCATTTATTCCGTCGTGGGTCACATCGCCCACTGCTGCGTCAGCCCACTCGGTCGAGGAATTCCAGGTCAGCGTCATATACCGCACACCCAGGCGGGCGTATTCGCGCAGCACGGCGAGCGAGTTGTTGATCTGATTGCCGCCTTCAACGCCCAGCAGCGACGCGATTCTTCCATTCAGCTGGGCGCGCTCGACGTCGTCGGCCGTGACGGCCCACTCGAAGTCGTCGGGATACGCCGCAATCAGGCGGTGAATGAAGTCGATCTGCTCGAGGGTTGCCTGGACCGAATCCGTCCCCTCCAGATCGGTGTGCACCCAAACCGACCAGAACTGGCCGTGTACGCCTCCGCGACGCAACTTGGGGACATCCGTTTGAAGCGCGCTGCGCCCGGAATCCTGCTCGGAATCGAGTCCGCTGACGGAATAGTCACGATGCGCGCGGCAGGCCCAGGCAAGATCGTTGTGTCCGTCAATGACAGGAAATCTCGTAAATCTTTCGGTCATGTGAATTCTCCCCGGCAATGCGTTGGCTCCGATCAGCCTACGACCCGCGCCGTGCGGGTGCGCGGCCGCCGATAACGCCCAAGTGTGCCGCAATACCGCACGTTAATGAGACGCCAAGCCGTTCGTGGCGACACAAACATGGCCCGTGACGGACTGCCCTACCCGGCACGGGGAAGCTGCCCCCCGTTGAGGTTACAGCGCGGCCGACTTGAATCGGGGTAGTCTCTGCCAGTAAGTTGCTGAGAAAGAATCATCTTCACTGCCGCGCTCCACCGAGAGACAAGTGCCAGCATCGTCACCTTGTCGCTAAGACCACCTGTTCCTGTAAACCCGACTGCAGGGAATGCAACGTGACACACACCCCGACCCGTCGCTCCACCGTCAGCGCAGCCTGCGCCAGTCCGGTGCCTCGCGCACCCGATTGCCCCTATCTGGCCGCGCCCTGGCGTTCGATCACACCGGGAAGCACGCATGAGTGAACCCGACTCCCCCGCGCCACTCCCGGTAGGCGATTCCCTTCGTCGCGCGCCGAAGCTCCGTCTCGTCGACCAGGCTGCGTCAGCCACCCGTGACATCGCGCTCGACACCCCGTCGTCGGGACTCATCTGGGCGCGCCGCTACCGCACGAAGCTGCGACTGACCGATGTCACCGTCATCGTGCTGGCCGTGGCTGTTGCCCTGGTCTTTCGGTTCGGTGTGCGCGGTATTCCGGCCGTTCCCGGATCGTTCGGCGCCAATTATTGGCTGGTGTCCCTGCTGATCGTGGTGACCTGGCTCGTCGCTCTCGAGCTGTTCCATACTCGCGATTCGCGCGTGGTGGGTGCGGGAGCGCACGAGTACAAACAGGTGGTGAATGCGAGCGCCGTGACCTTCGGCATGCTCGCCATCGCCTTTCTCATCTTGCAGGTTGACATCGCGCGCCTCTTTTTCATTCTCGCGCTGCCCCTCGGCGTCATCGCCCTGGTATTCGAACGGTGGTTGTGGCGCAAATGGCTGCTGCACCAGCGCACGTTCGGCCACTATCTTGCCCGGGTCATCGTGGTGGGAAACCGGGAGGACGTTGAGTATGTCGTCAGCCAGATCGACACCAAGTCTGGCGCCGCGTACTACATCGTCGGGGCCGCACTCGAAGAGAGCGACAGCGCTGAGATAGCCGCTGGCGACCGCCTGGTGCCGATCGTGTCCGATCTCGAACATGTCGCCGCTGCCGCATCGGCCATGGGCGTCGACACGGTCATCGTGGCCGGACAGCCCAGCGGTGGCAGCGCCTACATCCGCAACCTCGGCTGGGACCTCGAGGGCACGTCGGCCGAGCTCGTTCTCTCCAGCCGGCTAACGGATGTCGCTGGTCCCCGCATCCACTTCCGTCCCGTTGACGGCCTCCCGCTGATCCACGTCGAAATCCCCCGGTTCGAAGGGGGCCGTCATGCCCTCAAACGCACCCTGGACATCGTGACGACCGGACTCGCCATCGTGTTTCTGCTGCCCGTCCTGGCCGTGATCGCTGTGCTGATCAAGATCGACAGCCCCGGCCCGGTGCTGTTTCGCCAGGAGCGTTGCGGCCGCAATGGCCAGACCTTCCGCATGATCAAGTTCCGTTCCATGGTGGAGACGGCCGAAGACGACCTGGCTGGCCTCCTCGACCAGAACGAGGCCGCCGGGGTGCTGTTCAAGATTCGCAATGACCCCCGCATCACCAAGATCGGCCGGGTGCTGCGCAAGTACTCGCTCGACGAGCTGCCCCAGCTCTGGAACATCTTTGTGGGTGAAATGAGTCTGGTCGGCCCCCGTCCGCCGCTTCCGGAGGAAGTGCAGGGCTACGAGACCCACGTGCACCGACGCCTTTATATCAAGCCCGGTCTGACCGGCATGTGGCAGGTCAACGGGCGTTCCAACCTGAGTTGGGAAGACAGCGTTCGGCTCGACCTGTACTACGTCGAGAACTGGTCGCTGGCCGGCGATCTGATGATCATCTGGCGCACCTTCAAGACCGTCATCCAACCAGTAGGGGCGTATTGACATGACCGTGGGGACCGAACTCACTGCGCCCACCAGCCAACGACGCCTGCACATCGCAATGATCGGCACCCGCGGAGTACCCGCCACTTACGGTGGTTTTGAAACGGCCGTCGAGGAGATCGGCCGGCGAATGGTCGACCGCGGCCACGACGTAACCGTGTACTGCCGCCACACGGTAGAGCCCGCGCCAAAAGAATATCTCGGCATGACGCTGGTTGAGCTGCCGGCCCTGCGGCACAAGATTCTCGAAACCCTCAGCCACACCGGGCTCTCGGTGCTGCACGCGACCACCCATCGCCGCCTCGATGTCGCGTTCGTCTTCAACGCCGCCAATGCACCGTTCGTCCCTCTGTTGCGCCTGCGCGGAATTCCCAGCGTTGTGCACGTGGACGGACTCGAGTGGAAGCGCGACAAGTGGGGCCCAACCGGCCGCCGCTATTATCGGTGGGCCGAGGAGGTAGCTGTTCGTGAAGCGGATGCCCTGATCGCCGACGCGCAGGGAATCGTCGACTACTACCAGGATGAGTTCGAGGTGCCCACCGAGCTGATCTCGTACGGCACCAAGATTCTTACGGACACCCCGTGCGATCGGCTCGCCGAACTCGGCCTCCTCCCCGGCGGCTACCACCTCGTCGTCGCTCGGTTCGAGCCGGAGAACCATGTCGATGTGATCGTCGAAGGCTACCGGGCCAGCGGCGCCCTGCTTCCGCTCGTGGTGGTCGGCTCTGCACCGTACGCGGTCGATCACATCAATCGCATTGCCGACCTGGCCGCCTCCGATTCGCGTATCCGCATGATCGGAAGCGTCTGGGACCAGGGCCAGCTCGACCAGCTGTACGCGCACGCGCGCACCTACCTACACGGCCATTCCGTCGGCGGAACCAACCCCTCGCTGCTGCGGGCGATGGGTGCCGGCACCAAGGTCATCGCCTGGGATGTCGTCTTCAACCGGGAGGTGCTCGGCACCCACGGTGCCTACTTCAGCCACGCGGACTCGCTCGGCGCCCTGATCGAAGACTCCGAGCGGAGCCCCGATCGCACCGCCGAGGTCGGAACCGCGCTGCAGGAGCGGGCGGCGAAGTTATACAACTGGGACACTGTCACGGCGAGCTACGAGGGCCTTGCCCGCCGTGTGGCCGCTGGCTACAGCACGCACCATCAGAGCAGCGGCCGTGCCGAGGAGTCAACCTGGAGCCTGCCCGAGACCATGAGCCGGCAACCGTCAACCGCACCGTCCAGGGGAATCACACTATGACCAGCACGCCAGCCCCGACCGCGCAGCCAACGGAAGGCTATTTCGACACCGTACGCCGGTTGTCCTCCGCCCAGAAAGTCGCCACCCGCGGTGCGCCCGCCTACTCGGTCTACGTGAACCGACGAGTCGGCCGTTACATCGCGGCCGGCGCCTATCGGAAGGGACTCAGCCCCAATAATGTGACGGCGATCAGCGCCGGCTTCACTTTCTGCGCCATCGGGCTGCTCGCGATCGGCGAGCCGAGCTGGCTGCTCGGCATCACCGTGTGGCTGCTGCTGGCCGTCGGCTACGCCTTCGACTCGGCCGATGGCCAGGTCGCACGATTGCGTGGTGGTGGCTCAGCCTCCGGCGAATGGCTTGACCATGTCATCGACGCCATCAAGATCTCCACGCTCCACCTGGCCGTGCTGATCACCGCGTTCACGCATTTTGCCTTCACTGATCCGGCCTTGCTGCTGGTTCCGATCGGGTTCACCGCGGTGGCGGCCGTATCGTTCTTCGCGATGATCCTGAACGACTTGCTCAAGGCCAAGCATGCTCCCCTGGCTCCGCCATCGACCGCTCGCCGCACGGTGTTGCGCTCGCTCCTGGGGGTGCCGACCGATTACGGTGTGCTCTGCCTCGCGTTTGTGCTGCTCGGCGCTCCCCCGCTGTTCTTCGGGGTGTACGCCGTGCTCTTTGTCGCTAACGCACTGTATCTGGCGCTCGCTTTGGCCAAGTGGTTTCGGGACATGACCGCGCTGGGCGGCGTCGGAGCGACCCAGCCGTAGCTGGGCATCCGCTGCATCTGGACCGAGTATTCCAGCGCCCCTGAACTATTCGGCGACGTACCTCCTACTGGGGGATGTGCTGCGGCCCGACGAATGTGAGTTTTGATCAGCTTGATTGTAGTGTGGGCGCAACTGAACGGAGAATGCTGTGGAACCGATCGACTATTTGAGAACCATCACGAGGCGATGGCTGATCATCCTTATTGTCGGGCTGCTCGGCGGTGCGGCAGCGTGGGGGTATGCGGCGAGCCTGCCCCCGCAGTTCCAGGCCACCAACAGTGTTTTCGTCACGAGCGATCGCGGTGAGACCACCAGCGAACTCCTGCAGACCTCCACCTTCACGCAGAATCTCGTACAGTCCTATGCGCAGCTCGCGACGACGCCGACCGTTCTCGGCCCGGTGATCACCCGATTGGAACTGGATACGACCCCCCAGAGCCTCGCCGCCCAGGTGTCCGCCGTCACGCCGCTCAATACCGTGTTCATCAATATCACCTCCACCAGCACGTCAGCGGAGCAGGCCGTCGAGCTGGCCGACGCCGTTTCACTGTCGCTCGCCACGACGGTGGAGAGCCTGGCACCCAAGGGCCCCGACAATTTGCCGTCGATCTCGGTGAAGACCGTGTCACCCGCGCAACTCCCCGGTGCACCGTTTTCGCCCAATACCAGACTCATCGTGCTCACCGGCCTGCTGCTCGGCCTCATGGTCGGCGTGCTTTATGCCCTGGCCCGGGAGGTTCTCGATACCCGGGTGAGCACGCAGAAGGACCTCGACCGGGTTTCATCGGACCCGCTGCTCGGCATGGTCGGGCGTAAGCGGCGCTCCGACCCCGCGGGCCTGGCCATGCGGGTCATGCCCCACAGCGCGCTGGCCGAGGCCTACCGCCGGGTGCGCGCCAATCTCGAATTCATCGACGTTGACAGCCCGCCGCGCAGTACAGTCGTCACCTCCGCCGTCGCTCGCGACGGAAAATCCACGACCGCCATCAACCTTGCGCTGGCCATGGCCGAGCGCTCCGCGAAGGTGCTGCTGATCGACGCCGACCTGCGACGCCCGTCTATCGCCGAGCTGTGTGACCTCGAGGGCGACGTCGGCCTCACCACAATTTTGCTCGGCGACGTCGGACCCGAAGATGCCATCGTGCGCTGGTCCGATGGTCTCGATGTACTGCCGTCCGGTGCCGTCCCGCCGAACCCCGGGCGACTGCTCGGTTCGGCCGCGATGAAAACGCTGATGAAGCGCCTGCTCGAAGACTATGACTTCATCGTCGTCGACTCCCCTCCACTGCTTCCGGCGACCGACGCCCTCGGGCTATCTCACCTCACCGACGGCGCCATCGTTGTGGCTCGCTACAAAACGACCACCCGTCAGCAGCTCACGACCACCCTCGAGTCCCTCGAAGCGGTCAACGCCCGCATTCTCGGCATCGTACTGAACCAGGTGCGCGAACATCGCGCCGAGGTCTACTACGGACCGCTCGCACCCGTGAAGCGGGTGTCCGCACCAATGACCGGACCGGTCAACCGAGTCACGGCCACCCGAGCGCCCAAAGCCGCGTTCGATGACTCCGGCCGCCGCGACTCGGAATCGGCGCGGACCAAGTAGTGCGCATCCTCGAGTCGTTTCCGGAGGGCCGCGCCACGACCAACCCCTACCTCGTTCAACTCGACCGGGGGCTGCGGGAGCACGTGCAGGTTGACGGATTCTCTTGGTGGCGTGCGTTGACGGCACCATACGACGTGTTCCATGTGCACTGGCCAGAGATTCTGCTGCAGGGGCGCACCCCGGCGCGCGCTCTGGCTCGGCGCCTGCTGTTCGCACTTCTGCTGACGCGACTGCGGCTGCGCCACACGGCCGTGGTTCGTACGCTGCATAACCTGCGCAGCCACGAAGAGAAGTCACCGACCGAGCGGCGCCTGCTGCAAGCGTTCGACCGCCAAACCACCCTGTGGATCCGGCTCAACGCGTTCACTGCGCTTCCGGCGGGCGCGCTCGAACGTACGATTGCACACGGCGATTACCGCGAGTGGTATGCCGGTCAGACCTGCCCCTCGACAGTTCCCGGTCGCCTGCTCTTTTTCGGCCTGATTCGCCCCTATAAGGGCATCAACACACTGATCGAGTGCTTCACGGCGATAACGGATGCTGCGGAATCGTCCGCAACGCTGCGGATCGTCGGTCAGCCCCACACGCCAGAGCTGGCCCGAACGTTGGGAGCTCTGGCGGCCGGAGACCCACGCATCGAATTCAGCCTGGGCTACGCGAGCGACGAGACGCTCGCCCACGAGATCGGCGAGGCCGAGCTAGTCGTCCTCCCGTACCAGGAGATGCACAATTCTGGCGCCACATTGTTGGCCTTGTCTCTCGGCCGCCCCGTTTTGGTGCCGCGGAACGCTGTCACCGAGGCGCTGGCGAACGAGGTGGGCGGCGACTGGGTGTTGACCTACCCCGACACACTCTCGCCCCAGGACCTCACCGATGCGCTCGCCGCCGCTCGGTTCTCGTCCCACACGGCTCGTCCCGATCTCTCGGCCCGCACCTGGGAGACCGGCGTGGCCGGGCACCTGGAGGCGTACGCGTGCGCGGTGCGCGCCGTTCGAGCGCGCTGAGCACCCATCCACCGAGTTGGCTTTTCTAGCGCGTCCCGACGAACATCCAGGCGTCGGCGGCCAGGCGCCCGTCGACCGCCGGCAGGTCGGCCACGCCAGTTCCTACCCGCTTCTGCAGGGCGTGCATGACCGCGTTCGCCAGGGCCGGAACCCCGGCCCCGGGGGCGACGACGTCGTGGCCGTGCTCGGTGAGCCAGTCCGCGAGGCCGGTCTCCGACGTGGTGACGATATTGCACCCGTGGGCCAGACCCTCAACTATGGGCAGGCCAATTTGCTCGCGCCACGTTGCCGTTGGCTGAGATGGCAGGGCGAGCACTCTCGCGCGCCGCAGGTGAGCATGAATTTCACTGCGCGGCGGGTCGATAATGACCTCGATCGTCGGGTCCTGCTCGGCCGTTTGACGGGCCCGGTCTTCGAGGGCCCCCTTGCCGATGATGGTCAGCCGCGCTGCGGGGATGAGAGCGGTGACGCTCGGCCAGGCCGCAAGCAGTTCAGGAAAGCCCTTTCGTGCCACGAGGGCTCCGAGAAAAACAACGCGCGGCTCGCCAGGGCCGGAATCGACCGGGCAGGCACACGGGGCGGGCAAAGCCGGGATGACGGTGCTCGTGGTTCCGGCCGACGGCCGACGCAGGGCGCTGCCGTAGGTAATTCTCGCGGCATCCGTGCCGAAGGCGATGCGATCGGTGTGCCGCCAGACAAACCGCGACAGGCGGCTGTTGGCGAAGCGCCGCAGTCGACCCTCCTCGCCGACCGGGCGGACCAGAGGATTTGAGTTTTCCATGGCGTAGCTGACGATCGTCGCGCGCGGGCCACCGAGCAGCGACCGCGCTCGCAGGCCACTGATGGCCAGCGCACTGCCCCACACGCTTGAGAGCATAAGCGGTTCGTTGATTTCGAGGGTGGTCACCTTCGACCGAGCCAGCAGCCAGGCGGCGCGCACCGGACCGGCCTGCACGACGGTGAGCCCCTCCACCAGGGATTCGTGAAAGTCGTATCGTTTCGCCCGATAGAGAATGGTCGCCTCCGGCAACACATGGGCACGCTCAAGATAAGCGCTGCGCAGGGTTCGGTACAACCTCGCCCGTGTGGTTACGATCCGCATCCGGCGCGATCCCTTTCCTGCTCAGTGCCTGTCATCGAAATAGCGCCTTGCCTGGACAAATTACTGGGGCATCACAGCGATCAGGTCATCGAAGGTCGCCGTCATCGGGCTCACGGTGGCCGAGCCACTGACGTAGAACGCCACCCCGATCGAACCGGCCTGCTGCAGGGCGGCCGTTGAATCCGTCGCACTGACCTGCCAGGTATCAGGGGCAGGCTCACCGAGCTTCCACGCCATCGCCTTGAGCGTGGTCGGTACGGTGCCGGTGACTTGCACCCGCAGCTGCAACTGATCGCCCGCCACGTAGCTGAGGCCGGGGATGGTCAAGGACTTGAGACTCGTCGCATAATGCAGGATCTGCACCTGCACCGCCCCGGAGGCCAACAGCTTAACGCGGGCCCGATAGTCGTCCGTACCAACCCGACGCCCGATCGCCGTGAGGTAGACGCCGCCGCCGGTCACTGCCTGCTGCACGCCCGTTGTCACGGTCAGATCGGTTTCAGTGGTTGACACCGTGCTCAAATAGCCGTTGAGCATCCTGCCTGGCACGGCACGGAGTTTGGCCACGCCGTCACCGACCGCGTAGTTTGCTGCTGATCCGGTCGTGGTCCATGACCCGCCGAGGTCCGCTGCGCCGAAGCCGGTGCTCATGGCTCGGCTGAAGGCATCCGCTGCGAACGCCGTCGCCGGCGCTGGCGCCGGGTCGGTGACCACAACGCTGCGGGAAGCGCTCGCCGTTGCACCGGCATCGTCGGTGACCGTGAGCACGATTTCATAGGTGCCGGCTCCCGCGTAGCCGTGGGTTGCCGTTGCCACGGCGGCAGATTCGGTCGCGCCGTCTCCCCAGGCCCAGGTGTAGCCCGCGATCGTGCCGTCCGCGTCAGTCGAACCGACGCCGTCGACAGCGACCGCAAGATCGGTGGCCGTCGACGTGAAGGCCGCAACCGGAGGCGCATTCTCCGGGGCTGGCGGCGGGGCGGCGGTGACCGTGACCGACTCGGTGACGGCCGAGGTGGCCCCGGCATCGTCGGTCACGGTCAAGGTGACCTCGTATATTCCCGACTCGGCATACGTGTGGCTCGCCTGGACGGCGGTGCCGGTGGCGCCATCGCCGAACGTCCACGCATAGCTCGCAATCTGTCCGTCGGAATCCGACGACGACGCCGCGTCAACCTGCAGGGCCAGGTCGTCGACCGAGGAGACGAAGGCTGCTGTCGGTGGCAGGTTGGCCGTGCTTCCTCCCGATCCGAGCGTGAAGTGCTGGCCGATGACCCTTGGCACCAGGGCGGTGGAATAAACCGCAACCTCGTCGAGGGTACCGGCGAGCGCCGGGCTGCTCGAGCCCCAGGTAGGGTCGCTGCCAATGCGCCAGTATCCCGAGTAGGCCTGCGCCGCCGGTTGCGGATTCGTGCCCACCAGTGCGCCGTCGACGTAGAGCTGCATGCCGGCGGGAGACTGCACGGCGACTACGTGGTGACTCACGCCATCGTTGTAGGACGCGGCTGAGGTGACCGTGTTTGCTTTGCCAGTCCAGGTGCCGAAGACGAGACGCCCATCATCCTGCAGGTAGACGTGACGGTCATAGTTGGTCGACAGCCCGGTCTGGCGGTTGCCGAAGCCGATGATTTTTCCGCCCTGCGTCGTGGTCGTGTTGAACCAGGCCTCGAGCGAGTACGTCGTCGGATTCACGAATTGCGTGTCGCTGCTGACCGTTCCGCCGTTGAAGGTGGCGGCGGTATTGCTCGCCCCGGCGATCAGTGCGTCCGTACCCTTCGTGACGGCTCCGGAATACGTTCCGGAATTGCCCAACAGGCCAGCATCGAGGGCGCTCGTTCCGGCAGCTTCGCCGAGCCGCCAGTACAGGTCGGGTTCAGCACCGTACACGGCGGCACCGTAGGCATCGGCGGGGGCGGCCGGCACCGGTGAGGTGCGGCCGGATGCGACGTAGTGGTCGAGCACCTGCTGACGGCTCAGCGGGCCGTTGTACAGCGCGACCTCGTCGATATCGGCTGCAATGTACCCGCTCGTCGGCTGGCTGGTCCAGCTGCTGAGGGTATCTCCGCCGATTCGCCAGAATCCCTGGTAGACCTGCCCGGTCGTCACGTCGGAGCGATGGGCCGCGCGCGTGCCATCGATGTACAGCGTCATGCCCGCCGGGCTGAGGCTGGCCACAATGTGATGCCATTGCCCATCGTTATAGCTGTCACTCGTATTAATGGTGCGAAGCGCGCTGGGGTAGGCGCCGAACCAGATCTTGCCGCCGTTGTCCATATAGACGTGGCGGTCGTACCCGGCCGAGCTGCCGGTGGCCTTGTCACCAAATCCAACGATTTTACCGCCTCGGGTGGTTGTGGTTTTCACCCACACCTCGACACTGAAGTTGTTCGACGATTCTTCCGCCGTTGCGGTCGAGGCCAGCCCGTTTGCCGTTCCGTCGAAGCGAGAGGCGGCCTGCTCAGCAATGGCGCCTGAGATATCTCTGGTCACGCCCGACCGCACTGCCAGGTCGGCTCCGCCGGTCCAGTCGAAGGCCGTTGTGCCCTCCGGCTCACCCAGTGGCCAATAAGACCGCGGCGAGTCACCCAAAACGGATGCCGCGTAGTCACTCAGCCCCGCTCCCTCGGCAACCGTGACCGAGGCCACGGCACCGATGCGGCTGTTGCCGAATGGGTCGGTCACGCGGATGCGATAGTCGTAGCTTTGTCCCGGTGTCAGCCCGGTGTCGCTCCAACTGAGCATCGGCCGGTCCCAATCGGTGGAGTCGGCCAGGATGGTCGCGACGCTCACACCGTCCCTGAGCACTTCGTAGCTGAGGTTTTCGTTGTCACGGTCGTAGGCGCTCATCCAGCTCAGCCGGGTGCCTCCCGGCACGAAGGACGCGACGGACGGCACGAAGTCTGCGGCCACGAAGGAGGTATTTGTGACCCGCGGGCCTTCTTTATTCGGGGCGATGGTCCGAGCCGCGAACCGCGCGAGCCCCTGCTGCCCTTTATTGTTTACGATCGTGAACTCGCCGCCATAGAGCAGGTAGTCCTCATTCGCGGTGATGTTCCATGGTCCCTGCCCTTGACCGGTGTACGTGCCCGAATTGATATCCGGGTAGAAGGTCAGCAGGTCGGGCCGGGGCGTTCCCTCAAAGTTGTAATACGAGCCGCCTGTCCGGTTTCTGGTGATGATTCCCTTCGCCTCCGATGTGAACGTCAGGGTGCGGTGGAAGGTCCACGGGTCGGTCTGCGGCGGGCCAGCGATGTTGCCACAAAAGTGAGCGTGCGAGGTGGTGTAGACGACGTCGCCCACTGGCACGGCAGAGTAGGTATCGCCGTGGCAGTCCTCGACCCAGATCAGCGCGCCCTCGTCCCAGCTGGCGCGAAACGCACCCTCGAGAGTTCCGCCGGTTCCGAAGACATAACCGGTTCCGATCACGCCCTGATCCGACGAGGTCAGGCTCAAGATGGCGGCGTCCTTGCCGCCGTTACGAATGATCGAGTTGATCTTCCACGGAAGGGACGCGCCGGTGGCGGCATCCGTTGCGGCCATGCCATAGCCGGGGTTGGAGCTGCCGTTGTACGAGGTGAACGCGCCGCCGATGACGACTCGGCCCCCGTCAGGCGAGATGGTCAGTGCGTTGACCCCGCCGCCGGCCGGCGTACCGGTCCAGGTGCCGAGTGCACCGTTGGACGCAGCGAATGAGGCCGTCATGGTGCGAGCCTGTCCCCCGGCGGTGGAAAAGGTTCCTCCGGCATAGACCGTGTCGCCGAAGAATCCCAGCGCCTTCACAGAGGCGTTCACGACCGGCTTCCAGGTGGAGACCAGGGCGCCCGTACCGGTGTCAAAGGCCGCCAGGCGGTACCGAGTGTCCGAACCGACCCTGGTGAAGGACCCGCCGGCGTAGACCCGGGTACCGTCGGCCGAGGCGACCAGAGCACGGACGGCTCCGTTGACGTTGGGGTTGAACGAGGAAAGGAGTTGTCCGGTGGTGAGGTTGTAGGCGAGCAGGTTGTTGCGCACCACCTCGTTGGCACCTCGGGCCGAGCCGGCCGGGCGAGCCCTGGTGAATTCCCCTCCCACGTACACCGTGTTCCCCACGATCAGCTGAGTCCAAACGACACCGTTGATCTGTGTCGTCGGCAGCGAATCCGCGGCGACCGTGGCCGGAGTGCCGACATCGACCGGTGCGGAATCCGCCAGCGCCACCGCTGGGACGCTCAGAACTCCGGCGATTACGGCGACCGCCGTCGCCAGAGCGAGCCAGCCTGCCCGTGCCAGGTGGGCCAGACGCGGGGTTCCACTGGGCGCTGGATCGACAAGACGGCGCGAAGGAATGAGCAGAGGAGCAGCCACCAGAAGGCCTCACTTAGGGTTTGGACCGTAGCCGTCGAATAGCCACCGCACTAGTTCGCAGTATATTGAGTTTTTGTCAGTTACCAATGCCCCCATACAGGGGATTGGTGCTGGGCTAGCGCTTGTACTCGTGATAAATCGACCCCACGGAGCCGCTCAGCATGCCGGCACCGCGGGCAGCGGTGCGCAGCCCCCGGGCCCGATGGGGCAATTGTCCGATGATCAATCCGGTCAGGTAGCGGGCAAGGCCGCCCAGTACCCGCGCGGTGCCGCGGGCGACCATGGTGGCTCGCACGAGCATCCGCTCGCCGTGCGCGGTGTCGTCGAGATTGATTCGACTCCAGGTATTGCCCATGCGGAAAGCGCGCTGCAGCACCCATTCTCGGGTGAGCCGGCTGGCTGGGACCACGTCGATGACAATGGCCTCATCGCACCAGATCATTTGCCCGCCGAGGCGATGCAGCTGCCGGGTGAACAACGAATCCGAACCGCCGGAAATGCCGAACCGTTCGTCGAACTGCAGGCCGAGGCGGCGCACCTGAACGAGGTCAAGGAGCAGATTGTTGGTGGCGGCGAGCGAAACCGGCGTCCCCGTGGCGAATCGGCGGCGCTCAAAGAAGCCGCCGGCCCGAATCCACGGTTCAGGCTCCGTGTCGTATCGCGAGAGCACCGGACCGACCACGGCGGCCGGGCGAAAAGTAGCGTAGGTGTCGAGAAGCTGCATGAGCCACTGGGCAGTGGGCCGCTCATCATCATCGATGAAGATCAGCACTTGGGCATGATCTGCTTCCGTCAAGGCCCGATTGCGACCGGCCGCGATCCCAGGAATCGGTTCATGCACGTACCGCACCGGCACGGAGCCACTCGAAGCGGCGACCGCAGCCACCTGGTCACGTGCACCGCCGTGCGGATCGTTGTCCACGACGAGAATCTCGATCGACCGAGAAACCGTGGCGGCCTGGTCAAGGAGCTCTGGCAGCAACTCCACCAGGTCATGGGCTCGACAATAGGTGAGGACCGCGATCACGACGCTGACCTTACCACCCGGATATTCTTTGGTCACGATTCCCCCTCTTTGGCATTTCGCCATCACAAATCCTGCACAAGCAGCGGTGCCGCTCACCTCCGATCAGTCACGCTGATCGGCCTCTACCGGCATCGGTCAATTGACGCGCAGGGCGACGAAATCGTCGAAGGCCGTGGTGACCGGAGTCACGGTAGCCGTTGACCCGAGGTAGAGGGCCAGTCCGACCGAGCCCGACGCCTGCATGGCGGGCGTGGCATCCGTCGTACTGAGCTGCCAGGCCGACGGCTCGGTGCCGCCGACGCTCCAGACTTTAGCCCGAATGGTCGTCGGCCCGGTGCCGAAAACCTGCAGCCGGACCCGAAGCTGGGTTCCTGTCGTGTAGGTCAGCCCGGCGATGTTTTGCACTGTTAAGGTCGTCGCACCGTGCATGAGCTGCAGCTGCACAACACCCGTTGGCAGGAACTTGACCCTGGCCCGGTAATCATCGGTGCCAACTCGTCGGCCGATAACCGACGAGTACGCTCCCGAGCCGGTGGCCGCCTGCTGAAGTGCAATCGTCACACTCACGTCACTGTCAGCCACGGACACACCCGACAGATATCCGTTGACCGTGGTTCCGGCCGCGGCTTTAAACCGCCCGACACCTTCACTGACCGAGGAGTTCCCCGACGATCCGGTCGTGGTCCACGCGCCTCCGCTATCGGCTGTGCCGAGCCCGCTGCTCAAGACGCGGGAAAACGCGTCGATTGCCACGGGAAGTTTGGGATCAACAGCCGGCACGAGCACGTTCTGCGTCGTCACGGCCGTTGCGCCAGAGTCATCGGCAACCGTGAGGGAGACCGGATAACTGCCGTCGACGGTGTAGCTGTGCGTGGCTGTTTTGCCAGTCGAATTCGTCCCGTCGCCCCACGACCAGGCGTATCCTGCAACGGTGCCATCAGCATCCGTCGAAGCGGATGCGTCCACCGAAACGGCAAGCGGCGACGTCTGGTAGCTAAAGGCCGCGGTCGGCTGCACGTTGGCCTGAGGGCCGGAGCTGCCCACGGCGTAGTGGTTCGCGATGGATGCCGCCCCGAGTGCGGCCGGATACACGGCGACTTCATCAATGTCAGCGGCGATGTAGTCGCTCAGGGGCCGACTGGTCCAGCCGCTCAGATTGTCGCCGCCAATGCGCCAGTAGCCTTGAATCGGGGCGGCGGACGTCGTGTCGGTGCGTTGGGCGGCGAGTGCTCCGTCGATGTACAGCGACATACCGTTTGCGCCGACAGTGGCGACGATGTGGTGCCACTGTCCGTCATTGTAGGACCCCGTCGTATTGACCGTGCGCAGAGCACCCGGCTTGACTCCGAACCAGATTCGGCCGGTATTGTCCATATAAACGTGGCGGTCGTAGGCGGCGGAGTTGGCGGTGGCGCTATTGCCGAGGCCGATTATTTTACCGCCACGCTTGGTCGTTGTCTTGACCCAGGACTCAACGCTGAAGTCGCCGCGCGGCGTTTCAAACGCGCTGGACGCGGCGAACCCAGCAGTAGTGCCGCTGAACCGCGAAGCAGAGCCATCGCCACCGCTGAGGGCGCCCGCGACGCCTCTGGTCACGCCAGAGTTGGTTTGCGCATTGGCGGCGGCGGCCCAGTCGAAGGCCGTCGTTCCGCCGGCTTCGCCGAGCGGCCAGTAGGACGTCGGCGAGTCCGCACGAACCGCGGATGCATACGCGCTGTAGATCCCGGCACTTGCGACGTTAACGGATGCCGGACTTCCGGTCTTCACGTTGCCAAACGGGTCGCTCACCCTAATCTGATAGGAATATGCCTGCCCGGGGGACAGCCCACTGTCCGTCCAGCCCATGCTGGGTCGGGACCAGTCGACGGATAGGCCCAATACGGTGCCGACCGATACTCCATCACGCAGAACTTCGTACTTGAGTCGCTCATTGTCACGGTCGTAGGCCGACTTCCACCCAATGCGCACCGTGCCGGTCGAGAGCGATTGCAGGTCTGGAACGAAAGCCGACGCGACGAAGGCCGCGTTGGCCAAGCGGGGCCCTTCTTTATTGGTCGCGGTCGTGGAGCTGGCGAATCGCGCCAGACCCTGCTGCCCCTTGTTGTTGACATTAGTGAACTCGCCGGCGTACAAGAGGTATTGACCATTGGTCACGACGTTCCAGGGACCCTGCCCTTGCCCGGTGTAGACGCCGGTGTTGATGTCCGGGTAAAAGCTCAACAGGCTCGGTCGAGGTTTGCCGACGAAGTTGTCGTAGCTGCCCACGGCGTTTGGCGTAATGAGTCCGGTGGTGGCCATCGTGAACGACAGGGTGCGGTGGTAGGAGCGCGGCGCCGTCTCGACCGGTCCGCCAATATTGCCGCAGTAGTGCGCGTGGCCGGTGGTGTAGACGACATTCTGCGTCGGGGCCGCGGAGTAGGTGTCACCGTGGCAGTCTTCCATCCAGATGATCGAACCGTCCGACCAGCTGGCGCGGAAAGTGCCCTCGAAGTTGGCGCCAGCGCCATAGTCGTATCCAGTGCCGAAGACACCATCGGACGAGGAGGTCAGGCTCGTGATCCCGCCGTTGATCCCTCCGTTACGGAGTAGCGAGTTGACCGCCCAGGGCAGGGAGGCGCCGGTGACGGCGTCGAGGGCCGCCATCCCGTAGCCGGGGGTGCTGGCGCCGTTGTACGAGGTGAAGGCGCCGCCGATAATGACCTTGGCACCATCGGGCGAGACGGTGAGGGCGTTGACGGCGCCGCCGCTCGGGGTTCCTGACCAGGCCTTCAACGCACCGTTGGAGGCGTCAAAGGACGCAATCTGAGGGCGCGGCTGACCACCGGCAGTGCTGAAGACCCCGCCAGCGAACAACGTGCCACCCGAAAATCCGAGCGCTTTGACCTGAGCGTTCAGGACTGGGGCAAACGAGGCGACGAGCGCGCCCGTGCCGGTGTCAAAGGCCGCCAGACGGTACCGATTGGCTCCGCTCACGGAGGTGAACGAGCCGCCGGCATAGATTCTGCTGCCGTCTGCGGAGGCGACGAGTGCTCGAACTGCACCGTTGGGGTTTGGGCTGAACGTCGGGATCAGCACACCGGTCGTCAGGTTGTAGGCGAGCAGATTGGTGCGCACCACCTCATTCACCCCAACGCCGGAGCCGGCCGGGCGGGCTCTGGTGAATTCACCCCCCACATAGACTGTGGTGCCAACGATCAGCTGGGTCCACACCACACCGTTGATCTGCGCGGTGGGCAGGGAATCCGCGGCCATCGTCACCGGCGTCGCCGGATCGGTAGGAGCGGTGTCGGCTACGGCCTGAAGTGGAACCGTGAGAACGGCGGCGACAACCGCGACAGCGGTCAGCAATCCGAAAACACCGGCGCGTGCTGGCCGCTTACGAACCGAAATCAGACCTGCGAGGTTCAGTCGAGACGCGTAGAGAGATCCCACGATATTTCCTTACTCGGATGAAGAGCGGGGCCGTCGGGTGGCCGTCGCATTCAATGGAGTCTAGTGAGATTTTCTCAGTACGGAATACCCTCTATAGGGGGCAGCCATTTGCACGGCCTGGTCAGTGCGGTGCCGCGCCCTCAAAGAGCACGATCGGCACGCCAGCCGAGTAGTCGACAGCGATCTGCACTTCGTCTCGCGCATCAGCGGGGACAGTGAAAACGAACACGCCCTGCGCGGCCTGGCCCGCGGCGACCGCGTCAGGAAATGGGACTCCGCCTGGCTCGGCAAGTTCGGTGGCCGGCGACTGGGCAGCCCCAAAGAAGAAGTTGACGACGGTTGACGTCAACGACACGGTCGCAGCCGTGTCGTTGCGAACAGAGACGGCGAACCGGAGCGACGGCCCGGCAATCTCGCCCGGTCCCCGCGCCACACCCTCGACCGCCTCGAGCTCGCTGATACTGAACACGACCCCGGGCACGGCCACGGCGGGGTCCGTCAGTGGGACCGGTTCCTGAACCTGTGGCGGAGCGACCTCGCTCGATGGAACGCCGACTCCGGCGTTCGGGTCGGGGACGCTCGGGGCGGGCGGCGTCGTTTCGGCCGGCACGGGGCTGGGCGAAGGGCCGGGCGACCGAGAGGGAGCGGGGGATGGGGTCGTCACGGACCGCGTCGCGGTGACATCGGCCGAATCGGCACGTTGGGATGCCCAACCGTTAGCCACCAGCATGATGACCACGAGCAGGGCCAGCAGTCCGGCCCCGGCGATCCACCACAGCCGACGCCGCGAGCCCGCGGTTTCGGGACCGGTATCGGAGGGGTGGTGCACGACCATGGTAGAACTCCAAGCTGAGGACCCGCTCAAAAAATGAATAGGGTGAAGACGTCGTTGAGCCATTAATACACGCGTGGGGTTTCTTTCCAAGGGGGCACCTGAGCCCACTTTTGGGGGTCCCCGCCCACCCTGTACAGTGTGTGAAAGCTGCCGACCACTGATGAGGCCCACACATGCGCATCGCAATCCTGCACGGGAACAATGACGCCTACGGGGCCTCTCGCGTGCTCATTCAGGAAATCTCCTGCCTCCTCAGCCTCGGCCACACGGTGGCCGTCATCGTGCCAAATGGTGGACCACTGGCAGAAGATCTGGCTCAGTCCGGACTCTCTGCGACCGTCATCGTTGACCCGGGGCTGTCGGTCCTGAGGCTCAGCAAGATCTCAGACCTCCTGCATCCGATTCGTCTTCGACCAGAAATTACCCACGCCGACGTCGTGGTCTTGTGGACGCTCGCCCTCGCCGCGTACATTCCACTCCTGCGCCTGAAACGCAAGAGCTTTTACCTGTCGGTGCACGAGCTGCTCCCCAGCCGCTTGGGAAATCTCCTGGTTCGGGTACTCCTGGCCCCCGGCCGCTTTCCGATCTGCGCCTGCAGCGAAGCCACGGCAGCGTGGCTGGAGCAAAACGGGGTCGCCCGCACGCGACTGACCGTGACGTCGCCCGTGTTCGACCCGGTCACGCTCGTCAGAGCACCGACGCTCCACGACCCGTTCACCCTCGCCGTCGTCGGCCGCGTCAATGGCCGCCGGGGACACCTCGAGGTGGCTCAGGCGCTCCAATCCCTGTGGCCGGCGGTAAGCCCCGACCCTCCGACAACCGGTTCGTCCTGGCGACTGCTTCTGTTCGGTGCGCCATTTTCCGGTCAGGAGTCCGCTCTCGACGCGGTGTTGCACCTGATCGAGGGCGACCCCCGGATCGAGTACCGCGGCGAGGCAAAATCCTTGGAATCCATCGCGAGCCAGATCGATGCTGTTGCCTGTTTTCCGTCCATGCCCGAGTCGTTTGGCCTCGTTCCCGTTGAAGCATGGCGGGCGGGGGTTCGGGCTGCGGGATTCGCCGACGGTGGGCCCGGCGAGGTGTTGCCCATTGTCGGCGGCATCGGCGTGGCACGCACCGGTGCACCCCTGGCTGACATTTCGTCGGCGCTCCTCACTCTGGAGCGGTCCGTCCGAGCACGAAAAGCTTTGCCCGAACCGTCGACGGTCAACCCGCTCTTCACGAAGGAACGCCGTCTGATATCGCTGACCCAGGTTCTCAACCAGGCCGTTGCCCGGCCAGCCCGCCGCACGGTCCGAAAACGCTCATCCTGACCGGCTACTCCTGCCCCTTCGGCGCAGGCAACACGTTGAGGTCGGGAACCACCGCGGGCTCAGGCACCACGTTCAGGTCGGGAACCGCTTCAGGCTCAGGCACCACCTGTGGCTCCGGCACGAGCTGTGCGTCGGGAGCGACCTCGGGTGCCGGCAACAGATTCACGTCGTGAGCGACTTTCGGTTCAGTGGACGCAGTCGGGTCCGGTGTCTGCGTGAGGGTAGCGGCGCTGGCAGCTCTGACACTGACGGCATCACCTGTGACGGTATTTCCGAACGGGTCACTCACCCGAATTTGGTACGAGTACGTCGTTCCGGGCGTGCGACCGGTGTCGGTCCAGCTAATCGTGGGGCGGCTCCAGTCGACGGATAGCCCCGTTTGTGTGCGCACGACAGCGCCGTTTCGCAAGACACGATAGGTAAGCAATTCGTTGTCGCGGTCGTAGTTCGACGTCCAGGTGACCTTGACCGTTCCGGCGGTTGGTGTGGTGAGCGTTGGCGTGAAACTGGCACCGGTCACGCGCGGCCCTTCTTTGTCTGGCGCGATGGACGACACCGCGAAGCGCACAAGTCCCTGCTGCCTCTTGTTGTTGACGAGGGTGAATTCGCCGCCGTAGAGCACATATTGGGAGTTGGCGGCTACGTTCCACGGCCCCTGATTTTGACCGGTAAAGTTGCCGGCATTGATGTCGGGGTAGAAGGTCAGCAGTGACGGGCGGGGGCGCCCCTCAAAGTTGAAGTAGCTCCCACCCGTGCTGTTTCGGGTGATAATGCCCGTTGCATTTTTCGTAAAGGCCAGAGTCCGATGAAAGGTTCGCGGACTGGTTTCCGAGAACCCACCGATGTTTCCACAAAAATGGGCGTGCGCGGTCGTATACACGACGTCGCCGACCGGAACGGCCGAGTAGGTGTCACCATGGCAGTCCTCGATCCAGACGGTGTTGCCGCTGCTCCAGCTGGCCCGGAACGTTCCCTCGAACATGGCGCCGGGGCCATAGTCGTAGCCAGTGCCGTAGACGCCGCCGGAATCCGAGGTGAGCGACAGAATAGAACCGTTCGGGCCAGCATTCTTGATGAGCTTGCCGATGTTCCAGGTCATTCCGGCGCCCGAGCTGGAATTCGTCGCCGCCATTCCATAGCCGGGAGTCGTCGCGCCGTTGTACGAAGTGAACGAACCGCCGATGACGACCCGGTCGCCGTTCGGCGAAACTGTAAGGGCGTTCACGGCCCCGTCGGGCACCGTGCCCTTCCAGGTACCGAGCGACCCGGTGGAACCGGTGAACGACGCGATCCGCTGTCGTCCCTGAGAGTTGGCCGAGGTGAAGCTCCCCCCCGCGAAGACGGTGCTCCCAAACGCGCCAAGCGCTCTGACGGTGTTGTTCGCCGTGGGTTTCCAGCTGGAATCGAGCCCCCCGGTGGCCGTACTGAAGGACGCCAACCGAGTTCGCGTCACGGACCCGACGGTCGTGAAGGCTCCACCCACGTAGATGCGAGATCCGTCTGGCGAGGCGGTAATCGCCCGCACCGCGCCATTGAGGTTGGGGTTGAATGACGTCATGACACCAGTCGACAGGTTGTACGCCATGAGATTGTTGCGCGTCACCTCGCTCGTTCCGGCCGAAGCTCCAGCGGGGCGTGCGCGAGTGAACTGGCCACCGACGTAAACGGTGTTTCCGACGATCGTCTGGGTCCACACCACCCCGTTGATTTGGGCGGTCGGCAACGCATCGGCCGCGACAGTATTGGGGGTGGAAGAATTTGGCGGTGCCGTGTCCGCTTGCGCGCTGCCGGTACCAAAAAAAATCGTCACCGCCAAAGCTGCTGTCGCGATCATTGCCACTATCGGAGACCGAACGCTCCGCGCCATAAGAAAACCTCAATTTCAACTCGGACGGCGGCCTTCGGGCGGCCCCGTGGTGCCGGAATTATACTTGACTTCACGAATTTCGGGCTTCTGCCGCGAAAAACTGCAGGCCCGACCGTCGTTGGTCCGTCGGGGCGTGCGCCGGCGGACCGGCATCCGTTCATTTCTCACCCCTAGTCAGGCTGAAGGATAAAGGTTAGGATTCCTCACTGCCTCTCTTGTCCGAATCCTGTTGAAGCTCGCGCTGCAGCCTGAGAGAAATCTGAGCCTTCTGTGACCCCCAAGCACCCGACCACCCCGCACCCGAACACAGCGATTCCTCCAGAAACGAAACCTCACCGCGCGAACCCGCTGAAGCCCGCCGGCGACGGGTCCCCCGGGCTCCTTGCTGCCCGGCAGAACGGGCTGCACATCGGCTACGCGGCTGGCGGGTTTGACCTTTTCCACGTTGGACATCTCAATATTCTCAAGCACGCCAAGAGCCAGTGTGACTTTCTGATCGCCGGCGTTGTGTCCGACGAGATGCTCCAACTCACCAAGGGCATCACCCCCGTCGTGCCGCTAGTGGAACGTCTGGAGATTGTTCGACACATCTCCTTCGTGGACGAGGCCGTCGCCGAAGTCGTCGAGGACAAGCTCGACACGTGGCGCGACCTCCGCTTTGACGTGTTCTTCAAGGGCGACGACTGGCGAGGCACCCCCCGCGGGGTACACCTCGAGAACGAGTTCGCTGCTGTCGGCGTTGAGGTCGTGTACTTCCCCTACACGGTCAATACCTCCAGCACGATCTTGCGTCGGGCGCTCGACGCTCTCACGCGCCCCGATGCGGCCGGTCTTCGGCAACCACGCACGAGCACCCCCTAACCGTAGGCGAGCAGCCAACGCACCAAAGAACGGGTTTCTCGGCCGAGAAACCCGTTCTTTTCGCGCTGTTGCCGTAACTGCCGCAAACATCGGGCACAATCAAGCGGATGCTTCGGTTTGTTCCCGCACGGCCTTGCGCGGCTGCGCTGCCCAAGAGTCAATGGGCACGGTAAACACTCCCAGCACGGCCGCAAATCGGCGGTAGACGGCCAGAGCCAGCACGATTGCCGCGCCGCACAGCAGCAGCGGAACCGCCGTTGCGGCATCCGTCGGTAATATCACGCCGCCGGCCATGACGATCGCCGCGAGCGCCGCCATGGGAAAGGTTTGCACCAGATAGATGGGCAACGTGCGACTACCCAGCACCCGCATGAAATCAAACATCGGTGCGCGCGACAGAACGACGGCCACGCTGATGCCCACCAGCACTGCCAGCACGCTCACGGCGAGGAGCACGAACGGTACCCGCGTCAATGACAGTTTCACCATGAGGAGCACAACGCCGGCATACAAGCCACTGAGCACGGCCATGTGCCACCACCGCACCCGCGGAATCAGGCGTCGCACGCGCGGGCCCAGCCAGATCGCCGCCAGGAAGAAGACGAGGTAACAGCCCATCTTTTCCCACGGCGTACCCGTGTGCAGAACCTGCGAGCCGAACAGCACGGCGAGCGCTCCCGTTACGGACACGGAAATGAGCGGATGCCAGCGCCGAGTCAGCCAAGCCACGGTGAGACAGATGGGCAGGGCGTAGATGAACCAGAGATTTATATTCGGCCGGATGAAGAGGGTAACCAGGTCGGACCACCTGGCAAAGGGCCCGTCGGGGCCGATCGGCGGCAGGGCCAGCAGGAAAAAGGGTCTGGGCGGCGACCCAGGCCGTGTAGAGATACAGCAGCAGGGACATCCGCTTACGAAACAGCTGCCAGAAGGGCAACCGAATGGCCTGGGCCGCGAGGAGTCCGGACATGAAGAAGAACAGGGGCATACGGAAGGTGTCGAGCAGTGGGTTGAGCGGCGCCAGGTCGCCGGCCAGACCTACCCGATCGAGGTACATGACCGAGTGATAGAGCACAACGAGGGTGATCGCGATGCCCTTTGCCACGTCGATCCAGGCTTCGCGTAGCGTGCCGCGAATGACGAACGAGGCGGCGTCAGTCACGGGCCCCGGTCTTGAGAGACTTGCCAAAGGGGAACAGTGCTCCCACCCGGCGACGGACGGGGTTCGGCAGATCGGGACCCTTGGGAATCAAAGTCAGCGCGAGCACCAAGATGAGCAGTCGCGTCGCGGTGTACAGCGGGCCGAAGAAGAAGACCCACACGGTGTTCACGACCAGAAACAGCAGAATTCCACTGGCCCGGTTCGCAGCAACCGCGGCTCCGACCCCGCGCAAAACCAGAAAAAGAATGACGACGGCCAGCAGGACACCGGGAATGCCGAACCGTGCCCAGAGGTCGCCGAGCACCGAGTGCAGTTCGATATTGCCACCGAACATGTAGTTTTCGACGTACCCATTATCGGGGTCGTAGCTGATCGATGCCATTCCCGTCTTCGCCGCGAGCAGATCGGTCGGATTCAGCAGCGTGCCGGCCCCGAACCCGTATGGCTGGTGTGCCATCAGGGACGCCGTCGCGGCCAGTTCCGGTCGCCCGCCCAGAATGAGCGACCCGGCAGTGTTGAGCTGGTCGATGGTGCGGGCCCGCGTCGCCTCGCCGAACAGCCCCGCGACGATGGCCGCCTGCCCCAGGTTGTACACGACGACGGCGAGCACACCGAGGGCGACGACAACCCCGGCGCCCGATCTGATGCGCAGGTAACGAAACCGGCTGGTCGGGCGCATCTGCCAAGCCAGGAGAATGAGGGTCAGTAGCAGGATCGCGAAGGACGAGCGCGCATCGGTGAGCATTGACAAGGCTGTCAGCCCGAGCACGGCGAGCAGGTCGAACCAGCGACGATCAAGAATGTGCGCGATGGCGAGGATCACCACTGTCAGGGCAAAGGAGAATCCGAAGCGCCAGGGATTGTCGAAGAACCGGGCGTTGTCGGTGGTTACGCTCCCGAGCAGGCCGAGCCCAAACCACAGGGCCACCCACGAGTCGGGCAGTACGCTGCGAGTCCAAAGCACAAAGCCGAAGGAGCACAACAGGCCAACCAGCCCGATGGAGTTGCCGGCCAGTTCGCTCATCGCGATGACGTGGGTGGGTTTGGCGAGTACGGACAGCCAGATGCCGGAGCCGACGGCGACGAAGCCGATCAGCACGAGGGTGAGCGCGCCCCGATAGCGGCCCAGCGTAGGCAGCCAGAGCGGAATCAGCGCTGCGGCCGCCAGGTAGCCGACGGTGATGCCGAGCGGAAGGTCGAGTCGCAGACCGATCAGGACGAGCACGATGACAGCAAGGATTTTGGTCGAACGCGGCACCACCGCCTCGGTCGAGGGCACCCGATCACGGCCGGAATTCACGGCTATCGGCTCGGGCTGCTCGCGCGTCTGGCGTGCGCTCGCGCGCTGTTTTGTCACGGTCTGTTGTGTCGACTTGCGCATGTAGGTCGTTCGGCCCCGCACCGGGCCGCGCCCGAAACAATTCGGGTATTGTTCCTGCCGCGCGACCGCATCGGCATAACAGTAGGACCCTGAGGGCACGGGATCAAGGCCGAGTCGGGTGGATATCCATTGCGATTCCCCCCGATCGGGGGCGCACCCTGCTGACAGGCTGCGTGTACAGTGGCGTTTTCAGCTTGATCCACGCCCTGAGCCAATGGGAGCTACCGCCTTGCCCGAGGACGCCTCACCCGCAGCTCCAACGAAACGCAAGCCCGATCTACTGTCCAATCGGACCGGCACAGTTTCGCGTAATATGACGGTCGCATTGCTGGGCAACGCGTTTCCCCCGCTCGTCGCACTGTTCTCCGGCCCCATCCTGGCGCAGGCCCTCGGGGTTGACGGGCGTGGTGCGGTGGCAGCGGCGACGGCACCATTGGCACTGGTCGTCACCATAGCCACGTTTGGCATTCCCGAAGCCGTCACGTGGATTATCGCGAAAAAGCCAGCGTTGGCGCGAAACGCAGCGGGTCGGGGCATGCTTATTCTGGGCATCGCCGGACTATTCGCGACCGCCGCCATCGTCTTTTCACCACCTTTGTTGAGTGGTGGCGACCCGAGCGTTCAGCTACTGATCGTGTTCGCCAGTCTGGCCATTGTGCCGAACCTTCTCGTGGGGATACTCCGCGGCGTTGCCTCGGCCACGAGCAGCTGGCGGCTCGTATCCACGGAACGCATTATCTCGTCGGTTCTGCGCCTCGCGGTCCTCATCCCGTTCTGGCTGACAGGAACGCTCACCCCGCTCGTAGCCACCATCACGGTCGCTGCCATGCCCGTGGTCGGCGCCTTTGTCTACATCGGGCGCATGCGCAGCCTCGACCCGCGCGCGCACGAGGTTCCGCCCGAAGCACGCATGCGCGGGCTCCTCAGCTACGGCAGCCGAATGTGGGTCGGTTCGCTGTCGGGCGTGCTCCTGACGCGTCTCGATCAGGTACTGCTGACGCCGCTCGCCGGTACCTACCAGCTCGGACTCTACGTCGTGGCGGTGAGCATCAGCGAGTTGCCGTTGATCATTCACCACGCGGTGCGTGATGTCTCGTTCGTCAACGAAGCGGCCAAGTCTGAGGATGAACGTCTCAGTTCGTCTGCCCGCATCTCGACGGCGCTCTCGGCACTGGCAGCGCTGGTGCTCGGCGTGTCCATGCTGTGGTGGCTGCCGTTTCTGTTCGGGGAAGGCTTTCGTGAATCGATTCCGATTGCCGCAGTACTCCTCGTAGCCGTTGTGCTGCTCACGCCGGGTTCCATTGCTGGCGCCGGGCTTAGCGCGCGCGGCCGCCCCGGGCTGCGCAGCATCGCACTGACCATTTCGTGCGTCATTAACATTGTGATGCTAATCATCCTCGCGCCGCTGCTGGGGGCGATGGGAGCGGCGCTCACGACGCTCGCGGGCAACATCATCACGAGCAACCTCAACCTGCTGTTCCTGTCGCGGGTGTTTGGAATCGGAATGCTGCAGTTCTACGGTCTGCGTCGTTCAGACATCGCCACCATCGGCCGCTACGGTAAGCGGATACTGCGGCGCAAGACGCGCTGACCGGGTACGTACGTTAGCTGGCGAAGCGGTCGGTGGCCTCGATAATGGCGTCCAGGATTCCGGGTTGGTCGAAGGCATGGCCGGCGTCGGGGATCAGCTTGAATTCCGCCTCCGGCCAGTTCTTGTACAGGTCCCAGGCGGTGAAGGCCGGCGTGCACATGTCGTAGCGGCCCTGCACGATGACACCGGGGATCTCGGCGAGCCGGGAGGCGTTGTCGATCAGCTGGTTCGGCGTGAACCAGCCCCTATTGGCGAAGAAGTGGTTCTCGATGCGGGCAAAGGCCACAGCGAAGGCTGGGTCGGAGAAGTGCGCGATCTTGTCTGGCTCCTGCAGCAGGGTGATCGTGGAGGATTCCCAGGTGGCCCAGGCCACGCCGGCGCGTTCGCGCACGAACTGGTCCGGGTCGTGCAGCAGCCGACCGTAGGCCGCGATCAGGTGGCCGCGTTCGTTTTCGGGGACCGGCGCGAGAAACGATTCCCACAGATCGGGGTAGATTGCCGCGGCGCCCCCCTCGTAGAACCAGTCGAGTTCGACCGGGCGAAGGGTGAAGATGCCGCGCACGACGAGTTCGGTGACCTGGGCGGGGTGGGTCTCGGCGTAGGCGAGCGCGAAGGTGCTGCCCCAGGATCCGCCGCAGACCAGCCAGCGGTCGATGCCGAGGTGCTCGCGCAGTTTTTCCAAGTCGGCGACGAGAGTCCACGTGGTGTTCACGCTCAGGTCAACGTCGGGCTCGCTCGCGTGCGGCGTGCTGAGACCGCAGCCACGCTGGTCGAACAGAATGATGCGGTACTTCGCCGGATCGAATACCCGACGCTGGTCCGGGCCGGACGCGCCGCCCGGGCCGCCGTGCAGATACACCGCGGGCTTGCCGTCGGGGTTGCCCGAGGCTTCCCAGTAGATGGTCTGGTTGTCACCGACATCGAGCATGCCGGTTTCGTAGGGTTCAAGCTCGGGGTAGAAGGTTCGCATGCTTCGAGCCTATGCCCCTCGTGTGCGCGGCCCCGGATCAGCTGCCGACGAGTCCCACCTCGTAGGCCAGAATGACCGCCTGCACCCGATCGCGCAGCCCGAGCTTGTGCAGGATTCGCCCGACGTGGGTTTTCACCGTCGATTCGGAGAGAAAGAAGCGTTCGGCCAATTCGGTGTTGGAGAGCCCCTCGGCGATGGCCAGAAAAACCTCGGTTTCACGGTCGGTGAGCGCCGCGAGCGCCATGGCATTGGAGGCCCCTCCCGTCTCGGGCTGCGGCAATTTGGTGCCGAACAGGTCGAGCAGGCGCCGGGTCACCCGCGGTGAAACGGATGCCTCACCCGAGACCACCGTGCGGATCGCGGCGATCAGCTCCCCGGGTTCGGCGTTTTTCAGCAGGAACCCGCTAGCACCGGCGCGCAAACCACCGAAGGCGTACTCGTCGAGGTCGAAGGTGGTGAGGATGATGATGCGGGTCTCCGGCTGGGCGGCCATGATCTGCCGGGTCGCCTCGATGCCGTCGACGCCGGGCATGCGCACATCCATCAGGACCACATCGGGATTCAGCCTGGCTGCGAGGGCGATCGCCTGCGCGCCGTCGCTCGCTTCGCCGACGACGGTGAAGTCGTCTTCGGCCTCCAGCACCATGCGAAAACCCACGCGCAACAGGGCCTGGTCATCGACCAGCAGGATACTGATCGGTGCGGAACGGGGAGTCATTGTTCGTCCTCAAAGTTCAGGGTCGCGTGTACGCGCCAGCCGTCGCGGAGTCCCGGCGCTGCCTCAAAGGTTCCGCCATAGATCGCCACGCGTTCCTGCATTCCGATCAAGCCGCGCCCGAAACCGCGAACGCTTGCCACTGCCGCATGCCGCCCATTGTCGCTGATCGTGACCTGGGCGGCACCGGGCGACGATTGCAGGCGCACGACCACCCGGGTCGGAGTGTTCGCATAGCGCAACACGTTGGTCAGCGACTCCTGGATGAGCCGAAAAATCGTCAGCTGCACGCTCACATTGCTCGGCTCACGCCCGCTGCGTTCCAGAACAACGGGAAGCCCGGTCGACCGAAACGATTCCACGAGGTCGGCCAGCTCGTCGATGCCCGGCTGCGGAGCGCGCGGGGCCGGGTCGGTGTCCACCTCGAGCACCCCAAGTAGCCGGCGCATCTCGGACATGGACCGGCGCCCAGTGGCCGCGACGTCGAGCATCGCCGCGCGGGATCGCTCCACGTCTTTGGGGGCGATGGCGTGGGCACCGTCGGCGAGCGCCACCATGACCGAGAGGCTGTGGGCGACCACATCGTGCATTTCGCCGGCGATTCGGGCGCGCTCGGAGATGCGGGAGAGCTGCGCCTGCTGGTCGCGTTCGCGGGTCAGCTGCGCGGCCAAATCCAGCAGCGACGAGACGTAGCGCTTGCTGTTGCCCATATTTACGCCGACCAGGGTCGCGGCGAGCAGCATGATCGCCACCTGGACCGCGACCGGAATCCAGGGAACCTCGTCGGGATTATCGGTGAGCCAGGCGGCCAGTCCGGCCAGCAGAACGGATGCGCTGAAACCGGTCCACGCGCTGCGCACGTCCGAATACACCGCGACCGCGTAGAGCGCCAGGAGCTGGGCGATGAGGTGCACTTCGCCGTAGTCGGCGAAGGTGAGCAGGCCGATCCAGGTCAGGGCCAGGACGAGCCGCGGCATCCGTCGGCGAAAGAACAGTGCGACGGCCAGCAGCAGCATGAGGCCGGCATTGAGCAACGCGTCCGGGAGCGGAGCCGGGTCATCGTCGAGCAGGTTGAGCACCAGGGTGAGCACCATCGGAACGACGTAGATCGCCGCGACGAGGCCGTCGGCCAGATGGGGATGCCTGGTCCAGAACCGCCGCACGATTCCGGGCGGGGTGGGCAGGCGCAGGTCTCCCCCCGGCGCCAGAGTGCGCCCGGGGGGAGAGGTGGTGGTGCTCATCTATCGACTCTACGGGTCGTGGCGCCTCAGGCGTCCCGGCGCTTGAGCAGCAGCGCGGCAACGCCGAGGCTCACGACCACCCAAGCGAGCACGATCAGGAAGCCCTGCCAGGATTCCATGGCGTTCGGGGTGATCATCGTCGCACCGGCCACGGTGAAGAGGTAGGGCACGATGTCGGCGATCCACTCAACGAACATCGACAGCACGGCCAACACCGTCGGCAGGAGCAGGGTGATTCCGAGCACCGTGGCAATGCCGCCGGCGCTGCTGCGCAGAATCGTGCCGATGCCGAGGGCGAACACGGCGATGATCGCGAGGAACAGCGCGTTACCGAGCAGCGGCAAAAACACCTTGGTGTCGAACAGGCTCGCACTCAGGTCCTTGGCGCCCAGGATGGGCATGGCCACGAGGAACGATCCGACCACGCTGATCAGGCCGACCAGGAAGGTGAACCCGAACAGCACGACGACCTTGGCCCAGAGTGCGGGCAGACGATTGGGCACCGCGGTCAGCGTCGACTTGATCATGCCGCTGGAGTATTCGCCGCTGATCGAGAGTACGCCGAGGACGGCGACAATCAGCTGGCCAAGTCCGAGACCGGTCGTGGAGACGAGCACGAACATTTGCGCACTCTCCACGGCCATGGGGGCACCGGTGGTCGGATCGAATCCGGCCGTTGACGCCGACATGGCGAACGACATCAGCACGGCGATGCCGAGCGAGACCACGACAACGAGCGAGAGCGTCCAGTAGGTGGAGCGCAGGCTCCACAGCTTGATCGATTCGGAGCGGAGCAGGCCGGTGATGCTGAGCCCGGATCCGGTCGGCACGAAGGAGGTGCGGGCTGAGGACGGCAGGACGGGGTTGGTCAGGGTGCTCATCGGGCAACCTCCGCTTCGGTGTGAGAGGACGCATCACCGGTGCGATACTCCACCTCGTTCTGGGTGAGTTTCATGTAGGCGTCCTCGAGCGAGGCGCTCACCGCGGAGAGTTCGTGCAGAGAGATTTGAGCATCGGCGGCGCGGTCGCCGATCTCGTTGACAGTCAGTCCGCTGATCTCGAGCACGTCCTGCTCGATGTTGGTGATGGTCACATCCGGCTGGGCGAGCAGAGTGGCCAGAGCTGCGGTGTGCGGAGTGCGCACGCGAACCGTGTTCTGCGCGGCCGAGGCGATAATGTCGGCGACCGAGGCATCCGCTATCACCCGGCCTCGACCGAGCACGATGATGTGGTCGGCGGTGAGGGCCATCTCACTCATGAGGTGGGAAGAGAGGAGCACGGTGCGGCCCTCGGCGGCGAGCTGCTTGGTGAGCTTGCGCACCCACTGCACGCCCTCGGGGTCGAGACCGTTGACCGGCTCGTCGAGAATGAGGGTGGCCGGGTCGCCGAGCAGCGCGGCGGCGATGCCGAGGCGCTGGCCCATGCCGAGGGAGAAGCCGCCGACGCGTTTGCGGGCGACGGATTCGAGGCCGGTGAGGTTAATCACCTCGTGTACTCGGCTGGTGGGGATATTGTGGGTGGCGGCCATGGCGCGCAGGTGGTTGTAGGCGCTGCGTCCGGTGTGCACAGCCTTAGCGTCGAGCAGCACGCCCACTTCGCGCAGCGGCGCCTTGTGTTCGTGGTACGGCTTGCCGTTAACGATGACGGAGCCGGCGCTGGGCTTGTCCAGACCGACGATCATGCGCATGGTGGTGGACTTGCCGGCGCCGTTCGGCCCGAGAAAGCCGGTGACCTTGCCCGGCTGCACCGTGAAGTCGACCGCGTCGACCGCGGTCTTGCTTCCGTAGCGCTTGGTCAGGGACTGTGCCTGGATCATGCCTGCCTCATTCCGTTGATGGGTGAGGCCCTGTTTTCGTACGCTGAAGCCCCCATACCAAACGGTATGGTTTGTGACCTCTGTGGCGCATCAACCATGGGGATGGTTGTGCACCATCCCCGTCGTACCTGGGTACGACGGGGCCCGGCTATTTCTTGACCGGCTTTTCAGGGGTTGGCGCGGTTCCGGAGGCACGCTGGGCGGCGTAGTAGTCGCGGGCTTCATTCTGGCGCTCACGTTCGGCACCGCTCGCGATCGTGGCTCGGAGGTGGTCCTGCGAGTAGCCGAACGCGTCGACGAGGTCCTGGGCGTGCGGGCGAATGCGGGCGATCAGCCGATCGATGTAGGCGGTGACGGCCTGGGCGCGCTGGGCGGAGAGCCGGCCGTGGATGAGGTACCAGGCCAGGTTCTTCTCGACCAGGCCGAGGCCGAACAGGTCGCGCAGCCAGGTGAGTACCTGCTTGGTGCCAGCGTCGTCGGTGTGCTCGAGTGCCCGGGTGAACGATTCCCACTGCAGCAGTTCGCCGTGGGCACGGGCAGCTTCGATGAGCTCGTTCTGGTGCGCGTTGAACAGGTCGGCCGCCTGCTTCTTGGGCAGCTTGGTGGCGCCGCGCAGCTTTCCGGCCACCTCGGCGATCATGCTCTCGACCCGATCGGTGAGCAGCTCGCGCTGCACGTCGGCGTCCCGGAGGGCGCCGACGGAACGAGCCGTCGAACCCCGGTCGGCTACGGCCTGCGCGAGGGTGCGGAGGCCCGTGCCGTGGTAGGCGCGACCGGCGGCATGCTGCACGACGTAGCGGGCGAGGGCGCCGGCATCCGCTGTGGCGAATTTGCGGCTGTAATCGGTGAGTAGACGCTTGGCGACGAGCTGCAGCAGCACGTTGTTGTCTCCCTCGAAGGTTGCGAAGATGTCCAGGTCGGCGCGCAGCCCGACCAGGCGATTCTCGGCCAGGAAGCCGGCGCCGCCGCAAGCCTCGCGAGCTTCCTGCAGGGTGTCGAGCGCGTGCCAGGTGGAAAGTGGCTTGAGCGCCGCGGCGAGGGTTTCAAGGTCCTGCCGGTCGTCGTCGGTGTCGGCCTTGCCGCTGAACACCTCGTCGAACTTCACCAGGAACTCGTCGTGCGCGAAGGTCTGCGCGTAGGTCGTGGCGAGGCGCGGAAACAACCGGCGCTGGTGCCGCTGGTAGTCGAGGATGACCTCTTCATCGGTGTCGCTGCCCGCGGTGAACTGACGACGCTGGCTCCCATAGGTGATCGCGATGGTCAGCGCCAAAGCGGATGCCGCGGTGGCGGCCCCGTCGAGCGACACGCGACCCTGCACCAGCGTTCCCAGCATGGTGAAGAAGCGGCGGCCGGGGCTTCCAATCGGGCTGGAGTAGGCGCCGTCTTCTGCAACGTCGCCGTAGCGGTTGAGCAGATTTTCGCGCGGGATACGCACGTTGTCGAAGTGCAGTCGACCGTTGTCGATGCCGTTGAGTCCGCCCTTGAGGCCGTCGTCTTCGCCGCCGACGCCGGGCAGAAAGTCACCGTGCTCGTCGCGAATGGGCAGATAGAAGGCGTGCACGCCGTGATTGACGCCCTGGGTGATGAGCTGGGCGAACAGCACGGCCGCGATGCCGTCCTTCGCGGCGTTGCCGAGATAGTCCTTCCAGGCGGCGCGAAAAGGGGTGTTGATGACGAACTCGCCGGTGGCCGCGTCGAAGGTTGCGGTGGTGCCGATGCTCGCGACGTCGGAGCCGTGCCCGATCTCCGTCATGGCGAACGCACCGGGAACGCTCAGGTCCATGATGCCGGGGAGGTACTTGTCGTGGTGCGGCTTGGTGCCGAGGTGCAGCACGGCAGCGCCGAACAGCCCCCACTGCACTCCACCCTTGATCTGCAGGCTAGGGTCGGCGATGACGAGTTCTTCGAAGCCGGCGATGTTTCCACCGTGGTCGTCCTGCCCGCCAAGGTGCTTGGGGAAGGCGCGCAGCACGTGGCCGTTGGCGGCGAGCACCTTGAGCTGTTCGAGCACGCGCAGGCGGTGGTCGGCCATCGAGAGGCCTTCAATGCGCTGCATGTCGGGGCGGGCGGTCACCTCGCGTGCCTTCAGCCGCACGTCGGCCCAAGTGCCGAGCAGTTGTCGTCCGAGTTGTTCGACGTTGACCACGGGGGCGGCCTCGTCGCCGATGGATTTGATGGGGCCGGTATCGACGCCGACCTCGAGGCTGGGGTCGATCGTCGCCGATCGGAGGTTGGAGCGCTGGGCCGTGTCTACCATCATTGGTCCTAACTGATCGCACGAAAGTGGTGATCGCCACGTTAGAACCACATGGTGCGGTCGCGAAATGCGCGGTGCGGGGGCCACAACGATATATGCCGTCTACGGCATCCGTTTTGTAGGATCAGTACAACTGCAAGCTGCGTGGACTGTGATCCCCCACAAGCAAGGTGGTCAGGCGGAGGCGGCGACGACCTCGAGCAGGGCCTCGCCGTAGGCTTCGAGCTTCTTGGCACCGATGCCGGTGATGCCGTCGAGCCCGGCAAGGGTGGTGGGGCCGGCCGCGGCGACGGCGATCAGGGTGGCGTCGCCGAACACGATGTAGGCGGGCACGCCCTGCTCCTTCGACTCCGCCGAGCGCCAAACCCGCAGCGCTTCGAACAGTGTCTCCTGCATGCGGCTGAGGTCGGCGGCAGCGACCTTGGCGGCGCTCGGGCGGCGGGCCGCGCTTGAGCGCGCGGGGCGGTCGGGTTCGCGCCGCAACTGCACGTCGCGACGACCGCCGAGAACGTCGGCGGCCGCATCCGTCAGAATGAGGGTGCCGTACTCGCCGGACGTGGCGAGCAGACCCTGGGCGAGCATCTGGCGCACGACGCCGCGCCAGGCCTGGTCGCTGAGGTCGGCGCCCAGGCCCCAGGTACTCAGTTCGGTGTGCCGATACTGGGTCGCGCGAGGGGTTTCCTTGCCACGGAGGATGTCGATGAGGTGGCCGGCGCCGAACTTCTGGTTGCGTTCGCGGTGCAGGCGCACGATGGTGGAGAGCAGTTTCTGGGCGGGGATAGTGCCGTCCCAGGCCTCCGGTGGCTCGAGGCACGTGTCGCAGTTGCCACAGGGCTCACTGGTCTGGCCGAAGTAGCGCAGCAGATTGACCCTGCGGCAGTGCACGGTTTCGCACAGGGCAAGCATGGCGTCGAGATGGGCGGACAGTTTGCGCCGATGGCTGAGATCGCCGGGCGACTCGTCGATCATGCGGCGCTGCTGCACCACGTCTTGCAGGCCGTAGGCGAGCCAGGCCGTGGCCGGTGCGCCGTCGCGTCCGGCGCGACCGGTCTCCTGGTAGTAGCCCTCGACCGCTTTGGGCAGGTCTATATGGGCGACGAAGCGCACGTCCGGCTTATCGATTCCCATGCCAAACGCGATCGTGGCGACGATGACGACGCCCTCCTCGCGGAGGAACCGGGACTGAGTGCGGGCGCGCAGGCCGGCATCGAGCCCGGCGTGATACGGCAGGGCGTTCACACCGTTCTGACGCAAAAACTCTGCCGTCTGGTCGACGGTTTTGCGGCTGAGCGCGTAGACGATTCCGGCGTCACCGGGGTGCTCGGTCTTCAGGAAGGACAGCAGTTGCTTGCGCACCTCGGACTTGCCGACGATGCGGTACTGAATATTGGGCCGGTCGAAGCTTGCCACGAAGTGTTTCGCATCGCCCATCTGCAGGCGGGTGGTGATCTCCTGATGGGTGGCATCCGTCGCGGTGGCGGTGAGGGCGATGCGCGGAACGTCGGGCCAGCGGTCGGCGAGTTCGCTGAGCGCCAGGTAGTCCGGCCGAAAATCGTGGCCCCACTGCGACACACAGTGGGCTTCGTCGATGGCGAACAGGGCGATGGTTCCGCGGTCGAGCAGACGCTTGGTGGCCTCGTTGGAGAGGCGCTCGGGGGCGACGTAGAGCAGGTCGAGGTCGCCGTTGAGGTAGTCGCGTTCGACCTGGCTGCGGGTGGCGGGATCCTGGCTGGAGTTGAGGAATTCGGCGCGCACACCGACAGCGGTGAGGGCATCGACCTGGTCCTGCATCAGGGCGATCAGCGGCGAGACGACGATGCCGGTGCCAGCCCGCACGAGCGCGGGAATTTGGTAGCACAGGCTCTTGCCGCCGCCGGTTGGCATGAGCACGACGGCGTCCTTGCCGTCGACGACCTGCGCGATAATTTCGGCCTGGTCGCCGCGGAACGTGTCGTAGCCAAACACGGTGTGCAGGGCTTCGGCTGCGGTCTTGAATTTGCGGGTCGCGGCGCGCACAGGTACAGCGGCGCGGGCTGCGGGGCCGTTGGCTTGATTCAACGCGGATGCTGCACCCGAGTAGGCCGGCTGCCGCTGGAACTGCTGGTCGCCGAACTGCCGGTCGCCGAACTGCCGGTCCGCCTCGGGCGGCGGTGCGTCGTAGTCGTCGGGGGCGTCGAAATCACTCGGGCCGTCGAATTCACTCGGTACAGCAACGTCGCGGGGTGCTTCGACGTCGTCGGGGTTCCCGGGCAGCTCAGCGTTCCAACTCACCTGCCTAACTGTACCCGGGGCCCCTGACACGTTGCCCCGCGCGCCAACACCCCCCGCGAGACGTTGAAGTGCGGGGAGGGCGGGCGAAAGCTAGCGGCTGCGCTTGCGGCGGCGGCGGAGAAGCAGGGCTGCTGCTCCGGCCAGGACCACAGCGCCGAGAATCCCCCCGATCCAGGCAGGGGTGCTGTCGCCAGCAGCATCAGTCGAGCCGAGGTCTGCGGGGGGCGAGGTCTCGGCATCCGTCGTGACGGCATCCGCTTTCGTGCCGCAGGTTGGAGCAGTGGCGGCCCCGTCGGCGAGCACCTGGTCGGCGGCCGGCTGCCAGTCGAAGGTGTACTCGTCGGAGATAGGGTGGCCGTCGATGGAAACCGTCTGCCAGATCACCGTGTACTGCCCGGCAGCGCCGAGCTGCGCTGTCGTTTCGACTGTGGCACCGGAGACAGTGCCGCACCCGTCGCCATAGAAGAGCGGTGCGTCGGCCGGGCCGGTCACGACCATGGCGCTGCCCTCGCCGGTTCCGCCGAGATCGAGGAGCCGATCGCTCGTGGTGACCGAGAATTCACCGGGCTGCTCGGTCACGACCGAGCCGCCCTCCGGTGAGGAACCAATCTCGTCGTTGTGGGCCGACGCCGGGGCCGTGCCCCAGCCGAGAGCCAGGGCGATAATGGCGGCCGCGAACAGAGTGCGAGCGGTCGTGGCAGCAGATTTAGGGGTCGTGACCTTCATGATTGTCCTTAAACGTGGGGTGCCCGCGCTACTCGAACAGTGCAGGGCAATGCCTCTGCTACTCATTCGGTGCGGTGGGCTAAATGGTCTGGTTGCGATTTAAGCTGCGAGAGCGAAAACCGGCGGGCCACGATGGCGCATCGCCGACAGCACCAGAACCAGGTCGCGCGGGGTGAGCACCGGCGCGACGTTCCCAATGCGCTGCGGGGCCGCCATCGGCACGGCCAGTTGGGCGGGCACGAACAGCGTGCGGATGCCGAGGCGAACGTTTTCGACGAGACTCCAGAACGCGCGTTCGGCGAAACGCAGCGCCAGAATCGTGACGATCGCGGCCCCGCCATGGGCGAGCCACATGGCCGCACCATCGTGTGAGACGGGGGCGGTCGCGCCCAGGCCCATCGGGTCGATCAGACCGGGCAGGGCAGCGTGCTGGTGGATGGCCGACGCGGCGATGGCGTCAGCTCCGAGCATGCCTCCGGTTGCCCCAAGCGAAAACAGCCCGTGAAAGATAACCTGGCTGACCAACACCGACACGGCACCGCGCCAGAAGGACAGGGTACGGCCGGCGAGCGCGATGCAGACCATTCCGGCGAAGGCGAGCGACACGACGACGACCAGGAGGCTCGGCGCCGAGCCGCCACCCAGGGTGTGCGACAGGGCCGCGACAAAGGTCGAGAACGCTGCGACAATCCAGCCGCGCGCGAAGCGGGCCCAGCGTGTGTGCATTTGGTCCCTCTCCGGTCTCCTCCACAGTAGCCGACCGTCCTTGGAGAGAGGCGATGCACTCGAGTCCCTGGACCACGATCAACGCGAAGAGATCCCGCCCGAATTGGCCGCAATCCCAGCTGGGGACGGGTCAGGCGCGGCCGGTGAATGCGGGCTTGCGCTTCTCCTGGAACGCGGCGAAGCCCTCGCGGTAGTCGCCGGTAGCGCACAGCGCGGCCTGGGCGGCGGTTTCGTCGCTCATGCTCTGCCAGAGTCCGAGGCGTTCGTCTCGCAGTGACTGCACGAGCGCTTTGCTCGCGAGAAAGGCCTGCGTTGCACCGGATGCCGCGCGAGCGGCCGCCTGCGTCGTCACCTCGGTCAGCTCCCCGGCCGGAAAGACCTGGCTGAACAGGCCGCCCGCGACGGCCTCCGCCCCCGACATCAGCCGGCCGCTGTAGATCAGGTCGAGGGTGCGGTGGGCGCCGAGCCGTTCCATGAACAGGGCGTGTCCACCCGAGTCGAGCGTGGCGCCGAGGTTCGCAAACGGCGAGCCGATCTTGGCGGTGTCGGCGACGTAGACAACGTCGGTCGCGATGAGCAAACCGAGTCCGACGCCAAGGCAGGCGCCGTGGGCGGCCGCGAAGGTCGGTGCCGGAAACCGGCTCATCCGCTGAAGCAGCGGCGTGACGAGGTCGCCGAGGTAGCCGAGCACATCGTCGGTGCGCGGATCGACCGCGGAAATATCCCGGCCGGCGCAGAAGGCCCGGCCCTCGCCGCGGAGTACCAGCGCGCGCACCCCGCCTCGCTCAGCCTCCTGGTAGGCCGCGTCGAGTCCGACGATCGCTGCCTCATCGAGGGCGTTGAGCTTGTCGGGCGCGTTCAGCACCACGTGGGCGACGTCGTTGTCTATTGAGAGCTCGATCACGGCATCCGCTTTCTTGGTATCGCTTAGACGTCATAGTCGACGACGACGGTGTCGGTGGTCGGGTGCGACTGGCAAGTCAGGACATAGCCGCGGGCGAGTTCTTCGGGCTCGAGCGCGTAATTCTCGGTCATGGTGACGTCACCGCTGACCAGTTTGGCGCGGCAGGTGCCGCAGACTCCGCCAGCGCAGGCAAACGGCACGTCGGGCCGCACCCGCAGGGCGGCGTTCAGGATGCTCTCGTTCGCATTGACCGGCGTCGTGACCGTGTTGCTCTGGCCGTCGAGGGTGAACTCGATCTGGAACGTCCTGTCACCGGTGCCGATGATGACCGGCCGGCCGCGATCGCCGTTGGCCGCCGAGGGCTCCCCGGTGGTGAACAGTTCGAAACGTACGTGCGCGCGGTCGACGCCGGTGCTTTCGAGCGTGTCACGGCACAGCTGCACGAGTTCGAAGGGGCCGCACAGAAACCACTCATCGACGGTGGCCGGGCGCAGAATGGTGTCGAGCATGCGCCGAAACTTCTCTTCGTCGATGCGGCCGGAGAGCAACGAGGATGAGCGCTGCTCGCGGGAGAGCACGTGGTAGAGCGCGAGGCGGGCCGGGTAGCGGTCCTTGAGCTCGGCCAGTTCGTCGAGGAACATCACGTCGAGCGCGGTGCGGTTGGTGTAGACGAGGGTGAACATCGAGGTGTCAGAAGCGGCGAGAACGGTGTGCGCGAGGGCCATCAGCGGGGTGATTCCCGAACCGGCGGCCACGCCGACGACGTGTTTGTGATCGAGATTGCGCAGGTTTGAGGTAAAGCTGCCCTGCGGGCTCATCACGTCGAGTTCGTCGCCGGCGTGCAACTCGCTGTTGGCCCAGGTGGAGAACGCACCGCCGAGGTCGCGCTTGATCGCAACACTGATTTGACCGAATGCCTCCGGCCGGCAGATCGAATAGCTGCGGCGCAGTTCCTGGCCGTCGATCGTGGCCCGTAGGGCGAGGTGCTGGCCGGGCAGGTAGTCGAACGCGCCCTGCAGTTTGGGCGGAACGGTGAAGGTGACCTCGACGCTGTCGGCGGTGAGTGGGCGCACTTCGGCTACGGTCAGGGTGTGGAAACGCGCGCGGTGCTTGACCGGCGCCAGGGTGGTGGCGCCCTCGTTCGTGGATTCGAGACGTGTTGCAGCCATTAGAGCACCTTGAAGTAGTCGAACGGCTCGAGGCAATCTCGGCATTCGTAGAGGGACTTGCAGGAGGTGGATCCGAAGTGTGCGAGCTCGCGGGTGTTCAGCGAGGAACAGCGCGGGCATTTCACGGCCATTTTCAGGCGGATTGGGCCGGCCGGACCGGAGCCGCGTACGGTCGCATGCCCGGTCGGAGCCGCGATGCCATACTCGCGGAGCTTGTTCTGGCCGATCTCGCTCATCCAGTCGGTGGTCCACGCCGGGCTGAGCACCAGCCGAACCGAGACGTTCTCGTACCCGGCGCTCGTGAGCACCGCGAGAACGTCGTCGCGCATGGCGTCCATCGCGGGGCATCCGCTATAGGTCGGGGTCAGAGTGACCGCGACTGCCTCGGTACCGTCGGCGTCGCTGATGACGTTGACCCCGCGCAGCACGCCGAGGTCTTCGATGGTGAGCACCGGAATCTCGGGATCGACGACCTGGGCGGCGATGGTCCAGGCAGCCAGCGAGGCCGCGTCGGTGGGACGCGGGCGGGCGACAGCTTCGTGCATCTGGGTGGTCACCAGGACGCTCCGGGGTGGGCGCGGGTGAGCACCTGCATTTCGGCGAGAAGAAAGGCGAGGTGTTCGGAGTGCTTGCCGGTGCGGCCACCGCCGGAGGCGACGAATCCCACCGGAATGTCGAGTTCGGCTTCGGCGAGCACCGGCGCGATGGCGGAGTCGAACGCGGGGCGCAGGCTCGACGGGCGAACCGCGATTCCCTCGAGGCGGTCGATGAGCGGGTCATCGCGAAAGATCTCTTCGACGTAGGGCCACAGGTCACTCATCGCGGTGATCATGCGGCGGCGCGATTCGTCGGTGCCCTCCGCGAGGCGCAGCACCCACTGGGTGGAGTGGTCGCGGTGGTAGTCAACCTCTTTCACCGCCTTGGCGGCGATCGCGGCGAGGGTTGGGTCAGCGGATGCCCGCAGCCGGCTGTACAGCTCGAACAGGTAGTGGGACACGACGAACTGGCGCGCGATCGTGTGTGCGAAGTCACCGTTGGGCTGCTCGACAATGTGCAGCGAACGAAAATCGGGCTCGGTGCGCCAGTAGGCGAGGTCGTCTTCGCTGCGGTCCGTTGCGGTGCCGGCGTAGTGCAGCAGGGACCGGGCGTGCCCGATCAGGTCGAGGGCGACGTTGCCGAGGGCAACATCTTCTTCGAGTTCGGGAGCGCGGGAGATCCAGGCGCCGAGTTGCTGGGCCAGGACGAGTGAGTCGTCACCGAGCCACACCGCGTATTCAGCGATGTCGGCTGTGGCGACGGACGGGCCCTCGATCAGCTCGGCGTCGAGGGTGGTGACTTCGACGGCGACGTGGCCGTGAACATCCGCTTCAGCGCTGTCATTGTTCGCAGTGTCGTCATTCACAGGTGTTTCACTCCCTCGCTCTTGGAGTAGTAGCTCGCGTGGCGGTAGTTCTTGCCGGCGGGCGATTCGAAGAAGGCGCCCTTGGCGTCAGGGTCACTCGTGGTAATGGCGGCCGCGGGTACGACCCAGACCGAGACGCCCTCACTACGCCGGGTGTACAGGTCTCTGGCGTTGCGCACGGCGAGGGTCTCGTCGGGGGCGTGCAGCGAGCCGACGTGCACATGGCTGAGGCCACGGTTGGAGCGCACGAAGACCTCCCAGAGGGGCCAGATTTCTGCGGCTGAGTCGCCGGGAGTGGTCATGAGGCTGCCATTTCTTCAGTTCGTGCGGACTGTTTACGTGCATAAGCCGCGGCTGCTTCGCGCACCCATTGGCCCTCGTCGTGGGCGTCGCGGCGACGCTGCAGACGCTGGGCGTTGTTCGGGCCGCGGCCGGCAAGCACCTCGTGGAACTCGGTCCAGTCGATCACGCCGAGATCCCACTGCTGGGTTTCCTCGTTGAAGTGCAGGTCGGGGTCCGGCAGGGTTACGCCGAGCACGGCGGCCTGCGGAACGAGCATATTCACGAAGCGCTGGCGCAGCTCGTCGTTGGAATGACGCTTGATCTTCCAGACCATCGACTGCGCTGAGTTGGGCGAGTCATCATCGGGCGGGCCGAACATCATCAGCGCAGGCCAGTACCAGCGATTGACCGAATCCTGGGCCATTTGGCGCTGCTCGTCGGTGCCCTGCATGAGCTCGAGCAGAATCTCGAAACCCTGGCGCTGATGAAAAGATTCTTCCTTACAAATGCGCACCATCGCGCGGCCGTAAGGGCCGTAACTGGCCCGGCACAGCGGCACCTGATTGCAGATGGCAGCGCCATCGACGAGCCAGCCGATCGAACCCATGTCAGCCCAGCTCGGGGTCGGATAGTTGAAGATCGACGAGTAACGCGCCTTGCCGGCGATGAGGGCATCCGTCATGTCATCGCGGGTAGCGCCGAGGGTCTGCGCGGCGGAATAGAGGTAGAGACCGTGGCCGGCTTCGTCTTGCACCTTGGCCATCAGGATGGCCTTGCGCTTGAGGCTCGGGGCGCGGGTGATCCAGTTGGACTCGGGCTGCATGCCGATGATTTCGGAGTGCGCGTGCTGCGAGATCTGGCGCACGAGCGACTTGCGGTAGCCCTCGGGCATCCAATCGCGCGGCTCAATGCGCGAATCGGCTTCAAGCAGATCGTTGAACTGCTGTTCCTCGACACTGATTGCGGCGGGGACGCTCATATCGGGCGTGATGGTGCTTGTCATCATCGGCTCCTGGTCTTCGTTGACTGCGGTGGTCGGATCTTTATCGTGTACAAGCTGGTGGCGCTAAGGTAATGCACGTCGAGAATTTTGCACACTGAACGGCATTCTATTACCAACCGATCGTTCAGTTAGTATATAGTCTCATTATTGGGCGGGCAACCCCCGCTTGAACGGCAACTCAACGAGGAGATCCGAATGACCCAAGCCGCATCCGCCGGTAGCCAGGCCATGATGCAGCGCGACCGGGCATCCGCTTCTCTCGGAATGATCGTGCACCGTAACGAGCCGGGCCACTCGGTGGTCTCGATGGTGGTGCGCGACGACATGCTCAATGGTTTCGATGTCACCCACGGCGGTTTCATCTTTGCTCTCGCCGACACGGCCTTCGCCATCGCCTGCAACGACTCGCATCACGTAACGCTCGCCGCCAGCGCCGACATCATTTTTCTGAAGCCGACCACGAGCGGCCAGAACCTAACCGCAACCGCGCTGTTGCGGGTCAAGAGCGGCCGAAGCGGCATCTACGACGTACGGGTGACCATCGACGACGACGTCACCGTCGCCGAATTTCGCGGCCGAAGCCGCACCACCAACTTGCCCGTTCCCGTTCGCACCTACCTCTAACCCTTCCGGAAGGCACCATGTCAACGCTGACCAAGACCCGTCTGCACGCACCGGCACTCGAGGAGCTCGACGCAGCAGAACGCCTGGACCACGACGAGATTCGCGCGCTGCAACTGATTCGCCTCAAGCACACCGTGCGGCACGCCTATCAGAACGTACCTCTTTATACGCGCAAATTTGATGCGGTCGGTGTGCACCCGGACGATATTCGCACCCTCGAAGACGTCGCCTTGCTGCCATTCACGACCAAGGAAGACCTGCGGATCTCGTACCCGTTCGGCATGTTTGCGGTACCGATGCACCAAGTCGCACGCATTCACACTTCCTCGGGAACGACCGGCCTGCCGACCGTGGTCGGTTACACCAAGAATGACCTCGCGATGTGGGCGGGACTGGTCGCCCGCAGCCTGCGCGCCTCGGGTGTGCGCCCCGGCATGAAGGTGCACAACGCGTACGGCTACGGCCTGTTCACCGGAGGGCTGGGCGCCCACGCCGGCATCGAAGCACTCGGTGCCTGCGCCATTCCCATGTCGGGTGGACAGACCAATAAGCAGGTGCAGATGATCACTGACTTCGAGCCCGACATCATTCTGTCAACGCCGAGCTACCTCCTCACGATCACCGATGCCATGGTGGCGGCCGGCCTCGACCCGCGCCGTTCCAGTCTCAAAGCCGGCGTGCTCGGTGCCGAACCGTGGACCAACCAGATGCGCCTCGAGCTGGAAGACCGTCTCGACTTCGACGCACTCGACATCTACGGCCTCAGCGAAGTCATGGGCCCGGGGGTCGGTAATGAGTGCATCGAGTCCAAAGACGGCCCGCATCTCTGGGAAGATCACTTTCTGCCGGAGATCATCAATGGCGACACCGGACAGGGCCTGCCTGACGGTGAAACGGGTGAACTCGTGTTCACGTCGCTGACCAAGGAGGCATTTCCGGTCATTCGCTATCGCACCAGAGACCTGACTCGATTGCTTCCCGGTACCGCTCGACCAGGTATGCGCCGGATGGAGAAGATCACCGGTCGCAACGACGACATGATCATTCTGCGCGGGGTCAACCTGTTTCCGACCCAGATCGAAGAGATCGTGCTCGGCATCGAGCACCTCTCGCCGCATTTCGTGCTGGAACTGACTCGGCCCTCCCGCATGGACGAATTGACCGTGCGTATTGAACGGCACGAGCACTCCACCGATACGGAGTCAACGGTTGCCCGCGCCCTCCTCATTGCCCTGATCAAGGACCGGATCGGATCGAGCGTCAATGTACTCTTCGTCGAACCCGGAACCCTGGAACGCAGCACCGGAAAGCACAAGCGCGTGTACGACCTTCGCTAGTTTGTCGTGTCCGGACCGCCTGCGTGAGAGACTCAAGATCTATGTCTGACGTACACACCTCCAAGCGCGGGCGCCCCGGCTACGACCAGCGCGCCATCCTCGAGATCGCCGTCACCGCATTCAATGAATTCGGTTACGACGCCACCTCGATGGGAGTGCTCGCGACACGCCTCGCCCTGTCGAAAGCGGCCATCTACCACCACTTCTCCTCCAAGGATGAAGTGCTGCAGCTCGCCCTCGACGAGGCACTGAATGGTCTCGAGGGCGTCCTGCTTGAGTCCGGAGCGCTGACCGGAAGCGCCATCGACCGCCTGGCCTACGTGCTGCGGGGTGCCGTTCACGTTCTCACGTCGCGGCTTCCCTACGTCACATTACTGCTCCGCGTGCGCGGCAATACCGAGGTCGAGCGGCTGGCTCTCACGCGCCGTCGGGCCTTCGACCGCGCCGTATCGACACTGGTCATCGAGGCCAGCGATGCGGGTTCACTACGCAGCGACATCGATCCCCGCATCGTCACGCGCCTACTGTTCGGCATGGTCAACTCCATCGCCGAATGGTACCGCCCCGAAGGTACAGAGGATGCCGCCCAGCTCGCCGACGACGTCCTGGCCGTAGCCCTGGACGGCCTCCGCCGCCGCTAACTATTAGATAGCAAAGGCCACGCACTTATGTGCGTGGCCTCCTCTCTATCGTTGTCGCACATTAACGCAAAAAGGCCACCCTTTCGGGTGGCCTTTTTGTTTATTTCTAAGTTAAGTCCGGCGGTGTCTTACTCTCCCACAGGGTCCCCCCTGCAGTACCATCAGCGCTGAGAGTCTTAGCTTCCGGGTTCGGAATGTGACCGGGCGTTTCC
>NZ_SOFE01000002.1 GCF_004402405.1 Cryobacterium levicorallinum
CGCACATGGCCGGTCGCACCTGGCTGCCCGCCGCGCCGCCGCCGGACCCAGTGGCCTTCCCCGTGCCGTCCGAAGTCGCAGACCCTTCGGCGAATACATCGACGCCGTGACCATTGTTGAGTCCGCCCGAGACCAGCTCGGGGGGACAAGTATCGTTCTTGATGTCACTTGAGCTGCATGTCGTCTCGCTGGCGTAAGACGCTGAAATCGAGGACGAACCCAATGCCACGAGTGAGATGACACCGAAAGCTAGCAAAAATTTGAACCGGACCATACCGTTGACTCCGCAATAAGAAGTTGATTGGACATTTCATCTGGGGTGTAAAAGACAACGACCAATGGCCAGCGCGTTGGTTGATTTGGATCCGAAACGGCTTGCCCAGTCGTATCCACCTTTTGGCTTTGGCTCACATCTAGACAGACGTAGGTCTTTATCTCCCATGTTGCATTTGATAGAGCCCCAAACGACTGCACTGTCATCGAATCAAATGAGGTGGTGCCGGTGAATCTCCAACCGTTGTCGTCCAATTCCTTCTTTGTCTCGATTTCTCCATCTCGCTCGCGTCCGGTCGTTAAAGCGAGGTAATCATTCCAAGAATCGGACCCAATTTCGCCAGCGGTATCGCCGGCCGATAGATACGCGGTATAGGCCGCCTCGGCGGCAGCGAGGGCTTCGTCGTTCGAGGCGAAGATCGGGGGAGCCTCAGCGGGAGCGGCCGTGGCCTCCGCGACGGGTGATGTCGTGTTGGGCGGGACGGGAGCGGCCAGGCATCCGCTCAGCGTGCCGGCAAGGAAAAGCACGGCAGCGGTGAGCACAGTTCTGTGCACGGGGCGGCGTCGCGGCGGGTTGCGCATGGGGTCACCATAGACCGGATTGCTACAACCCCGTCAAAGTTCTCCACAGGCTGGTGTTCGGGCCAGAATCAGGCTACGCCGCGGGCTTGAGGGTGAGCGTGTCGGCCGCGTCGTCCTTGATGGCGGCGGGGGTGAACAGCCACGGGCGCGTCTCATGGTCGCGCCAGAGCGGTGCTTGATCGGTGTAGTTGGAATGAAAGGCGTGACCGGATGCCCCGGTGAGATTGATCCAGGTGGAGTCGTCGAAGTTCTCCAGGTTGATCACCTGCCGCATCGACGGCACCCAGTCGACCTGGTAGCCCTGGGTGGCATCCCAGCCGACGGCGTTCACGACGGCGGATCCGCCCGCCAACTCGTAGGGTCCGCGGTTGAACAGCCACTCCAGCGGGGCGATCCCCGACTCACCGAAGCTCGCGTTCTTGAGGTCGAGCGTGTGGATGCTGCCCCACTGCCAGTCGGTCGGGTCGGATCCCATCAGATCGGCACTCTCGGCGGCGGCGCTCGTCATGACCCGCCGCAACATGCTCTCCTGGCCGACGGTGCCATAGGTGGGGTTGGACCACCACGGCGAGTCAGGCTGGCCGAGCAGGCTCGTCACGACGGAGAACGCTCGGTCACCACCGGTGAGGTGGGCGCCGTCATCGACCTTTCCGGTGAACATGTCCTTCAGCAACGTGCGCCAGATCACGTTGAAGTAGGCGGCCGCCGCGCTGTCGGCATCCACCTGGTAGTCCCAACCATCGAGCAGCTGCTGCGCCTCAGCTGCTGAACCGGTGAGGCGCACCTCCTGTAGCCGAGGCACCAGCGCAGCCGCGATCGCACTGTAGTTGTCGCCCTGAATGTCGCTCATCAGCTCCGCGGTGAGCGGAGTTCCGACCGCGATGAGTTCTTGCAGGCGAGCGGTGATCTGGTTTGCCCGGTATCCGAGATCCCAGTCGGCGGTCAGCAGGTTCGGGGAGCCCGGGTCGGCGGCGGCGTTATTGGCCGTGACGATGTATCCGCTCGGCGGATTGAACGTGCTCGGCAGCGCCTCAAAGGGGATGTAGCCGGTCCAGCCGTATTCACTGGTCCAGCCCGGCACCGGGAGGGTACCGCTACCGCTGGCTCGAATGGGGATGAGCCCGGGAGCCTGATAGCCGATATTGCCCTCGACGTCGGCGTAGGTCAGGTTTTGCGCCGGAACCTCAAACAGTTCAGCGGCAGCCCGAAAGCTGGTCCAGTCGGTCGCCTGGTTGAGTGCGAAAATAGCGGATGCCGTTCGCCCCGGTGTCAGCGCGGTCCACTGCAGGGACAGCTCATACGTCGTTAGGTCAACACCGCTGGCCTCAGCGCCGGACTCTGCCCCGGAGGAAGCGGTCGGCAGTCCAGCCGCTTTCGGATAGTCGCTGGCGATGCGTTGGTACGTGGTGCCGTCGAATCCGCTGAGTAACGGTCCGTGCTCGGTCGAGCGAATCTCGATCTTCACGTCATCGCCGCCGGCCACCGAGATCTTCTCGTCGCGCAGCAGGAGCGGCTTCGCCGCGCCGTCGAATTCATAGCTGTCGCCGGTGATTTTTTCAATGTAGAGGTCGGCGACGTCGGGTCCGAGGTTGGTGAAACCCCAGGCGATGCGCTCGGTGTGACCGATGATCACGCCGGGCAAACCGGAGAAGCTGTATCCGGCGACGTCGAACGGGCAGTCGGCGGTGATCGACTGGCAGCGCAGCCCGACCTGGTACCAGACCGAGGGCAGCGCCGGCCCGAGGTGCGGGTCGTTGGCCAACAGTGGCATGCCGGTGTTGGTGAGGGAGCCGGCGACGACCCAGGAGTTGGAACCGATCTCGCCGCCGGCCGGACCGAGCAGCTCCGGAATTGCCCCGAGTGCGGCGCGCAACTCGGTGAGCGCCCCCGCGTAAGAGTCGACGGACGCGGGCTCGACGGTCAAATCGAGGCCGGTGCTGGCGGATGGCTCAGCCGTTGGTTCACCGGCCGGCTCGGCGGCCTCCGGCGCCCCGGCCGACGGAACGACGACCGTCTGGCTGCCGGTGATGGTCGGGTGTGCTCCCGCGGGGTACTCGGGGTGCAGCTGGTTCACTTCGGTCGGGGTGAGCGTCGTCGACAGCAGTGCCCGGTCGATCTCATCATCCAGGTTGGAACGCAGGTCCCAGGCCATTGCCTTGAGCCAGGCGACCGAATCCGCCGGAGTCCACGGCTCGACCTCATACCCGGGGTTCTGCAGGCCCAAAACGGCATACTCCAGTGACAGATCAGCGCCGTCGTGGGTGTCGAGGTAGGCGTTCACCCCGTCGGCGTAGGACTGGTAATAGCCAAGCGCGACCGGGTCGAGCAGTGCTACCTCCTGTTCGGCGACGGCTCGCCAGCCGAGCGTCCGCACAAACGTGTCGGTGCCCACCTGGCTCTCGCCGAACAGCTCCGACAATCGGCCGCTGGTCACGTGCCGGCGAAAATCCATCTCCCAGAAGCGGTCTTGGGCGTGCACGTAGCCCTCGGCCAGAAACAGGTCGGCCGCGGTCTTCGCCGTGATTTGAGGTATCCCGGCTTCGTCACGAGTCACGGTCACCGGGTTTGACAATCCCTCGATGTCGACGGTGCCCGACAGCGTCGGGAACGACCGTGTCACCGTCCACACCCCGAGCCCGGCCGTGACCAGGACGAGGCTGAGCACCACACCGACCGCGATCAGCAACCGCCGAATGCGGCGATGGCCCTTGCTGCGCGGTGCGTCGGTGCCCACATCACTCCCTCGCGTGTTGCCTCTACCCGGATGCTAGCGGAACCCGCCGACATCCGCTCTGCAGCTGCTACGCGTGCAGCGCGGCGTTCAGCGTGATGCCGCTGCCGCTGCGGGCGAGGACCTCGACGGCGCCGGAGATGGAATTGCGGCGAAAGAGCAGGTTCGGCACGCCGGAAAGCTCCACGGCCTTCACCGTCGGCCGCGCGCCGTCGTCCCCGACCGGCTCGCCGATCAGAATCACCTTGGTGCCGGCCGTGACGTAGAGCCCGGCCTCGACGACGCTGTCGTCGCCGATGGCGATGCCGACCCCGGAGTTGGCGCCGAGCAGGGCGCGGGCACCGATCGAAATGCGCTGGGTACCGCCGCCGGAGAGCGTGCCCATAATGGATGCCCCGCCACCGATATCGGCGCCGTCACCGACCACGACACCCTGCGAAATACGGCCCTCGACCATCGAGGAGCCGAGGGTTCCGGCGTTGAAGTTGACGAAGCCCTCGTGCATCACGGTGGTGCCGGGCGCGAGGTGCGCGCCGAGCCGCACGCGGGAGGCATCCGCTATTCTCACGCCGGCCGGGACGACGTAGTCGAGCAGCGGCGGAAACTTGTCGACGCCGCTGGCCTGGATGCCGGCGCGCTGCAGGGCCGGGCGAAGCCGGGCGAAGTCGACCGGCAGCATGGGGCCGGCGTTGGTCCAGACCACGGTGGGCAGGTGCGCGAAGATACCGTCGAGGTTGATGCTGTTCGGCAGAACGAGCAGGTGGGAGAGCAGGTGCAGCCGCAGGTAGGCATCCGAGGTGCTGGCTGGGGCCGCGTCGAGGGTGATCTCCACGGTGACGGCTTCGAGGCGCACCGCTCGACGCACGTCGTCGCCGGCTGCCTCGCTGAGTTCGGCCGGAATGATCCAGCGATCGCGGCCGGTCGGCAGGGCGCCGAGGGCCGGGGTCGGAAACCAGGTGTCGAGCACGGTGCCGTCGGTGGCGACAGAAGCGAGACCATACCCCCACGCCTGGGTCGGAGTGGCGTCAGAAGGAGCGTTTTTGGTCAGAACGGAGGGCATACCTCTAGATTAGTAGGGTGACTTCTAGACTTCCGGCCCCAGCGAAATTCACCGTACTTGACCTGACGGCAACATCGATCGAACTGACCAGACAAATTTGCGACATGGAGTCGGTCTCCGGCAATGAGACCGCCCTGGCCGATGCGATCGTCGCCGCGCTGAAGGGCTTCGACCACCTCGAAATCATTCGCGACGGCGACACCGTCGTCGCTCGCACCAACCTGAATCGTGCCCAGCGCGTCGTCATCGCCGGCCACATCGACACCGTGCCGCTCAACGACAACCTGCCGACCCGCTACGAGACCATCGACGGCATCGACTACCTGTGGGGCCGCGGCACCGTCGACATGAAGGCGGGGGTGGCCGTGCAGCTCAAGCTCGCCGCCGAACTGAGCGACCCCGGAGTCGACGTGACCTGGATGTGGTACGACCACGAAGAAGTCTCCGACGAACTCAACGGCCTCGGCCGTCTGGCTCGCAATCGTCCCGACCTGTTCACGGGTGATTTCGCCATTCTCGGCGAACCGACCAAAAGCCAGATCGAGGGCGGTTGCAACGGCAACCTGCGGGTCGAGATCCGCACGTTCGGACTGCGCTCGCACTCCGCGCGCAGCTGGGTCGGCGAGAATGCCATCCACAAGGCCGCACCCATCCTGAACATTTTAGCCGGGTATCAGGCCCGCGAGGTTGAGGTTGAGGGCCTGATCTACCGCGAAGGACTCAACGCGGTCGGCATCACCGGCGGTGTCGCCGGCAATATCATCCCGGACGAGTGCATGGTGCACGTCAACTACCGTTTCGCGCCGAGCCGCAGCGGCGATGAGGCCGTCGCCCACCTGCGCGAGCTGTTCGCCGGCTACGATCTGACGGTCGTGGACCGGGCCGAGGGAGCGCGCCCCGGCCTCGACGCCCCGCTCGCCCGCGAATTCCTCGCTGCCGTCGGCGGCGTGGCCACGCCCAAATACGGCTGGACCGACGTCGCACGCTTCTCCGCCCTCGGCGTTCCGGCCGTCAACTACGGCCCCGGCGACCCGCTGAAGGCGCACGCCGACGACGAGCGCGTGGCCGTAGAAGAGATCACGGCCTGCGAGATCGGACTGCGCGCCTGGCTGAGCGCATCCGTTCGCTAACGCAGCGACAGAACGATGACTGAGCGGACGCTGCGCTCCCGCAACCAAGCCACCCGCCGCCCAGACCCCCGCCGCCCGCCCGCCCGCCGGCTGCCCGCTGCGTGGCAGGCCCGCTATCGGCTGACGCCGTGGTGGGGCAAGGTGATCGTGGTCTGGGCGCTGTCGCGCGTGGTCACGACGAGCCTGGTCCTCATGCTGGCGAGCGTGCAGGGCCCCAACGCCTGGACCGGCGCGAGCCCGAAATACACCGACTTCGCCAATATGTGGGACGGCAACTGGTACAACATCGTCGCCGTTGTCGGCTACCCGAGTGTGCTGCCGGAAACCTCGACCGGCCAGATCGGCGAGAACGCCTGGGCGTTCATGCCGGGGTACCCGGTACTGGCGCGCCTGCTTATGGAACTGACCGGGTTATCCTGGGCGCCGGTGGCGGTGTTCGTCTCGGTCGCCTTCAGCCTCGGCACCGCGCTGCTGTTCTACCGGCTGATGGCCCGGGTGCAGTCGCCGGCCACGGCCCTGTTCGCGGTCGTTCTGTTCTGTGCCGCCCCGCTGTCGCCCATGCTGCAGTTCGCCTACGCCGAGTCGATGTACCTCTTCTTTCTGACCCTCGCGCTCTACCTGCTGCTCGAACGCCGCTACTGGCTGCTGTTTCCGGTGATCGCGGTGATGGCCCTGACCCGGCCGAGCGGGCTGGCCTTCGCGCTCGCGCTCGGGCTGCACGTGATCTATCGGTTCGTCACGCGCGCGCGTGATCCTTTTGCGCCTCGAGAGCGGATGCTGGCGGCATCCGTTACCCTGTTCAGCGCTCTGATGGGACTGGCCTGGCCGCTCGCAGCGTGGGCGGCGACCGGCGACCTGATGGCCTATACGGACACGGAACTGGCTTGGCGAGCACCGTACATCGGCTATCAGGAGCTCGTGCCGTTCACGGCCTGGTTCCAGAGCGGCGTCTGGTGGCTCGGCAGCCCGTTGGGTATCGTCGTGGTGACTGCCCTGATTCTGGCCTTCGCGCTACTGCTGTTCACCCCCGCCGTGCGACGTCTCGGCGTTGACCTGCGGCTGTGGCTGGCGAGTTACGCCCTGTACCTGCTTGCGGTGTTTTTTCCGCAGTCCAGCACGTTTCGGCTGCTCATGCCGATGTTTCCGCTGCTCGGCGCGGCCGCGATGCCGCGTAACCGGGCCTATCGCGTGGCGATCGTTCTGGTCTGCGTGGCCGGGCAGTGGGGCTGGCTGCTGATCTGCTGGGGTGTCGACGGCTACGACTGGACACCGCCTTAAACGACCGCGATCAGGCCCTAATTTACGTCTCGGGCCGAGATAGTCGATAATGGATATACAAAGACGAATGGAAGGGGAGTTCATGGCGGCCATGAAGCCACGAACCGGAGACGGTCCAATGGAGGCGGTAAAAGAGGGGCGTCTGATCATCGTGCGTGTACCGCTCGAAGGTGGGGGTCGGCTCGTTGTATCAGTCAACGACGCCGAGGCCAAGGAACTTCACGATGCACTCGCAGGGGTTGTCGCTGCGGCGAAGTAGCGTTCCTCTGGTTTGAAATAGAAAAGAACGGCTGCTCGCGCAGCCGTTCTTTTCTATGTGCGGTCGGTTAAGCGCTCAGCTTGGTGATCTGCAGCAGCCCATCGCCGACGGGGGAGAGCGCGCTGATCACGGCACTCGACCCGGCGATCTCGGTCAGCAGCGTGCGAAAACCGGTGGCCACGTCGTCGCGCTGCGCCGGGTCGGCGACGCGGCCGCGCCACAGGGCGTGCGCCACGAGTACGGTTCCGCCCGGGCGGGCCAGGCGCAGGCCGTGTTCAACGTATTCGATGACCGACTGCGGGTCGGCGTCAACGAAAACAATGTCGTAAGAATTCTCGTTCATGCGGGGCAGCACCTCACCGGCCTTGCCTGTGATCAGGCGAACCCGGTTGGCCGGAATCTTCGCCTCGGCGAAATTGGCTTTGGCGTGCTGTAGATGATCGACCTCGGTATCGATCGAGGTCAGGGTAGCGCCGGGCGCGCCGGTGAGCAGCCAGATCCCCGACACTCCGGCCCCGGTACCGACCTCGAGGATGCTGCGGGCCCCGGTGGCGGCGGCGATCACGGCGGACTGTGCGCCCACCGAGGGTGCAATCGCGTCGATCCCGAGTTCGAGGGATTGTTGACGCGCGCGCGCGATGGCTTCGGATTCGACGACACAGTCGTCGGAGAACTTCCAGTTCAATTCAATGTCAGACACAAATAACTCCAGTAGATGATTAGCTCAAGACTAGGGCCGAGGTGGACTGGTCCATGGATGCCCCGCCGGGCAGATATTCTAGGGACATGTTTGGGCTGACGTTCGAAAAGATTCTGCTGATCGGGATCATCGCTGTCTTTTTGCTTGGCCCAGACAAGTTGCCGCACTACGCCGCCCAGCTTGCTCGCCTGGTACGCCAGCTGCGCGACATGGCCAATGGTGCCAAAGATCGCATGCGCGACGAGATGGGTCCGGAGTTCGACGATCTGGACTGGAAAAAACTCGACCCACGCCAGTACGATCCCCGCCGTATAATTCGAGAAGCCCTCGCCGATGAAGACCCGGTCAAGGAGCAATCCGCGTCAATTTCCCGGGCCGAGCCGAACCCCGACGGCGCCTATTTGAAACGCAAACGTGCCAGGGAAGCCGCCCTGGCCGCGCTCGAGCCGGCCCCGTTCGACTCTGAGGCGACGTAACGCTCCAAGGAGAACGGATGAGCGAGTTGAAGCAGCCCAAGCGAGTAAAAAAGTCCATCTACGAGACCGAACTCGCCCGGCTGCAGGCCGAACTGGTCACGATGCAGCAGTGGGTGAAGGCATCCGGTGCCCGCGTCGTGGTGATCTTCGAGGGCCGCGATGCTGCCGGCAAGGGTTCGGCGATCAAGCGCATCACCGAATATCTCAATCCCCGGGTGGCGCGCATCGTCGCGCTGCCGATGCCGACCGAGCGCCAGCGCGGCCAGTGGTATTTTCAGCGCTACATCGAGCACCTGCCCTCGACCGGCGAGATCGTGCTGATGGACCGATCCTGGTACAACCGGGCTGGCGTCGAGCGGGTGATGGGCTACTGCACTTCCGATGAATACCGCCGGTTTCTGCACCAGGCACCCCTGTTCGAACGGATGCTGGTCGAAGACGGAATTCTGCTGGTCAAGTACTGGTTCTCGGTGTCTGACCTGGAGCAGGAACGACGGTTTCGCTCCCGGCTGAAAGACCCGATGCGGCGTTGGAAGCTCTCCGAAACGGATGTGCTGTCGATCACCCAGTGGGTCGAGTATTCCAAGGCGAAGGATGAGATGTTCGTGCACACCGACATCGCCGAAGCGCCCTGGTGGGTGGTCGAGAGCGAGGACAAGCGGGCCAGCCGGTTGAACGTGATCAGCCATCTGCTCTCGCTCGTGCCGTACGAGAAAACGGACCCGCCGAAGGTGCACATTCCGCCCAGGCCGCCGGCTTCGGACTATGAACGGCCGCCGCGGGAGGAGAACCACCAGGTTCCCGACCATGCCGCGACGCTGGTGAAGCCGAAGGAATAAGGATTCCCGGGCGGTTTCATTGGGCCGGCTAGCGCGGTGTGAGGCCCAGGCTGAGGCCGGCCAGTCCGCGGGCCCGCGTCTTCATACGGTGCGCGAGCTCCAGAATGGCGCGAGCGGCCGGGTCGTCGGGCGCGCCGAGCACGACCGGGAGCCCGGCATCACCGCCGCTGCGCAGGGCCAGGCTTAGCGGAACCTGCGCTAGCACCGGCACCGGCGCGGGCTGCCCGACGGAGAGGCGCCTGGCGACCTCGTCGCCGCCGCCCGAACCGAACAGCTCGAGCAAGCTGCCGTCGGGCTGCACCATCGCCGACATGTTCTCGATCACGCCGTAGACGCTCTGCCCGGTCTGGCGGGCCACGACGCCGCTGCGTTCGGCCACATCGGCCGCTGCGGACTGCGGCGTGGTCACGACGATGACCTCGGCGTGGGGGAGCAGCTGGCCGACCGTGATGGCGACGTCGCCGGTGCCCGGTGGCAGGTCGAGCAGCAGCACGTCGAGGTCGCCGAAGTACACATCGGTGAGAAACTGCTTGATCGTGCGGTGCAGCATCGGTCCGCGCCAGGCGACCGCGGCCGACGCGTCGTCGATGAACATGCCGATCGAGATGACCTTCACGTCGTGCGCGATCGGCGGCAAAATCATGTCGCCGACCTGGGTTGGTTTGACCGCGAGGCCGTCGTGCACCAGGCCGAGCAGGCCGGGAATGCTGAAGCCGTGCACGTCTGCGTCGACGATTCCCACTCGCAGGCCTTCACCGGCCAGCGCCACGGCCAGGTTCGCGGTGACGGTGGACTTGCCGACGCCGCCCTTGCCGCTCGTGATCGCGTAAACGCGGGTGAGCGACTCCGGGCCGAACTGCACACTGCGTGCCACCTGGCCGCCGCGCAGCTTCTCAGTCAGCGCGGTGCGTTGCTCGCGGGTCATGATCGCCACCTCGACGCTCGCGCGCCCCGGCCCGGACACCGACTCGGCGGCGGCGAGAACGTCGCTCTCGATGCGCTGGGCGGCCGGACAACCGGCAATGGTCAAGCGGATGCCGACGCTCACCTGACCGTCATCGCTCACGCTCACCCCGGACACCATGTCGAGGTCGGTGATGGGCTTGCGAATCTCGGGGTCGGTCACCCGTGATAGGGCGGTGAAGACGCGGGAGCGGATGCTGTCGGGCTCTGGAGTCAGAGGGGCCGGAGGAAAAGGTGTAGAAGTCATGCGGTGGGGCGGCTTTCGTCGGTGCTGTCTGGGGCTGCTCGTTCGTCGCTGCGCTCATCACTGCGCTCATCCAGATGCTCGAGCAACGCACGCAGTTCCGCGCGGATGAAGTCTTTCGAGGCCATGTCCTTGATCGCAATGCGCAGCGCTACAACCTCACGGGCGAGATATTCGGTGTCAGCGAGGGTGCGTTCTGACCGCTGGCGGTCCTGCTCGAACTGCACACGATCACGGTCGTCCTGACGGTTCTGCGCGAGCAGAATCATCGGCGCGGCATACGAGGCCTGCATCGAGAGCACGAGGGTCAGGGCGATGAAGCCGAGCGCGACGGAGTCGAATCGCCAGGCAACCGGGGCGAGCGTGTTCCAGGAGATCCAGGCGACGGCGAACAGGGTGAGTCCGAGCAAAAACCAGGGGGTTCCCATGCCGCGGGCGATGGCCTCGGTGAAGCGGCCGAACCGGTCCCGGCTGTGGCCGCCGTTGCGCCCGAGACCCACGAGGTTGCCGGTTCGCAGCCCCTTGGGCGCATCGAGGCGCAGGTCGGCGCGATTATTGCGGGCCACGAGTCGTCCTTTGCGCTCCGGGGAGCGGGATGCTGCCGGTTCTCAGCTCGCTGCGGGCGGCGGCGCGGCGACGCACATCGTCATTGCCGTCGTGGCTGCGCCAGTCGTCGGGCAGCAGGTAATCGAGCACGTCATCAATCGTCACCACCCCGACCAGTCGGTAATTCTCATCGACCACGGGCACCGACACAAGGTCGTAGCTCGCCAGAATACGGCTGACTTCGGCGGCCGACGTGTCGGCGGTCACCGGATCCAGACCTGCGTCGAGCAGCGTGCCGAGCCGCTCGTGGGGCGGGTAGCGCAGCATCCGCTGAAAATGCACCATGCCCAGAAAACGACCGGTGGGAGCTTCGTAGGGGGGCAGGGTCACGCAGATCGCCGCACCGAGTGCCGGGGCAAGATCATGACGACGGATGCGCGCGAGCCCCTCGGCGACGGTGGCATCGGCCGAGACGATGATCGGCTCGGTCGTCATGAGGCCGCCGGCCGTGTCGGGAGCGTAGGAGAGCAGAAACCGCACGTCTTCGGCTTCTTCGGGCTCCATCAGGTCGAGCAGCTGCTCGCCGCGCTCCTCGGGCAGCTGGGCGATGAGGTCGGCCGCATCGTCGGGCTGCATCTGATCGAGCACATCGGCGGCGCGGGCATCGCCGAGGCTGGTCAGAATGCCGACCTGATCGGTCTCTGGCATCTCTTCGAGCACGTCGGCGAGGCGATCGTCGGGCAGCTCGCCGGCCACCTCAAACATGCGCTCGCGCGGCAGGTCGAGCAGGGTATTGGCGAGGTCGGCCGGTTTCAAATCGGAATAGGTCGCGATGAGGTGTTCGGCGGACTGCGCCTGGCCTTCGGTCGCTTTCTCGCGCACCTCTGCCCAGGTTGCAAAGGTCGTGACGCCCTTGACGAAGGGGGAGGCGCTGGTCTTGGGGCGACGCACGAACAGCTGGCTGATCGCCCAGTCGGCCTCCGTGCCCTCCTTGATCGCGACGTCTTCAATGGTGGCGTCGCCCGAGCCGTCGGTGAAGAGCACCTTGCGGCCGAGGAGTTCGGCGATGACGCGCACCTCGCCGCCGCGCTGCTCATAGCGGCGAACATTGATGAGGCCGGTCGTGATGATCTGGCCGCTGCCGATGCTGGTGACCCGGTTGATCGACACGAAGACGCGTCGTTTACCGGGGATCTCCACGATCAGGCCGACGACGCTGGGCGGGTCGTTTTTTCGATACACCACGAGAACATCGCGCACCTTGCCCACGCGGTCGCCCGCGGGGTCGAAAACGGTGCACCCGGCCAGTCGGGCGACAAAAACTCTGGTGGCACTCACAATATAAATGTAGGCCACTGGCCCGACATTGGTGGCCCGGCACGACTTCCCGTGTCGGCCACCAGCCCGACGATGGTGACCAGGCACGAATTGCCGGCACGGAATAGGGTTGCGCTCATGACCGTTTGCGAACTTGCCCATGATTCCCGACAAAAGTTCACTGCGCGGTGCTCGGCCGGGCCCGCTTTCCGGGCGCAGGGCGAACGTTGAGCTTTCCGGCGAAGGACGGCATTCCGCCGGCGAGGCGAGCCGTGCAATTGATCTGGAGCGGAGTGGCACCCGACTACGGCAAAGTCAAAGACAGCGCCGCCGCCGGCCGGGCGCTCACCGGTCTCCTGAACGCAGCGCACGACATCCTCGCCTATCGGCAATTATCGGTCAAGGCCGAATCAATCCACCTGGTCTCCGGCGACCGGATGAGCTACCTGAAATTTGCGGTCGCAACCGATCGCACCGCGGGCAATGCCGTTTCGCTGTCCCACCTCCTGGCGGTCAACGCTGAGGAGGCACGGGGTCTCGGCGACCTGATCGGCGGGAACCCGCCGTTTCGCTCGCTCCGAATCGTCATCCTCTCTTTGGAGGGCGACTTCGCCATCAACCGGCTCGACCTGGACCCCGAAAGCCCGGGCGGTGTCTCGTGGTACGGCCCGTTCGACCGCGAGCTCTTCAAGGACATTGCTCTGGGCTTTGCGCTCTTCGTCACCCACATGGTGGCCAATGTCTTTGACGACGACGACGGTGAGGAGACGTTCGCCGAGTCCATTGAATGGATTACCTGAGGTGGCACGATCGGGCATGTCAACAGGTCTGCGTGAAAGAATACCGGAATGAGCAACCAGAGTCTGTTTCCCCGGCGTCGCCCAGTTTTGCCTCCCGTGTTGCCGCGCGGAGAGGTGCTCGCGACGTACAGCACCTACGCCGATGCGCAGAGCGCGGTCGACACGCTCGCCAAGGCGGACTTTCCGGTGAAGCAGCTGGCGATTGTCGGCAACGACCTCAAGAGTGTCGAGCGAGTGACCGGCAAACTCACCTACGGCCGGGTCGCGCTCGCTGGCGCGGCATCCGGTGCCTGGTTGGGAATTTTCTTCGGGATTCTGTTCTTTTTGTTCTCGCCGACCGGATCGAGCCTACCGTTCGTCTTCGCCGCCCTGATTATGGGTGCCGGATTCGGCATGCTGCTCGGCATTGCGAGCTACGCGATCAACCGCCGCCGCCGCGACTTCACCTCGACCATGCAGGTCATCGCGACCAACTACCAGATCATCGTCGACGTCGAACTGGTCAACCGGGCCCGCAACCTGCTCTCGGGATTCCGCGAGGCCGAGCCAACAGCGCCTGCTGCGCCCCCGGTAGATCCTCCGATCCCCTCCGAATAGTCACGCGAGAGCGCAAAAAGTGCCCGATTGGGAGTCCCAATCGGGCACTTTTTGCGCTCTCGCGAACCTGTTTAGCTGTGCTTCGCGGCGATCCAGGCTTCAACTTCATTCGCGGTGCGGGGAATAGCTGCGGAGAGGTTTTCGGCTCCGGTGGCGGTCACCAGGATGTCGTCTTCGATGCGCACGCCGATGCCGCGGAATTCGGCCGGCACCGTGAGGTCGTCGGGCTGAAAGTACAGGCCGGGTTCGATCGTGAAGACCATGCCCGGTTCGAGCACGCCGTCCATATACATGTCGCGGCGTGCCTGCGCGCAGTCGTGCACGTCGATGCCGAGGTGGTGGCTGGTACCGTGCACCATGTAACGGCGGTGTTGGCCGTTGTCCGGAAGAAGGGCCTCCTCCGCGGTGACCGGGAGCATTCCCCACTCCGCGGTGCGCCTCGCGATGACCTGCATCGCGGCGGCGTGCACGTCGCGAAAGATGGCACCGGGGCGAACGACGGCGAGGGCGGCATCCGCTGCCTCACGCACGGTTTCGTAGACCTGGCGCTGGACGTCGCTGTAGACGCCATTCACCGGGAGGGTGCGGGTAATGTCGGCGGTGTAGTAGCTGTCGAGTTCGACGCCGGCGTCGATGAGAATGAGGTCACCGGCGGCGACAACGCCGTCGTTGCGGGTCCAGTGCAGAATGCAGGCGTGCGGGCCCGAAGCGGCGATGGTGTCGTAGCCGACCGTGTTGCCGTCGCTGCGGGCGCGGGTGTTGAACACACCCTCGACGAGGCGTTCGCCGCGGGCATGCTGGCTGGAGCGGGGGAGGTCGGCGATGACGTCGTCGAATCCGCGGGCGGTGGCGGCGACAGCGAGGCGCATTTGCGCGATCTCCCAGGCGTCCTTCACGAGGCGCAGTTCGGACAGATCCCGGGCCAGGCCGGCGTCGGGCTCATGCTCGGCATTGATCTCGATGCTGAACGGAGAGTCGGTGGCGTTGCTGCTGAGCACCCGCTCGGCGGCGAAACGCAGGCGGGCCTCGTCGACCTGCTCGGTAAAGGTCGGATCGGCTTCACGCAACACGAGGGTTTCGCTGTCGACCGCCTTCAGCACTGCGGCGAGGTCGGCGATGCCGCGCACCGCGACGGCGAGGTCGCTGGCGACCTGGGCGACGGATGGACGCGGTCCGATCCAGAATTCGCCGATGTCGGGGTTGGCGTAGAACTCGTCGGAGTCGCGGCCGGCCCGCTCGCGAAAGTACAGGGTCGCGTCGTGGCCGACAGCGGCCGCTGGTTCCAGCACGAGCACGGCACCGGGTTCGCTGTCGCTGCCCCAGCCGGTGAGGTGGGCGAAGGCCGAGTGGGCGCGGAAGGCGTAGTCAGTGTCGTTGGAGCGCTGCTTGAGGCGGCCGGCCGGAATGATCAGTCGCTGGCCCGGGTACTGCGCGGATAGCCGGGCGCGACGTGCGGCGGCGAACGGTGCCTGCTCGCGAGCTGGCGGCAGAACGTCGGTGCGTTCGGCCCATCCGCTCGCGATGAAAGCTTTGAAGCCGGTAGACCTGGGAGTGGTCGAACGGTTCTCGTTCGAACGCGCGGCAGGAATAAGTGCGGGAGCAGTAGTATCAGCCATTCCCCCATTCTCACACCGCACTCTGGGCGGCGCCCGATCGGGTGCTGCAGATGCTGCGACGAGCGGATCCTGCGCGGCTGTCCGAAACTAACTGGCCGGCGTCAGCGTCGCCACGATCGGTCGGTGATCGCTTCCGGCCTCGTCCAGTGACTCGATCACCTGCAGGCCCAAGACCCGCCAGTTCGGGGTGGCCATCACGTGATCGATCGGGCTGCCGAGCAGCGCGGGCATCGCGGTCGGCCACGTGCCGACGGATGCCGCACCGATTGACAGGGCAGCATCCGAGCAGTTGCCGAGAACCGAGCCGCCGCCGCTCGCGCGCCCCGCCATATGGTCGAGCGTGGAATTGAAGTCGCCCGCCATGATCACGTCGTCGCCCAGGCACTGGGTGGCGAGCCAGTCGAGATCGCTGCGCCAGTTCGACATCTCATACTGAATCGGTGCAACGGCATGCACCGCCACAATGGTCGGGCCGGTCCCGTCGACCGGTTCGGCCACCACGGTCGGCAGCACATTGGTGTTGCCGGGCGGCCCGGACCCGGCCGCGTTGGTGACCGTGTAGTCGCCCAGGTCCGGGCTGATCAGCACGGTGGTGGAGCGGGCCTTGGAGACCAGATCGAAGGCCAGGGTGTGCACCCACATTGGGCGGCCGGCGTCGCGCATCGCTTCGGCGATCAGAATGCCGGTCTCTTCCGTCGTTTCGGGCAGGGTCACGACGTCGGCGTTTTGGGCCAGCGCTTGCGCGGCGATGACCGCGGCGCCGGGAGCGTCTCCGAGCGTGTTCCAACTGAGTACGGTGACGGAGTCGGCATCCGCTTCGGCGCTGAGCTGACCCTGGGTGGGCGAAACCGTGGTCGTGAAACCGCGGGAGGCCAGAATGCCGACGTTGGCGATACCGAACAGGGCGAGCAGCACCATGGCCATTCCCAATGTTCGACGCAGCGGGCGAATAAACCGCAGTACCCCGAGCAGGACGAGCCCGACGACCGCGCCTATGACGGCCACGGCGCGAAAGGACACCAGATGGGCGACGACCCAGCTGTTGTGCAGGCCGAACGCCTGCGGCCAGGTCACCACCAGCAGGATGACGGCGGCACCGATCAGAATCAGTGCCCGAAGGAGTCTGGAGAACATTGTTCTGAACCCTAGATCAGTATTCTGGGGAATCCCCAGTGCCGTGGTCAGCAATGAACGGGCGCAGGTGTCCAACTAGCATGGGAGCATGGCAGTCGCGCGGCAATTTCGGGGTCCGATCGACCTTCACGCACACTCGAGCGTGTCGGACGGCACCGAGACTCCGGCGGAGCTCGTGCACGCCGCAGCCGTGGCGGGGCTCGGCACGATCGCCCTCACCGACCACGATTCGACGGCCGGCTGGGCCGAGGCTTCCGCGGCCGCACGCACCGAGCACCTGACACTTATTCCGGGAATGGAATTCAGCACCCGCGTGCGGTACGCCAGTGTGCACCTTTTGGCATATCTTTTTGACCCTGACGATTCGGCGCTGCTGGCGGAGATGACCCGCGTGCGCGCAGCCCGGCTCAGCCGGGCCGAGCAGATGGTCGCCCGCATCGGCGTGGATTACGACCTGAGCTGGGACGATGTGCTCGCCCAGACCACCCCTGAGGCCACGGTCGGCCGGCCACATATCGCCGATGCCCTCGTGGCCCGCGGGCACGCCCTCAATCGCAGCGCGGCCTTCGCCGACATTCTGCATTGGAAGGCCGGCTACTTTCAGCCGCACTACGCTCCCGATCCGGTGCGAGCGATCGAGCTCGTGCGCGCCGCCGGGGGGGTGCCGGTCATCGCCCACCCCGCCACCCGTGGCATCGGCGACGTCGTCGCCGAATCCAGCTTGAAGACGATGGTTGAGGCCGGACTGTTCGGACTCGAACTGGAGCATCGCGAGAATAATCCGGAACCCACCAAACGGCTGTACGAGCTCGCCGCCAAATTCGGGCTGTCCGTCACCGGTTCGAGCGACTATCACGGCACCGGCAAGCCCAACCTGCTCGGCGAGAACACCACAGCCCCCGACGTTCTCGACCGCATCATCGCCGAGGGCCGCGGCGCGGCTCCGGTTTACGGTTGATCCCCTGAAGCGGATGCCGCAGCATTGAACGCAAACGCGCCCGACCTCCGAGGCTGCCGAAGCCGAAGCGAAGGCAGCCCGGGTGCCGGGCGCGAGCGGTGCTGAGCAGCTATTAGATCGCGCTGCCGGTCTGCGGTGAGCGACGACGGGTACGGCTGCGACGCAGCGGGGCGTTGTTTCCGTCGTGGTGCTCGGCTCCGCCGCCATCGTGCGTGCCGGCGGCCGGAGTTGCCGCCGGGGCGTCCGGGTTCGTGCTGGAGCCGACGCGGGTGCGTGACCGGGCGGGGCGACTGGCGTCGTCGGCAACCGGGCTCGTCGCTGGCCGGTCAGAACCGGTGCGCGCAGAGTCGCCACGGCCGGAGCCACGACCGCCCTCGGAGCGCCCGCTCTCCGAGCGACCAGAGCGTGCCGCGCCGGATCGGCTGCCCGCTCCGGCGGAACGCGACCCGCCGGTACGTCCGGCCCCGCCGGTGCGAGCGTCCCCCGCGGTGACCTCCTTCACCGGGGTGGCGCGCAGGCGGCCCTTGGAGCCGGCTGGAATGTTCAGGTCGGTGTAGAGGTGCGGTGACGAGGAGTACGTCTCCATCGGTTCCGGCTGGCCGAAGTCCAGGGCCTTGTTGATGAGCGACCACTTGTGCAGGTCGTCCCAGTCGACGAAGGTGACGGCGATTCCGTTCTTGCCGGCGCGACCCGTGCGGCCGACGCGGTGCAGGTACGCCTTCTCGTCTTCGGGGATGGTGTGGTTGATCACGTGGGTGACGTCTTCCACGTCGATGCCGCGAGCGGCGACATCCGTTGCAATCAGAATCTCTTTCTTGCCGCTCTTGAAGCTGGCCATGGCGCGTTCGCGCTGTTCCTGGTTCAGGTCGCCGTGCACGGCGGTGGCGTTGAAGCCACGGTCGCCAAGTTCTTCGACGAGCTTCGCGGCGGCACGCTTGGTGCGGGTGAAGATGATGGTCTTGCCACGGCCCTCAGCCATGAGGATGCGGCCGATGACCTCATCCTTGTCCATGTTGTGCGCGCGGTAGACCAGGTGTTCGATGTTGGCCTGCATGAGGCCTTCGTCGGGGTCGGTCGCGCGAATGTGAATCGGGCGGTTCATGAAGCGGCGGGCCAGGGCAACGATCGGTCCGGGCATCGTCGCCGAGAACAGCATTGTGTGGCGGGTCGCCGGGGTCTGCGCGAACAGCTTCTCAATGTCGGAGAGGAAGCCGAGGTCGAGCATCTTGTCGGCCTCATCGAGCACCATCTCGCGCACGTTGGCGAGGGTGAGCAAACGCTGGCCGGCGAGGTCGAGCAGACGGCCGGGGGTGCCGACGACGATCTGAGCGCCAGCCTTGAGCTGTTCGATCTGACCCTCATAGGCCTTGCCGCCGTAGATGGAGACGATCTTTGTATTACGGTTCGCCGCGGCGAGTTCGAGGTCTTCGGAGACCTGCACGCACAGTTCGCGCGTCGGAACGACGATGAGCGCCTGCACACCGGGCTCCGGGTCGAGTCCGAGGCGCTGAATCACCGGAAGCCCGAAGCCGAAGGTCTTTCCGGTGCCGGTCTTGGCCTGGCCGATGATGTCCTGGCCGGCGAGAGCGAGCGGGATGGTCTGGGTTTGAATGGGGAACGGTTCGAGGATGCCCTTGTCAGCAAGGGAGTCGACCATGTCCTGGTCAATATTAAGTTCGGAGAAAGTCACGAATGTATGCCTGTCATTAACTGGAAGCGAAGTGCGCCCGTTTTTGCGTCTCGGGCAGCGGCCGCCGATCCTTGTCGGCGACGTAATTCCACCTTACTGCCCCGTCTGGACAGCGGCCACAGGCGCGCTGTTCTAAGCTAAGCCCGTGGTCACGTGGTTCGGTCGGCGCCCGCAGCGCAATGAAGCTCCGAGGCTTTCGGCCCGCGGGGCACCCCAGCCAACCGAAAAAGTGGACATCAGTTCGCTCGCGCCGGGCGTGCAGCATTTTCTTGGTCAGGCCGCGTACAGCGAGCTCGGCGAATTCGAAAGCCTCGCCCGTGCGGTGGCGACCGCACCGAACCTCGCCGTTAAAGAAGGCCTCAGCTCCGCTGCCGGTCGGGCGCTTAGCAAGCACCACGGACTGATCACCGAGATTCGTCGCCGCGGCCACGAGCCGGCCGTTGAGATGGCCCCGTTCGTCGTGAGTCTCGATGCGTTCCGCGCGAAGACCGCCGGTGTCAACTGGCACGAATTACTGCTGAGCTGCTACCTCGTCGGTGGCTTGCTCGATGACTTCTTCATTCGGCTGTCCGACGGCCTGCCGCGGGATATCGGGCCTCGCGTCGCGCAATTGCTCGGCGAGGATTCCGGTACCGACGTGCTCGTTCACGAGCTCCAGACCGCGATTGAAAACGACCAGGCGCTCGGCTCACAGCTGGCGATGTGGGGCCGTCGGCTCGTCGGTGACACCCTGCTCGTGGCCCGGTCGGCCATGCCGGCCACGGATCCCACTAATGGCCGCGCGGGCAGCAATGAGTCACGCATCGAACCGGTCTTCACCGAACTCATCGCGGCGCACACCCGCCGCATGGATGGCCTCGGCCTCACGGCTTAAGAATGTGAGATTAGGCCGTGCCGGTTTTGGCCAGGGCCTGCAGCATCCGCTGATCGGCATGAATGCGTTGCCGGCTGATCATAAGATTCAGCACAACGGATGCAGCGACGGCGGCACCGAGAGACATCCACCAGATCCACCCCCCGGCCCAATTCCAGCCGAGCCAGGTCAGCCCGACCCAGACCAAGGATGCCGCGGCCGTTCCGATCGCGGGGACCAGCACCGAGCCCTGGGTTGAGCGTCCGGGCAGGAAGTACCGTGCGCCGAGGCCGATGAGCGTGCCGAACAGCGCGACGAACAACAGCTCCATGGCGTTTTAGGCGACGAAGCCGACGCGGCGCGATTCTTCGCTGCCGAGTTCGACGTAGGCGAGCCCCACGGTCGGAACGATGTAGACGCGACCCTTGCTGTCGCTGAGCTTCAGATAGCCGGTCTGACCGGAGAGGGCCGCCGCAACGGTCTCCTCAATCTCGGTCGCTGGCTGCGAAGTCTCAAAACCGATCTCACGGGGAGAGTTGAAAATACCAATGCGAATATCCACCGAACTGCCTTTCGTAGCCTTGCGCCCAGATTACGACAGAACGCGCCCTCGCCCTGACCGATTTCACTGTCGGCGCAACCCGTTACCGTTGAAATGTGACCAACCACGACCTCGACGCCGACCAGCAGGCTGTTCTCGATCTCCCCGACGCGGTGAGCGCCGCCGTCATCGGCGCGCCCGGCTCCGGCAAGACCAGTACGCTCGTCGAACTCGTCGCCGACCGGGTGTTGAACCGGGGGTATTCGCCGAGCGCGGTGCTGGTGTTGGTGCCGACGCGCGCCGGTGCCACCGCGCTGCGCGACCGGATCGCGCTGCGCCTGGCCGTGCCGACCAACGGGCCACTCGCTCGCAGCGCCAACTCCGTGGCCTTTCAGATCGTGCGCTCCGCGGTCGCCCAGGCCGGTGGGCCCACTCCGACCCTGCTCACTGGCGGCGAGCAGGACCAGATTATCGCCGAACTGCTGCAGGGCCACCTGGACGACGAGACGGCCGGAGCGCCGAGCGGCCCGGTCTGGCCAGACACCCTGGGCGCCGACGTACGCCAGTTGCGGGGATTTCGTACCGAACTGCGCGATCTCATGATGCGCGCCGTGGAATATGGCGTCACTCCGGAACAGCTGGAGCGTTTCGGCCTCGGGCGGCCGGAGTGGGTGGCCGCTGCCGAGTTCATTCGCGGTTACGAAGAGGCCAAGGACCAGGCCCGCCCCGGGCAGTATGACTCCACCGAGCTGGCCCGCTATGCTGCGGCGATCGTGGCCGGAGCCGAGGTAGGCCCGGCCGGGGCGGCGACGCTCGGTACCCTGGCCGGACTGCGCCTGATCGTGCTCGACGATGCCCAGGAAGTGACCCAGGCCACGCTCACTCTGCTGGCCCAGTTTCAGGCGCGCGGGGTCGCGATCATCGCCGTCGGCGACCCGGATATCAGCACCGGATCATTCCACGGTGCGCATCCGGATGCCCTCGGTCGCCTCGGTCAGTACCTCGGCCTGGGCCCGGTCGGGGCGCCGGTGGGGTCATCGGCTGGCCCCGCGGCGGCTTCGCCGTCCGGCGGGATCGCACCGCCGATCGTACTCGGCACCGTCTACCGACACGGCGCGGGCATCCGTCAGGTGATTCAGCGGATCACGAGTCGCATCGGCGCGGCCGCGGCCGGCACCCAGCGTGCGGCGGGCAGCGCGCAGGTCGAACCCGACGCGGTGAGCGAGATTGCTTTCGATGGCTCCGATGATCCTGCGCTCTCGGCTCCTAGTGCCGTGACCGCGCCCGAGACGCTGACCGCGCCGGACGCCGTCCCCGAACCGTCCGTGCACACCGTCATCGCGACCAGCCCGGCCGACCAGCTCGCGGTGATCGCCCGGCTGCTGCGCGAACGCCACGTGATCGACGAAACTCCGTGGTCGCGCATGGCCGTGATCGTGCGCACCGGTTCACTCGTTCCCTCGATCTCCAAGGGGCTCGCCGCGCTCGAAGTGCCGACCCAGGTGTCGACCGCGAGCACGGCCCTGCGCGACGAGTACGCGGTGAAAGCGTTCATCGTAGCCCTCGAGGTCACCCTCGGACGCAAAGCGCTCGACTCCCAAGCGGCGATTGAGCTGCTGCGCGGTCCGCTCGGCGGCCTCGACCCGATCACCCTGCGTCGGCTGCGCGCGGCACTGCGTCAACAGGAATTGGCCACCGACACGCCCGCCCCGCGCAGCGCCGATGACCTGCTCGTCGCAGCTTTGTATGACCCTGAGCTGCTCGCCACCATCGACAACCGCACCGCCCGCCGCGCGGCCGGTTGCGGAGCGAGCCTGCGCCAAGCCGCCATCGAGTACGCGGCCGGCGCCACCATCGAAGAACTGCTCTGGGGCCTCTGGCAGCGCAGCGGTCTCGACCGCGAATGGAAGGAGCAATCCACCGGCACCGGAATCGTCGCCGACGAGGCCAACCACAACCTCGATGCCGTCGTCGCCCTGTTCTCCGCCGCCCAGCGTTACGTCGAACGCACCCCGTCGGCCCCGCCGGTATTGTTCCTTGAACACCTCGTCGACACCGACGTGCCCGAAGACACCCTGGCGCCGCGCGCCCTCGGCGCGGCCGTCACCGTGTCCACGCCGAGCGGCACCATCGGGCGCTCCTGGGATGTCGTCGTGCTCGCCGGTGTGCAAGCCAACGTCTGGCCCGACCTGCGCATTCGCGGGTCCCTGCTCGGTGCCGGCGACCTCGCCCTCATCGCTTCTGGGCAAGACGCATCCGGTACCGACGCCCGCACCGCGGTGCTGCACGACGAACTGCGCATGTTCGCTCAGGCGGCCAGCCGGGCCACGACCGAACTACTCGTCACCGCCGTCAACAACGAAGAGAACGAACCATCGGTGTTCTTTCGCCTGTTGCCGCAGCCTGCTCCCACTCTGGGCGCCGACGACCCCGCCCACTACCCCGTGTCGCTTCGCGGTCTGACCGGAAGGCTGAGGCGCGACCTGACCCGCGCCATCCACTCGCCGGGTCGGGTCGACTCCGCCACCCGGGCAGCGGATGCCGCAGCCACGCTCGCCCGGCTCGCCGACGAAAACGTGCCAGGTGCCTCGCCCGACGAATGGTACGGCCTGGCCGACCCGAGCACCGTGCGCCCACTCAACGACCCGGAGGCCGGCGACCAACCGGTGCGGGTATCGCCGTCGCGCATGGCAGCCTTTGAAACCTGCCCGCTGCACTGGCTGATCGGTCAGGTCGGTGGCGGCGATTCCAACACCGCAGCCAACCTCGGCACGATCATCCACAAGGTCATGGAAGACGCCACCGATCGGCGCCCAGAAGCCCTGTGGCAGGGGGTGGAGGCCCGCTGGAACGAGCTCGACTTCGACGCCGACTGGCAGTCCCGGGTGCAGAAAGTTGCAGCCAGGGAGCTCACCGATCGGCTCGCCTCCTACCTGCTGGATTTCGAGAACGGCGGCGGAGAGCTGTTGAGCGCCGAGGGCACCTTTCAGCTCGAAGTGAGCGGTGCCGTGCTGTCGGGCACCATCGACCGGGTCGAACGCCAGGCCGACGGCCGGGCCGTGATCGTCGACCTCAAAACGGGCAAGGGCGATGCGACGAGCGATACCGGAGTCGCGGAGCATCCGCAGCTCGGCGCGTACCAGCTGGCCTTTCAAGAAGGCGCCATCGACGGTGTGTCCTCGGACATGGCCCTTGCCGGTGCACGATTGGTCATCGTCTCCTCGGGCACCGTCAAGCAGAACTATCGCAATCCCACCCAGCCCGCTTTCACTCCGGAGCAGCTCGAGGCCTTTCGCACCCGCGTCGGTGACGATGCAGCCGGCATGGGCGGCGCCACCTTCATCGCAGAAATCACCTCGCACTGTCTCGACCCCAGATCCCACGGGTCCTGCCGCATCCACGTCATCAAGCAGGTCAGCTCATGAGTCTTCTCAGCACCGCCACCACGGTCTCCGCCCTCGATATCGCGGCGGCGCTCAACATGTTTGCGCCGACTATCGAGCAGCAGGCGGTCATTGAAGCGCCGCTCACGCCGACCCTCGTCGTCGCCGGAGCCGGCAGCGGCAAGACCGAGACCATGGCCAACCGGGTGCTTTGGCTGCTCGCCAACGGCCACGCCCGCCCCGACCAGATTCTCGGACTCACCTTCACCCGCAAAGCCGCCGGCGAGCTCAGTGAGCGCATCAACAAACGCATCAGCGATCTCGAAACGGCCGGCCTCATGCCGATCGCCGCCGACCCCAACTCCGCCCATGGCACGGCCGCCGAGTCGTCCGACCTGTTCAACACCCCGAGCGTGTCCACCTACAACTCCTTCGCCAGCCGCCTGTTCACCGACAACGCCCTGTTGCTCGGCCGCGAACCCGAGTCGGTGCTGCTGAGCGAAACCAGCGCCTGGCTCCTGGCCCGTCACGTCGTCATCGACTTCGGCGACGGGCGGCTCGTACCTTTCGGCAAAAGCCTCGACCTCGTCACCGATGCCGTGCTGCAGCTCAGCCGTGCCCTGGCCGAGAATCCGCCGGCCGTTCACCTTGGTCAGCCCGGAGCTCCCCACGACCTCAGGGCACTGGTCGACAGTTTCGGCTACCTGCCCGATTTGCCCTACGGTAATCCGCGCAAGAAGACACCGTACGGGTCGGTCACTGACTCCCTGGCCGCAGTCGCCCCGCTTCCGGTGCTGGCCGAGTTGGCCGCTCGCTACAGCAGCGAGAAGCGTCGCCTAGGACTCATTGAGTTCTCCGATCAAGTAGCCCTGGCACTGCAGGTCTGCCAAAAGGTCGACGCCGTCGTCGACCGCTACCGTGACCAGTACCGCGTGGTGCTCCTCGACGAATACCAGGACACCTCGGTCCTGCAAACCGAGCTGTTGCACACCCTGTTTCGCAACCACCCGGTGATGGCCGTCGGTGATCCCCACCAATCCATCTACGGATGGCGCGGCGCCAGCAGTGCAAACCTGCTCGGCTTCGGCCGAGACTTCAACACCGGAGACTTCAGCCCAGCAGCAGCCCCGACCATGTCGCTGTCCTTCACCTGGCGCAACCCGGCGCTCGTCCTCGACGCTGCCAACGCCCTCGTCGCCCCGCTGAGCGCCGCGCTTCGCGCAAAACCGGGCGGAATCCAGGTCGAAACGCTCAAGGTTCCCGCTGGCACCCGGCCCGGCGCGGTCGACGCGCTTATGGCTGAAACCATCGCTGAGGAGGCCGGAGCCATCGCCGACTGGTTCGCCACCCGTCTGGTCGGCGAACACAGCGGCGCGATGCTGTTTCGGGCCCGCCGCGAGATGGAATACTTCGCCGAGGTACTACGGGCGCACGGCGTGCGTGCCCACGTGCTCGGACTCGGTGGGTTGCTCTCCACCCCCGAGGTCGCCGACGTTGTGAGCGTGCTGCGAGTGGTGCACGACCCCGCCGCCGGCAGCGAACTCGTGCGTCTACTCAGCGGTGCCCGCTACCGTGTCGGTGCGCGCGACCTGCAAACGCTCGCCGACGTGGCGCGCTGGCTGGCCGGGCATGACTGGGCCCAGAAAGCGATCTCGGCCGATCTGCGCGGCAAGCTGCGGGCATCCGTCGCCGGCGATGAAGGCAGCTCGCTCGTGGATGCACTCGACTTTCTCGGGTCAGCGCCCGACTCGCACGGCCAGCTCGCCGGGTTCAGCGATATCGGCCGGGCCCGGGTGCAGTCCGCCGGCCGTCAGCTGGCCTGGCTGCGCTCCCGCGCTGGCCTGCCTCTGCTCGACTTTGTACGCCTGATCGAGCAGGAATTTCGGCTCGACGTCGAGCTGATCGCGAACGAGGCCAACGACCTCGGCCTGGCCAACCTGTATTCCTTCCACGACACCGTCTCGGCCTTTCTCGACAGCGACGAGCAGGGCACACTGGCGAGCTTTCTGCGCTGGCTCAAACGGGCCGAACTGCAGGACGATCTCGGCCCGCGCGCTGAACTGTCGGAGCAGGGCACCGTGCAGCTGCTGACCGTTCACGGCGCCAAGGGCCTCGAATGGGATTTCGTCGCCATTCCCAACCTGACCGAGAAGAGCCTGCCCGCCGCCTCTCGCGATACGAGCGGATGGTTGCGCTTCGGCGAACTGCCTTATGCGTTCCGCGGCGACCGGTCCGAGCTGCCCGATCTCGATATCGTCGGCCACGACACCCAGTTCGACTTCGACCTGGCGTTCCAGGCCTACAAGGCTGAGCTGGCCGACCGGCACGACGACGAGGAGCGCCGCCTCATCTACGTCGCGACCACCCGCGCCAAGCACGAGCTGCTGCTGACCGGCTCATTCTGGGGCCCCGGAGTCACCGCTCGCAAGCCCAGCCGTTACCTCACGGAACTCGCCCTGGCCGGGCTGATCGCGAAGATCCCCGACGCGCCCGCCGAGTCTGAGAAACCCGTCTCGGCGTCCAGTGGCACCGAACTGTGGCCGTTCGACCCACTCGGCGGCCGACGGGCGCTGGTCGAGGCTGCCGCAGAGAGGGTGAGCGCGAGCGAAACGGATGTCCCCACTCGCTGGTCGCACGCCGTCACCCTGCTGCTTACGGAGCGAGCCCTGCGCCTCACCGGCGGCGAGGGTGCCCCGGTGCCCACCCGCATCCCGGCCTCCCGGTTCAAGGACTACGTCGACGATCCAGCCGGTGTCGCGGCGGAGCTGCGCCGCCCAATGCCGCAGCGTCCGTACCGGGCCACTCGGCTCGGCACGCTGTTCCATTCCTGGGTCGAGCGTCGGGCGGGAGGAGCCACCGGCACCGATCGCGTCGATGCCAGCCTGTTTGACCTCGATCTGACAGACGAAGACCAGGGCACCGGCACACTCGAGCAACTTGACGTGCCGGAGCAAGAGCAGTTCGCGGTTCTCCAGGCCACCTTCGAACGCTCCGAATGGGCCGAGCGCAAACCCGTCGACGTGGAGATTGAAATTCACCATGTGCTCGCCGGGCAGGTTTTCGTCTGCAAGCTCGACGCCGTCTACCGCACCGAAACCGGCTACCAGGTCGTCGACTGGAAAACCGGGCGGGCACCCAAAAGCGCTGCAGACCTGGAACTCAAGCAGACTCAGCTTGCGCTGTACCGGCTCGCCTACGCCCGCTGGAAGGGGATCGATCCGAGCATCGTCGACGCCGTCTTCTACTTCGTCGCCGACGACACCGTCGTCGCCCCCGAGCGGCTCTACTCGGAGGCTGACCTTTTGGCGGCCTGGTCAGGGGCGATGGCCCCGGTGCTGGAATCGTCAGAATCAGAATCAGAATCGACGGTTAGTCCCGAAAAGTTGTAGCTGTCGGTGTGCATCGCCGCGTGCTGGTCGTAATCGCGGGCGGCGCGCGGCATGTGGTCGAGCATATTCTCCACGTCGCCGACACTCATGATCGGGCCGGTTTCGGGGGAGAGCGGCTGCTGGGTGTGGCTGTGCACCGTGTCGACCAGGCCGTCGAGCATGGCGACGGCGTCATCGACGATGGACTGGTCGTGGCTGCTGGAGCCGTGCAGCAGCCAGCGGGCCAGTTCTAGCTCGGCATAGAGCATGGCGCGCTGGGTGATGTGCGTGTCGCTGCCCTGGCGGGCGCTGGAATAGGCGTCGATGGCCAGTTCGGCGGCGTCACCGCGCGCGGCGAGTAGCCAGTGCAGGTCGCGCGCCGGGTCGCCGACGGCCAGCCCGGACCAGCCGAGAATCCCCGACACGGCGTCGTCGGTGATCAGAATGGAATCGGCCGACATCGACCCGTGCACCACGGCCGGCGCAAACTGCCACAGGGCTTCGTCGTCGGTGGCCTGCTCCCAGCGGCGCAGCAACGCGGCGGGCAGGTAGCCGGTGCCCGCGGCTCGATCGATCAGGTCGATGGCGTCCTTGCGGCACTGTTCGGCGCTATGCTGCGGCAGCCCGGCGGTACCGATGAAGGCGCTCGGCAACGAGTGGATGGCGGCGATCGCGCGGCCGATCGACCCGGCGACGCCCTCATGCCCGGTGAGGGCATCCGCATCAAAACTGTCACCAGCCAGCAGCTCATAGACCACAGCACGGGTGCCCTGAATCGGCGTCTGGCCGACATACTCGGGCACGTCGAACGGCAGCCGGCTGCGATTGCCAGTGGTGAGCGCGCGCAGCGCCACGAGGTCCGCGGACTGCTCGGTTTCGGCCGACTGGCTGGTGGGAACGCGAATAATGAGCGCCCGACCGGCCTTGTCGATGACGAGCGCCGAGTCGAAGAGTCCGTTCGCGCCGGCACTGTGCTTGCGGGCGTAGGCCACGTCGAGCCCCGGAACAGCGGAGGTGGCTAACGCGGCTAGAGTGAGTTGAGTTCTGGCCATGCCTACTAGGTTAGATCGACTTGCGGTCTGGCGGTTATTCGCCACGCCTCCACCCACGTTCTTGCAGAGCTCGGAGATATACCATGTCGTTCACTTTCACGACGCGGTTGCCGCTGTCTCGCCAGGCGGTCGACCGTGACCACCTCACCCGCGGCCTGCCGGACTTGTTCGACCAGCTCTGGGCGGATGCCGCCACCCGCGTTCTGCCCGTCTGGCACGGCAAAATTCTGCTCGCGCCGCACGATGCTGCCAGCACCGACCCGGCCAGCACCGACCCGGCCAACACCGGTGTGCACCTCGCCCTGCTGCCGCCCACGAGTCTGCACAATGCCGGCCTGCGGGTCTACCTCGGCCGGTCCCTTCCCGCCGACCTGCCCGAGGCTGCCGGTACCCGCATCGTTGCCGTGCAGCTCGATGATGACGCTGCAGCCCGGCTGGAGCCCGAGGAGAGTCGCTGGGTGGGCCTGCGCACCGTTGCGACCGTGCTCGATGACCGTGACGCCGGCCTGTTCGCCGAGGCCCTCGGCGTGCTCAACTGGCACGCTTCGCACGGCCACTGCCCGCGCTGCGGCGCCGCCACCCTGGTCGAGGAAGGTGGCTGGGTACGCCGCTGCCCGGTCGACAACAGCCAGGTCTTTCCGCGCACCGACCCGGCCGTCATCGTGCTCATCACCGACGCCGACGACCGCATTCTGCTCGGCTCCAACGCTATGTGGGAGAACAACCGGTACTCGCTCCTCGCCGGATTCGTCGAGCCCGGCGAGGCCCTCGAAACGGCCGTGATCCGCGAAATGTTCGAAGAATCCGGTCTGCGCGTGACCGATCCGGCTTATGTCGGCTCCCAGCCGTGGCCCTTCCCGGCCTCGGTCATGTGTGGCTTCACCGCGCGCCTCGCCGACGACCAGGCGGCCCATGAGCTGCTGCCCGACGGCGCCGAGATTCTCGCGCTGCGCTGGTTCAGTCGAAAAGACCTGCTCGATGCCGGTGAGTGGATGTTACTGCCCGGCCCGTCCTCCATCGCGCACGCCATGATCGAGCGTTGGCTCGGCGCGCCGTTGCCCGCCGCGACGGAGTTGATTCGTCCGTGACGGCCACCGCCGACTCGCTGCTCCAAGGCCTCGATGAACAGCAGCGCATTGCCGCCGAAGCGCTGATCGGCCCGGTCTGCATGCTCGCCGGCGCCGGAACCGGCAAGACGCGCGCGATTACCCACCGCATCGCGCTCGGCGTGCTGACCGGCGCCTACGCCCCCAACCGGGTCATGGCGCTCACCTTCACGAGCCGTTCGGCCGCCGAACTGCGCGGGCGCCTGCGTCAGCTCGGCGCCGGGGGAGTGGCTGCGCGCACCTTTCACGCCGCAGCGTTGTCCCAGCTGAACTACTTCTGGCCGCACGTCGTCGGCGGGCAGGCGCCGCGCATCCTCGACGGCAAGGGCCGCATTCTCGGGCACGCCGCTGAGGCTCTGCACCTCAAACTCGACACCGCCACGCTGCGCGACCTCGCCGCCGAGGTGGAATGGCGCAAAACCAGCGGCCTGAGCATCGAGCAGTACGCGGCCGGCATAGCCCGCCGCAGCCTGCCGGGCCGACTCGACGTCGACCAGGTCGTCGCCCTGCAGCAGACCTACGAGAAGCTCAAAGACGATCGCAAGCAGATCGACTTCGAAGACGTACTGCTCGCCATGGCCGGCATGATCGAGGCCGAACCCTCCGTGGCCCTGCAGGTGCGCGAGCAGTACCGGTTCTTTGTCGTCGACGAATACCAGGACGTCTCGCCGCTGCAACACGACCTGCTCGCCCTCTGGCTTGGCGACCGCCGCGATCTCTGCGTCGTCGGCGACGCGAGCCAGACCATTTACTCCTTCGCTGGTGCTCGCAGCGACTACCTGCTGGACTTTCCGAAGCACTACGAAGACGCCACCGTGGTGCGGCTCGAACAGAACTATCGCTCGACCGCGCCGATCGTCGCCACCGCGAACCAGCTGATGCGTGGCCGGTCCGGCGCCCTGACCCTGCAGGCTGCCCAGACCGACAGCGGCCCCGACCCAACGGTGCGCGGCTACGCCTCCGACATGGCCGAGGCCCGCGGCGTGGCCGAGCAGATTCTGCAGCTCATCTGGGCTGGCACCAAACCCGAAGACGTGGCCATCTTGTTCCGGGTCAACGTGCAGGCCGCGCTGCTCGAAACGGCTCTGACCGAGGTGGGGGTGAGCTACCAGATTCGCGGTGCCAAACGGTTCTTCGACCTCCCCGAGGTGAAGCAGGCGGTGATGAGCCTGCGGGCGGCATCCGTTTCAATCATTGGGGAACCACTGTTCAAATCGGTCAGTGACGTGCTGCGGTCGCTGGGCTGGAGCCAGACCGCCCCGGAGACCCGCGGCGCCGTGCAGGCGCGGTGGGAATCGCTCAACGCACTGATGGGCCTGGTCGACCAGGCCGCTGCCGGAACCACGTTCCGACAGTTCACCGACGAGCTGATGGAACGTCAGGCCGGCCAGCACGAACCGACGGTGTCGGCCGTGACGCTCGCCACGATGCACTCCGCCAAGGGCCTTGAGTGGGACGCGGTGTTCGTGGTCGGCCTGAGCGAGGGCCTGGTGCCGATCAGCTATGCGAGCACGTTCGAGCAGATCGACGAGGAACGCCGGCTGCTCTACGTCGGCATCACCCGCGCCCGGAAGCGACTCGCGCTGAGCTGGTCATCCTCTGGGGCACAGGCGCGGGCAGCTCGCGAACGCTCGCGTTTTCTGGAAGAGCTTGGCAGCCGCACCGCTCGTGCAGCCGGTGTACGGAGCCCGTGACCGCACCGCCCCACGCGTCCAGTCGCAGTGACCGGGTGAACAACACGGATCGGCCTGTTTCCAGGCGATCCTGAACGAGTCCGGCCACCCGGGCGGCGAGCTCGAAGCTCAGCCGCGGAGTTTCGCTCGGGGCCTCGCGCAGCACGAGCTGACATGCCATGGCCGGCCAGGACGGATCCGTGTCGACGTGGGCGAGCTCCAGACAGGTCAGGCAGGGTCCGCGGCCAGGTTCGACGAGTGGACCCACCCGCGCGGCGCTGTCGCTGAAGACCACCGGCAGGTGCGGAATATCGCGGCGCAGCCAATGCCCGTGCCGTTCAGGCGCGAAGACGTACTGCCCGATCAACACGGCCAGCTCGGGGTCGTCTCCTGGAGCCGGCTCCTCGATTCCGAGGTTGGCCAGCAGCGCGTGCAGCCGGGTCGCGGTCGGTCCGTGGCCGTCAACCAGCACGGTGCGGGGCAGCGGGGTTACCGGTGCCGGCGCATCGTCTGGCACGTACAACAGTGCCGGTTCGAGCAGGTCGAGCAGGTGCGTCACTTCGACAGCGGATGCCCCGGCGGCCGTTCCGAGCAGCATCGCGCCCGATCGATGCACCCCCGCAGAAAGCGCGGACAGCACAGCCTCGTGAGCGGGCGTCAGCCCGCCGATCGTGACAATGGCTTGGTCGATGCCGAGCTGCACGCAATTCGGTGTGCGCCACACCAGCGGATACCGCGGATTCAGTCTGAGGGCCATGCCGACATGATGACGCGTCTGGCGGTCGCGCGTAAAAGTTATCCACAGACGGGTGCGGGCCCGCTTCCACCGAATATTGGGATTTGGTGGTCACGCGGCCCCCACCGTCAGATTTCTTCAGTAGCGGATGACGACGCGACCGTCGATCTTGCCGTGCTTCATCTCGTTGAGCACCTCGTTGACCTCGTCGATGCGGCGCTCAGAGACCGTGGGGTGGATCTGGCCGCGCGCGTAGAACTGCAGGGCTTCCTCCATGTCCTGGCGGGTGCCCACGATGGAGCCGCGAATGGTGAGGCCCTTGAGCACGATGTCGAAGATCGGGGCGGGGAAGTCTCCCGGCGGCAGACCGTTGAAGACGATGGTGCCGCCACGGCGGGTCATGCCGATGGCCTGGCCGAATGCGGCCGGGTGTACAGCGGTCACGAGCACGCCGTGCACACCACCGGTGGCTTTTTGAATGGCGGCGACCGGGTCTTCGTCCAGCGCATTGATTACGAGCTCGGCGCCGTGTTTGCGGGCCAGGGCGAGCTTGTCGTCGGCGATATCGACGGCCGCGACGCGCAGCCCCATCGCCTTGGCGTACTGCACGGCGATGTGGCCGAGGCCGCCGATGCCGGAGATAACGACCCACTGGCCCGGGCGGGCCTCGGTCATTTTGAGGCCCTTGTAGACGGTGACTCCGGCGCACAGCACCGGGGCGATCTCGATCGGGTCGGCGCCGTGGGGAATGCGCACGGCGAAGCGGGCGTCGACGAGCATGTACTGCCCGAACGAACCGTCCACGCTGTAGCCGCCGTTCTGCTGCGCTTCGCACAGGGTTTCCCAGCCGGTGCAGCAATACTGGCAACTGCCGCAGGCGCTCCAGAGCCAGGCGTTACCGACCAGGTCGCCGATGTCGAGGTCCTTGACGCCGTCACCGAGGGCGACGACTTCGCCGACCCCTTCGTGGCCCGGAATGAACGGCGGGCTCGGCTTAACCGGCCAGTCGCCTTCCACAGCGTGCAGATCGGTGTGGCAAACTCCGCTGCTGATCAGTTTGACCAGGGCCTGGCCGGGGCCGGGGGTCGGAACGGGCACTTCGTCAATGGTGAGGCCTTGGCCGAACTCGTGCACGACGGCCGCGTGCATGGTCGTTGGCACCCGGGTGGATTCGTAGCGCGCCTTGAACTCGTCCGTCGCGCCGGTGGTGGTCTCGGTTATCGTCATTGCCAAACTCCTTCGTTTGGGACATTTCGTCCGTTGAACGACGGTAGATCGGCACAGGTTGCGGCAACGTTGCGCGCCGTTACTCCTCGTGCGGGCGCTCGGCTCCGTCGTCGCGCAGCAGGTCTTCGAGAGCCTGGTCGACGTCGTCGAGCACCTCGGGCCCCCCGCGGGCTGCACTGGTCAGCCGAATGATCAGCGGCTGGGGATCGTCGATGTCTTCCGAAGTGGGCAACAGGTCGGGGTGCGACCAGAGCGCGTCGCGCGCCTCATTGCCAACGGCATCCGTCACGGCCTGCCACATCGCTGCGGCCTCCCGCAACCGGCGGGGACGCAGTTCGAGACCGACCAGCGTCGCGAAAGCGGACTCCGCCGGACCGCCTGAGGCCCGGCGGCGTTTGACCGTCTCGGCGATGGCATCCGCTTTGGGAAGTCGAATCGTGGCACGAGCGGTGACGACGTCGACCCAGCCCTCGACCAGGGCGAGCATCGTTTCTAGGCGGGACAGAGCCGCAAGCTGCGACTCGGACTTCTGCTGAATGAGGGAACCGTCGACCATTGCCTGGCGCAGGTCTTCGGGGTTGGACGGGTCGAAACTTCCGGCCAGGTCTTCGAGCCGGCTGGAGTCGATGCTGATGCCGCGTGCATAGGCGGTGACCGCGCTGGTCAGGTGCAGGCGCAGCCAGCGGGCGTGGCGGAACAGTCGCGCGTGGGCGATCTCGCGCACGGCGAGGTAGATCTGCACCTGGTCGGCCGGAACGTCGATGCCGGCTCCGAAGTCGGCAACGTTCTGGGGGAGCAGGGCGGCCTGCTGCTCACCGAGCAGTGGAATGCCGATATCGCCGCCGCTGACGACCTCGCTCGCCAGCTGGCCGACGACCTGGCCGAGTTGCATGGCGAACAGGGTGCCACCGATGCTGCGCACGAGCTGGCTCGCGTTGGCGACCATGCCCTGCATCTCTTCGGGAACCTGTTCGGCGAAGACCCGGGTGAGGGAGTCGGAGATGCTCGTGGCGACGGGTTCGGCGAGCTGGGTCCAGAGCGGCATGGTCACGGTGACCCATTCGCGGCGGGTCATCAGGCGCGGTTCGACGGTGAGTTCGGCCACGGTAATGACGTCATCGAGCCAGAGAGCCGCAATGTGAAAGGCCTGGCGCAGCTGGGTCTGCTGTTCATCGGTCGCGCTGAGCTGACCGGTGGCCGCTCGCTGTTCACCCTGGGTGAGGGCGATCTTCCAGTCGACGCCGGTGCCCTGGGAGTTCATGGCGCCCTGCAGCTGCTGCATGAGCGCGGCGACGCTGGCCGGGTCGTTGGGCAGACCGGCAGCGCCGGCGAGCTGGCTCGGGTCGATGCCGCTCTTGCCGCTCAGGATGTCGCGCAGCATGTCACGAAACTCGTCGCTGGGTTCGCCGGGATTCTGATTGTTCGGGTTCTGATCGTTCGGGGGTAGGGAGTCGTCGGCCACTTCAGGCCCCTCTCAGTCGCATACTTCTACGCTAGTGCGAGTAGCCCGCTCGGGGCTGGGAAATATCCTAGGCTGAATGGCTTGCTGTGCGCCCGTCGCGAACACGACCCGCAACCTGGCACGAATCAACACTCAAAGGACCACGATGGCGCTCTTCACCAATGCACCGGCACCTCGACGTGCCGGACGCTCTGGCCCGTCCCTCGGTTGGACGGCACTGCTGATCGCCCTCGTCGCCGGAGTGATTCTCGGCATCATGCCGGCGCCCTATGTCATCGAGAAGCCGGGTCCGGTGTTCAACACCCTCGGCACCGCCACCTACGACGACGTCGAAACCGCTCTCATCACCATCCCCGACGAGACCGTCTACCCGACCGGCGGCACCCTCGATCTGCTCACCGTGTCGCTCTTCGGCAACCGGGAAGACCGGCCGAGCTGGCTCGCCGTGGCCGGTGCCTGGCTCGACCCGAGCGAGGCCGTCCTCCCCATTGACCAGGTTTTTCCCGATAATGTCAGCACCGAGCAGCGCGACGCTCGCAGCAGCGCCGACATGATTAATTCCCAACAGGATGCCATCGCCGCCGCACTCACTCATCTCGGCTACGACTACCCCACGACGGTGTCGGTGGTGAGCCTGCCCGACGGTTCTCCGGCCGCGGGCGTGATCGAGCCCGACGATGAAGTGACCGCCGTGAACGGTACCGCGGTGGCCAATGTCGCCGAACTGCGCGCGGCTTTGCAGGACAACGGTGCCGAGACCGCGGCGAGCGTCGACATTGTGCGGGGCGGCCTCGCCCGGACCGTCGAGGTCACCCCGATCGACAACGACGGCACGATCGTGGCCGGTGTCAACGTGTCGGTCGCCTACGAATTTCCGTTCGAGGTGCAGATCCAGCTCGACAAGGTCGGCGGCCCGAGCGCCGGCATGATGTTCGCCCTCGGAATCATCGACAAGCTCACTCCCGGCGAGCTGCAGGGCGGCGAGAACGTGGCCGGCACCGGAACCATCGACCAATCCGGCGCAATCGGCCCGATCGGCGGCATCCAGCAGAAGCTCTATGGCGCGCTCGAGAGCGGCGCGACCTGGTTTCTCGCCCCCGCCGAGAATTGCGGCGAGGTAACCGGAAATATCCCCGACGGCCTGACAGTGTTCTCGGTCGCCACCCTCGACGAAGCGCTCGACGCGCTCGACGCGATCAAGACCGGTGCCGACACGAGCGACCTGCCGAGCTGCCCGGCCAGTTGACCCGTGGCGAACGAGCAGTAGTGATGACTCTCTCAGGGCCGCCAAAGTATGATGGTGGCAGACCCTGATCCTGCAGCAAATGATCACCCTGTATCTAATAACTGAGCGCAAGAGGCCAATTCGTGACTTCATCATCAGCCGACAACGTCCCACGGCGCAGCCGAGCCCCGCTAGCAATTACCGCAGCCATTATCGCAGGGTTGGTGATCCTGTTCTTTATATTCGCCGGACTGTATACCGATGTGCTGTGGTTCGACCAGCTGGGGTTCGTCAACGTTCTGACCACCCAGTGGATCGCCGGCACCGTGCTGTTTTTGATCGGCTTCGTGACGATGGCCGTTCCGGTCTGGGTGAGTATTCAGCTGGCCTACCGTCTGCGCCCGGTCTACGCGAAGCTCAACTCGCAGCTTGATCGCTATCAGCAGGTCATCGAGCCGCTGCGTCGCCTCGCGATGTATGGCATCCCGGCCCTCCTCGGGCTGTTTGCCGGTGTGGCCGCTGCCACCCGCTGGCAGACCGTGCTCATGTGGCTCAACCGCACCGAAACCGGGCGGGTTGACCCGCAGTTCAACTTCGACATCTCCTTCTATCTGATGGACCTGCCGTTCTACCAGGCCGTGCTCGCCTTCGCATCCGCTGTTGTGCTGATTTCGGCGCTCGTCTCGGTCGCGACCAGCTACCTGTACGGATCCATTCGGGTGTCCGGGCGTGAAGTGCTCATCTCCAAGGCCGCGCGCGTGCAGATCGCCATCACCGCAGCCCTCTATCTGCTGCTGCAGGCCGTGAGTATCTGGTTCGACCAGTACTCTACCCTGACCAACAACAACGCCCTGATCACCGGTGCCGGCTATACCGACGTCAACGCCACCATCCCCGGCCGCGCGATCCTTGCCGGCATTGCCGCCGTCGTCGCCCTGCTCTTCATCCTGACGGCCATCATCGGTCGCTGGCGTCTGCCGGTCATCGGCACCGCGCTGCTTATCGTGTCGAGCCTGCTCATCGGTTCGCTGTACCCGTGGGTCGTGGAGCGCTTCCAGGTGGAGCCGAGCGCAAAGGCACTCGAGGCCGAATATATCGAACGCAATATCGACCTCACCCGGGATGCCTACGGCGTCGCGGACATCGAGGAAATTGCCTACGACGCGAAGACCACCGCCGAGCCGGGCGCGCTGCGCGCCGACGCCGCGACCACTGCCAACATTCGTATTCTCGACCCGGCCCTGGTCAGTGACTCCTTCGGCCAGCTTGAGCAGTTCCGCCAGTACTACCAGTTCCCGGACAACCTCGACGTTGACCGCTACGTGATCGACGGTACTTCGCAGGACACCGTCGTCGCCGTGCGTGACCTGAATATCGACGGCTTGAACACCGGTAACACCTGGGTCAACTCGAAGACCGTTTATACCCACGGCTATGGCATGGTCGCCGCGTACGGCAACCAGCGCTCTGTCGACGGCCAGCCGGTGTTCCTGGAATCCGGCATTCCCACCAGCGGTGCGCTCGGCAAGTTCGAACCGCGCATTTACTTTGGTGAGACCTCGCCCGAATACTCCATCGTCGGTGACGAAGAGGGCGCCAACCCGATCGAGCTCGACTATCCGTCGGGTGAAGAGGGTGCTGGCCAGACCTACACGACGTTCTCCGGAGACGGCGGACCGAAACTGGACAATGCGTTCAAAAAGCTGATCTACGCGCTGAAGTTCCAGTCGGAGCAGATCTTCCTCGCCGCCTCGGTCAACGACAAGTCGGAGATTCTCTACGACCGTGACCCGGTCACCCGCGTGCAGAAGGTCGCGCCGTACCTGACGCTCGACTCCGACGCCTACCCCTCGGTCGTTGACGGTCGGGTTATGTGGATTGTTGACGGCTACACCACCTCGGCGGATTACCCCTATTCCACCCCGGTGAGCCTCAGTGAGGCCATCGCCGACACGCAGACACCGGCCCAGCCGTATGCGCTGGACAGCATCAACTACATGCGCAACTCGGTCAAGGCCACCGTCGACGCCTACAGCGGCGAGGTCACCCTCTACGCCTGGGACGACGAGGAGCCGCTGCTGCAGACCTGGCAGAAGATCTTCCCGTCGTCGCTCAAGCCGATGAGCGAGATGAGTGGCGACCTGATGAGCCACGTGCGCTACCCGGCCGATCTGTTCAAGGTGCAGCGTTCCATTCTTGGTCAGTACCACGTGACCGACCCCGGTTCGTTCTACTCGAAGGACGACGCCTGGATCTCGCCCAACGACCCTGACTCGCCGGCGACCAACCCGACGCTGCAGCCGCCGTACTACCTCACCATGCAGGTACCCGGCTCGGACCAGCCGTCGTTCTCGCTGTACTCCACTTTCCAGCCGGAAGCGACGGGTGAATCCAGCCGTAACGTGCTCTACGGTTACCTCGCTGTAGACGCAGACGCCGGATCGGTAGACGGCGTCAGAGCGGATGGCTATGGCCAGCTGAGGCTGCTCAACCTGCCCAAGGACGGCACGGTACCTGGCCCCGGTCAGGTGCAGAACGTGTTCAACGCCGACCCGACAGTGTCGACCGAGCTCAACCTGCTGCGTCAGGGCTCGTCGACCGTGCTGAACGGTAACCTGCTGACCCTTCCGGTTGGTGGCGGACTGCTCTACGTGCAGCCGGTTTACGTGCAGTCCACGGGCGAGACCAGCTATCCGCTGCTGCAGAAGGTGCTTGTGGCTTTCGGTGACCAGATCGCGTTCGAGGACACCCTCGACGGCGCCCTCGATGTGCTGTTCGGCGGTGACTCTGGTGCCACCGCTGGTGATACCGACGTGCCCGAAGATGCCACCACGAATAACGGTGCCTCCACCGACCCGAGCACCGACGGTTCGACCGGCGGCAGCACCGACGTACCGACCGGGTCGACCGGCGATGCCACAACGGATGCCGAGCTGAAGTCGCTGCTCGCCGTCGCCAAGACGGCGCTGGCAGAAAAGGCGGCCGCACTCGCCGCCGGTAACTTCGCCGACTATGGCACCGCCGACGCGAAGCTCGAAGACACGATCGCGAGCATGCTCGCCCTGCTCGGCGAGTAGCCAGACCGCACCACACAGGCCGCAAGCCTTCACTCTCTCGGGTGGGGGCTTGCGGCCTGTGGTATTGGAGGGCAGAGTGCGCCCGCCAGACGTGGGCGGGCGATGTGAGAAGTCGAAGATTCGGCCGGTCTTGACAACGGCGCCCTTCCACTCTCCGAGGCTGCCGAAACCGCCACAGTCACGAAACTTACCAATCTCGACAACGCCACCATTCCGTCGGTCGTCTCTCGACAGGCTCGACAACCGGGTCGAGGCCGCCATAGCCCTGCGCTGGCTGTCTGCTCAGCCCAGCCATCCCGTTGGCCGCGCACGCGACCGCGCGGGCCTACTTTTCCCAGTTGGGTTTCTCGGCCGGGGTGGCGGCACGGTTTTGTCCGGCGGGGCGCCAGGTTTGAGTGGGGTCGAAGATGAGGGGTCCGCGAACCCAGGGGCGGCCGTCTCTCATGTCAATGTCCCAGCCGGAGGTCTCGATGCTCGCATGCCCGGCGTTACAGATCAGTACGGCGTTGTCGATGTTGGTGAGGCCGCCCTTGCGCCAGGGCACGACGTGATGCGCTTGGGTTAGCTGCGGTGGCACGGTGCAGCCGGGGATGACGCAGCCGCCGTCGCGGGCGGCCAATGCGCGGCGCTGACTAGCGGTAAAGAACCGGTTGCTGTCGCCGAGGTGCAAAACCTGACCCTGGTGGCCGAACAACACGGGCTGATACCCGCCGGCGCAGAGCAGCTCATCGACTTGTTTCACGGTGAGGGGTCCGTCGATGCCGTCGATCCAGCCGGCGCCGCGGCCGGCGAGGAGGTCGTTGATAGTGATGTGCACGAGTACCGTCGGTGCCGCGCCGCCCATCGTTGGGGTGCCCGGCTGCCGGGCGGCCGCTTCGAACACCGCGCGGAGGATCCCGGCCTGCTTCTCACTGATCGAGCGGGTATCGGCGGGTTCCTGCGGGCAGGGGCTGAGGGCCTGGCCCGCGTTTGCTCCGGTCCGCTCGTCGTAGCCCTGGTCGTAGCCCTGGGCACGGCCGATCGGGCCGTTCTCGTCGTCGGCCTGCCCGTGCTGGCCGCCGGTCTGCTCGCCGCTTTCGCAGTGCTCGACCGGGACATCGTTCGAGGCCTGCGCGCTACGGCCATCGTTGGCGCCAATCGTGAGGACGTCACTGGCGCTGCTATCAGTGCTGGTGCTTGCTTTGCTGTCATTACCGTCGCTGTCCGTGATGCCGTCGGTTTCATCGTTGTGCGTGCTGTCCGCATCGGATAGTTCGCACGGTTCGGTCTCGTGGAAGGCGACCGTGGCTCGGGGAACCGCGCCGGGAACGGGGTTTACGGCAGCGGAGGAGAGGTAGGCGTCGAAGACGGTGCCGATGATGGCCCGGTCGAGGGTGGTCAGCCAGCCGTTCAGGCTGTAGCCGCCGTTATTCAGTCCACCGAAGGCGAACCAGCTGCGCCGTTCCGCCGTGGCCTCACCCGGAGCGCACCCGTCGGGCGCGAGGCGCGCCTGCCACGCGATGCCCTGCTGCCGGAGTAACTCCGGCGCAAATGCGATACCGGCACCGGGCAGCCCCTCGGTCTCCGGGGTAATGGCGCCGGACGCGCTCGCTACCAGGGAGCGCTCGACGCGGTCGAGGTCGTCCACCAGCACCGAGGCGCGCAGGCCGTCGAGCACGGACACGATGACGCGGGCTTGCTCCACTCCGAGCTCCCCGCCCTGCAACGCCTCACCCACCACGGGGTAGGTCGGTGCGAGGGGCCGGCCGAGCAGCATCCGCTCGCCGGCATTCTTGCCGAGCGACGCGCGCTGCCGCACCTCACTGCGCGACAACCGCGCCAGGGTGGACACCAGCATGAGGCCGCTGCGGCAGCCGAGCCGGCGGGCCAGAGACACCGCGCCAGCCGCTTCTATCTCGGTCTGATCGGCCGTCTTTGCCGCAGCAGTCTTAGCAACGGACGCATCAAGGTATTCGGAGCGGCGCAGCACATCCGTCGTGGACAGCACCCGGGCACCATCAACAACCCGGCCGACGCTCTCGAGGGCGAGCAATATGCTCAAGGATTCTTCATCTCCCAGCGACCCAAACGACACCGAACCCAACGCTTTCAGGAGAATCTCCCGAGCCTGCCCGACCGCCACAATGACAGCATTCGAACTGGCCTCACCGGTGTTTTCCATGAACATGGGCGCCATTGCCTCCTTCGCAACGATTCTACTCCGAATCGAACACAAAAGCGAGCGCAACTCATTTTTGATTTGTGCGGAGAAATTTCAAACTCCAGAGGTCTGATCCGCAGTTCTACGTGATTCACCTTTGAATGAGCGGGAGTTCACTGGCGGCCATCATCTGAGGCGGATGGTCAAGTTGATAGTAAATCGAATATATAAATGAAACTTTTACACTGTTTGTTTATTTGGCCAACACCGTGGAGTAATGCATTCCACGCCACACTTCGGGAGCGCTGAGACGCCCGGAAGCGGTGCACTGGGAACGCTGCGGATCCGTGGCGTGCAGCGGCAAGGTGGAAGGCCGTGGATCTTCCCGTGAATCGATTCCGACTTCACCGGGTTAGAGCAGCTGTCCATACCTGAATACCTGTTGGTACGGAGAATGGCGATCCCTTGCGGCTGTCCTGCTTGATGGTGTTTGATGCCAGTAGAGGAAACCATTTTCGGTGCCCAATTGGCAATATCGCCACAAGTGGTCGACCGAGCTTTCAGGGTGTGCTAAATTTGAACTTGTAGCGCGGGGTGGAGCAGTTCGGTAGCTCGCTGGGCTCATAACCCAGAGGTCGTAGGTTCAAATCCTGCCCCCGCAACAGATGCCCCCGGAACCCTTGGTTCCGGGGGCTTTTTTGTACCTTCCGCCCGCTGGGCGCCTGACTTTTGCTGATCGAAGTCTCGACAGGCTCGATCCAGGTCTTGGCGAGATCACTTTTGGGCAAGATGAGAAGGTCGGGAGCGAATCGGGCGCGTGACTGCGATTTGGATCGCGTACGTCGATTTCACGCTGGACAGGCGACAATTGATGCAACGAAGGTTGCAGACATGAAGAAGAACAGAAACTGGCTCGCCGCGCTCATCGTCATTTCCCTGGCGCTGGCAGGATGCACGGCCAATTCGGCAGACACGACGACCGCCGCATCCGCTGAGATTGTCATCGCCGTCGTCACGCACGGAACACCGGGGGACACCTTCTGGGATGTCGTCAAGAGCGGCGCGGAGCAGGCCGGCACCGACCTGGGGGTTACCGTCACGTACCAGGGCGATGGCGACCCGGTGAAGCAGAGCCAGCTGATCGCTGCAGCCATCGCCACGAATCCGGATGGCCTCATCGTCTCGATGGCCAACCCCGACGGCGTTCGGAATGCGGTTGAAAAGGCGGTCGCCGCTGGAATCCCGGTGATCACCATCAACTCCGGCCTTGAGCAGTCCAAGGAATTCGGTGCCCAGACCCACATCGGTCAGAGTGAGTTTATCGCCGGCCAGGGCGCGGGCGAGCAGCTCGCCGAAGCTGGTGTCAGCAACGTCATCTGCGTCATTCACGAGGCCGGCAACACCGGGCTGGAAGAACGCTGCGATGGAGCAGCTGACACCCTCGGCGGCACGGTCACCAACGTTCAGGTTGACGTCGCGAACATCGCGGACGCTCAGAACACCATCAAGAGCAGCCTTCTGGCCGACTCGTCCATCGATGGCGTGCTCACCCTGAACCCGGGCATCGCCGTCGCGGCCAGCCAGGCCATCGAGGAAGCCGCCAGCACGGCGCAACTGGCGACCTTTGACGTGTCTTCCGACGTCACCCAGTTGATACTCGACGACAAGATCCTGTTCGCCGTCGACCAGCAGCCCTACTCCCAGGGCTACCTCCCGGTGACCTTCCTCACCCTGCAGGCTCGCAACGGCGATGTTGTCGGCGGCGGTCTGCCGGTCTACTCCGGCCCTGGCTTCGTCACGAAAGACAACGCCGATCAGGTCGCGAAGTTCGCGAAGAATGGAACGCGATGACCCGTACCGCACCCGCGGTGACTGATGAACGGATGATCGATGAAAGGCTCAAGCCAGCCGGTCTCATCATCACGCTGCTGCGCCGACCCGAGGTCGGCGCAGCAGTGGCCGCCCTCGCGATCTTTATCTTCTTCTCGGTCTCGACGCAGGCGTTTCTGACGCCTGCCGGCGTGGCCACCTGGCTCTACTCGGCATCGCTGTTCGGCATCATGGCCGTCGCGGTTGCCCTGCTCATGATCGGCGGAGAGTTCGACCTCTCCGCCGGTGCCATGGTCGGTACGACCGGACTGATCGTTGGAATCGTCACGACCGAGTGGGGCGTCACTATCTGGCTCGCCCTCGTGATTGCCCTGGCGATTGCCCTGGCCATCGGTGCGGCGAACGCCTTCGTGGTGATGAAGACCGGGCTGCCGAGCTTCATCGTCACCCTCGCCACCTTCTTCATTCTGCAGGGAGTGAACCTCGCGGTCACCAAGATCATCACCGGCACGGTGTCGATTCAGGGCATGAGCGACGTTCCCGGCTTCGATGCTGTCAAGGTGTTCTTCGGCTCCTCGTTCGCATTGTTCGGCATGGACGTGAAGATCTCCATCGTCTGGTGGATCGCGATAACCGCTCTCGCCACCTGGATTCTGCTGCGTACTCGCTCCGGAAACTGGATCTTCGCGGTCGGTGGCCAGATCGAAAGCTCACGCCAGGTGGGCGTGCCGGTCATGAAGGTCAAAATGGGCCTGTTCATGACCACCGCCGGTGCGGGCTGGCTCGTCGGAATGCTCCAGCTGTTCGACGTCTCGACGGTGCAGGCCACGACCGGAATCGGCCAGGAATTCATCTACATCATCTGCGCTGTGGTAGGCGGATGCCTGCTGACCGGCGGCTACGGATCGGCCATCGGTGCGGCCCTCGGCGCTCTCATCTACGGCATGACCCTGCAGGGCATCGTCTTCGCCCAGTGGGATAACAACTGGCTCAAGGCGTTCCTCGGTGGGATGCTGCTGCTGGCCGTGCTCGTCAACCTTTATGTACGCCGCCAGGCAGGAGTTCGCTCATGACGCCGGGAGACACATCCGCTGCCCCGCCCATTCTTGAGGTTCGGGATATCGGCAAGACATATGGTTCGATTCTGGCGCTGCGGGGAGTATCGGCCTCGGTCGGGGCAGGTGAGGTGCTCTGTGTGCTGGGGGACAACGGTGCCGGCAAGTCGACCTTCATCAAGATCCTCTCCGGGGCGCACGCGCACACCCACGGCAAGCTTCTCGCCTACGGTGTCGAGCGCACCTTCGGCAGCCCGCGCGAGGCGCTGGACCTGGGCATCGCCACGGTGTATCAGGACCTCGCCGTGGTTCCGCTGATGCCGGTGTGGCGCAACTTCTTTCTCGGCTCCGAATTGACGCGCGGGTTCGGCCCGTTCAGCCAGCTGGACGTCAAGGGGATGCGCCGGATCACCAAGGAAGAACTCGCCAAGATGGGCATCGACTTGCGCGATGTCGACCAGCCGATCGGCACCCTGTCGGGCGGTGAACGCCAGTCGGTGGCCATCGCCCGAGCCGTGTATTTCGGCGCGAAGGTTGTCATCCTCGACGAGCCGACCTCTGCTCTGGGAGTCAAGCAGGCCGGTGTCGTGCTGAAATACATCGCTCAGGCCCGCGATCGCGGCCTCGGCGTCGTCTTCATTACGCACAACCCGCACCACGCCTACCCGCTCGGCGACCGGTTTCTGCTGCTGAAGCGTGGAACCAGCCTCGGCGGTTTCAAGAAGAGCGAGATCACGATCGAAGAGATGACCAAGCTCATGGCCGGGGGAGCGGAACTTGACGCTCTCGCCCACGAACTCGCTCGCGCCTAACCCGCTGGATCCACAAAAAAGTCTGGCCGTCTGACCCTTTGGGGTTAGGTGACCAGACATTTTTTTGGTGCTTTTGGCAGGACTGCTACTTCTCGACCAGCGTTACTTCGAAGGAGTACAGGTCGGGGCGATAGCAGTGCTGGCCGAACTCGACCGCGCGTCCGGAGTTGTCGAAGGCCGTGCGGTCCATCGTGAGCAGCGCCGCATTCTTCTCGATCTCCAGCAGCACGGACTCCTCGTTGGTGGATTTGCGTGCTCCGATGTGCTGGCGGGCGACCCGCATCGTCACACCGCGCGAACGCAGCACCTGGTAGAGCCCGTGCGCGACGAGATCGTTGGGTTCGATTCCGATGAATTCCTCGGGGAGCCAGTTTTCCATCACGGCGACCGGCACGTCATCGGCCAGGCGCACGCGCCGAATGTACAGGGTGGGACTGCCCTCGGCCACGCCGAGTCGCTCAGCCGTTTTCGCATCCGCTACCCGGGTTTCGAGAGCGAGAAGGTGCGTCGAGGGAACCTTATGCGTGTTGGTGAGGTCGTCGTAGAGACTGGTCAGTTCGACCTTGCGCGTCACCTGGCCGTGCACGACCTGGGTTCCGATGCCGCGACGGCGCACCAGCAGGCCCTTGTCGACGATTTCTTGGATGGCGCGGCGCACTGTTGGGCGGCTAAGGCCCAGGCGCTGGCCGAGGGCGACCTCGTTCTCCAAGCGTGATCCGGCCGGCAGTTCACCACTGAGAATGGCCTTCTCGATGCGCTGCGAGACTTGAAAATACAGCGGAATCGGGCCGGACCGTTCCAGATCCATGAACATTCCCATGGGGAGCGTGTTTTCTTCCTTCGCGCTCATGTGACCCCTTCACTGACATGCCAAGAGCTTTGGCTGATTGTCATGACAATATCAGGTCATAGCGACGTTGTCAGGAGGCGCGGCAGGTCACATTCATGACGCCCTCCGCGGCGCCGGTGGCGGTGTTATTGCATTCGACAATATTGCTGAGCTCCGGCGTCATCGAATAGCCAAAGCCCGGACCGTTCACGGCGGCGGTGTTATTGCGGAAGATATTGTCTGTGCCCCACCCGTCGAGGATCTCGTGGGTCTGAAAACCGTCACGGAGCGAATTCGTGCCGGTGTTCGAGTCGATGACCCAGCCGTTTCCCTTGATATCCACCCAGGAGTCGGCCTCGCTCAGCGCCGACCCGTCGAAGGTATTGTGGCTGACAATTCCGTTGCTTGTGCCCTCCTTCACATCGACGGCTTCCGAGGTCGTCTGCGAGAACGAGTTGCCCGTCACCGTGTTGCGATCGCTCCGGTCTGGCTGGCATCCGCTGATATCGCACCAGTTGCTGTCGGCTGTGCCGATATAGACACCCTCGCCGAACTTCGGTTTGCGCAACCCGGTGTCGAAAACGATGTTGTCGGCGACGGTGTTGTCGGTGCTGAACCGGCGAAGGTGGATGGCTTCGTCGCCGATCGTAGAGACGGTCAATGCGCGAATGGTGGACCCGACAGTACCGTCTGCCATGACACCTTTTTGCCCGTTTGTGACAGAAAACCCCACCAGATTCCAATACTGGGCGCCGTCGAGATGCATCACGTAGCCGTTCATCGGGTCGCCGCCGTCGAGCACACTGTCGGTTCCGCCGCACAGAGTGATCGGCTCGTCGACGGTGCCTGACGTCGTCGCGACGAAGTTGCCCTGATAGTTTCCGTCCGCCAGCCCGATGACGTCCCCGGGTGCGGCGTCGATGAGTGCTGAGGACAGCTCGTCAGCCGATACTACGTCGATCGTCGCGCGCGGGCAACCTGCCCCTGGTTGGGGCCGCACAGAGTCCTGTTGCGCGGCTGTGGCGGAGGGCGAAGGCACGGGGGACGCGCCCGCAGTCGGCTCCGCAACGGTGGCTGCAGGGGCAGGCCGGGCTATTGAAACGGATGCCCAGACCAAGCCGACGGCCAGTGCGCCTCCCAGAAATGCAGCGCCTAAGGCGAACCAAGGTCGGTTGGCGAGCAGCTGTTTCACGTAGTAAGTTCCATTCCGTCTGGTTCGAACGCCCGTAGAACGCGTTCAGGCGGCTGCTCGGAGCGGTGTGCGCCGAACTTCGGGTCAGCGATCGCAGCTGGAGGCGTTCGCACTTGATTCAGGTCGGCGGCATCGACCACGCCCAAGGTTAGGGTACTCATCGGAGCCAGGTTGGCATAAGGATGCACAATTCCCGTGCGCTTGCGTCGCATTCCGGTGCCGGCGGTGATGAGCACCAGAAGTCCCAGGCTGAGCCACATGACGGTGAGCGGCTGAAAAATGCTCCGCAACAGGACATCCAGCGGTTTCGTGCTCCTCCAGTCGTCGAGATCGTTCTCGGCCCGAATCGTCCCCTCGGTGCGGGACACGTCGATGCCGCTCGGTCCCGTACCCGACACAGTGTTGTGGCTCACCGTCGATGGTGCCGCGATGCCCACAAGTGTGATCGCGTGGTTGTTGACCTCTTCGACGACGTTTCGGTCGATGAGACCCGAGGAATCCCGCAGATAGATGCCGATGCCGCCTCCGACCACGGTATTGCCCTGCACCGTGGCATTTTGCACCAGATCGCGCAGTGCTATTCCCTGGAGGTCGGAGCGTTCCACGAGGTTATTCTTGACGATCACGCTATCTGTCCCGCCGCGGATCACAATGCCCATCGTGTGGTTCTTGACGGTATTGCCAGAAAGAGTGATGTTAATGCCGCCGACAACGTCGATGCCATACCGACCATTCGCGGTAATTATCGAATTATTGATTGTGTTGTTTCCAAACGTGCCAGTGGGGTTGCCAGTGGCGTTCGGCCCCTCTGCGAGGGGACGGCCGTCGATGGAGACGCCATTGCGGCCATTTCCCGATGACGTCAATCCGTCAAAGATGACCCCGGTGGTCGCTCGGGAGAGAGCAAATCCGTCAAGCGCATTGTTCGTCGATGCGGAGCTCGAGACTCGGCTGTTTGTCACGTGGCGATGAAACACCAACCCATTGACTATGTTGTCGCTGAACTCGGAGTCGTGGACATCGACACCTTCGGCACTCGTGACAAACAGCCCAAAGGCGTTGTGGTCGAAATGAGACGACGTGATCGACGCCGACACATAGCTGTAACCCCTCAGGTCCGGCTCGAGGTCCAGCGTTTGCGCCTCATCCGGTCCAGCCGGAATGAGCTCCTGCCCGTACACGATCGGGTTACCATCGTCCGATAGAGCAAGGTCGCCTTTGCTCTCCGTCGTGGTGGCTGGAAGCTCGGTTCCGGTCAGGGATACGCCGCCGGTCATGCCGGACCAAAAACCGAGATGATGAAAATTCGCGTTCGAAAAGCTTGCATGGCCGCCGATGACACGAATGTAAGCTCGTCCATCCGACGTGTCCGTGTCTACCGTTCCGGTGTCTGGATCCCAGCTTGAGACATCCAGCGGTTCCTCGGCTGACCCTCCCAGGGTGAGGGAGCCACCCATTGTGACAATGGACACGAAGAGATCAGAGCTGCTGACCAGACGCAGTGCCAGCCCATCGCTGCTGTGAAAGTTGAGGGTTGCGCCCTCCTCGACGACGATGTTCTCTGAGAGCAGGTAGGAACCGTCGGGCTGACGCACCAACCCTCGTGGGGAAAGTTTGAGGAGATCGTCAAACGAGTAGTCGGCCTCACGGCTGGTCAACACCAGTGTGTATGAACTGCCGGTAGCCAGTCGATACGGCTTGAATTGATTGACGCCGGTCCATTCGGCTGCGTTGCTAATTGCCCGAACGTCAATGAGCCGTCGGTCCTCGGCGGCAACGAGCAGGGCTTCGGCGGTCGGATCGCCTGGATAGGGCGCGGCGGTGGCGGTTGTCTGGTCGTCTGCGGCGGCCGGAAGCACCGGAAACACAGGTAGGGCGACGAAGGCCCCGAGTGCTATCGCCAGCACCGCGGGAAGCAACCGCATTAGTGCACCGGTTCCGCGATAAGCGTGCGGGCCGTTTGCCCGTCGCCTCCGACGCTATCGGCGTGGCGCGTCAACCAGCCCTGTTTGTTCATGGTCACGAAGGCAAAAACCTTGATGGGGAGCGCGATGAAGATTACGGTCAGAGCTACGATCGGTAGAAGAAAAATTTCAACGGGGTGTCGCCGCAGGTGCGAGAAACCGCGGATTCCGCGCCCCAGAAGTAGCCAACCGACCGTGGCCACGATGCCCAGCGTGCTCAATTCCAGTCGGCTGAACAGCAGATATCCGATGGTCAGTCCCATCGTGACCGGCGTGAGGAGAATCTGCAGCACAGTAATTTTTGTGACGAAGGGAACGCGCCAGAGCCACCCCTTCGCAATTGCGGTGAGATAGCAGCGGTAGGAGTTGCGGCTCCAGCGCACACGTTGCTTGACGAACGCAGCAAAGCTGGACGGGAACATTGAGAGCGCACGGGCGGAGGATTGGTGCACGGTTTTATAACCGGATGCCAGAACCAGCCACGTGAGACGGCCGTCATCTCCCGAGATGCAGCGTCGACCCAGAAAGAATTCATTCTCAAGATTGTCGAGGACGGGCAGTACCGCGTCACGACGATAGACCGCGGTACGGCCAGAAACGCAGGGCACGGCACCAGCGCGCCCCATAGCCGGAACGTAGTCGTAGTAGCGCAGATTGACGAGCCAATCAGCGATCCGGCGCCACAAACTGGTCTCGCGCTGGTAGACGTTCTGTTGGGTACTCACGCCGCCCACCAGCGGATCAATGAATGGTTTCTGAGCGGCCTCCAGAAAGCCATCGGTCCAGGACGTGTCTGAATCAGTTAGAAAGAGCAGTTCTGAGTCGGCCAAACGAATGCCGGCACCGAGTGCTGATCTTTTACCAGCATGGTGAAACAGAATCGGTCGAATCAGCGGGTCGCTCAAAGCCTCGATGCGCTCGTAGGCCTCGATGTCGGCGACATCGAGCACGATGATGATCTCGGTCGGGTCTTGCGCGCGCCAGGACGCCAAACAACGCAGGAGAATTTCCGGATCCTCATGGAACGACGGCACGACGACAGAGCACGTCGTACGAAAAGTACTCTCGATTGCGTGGGCCCGGCGGGACAAAACCACACGATAGAGCCAGAGAGCCCAGACGATTGATCCGGCGATGGCGATGGGAAAGTACGGGGCGAGACTGGCAAGGGTGTCGGTAACGACGTGCCAACCATATTGCAGGAGTGCGGGTTCCGAAGCGAAAAAAGCGGATGGGGGCATGGTGACGGGTGTCCTTGCCTAAGCATTGCCGGGTAAGCAAGCCAAAGACAGTCCCGGGACGGGGCCCGATCGACGGAGATCGAGATCGCGGTTGACCCGACACACAGCGGCCATAACCTGACGATCTCTCGGCTATTGATTTGACCCTAGGGGAGGTGAAATGCCGGAGGCCACCCCCAGACTGGGGGGGGGAGTGCGCTGTACTCGATCGAGGGGTTGGCGTTGGTGGGCGGCCGACGGGAAGCAGCGCTCTAGCTGCAAGCGATGTTGGTGAGTCCCTTCGTGGCCGTCGAAGAATCGCATTTCACGGTGTTTCCGGCAGTCTTCGACACAATGTTAACTTCGTAGCCGGGTACGCCCCCCGTTACGGTGTTCCAGCTGAATGCATTCTGCCCGCCCCAGCCGGTAAGCACTGAATGAACCTGAAAAGCATCCAGCAGGGTCGAATCCCCTGTATTGCCGGAGATGGTGTAGCCATTGCCCTTGATGTCCACCCAGGAGTCGGCAGAGTTTTCTCCCGACCATCCGGCGCGGTGGAAGGAATTTTGAATTATGCGACCGCCCGTGGTGCCTTCCTTGATGTCGATACCTTCGGCCGTGGTGTTGGTAATGGTGTTTCTCTCAACGATGACGTTGTCCGAGCGGTCTGGCGTCGTTGATGATCCCATGACGGAGCCCCAATTGCTCTTGGCGCTGCCGACGTAGATGCCTTCCCCGTACGCCGGAGTCTTGAGCCCGGTGTCGTGAATGAGGCTGTTGCGAATGGTGACATTGCTGCTGCTCGTTCGCACATGCACGGCTTCCTGGCCGATCGATCCCACGTTCACACCGTCGATGACGCTGAAGTCGGAATTGTCCAAAACAATTCCCTTGGCTGCCTGTGTAACGCTGAATCCGGACAGGTTCCAGTACGGTGCGGTCAGGTGCAAGGCGTAGCCGGATTGTGTTGCAGAGCCCGTGGTGAGCACGGCGCGTCGGGAACCCGTCACGGTGATCGGTGCACCAGCTGTGCCGGATTGCGCGCCTGTAAACTTACCGAGGTACTTGCCGTCGGCCAGTGTGATGACGGTACCGGGTGTGGCGCTGGCAAGCGCGGACGTGAGCTGGGCCACGGTTGATACTGTGACGGCCGTGGCCGCTGAGGCCGAAAGAGGCGTGGCAACGGCGCATATGACGAGTACAGCAGACGCGAGTATGGGCAGAGTGCGTGCGGGCAGAGCGCGTTCGGGGGTAACTGTGCTGGCAAAACGGGGTGAACGTGACACGGTGGAGGTGCTCCTTGCTGAAATGGCCGAGTTGGCTATCCACGGTGACAATGATGGGCCGAGTTGAACGGGCATATCGTGTCATTCCCCATTGTGGGGGTGTTGGCTAGTGGTCCCCAGCATCGGTGAAGCGCAGACCAATGTCAAGCTTTTCTCATGTATCCCAGCCGGAGCACAGGGTTCGCGTCAGGTACCGAGACTGGCGACCGCAGCTACCGCTGCACGAACGGATGCCGCCGCCTCGGCCGCCTCCGCCGCCGACGTGCCAGCACCCAGCGTGAACCGAACAGCGGTCAACGCCACGTCGGCCGATAGGCCCATGGCAGTGAGCACATGCGAAGGCTCGCTGCTGCCGGCCGCGCAGGCGGACCCGCTCGAACAGACGATGCCGCGCGCTTCGAGCTCGAGCAACACAGCCTCGCCGCTGGTGCCCGGAAATACGAACGATGCGGTGCCCGGCAGGCGGTCGGTCGGGTGCCCGGTGAGCCGGGCCGACGGCGTCTCGCGCAGCACCGTGCCGATGAACTCGTCGCGGAGGGCGCTGGTGCGCTGGGCAGTGAGAGCCCGTTCCTCGCCGGCCAGGCGCAGCGCCACGGCCAGGGCCACCGCACCGGCGACGTTCTCGGTGCCGCTGCGCTTGCCGCGCTCCTGGCCACCGCCGTGCAGCAGCGGCTCGATCACGAGGCGGCCGCGCAGAAAGACGGCGCCGATGCCGGGGGGAGCACCGAGCTTGTGGCCGGAGAGGCTCAGTGCGTCCACGCCGAGGGCTTTTACGTTGAGGTCGAGCCAGCCACCGGCCTGCACCGCGTCGGTGTGAAAGGGCACACCCTGCGCGACAGCGGCCAGTTCAGCCAGGGGCTGCACGGTGCCGACCTCGTTGTTGGCGTAGTGCACCGACACGAGGGTGGTGTCGGGGCGGAGCGCGCGGGCCAGGCCGGCGGGGTCGACGCGGCCCGCAGCATCCACTGGCAGCAGGGTGATCTCAAAACCGTGCAGCCGGCGCAGGTAATCGCAGGAGTCGAGCACGGCCTCGTGTTCGATCGGAGTCGTGACGATGTGGCGGCCGCGCGGGGCGCCGAGTGCGATCCCCTTGACGGCGAGGTTGTCGCTTTCGGTGCCGCCGCTCGTGAACGTCACCTCGCCGGGGCGGCAGTCGAGCGACCGGGCGACGCTGCGCCGCGCCTCCCGCAGCGCGGCGGCGGCCGCCTCACCGACCTGGTGGTGGCTCGACGGGTTACCGAAGCCGCTCGTGAGGTGCGGCCACATGGCCTCGAGGGCCTCGCGGCGTACCGGGGTCGTTGCGGCGTTGTCCAGGTAGATCATGGGGTCAGAGTGCGAATCCGGCCGGCGCGCTCACCCGAATGGCCACGTCGAGCCCGAGGTCGAGCGAGTGCACGCTGTGGGTGAGCGCACCGACCGAGATGACGTCGACACCGGATGCCGCGATGGCACGTACCGTGTCGAGCGAGACTCCGCCGCTGGCCTCGACGATGGCCCGACCGGCGATCTGCTGAACGCCTTTCAGCAGGTCCTCCGAAGAGAAATTGTCGAGCATAATCGTGTCGATGCCGGCCGCGAGCACGTCGTCGATCTGGTCGAGCCGGTCGACCTCCACCTCGAAGTGGGTGGTGTGCGAAAGCTTCGCCCGCACTTCAAGCAGGGCCTCGGTCAGGCCGAGCGGGCCGGCCGCGAGGATGGCGAGGTGGTTGTCCTTGGCCATCACCGTGTCGGAGAGGCTGAACCGGTGGTTGTGGCCGCCGCCATCGCGCACGGCCTGGCGCTCCAGGGCGCGCAGCCCGGGCGTGGTCTTGCGGGTGTCGACGATGCGGGCCGTGGTGCCGGCCGTCTCGGCGACGTACCGGGCGGTCAGGGTGGCGATTCCGCTCATCCGCTGCACGAAGTTCAGCCCGATGCGCTCCGCCTGCAGGATGCCGCGGGCGGGGCCGGTCACCTCGGCCAGCGTGGCGCCGGTGTCGAACGAATCGCCGTCTTGGACGAACGGACGCACCTCAATGCGCGGGTCGGTCAGGTGAAAGGCCGCCGCGAAGACGGCGGTGCCGCTGAATACGCCCGGTTCGCGCGCCTCGAGCCGGGCGGTCGCGACGGCGTCTTCAGGAATGAGCACGGCCGAAGTGAGATCGCCCCAGGGCGCGTCCTCGTCGAGGGCGGCCTGCACGACAATGTCGATGGAGTGATTGCTCAGCATGCGATAGCCTCCTTGGCCGGAATGAGTGAGCGGGATTGCGAGTAAGACCTGGCGAGTTCGGGCCGGGTGTCGGTGAAGTCGGAGCGGTAGTGCGCGCCGCGCGACTCCTCGCGGGCCCGGGCTGCGCTCACGAGTAGGCGGGCCAGGTCGAGCAGGTTGCGGTCCTCGAGGGCGGCGACGTCGGGGCTGGTCGCTGGCGGCGAGACCCACTGGGTGAGGCTGTGAGCGGCGTGCCTGAGGCCGACGCCGGAGCGGTGTACTCCGGCAGAGTCCCAAAGGAGCTGCTGCAACGTTTGGCGGTTGACCAGCGTGCCGAGACCGGCCGGCGGTGTTCTCGTGGCGGTCTCGGCAGGCTCGACCAGCGAGGGGGAACTACCCGCAGGTTGGCTCGCGTTGGCCGGGTCGAACAGCGGGTGGGGGAGGTATTCAGAGCGGGTCGCGTTGGCGAAGCTGGGGGAGAGAACTGCGAATGGGGACAGCGTCGTGCTCGCCCGCCAGGGCTCGCCGAGCGCGCGAACGGCTCGGTCCGCGAACACGGCCGCCTCGAGCAGGGAGTTGGAAGCGAGCCGGTTGGCGCCGTGCGCCCCGGTGCGGGCGACCTCGCCGACGGCGAAGAGGCCGGGCAGGCTGGTGCGACCCCAGGCATCCGTTTCCACGCCGCCCATCCAGTAGTGCGCGGCCGGGGCCACCGGAATCGGATCGACCGCCCAGTCCAAACCGGCAGCCCGGCAGGCCGCTGTGATCGTGGGAAACCGGGTTTCGAGCAGCTCGCGGCCCAGTGCGGTTGCGTCGAGCAGCACCGGCGTGCCGCCCTGCTGCTCCATCTGGCTGGCGATCGCCCGGGCGACAACGTCGCGCGGCGCGAGCTCGGCGTCGGCGTGCTCGGCGAGCATAAAGCGATCGCCGAGTTGATCGCGCAGCACGGCGCCTTCACCGCGCACCGCCTCCGACACGAGCGGTGTGCCGGGCACGGCGAGTGCGGTCGGGTGAAACTGGTAAAACTCCAGATCGGTAACGGATGCTCCCGCTCGCCACGCCGCCGCCACCCCGTCCCCGGTCGCGACCGAGGGATTGGTGGTATGCGTGAACAGCGCGCCGGCCCCGCCGGTGGCCAGGATCACGGCGTCAGCGGCCAGCGAAAGCTGCACGCCGTCCGGGCCGAGCACGCGGGCGCCCGTCACCCGGTCATCGTCCACGATCAGGTCGACCAGCATGGTGTGCTCCCGCACCTCGATCGTGGCGCGGCGTTGCACGGTCGCCACGAGCGCTGCCTCGACCGCGGCGCCGGTGGCGTCACCGCCGGCGTGCACGACGCGGGAGCGGGAGTGGGCGGCTTCGAGGCCGCGGGCCACGCCGGATTCATCCCGGTCGAAGTCCACGCCGAATCGAATCAGGTCGCGCACCCGCGCCGGACCCTCCTCACAGAGCACGCGCACGGCCGCCGGGTCGCACAGACCGGCGCCGGCGCGCAGCGTGTCGACCACGTGGGTGTCCACCGAGTCGTCGCGAAACAGGGCGGCGGCGATTCCGCCCTGGGCATAGCGGGTATTACTTTCGGGCAGTACCGACTTGGTGACCAGCACCACCTGGTGGCCGGCATCCGCTGCCCGCACTGCGGCCAGCAGGCCGCCGAGGCCGCTGCCGATCACGAGGATCGCGGCCATGTCAGGCGCCGACCAGGTGCGAGTCCGACAAAGCAGTGGGCGCAATGGATGCCGGCGGTCGGGCCGCCAGCATCCGCTCAAGGGCGACGCGCGCGTGTACAGCGACATCGGCCGACACCGTGATCTGGTTGAGGACCTGGCTCGGCGCCTCACCGCCCCCGACGAGCGCCTCGAGCACCCAGGCCAGGTAGCCGGCGTGGATGCGGTACATGGTCGAGCAGGGGCAGATCACCGGGTCGAGGCAGAATATCTTGTGCTCGGGGTGCTGGGCGGCGAGCCGGTTCACGAGGTTGATCTCGGTGCCGATGGCGAAGGTTGTACCGGCCGGAGCTGCGGCGATGGCCTTGGCTATAAAATCGGTGGATCCGGCCGAGTCGGCGGCGTCGACGACCGCCATCGGGCATTCCGGGTGCACCAAAACCCGCACGCCGGGGTGCTCGGCGCGAGCGGCGTCGATCTGCGGCACGGTGAAGCGGCGGTGCACGCTGCAGAAACCGTGCCAGAGCACGACGCGGGCGGTGTCGAGTTGCTCGGCCGTGTTGCCGCCGAGCGGCTTGGTCGGGTTCCACATCGGCATTTGGTCGAGCGGCACCCCCATCGCCTTGGCGGTGTTGCGGCCGAGGTGCTGGTCGGGGAAGAACAATACGCGCTGGCCGCGTTCGAAGGCCCACTCGAGCACGGCCTTGGCGTTTGAGGAGGTGCAGACGATGCCGCCGTGCTCGCCGCAGAAGCCCTTGAGCGCGGCGGAGGAATTCATGTAGGTGACCGGAATTACCGGAACCCGGCCGGAGGCATCCGCTTCGGTGCCGTAGAGGTCTTCGAGCTGTTCCCAACACTCGGTGACCGAGTCGATGTCGGCCATGTCGGCCATCGAGCAGCCGGCGGCGAGGTTCGGCAGAATGACGGCCTGATCGGGCCCGGAGAGCAGGTCGGCGGTTTCGGCCATGAAGTGCACGCCGAGAAACACGATCGCGGCGGCGTCGGGGCGGCTTTGGGTGGCCTGGGCGAGCTGAAAGCTGTCGCCGACGAAATCGGCGTGCCGCAGCACCTCATCGCGCTGGTAGAAGTGTCCGAGAATGACGACCGAGTCGCCGAGCACGTTCTTGGCCTCGACGATGCGGGCGCTGAGTTCCTCCGGCGAGGCAGTGCGGTAACGCTCGGGCAGTGCGCCCTGGCGGGGAGAGCCGGCCGGAATAACGTCACCCATCGACGATCCGGGGCCGTAGCCCGGGGCTCGGGTGTCGAATTCCCACGGATCTGTTGCCAGGTCGGGGCTGCACGTGCTGCCGGCGGCTTTGCCGGTGCCGATGAGACGAATGGTGGTCTCGACCGAGGGAATAGTCATGGTCGTGCTCCTAGGAAAGTGATGGGAAGTGAGAAGGAGGTTAGAGCGTCGGCCCCGGCGGGTCGTGCTCGCTGGCGCGACCGTCATAGCGGTAGAGCCGCGCCGGTCGATGGCGGGCACCGGCCACGTGCTGATCGGTGCTGATCAGGGTGCCGCTCGACTCCATCGATCGCCGAAAATTGGCCGGGTCGAGTGCTTTCTGCAGCACGGCCTCGTGTACCTCGCGCAACTGGGCGAGGGTGAACGTGTCACCGAGAAAGGCGTGGGCGATGCGGGCGTATTCGACCTTGGTGCGCAGCCGCCAGAGCGCGTATTCCACGATGCGGTTGTGGTCAAACGCCAGCGGCGGCAGTTGGTCGGCCGCAAACCAGCGCACGTTTTCACCAACGGATGCCCGTTCCGCGACCTCAGAGCGCACCAGCGCCCAGTACACGACGGAGACCACGCGCAGCCCGGGGGAGCGGTCGATATCGCCGAAGGTATAAAGCTGCTCGAGGTAGCGCGGCGACAGCTCAGTGGTCTCGCGCAGGGTGCGGGCTGCGGCTGCGGCAAGTTCTTCGTCGGCCGGCAGCCATCCGCCCGGCAGCGCCCAGAGGTCTCGGTGAGGGTCGCGGGTGCGCCGAACGAGGGGCAGCCACAGGGTCTTGAGCCCGGACTCGTCGTCGGGGCGCAGGGCGAAGATCACGGTCGACACGGCCAGGCTTGAACCCGCAGCGACTGACCCCGCAGCGCTCGCCCGGGCGTCTCCGACGGCGAGCGGGCTCTGCTGCGCGATCGGGGGTGTCTGTACGGAATGTTCCAGCACGGGGATCCAGTCGTAAAGGTCTAGTTGACTCTAACTGCTGGATCCATCATATAGTCAAACTGACTCAAACACCCGAATGTGACGAAAACCCGTCGTTGTCCGGCTGGCGCAACTCATCCACGGCGGTCGTCCGTTGTTGTTGCGCACACAGGTCCGCAACGAAATTCGTTGGGAGTCAGGCTCCGCGGGCTGCGGCAGCTGCGCGCGCGCCGGCCCGGCTGATGCCCATGCCTGTCACACCCCAGAGCGTCACCCGAGCCATCGCCTCGATCGCGATGCGCGGGTTCATCTTCGACGACCCGCGCACCCGCTCGATGAAGGTGATTGGCACCTCGACGACGCGCAGGTCGGCGCGCACGGCGTGCAGCAGCATCTCGATCTGAAAGCAGTAGCCGAGGCTGTCGACGCTGGAGAGGTCCATGCGTGACAGGGCGCGGGCCGAATACACCCGGTAACCGCCGGTGGCGTCGTGTTGGGGCAGTCGCAGCAGTATCCGGGAGTAGAAGGACCCGCCGCGGGAGAGAGCGCGTCGATGCCAGGGCCAATTCTCGATGGCCCCACCCGGTACCCAGCGCGATCCCAGCACCACGTCGGCCGTTTCGGCCGCGGTCAGCAGACTGGCGAGTTGCTCCGGCCGGTGGGATCCATCGGCGTCGAGTTGCACAAGCTGGGTATAGCCGTGGCTGAGAGCCCAGCCGAAACCCTCGAGGTAGGCGGCGCCGAGGCCGGTCTTGTCGGTGCGATGCAGAACGTGTACGGCCGAATCCGAGACGGCAAGCTGATCGGCGAGGCTGCCGGTGCCGTCGGGGGAGGCGTCATCGACTACCAAAATGTGCGCCGCGGGGACGCTCGAGCGAACGCGTTCAACAATGCTGGCCACGTTCTCGGCCTCGTTGTAGGTGGGAATGATGACCAGCGTGGTGGTTGCTGAGTTCAGGGGCACTGGCTTACCTCGTCATTTCAATAATGATGGTGCGGTTGACCAGCGTCGTCTCGGCGACGCGGAATCCTTGCAGTTGCAGCGTGCGGACATCCGTTTCATGTCGCCAGTCCGCACTCCCCGAGTATTGCAGCAGCCAGACCGTGTTGAGGTTCGCTACGGCCGGAAGCGCGTCGGGCAGTGGGGCTACTTCGTCCCAGAGCCAGGCCGTGTCGCTGTAGGCACGGGTCAATGTCACGTCGTGCAGGCCGGCGAACGCCTCGGGGTAGAGGTGCATGGCCAGCCGCGGAATGCGCGACGGGCGCACGCTCTGGTCGAAGACGACGCCGTCGCCGGGCAGCGCCTCGGCGGCCAGCACGGCCGCCGCCTGACGCCAGTCGCTGCCCTCGTTCTTGCCGAATTCACCGCGTTGCACGGTGTAGGCGGGCACGATGGTGGCCACGAGCAGGGCAACGCTTGCGGCGCGCAGCCAATTATTGGCCAGAGCGGCCAGCCCCACGGCGATCACGATGGCCACCGCCGGGGCGCAGATCGACAGGTAGCGCGTCGAGTACATGGGGGTGACTAACTCGTTGCCGATCAAGAGGATGCCGCTCGGCAGCAGCATCCAGGCCAGGAAAATGCTCAGCGCACCGCGGCTGGGCAGACCAGCCTGATATTGCGTGCCGCGGAGCCGAAAAAATACGGCCATTACGGCCACGATAATGAGCGCCCAGGCCATGATCGCGACCGGAACGGTGTCGAACCACTGCATGACCGCGGCTTCAGAGACGGTGACCCTTGGGCGGCGGCCGATGAACGCGATCTGCTCCCGCTGGGCTGAGCCCGCGAGCAGAATGGGCAGGGCCAGCAGCAGCCCGAGCAGGCTTGCCCCCAGCCAGAGTGCCAGGCTCCACCAGAGTCGGGCAGTGGGTCGGCGAAGCGGATGCCGGCGGGCCAGCGCCACGACCGCCACGGCATGTACCGGAAGCAGCAGGGCCAGGTAAAGGAAGACGTATATTCCCAATGCGAGCAGCAGGGAGTAGCCACCCCACAGGGCGATCTGCCGTCGGCGACTCGCGGTGCGGCTGCGCACCGCGAGCACCAGCAGCACGGTCAGCCACACGGCGATCGCCGTCGCGATCGCCGTCGATCGCGCCTCAGACCCCATGTAGGTCACTCGGGGCAGCACAGCGAAGATCAGGCCGGCGCCGATCGCGGCCGGGCGGGAGATGAATTTTTCGGCCAGAACGACGGTGCCGGCGGCGGCAGCGCCGATCGCGATCGCGCTCGGCAGCCGGGTGGAGAACTCGGAGGCGCCGAACAGGTCAATCCAGCCGTGCAGAAACAGGTAGTAGGCGCCGTGCACCGCATCGATGTTGCCGAGCATTAGGAACAGTGAGGGCAGTGAGCGCTCGGCGGACATCACACTGGCCGCTTCATCGCCCCAGTACGACGGCTGCCAGGACCAGGCGACCGACACGATGAAGGCGACGAGACCCACGAGAAAGGCTGACCATCCGGTTGACCGGAGGGTGAAATCGGGTCGGGCCAGCGCGCGAGAAGCCAAGGGATGAGGCGCGATAGCGGAGGTCACCCGGTCAACCTACCCAGCCATTGTTAACGGTAGCCATCGAAACGCCCCGAATTTGCTGCAAAGACCAATCCGTTTGCCCCACGGTGTCGGCATCGGCTGCCAGCTAGGCTTTCGCCATGAGCCCAACAGCGCAGCCAGACCAGCCAGCCGCGGTGGGCGTTGCCGTCGCCCAGTTCGCGCCGGGGACCGATAAAGCGCAGAACCGGGCCGTGATTCGCCAGCTGGCCACGACCGCAGCCCGGCGTGGTGCCCACCTGGTCGTGTTCCCGGAGTACTCGGCCTTCTTCGAGCCCAAACTCGGGCCGGCCTTCGTGGCCGCCGCGGAGCCGCTCGATGGCCCGTTCAAGACGGCGCTCGCCGCGCTCGCAGCCGAGCTGGGCATCCACATTGTGGCCGGCATGCTCGAGACAACGCAGGACCCGGCCCGGTTTTCGAACACCCTCGTCGCCGTCGATCCGACCGGATGCCTCGTCGCGAGCTATCGCAAACTGCACCTCTACGACGCCTTCGGCGATCGCGAATCCGACTGGGTGTTGCCGGGGGACATCGACGATCCCGAGATCTTCGAGGTCGGTGGACTGCGGGTGGGCCTGCAGACCTGTTACGACGTTCGCTTTCCCGAAGTAACCCGTCGCCTCGTCGATGCCGGAGCGACCCTGGTGCTGGTGCCGGCCGAGTGGGTGCGCGGTCCCCTCAAGGAGCACCATTGGCGCACGCTGCTGACGGCCCGGGCGCTCGAGAACACCGTGTTCGTGGCCGCCGCCGATCACACGCCGCCGATCGGCGTGGGTACGAGCATGATCATCGACCCGATGGGCGTCGCGTTGGTGAGTCTTGGTGAGGCAGCGGATGTCGCGATCGCCTTTCTGGAACCGGCCCGCGTTGCAACGGTGCGCGCGATCAACCCGGCCCTGGCGCTGCGCCGGTTCGCCGTCGTGCCGCGCTGATTCTGACGGCGCTGACCCGGCTAGCGTTCGCTGACGCTCGCCTTGGTCGCGCGGGTCTGGGCGGCCGCCCGAATGCCGATGGCCGGTTCAATTTTGGGTGTGTGGGTGGCGTCGACGGCCGCACTCTCTTCGGCGGTCACGACGAGCCCCTGGGAACTGTTCGCCGAACGGCTGAGTTGAGCGACCCAGTTCGGATTGATGGTCGGGGCGTGGTCACCGGCGAACTTGAAATAGAGCGGAATTGCCGGGTTCAGCCAGGCCGAACTCCGCCCGTCGCCGATCACGGTGGTATCGCGCCAGGAGAGCAGAAAACTCTCACCGTGGCGCAGTTTCTGAACGATCACGAGTTGCAGATGTGCCAACATTCGGTCTTCGAATTCTACGACGACTCGATCATATGTAAGCGAGCCCATGAGTGCTACTTTCGGTCGGTCGGTCGGTCGTGCTGCCCTCAGCGAGAAGCGAAGGGTGTTGAAACACTGGAGCCGGAACGATTGAAAGCGAAGCCTGCACTTTTACGTGGAACCGGATAATGCTCCTCACTGTCCTCCGTTGGGGGGACAAATACAAGCAGTTCAGCAAGTGCCCAGCGCATTGTCACGTTGTGGCGGGGTCGACCGGCAGCGGAGCGGCGAATTCGAGCCGGAGCAGCACTTCGAGCGGGCGTTCGATCTGACCGAAATGCCCGGCTCCCGCAATCGTGCTGATCACACATTGGGGCACAACCTCGCGCAGCTTCGCGTCGTCGGCCGCCGTGACAAATACGTCGTCGTCACCGTGCACGGCGCGCACCGGGCACACGATCTGAGCCCACCGCCGGGTTGCGTCGTAGGCGCCGGCGCGGACAGCGGCCAGCACGAACCCGGCTGGACGCAGTTCGGTTCCGATCGCGGCGACCACGGCTCCGTCGATGATTCCGGGGCGGCGAAACAGCGGCGCAACGAGGCCGCGCAGTAGATTCAGTCGGGCGAGGGCCGTGATCAGGCTACGGCTGGCGCTGCCGCCCAGCCGCAGGATCCGCATCGTCAGCAGCAGCGTGGTGAACGCCGGCAACACGAAGAAGTGGCGAATCGGGTGGCGCACGCTGTCCTGGATTGAAAACGACGTGGCCGAGACCAGACCGACGGATGCTGTCGCCCGCGTCTCGCTCGCCGCCAGCTGCAACGCGATGAACCCTCCCATGGAATGACCCACGACGTTCCACCGCTCATAGCCGAGGGCGCGCGCCACCTCGGCGACTGTCTCGGCCATCGACTCGACGGTCAGGCTTGCTTCATCCGCGGGAAGCGGCGAGTCGCCCCATCCTGGCAGGTCGGGAATGATCAGATCGGGTAGATCACGTTCGGTGGCGTGGGCCGCCTGCAGCAGGGGCGTCCAGGTCGTCCAGGATCCGGCAGCACCGTGCAGCAGAATGGTCGCGGTCTGGCTGGTCGTGCGGCGCCCATGCCGCACGACGACGGTGCCGCCGCGCAGCCGCATCGAACTGGTCGTCAGCCCAAAATGACGCGCATCCGGGTCGAGCGCGAACGGGCTGTAGCCCAGCACGGTCGCCGGGGGTGCCGGTCGGGGCTGGGCGGCCGGCTCGGGGATCGGTGCCGGCACGGGTTGCGCCGGGCGCGGACCGGGCTTCGGCCGCGGCCCCGGAGTATCAAGGGCGGTCGCGACGGAGAGGCTTCTGCTCGTTGGTCGGGTCATCAAGATGCTCATGTGCATAGTTCGGTGCGCAGACCGCGCCGGATTGCTCCCAGCCCTTACAAAGATGGGGCACGAAATCTCAACGCGCAGGAAGCGCACGCGTTGAGCCAATTAACAGGCAGGAATATCGAGTGCGCCGCGGCCGTTGCCGCCTACGGGCGAAGAGCGACGACCGCCCGCCAGTCCTCCCTGAACCTGTCGATCTGACTGACCGGCTGACTCGTTATTTTCAGAAAGAAGTATCCGTGAACCTCTTTTCCCCGCTGACCCTCGGCGACCTGCAGCTACCCAACCGCCTCGTGATGGCGCCGCTGACCCGCATCCGTTCTGGCCAGTCTGGGGTCCCCGGCGAGCTGGTGGCCCTGCATTACACGCAGCGAGCCACACTCGGCCTGATCGTGAGCGAGGGCACCTACCCGAGCCACGCCGGCCAAGGCTTTCCCGGCCAGCCCGGTCTGGTTGAACCGGAGCAGCTCGCTGGCTGGCAGGCCGTGACCGACTCCGTGCACGCCGCCGGCGGACGCATCGTCGCCCAGGTCATGCACGCCGGCCGGGTCACGCACGAAGCCACCACCGGCGGCTACCGCGTCGTTGGGCCCAGCGCGATCGCCATTACCGGAAGTACTCGCACCTACGACGGCAAGCAGGACTTTCCCGTGCCCCACGCACTGACCGCCGAGGAATTGCCCGGCATTATCGAGGACTTCGTGCGCGCGTCGAAGAACGCCATCGCGGCCGGATTCGACGGCGTGGAGCTGCACGGCGCCAACGGCTACCTGCTGCACGAATTCCTCTCGCCGGCCTCCAACGTGCGGGGCGACTCCTTCGGCGGTTCGCCCGAGAATCGTGCCCGTTTCGTCATCGACGTTGTCACGGCGGTCGCCGCGGCGATCGGTGCCGGCAAGGTGGGCCTGCGCATCTCGCCCGAGCACAACATTCAGGATGCCCTCGAAACGGATGCCGACGACCTCGCGGCCACCTATGGCGCCCTCCTCGGCGGGATCGCCCCGCTGGGCCTGGCTTACCTGAGCGTGCTGCACGCCGACCCGGCCGGGGAGTTCGTGCAACACCTGCGGGCGCGCTTCGGTGGCAACTTCTTGGTGAACAGCGGATTCGGCGTGATTACCTCGCGCTACGAAGCCCTCGCCCTGGTTCGTGACGACGTCGCGGACGCCGTCGTGGTCGGTCGCGCGGCCATCGCGAACCCCGACCTGCTGCGTCGCTGGCAGGAGGACCTGCCGGTCAACGAGCCCAACCCGCTCACCTACTACGCCGACGGCGCCCGCGGCTACACCGACTACCCCGCCCTGGCTTCCTAACTGCCCCGCGAGAGCGCAAAAAGTGCCCGATTGACACTCTCAATCGGGCACTTTTTGCGCTCTCGCGAAACTTAGCGTGGTTTGAGGGCGGCCAGCTCGGCCGACGCCTGTTCCAGAAATTCTATTTTCTTGCAGTAGGCGAACCGCACGAGCGGCGCATATTCGCCCCGGTGCGCGGGGGAGCAGAACGCCGCAATCGGCACCGCGACCACCCCGGCCAGTTCGGGGAGCCGGCGGCAGAGGTCGGCACCGTCGGTGAAACCGAGCGGTGTGGCGTCCGCCACGATGAAGTACGAGCCCTGCGGCACGCTGATGGCGAATCCGGCCGCGCGAAGCCCCGTGGCCAGGACATCACGCTTGCCCTTCATCTCGGCGGCGATGTGCGCAAAATACGCGTCCGGCAGGTCGAGCCCCACCGCGATGGCCGGCTGAAACGGCGCCGCGTTCACATAAGTGAGAAACTGCTTGACCGCGAGAATGGCGGTCACGATTTTGGCGGGTGCACTCAGCCACCCCACCTTCCAGCCGGTCAGGCTGAACGTCTTGCCTCCGGATGAAATGGTGACCGTGCGCTCCCACGCCCCCGGCAGCGTCGCGATCGGAATGTGTGGCGCCCCGAACGTGAGGTGTTCGTACACCTCATCCGTGACGATCAACGCGTCGTGCTGGTGCGCGAGCTTGACAATCAGCTCCAAAGTCTCCCGGGGAAATATCGCGCCGGTCGGGTTGTGCGGATCGTTCACGATGATCAGTCGGGTGCGATCGGTCACGGCGGCGCGCAGGGCGTCGAGGTCGGGCTGGAAGTCGGGAGCACGCAGCGGAACCGTTCGATGGATGCCGCCACCCAGGCCGATCAGTCCGCCGTAGGCATCGTAGAACGGCTCGAAGGTCACGACCTCGTCACCCGGTTCGATCAGCGCCAGAATGGTCGCCGCAAGCGCCTCGGTTGCGCCGGCCGTGACCAGAATCTCACTGCCGGGGTCGAGCTTCAGCCCGTAGAACCGCTGCTGGTGCCGGGCAATCGCCTCGAGGAGGACCGGCTGGCCGCGCCCAGGCGAATATTGGTTCACCCCGTCGCTGATCGCCTGGCGGGCGGCCTCGAGAACCTCGGCTGGTCCGTCTTCATCCGGAAAGCCCTGTCCGAGATTGATGGCACCGGTGCGCGCGGCGAGCGCGCTCATCTCGGCGAATATACTCGCTGCAACGCTGCCGTCTTCCGCGAGGAGCCCGGCCCCGCAGGCTGTGCGTCGCCAGGCACCCGAGACGATCGGGGTATGTTCTGTGTGGAAAGAGTCCTGCATGGGCTCCAAACTATCGCCTCGGCAAGGTCTCGGCTTGATCATTGAATGCTCTCAGGCCGTACATACCGAACGTTCAGGTTCGGGCGCAAAGCTGGCAACGCTTGGAAGGAGCACCCGATGACCGACAACAATAAAGATTCTGGCACCACCCCCGATCCGGCTGATGACGCAGCAGCCTTTGCCGTGAATGAGTCCGGCGAGGCTACTCCGCCCACGGTACCGCCGGTGCCACCCACCGAAGCGCCGGCCGCACCCTCGGCCCCGACCGCCCCGCCGACGAATTCCGAGCCCGCCGTGCCGGTCGTCACGGCACCGACCCAGCCCGCCGCGACTGAGACCGGCTACCCGGTCGCGAACCCGACCTCTACTTACCCGACGGATGCCTTCGGTCGCCCCGTCGAGACCGCCACAGCCTCTGCCTACGCCCCCAGCGTCGCCCCGCAGGACTACGCCACCGCTAATTCCTACCCCGGGCAGCCGTTCACGGCCGGCAAGACCAAGGAATCCGCTCGCCGCAAGGGCAGCGTCGCGCTCATCGCCGCCCTCGCCATCGGCGCCCTGGTCGGCGGATCATCCGGTGCCGGCATCACAGCCCTGATGATGAGCAACCAGAGCAACGGAGTCCGGGTCAGCGAAGCCTCCGGCCCGAGCAACGTCGTGGTCAATGACTCCACGAGCGTGAACCAGATCACCGCCGTCGCCGCGAAGGCCTCGCCGAGCGTCGTGACCATCGATGTCGCCAATGGCTCCTCGGGCGGTACCGGCTCAGGGGTCATCCTCACCGAAGACGGCTACGTGCTCACCAACACCCATGTCGTCACGCTCGACGGGGCCGCCTCGGACGTCACGATCGAGGTCAAGAGTAACGATGGCAAGCTGTACACCGCTACGCTCGTCGGCACCGACCCCATCTCCGACCTCGCCGTCATCAAACTGACCGACGCCAGCGGCCTGACCCCGATCACCTGGGGTGACTCCTCCGAGCTCAACGTCGGCGACAGCGCCATCGCCATCGGCGCCCCCCTCGGCCTGTCCGGCACGGTCACTGACGGCATCGTCAGCGCCCTCAACCGCAGTATCACCGTCGCGAGCTCGGCCGCACCGAGCTCGCCCGACCAGACGGTACCCGACGAGGGCGACAGCCAGAACCCGTTCTTCTTCGACTTCCCCAACCAGAACGGCGAACAGTCGCAGGGCTCCCAGGGTGCCACCGCGAGCATCTCCCTCCCCGTGATTCAAACGGATGCCGCCATCAACCCCGGTAACTCCGGTGGCGCCCTGCTGAATGACGCCGGTGAGCTGATCGGCATCAACGTGGCCATCGCGAGCGCCGGCAGCACGACCGCGTCGTCGGCGGCCGGAAGCATCGGCGTGGGATTCTCGATCCCGTCGAACTTCGCCCAGCGCATCTCCGATGAGATCATCGCCAATGGAACGGCCACGCACGGCCTGCTCGGTGCGAGCGTCAGAGACGCGTCGAGCTCGACCAGCAGCACGGTGGGTGCCCTCATCGTCGAAGCCAGCTCCGGTGGTGCGGCCGAACAGGCCGGCCTGCAAGCCGACGACGTGATCACCAACTTCAACGGTGTGCCGATCACCGACGCGATCGACCTCACCGCCCAGGTGCGGGTACTCCCGGCCGGTGGAACCGCTGACCTCACCTATGTGCGGGACGGCAAGTCGTTCACCGTCTCGGTCACGGTCGGCGAGCTGACCAGCTAAGCCCCGCTCCCTTCCTGCACATCGCGTCGCCGGCTCGCCGGCGGCGCGATGTGTTTGTCTGCAGGCGGGTGACGGAACGTCGGCGCGTGGCGAATTGCCGGGCTGGTAGGCTCGATCGTCCTACCCCCTTATCGGAAAGCTGGCCAGCCAGGTGCACCAAGGTAGTACGGGATTTCTGCCCGGGGTCTCGTACGTGATGCCCGTGCTGAACGAGGCGACACACGTGCGAGCTGCAGTCGAGAGCCTGCTGGGGCAGGACTACCAGGGACCGTTCGAGGTCACCCTGGCGCTCGGACCCAGCATCGACGGAACGACCGAACTGGTCGAGGAAATGGCCGCCGTAGATGCTCGCATTCGTGTCGTGTCCAACGAAGTGGGGTCGACTCCGGCCGGCCTGAACACGGCCATTCGCGCGTCCCAATATGCGGTCGTCATTCGCGTGGACGCTCACTCGGTGTTGCCCCCCGAGTACGCCCGCGTCGCGGTTGAAACGCTCGGACGCACCGGCGCCGACAACGTCGGCGGCATCATGGATGCTCGCGGAATCAGCGCCTTTGAACGGGCCGTAGCCCGTGCCTACGGCACCCGCATCGGCCTCGGCGGCACACCGCACCACGTGGGCGGAGCGGAAGGGGCTGCCGAAACGGTCTACCTAGGCTGTTTTCGCACCCAGAGCATCCTCGACGTCGGGCTCTTCGACGAGGGTGTGAAACGCGGCCAGGACTGGGACCTCAACCGTCGGCTGCGCGAGGCCGGTGGCTTGGTCTGGTTCACGCCGAAGCTGCGGGTGCTCTACCGGCCCCGGCCGACCCTGGCCCAATTGGCGCGGCAGATGCTGTCGACCGGGCTGTGGCGCGGAGAACTCGCGCGGCGCTATCCGGCGGCCAACGGCATCCGTTATTTCGTGCCGCCGGCCATGGTGCTCGGTGTGACTCTCGGGGTGCTCCTCGGCCTCGGGGGGCTCCTGCAGCTGGCTCTCGGCGCAACGCCGTGGCTGCTCCTCGGCCTGATTGTTCCGGCCGGGTACCTGCTCATCGTCGTCGCCGCGACTCTCGCGGTGGCCCGACCAGACGGATTTCGTGCAGGACTGCATTTTCTCGTAGTCTTGCCGTGCATTCACTTCTGCTGGGGAATCGGCTTCGTCCTCGGATATCTCAAGCTCACCAGCAACATCACGGCACACACGGGAAGGTGAGCAGATGACCAGTTCGCCCCACATCTCGCCCAACCGGCCGGCCCGACCGGAGTCCATCGCCCAGCTCCGAGCCGTCGCCCAGCCGCCGGAGGTGCGTCTGCGTGCCAACGCCGAGCACTGGACGGCAAGCCTGTACCTGCGCGACCTGTCGCCGTACCTGACCTGGATGCTGCTGAAAACCCGCATCTCCGCCAACGGCGTGACCGCTCTGATGATCCTGGCTGGCTGGTTGACCGCCGCAGCGCTGCTGATTCCGGGAATCTGGGGCGCACTGCTGGCCCTCGCCCTCAGCCAGGTGCAAATGCTGATCGATTGCTGTGACGGTGAAGTCGCCCGCTGGCGCGGCACGTCCTCACCCGCGGGGGTGTTTCTCGACAAGGTCGGGCACTATTCCACCGAGTCGCTCATTCCCATTGCCCTCGGCTTTAGGGCAGCCGCGTACCCGTTCGAGTCGCCCGAGGATTTTCTCTGGACCAGCCTCGCGCTGCTGCTCGCCCTGATCATCGTGCTGAACAAAGCGCTCAACGACATGGTGCACGTCGCCCGCGCCAACGCCGGCCTGACCAAGCTCGCCGACACCCACGGCGAGAAGACCCCGACGCCCCGCCTGATCGCCCGCGTTCGCCGTCTCGCGCGCTTCGTGCCCTTCCACCGGCTGTACCACTCGGTCGAGCTGACCATGGTCATCTTCGCCGCGGCCGTCATTGGGCTGGTGATCGGGCAGCCGATCGTCGACCGGGCCGTGCTGAGCATCCTGGTTCCGCTCGCATTTCTGTCGCTCATCGGTCATTTCGTGGCCATTATGGCGTCCAAGCGTGTCCGTTCCTAGCTTTGGCTCCGCTACCCCGACGGTCGGTGTCGTGGTGCTCACCCAGGGCACCCGGCCAGAGGACCTCGACCGCGGAATCCGCTCGGTGCTGGCCCAGCAGGGGGTTACCCTCGACGTAATCTGTGTCGGCAACGGCTGGCAGCCGACCGGCCTGCCTGGCGGCGTGCAATCGCTCGGGCTGCCGACGAACCTCGGCATTCCGGCCGGACGCAATCGCGGGGTGTCGCTCGTCACCGGGGACTACCTGTTCTTTCTCGACGACGATGCGAGCATTCCCGACCCGAACTTTCTGATCAACGCGATCGGCAAGCTGCGCGCCGACCCCACGATCGGCCTGCTGCAGCCGCGGGTCGAGGACCCGACCGGCGTCGAATCGCCCCGGCGGTGGATTCCGCGCATCCGCAAGGGCGAGGCCGCCACGTCCGGACCGGTGTTCTCGGTCTGGGAGGGCGCCGTGTTGCTGCCGCGGACCGTCTTCGACGCGACCGGCGGCTGGGCCGAGCCGTTCTTCTACGCCCACGAGGGCATCGAACTGGCCTGGCGGGTCTGGGACCAGGGCCGGGTCGCCTGGTATGCCGGCGACCTCGTGGCCAACCATCCGGTGATCCTGCAGACCCGGCACGCCGACTACTATCGCTTGAATGCCCGCAATCGGGTTTGGCTCGCCCGTCGCAACCTGCCTGCCCTGTTGGTGCCGCTCTATGTCGGCGCCTGGACGGCAATTCAGGTGCTGCGCTGGGCCCCGAACAACCGGCCGGCCCTGCGCGCCTGGTTCGGCGGCTGGCGCGAGGGCTGGCGCAGCGATCCGGGGCCGCGGCATCCGCTTCGAGCACGCACGATCTGGCGCATGACCGTCGCCGGGCGACCGCCGATTATCTGAGGGACGGTAGGCTGGTTCGGTGGTAATTCGGAAAGACATCAGGCGTGCCGTCAAGCTGGTCAAGGATGTCGTGGCATCCCGCAAGGCGCAACACGCGCTGCGCGGCCCGCTGAAATCGCGGGAAATACGCGAGGACAACCACTTCAAGATCGCCGTCTACTTTGCCGACGGGCCGGTCAACATGTACCAGATGCGGCAGTGGTACCGGCCGCTCGCCACCCTCGCCAAGACCTGGCCGGTGCTGGTGCTCAGCCGCACCGGCGGCGGCACCCTCAAGCTCATGGACGAGTCGCCGGTTCCAGTCGCCTACGCGCGCACGGTGCCGCAGCTCGAGCGGATCGTCGCCGAGCAGGACATCCGCATCGTGTTCTATGTCAACCAGAACCCGCGCAACTTTCAGATGATGCGCTACGGGCGCTGCTGGCACGTTTTCATCAACCACGGTGAGAGCGACAAGATGTATATGATCACCAACCAGTTCAAGGCCTACGACTACTCCTTCGTCGCCGGGGACGCCGCGCTGGCCCGACTGGACCGGGTGCTCTGGGACTACGACTTCGACAAGCGCGCCATCAAAATCGGGCGCCCGCAGGCCGACTATTTCAGCGGCGAACTGCCGTACACGCGCGACGAACGCCAGGTCGTGCTCTACGCCCCCACCTGGGAGGGCGATCGGGCAACCGCCGCTTATGGCTCCGTCGCGACCCACGGGGTCGCGCTGGTCAGCGCCCTGCTGGCCACCGGAACGCATCGGGTCATCTATCGTCCGCACCCGCGCAGCGGCGTTGTCGACCACCTCTACGGTGCCGCCAATAAGACCATCATCAGCGCCATCGCCGCGGCGAACGCCCGCGATCCGCGCGCGCAGCACGTCTACGATTCCGGCCCAGACCTCGGCTGGCAGTTGGCCGTCGCTGACGTCGCCATCGTCGACATTTCGGCGATGGTGTACGACCGCCTCGCCACCGGCAAGCCACTTATTATCACCCGCCCGGTGAACCCGACGGCCGTGATCGACACGAGCGGGTACCTCTCCGACTGCGAGTGGCTGCCCGCCGAGAAGGCCGGGGACATCGTGGCCGCCGTCGACCGGCTCACCCACGATGGCGCGGCGGTCGAACGACTGCAGGGCTGGGTGCAGCGCTATTTCGGCGACACCACCCCCGGCGTCGCAACGGAGCGCCTGCACACGGCCGTGCAGCACCTCATGGACGAATGGGATCGGTTCGCGGCCGTGCACGACCACGATGCACCCATCGTGCCCGATCCCACCACGATCCCCGACGACGAGCTATAGCGTCGGGTTCTGACCGGGTGTTGGGCCTCCCAGCGAACATTGCGCGCTGCTGTGCTGCACGGGCGCCCGATTGTGGCTCGCGCGCCGGGCAGGCCGCGCGCGCGAGCGGCTTGGGGTTGCGCGAGCAGCACCAGCACGACCGACGCGCTACTTGCGTGCGGGGTCGAGCGGCGATTCGAGCTGCTGCGGCTGCGCAGTCGGCCACGAAGCGGATGCCAGAGGCTCGGCCGGTCCGGCCGCCACCGGCTTGCCCCGGTGCGTTTCCAGCACCCGGATTTTCCGCACTCGTGGGTCCAAATCCGGCTGAAACTCGGTGGGCGGCGGGCCGAACGCGAGTCGTGACGCGTGCATGACCTTATTGCCCAGAATGTGATTGCCGACACCGCCGATGACCGCTCCGATGCCAAACGGGAGGACTTTGCCGAGCAGGCTGGCGCTGCCACGGGTGGCGAACTGACGCAGAAAAGCGCTCTTGAGCCGGTCAGTCAGGGGGCCCAGAACCGCTCGGGGGAGGCCGTTCGTGATGAGTTCGCCCCAGTAGGTGGTGCGGGCCGTGCCCGAACCGGTGACCTGGCCTGCGAGCTGACGCACCAGATCGCTGCCCTCCCGGCCCAGCATCATGGTCATGACCAGGGCGCGGGCTCGCTCCGGATCCTCCACGGCGATACCGTGTACCTCGCTGACTGACTGCGTGAACAGCGCCGTCGCCTCGAGAAAGCCGGCGGTCTCCAGGCCAGACAGGGCGATGGTCACGCCCGTGCCGACCCCGGGAATGACGGCGGTCGCGCCCACTGCTGCGCCCCCGGCGGTGACCGCCGCGAGATAGCGCTTCTCCAGGATGCGAACGATCTGCTCCGGCGAGGCGTGGGGATTGCGGCGACGGATGCTGCGGATATGGGCCAGGACGACTGGCCGGTGAATGGCCAGAACCCGGTCGATTCCCTTCACAAACCCGGTCGGTAGGGCACCGCCCTGCGGATTCCCGCCGGTCGACGACAGCATCGGTGTGCTTTTCCTGGCCATTGATCGCCTTCCCCCTTGCCCGTCTCGTCGAGTGTACGTGGTGCGCCGGGGAACACGCTGTGCCGCGCGGCGACTCCGGCAAGACATCAAATACCACATCTGGGCAATTGTCCAGCCGCTAGTCAAGACCTGGTCGGGCGGCTACAACTGAGGAATGCCCGAGCCGAAATCAGAAGCATCCAGACTGCTTGGCCGCCGTCTGCGCGAACGGCGCCTGACTCTTGGCTTCAATCAGGAGTCGGTGGCCCTGCTAGCCGGACTCAACGTGTCGAATTATGCCCGGATCGATCGGGGGTATGGAAACCCGACGATGTACACCCTCATTCGACTTGCCGCCGTCCTGCAACTCGAACTCAGTGAGCTGGTGATCGGCCTGGAGGTCGAACAGCTTCCGCCCACCCGGGACGCCTACCTGGCCATCAACTTTCGCTGACGATGCTTCTGGTCAGGCCTTGGGCTTGACGGCGTAGTCCGTGTTGTAGCGCTCAAGCACGTCGGTGATCGGGGCATCGAGCACAAGATCGCCCCGGTCGAGGTAGAGGCCGCGGGTGCAGAACCGACGCAGGTCTCGCTCATTGTGCGACACGATGAACAGCGTTCGGCCGCCGGCGAGAAGCTCTTCGATGCGCTGGTAGCACTTCTCCCGAAAGGCCTTATCTCCCACGGCCAGTACCTCGTCGACTAGCAGAATCGGTTCTTCCAACCGGGAGATCACGGCGAAAGCGATGCGCACCTTCATGCCGCTGGACAGATGCTTGTACGGCGTGTCGATGAAATCGGCGATCTCGGCGAAGTCGATGATCTCGTCAAAGCGTTCGGCAATTTGCTTGCGGGTCATGCCGTGCAATCCCGCAGTGAGATAGACGTTGTCGCGTACGCTCAGGTCGTCGACGAATCCGCCGGTGATCTCGATCAGCGGTGCGACGCCCTCGGTCACGTGCACCGTTCCCGTATCGGGAAGTACGACTCCGGTGACGAGTTTGAGCAGGGTGGACTTGCCCTGGCCGTTGCGGCCGACGACACCGATGGCTTCCCCCGGCTGCACGGTGAAGCTCACGTGCTGCAGGGCCCAGAATTCGCCCGGGCGGCTGCGCCGGTTTCTGGCACCGAAGAGGTCCTTGAAATTGCGACGACCGCGACGATTCCTGCGAAAGCGGATGCCGACATCCACTAGCGAAATCACCGGCAGCACCGCGGCTGTCTGGTTCACCATTAGATCTCCTTCAGAACGGCGCGCTCGGTGCGGCGGAAGACCAGCAGCCCCAGCCCGAGAAAGAGCAGGGACATGACAACGCTGATCGCAACGGCGAACCAGTCGAGTTGCTCCGGAAAAAACGCTGCCCGGTAGAGGCTGAAGATGCCGGTCAGTGGGTTGAAAGCAGCCCAGAACTGCAGTTCGGGCGGAAGATCGGTGGTGCTGTAGATGATGGGGGAGGCGTAGAAGAGAAATCGAAGGATGAGTTTGACGGCCCGTTCCAGGTCTCGAAAGAACACGACGAGCGGTGCGACGAGCAGGCCGACCCCCGCGGTCAGCGCTGCCTGAATCACCATGGCGAGGGGAAAGAACAGCGCGTCGATGTGCAGTTGCGCGCCGTACACAATGGCGAAGAGAACCAGTACCGGTATCGAAGCGAGAAACTCGATGCCCTTGGAGAGCACGAGGCGGTTCACCCAGATGGTGCGGGGAATGCGGGTGGAGCGGATGAGCTTGGCCTCGCGCAGAAATGCCCTCGTGCAATCGGAGACAGCCCCGTTGAACCACATCCAGGGCAGCAGGGCGGCCAACAGGAACACGATATAAGGCTCGGTGCCGACGTTTTTGTCAAATACCTGGGTGAAGACGAACCAGTAGATTCCGGCCATCACGAGCGGATCGAGGATGGACCAGAAGTAGCCGAGTACCGAGGTGGAGTAGCGCACGCGAAGATCGCGCTGCGTCAGCAGCCAAAGGGAATGCCGATACCGCGCGATCGGCGTGCGCTGTTCGGGGCGCACCAGGGCGTAACTACTCACGCCGTCTATCGTATGGGAGCCGGACTTGGTCTCGTGCCAGCCCACACTTACTGGGCTCTGGCCCAAACACCCCCAAAGAGTGGTCGTCAGCCCCGCAGTCGCATAGGTTAAGGATCAGCGGGTTGCGTGGATTGGTGCTTGTCGACGCAGCCACCCGCACACTAGCAAGGGAGCCCGCATGGCCTACAACGTCGCCCAGAAATTAATTTCCTCGCATCTGATAGTCGGAGAGATGATCCCCGGCACCGAAATCGGCATCCGCATCGACCAGACCCTCACCCAGGATGCAACGGGCACCCTGGTCATGCTCGAGCTGGAAGCTCTCGGCCTGGATTACGCACGCACAGAGGTTTCCGTGCAGTATGTCGACCACAACCTGTTGCAGGCCGACAGCAAGAACGCCGAAGACCATGACTTTCTGCGTTCTGCCTGCCAACGCTTTGGCATCTGGTTTTCCAAGGCCGGCAACGGGGTATCGCACCCGACGCACATGCAGCGCTTCGGTATCCCAGGCAAGACCATGGTCGGCTCGGACAGCCACACCCCGGCGGCTGGCTCCCTCGGCATGCTCGCCATCGGCGTCGGCGGCACCGAGGTCGCGCTGGCGATCGCCGGCGAACCGCTCTACATTCGCATGCCCGAAATCTGGGGGATTCGTCTCACCGGACAGCTGCCGCCGTGGACGAGCGCCAAGGACGTCATCCTTGAAATGCTCCGTCGCCACGGTGTGAAGGGCGGTGTCAACCGGATCGTTGAGTACTACGGTCCGGGGCTGGCATCGCTGACCGCGATGGACCGGCACGTGATTGCCAATATGGGCGCAGAGCTCGGAGCAACGACGACGGTGTTTCCCGCCGATGATCAGGTTCGCACATTCTTGCGCGCGGAGGCGCGTGAGGACGACTTCGTCGAACTGCTCGCCGACGCTGATGCGACCTATGACGTGAACGAGGAGATCGATCTCGCGACGATCGTGCCGTTGATCGCGCTGCCGAGCTCTCCGGGCAATGTCGTTCCGGTGAGCGAGGTCGCCGGCCGGCCGGTCGAGCAGGTGGTGATCGGGTCATCCGCTAACCCGGGTCTGCGCGACTTCGCGATCGTCGCGGCGATCACCAAGGGACGTCAGTCCTTCCCCGGGCTGAGCCTCGACGTCAATCCGAGTTCACGCCAGATTCTGCAGGACCTGACCAAAATGGGGGCAACCCTCGATCTGATCGGGGCCGGTGCGCGGCTGCACCAGTCTGGCTGCATGGGCTGCATCGGCATGGGGCAGGCACCCGCCAACGGCAGCATCAGCCTACGTACCATGCCGCGCAACTTTCCGGGTCGCTCGGGCACCCAGGAGGACTCGGTCTACCTCTGTTCGCCGGAAACCGGGGCTGCGGCCGCGTTGACCGGAAAAATCACCGATCCGCGCGACCTCGCCGACTTGTTCGGTATGGACTATCCCGAGATCGTCCTGCCCGAGTTCTCTAGTGTGAACCTGACCATGCTTGAGGCGCCGCTGCCGGCGGCGGAATCGCTCACCATCGCGCTGGTCAAGGGCGAGAATATTTCATCCCTGCCGGTCTTCGGCCCGCTCGCCGAGCGTATTGAGGCGCCCGTTGCGCTGATCGTTGGCGACGATATCTCAACGGATGAGATTCTTCCGGCCGGTGCGCGTGTCTTGCCGTTTCGCAGCAACGTGCCCAAACTTGCCGAATTCACCTTTGATCAGGTCGACCCGACCTACCCGACCCGCGCCGCGCTCAGCCGGGACACGACCGGCCATATGATTGTCGCCGGTGCCAACTACGGGCAGGGTTCCTCCCGCGAGCACGCCGCGATCACGCCCCGATTCCTAGGCCTGCGGGTGGTGCTGGCGGTGTCATTCGCGCGAATCCACTGGCAGAACCTGGCCAACTTCGGCGCGCTCGCGCTGCAATTCACGGATGCCGCCGATCACGATCGCATCCAGCGTGACGACGTCCTGGTGCTCGATGGCATTCGGGAGGCGCTCGCCAACGGCACCGAGATTCTCGTTCGCAACACCACCCGCAACGAGACCTATACGGTGCGGCACGAACTCTCGACCCGCCAGATCGAGATGCTCTTGGTCGGCGGTCTCATTCCGTGGCTGCGTGCCCGGCACGCACAGGGCGAGCCCGAGATCGGCGCAGCGGAGTAGCGGTACAAAGAACGGGACCGGCTCCAGCCGGCCCCGTTCTGGTTATTCGGTGCTGTCGACCACGTATCGGTAATACTCGACGCCCTCATCGAAGAAGTCGGGTCCGTTCGATGTTCCGACATGATCGACCACGAACTCGTCGTGGGCGGGCGGGGTGACGTCGATCAGGCGTCCCGCGTGCACGTCGATATATTGCGTTTCGTTCAGATCGACAGCTCCGAGCAGCGCGCGGTCGAAATTGATTCGCGCCGCCGCGTCTTGCCACCCGGCCACAACACGCAGCGGCAGGGCCTCCGCCGCGTCGCCACTGCCATAGCCGAGGGCCAGCCAGTCCTGATCGGCCAGATCCAGGCCGTCGGTCAGGGCCTGGTGCAGGCCAGCGGCGAGCCAGGCCGGCAGGGCAGCAGTGTAGAGATTACCGAGGTCGCGCATGGCTTCCGAGCCTAGTCCGAGCTTTTCCCGAACGAGGGTGTCCCAGAGCGGGGTTTTGCGCAGCTGGTTGCGCGCCCGGCGCGCCAGCGGAAAGGCATCGCCGGTGTTTTCGGCGAGCTGCGCACCGGTGATTCCGAATGGTTTTGGAGCCAGCAGCTCAGCGCTCAGCCGATCGGCGTCGACGCCGGCTCCGGCGGCGAGTGCGCGCAGCTCGTCGTGACCGTCGGTATCGTGCGCGAGAGTGAACAGGTAGGCCATGACCCACCCGGTGGTGGGCATCTGGTGGTACGGGCGGTGCATGAACACCGCGTCGATGTCGTGAAAATAGTCGAGATTTCGGCCGGGGCGTTTGTCGAGCATCGCCGTCATCGCGTGGTGGGTGGCATCGATGTAGCAGCTGGTGGAGTAATGCCCGTTGAACATGGGCAGGTCCTGCAGCTGGCCATCGTCGCGGTCGGGCTGATTGCGAAAACGTGTAAACGGCTTGCGAAAGTCGGCCACCCGATAGTCGGAGTCGCTGCCAGCCCCGGCGAGGTCCACCTCCAGTAGCCGTGCGTCGCTCTCCAGCAACATGGCGACGGCCCCTGCTCCCTGGGTGGGCTCGCCGCTGCCACCGCGCGCGTACTCGGCGATGTCGGCGCAGACGACGATGGCCTGGCGACCGCGGCCATCCGTTGCCAGATAGCGCAGCGCAGCTTTCATGCCGTACACGCCGCCGAGGCAGGCCTGCTTGAATTCAGGCACTTCGCAGTCTCTGGCCAACAGCGGCAGGCCGGCGGCGGCGAGGGCCTCATTGACCATGCCCTTCACGATGACAGCACCGGCCGAATTGTCGGTGCTTGATTCGGTTCCGAGGGCGAGCAGCCCGACCTGGGTCGGGTCGATGTCGTAGTCCCTAATCAGCCGCCAGACCGCGGTAGCCGCGAAGGTATAGACACTCTGCCGAGGTGCGCGCATGCGAAAACTGCGTCCGACCACCGAACGGAATTTCTCCCACGGTTGGTCATTCCACTCGCACCACGATTCGAGCTGAACGCGATACGGCGGGAGGTACAGGGAAAAACCACTAATTCCAGGAGCCAACTGTGTCCACTTAACTTTCAGGTGATTGCGGGGCCGCGACGGTCACGCTATTTTAGTCGGCCAAGCTGCGAGTCGGGGCGCGGGCCGGTTCGAACGGATAACATCGGGGGCCCGGCTAAAATGGATGCAGAACCGATCGGAGCAGTCCTGTGTCACAGACCCTTGAGGCCGGCGCTACGGCCCGCGCCCGCGCACACAGCAATATTGCACTGGTCAAGTACTGGGGCAAGAACGATGCCGTTCTCAATACCCCGGCGGTCGGGTCGATCTCGATCACCCTCGACGCCCTCTACACCGACACCCGAGTGACCTTTCGCGCCGGGCTCGCGACCGATGAATTATGGCTCAACGGATGCCGGCACGACGCCACCAAGGCCAGTCGCGTTCTCGACCTGGTGCGTTATTCCCGAGGTGCCACCCTATGCGCGATCGTGGAGTCCACGAATAATTTCCCGACCGGAGCCGGGCTGGCCTCGTCGGCGTCCGGTTTCGCCGCTCTCGCCGTCGCCGCGACCGGCGCAGCCGGGCTCACGCCGACCGCGCGGGAGCTGTCCATCCTGGCCAGGCACGGCTCCGGTTCGGCCGCCCGTTCCATTTTCGGCGGTTTCGCCGAGATGCACGCCGGCAGTGCCGCCGACGGTTTGGACTCCTACGCTGAGCAGCTGCTGCCCGGCGCGGACTGGCCGCTCGCCATTTTGGTCGCTATCACCGCGCACGGGGCGAAGCCGATCAATTCGACCGTCGGCATGGGCGCGACCGCGGTCAGTTCGCCGTTCTACCCGGCCTGGCTGGCGACGGCCCCGACTGATCTCGCCGATATGCGGGCCGCGATCGCCGCTTTCGACTTCGTGCGTGTCGGCGAACTCGCCGAGTACAACTGCCTCAAGCTGCACGCCCTGATGCTCACCACCCGGCCAGCGTTGATCTATTGGAACGCCGCGACGGTCGCCGTGATGCACGCCGTTCGCGACCTGCGCGCGTCCGGCATTGCGGCCTACTTCACCATTGATGCCGGACCGCAGGTGAAGGTGCTCTGCCTGCCGATCGATGCGTCCCGGGTGCACGCCGCACTGTCGACCGTGGGCGGCGTGCTCGAGGTGCGCCAGAGCGCGCTCGGCCCCGACGCCTACCGGCTGGACTGACGTGACAGCGATAACGTCATCGGCCCCTGGAAAACTTTTTCTGCTCGGTGAATACGCGGTTTTGCACGGCGCACCGGCGCTGCTGGCGGCCGTCGATCGCCGAGTCACCGTCACGGTCGTACCGGCCGGGTCCTGGCGGCTGCACGCCCAAAGCATTGGCATCCAGCACCTCGACCTCGACGATGAGGGGCAACTACCGGCCGCTCTCAACGCCCAGACCCGGTCGACCCTGCGCCTGTTCGATACGGTGCGAGCGGCAGTGCGAGCCCGAGCCGGCGGCGGCCCGTTCGAGATCAGCATCGACAGCGCGGAACTCTCCCGCGATGGCCACAAGTTGGGACTCGGGTCGAGCGCTGCGGTGGCCAGCGCGCTCACGGCCGCCTTGGCCACGGCCTCGAGGCTGTACCTCGATCGCGCGGCGCTGTTCACACTGGCCCAGTCGGCTCATCGGGCCGCCCAAAACGGCACGGGTAGCGGCGGAGATGTCGCCGCAAGCGTCTACGGCGGTCTGCTCTCCTATGCCGTCGGCGCGACGCCGGTGCCGTTGCAGTGGCCCAACGATCTCACCATGCTGGCCGTGGTCACCGGTGAAGGGTCGGTGACAACCGACCTGGTCGGTCGGGTGAACGACTTTGGTGCCGCGCATCCGCTGCAACACGCCCAGGACGTGGCGAGGCTGACCCGGCTCGCGCACACGGCACAGTCAGCGCTCGCCGACCGCGCCGAATTTCTGCGCCTGATCGACGACTACTTCACCGCGCTGGCCCGGCTCGACAGCCACGCCGAGGCCGGCATCGTTACCGCGCGTCACCGGGAGCTGCGCGTCGTGGCCCAGCGGGCTGGTGGCGTGTTCAAGACTTCCGGAGCTGGCGGCGGCGATGTCGGACTCGCCTTCAGCGCGAGCGGCTTGGCCGCCGAACGGCTCGCGGCAGCACTGACCGACGCCGGCGCATCCGTTGTACCGCTGGTCCTTGGCGCAGAGGGGACAAGGTCATGAGCGGCTCACGCATCGCGAAGTTCTATCGGAAGTCGGTTCAGAATCGACTGGAGTTGCTACACGAACGCGGAACGTTGAATGATGCTGACTACGCCATGCTGCAGCCCGGTGCGGGCCTGCTGAACGCCGAAACCGCCGATCGTCTCACTGAAAACGTGATCGGCGTATTTTCGATGCCACTTGGGCTCGGACTGAATTTTCAGATCAACGGCCTGGACTATTTGGTTCCCATGGTGGTGGAGGAGCCGTCCGTCGTGGCTGCGGTCAGTTCCACCGCTCTTCTGGTGCGCCAGGCGGGTGGGTTCGCCTGCAGATCCGACGAGCCGCTGCTGATCGGCCAGGTGCAGATCGTCGATGTTGCCGACCCGGCGCGTGCTCGCCAGGCTCTGCTTGCGCAATCTGAGCACATTCTGCAGCTGGCCAACAGCGGCCACGCGAACATGGTCGCCCGCGGCGGCGGCGCGCGCGGTATCGAGGTGCACCTGCGCGGAGCGACGGCGCAAAACGGCGAGCTGCTGGTGGTACATCTGCTCGTTGACACCCGCGATGCGATGGGCGCGAACCTGGTCAACTCCATGTGCGAAAGCATCGCACCCCTGGTCGAGCAGATCAGCGCTGGTCGGGTGTTCTTGCGCATCCTCTCAAACCTGACCGATCGCGCCCTCGTGCGTGCCCGGGCGGTCATCCCGGAAGCCCTGCTGGCAACCCGGGACTATCCCGGCGACCGGGTGCGCGACGGGATCATTCTGGCCAGCGAATTCGCCGCCATGGACCCCTATCGGGCCACCACCCATAACAAGGGCATCATGAACGGCATCGACGCCGTCGCGATCGCCACCGGCAACGACTGGCGCGCCATCGAGGCCGCCGCCCACGCGTACGCCGCCCGCGGGCCACGTTATGCACCGTTGTCGACCTGGAGCGCCAACGACGCCGGCGACCTGGTCGGCGAACTGACCATGCCGCTGAAGGTCGGCACGGTCGGCGGTCAGGTGGAATCGAACCCGGCCGTGCGCATCGCCCATACAATTTTGGATGTCGCCTCGGCGCGCGAACTGGCCGAGGTAATGGCGGCCGTCGGGCTGGCCCAGAACCTGGCTGCGCTCAAAGCGCTCTCGACCACGGGGATCCAACACGGCCACATGCGCCTGCACGCCCGAGCGGTCGCGGTGGCCGCCGGTACCGGCCCGGCGCGGTTCGATGAGGTCGTCGAGCGACTCCTCGTCGGCGGCGAGATCAAGGTGTGGAAGGCGCGGCAGATTCTGGCCGAACTCGAAGCCCGGCCGTCGCCGGTCCTCGCGCCCCCGACCGCAGTGCCCCAGGCCGCAGCGATGCCGGCCGCAGCGATGCCGACGCGTGCACCGCTCGGTGCCCGCTCGCAGGTCGGCTACGGAAAGATCATCCTGCTCGGCGAGCACTCCGTGGTCTACGGCCGCCGCGCTATTGCCGCGCCGATCGGCCTCACAGTGCGAGCCGAGGTCGTTCGCGGCGAACCTGGGCAGGCGCCGGTCATCACCGACTGGAACGTTGATGGTTCGGCGCAGGAAACGATCAGCCCCGACGTCTCACATCAGGTCGCCGCGTTGATCGCGGCGCGTCTCGGGCTGCCCGAATCCGGCGTGCGGGTCGACGTGTTTTCCAAGCTTCCGCGCGCGAGCGGCCTGGGAGCGTCGGCCGCGTTCGCCGTCGCACTGATTCGAGCGACCGCCGAGTGCTTCTCGATCGAGCTCAGCGACGAACAGGTGTCGAGCCTGGCCTTTGAGTGCGAACAGATCGTGCACGGCACACCCTCGGGCATCGACAACACCGTTGCCACCTTCGGTCGGCCGATCCTGTTTAAAAAAACGGATGCCCCGAGCGGTCACGAAATAAGCGACATTGTCACACCGCATCCGATCCCGATCGTGATCGGTCTCAGCGGTGTGCACGCCCTGACCGCGCACACCGTGGCCGCGGTGCGCGCGGCGTGGCTGCACAACCGCGCGCGTTACGATGCGATCTTCGATCAGATCGACTCCCTGGTGGGGGAGGGGGCCGACGCCCTGCGCCGGGGCGACACGGCCGAACTGGGCGAGCTCATGAACATCAATCAGGGCCTGCTCAATGCACTGCAGGTGTCGAGCCCTGAGCTCGAGCAGATGGTCGCCATCGCGCGCCGGGCCGGTGCGCTCGGTGCCAAGCTCACCGGCGGGGGCGGCGGTGGCGCGATTATCGCCCTGGCCGGGCCCGCTGGCGCCGAACCGATCCGTACCGCTCTGCACCAGGCCGGCTACACCACCTATCTCACCGAGATTAGATAATCGATCGCCGCCCCGGGTGTGGGTGATCGCTGGCTCCGTCAGGTTCACCGGCGTGCGCTGCGTCGCGAACGGAGGCTCCTGGCTACGTCACCGGGGTGCGCTCTCCTCGGCGACCTCGTCGCCCGATGCGCGCTGCAGCTCGCCCTGCAGTTCCTGGAAGTACGCGACTTCCTTCTGAATACCGGCGGCCTCGCGGGGCGAATATCCGGCGGCCGCCAACTCATGCGCGATGTGGGAATAGGCACGACCATACTCGGCCACCGCCGCGTACAGGGCAGCTCTACGCGGCTCGTTCTTCGACACGACCTCGGTGTTGTCGAGGTTTCTGGCGCAAAAATAGTTTCGGTAGTCGAGGGTACGTTTCGGCGGGGAAACCGGCTCGCACAGCTCACGAAGCGCATCCTCCGCTGCATCCAGCATTGAGCGGTTGTCCTTCAATCGATTCTCCGGCATGTCAGCCCATCCTTTGCGAAGTCGGTCCTTCCAACCTACTCGGGGCGACGGGCGGTCTCGGCGCACGCGGTACGTTTGATGAGCGGAGCATTTATTGCCCGCATGACTGGTAGCTCAGAAAGAGACCCCCATTTATGCGCATTCGCGCCCATTCAACATCCTGGCTGCGCGCCGCAGCCGCCGTCCTTGCCACCGTCGCCCTGGTCACCGGGTGCACTGCCACTACCCCCACAACCGCCGCCGACGCGAACACCCTCACCTACGCCATCAACGGCGGCACGCTCAGTGGCGGCAAGATGGACATTCACTCGTCGGCGTTCCAGGCCACTGCCCTCGTGATGCGCAACTCCTTCGACTCCCTCGTCTATGAGAAAGCCGACGGCTCGTTCGTGCCATGGCTCGCCACGTCCTGGCAGATCTCGGACGACGGCCTGCACTACACGTTCGATCTGCGGGGCGATGTCACGTTCCACGACGGCGAACCCTTCAACGCCGAGGCCGTCAAGGCCAACTTTGAGCACGTCGTCGCCCCAGAGACGGCGTCAGCGGATGCTGCCAGTCTGATCGGGTACGCCGAAACCGGCGGCTTCTACGCTGGCACCGAGGTCGTCGACGAATTCACCGTTCGGGTGAACTTCAGCCAGCCATACGCGCCATTCCTGCAGGCGGTGAGCACCGCCAAGCTTGGCTTCTACTCGCCGGCCACTCTGCGGGACAACGCTGCGCAGCTGCCGGCCGGTGGACCGGGCATTTCGGTGGGAACCGGACCTTACGTGCTGAGCGAATATACGCCAGACCAGGGCATCGTCTTCACCGCAAACGAAGACTACGACTGGGCGCCGGAGGGGAGCTCCCATCAGGGCGCGCCCGCCATCGACACGCTCGAGTTCCGCATCCTTCCCGAATCCTCGGTGCGTACGGGCGCCCTCACGAGCGGCCAGGCGCAGATCGCCAGCGACATCACCCCGAACACAGTGAGCCAGATCGGCGACGACTTCTCGATCGAGAACGTGACTATGCCGGGCCTGCCGTACACCCTGTTCCTGAACGAGGCGCACGGCGTCTTCGCCGACGAGAACGTGCGCCGTGCCTTCGCGCTCGGGGTCGATATCGGTCCGGCCGTCGAGACCATCTACCAGGGACAGGCGGAGCGCGCCTGGAGCATCCTCTCCCCGGCCACGCCCAACTCCTACGACCCGAGCCTCGAAGACAGCTGGGCGTTCGACCCAGATCAGGCCAATGCGCTGCTTGATGCGTCCGGCTGGACCGAGCGCGACTCCGAGGGGTACCGCACCAAAGGTGGAGCCCGACTGAGCGCCCAGTGGCTCGCCTACACCCCGGTCTCCGACGCCAACGCAAGCCTCGGCGACGTGGTGCAGTCTGACCTGCGCGACATCGGGTTCGAAATCGTGCGCGACAACCGTGAGATCGCCCAATATTACGAGGCCTTCGACGCACGCGACTATGACCTGTCCGACTGGAGTTTCCCCAGCGTCGACGCCGACGTCCTGCGCGCCCACCTACACAGCGGCGGCTATAAGAACGGCTCGTCTACGGCCGACCCGGTCGTCGACCAGCTGCTCGACGACGCCATCGCCACGAGCGATCCGACCGAACGCGAAGCGCTCTACCAGCAGCTGCAGAAGTGGAACGCGACCCATGTGGTCATGGTTCCGATCACGGTGCCCACCGCCATCACCGCCTACAGCAAGACCATCGAGAACCTGAGCTTCGATCTGTATGGGCAGCCGCTCTTCTACGAGGCGGCCCTCACGACCGCGCCGTGACCGCGCACCGCGAGGGCCGTGCGCGTCGATCCGGCCGACCGGGCGCCCGCCTGGCCGGCCGGATCGGCGGCATGATTCTCGTGGTGTGGGGCGCCGCCACCGTGGGCTTCTTCTCGCTGCGGTTGATCCCCGGCGACCCGGTGAACGTGCTCGTGGGGCTCGGCAACGTGTCGCAGCGAGTGCGCGACCAAATCCGAGCAGACTGGGGCTTGGCTGACCCGCTTCTCCTGCAGTATTTCCACTACCTCGGCCGCCTGCTGCAGGGTGACCTCGGCACGTCGTATCGCATGCAGCAACCCGTCGCCGCGGTGATCGGCCAGCAACTCGCGCCGACGATGCAACTGATGGGCCTCGCCATCTCGTTCGCCGTGCTGATCGCGTTCGGGTCGGCGCTGCTCGGCCGCGGCAGGCGCACCGGTCCGGTGGCTGGCCTGTTCGAGCTCGTGGCGGTGTCCTCGCCCACGTTTTGGATCGGCCTGGTGCTGATTGGTGTTTTCGGCTTCGGACTGGGTTGGTTCCCCGTGGTCGCCACTGCCGGGTTCGGCGCGCTCGTGCTGCCCGCCGTGACCCTCGCCATTCCGGTGGCCGGCATTCTCAGCCAGGTGTTGCGCCAGGGCCTCGACGACGCGGCCGCTCTGCCCTTCGTCGACACAGTGCGCGCCCGTGGAGCGAGCCAGACCCGCCTCGTGCTGCGGCATACCCTGCGCCACGCCGCAGCAAACAGCGTCACCCTCACGGGTTACATCGTCGGTTCCTTGCTCGGCGGTTCGGTGCTGGTAGAGACCGTCTTCGCCCGTCCCGGACTCGGACGCGTGGCCCTGAACGCCATCGTCAATCGGGATGTGCCTGTGGTGCTGGGCATTATTGTGCTCGCCGCAGTGTCGTTCTCGTTGGTCAACCTGCTGGTCGACTTCGTGGCCGACCGTCTCGACCCGCGCCTGGCGACCGAGCAGGCCTACGCGTGAGCATTCTCACCGCCGCGCGCTCCCGAACCGCCCGCACCCGACACGTGACCCGGATGCCCACACCGGCCCTCTGGGTGGCCGCCGGCTTCCTATTGATTGTCTTGATGTCCGCATTGTTTCCTCGGTTGTTCACCGGGGCTGATCCCGTGCGCACGGACATCGGCGCTGCGCTGCTGGCGCCCGGCCCTGGGCATCCGTTTGGAACCGACCAGGCCGGCCGCGACGTGTTCGCACGTGTCATCTATGGCTCGCGCTACTCGCTCGCGATCGGCTTCGGGGCTACTCTGATTGCGCTCCTGGCGGGCCTGGTGATCGGCTCTCTGGCCGGGCTGATGCGCCGGGTCGGCGACGGTGTATTGAGCCGGGCGATCGAGATCGTGATGGCGTTTCCGGAGTTTCTGCTAGCGCTGATCGTGATAGCGATCATCGGGCCGGGGGAGGCGAGTCTGCTGATCGCGGTCGCCATCGCGGTGATTCCGTCGTATGCCCGCGTCGCCCGGGTACAGACCTTGGTGGTGAAGCGGGCCGGCTACGTGGAGGCCGCCCGCACACTCGGGGTGTCGCCGGCGGTCACCGTGCTGCGGCACGTGGTGCCGAACACGCTCGGGCCGTTGCTCGTGATGGCCACAATGGGAATCGGCACGGCCATCACGGCCGCCGCGGGCCTCAGTTTTCTCGGCCTCGGGCCGAAGCCGCCCACACCGGAGTGGGGGCTCATTCTCTCCGAGGGACGCAACTTTCTCGCTACAGCCTGGTGGATCGCTGTGTTCCCTGGACTCGTGATCACCGCGACCGTGGTCTCGACGAGCGTTCTCGGACGGCACCTGCAGGCCAGCGCGGCGGGGCGGCAACGATGAGCGTCGTGAGTGTGCGCAACCTGCGCGTCGTCGTGCCGGGCGGGGCCGCCGTGGTCGATGGGGTGTCGTTTCGCATCGAGGCTGGGCAGTGCCTCGGCATCGTGGGGGAGTCCGGTGCCGGTAAGACCCTGACCGCGCGTAGCCTGATTGGGCTCGCCGGCACCGGGGTCACCGCCGACGAACTGACGGTGGCCGGCGTCGACGCCCGCGCCCTCTCCCCTCAAGGCTGGCGGGGCCTCCGCGGGGCGCGGGTGGGGCTCGTGAGCCAGGACGCCCTGGTCTCTCTCGACCCGCTGCGCCGAGTGGGCGCCGAGGTGGCCGAACCGCTCGAGGTGCACGAACCGCAGCTCGGCCGTGTCGACCGTTCTCGCCGCGTGCTGCAGCTGCTCCGGCAGGTTGCCATGCCCGATCCGGCCCGGCGTGCCCGGCAGTACCCGCACGAGCTCTCCGGCGGACTGCGCCAGCGCGCGCTTATCGCCACGGCACTGGCGGCATCGCCGTCGCTGCTGATCGCCGACGAACCCACGACAGCTCTCGACGCGACGGTGCAGGCGCAGGTCGTGCGACTGCTGCGTGAGCTGAAGGAATCTGGCCTCGCCCTGTTGCTGATCAGCCATGACCTGTCGATCATCCGCCAGCTGGCCGACCAGGTGGCGGTCATGAAGGACGGCCGATTCGTGGAAGTGCAGGCCGCGGCCGCCCTGTTTGCCGCGCCGCAGCATCCGTATACTCGTCAGTTGCTGGCCGCTGCCGCGTTGGGCACGGCCACGGCGCCGAAGCCGGGCCCTGTGGTGCTCGCCGCACATGACCTCGCTAAGGCATACGGAACGCTGACGGCCGTCGATGGGGTCTCGTTCGAACTGCGAGCCGGCCACACCGTGGGTATCGTGGGCGAGTCAGGCTCGGGAAAGAGTACCGTGGCACGGATGCTGCTGGGCACGCAGTCGCCCGACCATGGTTCGGTGCTGCTGAACGGCGAGCCCTGGAGCGGCCTGCCGGAATCCCAGCGCCGGGCCCGGCGGGGACGTCTCCAGATCATTCACCAGGACTCGCTGAGCGCTTTCGACCCGCGGGCGACGGTGCTGCAGATTCTGTCAGAGGCTATCGCTCTCGACGGGATTTCGCGCCGGTGGCGCACGGCTCGGGCGGTGGAATTGCTCGCGCAGGTGGCGCTGGCGACCGGGCTGCTTGGCCGGCGCGCGCACGAGCTCTCCGGTGGGCAGCGGCAGCGGGTGGCGATCGCCAGGGCGCTCGCCCGGCGGCCGAGCATCCTGGTATGCGACGAGCCGGTCTCGGCGCTCGACGCGCAGATTCAATCCCAGGTGCTCGCGCTGTTGGCCTCTCTCCAGGAATCCACCGGACTCGCCATGGTGTTCATCTCGCACGACCTTGCCGTAGTTCGGGCACTCAGTCACGAGGTCCTCGTGATGAAGGACGGCGTTGTTGTGGAGCAGGGGCCGGCGGTCGATCTCTTTGCGGCGCCGCAGCATCCGTTCACCCGCGAGTTGCTCGCCGCCCACCGGTAAAACCGGTGTTTCTGCGGTGGAATACCCTGTCGTCCTCTGTGGCGCTAGCCAAAGAGCGCCGCAACTTTGGTGAGGGTCTGGTAAACGCCGTAGAGCAGCGGAATTGCGACGAGGATCCAGCCGAGCGCAAGTCGTGCCTTCTTCATGTCAGGCCTCCCGAACGAGTTCGTGAGCCGGTGTTCGAGGCGCGTCGGATTCGTGGAATTTGGGATCGACGGGCCGCACCAGCAGATTGGCGATGAAGCCGACGACCAACAACCCCACCATGGTCAACAGTCCCGGTTGATAGGCCGCGGCAGTGAGCTTGCCTGGCGTGCCCTGGGCATCCAGGAAGGAATTGACGATCAGCGGGCCAGCGATACCGGCCGCAGACCAGGCTGTCAGAAGGCGTCCGTGGATGGCACCGACCTGGAACGTGCCGAACAAATCGCGCAGATACGCGGGGGCTGCCGAGAACCCACCACCGTAGAAAGAAATGATGATGAACCCCAGAACGACATACAGTGCCGTCGTACTGGAGCCCAGCAGCGCCAGCAGCACATACAGTGCGGTCCCGATTCCCAGATAGACCACGTAGATGTTCTTGCGTCCGGTTAAATCCGATGCTGCCGACCAGACGAACCGGCCACCCATGTTGGCGATGGAAAGCAGGCCAACGAAACCGCTGGCAACGGCGGCCGATACGAGGGACACTCCATCGTTCTGGCGGAAGAAGTCCTGGATCATCGGTGCGGCCTGTTCCAGAATCCCAATCCCGGCCGTGACGTTGCAGAAGAGCACAATCCAGACCAGCCAGAACTGCCTGGACTTGATCGCGTTCGACGCCGACACCTGATGGGTGGTGACCAGTGCCTTCCTTGTGAGCACGGAGGGGTCGAACCCCGCAGGTTTCCAGGTAGCAGCCGGTACCTTGATCGTGAAGGCGCCGAACATCATGTAGGCCAGGTAAATGACGGCGAGACTGAGGAAAAGCTTGCCCACGGCGTCACCGCTGGCGACCCAGCCGACGGCACTGGAAGTGGGATCGTACCAGGCGAGTAGGGCAGTGGAGACCGGGCTGGCGATGAGGGCGCCACCGCCGAATCCCATGATGGCCATGCCCATGGCGAGGCCCGGCCGATCAGGGAACCATTTTATCAGCGTCGAAACGGGAGAAATGTAACCGACACCGAGGCCAAAGTCAAGTGGTCAGGGCAACGCGGGGGTTTTTGCTTCGAGAAGTAGCTGGTTGAGGCGGTAGGCGGGGGTTTCGAGGTTGAGGGTGGGGCGTGGGCGGCGGTTCAGCTTCGCCGCGACGCGCTGGAGGTCGTCGGGGGTGTGGGTCGAGAGGTCGGAGCCCTTCTCGAACCAGAACCGCAGGAGACGGTTGGTGTTCTCGTTGCTGCCGCGC
>NZ_SOFE01000027.1 GCF_004402405.1 Cryobacterium levicorallinum
CCAGCCACAAGTACACGGCCCAGGGCACCTACTCCATCGTCCTCACCATCAAATACCAAGCCGACTACAGCTTCGGCGACCAAGGCTGGCGCCCAGTCGACGGCACCATAACCATGCCCTCAGCCCCATTCACCGTCATGGCCGCAAACGAATCCACCGTACTCGTCGCCGAAGACTGCCTCACCAACCCCCACGGCCCCGGCTGCTGACCACAGCGGCGCGACTCCCTCCGCCTGACCGTGCAGCGGATGCTCGCCGAAACTGTCCCGGCCAACTCTGGCCGCACGAGACGCACGAGACGCACGAGACGCACGAGACGCACGAGACGCCAACTCTGGCCCCATCGTTCTTGCGACATGCCATCTTTTGCCCCATGGCGAGGTCCCCAGGGGCTCGCGAAGGGGCCAAAGGTGGCACGTCACCTTCGAACCCACCCGGTCAAGGGAAAAGTGGAACCTCACGCACGTCGGGCGGGTAGGCAGGCGCACAGCGACGGCGAGACGCCACCGCAACCCAATTGGTGACGACTTGAGATCGGACAGCGAGGCGGCGAACAGCCGACCCGCTAACGGCGCAGGTAGTCCCGGGCCGGGGAGCCCACGTAGAGCTGCTGCGGGCGACCGATCTTGGTGGCCGGATCCTCGTTCATTTCACGCCAGTGCGCGACCCAGCCAGGCAACCGACCGATCGCGAAGAGCACGGTGAACATGCGGGTCGGAAAGCCCATCGCCTTGTAGATGACGCCGGTGTAGAAGTCGACGTTGGGGTACAGACGGCGTTCCTTGAAGTAGTCGTCGCTCAGCGCAATGTGCTCGAGTTCCTGCGCGATGTCGAGCAGGTCGTCCTTGACGCCGAGAGCCGCGAGTACCTCGTGGGCGCTCTCCTTGACCAGGGTGGCGCGCGGGTCGTAGTTCTTGTAGACCCGGTGGCCGAAGCCCATCAGCTTCACGCCGTGCTCTTTGTTCTTGACGCGTTCGACGTACTTCTCGACGCCCTGACCGGATGCCTGGATCTCGCCGAGCATCGCGAGCACTGCTTCGTTGGCGCCACCGTGCAGCGGACCGAACAGGGCGTTAATGCCGGCCGAAACGGACGCGAACAGGTTGGCCTCGGTCGAACCGACCAGGCGCACCGTCGAGGTGCTCGCGTTCTGCTCGTGGTCTTCGTGCAGCATGAGCAGGCGTTCAAGCGCCTTGCTGACGACCGGGTTGACCTCGTACGGTTCGGCCATGTTGCCGAAGTTGAGCTTGAGAAAGTTGTCGACGAAGCTCAGCGAGTTATCGGGGTAGAGAAACGCCTGCCCAATGCTCTTCTTGTGCGCGTAGGCGGCCATGACCGGCAGCTTGGCCAGCAGACGGATGGTCGAGATCTCGACCTGCTCCGGATCCTTCGGGTCGAGCGAATCCTGATAGAACGTCGACAGTGCCGAGACGCCGGACGCGAGAACGCTCATCGGGTGGGCCTTGTGCGGCAGGGAGTCGAAGAAGCGGCGCATGTCTTCGTGCAGAAGAGTGTGGTGACGGATGCGATCGTCAAAGTTGGCGAGTTCACTCGCGCTAGGCAGCTCACCGTAGATGAGCAGCCAGGCCGTCTCGAGAAAGTTCGAGTTCTTGGCGATCTGTTCGATCGGATACCCGCGATAGCGCAGGATGCCGGCATCGCCGTCGATGTAGGTGATCGCGGAGCGGGTGGCCGCCGTGTTCACGAAGCCGTAGTCCAGCGTGGTGAGGCCGGTCTTCTTGGTCAGGGTTGAGATGTCGATGCTCGACACGCCGTCCACGCTGGTCAGGATCGGGAACTCTGCGCTGCCGCCGGGAAAGGTAAGCGTGACCTTGTTGGGGTCAGCGCTCATCGGTTCGCCGGTTGTAATGTGCTGCGCAACGTCGGTCACGGAACCTCCTCGGGTCTCACTGACGGATGAAATGTGGCGACGCGTCACTGAGTCGGCACTTTAACTTACTGCCGTGGTCGACTCCGTCGCGACTACAGCCTAATCTGCCCGGCCGCCTACTGTTGCATCAGCTAAGAGTTCGGGCGGTTCGTTGGTGATCATCCACAGGTCAGGCGCGCAAGCGAGCAGCAGCTGCGGCGATACGTTCGTCGGTCGCGGTCAGCGAGAACCGTATGTGCTCGGGGTAGGCGTCACCATAGAACGGGCCGGGGCCGGCGAGGATCCCGAGGGAGGCCATCCGTTCGATGGATTGCCAGGCTGGTCGACCCTCGGTCGCCCACAGATACAGGCCGGCCTCGCTGCGGTCGATTCGAAAACCGGCCTGTTCGAGCGCCGGCCGGAGCACAACGCGGCGCGCTCGATAGCGTTCCTTTTGCGCGGCGACGTGCTCGTCGTCGCCGAGGGCAGCGATCATGGCAGCCTGCAGCGGTGCCGGCAGCATGAGTCCGGCGTGCTTGCGCACGGTGAGCACCCGGCCCAGCACGTCGCTGTCACCGGCCGCGAAGGCCGCACGGTACCCGGCCATGTTGGACTGTTTGCTCAGGGAATAGATCGCGACGATCTTGCGCTGATCCCCCTCGATGACGCGGGGGTCAAGAATGCTCGGGATCGGTTCGGTGTCATACGGGGCGTCCCAGCCGAGTTCGGCGTAGCACTCGTCGTTCACGATCACGGCGTCGAGTTCGCGCGCGCGGTCGACGGCGGCGCGCAGCTCGTCGACCGAGAGTACCCGCCCGTCGGGGTTGCCCGGGCTGTTCAGCCAGATCAACTTGGTCGAGTCCGGCCATTCGGCAGGGTCGTCGGCGGCCAGGGGCGTGGCGCCCGCGATCGCGGCGCCGATCGCGTAGGTCGGGTAGGCGGCAAGCGGATGCACGATCGTGTCACCCTCGCCGACGCCGAGCATGAACGGCATGAGCGCGACGAGTTCCTTGGAACCGATCGTGGGCAGCACGTTGTTCGACTCCAGGCCGGTCACCCCGCGGCGCCGGGCATACCAAGCGATGATCGCCTGCTGCAGGGCGGGCGTGCCGACGGTCTGCGGGTAGGCGTGGGCATCCGTCGCCGCGCGCAGCGACTGCTGCACCACGTGGGGCGTTGCATCGACCGGCGAACCGATCGACAGGTCGACGATTCCATCGGGGTGCTGCCGGGCCTGAGCGGCAAACGGCACCATCTGGTCCCAGGGGTAATCCGGGAGCGGCTTCAGCACGAAGACCGCTTAGTGCTGAACCTGCGGCGGCACCGCGGAGATGATGGGGTGGTCCTTGGCGAGCACGCCGACCTTGGCCGCGCCGCCCGGGGAGCCGAGGTCGTCGAAGAATTCGACGTTGGCCTTGTAATAATCGGCCCACTGTTCGGGCAGGTCGTCTTCGTAGTAGATGGCCTCGACCGGGCAGACCGGTTCGCAGGCGCCGCAGTCGACGCACTCATCGGGGTGAATATAGAGGGAGCGTTCGCCCTCATAAATGCAGTCCACCGGGCATTCGTCGATGCAGGCACGATCTTTCACATCGACGCACGGAAGAGCGATCACATACGTCACAGGCTTGGGATTCCCTTCGAGAGCGGACTCCTGATTCTACGCCCCACCGCCCTGGTGCGGCGCCCGGAGGCGCGGCGGCAGCTTCGGCCAGGCCAGCACAAAGGCCGCGATCAATGCCGGAACCACGGTCCACAAGGTTCCCGGCAAACCCGCAGGCACGAGCACCGACCCCCCGGAACCGCGCAGCGACAGCACGAAAATGGTCACCAGCAGCCCGGTAGCGGCCAGCCCGACGACGAACCGGTCGCCGATCACGAGGCGCAGGCCGAGCAACAGCGCAGCGATCGCCACGAACGCGATCGTCAGTCCGATCGGCAGCGCGATGCCGAACAGCGTGAGCGTGGCCTGGTGCGCGATGGTTCCCAACACACCAAAGAGGATGCCCACGAGCAGGCCGCCGAGGCCGGCCAGCGATCGGTTCGCGAGAGTGAGGCGAGCGGGCCGGGAGGCGAGCTGCGGCGGGGCGGGGTAAGGGGCATTCGTTTGCAGAAACGTTTCGGTGTCGGTGATCACGTCGGTCGTGCCGTCGACCAGGTCGCGCCTGTGGTCGGTGACGTTCCAGCGCGCGGGAAAATGCGTCAGCGCCCGCAGCTTCTGCTCGAGCTGAGCGCCCACGTCGATCGCCACGAGGCGCTGTCCGGGCGACTGTCGCACCGTTCGGGCCAGAAACACGGGCAGGCCGGCCGCGTGTGCGGCCACGGTCGCGGCGTCGCGCAGAACATCGTCAACGGCGCCGACGACCAGGGCGGTCGCACCGAGTTCATCGATTTCGTTGTGCAGAGCGCTGCTGGGCTCCAGCCCGCGCGGCAGCTCATGCCAGCTGCGCGCGCTAAGCGCGGCCAGCGCGGCCTGCACCGCTGCGGCATCCGTTTCGGTCAGCGTTGTGGCGTAGAGCACGACGACCCTCGCCCCGTCGGCGCGCAATCGGGCAATCGTGCCGCCGGTCAGCGCGGATTCGTCGCCCGGTCGGTCATGCACGAACAGGATCCGCTCACCGCTGCCGGACATGACCATGGGCGCACGCACCGTTTCTGCTCTGCTGGCTATTGATTACGGGCTCAGAATCCAATCGTAACTAGACACGGTCACGATCCACGGGCTAGAGTCAGATTCGGTAAGGTTAGCCTTACCAAAATCGACGCCCGAACCCGACGAGGAACCCCTGTGCTCGCAAACTACCTGATCGGCCTGCGCGAAGGCCTTGAGGCCGCGCTGATCGTGACAATTCTCATCGCCTACGTCGTGAAAATCGGTCGCCGTGACGTGCTGCCGCGCATCTGGCTCGGTGTGGCCCTGGCCGTGCTGCTCGCCCTCGGCATCGGCGCGCTGCTGACCTTCGGCACCTACGGGCTGTCGTTCACCGCACAGGAGACCATCGGCGGCGTGCTCTCGATCGTCGCGACCGGGCTGGTGACCTGGATGGTGTTCTGGATGCTGCGCACCGCACGCGACCTCAAGGGCCACCTGCAGGGCAACATCGACAAACACCTCGTCGGTGCAGGCCTCGGACTCGTGCTCGTGGCATTCCTTGCCGTCGGCCGGGAGGGCATCGAAACGGCCCTGTTCATCTGGGCGGCCGTGCAGGCCACCGGCGCCACGACCCTGCCGCTGTTCGGTGCTGCGCTCGGTATCCTGACGGCAATCGGCCTCGGCGCTCTGATCTACGCCGGCATGCTCAAGATCAACCTGGCGAAGTTCTTCACCTATACCGGCGCCATCCTCATCGTCGTGGCGGCTGGTGTGCTTTCCTACGGCGTGCACGACCTGCAGGAGGCCGGCCTACTGCCCGGGCTGCACGCCCTCGCCTTCAATGTGAGCGCCGCCGTGCCTCCGGACAGCTGGTACGGCACGCTGCTCAAGGGCACCCTGAACTTCTCCCCCGCCACCACCTGGCTGGAGATGTTCGCCTGGCTGGCCTATGCCGTGCCCACCCTGACGGTGTTCATCAGAAAGAGCCGTCACGGCCGCCCGAGCGCCCGCCCGGCCCTGGCTCTACCAACCGCACCGGCGCCCACGCCCGTCGCCGCGCACTAACTCTTCTCGCCCAGCTCAAAGGATCTCCATGCCCCGTGTCTTACGTTCCGCCAGCCTGCTCGGCCTCGGCGTTCTCGGTATCGGCCTGCTGAGCGGCTGCGTCGCCAACAGCCCGGCGGCCACCCACACCGCGCTCACGGTGGACAGCAGCGCGACCGACTGCGCGGTGAGCGCGAACGAGGCGCCGACCGGCAGCATCCGTTTCTCGGTCACCAATTCCGGTGACCAGGTGACCGAGTTCTACCTGCTGGCCGCAGACGGCCTGCGCATCGTGGGTGAGGCGGAGAATATCGGTCCAGGACTCACCCGCGACCTGGTCGTGGAGCTCGCCGAGGGCAGCTACTTCACCGCCTGCAAACCGGGCATGACCGGCGACGGCGTCGGCAAGGCCGAGTTCACCGCCACCAAAACGGATGCCGCCGCCACCGTCGACGTCGACCTCGTCACCCAGATCGATACCTCGAACACAAACTACGCCTCCTACGTAAGCGACCAGATCGACCAACTCGTCACCGGCACCGACGCGTTCGCCGCCGCCTATTCAGCCGGGGACGACGACACCGCCCGCAGCCTGTACGCCTCCACCCGGGTGCACTGGGAGCGCGTCGAAACCATCGCCGAATCGTTCGGCGACCTCGACCCCAAGCTCGACCTGCGCGAAGCCGACCTCGAAGAGGGCCAAAACTGGACCGGCTGGCACGCCATCGAGAAGGATCTCTGGCCGCAAGACGCTGAGGCGGGTTTCGTGGCCTACACCGCCGAGAAGCGTGCGGCGCTCACCGAGCAGCTCGTCGCCGACACCGCCACCCTGCACGAGAAGGTGCAGGGCCTCACGTTCACCCTGTCGCAGCAGACCAACGGGGCCATCGGCCTGCTCGACGAGGTCGCCACCGGCAAGGTCACCGGCGAGGAAGAAGCCTGGTCGCACACCGACCTCTGGGATTTCCAGGCCAACGTCGACGGCGCCAAAGTGCTTTACGACGGGGTGCGACCGATACTGCTCAAAACGGATGCCGACCTGGCCGCTGCGCTCGACACCGAGTTCGGTTCGCTGCAGACACTGCTCGACGCCCAACGCGTTGATGAGGGCTTCAGGCTCTACACCGACCTCACTCCGGCCGAGATTCGCGCCCTCGCCGACCAGGTCAACGCGCTCGGCGAGCCGCTCAACCAGCTCACGGTCGCGCTCGTGTTGTGACGGGCTGGACCGGTTCTAAGCGGGCAGAATCCAGCGAGGCCGGGTCCACCAAACCGGCCGGCACAGCACGAGGCCTCTCCCGGCGCGGGCTACTCGGCCTCGCCGGGGCCAGCGTCGCCGGCATCGGGCTGGGCGCAGCCGGGGACCGGGTGGCGCTGGCGGCGTCGGCGTCGCCGGGTGAGGCATCCGCTTCGGCGGTCTACCCGTTCTATGGCAGCCACCAGGCCGGCATTGTCACGCCCGCCCAGGATCGCCTGCACTTTGCCGCGTTCGACGTCTCGGCGGGCGTGACGCGAGCCGAGCTGATCGAGCTGCTCCAGGACTGGACGGTCGCGGCGGCCGCGATGTGCGCCGGAGCGGATATCGGCGAGTACGGCGCCGTCAGCGGCCCCTACGATGCCCCACCCGAGGACACCGGTGAGGCGCAGGGGCTGCCCACGGCCGGCCTTACGATCACGTTCGGCTTCGGTCCGACCCTGTTTGAAACAGCGGATGGCGTCGATCGCTTCGGCATCATCGCCCGCCGCCCGGCCAATCTGACGCCGCTTCCGCACTTTCCCGGGGACGACCTCGATGCCGGCCGAAGCGACGGAGACCTGTGCATCCAGGCCTGTTCCAATGATCCGCAGGTGGCCGTGCACGCCATTCGCAATCTGTCCCGCATCGCCTTCGGCCGGGCGGCCCTGCGCTGGTCCCAGCTCGGATTCGGACGAACCTCATCGACATCAACGGCCCAGGCCACCCCGCGCAACCTGTTCGGATTCAAGGACGGCACCGCCAACATAAAGGCCGAGGAGCCCGCGGTCGTCACCGACCAGGTCTGGGTGTCCGCGGACGTCGGGCCCGCCTGGCTGACCGGCGGCTCCTACCTGGTGGCGCGGCGAATCCGGATGACCATTGAAACCTGGGATCGCACGATTCTTCGCGAGCAGGAGGCGGTGTTCGGCCGCACCAAGGGTGCCGGTGCTCCGCTGTCAGGCGGAACCGAGTTCAGCGAGCCAGATTTCACTCTGGCCGGCCGCGAGAATGAGCCGCTCATCGGTGCTGCAGCACACGTGCGGCTCGCGCATCCGACCCAGAACCACGGCATGAAGCTGCTGCGTCGTGGCTACAACTTCGTCGACGGCAACGATGACCTGGGGCGGCTCGAGGCCGGTCTTTTCTTCATCAGCTTTCAGCGGTCTCCGGCACAGTTCACCGCGGTGCAGCTCAACCTGGCCAAGCACGATGCGCTCAACGAGTACATTCGGCACGTCGGGAGCGCGCTGTTCGCGGTGCCAGCCGGGGCAAGCCCAGGGAGCTACGTAGGCGCGGCTCTGTTCGCCTAAAAGGACTCAAAGACAAGAGACTCAAAGACACAAAGAGTGGGTGCGCAACCAAGCCGAGTTTCGGGGCCATTTGAGCGATTTATGGGGCCAAGATTCACGGGTCGGCGAGGATTAATGCGGGAAGCCCCCGCAGCCGAGGCTGCGAGGGCTTCTGCGAGAAAGCAGGTGCGAGTTAGTTCGCGTCCATCTTCTTCACGCGCGAAACCTGGCGCGAGCGAGCGGATGCGGTGAGCTCGACCTTGCGAATACGCACGGCGGCGGGGGTGACCTCGACGCACTCGTCTTCACGGGCGAATTCGAGGCACTGCTCAAGCGAGAGCTGCTTGGGCGGTGTCATCGACTCGAACGTGTCGGAGCTGGACTGACGCATGTTGGTCAGTTTCTTTTCCTTGGTGATGTTCACGTCCATGTCGTCGGCGCGCGAGTTCTCGCCGATGACCATGCCTTCGTAGACCTCGGAGGTCGGCTGCACGAAGAACGACATGCGCTCCTGCAGGTTGATGATCGCGAACGGGGTGACCGCTCCCGAACGGTCGGCCACGATGGAACCGTTCGTGCGGGTGTTGATGGTGCCAGCCCAGGGCTCGTAGCCGTGCAGGATCGCGTTGGCGATACCGGTACCGCGCGTGTCGGTGAGGAACTGCGTGCGGAAGCCGATCAGGCCGCGCGATGGAACGATGAATTCCATGCGAACCCAGCCGGTGCCGTGGTTCGCCATGTTCTCCATGCGACCCTTGCGGGCGGCGAGCAGCTGCGTGATGGCACCGAGGTACTCTTCCGGAGCGTCAATGGTGAGGTGCTCGAAGGGCTCGTGTACCTTGCCGTCGACGCGCTTCACAACTACCTGCGGCTTGCCGACGGTGAGCTCGAAGCCCTCACGACGCATCTGCTCGACCAGGATGGCGAGGGCCAGTTCTCCACGACCCTGAACCTCCCAGGCGTCCGGGCGTCCGATGTCGACGACCTTGAGCGAGACGTTACCGACGAGTTCGCGGTCGAGGCGGTCCTTGACCATGCGGGCGGTGAGCTTGTGGCCCTTGACCTTGCCCATGAGCGGCGAGGTGTTGGTTCCGATGGTCATCGAGATGGCCGGGTCGTCAACCGTGATGGTCGGCAACGGGCGCACGTCGTCGGGGTCGGCGAGGGTCTCACCAATGGTGATGTTCTCGATACCGGCCACGGCCACGATGTCGCCGGGGCCGGCGCTCTCGGTCGGGTAGCGGTCCAGCGCCTTGGTGATGAGCAGCTCGGTGATCTTCACGTTGCTGACGGTGCCGTCCTGCTGCACCCAGGCCACGGTCTGGCCCTTCTTAATGGTGCCCTGGAAGATGCGCAGCAGCGCGAGGCGGCCGAGGAACGGCGAGGCGTCGAGGTTGGTGACGTGGGCCTGAAGCGGGTGCGTGTCATCGTAGGTCGGTGCCGGAATGTGCTTGAGGATCGCATCGAACAGCGGCTCGAGGTCATCGTTGTCGGGCAGCGTACCGTCTTCGGGCTTGTTCCAGCTGGCAGCACCGTTACGACCGGAGGCGTAGACGACGGGCACGTCGAGGACGGCATCGAGGTCGAGGTCGGGAAAGTCGTCGGCCATGTCGCTCGCGAGGCCGATGAGCAGGTCCTGGCTTTCGGCCACGACCTCATCGATGCGCGCGTCGGGACGGTCGGTCTTGTTGACCAGGAGGATGACGGGAAGCTTGGCCTCCAGCGCCTTGCGGAGCACGAAGCGGGTCTGCGGCAGCGGGCCCTCGGAAGCGTCAACCAGCAGAACAACACCGTCGACCATGGACAGGCCACGTTCGACCTCACCACCGAAGTCAGCGTGGCCCGGGGTGTCGATCACGTTGATGGTGATGGGCCCCTCGGTGGCGTGGATGCCCTTGTACGAGACCGCCGTGTTCTTGGCGAGAATCGTGATGCCCTTTTCGCGCTCGAGTTCATTCGAGTCCATCGCGCGCTCTTCAACGTGTGAGTGGTCTGCGAAGGAGTCGGTCTGCTTGAGCATCGCGTCAACCAGCGTCGTCTTACCGTGGTCAACGTGAGCAACGATTGCAACATTTCGGAGGTTATTGCGTGTAGCAATCGCCATAAAAATAGATCCTTACGAAGAATGAGTGCCGCAGAGTCTCGCGCGCGACGAAGAATGGATACCAGGGGTCATAATGTGACCCAAAGTACAATCCTACCGTATGGTTTCGACGCTCCGGCGGGGTAACTAGTCACGCTCTTGGAGAAGGCCCTGCGTTTCCCTGACTCGCCGGGTTCTGACTGGTGCCAGGCGGTCGTGGTCAGGGCTGACCGGGGAGCCAGCTGTTGCCTGTAGGGGCGTCGAGTAGGACTTCGAACTCGATCACTGCCTGTTTCCTGACCGTGGACATCACGGAACGGATGACCACGATGTGTTCTGTGCCCGCGATTGAGCGTAGACATCCCGAGATTTTTTGGCGGAACTTGACCATTCTGATGTCGCGTTCGGCCTGATTGTTTCCGAACGAAACCGTGAAGTCGGTGGTGAAGCACAGCACGTCGGCTTGGTGCAGCCCCAACCTGATGAGCAGTCGTCGCGGCTCCGCTTGCATGATATGCTCCCCGGTTTTTGGGTGAACGAGGGCCGGAACTGTTCATCACCGGTCGTGACGATTTCCGCATATCTCTGCCGGACTGCTTTGAGTGCTCCGTTCAAGAGGCCGGTGTCTCTGCGGGCTTTAACCTCTTCAACCTGCCGATGCGTGGCGAAGAGGAATTCGCTCATCCGTTTCGCCCACCCCGCCTCTGGGTGTCTTCAGTGATTCTCTGTAACTCGCGGAGGTGGTGGGCGTTGCATAAACCATGGCTTGCGGCGGTGAAGGTCTTGTTGGGCTCCTACCCGTCGTGGACCATTACCCCGGTGAATGACTGCAGCACCCACCGTTCAACATGCCCGCCAGTCCCCGTTTCGGGGCGATATGGAACACGGGGTTCAGGAACAGATCGTTGAACACTGCCGCGGTGCGGGCAGCGTGCAGATAGTGCACGTTGATCAGGTAAGCGCAGACCGCGTGCAGCCTCGGCCCGTAGGACACCGCATATTTTACGTCAGCCGGGAACACGCCCGTGGTACCGATGTCACACCGGCACAGCTTCTCGATCCGTCGATGCTCGACAGTTTCCGCCCTGATCGGCGGGACGTCAACGACTTGCCGCTTCGCAGTGATGGTCCCGGTCACGCCACGCGATGAACTCCCACAGCCGCGGCAGCTGGTGGGTTTATAGCGGAGAACCGAGTCGGTATTGTCGTCATCGACCCGAAGCGCCACTGCAGCCGCCCTGTTTTCTCTGCGGTTTACCGGAAGATTCACGAAGCGATCGAGCCTTGCTGGCGGTCTTGCAGAAGCTGTCCGTCTTGGGCGGTTTCGAGCAGTTTATCGAGTTCTTATCCAGTCGGGAACCCAACGTTGCATTGTCTTGCTCGAGACGATCGACCCGTTTCTCCAATCGATCAACCGTCGCGTTGAACTCAGCCTGGTTACCAACGTTTTTTTCATTAGGTCGGCGACCGTGCGAAGTAACTCGCCATGCGAGGGAACCCTGACGATGACGTCATCGTTGCAGAGACAAAGTCCAAAATATTCTTGAATCGCCGATAACTGCAAAACCCACCACAGAGAACCTGACTTGTAACCCGACGGGATCCGCCGGCCGAGGCTCTCCCGTCAGTCGACCGCAGTGCGCATCAGGGCAAGTCGCAACTGCCGTCGATCACGCTGCGCGTCGGGGTCCGGCACGGGAATTGCCGCAATGAGTCGCTGGGTATACGGGTTCGCCGGTGCTCGCAGAACGTCGTCACGTGAACCGGTCTCCACGATCCTCCCCTTGTGCATGACGGCAATGCGGTCGGCCATGATGTCGATCACGGCGAGGTCGTGGCTGATGAACAGGCAGGCGAATTTCATCCTCTCCTGCAGTTCTTTGAGCAGTGTCAGGACTGTCGCCTGCACTGAAACATCCAGAGCGGATGTCGGCTCGTCAGCGACCAGCAGGAGCGGGCTCAGGCTCAGAGCCCTGGCGATACCGACCCGCTGCTTCTGTCCGCCAGACAATTCGTGCGGGTACCGGTTGCGGTACGACCGCGGCAGTTGCACGCTGTCCAGGAGCTCCTCGACCCGCAGGCCGAGAGCCTTTCCGCGCGCTTCACCCGCGAGCTTGAGCGGCTCACCAATGCTGTCGCCGATGGAGAGGCGCGGATTGAGTGAGGAGGACGGATCCTGGAACACGATTCCGACGCGGCGACGAAGCCCGCGCAAGTCCTTGCTCGAGGCATGGCTAATGTCGCGTCCGGTCACAATGAGCGAGCCCTCTGAAATGGGCTGCAGTCCGACGGCAGCTCGCCCGACGGTTGTTTTGCCCGATCCGGACTCGCCGACGAGGCCGAGAACCTCACCGGGGCTGATGCTCAGGGAGACGCGGTCAACGGCCTTGAACGCCTTGATCTTGCGGCGTTGACCGAACTCCACAGAAATATCGTCCATGCGCAGGGCTCCGTCGGGTGACACTGGCCGGTCGGTGCGTGTGGTCCGGTCGGTGGTCGTGACGGGGCCCTGTTCCAGGGCCTTCATGAGCGCGGCCGACACGTCGATGGCACCGGTCGCGTCGTCCGGGCCGAAACCGAACCCGAGACGGGGCACGGCCGCCAGCAACGCTCGCGTGTAAGGGTGCTTGGGGGCAGAGAAGATCTGATGCACCTCCCCCGCCTCTACGATCTCTCCGTCTTTCATGACCACGATGTCGTCGGCGAGGTCGGCGACGACACCCATGTCGTGGGTGATCAGCAGGACGGCACTATTGAGATTGTCGCGCAGGTCGCGCAGCAGCTCAAGGATCTCGGCCTGCACTGTGACGTCGAGTGCCGTGGTCGGCTCGTCGGCGATGAGCAGCATCGGGTCGCAGGACAACGCCTGCGCGATCATGGCCCGCTGCCGCTGACCACCGGAGAGCTGGTGCGGATAGGAGTTGTAGGCCTTCTCAGGGTCGGGCAATTCGACCATGGTAAGCAGTTCGATAGCTCGAACACGCGCGTCAATGGGGCGCATTCCGGTGTGCACCCGAAGTGTCTCAACGATCTGGAACCCGATCGTGAACACCGGGTTGAGCGCCGTCATGGGCTCCTGGAAGATTGCGGCGACCTTGGCTCCACGCACCTGCCGCATGTGGCCGGAGGTCAGGCCACGCAGTTCCTCGCCGTCGAGTTTGATACTGCCGGTCACCCGGGAGTTCCGGGGAAGCAGGTCGAGGATGGCCATTGAGCTCGCGCTCTTGCCCGACCCCGATTCGCCGACCACCGCGAGAATCTGACCGCGCCGGATCGAGTACGAGAGGTTCTTCGCCGCCGGCACCCAGTCGCGTCCCACACCGAACTCAACGCCGACTTTGATCATTTCGAGCACCGGAGCGGTACCGGGCTCAGGAGCGGTTACTGAAATGTGAGCGTTCATTTGAGGACCTTCTTCTGGCGACGTGGGCGGAACCGGCGCTGACGCGGGTCGAACGCGTCGCGCAGTCCGTCGCCAATGAAGTTGATGCAGAGGGCGAGCGTGATGATGAACAGGCCCGGCCACCAGAACAGCCAAGGCCGATGCGCGAACGACGATTGATTGTCGCTGATGAGTCGTCCGAGCGACACATCGGGCGGGCGCACGCCCAACCCGAGAAACCCGAGGGCAACCTCGAGCAGAATGGCGCCAGCCATCAATAGCGTCGCCGCAACGATGACCACGCCGATGGCGTTGGGGAGGATGTGTTTAAAGATGATGCGTGCGTCGGATGCCCCCGCAACGCGAGCGGCCTCGACGAACTCGCGCTCCCGCAGGGTGAAGAATTCACCGCGAACCAGTCGAGCCAGAGTCGTCCAGGTGAACAGACCGAGGAGAATTCCGAGGATGACCGGACCATCGATGGCACCTCCGAGCGTGCTCGCGATCGAGCCGACGAGGGCGCCGATCACGATCACCGGGATGATGATGATGAGGTCGGTGAACCTCATCAAGATGGCGTCGATGACGCCGCGATAGTAGCCGGCAACGGCCCCAATGACGGTGCCAATCACAGTGGCCAGGATGCCCACAATGAACATGACCGTCAACGAATTTTGTATGCCGCGCATGGTCATGGCGAAATAATCCTTGCCAATACGGTCCTGGCCGAACGGATGTTCGCCGAGAAAGACGCCCTCACCCCCGAGCCATTGTGGCACCACAGACATAGTCGGCCGGCCGCCATCGATGAGCGGATTAAGCTGGTTATAGGTGAGGTGCCACCAACCCGGTATCGACCCGACACCAACCACTGACCACGACAGCACGGTGATGAACGCGACGATCAGGATCGAGACGAGCGCGATTTTGTGCTCAACGAACCGACCAAAGATCAGGCGGGCCTGACTGTGACCGACCTGTTCGGATTTCTTTTCCGTCTCGAGCACCTGCGTCATCAGTGGGTCCTCACTCTCGGGTCAAGCGCCGCATACGATAGATCCGCGATCAGGTTGGCGATCAATGCGACGATGGAGACCACCACGAAGTAGGCCATAACGGGGTTGGGGTCGACGTTGCTCAGTGAGCGGATGAAAAGTTGCCCCATTCCGCTAATGGCAAACACTTGTTCTGTGATGATCGCGCCGCCGATGATGGCGCCGATGTCCGCCGCGACGAGCGTCGCGAGCGGGATGAGGGCGTTGCGGAAGGCGTGTCGAACGATGACGGTTCGTTCGTCGAGCCCCTTCGCTCGGGCCGTTCTGATGTAGTCCTGGTCGAGCACGTCGAGCATGCCGGAGCGAACGTATCGGGTGTAACCGGCCAGTGAGATCAGCGTGAGCGAAATCGTGGGCAGCAGAAAATGCGTGAAGGTGTCGATCCCCATGATCCAGATGTCACCGTCCAGCGTCGGTGTGCTCGATCCAACCGTGGCGATGGGACGACCACCGATGGCGCGGTCAGCGCTGTACAGGGCCCAGGACTGCATGAAGCGATCAATGAGCAACAGCCCACCGGATAATACCGCGGTAATCGCGCCGATGCGCATGCTGACGGCGCGATCGTCGCCGCCGACGAGCCATCCGCTGGCCAGTCCCACCACGAGGGTGGCGACGGCGAGAATGCTGATCGTGGCCCAACTCGACATGTCGAACAGGTTCTGCAGGGTGAAGTAGGCGATGACGGCCAGGCCGGCGTTAATGAGGGCGGTGGTCATGGCGCGGCGGTCCTTGAACCCGGCAATGAGCCCGGTAACCAAAACCGCGACGCCGAACGCTGATACGGCGATCATCACCGCTCCAAGCCCCGGGTTGCGGAACCAGTCACTCAAGTTGAAGAACACCAGCAGTGCCGTGGTAGCCAGCCCGGAAATGACAAAGACGATTACGCGACGCCGCCGCGGACCGGCGACCATGGCCTGCCAGATGATTCCGGCAACCACGGCGATTCCCAGAATGGCTGGGAGGGAGATCACCGGTTGGGCCAGAAAGTCGTTGAAGCCGATCGCGAGGAATTCCTTGAGCAGGACAGCGATCCAAAAGGCCGGCATCGAAAACAGCAGAAAGATGATGAACGTGACCGAGTAGTCGAATCCGGTGTTGTGTCGCAGGGCCGAGACGATGCCGATCGTGATCCCAACGACGATCGCTAGGAGCGTGGCGCCCGTGATCAGCTGAATCGTGGAGTCCAGGGCCATCGGGATCAGGCCGGTGACCGGCTGATTGAGGATGTTCACGCCGAGATCGCAGGAATCAGCCATCGGGATGAGGCACTTTGCAGCTCCGGCAAGCCAGCCAAAATAGCGCAAGGGCGCCGGCACATCGAGGTTGAGTTGGTCGGAACGCAGCTGAATGAGCTGGGCCCGGTTGGGGTCGCGGCTGCCGCGAAGTTCCTCGAGCGGATCGCCCGAGAGCGCCGTCAGAATGTACATGATAAAAGATGCTCCGAGTAGGAGCAGGGCGGAGACGAAAACTCGCCTGACAATAAAGCTCAACATTGCTCTAATGAACCTCGCTTGGCCGGGTAGACGGAGCGACATCTTTGTCGTCCGTCGGTCTACGCATGGAAACGTGCAACCCCGCATAGGGCGCGGGTCAGATCGGGGTCGAACACGAGCGGAAGGCAGGTGCGTCGGGGATCGTGATCCCCGACGCACCTATGTTATCTGCGCTGAGCTAGCTCAGTGGCGCTAGCTCAGTGGCATGAGTTGCCTACGAACGGATGCCGGAATCTGGTTACGCAGCCATCGTCCAATCCCAGAAGTTCCAGATCGGGCCAGTCTGCCAAGGGCTGTACTCAATACCGTCGACGTTCGGGCCAAAGGCAATCACGCCGGGCAGGATGTACATCGGAAGTCCGAAACCACCCGCCCAGAGCGCTTTCTCCACCCCAACCTGCAGTTCGACCTGAGTGTCGGCGTCGGTCGTCGCCAGGAGCTGGTCCATCAGGGCATCCGCTGCCGGGTCACTGAAGCCACCGAAGTTGCTGTCTGATGCGGAGTCGAACAACTGAGGAACGCCGAGCACTCCAGCACCGACGGTGCTCCAGCCGAAGATAAAGGCATCCCAGGTCTCGGGAAGTGCAAGGGCGTCGCCCCACTGGTCGGCCGGAAGGCCACCATCAACGACGATGAAACCGGCTTCAGCAGCCGAAGCCTGAATGGCCAGGAACGCGTCGACCCTGTTGGTGTTGGCGTTGCTGTAGGCCAGCCGAACTGTCGGTGTGGCACCGGCGAGCAACGCGGTAGCACCGGAAATGTCAACCGTGTCGTAGGCGTCTGAGCCGTTGGTCGAGGTGGCCTCGTCGTAGCCATTCACGCCCGGGAAGAAGATCTGAGAGTTGAGCAGTTCGGCTTCTGGGTCGAGCGGGCGAATGATCGCGTCGAGAATCTGTTCGCGCGGGATGGTCTTCAGGAAAGCCTCACGCACGTTGGCGTCAGCGAAAACTCCACCGGCCGCAAAGTTCAGGTCGACGTGGTCGTAGCTGCCGGTATCGCCGGTCAGCACCTTGACGCCGGTGAGAGCCTCAAGCGACGACAGCGTATCCGCCGATGCCTGTGGGTTGATGATGTCAACCTCACCGTTCTGCAGCGCCTGTACCTGAGCGTTCGCGTCGCCGATGAACCGCACGACGATCTGGTCGATGCCAACAGGCGACAGGTCGCCGGTGTAGGTGTCGTTGACGGAAAGAGTGACCGACTGTGCCGGGTCCCACGATGAGACCACGAACGGGCCGGACGACAGGTACAACGAAGAATCACTTGGGAGCGACGAAGTCGCGTAACCATTGTTCCAGAAATCAGCGACGGCCCGCAGGTCTGCGTTGGTCTCGACCGGAGCGTCGACGTTGCCCTCGGTTGCGGCTTCCAGAATAGCGATCATGCCATCCGGCTCGAAGCCGGCCTGCTCGGCCAGCACGTGCGCCGGAACGCTCATCGGTGAGAACAACGTCCAATCGGCATAGGGACCGGAGTAGGTGACGGTGATCGACTTGCCGTCATCTCCAACCTCGGGGAAAGCCATCTGGTCGAGGCCGGTCGTGCTGCCGGCCGGGCTGAAGTAGGTCGTGCCGACGGTGGCTTCAGCATCGGCGTCATCGAAGTAGCCGGACTGCGCGGCCCAGCCAAGGAGCATGTCATCGGCGTCGATGGATTCCCCGTCGGACCAGACAACGTCGTCATTGACTGTGTACTTGACCGACAGCGGGTCTTCAGAAAGGAGCTCGACCGTGCCGAACCCCTCGTCATACACCAACGAAGCGGTGTCGTCGAGGTGAAAGAAGTCCCCCTGGGTGAAGTAGTCAAGCTGGTTGTTGATGTCGACGTTTCCGTCTGCCGTCCCGGTGTTGAACGAGCTGAGCTCGTTGACCTCGGCAATGCGCACGGTTCCGCCGGACTCCGCGGGCGTTTCGAGGTCATCAGTAGTGGTGCAACCCGCCAAGAAAAGCGAAGCGACACCCGCTATTGCGCCGGCCATGGCCAGGCGCTTTACGTGTGGTGTTGAAATGAACAAATTTTCCTCCTGTGCAGTGTGTGTGCAAATGACGGCCGCGCATTTTTTTTGTCGCGCCGCCGCCCTGGTGGTGCTTCGACCCTAGGGCGGCTGTAGTACGCCAAACGAGCAAGGTACGAAACGTTACACACTGGTAACTCAAAAACACGCTTTCTATGAATTATTCTCATAAAGAAGACAAAATATCTGTATATTGCTCACAAGCGCTCCCGTTTTGCGGGCGCGCTGAGATATAATACAGGCCGGTTTAGCGTTGCAGTCGGCGAGGCTTACGAACAGTTCGCACTTTCTGCACACTCTGCGACGAAAACCGATTTCGTCGCAGAAGCTAGAACACGCTCCAGGCTTGACTACTCGTCGATCCCCGCAGCCAGCAACTCGCGACGCAGCTCCCGGCGGGCGCGCTGTTCGGTCGGATCGGGGAGCGGTCGCGAGCAGCCGCTGGGTGTACGGGTGTTTCGGGTAGCGCAGATTCTCGTCTCGAGTGCCGGTTTTCACGATGCGGCCGTGGTGCATTACGGCAATTCGATCGGCGAGCACGTCGATGACCGCGAGGTCGTGGGTAATGAACAGGCAGGCGAAGTCCACCGGCTTCTGCAGCGACTGTATGAGTTGGAACACGTGAGCATGCACTGACACGTCGAGGGCGGTCGTGGGTTCGTCGGCGATGAGCAACTGCGGGTCCATAGGAGACGGATTAAGCGATCATGGCACGCTGACGTTGTCCACCGCTCAATCGGTGGGGGTAGGAGTTGAACGCCATCAGCAGATTAAGCTGTTCGACCATGTCGAGCAGCTCATGCGCGCGTCTTGGACTGCGAGGGGGATATGCCGAAGTGGGCACGCAGGGTCTCGATGATCTGAAACCCGATCGTGTCGACCGAGTTGAGCGCCGTCATCGGTTCCTGAAAGATCATCGCTATCTGGCCGCCGTGCACCGTGTGTATCTGAACGGGCTTCAGTTCCATGAGCTCACGGCTGTTGAGCTTGACGCTGCCAAAGATGCGGTTGTTTTCGGGGAGCAGGTCGAGAATACTCGTCTAGCTGGCGCTCTTTCCCGAGTCTGACCTGCCAACGATGGCGAACACGTTGCCCCGCTCGATCGAATAGTTCAGGCTGAGCGCGGCCGGCACCCAAACGTTATCGACGCCGAAGTGCACGGTGAGGTCGGTGACCTGCAGCACACGGCGAGACAACGTGGTCGTCGCCTCGTCGGCCATGAAATCCTGCCTTCATCGAAGCTGCTCGTGCGGTGGGTGCAATCAAAATCTGGCAGCATGGCTGCATGCCTGTCGCTTCCGACCCGAATGTTTTCTACTCGCGGTTCAACCGCATCATCGCCACCATCTTTGCCACGGTTGCCGCGCTCAGCGCGCTCAGTCTGTTCCTGCTGCCCACCACATCGAACCGCTGGCTCGCCGTTCCGGCCCTGTTCGTCATGCTGTTCGTCTGGGAGGTGCTTTGGCGCCCCGACTTGCAAGTGAGCGACGATGTCGTGATTATTCGCAATCCGCTGCGCACCATCGTGGTGCCGTGGGAGGCGCTCGTGCACGTCGACACCAAGTTCGCACTCACCCTTTACACGCCGGGGCACAAGTTCGCGGTCTACTGCGCCCCGGCGCCCGGCCGGAGCCAGACCAGCGCCGGACGTCATCAGACCATTGACCCGGTACCCTACGTCAGCGGCCCGCCGCGGCTCGGCGACCTGCTTGGAAGTGAGTCCGGCCAGGCGGCGCAACTGGTGCGCTCGCGCTGGGACGCGTTGCAGCGTAGCGGCCAGGTAGACAACGGCCTCGCAGCCCAGACCCCCGTTGCGGTCGTCTGGGCATGGGGGCGCTGCGGCGTGCTGGTGGCGGGCGCTGCGGCATCCGTTCTGGCGATATTTCTTGCCTAGCCTCTGGGAACAACGGGGTCGTGTCGAGGCCTGAGGTGCTGTCGCCGATCTCAAAGTATTGGGTGCCGGTGGTCACACGCACGGTGTCCGGGCCTGTCGTCGCGCTGTCATAGTATCCGGATCCGCTCGCCCAGGCAGAAATCATGTCATCCACTGTGAAAGGTTCGCCGTGCTGCGGCCGCAGGTCAAGCGCGATTAGCTAGGGCCAGAAAGAAGATCTATCATTTTTGCCAAAGAAATACCCGAACCGTTATGAAATTGCACCATTTTTTATCGTTCCAGTCGCGCATTCTGCACAAATCCCGCGTCTGCTCCGTGAGAACGAAGCGTTTCGTTCGTTTGGGGACACCCAACCACAAGATGCCATACGCGGCAGTCGGTCGGCGAAATGCCCGGCCGGAATAATTACCGGTCGGGCCTGGATTGCAGTAAGCGTTCGGCTATCGCCCGAACTCAAAGTTCGCTCCGGGGATTGCCGCCAGCAGTTCCTGCGTGTAGATCTCCCGCGGGTTGTCAAACACGTCGTCGGTCGACGAGGCTTCGACGATTCGTCCCTTCTGCATGACGCAGACATTGTCGGCGACCAGGCGCACGACAGCGAGGTCGTGCGTGATGAACAGATACGTCAGACCCAGGTCCGTCTGCAACTCGGTAAGCAGGTTCAGGATCTGACCCTGCACAAGCACATCGAGTGCGGAGACGGCTTCGTCGAGCACGAGCACGTCGGGCTTCAATGCCAAAGCTCGCGCGATCGCGATGCGCTGACGCTGGCCACCGGAGAGTTCGCTCGGGTATCTAAACTGGGTCGATGCGGGCAGGGACACCTGATCGAGCAGCTGCAGCACACGCTTCTGCCGCTCCCGCTTGGTGCCAACCTTGTGCGCGAGCAGCGGCTCGGCGATGGTGTTTCCCACGTTGTACTGCGGGTCGAGCGAACCGTACGGGTCTTGGAACACGGGCTGCACGCGGCGGCGGAAGTTCAGCAGCTCGCGCCCCTTCAAGCCAGCGACGTCGCGCCCCTCGAATTCAATCCGCCCGCTGGTGAGGCCCTCTAGCTGCAGAATGAGCTTGGCCACGGTGGACTTGCCGGAACCGGACTCCCCCACGATCGCCGTGGTGGTGCCCTTCTTCACCCCGAACGATACGTCGTTCACAGCGAGAAGCTCGTCGAAACGCAATCCGGACTTACGAATGCGATACATCTTGGTGATGCCCTCGACCGAGATGAGGTCCTTGCCCGAGGCTGCAAGTTCACGGTCTGTAGCACGCTGAATCAGCGCGGTGTCCGTGCCTCCAGCCGAGAAGATTTCGGTCGCCGGGCCATCCTCGTTCTTCTTGGCCTGAATGCGACGCGAGGCGAGGCTCGGCGCGGCCGCCACCAGACGCTGGGTGTACGGGTGCTGCGGGTTGGCGAGGATCTCCTGCGACGGGCCCGATTCGACGATCTTGCCCTTGTACATCACGACGAGCTGCTCGGCCCGCTCCGCGGCGAGACCGAGGTCGTGAGTAATAAACAGGACGCTGGTGCCGTAATCCCGGGTGAGGGTGGCCAGGTGGTCGAGAATCTGGCGCTGCACGGTGACGTCGAGCGCACTGGTCGGCTCGTCGGCGATGAGCAGTTTCGGCCGGGCCGACAGTCCGATACCGATGAGCACACGCTGACGCATGCCGCCGGAGAATTGGTGCGGGTATTGCTTGAGCCGGTCAGCGGCATCCGCCAGACCCGCCTCTTGCAGCACTTCAATGGTGCGCGCCCTCAGGGGCTTGCCGCGAAGTCCGCTGTTGGCCTTGATGGCTTCGGACACCTGAAAACCGATGTTCCACACCGGGTTGAGGTTGCTCATCGGGTCCTGCGGAACGTAGCCGATCTCGCGGCCGCGCACGGCCTGCATGTCGGTGGCGTTCAGAATGGTCAGGTCGCGACCCTCGAACAGGATCTGCCCGCCGGTCACCTGGCCGGTGCCGGCCAACAGTTTAATGATCGCTTGGGCCGTCGTGGTCTTGCCCGAACCGGACTCCCCCACGATTGCGAGGGTCTGGCCGGGGTAGAGCGTGAAGCTGACGCCGCGCACGGCGGGCACGATGCCGCGCTGGGTGCGGAAGCCGACCTCGAGATCGCGGATCTCCAAGAGCGGTTCGGAGTCGGCGGAAGGAGTCTGGTTCACGGTTTCGGTCACTAACTGGGTCATCGGCGTGCCCTCGCCTGGGGGTCGAGCGCGTCGCGGAGCACGTCACCGAGCATGAGGAACGCCAGCACGGTCAGGGAGAGCGCGATCGAGGGATACAGCAGCACCTGCGGGCTCGTACGAATGGATGTCTGCGCTTCGCCGATATCGCGTCCCCACGACATTGTGCCCGGCCCGAGGCCGATACCGAGGAACGAGAGCGTGGCTTCGGCAACGATGAACGTGCCGAGTGAGACCGTCGCGATGACGATCACGGGGGCGATGGCGTTGGGAACCACGTGGCGCACCAGAATCTTGAACTTGGACACGCCGAGTGCGACCGACGCCACCACGTAGTCCGAGTTTCGCGCGGTCAGCACGGCGCCGCGCATGATGCGGGCGACCTGCGGCCAGGCGAAGATCGAGATGACGAGCGCGATGACCACCGGGGTACGGTCGGGCAGCACCGAGAGCAGCACGATGGCGCCGAGCACGGTCGGAACGGCGAAGAAGATGTCGCCGATGCGAGAGACGATGGCGTCGAGGAAACCGCCGTAGTAGCCGGCGAGGGCACCGACGATGAGGCCGAACAGAGTCACGATCGCCGCAGCCAACATGCCGACGGTTACCGAGGCGCTGGTGCCGAAGATGATTCGGGCATAGACGTCGCAGCCCTGGAAGGTGAAGCCGAGCGGATGCCCCGACTGCGGCCCCCCGTTGCTGTCCGACAGCTGGCACTGGGTCGGCGACACCGACGAGAACCATCCGGGAACCAGCGCCACCAAGACGATGAGCAGGATGAGTCCGGAGGAAATCCAGAAGGCGGGCCGACGACGCATCGCGTCCCAGGCATCCGCCCAGGTGCTGCGCGCTTTCGCGGTCTCGTCGAGGTGGTCGATGGCCACGAGCGGGGTGTCTTCGAGCGCTGCAACAAAGTGCGGCTGCGCGCCCTGGTTCTTACTTGGCATAACGGATCCTTGGGTCCAGAGCTGCGTACAGCAGATCGACGAGCAGGTTGGCGAGCACGAAGATCACCACCATGACGGCGATGAACGACACCACGGTCGGTCCTTCGCCGAGGCGAATGGCCTTGAAGACGGTTCCACCGACCCCGTTGATATTGAAGATTCCCTCGGTGACGATGGCACCGACCATGAGCGAGCCGATGTCGACACCGAGAAAGGTGATCACTGGTACGAGCGAGTTGCGCAGCACGTGCACGGTCACAACGCGGGGGCGGGACAGCCCCTTCGCTGTGGCGGTGCGCACAAAGTCGGCGTTGAGGTTGTCGGACACGCTGGCCCGGGTGAGGCGCACAATATAGGCAAACGAAACGGATGCCAGCACCAGCGCTGGCAAAATCAGTTCGTCAAGCGGTGCTGCTCCACTGACCGTGGTGCGGGCCCAGCCCAGTTGCACGCCGAAGACGAACTGCAGCACGAAGCCGATCACGAAGGTCGGCACGCTGATCAGCAGCAGGCTCACGACGAGGGCGCTGGCATCGAAAAGCTTGCCCTTGCGGAGCCCGGCAATGAGGCCGACGAGGATGCCGAAGAAGGCTTCGAAGGCGAGAGCGAGCATGGCCAGTCGGGCCGTGATCGGGAACGCGGAGGCCATTACATCGGAGACGGAGCGACCGGAATAGGTCGTTCCGAGGTCACCTTGGAAGAAGTTTCCAATGTAGAGCAGGTATTGCACAAAAAACGGCTTGTCGAGGTTGTACTCGGCGCGAATTTGGGCAATAACGGCGTCCGACGGGGGACGTTCGCCGTAGAGGGCAGCGATGGGATCTCCGGGCAAGGAGAACACCATGAAGTAGATGAGAAACGTGGCGCCGAAGAACACGGGGATCATCTGGAGCAGACGTTTGCCGGTATACCAGAGCATCAGCTACCCGTCGGCGCAGTTGACACGGTGCTGATTGGCACGGGTGAAGTCGAGTGCATGAAAGATTCGCAATCATTAAGGGGAACTCGAGAGGCCCGGGGAATGACCCCCGGGCCTCTCGTAACGACGAACGAGGAACTAGGAACGAACTATTAGTTCTTGGTGATTGCGTGGTAGAGCGGCACGGAATCCCAGCCGAACTCAACGTTGCTCACCGTGTCGGACCAGACACCGGAGGTGTTCTGGTACCACAGAGGGATGGTCGGGAGGTCCTGCAGCAGGACTTCCTGAGCCTCGACGTACTTGGCGGTGGCTTCTTCAACGCTGGATGCCGCGGCGCCTTCCTTCAGGAGCGTGTCGAATGCCTCGCTGCTGTAGCCCTCGTAGTTCGAACCGGCACCGGTCTGGTACAGCGGCGCAAGGAAGTTGTACAGCGACGGGTAGTCGGCCTGCCATCCGGCGCGAGTAGCACCGGTCAGTGCCTGAGCGTCACGGTCTTCAAGTGCAGCGCCGAAGGTCGGGTACGGCTTGCCGACTGCGTCGATGCCGAGGGTGTTCTTGACGCTGTTGACGACGGCGTCGACCCAGACCTGGTGGGGTCCGTCGGCGTTGTACGCGATGTCAAAGGTGCCGGTGTACGGCGAGATGGCATCGGCTTCGGCCCAGAGTGCGACGGCCTCTTCGGGGTTGAATTCGAGCACTTCGGAACCCGCGAGGGAATCGGAGTAGCCATCGATAACCGGGGAGGTGAAGTCGGTGGCGGGGGTGCGGGTGTTCTGGAAGACGACGTCGGTGATCTCGGCGCGGTCAATGGCCATGGAGACGGCGGCGCGACGCAGCTTGCCCTCATCGCCGGACCAGTGCTCGAGGTAGTACGGCATGTTGAAGGCCTGGAATACCGCGGCGGGCTCGTTGATGAAGGTATCCGGGAAGTCCGACTCGTAGCTCGCGAGGGCGGATTCGGGGATGGCATCGAGCACGTCGAGGTCGCCGCCCTGCACGGCCGCGTAAGCGGCATCGAAGGAGGCATAGAAGATGATGGTTAATCCATCATTGGCGGGGGTGCGCACACCCGCGTAGTCGGGGTTGGTGACGAGTTCGATCTGCACCTCGTGCTCCCAGGCGTTCTCGCTCGCGAGCTCGTACGGGCCGTTGCCGATCGGGTTCTGACCAAAGGCATCCATGTCTTCGAAAGCAACCTCGGGCAGCGGCGAGTAGGCCGTGTAGCCGAGGCGGAGCGGCCAGTCGGCCTCGGTTCCGGCGAGCTCCACGGTGAACGTGGTGTCGTCGACGACCGTCAGGCCAGACATGGTCTCGGCGAGCGGCGAGGCAACGCGAAGAACGTTGCCGTCCTCGTCGGTCGCGCCGGTCGGGTCGTCGATCATGTTGGAGACGTCGGAGTAGCCGACGATGTTGTCGAAGAAGTAGGAGGAACCCTGGGCGTTGGTGGACAGCGCGCCATAGTTCCAGGCATCAACGAAGGACGATGCCGTGACGGGCTCGTCGTTGGTGAAAGTCCAGCCGTCGTTCAGCGTGACGGTCCAGGTCGTGGCGTCGTCGGACTCGATCGACTCGGCGACCTCGTTCTGAATCTCGCCGTCCGCCGAGTACGAGACCAGACCGGCGAAGATGGACGTGATGATCTTTCCGCCGCCCACCTCGGTGGTGTTGGTCGGGATCAGCGACATCTGCGGTTCGCTGCCGTTCGTCGTGATGATCGCGGTGCCGTCAGCCGATGTCGTTGATTCTCCAGCGCAACCCGAGAGCACGAGGGCTCCGGTCGAGGCGAGAGCGATGGCAACAATGCCCATTCTCCTGATTTTCAATTTTTGCTCCTATGCACAAAAGGGCGCCTGACACAGCTCTTGACCGTGGCACGCGCCAATAGAGTCAACCCAATTTTGACCGCGAAAGAACCGGCTCAATATTGGGGGGTTGTTACGACCCTAGTTTGTTACTAATCCAGATTGGGCAATACGATGAAAAATTTTACAGACGCGCAATCTATCTGACAACTATTGAGCGTCACACACTGTCATTTTGCACATATGTTGCGGGGCGGGTTTCGAACGGATGCTTCCCCCGCGATCGCGACGCGAGCGTCTGCGGATGCCGGGGTGGCAGGATAGGGCCATGCCGCCAGCATCCGCCCCGCACCGTTCCCGGCTCGGAAATTCACCGTTGTATTGGGAGATCGGCATAGTGCTCGCGCTGTCGCTCGGGGCGTCGGCCGTTTACTCGATCGTGTCGATCGTGGCCCGGCTCACCGATGTAACACCGCTCGCCGACCAGTCAGCGACGATCAACGGCTCGCAGTCGCCGCGGGAGTGGCTCGACTTCACCTACCAGTTTCTCGGCATCGCGTTCGGTCTCGCAGCGGTAGCGCTGGTGCTGTTTCTGCTCTGGAAGCCCGGGCAGAACCCGTTCACCCGGCTCGGCTTCGACCTGACCCGGCCAGGTAAGGACGTACTCGGCGGGTTCGGGCTGCTGCTCGTGATCGGTATTCCGGGGCTCGCGCTCTACCTGGCCGGGCGCGCCTTCGGCTTTACCGTGGCCGTCGTGCCCTCACCGCTCGACACGTTCTGGTGGACCATCCCCATTCTCGTGTTCGCCGCACTGAAGGCGGCGCTGGTCGAGGAGATCATCGTGGTCGGCTACCTGTTCACCCGGCTGCGTGAGCTCGGCTGGTCGACCTGGACGATCATTCTGAGCTCAGCCGTGCTGCGTGGCAGCTACCACCTGTACCAGGGCGTCGGACCGTTCTTCGGCAACGTGGCCATGGGAGTCGTGTTCGGCTGGTGCTACACCCGCTGGGGGCGCACCATGCCGCTCGTGGTGACGCACTGGCTGCTCGACATTCTCTCGTTCGTCGGGTACCCGCTCGCGCTGGCCTGGTGGCCGGGACTGCTCGCCCCGGCCAGCTAGCCCCGTCCCCTACTCGAAGGCTTCGGGCGGCGGGCAGGCGCAGACCAGGTTGCGGTCGCCGTAGGCGTTGTCGATGCGGCGCACCGGCGGCCAGTATTTGTTGCGCACGAGCGACGCCAGCGGATACACCGCCGTTGCCCGGTCGTAGGGATGCTCCCACTCCCCCTCGATCACGGACTGCGCGGTGTGCGGAGCGTTGTGCAGGGGGTTGTCGTCGGCGGGCCAGCGGCCGGCGGCGACGGCATCCGCTTCAGCCTTGATCGCGATCATGGCGTCGCAGAAGCGGTCGATTTCGCCGAGGTCTTCACTCTCGGTGGGCTCGACCATGAGCGTGCCGGCGACCGGAAAACTCATCGTCGGCGAGTGGAAGCCGTAGTCGACGAGGCGTTTGGCCACGTCGTCCACGCTGATCCCCGTGGCCGCGGTGAGCGGACGCAGGTCGAGGATGCACTCGTGCGCGACCAGGCCGTTTTCGCCGGAATAGAGAAGCGGGTAGCTGTTCTCCAGGCGCTTGGCGACGTAATTGGCGGCGAGCACTGCGGCACCGGTGGCCTGCTTGAGGCCATCGATGCCCATCATGCGCACATACGCCCAGGAGATGGGCAGGATGCTCGGGCTGCCGTAGGGCGCAGCCGAGACCGGTCCGCCGGCGTGCACGACGGTGGCCGAGGCTCCCCCGCTGCCGAGCAGGTAATGCTCGTCACTCTGGGCAAGCGGATGCCCCGGCAGGAACGCCGCGAGGTGCGCCTTGGCCGCAACCGGACCGACACCCGGACCGCCGCCGCCGTGCGGGATGCAGAAGGTCTTGTGCAGGTTCAGGTGCGAGACGTCGCCGCCGAAATCGCCGTACCGGGCGAATCCGAGCAGCGCGTTGAGGTTGGCGCCGTCGACGTAAACCTGGCCACCGGCCGCGTGCACGGCCGCACAAATGGTGGCGACCTCGTGCTCATACACGCCGTGGGTGGACGGGTAGGTGATCATGAGCGCGGCCAGATCGGCCGCGTGCTCGGCGATCTTGGCGTGCAGATCGGCGAGGTCAACGTTGCCGAGCTCGTCGCAGGCCACGACCACGACACGCATGCCGGCCAGGGCAGCGGATGCCGCATTGGTGCCGTGCGCACTCGACGGGATCAGGCAGACCGTGCGGGCACTCTCCCCATTGGACTGGTGGTAGCCACGAATGGCGAGCAGCCCGGCCAGTTCGCCCTGGCTGCCGGCGTTCGGCTGGAGCGACACAGAATCGTAACCGGTGACATCCGTGAGCCAGGTTTCGAGCTGGCGCACCAGGTGCAGGTAGCCCTCGACGTCGGCGCGCGGTGCGAATGGGTGGATTCCGGCGAATTCGGGCCAGCTGACGGCCTCCATCTCGCTCGCCGCGTTGAGCTTCATGGTGCAGGAGCCGAGCGGGATCATGCCGCGGTCGAGCGCATAATCGTAGTCGGCGAGGCGCTTGAGGTAACGCATCATGCTGGTCTCGGAGCGGTGCGTGTTGAACACCGGGTGGGTGAGAAAATCGCTGGTGCGATCGAGATCGGTCGGCAGCCCGTGCTGCACGGCGTCGAAGTCGACGTGGCCGAATGCCGAGCGGCCGCCGAACGCTCCGACGATATAAGAGAGGTCGGCAAGCGTGGTGGTCTCATCCACCGACACGCTGATGATGTTCTCATCGACCTGGTGCAGGTTGTAGCCGCTCGCGGCTGCCTTCGCGACGACCTCGGCGGCGCCCGCCGGCACGTTGATCTGGAACGTGTCAAAGAACGCGTCGGTGAGCACGTCGACGTCGATCGCGCGCAGGGCGGCGACGAGGGCACCGGCCCGCTCGTGCACCCGGGTGGCGATCGTTTTCAGGCCCTCGGGCCCGTGATAGACGGCATACATGCCGGCCATGACGGCGAGCAGCACCTGGGCGGTGCAGATGTTCGAGGTGGCTTTGTCGCGGCGAATGTGCTGTTCGCGTACCTGCAGGGCGAGGCGGTAGGCGGGGTGGCCGGTGGCGTCCACGCTCACTCCCACCAGGCGGCCGGGCAACTGGCGTTCGAGTCCCTTGCGCACGGCCATGTAGCCGGCGTGCGGTCCGCCGAAGCCCATCGGCACACCGAAGCGCTGGCTGGTGCCGACGGCGACGTCGGCGCCGAGGTCGCCGGGCGACTTCAGCAGGGTGAGGGCGAGCAGGTCAGCGGCCACAACGGCGAGCGCCTTGTGTTCGTGCGCCAGGTCGATGACGGTCTGCGGGTTCCAGATGCGACCGGAGCCGGACGGGTACTGCACGAAGACACCGAAATAGTCGCCGAGATCCTCGGCCGTGGTCTGCTCGCTCAGGTCAACCTGGGCGAGTTCGATGCCGAGTACGGCGGCGCGATTGGCGAGCAGCGCGTGCGTCTGGGGGAAGGCATCCGTGTCAACGATGAAGCGGCGCGAGCCCGACTTGGACGCGCGCAGGGCGAGCAGCATGCCCTCGACGACGGCCGTTGACTCGTCGAGCATCGACGCGTTGGCCGTGGTCAGCCCGGTGAGGTCGGCGATCATGGTCTGAAAATTGATCAGGGCCTCGAGCCGGCCCTGCGAGATTTCCGGCTGGTACGGCGTGTAGGCGGTGTACCAGCTGGGGTTTTCGAACACGTTGCGCTTGATCACGGCGGGCGTGAACGTATCGTAGTAGCCCTGGCCGATCATCGAGCGTTTGACCGTGTTGCGGCCGGCGAGGGCGCGCAACTCCGCGACGGCTTCGCTCTCGGTTGCGGCGGGCGGCAGGGCACTGTCGCCGTCCTGCCGAAACAGGTCGGCGTGGATCGATGCCGGCATGGCGGCGGAGACGAGGTGTTCCACCGAGTCGTAGCCGAGCGTGGCGAGCATGTGGGACTGGGCGTCGACATCCGTTCCGATGTGACGCTGAGTGAAAGCCTGGCTCATAGTGCGTCTACTCCCCGATCAGGGCGGAATACTCGGCAAAGCTGAGCAGCGTGGGGAGAGTCTCGAATTCGACCTTGATCAGCCAGCCCGCGCCGAAGGGGTCGCTGTTGACCAGTTCGGGGCTGTCCACGACGGCGTCGTTGGTTTCTGTGACGGTGCCGTTGACCGGAGCGAACAGTTCACCGACCGACTTGGTCGATTCAATTTCGCCGACGACCGTGCCGCTGGCGACGGTGCTGCCGACGCCCGGCAGTTCGACGAAAACGACGTCACCGAGCTTTTCGGCGGCATACGCGGTGATGCCGACGGTCGCGACGCTGCCGTCGACTAAAACCCATTCGTGCTCGGCGGTGTATTGAAGTTCGGACGGCTGAAGCGAAGATGTGTTTGTCATGGGATTGCCTTTCGCAGGGTGAGGGTCTACTTGACGCGCTTATAGAAGGGGAGCGAGGTGACGGTCGCCGGAATGCGGGTACCCCGTACGTCGACGTAGACCTCGGTGCCGAGACGGGCGAGGTCGGGGCTGACGTAGGCCATGGCGATCGGGTAACCGAGGGTCGGCGACAGGGCGCCGCTGGTGATGACGCCGTCGGCGTTTTCCGCATCGACGCTGCGGAAGATCTCGTAGTCCGCGCGTCCGGCACGCTTGCCAGCGGCAATCAGACCGACCAAAACGGATGCGCCAGCCTCCGGCCCCGCAACGCTGGCCGCTCGGCCGACGAAGTCGTTCTCCTTCTTCAGGTTGACGACGCGGCCGAGTCCGGCCTGGACCGGGAAGGTGTTGAGGGTCAATTCGTGACCGTAGAGTGGCATGCCAGCCTCGAGGCGGAGGGTATCGCGGCTGGCCAGCCCAGCCGGCACCAGGCCGCGGTCGGCGCCGGCGACCACGAGTGCGTCCCAGAGCTCACGGGCCTGGTCGGCCGCGAGGTAGAGCTCGAAACCGTCTTCACCGGTGTACCCGGTGCGGGCGACCAGCAGCGGCTGGCCACGGAAGAAGGCATCCGTGATTCGGTAATACTTCATGAACAGCAGGTCGGTGCCGACGTCGGTGACGCCGCCGGTGGCGCGCAGAATGGCGAGGGCGTTCGGACCCTGCACGGCGATCAGCGCGTAGTCGTCGCTCTGGTCAACGACGCTCACGTCGAAGCCTTCGGCACGGGCGAGCAACGCGTCGAACGCGGCGAATCTGTTGCCGGCGTTGGCCACAACCAGAAACTTGGTTTCATCGAGGCGGTAGACGACGAGATCGTCGATGATGCCGCCGTTCTCGGCCAGCAGCAGGCTGTACTTGGCCTGCCAGAGTTCGATACCCGAGAGCTCGCCGGCCAGCGCGTAGTCGAGGTAGGCGGCGGCATCCGTGCCTTCGACCAGAATTTCGGCCATGTGGGACAGGTCAAACAGGCCGGCCGCGTTGCGCACGGCGTGGTGCTCGGCGAGATCGCTGGAGTAGCGCACCGGCATCTGCCAGCCAGCGAAGTCGGTGAAGCTGGCATCGGCATCGACGTGCGCCTGGTGCAGAGGGGAGAAGCGTTCGGTATTTCGTGAATCGGTGGAGTCGGGGGTGCTGGAATCGGCCGTGGTCATGAGTTCTCCGGGTCACAGGATGGTGTGCACGGCTCGTTTGAGCCGCGTGGGAACTCCCCCTCTGTCGCTCGTGCCTGAGAGCTTCACCAGCGCGCGGGCGCTGACTTTCACCGTGGGCGAGATTGTCAGGCACGCACAATCTACTTTTCAGAGTGGCCAGTTCGATGCGGTACGAGTACCTGAGAGATTGTCGGGGAGGATTGCTCCTTCGGTGTTCGCACGCTGTCGCGCCGAACTCTCCCGCACCGTCCATATAGCCCGATATTCAGTTGTGGTAGCGCTCAGCCTAGCCCCACACTCCGCTGCTTCCGCGTCGATGGCTGTCCAGCAGGTGGGTATCGATCATGCCGATCGCCTCCATCAGGGCGAACATCGTGGTCGGTCCGACGAAGACGAAGCCGACCTTCTTGAGGGCTTTCGCGAGCGAAACGGATGCCTCGGAGCTGGTCGGCACGTCGGCCTGCGTTCGCGGCTGCGGGGTTTCGTTCGGCTGGAACCCCCAGACGAAGTCGACCAGTCCGCCCTGCTCGCGCAGCGCGACGGTGGCCTGGGCGTTGGTGATCGTCGCGCGAATCTTGAGGCGGTTGCGTACGATCGCCGCGTCGCTCAGCAGGCGTTCGACGTCGTCCTCGTCGAAGGCAGCGACCCGGTCGGGGTCGAAGTCGGCGAATGCCGCACGAAAACCGGGGCGCTTGCGCAGAATGATCGCCCAGGACAGCCCGGATTGGAACGCCTCGAGGCTGATGCGCTCGAACAGGGCGTGTTCAAAGCGCACCGGAATACCCCACTCGGTGTCGTAGTAGTCGCGGAGCATCGGGTCGACCGCAGCCCACCGGGGTCGGGCGAGGCCGTCGGGACCGACGATGGCGCCGGAGGCTGGTGGGATTTCTGTCATCCAGTCCATTAGAACACCGCTCGCCACAGGCGGCGGCCGAGGTGAGCAAGAGGACTAAAGTCGCAGCCAGAGCCCAGGAGACGTCTTCAATGCGCTCGGTAATCAGAGTGCGAGCCTGGAGTGGCTGCACACCCTGAGTCCGTACTTCTGGGCGTTCGGTGACAGCCCGCTGAGCACCGGGGCGAACGTGACGACGATCGTCGTGTTCTACGCCGTCTCGCTCCTACTGGCGGCGACGGCAGCCATCGCCCTGCGCCAACGCGACATCGGCGTGTGAGTCACTAAGCCCAGGTCGCGGCCGCGGCCTGGGTCAGCTCGATGATGTTGTCGAGCAGTGCTTCCATGGTGGGCGAGCGCAGCAGCACGATCTGATCGAGCGGTCCGACCGGGGCGATCGCGGCGAGCTGCCAGGCGGCGGCGGTCGGGTCGTGCGAGAGCGCGACATCGGGCGACCACTCCTGGTCGCTGAACTCGCTCGCGAGTGACAGGGTGCGGCGCACAAGTTGCTCGGCCTGTTCGCGGCGCGGCAGCAGCGCATCGTCCCATTCCAGGTCGGGTAGTGCACGAACCGTCGCGAGCGGATGCGGGTCCTCCGGCATCCACTCGGTCACCTCGATTCTGCGCTCACCCTGCACCACCAGCCCGAGATAACCCTCCGGGGCTTCGAGCTGAGTAACCCGGGCGACGGTGCCGACGCTGAACCGACGTTCGCCGCCGCCCACTTCCTGGCCGCGTTCGATCAGCACGATGCCGAATTCGGCCGGCTCGGCATCGAGCACCCGGGCCAGCATCACGAGGTAGCGTTCCTCGAACACGCGCAGTTGCAGCGGCATGTAGGGGAACAGCACGGATCCCAGAGGGAACATCGGCAAGGTCGTCATACACCCAGCGAACCACGTTGACGCCGCCGCGCCTAGCCCCAGGCACGTGTTCGCGGTGAACACTCGTTGGGTGCAGCGGTGGAACATCCGTGCGTGCAGCGGTGGGTTCGGTCGGTTTCGGCGCGTAGCCTAGAAGGGCTGCTCGCCTCCCGCGCAGCGAACGAGAGGCTTTACGTGGACATCACCCTGCTGGCACATTTCGTGGCCGCCGCTGAGGCACCCGATTTCGCCCGCGCCGCGCAGACACTCGGCGTCTCCCGCGACACCCTCAGCGCCTCGGTAAAGCGAGTCGAAGCCGAACTCGGCTATGCATTGTTCGATCGTGCCGCCGAGAGCACTACGCTCACTGAGATCGGGGCTGCCTTCCTGGACGACGCCCGCCTCGAGTTGACTGAGGCCGCCGCGCGCGGCGCGCAGGCCGGCGGCGGTTCCGGCGGTTCGCGCCGGTCAGGCGGTTCAGGCGGCGGCGGTAAGGCCAAAGCCAACAAGGGCAAGGGCCGTGCCCCCGCGGTGAAGGGCCAGCCGAAGCTAGGGAAGAAGCGCCAGTCGCGCTGATTCGCGACGCTTTTTTGGCAATGCACGTGGCGGCCAAAACGGGACCCGCAGGACCGATTACCGGTCTGGCAGGTCCCGTTCATATCGACGGCTTCGTCGACTACTTCCGCCGATTCTGAACGAGAGGCTGCTTGAGGCTCGTCGCCTCCTCCAGAGTCAGTTCGACCTCGGCAAAGGCCTGGTCATCTGAGAAGGACTTCATCCGCGCGATCCGGAAGATGATCAGGCCGTACAGACATTTGGCCAGGATATCTGCTACGGAGTAGCCGATCTGGAGTCCGACCCATGCGTCGGACCCGTCGATACCCAGTCCGGGCAGCAGGTAGGCAATCGGGTAGACGCCCCACGTTGCCAGCAGGAGCAGTCGCAGCAGGCTGATGGTCTTACGCACCGTCGCGGGTTGGCGGTCGAGCGACTTGGTCAGTTCAACGAAGAGCACGTAGAGGATATAAGCGAAGGGAAGAGAAGAGAGCAGACCGAAGATGCCACGGGTGAGATTGTCCGACGCCATTTCGCCGGGGTAGCCCAAGGCAATCATCAGGGCAGCAGCAGGAATGAGCCGGGTGAGCAGGCTGCTCTGCACCTTCCGGGCCAGCGCCAGAACTGCCACGAGTTCAAGGAGAAGCAGCGGAACCGTCAGCAGCCAGTCAACGTAGCGGTATCCCTCATTGAACGACGCTCCCGCGACCTGAACATAATCACCGCGGCCGCCGACCGCCTCGGTCACGAAAGCTTCCGTGAACGAGTTAAAGATGCGGAAATAATGGTACGCCGCGATGCCACAAACGATCGCCGCGACAGTCAATGCCTGACGATATCGCGGCAATACGCGCGGAAGGCTGATGACCAGAAAGATAGAGGTGAAAAGCTGCGAGGCAATGACGAGGGAGAAAATATTGTAGATGGTGTCGTACTGCACTTGGGTTAGTGAATCAGGTATCAAAATAGCCTCTGATGCTCGAGAATCGCTGACGGTACGGGAGATAAAGCACGTACCTAGGTAACCTGGCTAGGTATATTAGGAAACCTACTCCAAATCGACGTTCAGAGGTAGTAGTGATTCATCCGTAGATTTCTTCAGCTGTTGTAGCCGACTCGATCGGTCCACAGAATCACCACACCTCAGCATGTGGTTAAGAGAAATAGAGCACAAATGAACTCTGTCGAAGACGCTGACGTTGTGGTGCTTGGTGCGGGACTGGCCGGGCTTAGCCTGGCGGCCCGGCTGGCGCGCGCGCCAGCCGGGCCGCGCGTTGTCGTCGTCGAACCGCGCACCGCGTACCAGGACGACCGCAGCTGGTGCTTTTGGCAGCAAGAACATCACGAACTCTCGCACTTGGTTTCCCAACGCTGGCCGACGTGGACCTTTACTGATGCCGCAGGTAGCGCGGTTCGGCACGAGGTTCCGGCTTTGTCATACCAGTACATTCGTGGCATCGACTTCTATTCCAGCGCGCAGACCGACATCGCTCAGTCGCCGCGTGTAGACCTGCGTCTCGGCGTACGCGCCGAAATGGTGAGCGCGGTGCCGCACGGTGTGCGGGTCGAAACCAGCGGCGGCACACTGCTGGCCCGTCAGGTGATCGATACGCGACCACGGCCCGCTGCCGCGATGCTCTATCAAAGTTTTGTGGGCGTTGAATTCGAGTGTGACGGGCCGCATCCGTTCGACCCGACCGAGGTGACATTGATGGGGTCGCTTGCCGCCAATGAGGAAGGCCTGAGCTTCGTTTACGCGCTGCCATTGGGTCCGAACCGGGCCATCGTGGAGTGGACCCGCTTCGGCACAACGCCGATCAAACGGGAACTTCTGGCCGGTGAGTTGGACCACGTTTTAACGGGCCTGGGTCTGGATGACGTTCGTCGGGTGCGCACCGAGGGTGGGGTGCTGGCCATGGGACGGGGCCGTCAGACCGCGCCGGAGATACCCGGGGTGGTGCTTGCCGGAAATGCGGGCGGCGCTTTGCGAGCCGCCTCAGGCTATGGATTCTTGCGCATTCAACGGTGGGCGCAAGTGTGCACGGATCGCCTCCTGGCGGGGCGGGAAGCGGTGGGGCATCCCGAAGAACCGTGGCTGCGTCGCACCTTCGACCGCATATTTCTCCAGGCCGTTCGCGCGCATCCGGAACGTACTGCAGAGTATTTTCTCGCTCTGGCCCGCGGTGTGCCGCCGGCCACCCTGGTGCGTTTCCTCAGTGACGGCGCCCGGGCCGCAGACTATGCCAAAATCATATTCAGCCTGCCATGGAGCCCGTTTATCGCCCAGGTAGCCGCACCCACAGCCTTCACCTCTGCATCGGCTGCACAGGCCTTACTCGTCGTCACGCCCACTGGGACCGTGTGCTCGGGCGAGACACAATGATGGAGCAGGTCGCCGCGCCCCGAATCGGTACCGCCCGCGCAACCGCCCGAATCCGCCACGTCCCCATCGAAACGGTGGTGTTCTCCGGTCTGGCACTGACCACGCTGGCCATGCTCGAGTTCGGCCTGCCGATGCTCTCACCTACGTTTCAGGTCGTACTTCTCGGCGTGCTCGTCGCCGTGCTGGGTCTGCCTCACGGTGCCCTCGATCCATTGATCGCGCGTCGCGCCGGCGTCTGGCGAACCCCGCTGGGTTTTGCTGCGTTCAACACGGTATACCTCGTGATTGTGGTCGGTGTCGTGCTGCTCTGGCTAGTCGCCCCGGTGCTGAGCTTGGTTGCGTTCCTGATCGTGTCGGCGCTGCATTTCGGGTCTGATTGGAACGCTGATCGTGGGTTGTGGCTGCGCTTTCTCGCCGGATTCGGGCTGCTGAGCGTACCGGCCTTCTCACATCCGGATCAGGTGGGCGCTGCCTACGTGGTGCTTGCCGGTGCCGACGGCGCGATGGTGTCGGACGTGCAGGCAGGACTGGCACCGCTCGCTCTGGCCGGGCTGCTGGTGGCGGCCGTCGCCGCCATGCGGCATCGGCCGCATGAGAGCGTGGAAATCGTGCTCACGTCGGTGCTCGCATTGGCCTGCGAGCCGCTGGTCTTCTTTTTGGTGTATTTCTGTGCGCTGCACAGCTTTCGGCATTTGAGGGCGGGGTTTGCCGAAGAACGTGGCGGAGGGCGACTACCGCCCCTGATCGTGGTCGTGTATACCGTGGTGCCGATCCTCGCGGCCGGTGCTTTGCTGTTCGTCATCGGCCCCAGCGGCGATATGCCGGAGCAGATACTGCAAGTGCTGTTCATCGGCCTGGCCGGCCTCACCGTGCCGCACATGATCGTGGTCACCCACGAAAAGCGGCACCAAAAGAAGTTGATGGCCCTGCCCGGGTGAGCTGTTCGGACGTGACCGTCAGCCCTCGAGAACCTGGCCCGCTTCGACTTTCCAGTGCCGGTCGGTGCGCACGTTGGCCAGCATGCGCCGGTCGTGGGTGACCAGAAGCAGCGTGCCTTCATAACTGTCGAGCGCCTGTTCCAGTTGCTCAATCGCCGCGAGGTCAAGGTGGTTGGTCGGCTCGTCGAGCACGAGCAGGTTCACACCGCGCGCCTGCAGCAGCGCTAGCCCGGCCCGGGTGCGCTCCCCTGGCGACAGATCGTCGACCGGGCGGTTCACATGGTCGGCTTTCAGGCCGAACTTAGCCAGCAGGGTGCGCACTTCGGCCGGGGATAGATCGGGTACGAGTAGCTCGAAACTCGCGGCCAGGGGCCGGGCGCCGGCCAGGAGCGCCCGGGCCTGGTCGATTTCGCCGATCGCAACGCTGGCGCCGAGGTGAGCGCTGCCGGCATCCGCTTTCTGACGTCCCAGCAGAGCGCGCAGCAGGGTGGACTTGCCGGCGCCGTTCGGGCCGGTGATGCCGATGCGTTCTCCGCCGTTGATCTGCAGGGAGACCGGGCCGAGCACGAAGTCGCCCTGCCGGAATTCGGCGTTATTGAGGGTGGCCACGACGGCGCTCGAGCGCGGGGCGGCGCCGATGGTGAACTCGAGCTGCCATTCCTTGCGGGGTTCCTCGACTTCTTCCAGGCGCGCAATACGGCTCTCCATCTGCCGCACCTTCTGGCCCTGCTTCTCGCTCGATTCGACCGAAGCCTTGCGGCGGATCTTGTCGTTGTCCGGTGCCTTCTTCATGGCATTGCGCACGCCCTGGCTCGACCATTCGCGCTGAGTTCTGGCCCGCCCGACAAGGTCGGCTTTCTTGGCGGCGAACTCGTCGTAGTTCTCACGGTTGTGCCGGCGCGCGGTTTCGCGTTCCTCGAGGTAGGCGTCGTAGCCGCCGCCGAACACCCGGTTTGCGCCCTGCGCGAGGTCGAGTTCGAGCACCCGGGTGACGCAGCGGGCGAGGAATTCGCGGTCGTGGCTGACCAGCACGACGCCGCCGCGCAGCCCGGTGACGAAGGTTTCGAGGCGTTCGAGCCCGTCGAGGTCGAGATCATTCGTCGGCTCATCGAGCAGCACGATGTCAAAGCGAGAGAGCAGCAGGGCGGCCAGGCCAACCCGGGCAGCCTGGCCGCCGGAAAGCGCGGTCATCAGGCTATCGGCGGTGAGTGTGCTGCCGAGGGTGAGGCCGAGGTCGGCGAGCACGATCGGCAGCCGCTCGTCGAGGTCGGCCGCACCGCTGGCCAGCCAACGCTCGAGCGCGCTCGAATAGGCGTCGGCCGGGTCGATCCCTCCGGCGCGCGACTGAGCGGCTCCGAGAGCGGATGCCGCGGCATCCATTTCGCGGGTCGCCTCGGCGCAGCCTGTGCGCCGGCCGATGTAGCCGGCGATGGTTTCCCCGGGCACCCGTTCGTGTTCCTGCGGGAGCGCGCCGACGAAGGCATCCGCTGGGCTGAGCGCGATGGTGCCGGCTTGCGGCTCGGTAAGCCCCGCCAGCAGGTTCAACAGGGTGGATTTGCCCGCGCCGTTGGCGCCGACCACGCCGATCACATCACCGGGGGCGACGGTCAGGTCGAGCGATTCAAAGAGGGTGCGGTGCGCGTAGCCGCCGGCCAGGCCCTTGGCCACGAGTGTTCCGGTCATTACCCAATGTTCTCATTGCCGCAGGCGTAGGGCGACCGGCTCAGATCGAGTGGGTGCGACGGAGGGTCAGCACGCTGTCCACGAGGGTGGCGACGTGGCCGTCCGGGCCGATGGCTTCCCGCTCAACAGCAGCTTTGGTGACGATCTCCCAGTGCTCGGCGAGCAGCTCGAGCGAGGCGAGCACGTCGTCGGCGGTCGGCAACGGAACGCCGTCTGGCTTGTGCTTCGACCACGGCGGAAACTGGGCGTGGCCCACGACGAGCAGCACGCCGCCGGGGGCGACCGTTGCGGCGGCGCGGCGCAGGATGACCTCGCGGGGCAGCTCGACCGGTGATTGCAAAAAGTGTGCCGTGACGAGGTCGAACGGGCCGTCCGGCTGCCAGGTGGCCAGGTCGGCGGCGATCCAGCGGATGCGTTCAGCGAGGCCAGCCCCTTCGGCGGCGGCCTGGCCGCGGGCGAGCGCGGTCGGGGAGATGTCGACGGCGGTGACGGACCATCCGTTTTGGGCAAGCCAGAGGGCGTCGCCACCCTCCCCGCTGCCGAGGTCGAGCGCCGTGCCCGGCGCGAGGCCGGCGGCCTCGCGTTCGAGCGCCGCGTTCGCGCGCCCGCTCCAGGCACGATCGCTCTCGCGATAGCGGTTTTCCCAGAAGGTTGCGGGATCCTGTGAAGGCTCGTCGTGCAGTGCGGCGGTGTGCTCGCCGGGATTCGTCATGATCCCACGATGCCCGGTGGGGCGGCACGGCGCAACTTTCGCGGCCGGCGTCGATCAGACCGGTCGGCCGCTCGGTAGAGTGAGCCTCGCGAGCACTCGAGTCGCACGCCCGACGGTGCGACCAACTGGGGGAACAGACTGTGAAGCACGCCAGCACACGCGCGACGACCTCGTCACCCGCACCGAACCTACAGCAGCGCGTCGTGCGAGTGCTCATCGCCGGGCAGATTCTGGGCGGTATCGGCATGGGAGCAACCCTGTCGCTGGGCGCGCTACTCGCCGCCGAGCTGTCGGGGTCCAGCGCCTGGTCGGGCATGGCCGCCACCATGAGCACCCTCGGGGCCGCGATCGTGGCCGTTCCGCTCGCCCGCCTGGCGCAGGCGCGCGGGCGTCGCGTGTCGCTCGCGACCGGTTCGCTTATGGCCGGCGCGGGTGCGGTGCTCGCGATCATGTCGGTGTCCGTCGACAACTTCCCCCTGCTACTGCTGGCCCTGATGCTGCTCGGCGCCGGCTCAGCAACGAACCTCCAGGCCCGCTTTGCAGCGACCGACCTGGCCAGCCAGCGCTTTCGAGCACGGGACCTGTCCATCGTGGTCTGGTCCACCACCATTGGCGCCGTGCTCGGCCCGAACCTGTTCGGACCGGGCGAGGCGCTCGGTGCCACCCTCGGGCTTCCGGCGATGACCGGGGCGTTCGCCTTTTCGCTCGGCGCCACGGTCGCCGCCGCCTTCGTCTACGCGCTCGGGCTGCGACCCGACCCCCTGCTGACCGCGCTGGCGGCGCGCACGACGAGCGTGGGCATCCGTCGGGCCAGTGGTGGTCTGGCTATTCTGCGCGGCAACACGGCGGCCCGGTACGCCGTTGTCGTGATCGCGCTCAGCCACGCGACCATGGTGGCCCTGATGTCGATGGCGCCGGTGCACCTGCGGGACCACGGCGCGACCCTGACCATCGTCGGGCTGACGATAAGCCTGCACGTGGCCGGCATGTACGCCCTCTCCCCGGCGTTCGGGGCGCTCGCCGACCGGTTCGGCCGGCTTCGGGTGATCCTCGGCGGGCAGGCCCTGCTGCTCGGGGCGCTGGGAGCGGCCTGGCTCAGTGACGGGTCGCAGGGCACGATGACGGTAAGTCTGGTGCTGTTGGGCCTGGGCTGGTCGGCATCCGTTGTCGCCGGCTCTGCGCTCGTCGCCGAGGCCGTCGAGATCGAGGATCGATCCTCGCTGCAGGGGTTCTCCGACCTCTCGATGAACGCGGCTGGCGCTCTCGGCGGCGCGATCGCCGGGCCGATTCTGGCGCTGGCCGGCTACTCCGGACTCGGACTGTCCGCCATGGCACTCGTCGCCGTCGTGGTCGTCTGGTCTGTGATTCGCCTGCGTGCCACACACCGCCAGTAAGCGGATGCCGCAGCCCGGCTACGAGTCGGTGACGGTGATACCGAAGGTTTTTAGCTTGCGGTAGAGGGAGGACCGAGCTATTCCCAGGGACTCGGCCGCGCGCATCCGATTGCCGTCGGCTTTGTGCAGGGCACCGACGATGAGGTCACGCTCCCCCGCTTCGATCGCCGACAACAGGCGCGGTGCACCGCCGTGGCAGTAGGCGGGCAGGTCTTCGGCCTGGATGGCGCCGACCGGTCGCGTGAGCAGGGCGGTGTCGAGCGCTTCTTCGAGCTGACGAATATTGCCCGGCCACGGATAGCGGGAGATCACCCGCATCGCTCCGGCGCTCACAGTGGCCGGACGTAAACCGGCCCGTCGCGCGAGCACCCGGGTGACGATGTCGGGCAGGTCTCCCTGGCGGTGCCGCAGCGGCGCAACCGTGACCGAGGTTGTGAAGTGCTGCAGTAGGGCCGTGTACGGGCGGGCAGCGGCCAGGTCAGCCTGAAGATCGGGTTGCGACACGGTGACGGCCAGGCCGCCAGCACCGGCTTCGCGGGTCACCAGAAACGCCTCGAGTTCGGCGGTCGCTGCCTCGGTGAACCGATCGATATTGCGAAAGATGTACAGCGTTGGCCGGGCCAGGGCGCTGATCAGGTCGTTATTAATGGCCGAGTGCACGCCGTGCTGATTGAGCTGCTCGGCACCGAACACGACGCTTCGACCCAGCGGAACAATCTGGCGATATAGTTCGGCGAGCAGCGACACCTTGCCGCCGCCGGCCTCCCCCAGCACGAGCAGGGGCGCGCCGGCGGTGAGCGCGGTGACCACTCCGCTCGAGGCGCGTTTGCCGAGCAAGGATTCCGCATCGTGCAGAATCGCCGAAGAGTCAGCAGGAATGGGTTTCTTCAACCGGTGCCTCCGCAGCGGCGGCAGGGTCAGTCTCGATGCGGGCACCGGTACCGGTGCGGGCTCGGAGACGATTTCGACCACCACAACGATGCCGGCGACGTCCGGGCCCACCACGACACGTTTGCCCCGAACATGCACGACCTTGCCCGAGGACAGCTCGATCTGGTCGACCGGCTGACCAGGAGAAATCATCAGATAGCGAGCGTGCTCTTGAATGGTCCACTGTTCATCGGGAGAAAACGAACTTTGCGCGACCGCGTTGCCCATCACCACGGTGCCGCCGATGGCCATGACGGCGCCCCGGTTGCGGGAATCCACCCGCACATACTCCTCAAACAGTGCCTGCTGTCGCTGACTGCGATCGACGAGCAGGTTGCGCTCAATCTCATGGGCGGCCGACCGCACCAGGGAATGCATGAGCGGGCTGGCATCTTCGATGAGGCAGCTGATATCCAGCACCCCCTCCACCCGCCCGGTGATCGGGTCCCGAATGGGACTCCCGGCGCAGGCGAACGGCTGCAGGTGCTCGAGAAAATGCTCGGGCCCCACGATGTACAACGGTTGACCCGACTCGAGCACGGTGCCGATTCCGTTGGTTCCGACGCTCGCCTCGGCGTAGTTGAAGCCGGGCGCCAGTGACACGTCATCGAGCAGGGTTCCGATGGTCTTGTCGGTTTCGGAACGACTCAGAATTCGTGCCTTGTAGTCGGTGAGTACGATCGACAGCGGCATTTCAGCCATCTCACCGCTCAGCCGGGCGATGACCGGTTCCGAGCAGCGCATCAGGCGGCCGGTCAGATCGAGGTCGTTGTGAAACACTGCCTGAGAAGTGGATGCATCCACTCCCGCTGAGAAGGAACGCTGCCAGGAGGCGGCCACCACGCCAGGAACCGATTGGGTTTCAGCGTGTCCGAATCGCAGAAAATCGGCGCGCGCCGCCGCTATCTTGATTCGCCGATCGGCGACTCTATGCATATCGACTCCCTTGTGGACTCTGCAAGCATGCCCGCTGCGACCCCGCGAGCGCTAGTCGTGCGGTGTCCCAATCTGGGACACGCTGTACCTCGGACGCGGGGTCATTCTTGGTGACGTGGCTCCCCGAGAGCCTCGATCACTCACCACAAACCGCAAAGGAGCGCTCATGGAACGATTGATCAACATCGACAATGGTGGAACCCTCACCGACATTGTTGTCGCCAGTGGCACGGATTTCACGTTTACCAAGACCCTCACCACTCCGGTCGACCTGTCCCAGTGTCTCTTCGACGCGATGACAAAGGCATCCGCTCTACTGTTCGGCGAAGCGAATCTAGCCGACCTGCTGCATTCAACCCAGCACATCCGCTATTCATCGACCCAGGGCACCAACGCGCTGGTGCAGCGCAAGGGGCCCAAGATCGGGCTCATCACCGACGATCCCACCCTGCCGGACTCGCTCGGCCACTCGGACGACACCGCCGCGTTGTTCACCGACCTGATCGGTGCCCGGATCGGCATCATCACGGCCGACGGCAGTCCCGAGGAACTCTCCCGCCAGCTCGTCGCCGAGATCAACCGACTGACCACCGCCGGAGCGGAGCGTCTCGTCGTCGCCGGCCTGAGCGCCGAACGCGAACACCTGTTCAAGCGCACCATGCTCAAGAACTTTCCCCGACACCTGCTCGGTTCGGTGCCGATTCTGTTCTCCCGCGAGTTCGCCTCTGATACTTCCCGCCAGCGTCAGGTTTGGTCCGGCATCCTCAACTCCTTTCTGCACCCCACGGTCGAGCGTTTTCTGTACAGCGCCGAACACCGGCTGCGCGCCTACAAGGTGAAGAACCCGCTGCTGATCTACCGCAACGACGGCGCTTCCTCCCGCGTGGCCAAGTCGGTCGCGCTCAAGACCTACTCCTCCGGACCGCGCGGCGGCCTCGAGGGCACCCGTGCTCTCGCCGAGGCGTACGGGCTCGACAACGTGCTCATGATCGATGTCGGCGGCACCACAACGGATGTCGGCGCCGTCGCCAATTCCACGATCGCCGTCGACCGGCGCGGATCGATCCAGGGCGTCGACATCTCCTACGAGATGAGCGATGTGCGCTCGACCGGAGTCGGCGGCAGCTCGATCATTGCCGTGCACGACGGCGAGATCACCGTCGGGCCGGAAAGCGTCGGGGCAGCCCCCGGACCGGCCTGCTTCGGTTTCGGTGGCACGCAGGCCACGATCACCGACGTCAACCTGCTGCTCGGCGTGCTCGACCCCGCCACCTATCTGAACGGCGAGATGGCCCTCGACGCCGAACGGTCGCGCGCTGTCATCACCAAGACCGTCGCCGACCCACTCGGAATCAGCCTCGACGAGGCCCTGATTCGCATGGAAGCCAGCTATTCCAGCCACCTGGCGCGGGCCTTCGCCGACCTCGTGAGCGCGACGGGCGACACGACGGTCGCCGCGTTCGGTGGCGGCGGACCGATGAACGCCTGCGCCGCCGCACGCATTGCCGGCGTGCACAACGTACTCGTGCCGCGGCTCGCCGCGGTGTTCTCGGCCTACGGAATCAGCTTCTCCGACATCGCCCAGTCCTACGAAACGAGTGTCACCGGGTTCTCGGAGGCCGAGATCACCGCGGTGCGCACGTCGATGCAAGCGGATGCCGGCAAGGACATGTTCCAGGAAGGGCACGACCTGAGCGAGTGCGAACTCGACTGGTCGACCATTGTCGAAGACGGCGAAGAGATTCTCTCGCTCAAGGCCACCTTCCGGCTGCCGCACCCGACCATCGCCAGCGGGGTACCCGCTGCGGCGAGCGCCGCCGTGGCCGCCGGAACCCGGCAGGTGCGCTCCACTCCCACCCAGATCGACAGCGTCTCGGTCTACCAACTCGACGACCAGAAGCCCGGCGCCGCGGCGGCCGGACCGGCCATCGTCGAGGGACCGTTCTTCACCGCGCGCGTGCCGCTCGGCTGGACCCTGACGGTCTCCACGGCCGGCGACCTGCAGCTCGCCGACACGCTTTAGCCCACTTTTTTGTTTCCCCAGGAAGGTACAAACACAATGCGCGTTCCCATGACCGAATACCTGCTCATCGACCTCGATACGGAGCGGTGGATCTGCCGCGTCTGCGCCCATGACTTCGGCGACGCCCGCGGCAACTACAAGGAAGGAACTCTGGTCTACGACCGGGACCCGCAGGAGATTCACCCCCCGGTGATCGACCCGGAAAAGTACGAGTTCACGTTCTCCCCGGACCCGACCTTCTGCCGCATCCTGGAGTTCTACTGCCCCACCTGCGGCACCCAGATCGAGGCCGAATACCTGCCGCCGGGGCATCCGCCGACCGTCGACATGCTCTGGGACATCGATTCCCTGCGCGAAAAGTGGGAAGCCCACGGCGGCAACCCCGAGGAGGTCGTCAACTACGGCCCCGGCGAGAACGCCGAGACCGACCTCAGCGCCCGGTTTGATTCCGTGTCCGCACATTCCCACTCCCACTCGCACGCCGACAACTCCGAAGGGCACTGACCGTGAAACGCATATCCGTAGACATCGGCGGCACATTCAGCGACTGCTTCTTCGTCTGGGACGACGTGTACATCGAATCCAAGGCGCTCACCACCCACCACAACCTCGCCCTCGGTTTCAACGAAGCCCTCGACCGGGCCTGCGAGCGCGCCGGCATCAGCCGCGAAACCGCGCTCAAGGAGGTCGACTCGGTGCGCTACGCCACCACCCTCGGCACCAACGCCCTGATCGAGGGTAAGGGGCCGCGGGTCGCGGCGATCGTCACCCACGGCTTCGAGGACACCATCCCGCTCTCTCGTGGCCGCGGCTACGGCGAAGGACTCGACGGGGTCAAGCAGGGCGATATGCCCGATGCCCAGCGACCAGACCCGCTTGTGCCGCGCCGCCTCATCCGCTCGGTTAAAGAACGGATCGACTCGGTCGGCGAGGTACTGGTGCCCCTGATGTACGACGACGTGCGCACCCAGGTGCGCGAACTCGTCGACAACGGCGCAGAGGCCATCGTTATCGCGTTGACCAACGCGACCGAGAACTCGGTGCACGAGGATCGCATTCTCGAGATCATTCTCGACGAGTACCCCACGCACGAGCTCGGGTCGATTCCGGTGCTGCTGAGCAGCCAGGTCTCCGGCCGCAAGGGCGAATACGTGCGAGCAATGGCCACCGTCGTCGACGCTTTTCTGCACCAGACAATGTTTCATGCCCTCAATCAGCTCTCCAACAACCTGCGTGACTCCGGTTATGAGAAGCCGATGCTCGTCATTCACAATTCGGGCGGCATGGCGCAGCCCAATTCAACGGATGCCCTGCAAACGATTCACTCCGGACCGATCGCCGGCGTCGGCGCGGCCCAGCACCTGTCGGAGTCGACCGGCCTCGGCGACGTCGTGTCAATGGACATGGGTGGCACCTCGTTCGATATCGGTCTGGTGCCAGAGGGCGGTGTGCGGCACTACGATTTCCAGCCCACCATTGGTCGTTGGATGGTCTCCGCGCCGATGATCCACCTCAACACGCTCGGCGCCGGCGGCGGATCTATCGCCGCCTACAACCGCATTCACCACGCCATCCAAATCGGACCGGAATCAGCCGGAAGCGACCCGGGCCCGGCCTGCTACGACCGTGGCGGCCTGCGCCCCACGGTCACCGACGCCGACTTGGTACTCGGCTACCTCGACCCGGACAATTACGCCAACGGGCACATCAATCTCAACAAGAAGCGTTCGATCTATGTCATCGATGAGACGCTCAGCGACGAGCTCGACCTCGACGCGGTCGAGGTTGCCAAGGTTATCAAGAAGACAGTCGACGAACAGATGGCGATTGGCATCGAAAAGGAGCTGCGCTCGCGCGGCGGGCTGATCGAGGACTACACGATGCTCGCCTACGGCGGTAACGGTCCGCTGCATGCCTGCGGCATCGCGGCGAGCGCCGGCATCAGCCGCATCCTGTTTCCACCCTTCGCGTCGGTGTTCTCGGCGCTCGGCGCCGGCAATATGCGACCGCTGCACATTCACGAACGCAGCGCCTACGTCGTGCTCTACGAACCGATCAAGCGCAGCCTCTACGCTCAGTACGAAGCGCTCAACGGGTACATCGAGGAGCTGGAAGCGAAGGGCGCCGAAGACCTCGTGCGCCAGGGCTACGACCGCGCCGACGTGCGCTACCGACTCGAAATGGACATGCGCTACGGCAACCAGCTCGTCACCACTGCCGTCGCCTTCAACATCAACCGGGTCAACGGGGTCGCCGACGTGCTGCACCTGATCAAGACGTTCTCCGAGATCTTTGGCGAACGATACGGCGAGGGAACCCAGGCGCCAGAGGCGGGCGTCCGGGCGCAGACCATTCGCGTAGCGTCCTATATCGAGGGCGAAGTCATTCAATTCGAGTCGATCAAAACCGGCGGCGAGAAGATTAAGCCGGCACCGGTCTCGCGGCGTTCGGTGCACTTCACGAGCATCGCCGGCGCGGTCGACACCCCTGTCTACGACGCCGACGCGCTCAAACACGAATACGTGATCCACGGACCGGCGATCGTCACGACCGAAAACACCACCTATCTGGTGGAACCAGGCTGGCGCCTGGAACCGACAGTGCAGGGGGCGGTATGGCTACTGAGCGACTGACCGACCTTCCCACTTTTTCTTCAGCGAACGCAAGCAAAGGAGCTTGAACACCATGACACTGACAACTGACCAGTTCGTGCCCACCAGCGGAGACGACGACGCATCCCAGCTACTGACCGACCAAGAACAGCAGTGGGTCGACAAATTCATGGACGAGACTACCCTCTTCCTCGGGCCAGACCCGGCCATCATGCGTACTCACGAGATCATGCCGCGCACCGCCTATGAGGAGGAGTGCATCGCGAAGGGCATTGACCCGCTCGAGGTCGACCGGATTCGCAAACGCCTGGCCGGTGCACTTGACGAGGCCTTCGAGATGTGCGAGAGCATGGGCGCGGCGCCCGGAGCGAAGTGGGCCGACCTCTCCTGCGCGGTCTACACCGCCGAGGGCGATGTCACGTATCTCTCCAACCGCGGCGTGATCGCCTTCTCCGCGGTGCTGCACCATCCCATCCGCTACATCATGAAGAACTGGAAGGATGAGCCCACCGTCGGCATCAACCCGGGTGACGGCTTCTTCCACAACGACTCCCGCTTCGGCATGGTGCACAACACCGATCAGTCGATGCTCGTACCGGTCATGCGCGACGGAATCATCATCGCCTGGGTGGGTGCGACCATCCACGAAGGCGAGAACGGAGCGTGCGAACCAGGTGGTATGCCGTCGGGTTCGGAGTCACCATTCGATGACGGTCTGCGTGCCTCGCCGATCAAGATTGTGGAGAAGGGGCACCTGCGGCGCGACCTGCTGACGTTCTTGCAACACTCCACGCGCGACCCGAAGCTCATGCTCGCCGACATCAAGGTGAAGATGGGCGCCACCCGGCGCATCATGGACACCGTCGACCGGCTCATCGACGAGGTTGGGCAGGAGACCTTCGTCGCGTCACTTCGCGTCACCGTCGAGGACGTCGAGACTGAGGTACGCCGCCGTATTGGCGAGCTGCCAGACGGCACCGTCACCTTCAATCAGTTCGTGGACTCCACGCTTAAGGAGAACATTCTGATCAAGTTCGCCTGCAAGATCACTGTGAAGGGCGAACGAATGATTATCGATCTCACCGGTACCGGCCCCGAGATTCTCAATCGGGCCCTCAACTCGCCGCTCGCGTCAACGAAATCTTTCATGTCCCAGGCAGTTCTCTCGTACTGGTGGCCTGACCTGCCTCGCAGCACCGGAGCGTTGTCGCCCATCGAAATTATCACGGAGGAACATACCTGGGCGGATGCCGGCTACGACGCGCCCGTCGGCCAGTCGCTGCAGGCATCCTTCCGCGGCTTCTCCGCCCTACAGTCGGCCTTCGCCAAGATGCAGTTCTCATCGCCACAGAAATACTCGAACGTCGTGGCGCCCTGGTTCAACCAGATCAACGATTTTCTCTGGGGCGGCACCACACAGAACGGTGAGCAGGTCGGTAATCTGTGTGCCGACCTCAACGGCATGGGCGGCGGGGCGAAGGCGTTCCGCGACGGTGAAGACGCCGTGGCGCCGTTGTTCTGCGCCATGGCCGACCTCGGCGAGCAGGAAGTCATGGAAGAAGAGGTACCGTTCTTGCAACTGGTCAGCAAGCGGCTGGTGCGCGACAATCAGGGCTTCGGCAAGTATCGCGGCGGCATGGGTTACGAGATGATGGTGGCCTCTCGCGGTACACCCAGCTGGGGTTTCATGACCGTCACCTCCGGATCGAAGTTCTCCTCGGTTCCCGGAATGTTCGGAGGGTACGGCTGCCCGGTCTATCCCCTGGCCATGGTCAAGGACATCAACATCTACGACATCATCAAGAAGGACCCGTCGCAGTTCAACCTTTCGATGGAACGCGTCATGAACGAGCAGCCCTTCGAGGGCGGCGATTACCAGACCGGACACATGGGGCTGCAGTTCGACGTGGCCAAGGAGGGCGAACTCTACATGATCGCCCAGGGCGCCGGCGGTGGCTACGGCGACGTGCTAGAGCGCGACCCCGAACTCGTCGTGACCGACCTTGAGCTGGACAGAATCTCGGCCCAGGTCGCCACGAACGTTTACGGCGTCGTCTGGGAAGCTGACACTTTCGTGGTGTATGAGCAGGCAACGATTGAATTGCGGGCCCAGATGCGCCAAGATCGCATCAGTCGCGGCAAGCCGTACAAGGAGTTTGTTGCGGAGTTCGTTCAAGAAGAGCCGCCTAAGGACCTGCTTTACTACGGCTCGTGGGGCCAGGACAACAACGAGGAATTGCTGGCGACGCACTGGGGCAAAATTGAGCCCGAGCGGGTCAAGGGCAAGATCGGAGATTTACCCCTCATCATGGTGCCCGACCGCCGAGTTCTGAAAATCAGCAAGCTCGAGGCGCGCGTGCGCGAACTTGAGCAGAAGTACGGCGAAGTGGCCGTGCACAAGTCCTAATTTTCACCAGCTGACCCGGGCTGCGGGACCGTCTCCTTACGGTCCCGCAGCCCGGGTCGATTTTCTTGATTGATCGATGGGAGACACCGTGACCGTTTCATTGAATGAACTGCTGGCCGAGCCAACGTCGGGCCGCCGTCGCGCGGTCGTGCTGGACAGCCACGACTATGCCCAATCCGTTTTTCTGCAGGGCAAGCCGGTGCCGTGGCAGGAGCCGATGGCCTTCGCGAACTTCTTCGGCCAGGTGCAGGGCGTGCTGAAGTCCGACCTGGCCCTGCTCAGCCTCGACCGGTTCTACGCCCAGCGGGTCGCCGCCGACCCTGCGCTTCAGGCAGCGATGGGCGCCAAAACCCGCACCGGCTATGCCCTGCGTACCCTGCTCGGTAATGCCGAGACGACGGCGTACGTGATTGAACTGGCCACCCTCTTTAGCCAGACCCAGCGGGTACCGGTCGTGCTGCAGATTCCGTCGCCGATGCAGTGGCTGGCACTCACGCATCCGTTTTCGGGGTCGAACGATGTGTCCGGGCTCGACCCCGACAACGCCGAAAACGCGTCAATGTATGTTGCCGACTGGCTGCGCGGGTTCGCCGCGCTGCCGCTGATCGCCGTGCTGCTCGACGACCGCGGCCCGGCTGTTGGCGGGGTACCTTTGTCGACCTATTCTCCAGTCGCCAACGTGACCGACCACTACCGGTGGGCGCTCGGCCAGCGACACGACGACCACGTCGAGCTGCACGGCAGCCAGCTGAGCGGAGCGGTGATCAGCGCGGAGTTCTGGTCGTCCGACTCCGGCACGCTGCTGCCCGACGGCGATTTTCTGGTGGGCGAGGTGCCGCGCCAGGCGGTTCCCGAGCAGGTGCTGAGCCGTATTACGGCGCTGGACTAGGCGGCGCCTTTGTCGGGTGAGGCATCAGACATCCGTTGTCACCTCGATGTCATAGGCCCAGGGTGTACAGGGGGCCCGGCCGAGCAGACGTTCGCTCGGCCGGGCCCCGATGACGTTCGCCCTATTTCACGACGTCCGCGGGCTTGATCGACCGAGACAATTCCCCGGCGTCCTCGACGGACAGTTCCTCCAGCGCGAATGCCGGGTCGTCGGCAAAGGATTTCATCCGCGCAATCTGGAAGATAATGAGCCCATAGAGCGCCTTCGCCAGAATGTCGGCTATCGAGTATCCGAGTTGCTTACCGACCCAGGCGTCTCCACCGCTCACACCGATGGCCGGAAGCAGGTACGCGATCGGATAGACACCCCAGGTCAGAATTTTGCTGTGAGAAACGGCGCCCAGATTGTGCACCACCACAGGGACAAAGTGTGACCGGCACTTAGCGGGGCCCTGGCCTGATGCGGCGCGGGTCCCGGCTGGCTGTGGTCAGGCAGAGCGACGGCGGCCTACGGCTGCTTCCTGCTCGAGCGGGGTGGCCGCGGCCAGTGGAACGTTGAGAAAGTCGACTACCGGTTGAAACGCCCGAAACCGTTCAATGACGAGGTCGGTGAAATTCTCGTCGAGCGCGACGTCGCCGGGCAGGTGGCCGACCAGCGCCCAGCTGCGATTGAGCAAAAGGTCAGCCGCCGGATGGCCGACCGGGAAGCCGCGCGGCGGGCGGATGAGCTTGTTGCCGCCGAACGGTTGCGCCAGTTGTGTGAGCGCGGGCGTGGCGAGCAGAGAGCGCAGCTCTCCGTGGTGGTCGAGCACGTAGTCGCGGATGGCCCGTAGCTGCGGTGGCGGCGGGCTGTAGGCACCGCCGGCCACCATGACGCTGCGCACACCCACCTGCAGAAAGTATCCCGCTCCCCCAGCCTTCTCCAGTCCACGGGGTGGCCAGTGGGCAGCGAGATGAGTCTTATACGGCGACTTGTCGTTCGAGAATCGAACGTCACGATAGATGCGCATCATGGCCTTGTTCGGCGGGCGCACACACTCGGCCGCGAAGTCGCCCAACGCAAGGTTGATTCGCTCGATGACCGCAAGCATCCGGTCTTTCAACTCGTGCTCGTAAATCGCTTTGTGCTCCTGGAACCAATCGCGTTCGTTGCGATGCTCGAGTTCGTCGAGAAAGTCGAATGTCCGTTCGTTGAAGTGAGGGCCCACCACGCGAGACTACGCCTTCGCGGCTGCCTTAGCGGCGCGCTTGGTCTCGCGCACGCGAGTGAGCGATTCGGGGTCGACAATGTCGGCCACCGATCGGTATGACCCTTCCTCCCCATAGGGAGCGGATGCTTCGCGCCAGCCGGCCGCGTCGACTCCGAGTCGTTTACCGAGGAGTGCGAGAAAAATCCTCGCTTTCTGTTCGCCAAACCCGGGCAGTGACTTCAGCCGACGGAATATTTCCTTGCCGTCGGGATCGCCCTCCGTCCAGATCGAGGCGGTGCAGCCGTTCCAGTTGCTCATGATGGCCCCGGCCACCGATTGGGTACGCGCCGCCATCGAACCCGGGTAGCGGTGCACGGCCGGTGACGCGCGGAACATCTCGGCGAAGGCATCCGTGTCGAAGTCGGCGATCACTTTCGGATCAAGGGTGCCGATCCGTTCGCGAATCTTGGCCGGACCGGCAAAAGCCGTTTCCATCGCAACCTGCTGGTCGAGCAGCATTCCGATGAGCAGCGCGAACGGATTCTCACTGAGGAGGGCGTCGGCGGTGTCATCGCCGGTGATGTGCAGCGTCGTCATGGGAATCAGTCTGCCACCGCCACCCTGTGCAGCCGACCCGGTACGGCCCGGTTCACGACGGACGGGGCTATCGGCGCCCACGCAGCGCCCGACGGAGTACTGTGCTCGCCCCGGTCGCCCACAGTGCCCACAGCACGAGAAGCGGCTGGAACAACAGTCGGATGAAGCGGCTTTGGTCGGTGTCGAGGCCGAACGCGTCGGTCTTCGTCAGGTACTGCGAGATGTTTCCGGGGAAGATGGCGATGAAGAAGGCCGCTACCACGAATCCGACCAGCACACGCTGCTTCGCGGCGACGAGGAGGGCCACGCCGAGGGTGATCTCCACCACCCCGGAGCCGAGCACGACGAGGTCGTCGTTCAGCGGTACCCACTCCGGCACCTGTGCCTGGAAATCGTCACGCGCGACCGTGAGGTGGGTGGCTCCGGCACCGGCCAGGACCAGTCCGAGCGCGATCCGTGCCGCCGTGCGTGGGATCGACCCGGTGCGGGAGGTACGGGATCTCTGCTTGGCCGTCTCAGTCATGCCAGAACGCTAACACTCGACGCAGTCAACCGACGCAATTCCATCGGACGAGCGGCCGCTCGGGTGGCGGTGGACTTCTTTTGGGGGCACTGCGTCCACGCGCAGACCGCGCCGAGCCTCACTTCGTCGTGCAGTCGGGCGGACTATCGTGCGACGGGGCAACGAGTTCGCTACTCCCGGCCGTCCTCGAGCGGGATGAGCATGGTGCGGAACGGACCGGCAACGGCGTGGAGGTCCCAGATGCGATCAGCGACGCCATCGATGCCGTTGGCAAGCTGAAGCTGGGGGATGCCGCCGGGGATCACCAGTTGGTTAACCCGGATACCGTCACCCTCTAGGGCATCGTGCAGCATCTCGCCGTAGGCGCTCTCGGCGGGGAAGGCGATCGACGTGCCGGCGAAGCCGGCGCGCGCCTGCACCGAGGTCCCGCCGTTAATCAGGATGATGCTGCCGCTTCCTGCCAGACGCATTCCCGGCAGCACCGTGCGCACGGCGTGGATGAGTCCGAGGGCCGAGAACTGCAATGCCTCCAGCGCCAGCTCAGGAGTCATCTCCAGCACCGACTTCAGGTAGTCGCGCGACGGGAGAGGACTGTACTGCAGCGCAGTAATGGGACCGAGCTCTGCCGCGGCACGTGCAAGGGCAGCTTCGAGCGACGCGGGCGTGCGGACATCCGCAGCGTAACCACTCGCGGTGAAGCCGGCATCGGTCAGCTCGGCTGCCATAGCGTCCAGCTTCGACTGGTTCCTGGATATCAGGGCAAGCGAGAAGCCCTCGCGCCCGAACCGGCGCGCAACCGCTGCGCCGAGTCCCGGTCCGGCTCCGATGATGGCGATGACAGGCACGATGGTCTCCTTCGATTGATGCTCTCGTGACGAATATCGCAAGAAACTTGAGCCTAAGCGTTGAACCTGAAATCCAGCACGTTCCAACGGCTGCCTGCATGAAGTCCGGAGACTGCGGCACGCGCATTCAGGGATGCATTGACGCGATGACTAGTCCGACGTCGCACGGGTACGGGGCCCGTCTTTCGAACAGCCGCCCCAGTTGGGCGAAGTCTCGCGCCCCCAACGCATTGTGCGCAACTACCTTGATCGAAGAATCTGTCACGCGACCTTCAGCGGTGTGATCGATGCAACCTTGTCCCGCAGCGCCCGGCGCTCGCGACGCAGCTCATAGTTGGACTGCAGGTTCATCCAGAACTCTTCCGATGTTCCGAAGTACCGCGCCAGGCGGATCGCCGTGTCGGCCGTAATGCCCCGCTTGCCGTGCACGATCTCATTGATCCGGCGCGGCGGCACCCCAATGCTGACCGCGAGCTTGTTCTGCGTGATCCCGAATCCATCGATGAAGTCCTCCATCAGGATCTCTCCCGGATGGATCGGCTCGATCGAGTCGTTCTCAGTGGTAGTCGACGAGTTCGACATGGTCTGCTCCTCCTTCTCTCCAGACGAAGCAGATGCGCCACTGGACGTTCACCCGGATGTTGTACTGACCTCGACGGTCCCCGACCAGCTGTTCCAAACGATTGCCCGGAGGGATCCGAAGGTCCTCAAGATCCTTGGCCGCATTGACCAACTCGAGTTTCCGCAGGGTCGCTCGCTGCACCGCGCGGTCGACACCCTTGACGTACTGCTCATGCCAGATCTTTCCAGTGTCCTTGATACCGAAAGACCTGATCACACGATCAGTCTATAACGCATCGCGTCAATAACGCTATACGTTAAACCTGAACTCCACCGGATTCCGTGACAAAGCAACTTCACGCCTGGCGATCGAGGCGCTCGTCATCGTCCGGTGTGATGACCATTCCTTCATGCGTCACTGTCGCTCCGAGCACCTCGCCGTGCTTGTCGAGGAACACCACATCAACATCACCCAGCTCGGTCCAGGGCTCCGTGCTCGCAACATCAGGGAAGATGCCTCCCAGACCGTCGAGCGCCTGAATGATTTCGCGGTCGTAGGCGAACCTACGCTTCACCGCGGTGAGGCGCTGTCGCGCGTAGCCGTTCCCAGGCTTAACACCGACAGTTCTCGTCGATTCCAGGTGCGCCAGTTGCGCGACCAGCGGGTGACCGTCGTCACCGTTGTTAAAGACCAGTTCTATATGGGCAATTCTGGCTCGCAGCGACTGCATCCATTCCCTCTGCGCATCACGCATGATGGACTGTCCCGATCCAGAAACCATGGCCTTGTTCTCCTCTCGCGACCGGCGTTCGCGTCGCGGTCACGCAGGCACGGGACGACGATCAGCTATCTGCGCATGTCACTCCTCGCAGGGAGTCAAATTGTATACGCCGGCCCAGTACGAGCTCAAACGTTGAAGCGGAACTCCACCACGTTCCGTCACTAAGCAACGTTACGACAGGAGTCGGTTCACCAGCGCGCAGTACGACCTCAGCGGCACGGTATTCGTCAGCCACGGCCCGTGAATTGCGTCGATTCATCTTGGGGCCCTCGGGAGGCGGAACGAGAATGAGCGACATCACGCCAGCGCGCGATCTCGTCCCGGATCGATATGCCAGTTTTCCCATGCTGCGATTGTTCCTCCCGCTGATCGACGCCAACGATCAGACGCGCCGATGGTCGTCCTATCTCGACGACGGAATCGAGCTGACCGGCTCCACGGATTGGTTCGAACTCTGGAATCGGCATAAGAAGTCCCATGGGGCATTCGAGCCCGATAGGGGCGTGCACACTCAGAACGAGACACTGAATTTAAATTCCACGCAGTCACGTCGAGAGGTTAGATCTGGGATGGGCGGCCCTCTCGCGCATGTGGGTGAGGGCGCTATCCGGTGGTCGAGATTACTCAGCCACCTCGCCGCTTGCCCAGAACACCTCTTCGGTCAGGCACGCCCCCAGCGTCGCCGAGAGCTCACTCGCTGTGGAAACCGGGTGGAAGCCGCCCCCGAGTCCTACCTCGTCGCCAGCGCTGATGACATAGCCGTCGGGAAGAATCACCTCATCGCTGCCGCCAATAGTCGTGCCCCGTGGGAACACGATGAGGTAGGTCTCCTCTGCTTCGACCACCATGCAATCGCCACGCCCCCACGCGACTGTTCCCTCCGCGAGCGCCTGCTCTTGAACGTCACTCGTCTGCCCGGAGACGGCAATCAACCGGCCGTTCGGGGATTCCTGAACCGAGGTCGCCGACGTCGCCGAGCACGCGACGAGACCGACACTCACTGAAAGAACGACCCCAATGCCGAGAGTCCTGCGCCGCCAATTGCTCATGTTTGGAGCATGGCATCCATCACGGCAGTGATGCCAGACCGCCGAAGCTATCGATGCCGAGTCGCAACTCGGACAGCCGCGTTCGCGGCGGCCTGCGGCCCGCTGCAAACCGTCACCACCTGACCATCCGCCACACGGCACCGAAGCTCACGGAACACCATCGGCAGCAAGGCCGACAACTTCGCCGCGCCCACCACCAAAACACCGCCCAGCAGTCAGCGACCCCGTTCACTCAAGGCGGACCGGTGGATCGAGGCTTAGTAAGATTCGGGTTCATGGGGCGAAACTTGGCTATCGATACGACGTTTGACGTGCGGACCGACGCTCGCGGAAAAGATCCTGACACGCACAGTCGAACACTTCGCAAATATCACATGCAGCTCTGGAGCAAACCCTTGCCCAACGGCGTTCTGTTCGACTTGGACGACCACACGCCGGACGCGTATCTGCACCACAAGTCTGCCTTGGGCGAGTTCTACCTTGCGAGTGATTCCGTCATACCCACGTTCGACAGCTGGTTCAGGATGGCGCACATTATCGACGAGATACCGGAAGTGGAACGGAAGTCGTTCCACGATATCGGGTACACGATCGGCGGGATGATGCTTTTCCCCGGCAATAAGGTGGACGGTAAACAGACCATCAACGGTGCCCGCGGGTTCAATCAGAAGATCGCCGATCGGCTCGATCTCACCCTCGAATGTGTACGACGGCACTACCTCGGCATGGGCAGCCCCCTCGGTGAGACGCTTGCCCGGTATCCCGATTTCTTCGCTCTGTTCGAAAGCTTCGAAGGCTACGTGAAATTTTTCCTCCTGCAAGATCTTGTAAATGAAGACTCCACTGCAGTCAGGTTCTTGATGCCGTTCGATGACTTCCGCCCGCCCGCATTTCCGAGGACGATGGCTGCCTATCAGGATTATCGGAGACTAACGATCGAGTTCGTCACATCGCGAAATCGCCGAATCGCGGACTTTTGGAATTAGCGCTCGCATCATGACGTACGTCGAGGCTTCCGCGCCACTTTGGCCAAATGAAGCAACGATTCGCTAGAGAAAGCGCGGTGACCGGCACGGGCGCCCATCACCGCTTCAAGCCCTGGATCCACTTGAACTAAACGTTGAATCTGAACTCCACCACGTTACGTTACAGAACAACCCCTGAACCGGGTGAGCGAGCGAGTGCGGTCGTCCCCGCCGCCGGCAGACCCAGGTCTGCACCGAGCTGAACGAACCAGCGGCGCTGGTAGGCGGGCAGATCACTTCTCAAGGCTGACTCGACGCCTTGAACGACGAAGCTCCGACTCCACACTCCAGCCTCCACGAGCCCGGGCACGACCACTGTTCGAAGTGGATCGTTGACATCACTCCGGTCGCTCTGCCTCAAAGAAGCACCTTTGATGCCACGCGTCGTGAAGAGACGAGCGAAGAGCACCCTGGTGACTTTCGGTCTCGCAAGCAGCCAGTACAAAAGCGGCTTCCCCGGCCTGTCAGCCCAACCGCTGATCAGCATCAAGACAGCTCCATCATGATGTGGTGCCTCGACGAGACCTTCTTCAATCCACTCATACATCACGGCCCGACCCCGGTTACGGTCCCAGTTCTTGGGATTCGCTGCGAAATCCGAAGACCATTGATCGACGAACGCGATGAGGTCGTTGGGGAACAAGGCCGGGTACACCCACTGCGCAAACGAACGGTCCTCTGGTATCGGCCAGACTTTCGCGGCCTGAGCGGGCACTTTGGAGGCCAGCAGGACGGTGGTCGCCGCATCCCAGTGCCCTAGTTCCAATGGCCCTGTCCAGGCGTCAACGAATTGCGCATACCCCCCGGGATAGTCTGCTCGCAGATCGCGAAGCCACGAAGTCACCGTCGATGCTGAACTCGCGCACAGGATGGCCTTGGCCTGACCAACCAGGGGCTTGCACGCCGCGCGGCGCTCGTACGGCTCAACGGAAGCGAGTCGGGCCGCAAGGTCACCCGAACGGCCCGTTGCGAGGAGGTTCCTGAGCGAGTCGACCGTGAGCATAACCGAATGCTAGTCCGCTCTCCGCCCACCAGGTTCGCCGTGCCTCGAAAGAAGGGTCTTTGTCCCGCGGGCGGCGCGGAGTGATTGCCGCAATCTGCTCAGCCATGCGATCCTCGGCAACATCGCGGTCATGCCGGTCCTGCAACGTCAACCAGAATTGCGCCGAGGTGCCGAAGTACCTGGCCAGGCGGAGAGCCGTGTTCGCGGTGATTCGACGCTGGCCGTGCACGACCTCGTTGATGCGGCGAGGCGGCACACCGACGGACACCGCGCTCGAGACGGCCCTCGCGGGCCTCCTCGACCATCAGAAAAGGCTCTGGCGGACCTCCTCGACCTGCAAGAAGCGGCCTTGGCCGGCCTGATTAGACGTTAAACCTAAATTCGACTACGTCGCCGTCTTGCATGACGTATTCCTTGCCCTCGATCCGCGCCTTGCCCTTCGAGCGGGCCTCGGCGATCGAGCCGGCGGCCATGAGGTCTTCGAAGGAGAAGATCTCCGCCTTGATAAAACCCTTCTGGAAGTCGGTGTGGATGACTCCGGCGGCCTGCGGTGCGGTCCAGCCCTTGTGAATGGTCCAGGCGCGGCACTCTTTCGGACCGGCCGTGAGGTAGGTCTGCAGACCGAGGGTGTCGAAACCGATGCGGGCAAGCTGGTCGAGACCGCTCTCGGCCTGACCGGTCGACGCGAGCATCTCGGCGGCGTCTTCGGCGTCGAGCTCGCTCAGTTCGCTCTCGAGCTTCGCGTCGAGGAACACGGCGTTCGCCGGAGCGACAAGCGCGGCGAGGGTGTCGAGCTTGGCCTGGTCCTGCAGCACGGCCTCGTCGACGTTGAAGACGTAGATGAACGGCTTCGCGGTGAGCAGGCCCAGTTCGCGGATCGGCTCGATGTCGAGCGTGGCGGAGGACAGCGGCTGGCCACCGTCGAGGATGGCCTGCGCCTTGAGCGCGGTCTCCAGAACGAGCGGCGCCATCTTGCGGCCCTTGACCTCTTTCTCGAAGCGCAGCACGGCCTTCTCGAGGGTCTGCAGGTCGGCGAGGATCAGTTCGGTGTTGATCGTTTCCATGTCACCGGCCGGGTTGACCTTCCCATCGACGTGCACGACGTCGGGGTCGGCGAATCCGCGAATGACCTGGGCGATGGCATCCGCTTCGCGAATGTTGGCGAGGAACTTGTTGCCGAGCCCCTCTCCCTCGCTCGCACCACGCACAATGCCGGCGATGTCGACGAAGGACACGGGCGCCGGAAGCAGGGTCTTGCTGCCGTAGATGGTTGCCAGGTCGGCCAGGCGCGAATCGGGAAGGTTCACGATTCCAACGTTGGGCTCGATCGTGGCGAACGGGTAGTTCGCGGCGAGCACGTTGTTCTTGGTCAGGGCGTTGAACAGGGTTGACTTGCCCACATTGGGGAGTCCGACGATTGCAATAGTAAGAGCCACGAGAGACCATTCTACCGGCCAGGTCACCGCGGCCCTTGTCGGAGGCTCATGTCGGTGGCCCGTGAGACCATAAGGCGTGCTGAATTTCACCGCGATCGATTTCGAAACCGCCAACTCCTCGGGCGCCTCGGCGTGCTCGGTGGGCATGGTGAAAGTGCGTAACAGCCTGGTCGTCGATTCGGCCTACTGGCTCATCCAGCCGCCGCCCGACCACGACGCTTTCTCCGAGTGGAACACCCGCATTCACGGCATTGTTGCAGCGGATGTCGTGGGCGCGGCTACCTGGGCCGAGCAGCTTCCGCAGCTGGTCGCCTTCGTCGGTGACGACTATCTCGTTGCCCACAACGCCGGTTTCGACCTCGGAGTGATCAAGACGGCGTCGATCGTGACCGGCCAGCCGGTGCCGGACTTTCGCTACGTCTGCAGCCTGCAGGTAGCCCGGCGCACCTACCATCTCGAGTCTTATCGGCTGCCGGTCGCGGCGATGGCGGCTGGCTTCGAAAACTTCTCGCACCACAATGCGCTCGCAGACGCTGAAGCCTGCGCTGCCATCATGATCCACGCCGCAAAGCGTCACGAGGTCGATACGCTTGAGCAGCTTGCCCATATCACCCGGGTCAAGGTCGGCGTGATCGGGCCGGTGGCTACCCAGGAACACGCGTCGATGCACGGGCCAATGGCGCTCAACTAGCGTGCATTTAGCCTGATCCCAGTGTCATTCCGGCAATGTCGGTGGTCGCTGGCAAACTTCAAGCATGGAACCACTGCTGAGTTTGATCGTCGGTCTCGTCATCGGCGCCGCGTTGGGCGCCCTGCTGACCCTGGTGTTGGTGCAACGTCGCCGCAGCAACAGCGAGACTGAGGGCTCGGTCGACCCCGACGTTCTCCAGGCCCGCCACCAGGTCGCCCTCGCCGAGGCGCGCGCCAGCGAGGCGACCGTGCGCGCGGCGCTGCAAAGCGAGCTGTCTGCCGCCCTCGCGACCGTTGACGGGCTCAGTTCGCAGATCGACCACGACCGGGCGTCGACGCGTGAGGCTGCGGAACGGGCGCAGTCTGACCAGCAGTTGCAGTCCGAGCGGGAGAAACGCGAGCACCTCGTTCTCGAAGCCCTCAGCCCGGTGCGCGAGACCCTGCGCACCATGCAGGAGAAGGTCACCGAGCTCGAAACGCAACGCAGCGAACAATATGGATCACTGTCGGAGCAGCTCAAGCAGGCGCAGATGTCCGACCAGCAGCTGCGGGTGACCACCGAATCGCTCGCGAGCGCCCTGCGCTCCAACAGCACCCGCGGTGTCTGGGGCGAGACGCAGCTGCGACGCGTGGTCGAAGCGGCCGGACTAGCCCAGTATGTCGATTTCAACACGCAGACCAATATCACGACGGATGCCGGGCTCGGCCGACCGGACATGGTCGTTCGCCTGCCCGGGAACAAGTCGATCGCCATCGATGCCAAGGTTCCGCTTGAGCACTACATCGAGGCGAGCACCATTCCGTTCACGGCCACCGGTGAGGAGGGCGCCCGCCGTAAGCTGCTGATCGACAAGCACGTAAAGGCCGTACGGGCCCACATCGACGCTCTGGCCAAGAAGACCTACTGGGAAGGTTTCGATGCCAGCCCGGAGTTCGTGATTGCCTTCATCCCGAGCGAATCCCTGCTGTCGGCAGCACTCGAAGCCGATCCGTCGATCCTCGACTACTCGTTCAGCAAACGAGTCGCCCTGGCGTCACCGGTGAACCTGTGGGCCGTGCTCAAGACCGTGGCGTTCACCTGGCAGCAGCAAGCGGTCACCGACGAGGCCCAGAAACTGTTCGACCTCGGCAACGCCCTCTATCAGCGGCTCGGTGCGCTGTCCGGCCACGCGGAGTCACTGCGCAAGGCGCTCGAACGCACGGTGGACAGCTACAACAAGTTCGCCAACTCGCTCGAATCCCGGGTGCTCGTGACCGCGCGGCAGTTTCCGGGGATCGACCAGACCAAGATCGGGCTGCTCACCGAACCAGCCATCATTCATGATTCACCGCGCAAACTAACCGCGCCCGAGTTGGAGACGCCGGCCGAAGAACTCGACACGCTGGATCTTCCCGTTGACCTGGACGGTGCCGAACTGAACGAGGCTCAGCACAGCGCCATCAAAGTTCGCCTCTAAGAATTAGACGATCAAGAATTAGACGCTTTGCGAATCCGACCTGTGCGGGTAATTACCTGCAGACGGCACAAAAAGAAGCACGCCCCGAGCCTGAATGGACAGACCCGAGACGTGCAATTGTGTGAAGACCTAGTGCGAAGCGACTACAGCCACTTCGCCGCCAGGTGCTCCGCGATGACGCGACGAGCCGTGCCCGAACGGGACCGCAGCACGATGCTCTCGGTGCGGATCATCGGCCCCTTACGGCGCACGCCGTCGACGAGTCCGCCATCGGTCACACCGGTCGCCACGAAGAACGTGTTATCGCCACTGACCATGTCGTCGATCTCAAGCAGCTTGTCGATGTCGAGCCCGGCCGCGACGCCACGGGCGCGTTCGGCGTCGTCCTTCGGGGCGAGGCGCCCCTGCATGTAGCCGTCGAGGGCCTTGAGTGCGCAGGCCGTCGTGATACCTTCCGGGCTTCCGCCGATACCGACGCACATGTCAATGCGAGTCTCGTAGCGAGCGGCATTGATGCCGCCGGCCACATCGCCGTCGAGCATGAGGCGCGTGCCGGCACCGGCCGTGCGGATGGCATCAATCAGGCCAGCATGGCGCGGACGGTCAAGCACGGCCACCGTCAGTTCACCGACCGGCTTCTTCAGTGCCTGGGCAAGGTCGCGAAGGTTGTCGCCGATGGACTGGTCGAGGCTGACCACGCCACGACCGGCGCCACCGGTAACGATTTTGTCCATGTAGAAGATCGACGAAGCGTCGAGCATGGTGCCGCGGTCAGACACGGCGATGACGGAGACGGCGTTCTGACGGCCGGCGGCGGTGAGGCTGGTTCCGTCGATCGGGTCCACGGCGATGTCGCAGGCGGGGCCACGGCCGTTGCCGACGTGCTCACCGTTGAAGAGCATGGGGGCTTCGTCTTTTTCGCCCTCGCCGATGACGATGAGGCCATCGAAATTGACGGTGCCAAGGAAGGCGCGCATGGCGTCGACGGCGGCCTTGTCGGCGGCGTTCTTGTCGCCGCGGCCGATGAACGGCACGGCGCGGATGGCGGCGGCCTCGGTGGCGCGCACAAGCTCCATGGCGAGGTTACGGTCGGGGTGTTGAAACAGGGTGGCGGTCTCAGTGCTGTTCAAAAGGTCCTCCCGGACGTAAGTTCGACTTCGATTACGACGGATGCGCGGCGGGTCGCGCGGAGTGTCCGCCCGAGTCACCTTATCGCGACCGAACACCGGGGTCGGGCGTGGCTAGACTCGGTTCACACCCCCGCACACTTTCGAGGAGACGCAATGCCCATCGCAACCCCGGACCAGTACGCCGAAATGCTCGACAAAGCGAAGACGGGCGGGTTCGCTTACCCGGCATTCAACGTGTCTTCGTCGCAGAGCATCAACGCCGTACTTCAGGGCCTCACCGAGGCCGGATCTGACGGCATCATCCAGGTCACCACGGGAGGCGCCGACTACTTTGCCGGCCACACCGTAAAGAACCGGGCCTCCGGCGCTCTCGCCTTCGCACGTTTCGCGCACGCGGTCGCGGACAACTACCCCATCACGGTGGCGCTGCACACTGACCACTGCCCCAAGGGTGCACTCGACGACTTCGTCATTCCGCTGATCCAAGCCTCGGAGTCGGCGGTGGCCGACGGTGGGCACCCCATCTTCCAGTCGCACATGTGGGATGGTTCGGCCATTGCCCTCGACGCGAACCTTGAGATCGCCACCGACATTCTCAAGCGCACCCGCGCCATCAACGCCATTCTCGAAGTTGAGATCGGCGCTGTCGGCGGCGAAGAGGACGGCGTTCAGGCCGACGTCAACGAGAACCTGTACACGACGCTCGACGACGCGATCAAAATGGTCGAGGCTCTCGGCCTGGGCGAGCAGGGCCGCTATATGGCCGCGCTGACCTTCGGCAACGTGCACGGCGTCTACAAGCCCGGCAACGTCAAGCTGCGCCCGGAATTGCTCAAGGAGATCCAGACCGGCCTCTCGGCCAAGTTCGGGCTCGCTGCTCTGCCGCTCGACCTGGTCTTTCACGGCGGCTCGGGCTCAACGGATGCCGAAATCGCCGAAGCGGTCGCCAACGGCGTCGTCAAGATGAACATCGACACCGACACCCAGTACGCCTTCACCCGCTCGATCGCCGACTACATGCTCAAGAACTACGACAGCGTGATCAAGGTCGACGGCGAGGTCGGCAACAAGAAGATTTACGACCCGCGCGCCTGGGGCAAGGTAGCCGAGTCGGCCATGGCCGCTCGCGTCGTCGATGCCACCCGTCAGCTCGGCTCCGCCGGGCACTCAAACAGTTAGAGCACTGACAGCAGTTAGACCATGACAGAGAACCTGGACTCCGGTCCCCCCGCACCAGCCCCTCGTCCCCGCCCCCAGTACGGCGAACTCGCCCCTGAGGGCTGGACCTGGCAACCTCCGCAGGACCAGGACCGGGCTGACGCTCCCGCCCCCACCGTTGGGGCGGGAGCAAGCGTGCACCCGACCGCGCAGCCGCCCGCCGTTCCGGCACCCCCGTTCCAGACGGGGCAGCCGTTCCAGACGGGGCAGCCGCACCAGCCTTCCTCGCGCACCGTGCCCCGCTGGGACCGGCCGCTCACTATCGGGCTACTGACCGTCGGTCTTTTGGCCACCCTGTATGGCGCGTTTTCGCTCGGCGCACTCCCCGATGCCATGCAGCTCATCTACACGCAGCAGGGCCTGGGCACCTACACTTCGGGTGCCAGCATTGGCCCGTTGACCTCGGTCGGGGCCATTACGGTGGTGTTTATCTGGCTCGCCGCTGCCGCGGTGTCGGTGCGTCTGCTGCTGCGGCGCCGCCGTGCGTTCTACGTGTCGCTGATTGCCGGCGCAGTGTCGACCGTGACGATGTTCGCCTTCATGCTCGCCGCCATGCTCAATGACCCGACCCTGATCGAGTTCCTCAGCCGCCAGTAGCTTTCAGCGGCTGAACCGCCCCGGCCGTCTACTCGGCGGGTGCGGCGCGACCGCCGAAGGCACGGGCATCCGTTTCGCCGGAGACGTTGGTGCGCAGCTCCTTGGGAAGCGAGAAGACCAGGTCTTCTTCGGCGGTCTTGACCTGCTGAACGTCGGCATAGCCGGCATCAGCGAGGGCCTCGAGCAGCTCTTCGACCAGTTCTTCGGGAACGGATGCCCCGCTCGTCACCCCCACGGTCGTCGCGTTGTCCAGCCACTCCTGTTTGACCTCGCTCGCGAAGTCCACGCGGTAGGCGGCCTTCGCGCCGTATTCCAGCGCCACCTCGACGAGGCGCACGGAGTTGGACGAATTGGCTGAGCCGACCACGATCACCAGGTCGGAGTCGCGGGCGACCTTCTTGATGGCGACCTGACGGTTCTGAGTGGCGTAGCAAATGTCGTCGCTCGGCGGATCCTGCAGGTTCGGAAACCGTGCCCGCAGCCGGCGCACGGTTTCCATGGTCTCGTCGACGCTCAGCGTGGTCTGCGACAGCCAGACCACCTTGTCGGGATCGCGCACGATGACCGTGTCGGCGGCATCCGGGCTGCCGACGAGCGTTGTGTGCTCTGGCGCCTCACCGGCGGTGCCCTCGACCTCTTCGTGGCCTTCGTGGCCGATCAGCAGAATCTGAAAGTCGTCACGGGCGAAGCGCACGGCCTCGCGGTGCACCTTGGTCACAAGCGGGCAGGTGGCGTCGATGGCCTGCAGGCCGCGCTCGGCGGCGGCGTTGACGACGGCCGGAGAGACACCGTGGGCGCTGAACACGATGTGCGCGCCGCGTGGAACCTCGTCGACCTCGTCAACAAAGATGGCACCGAGATTTTCGAGTTCGGAGACCACGTGAATGTTGTGCACGATCTGCTTGCGCACGTACACCGGGGCGCCGTAGTGCGTAAGCGCCTTCTCGACGGCGATGACCGCACGGTCGACTCCGGCGCAGTAGCCGCGGGGGGCGGCGAGCAGCACCCGCTTGTGTCCGACCACCGGGGTATCCTTGAGCCTGTTGCGGGCGCTTGGAATGCGTGGCATGCCCAAGCCGATAACGGGCGGAGTGCTCTTCGTTTGCGCTGTATTCACCGCCTCAGTCTACGCACGCACGACCGAAGAACTCTGGGAGGACCAGCCTGTGCCCCACGCCAGCGCAACGCCAAGGACAGCCGCATGACGGATGCCCCCGCCACAGTCGAAACGCCGTGGCCGGTCGCCCTGCTCTCAGGCAAGATTCGCGGCTACATCGAGCGCCTCGGCATGGTCTGGGTCGAGGGGGAAATCACCCAGTGGGGTGCCAGCGGCGGCAACGTCTACGGCAAGCTCAAAGACCTCACCGAAGACGCCACCGTGAGTTTCACAATCTGGTCCTCGGTGCGGGCCAAACTGACCGCTGACTTCAAGGCCGGCGACCGCGTCGTCGCACTGGTCAAACCCAACTTCTGGGTCAAGGGCGGCACGCTCACCATGCAGGCCTTCGAAATGCGTCACGTCGGGCTCGGCGACCTGCTGGAACGGCTCGAACGGCTGCGCAAGCAGCTCGCGAGCGAGGGGCTGTTCGATGCCTCCCACAAGAAGCGTCTGCCGTTTCTGCCGCACTGCATCGGCCTCGTGACCGGCAAGGACTCCGACGCCGAGAAGGACGTCATTCGCAACGCGCAATTGCGCTGGCCGGCCGTGAACTTTCGGGTTGCGCACGCCGCCGTGCAGGGAGACCGTGCCGTCGGCGAGGTAACGAGCGCCATCCAACGCCTCGACGCCGACCCGGAGGTCGATGTCATCATCGTCGCCCGCGGCGGCGGTGACTTTCAAAACCTGCTCACCTTCAGCGACGAGAGTCTCGTGCGCGCCGCCGCCGCCTGCGTGACGCCGCTGGTCAGCGCGATCGGGCATGAGGCCGACCGGCCGCTGCTCGACGAGGTGGCCGACCTGCGAGCGTCCACACCAACGGATGCCGCCAAGCGCGTCGTTCCCGACGTCAGCGACGAACTGAACCGGGTACAGCAGGCCCGGGCACGCCTCAGCAGCCGGCTCACCGGCATCCTCTCGTCGGAGATCGACCGAATCTCTCAGCTGCGCAGCCGCCCGGCGCTGGTCGACCCGCGCTGGATCATCGATTCCCGCAGCGAAGACCTCACCCGCTACGTCGCCCGCGGCGCTGAGTTGACGGGGCGCGTTCTGGAGCGCGCCGGCAGCGTCGTCGTCGACCTGCGCTCACAGCTGCGCGCGCTCTCGCCGCAGGGCACCCTGGATCGCGGCTATGCGATCGCCCAGCTGCCGGGCGGCCACGTGTTGCGCCGAGCCGAGGATGCCCCCGAGGGCACCGCGCTGCTGCTCACCCTGGCTAATGGCACCGTGCCCGTCACCACAAACGCCGCCGCGCCGAAATAATTAGAATGGATGCCATGACCTCGCCTGCCCCCACCATCAGTGAACTCAGCTACGAACAGGCCCGCGACGAGCTCATTCGCGTCGTCAACGAACTCGAACAGGGGTCGAGCACCCTGGAGCAGTCGCTCGCGCTGTGGGAACGCGGCGAAGCTCTGGCCCGTCGCTGCGAGGAATGGCTGATCGGTGCCAAGGCCCGCCTCGACGCGGCCCGCCTGGCCGCCACCACACCTTCCGAAGACGCCACACCCACCAGATGAGCCGCGCCCCCAAGCCGCCGCGCGTCGTCGCCGAGCTCGGCCGACCGGAGACTCCGCAGGAGACCGCCGATCGCCTCGCCGAGAATTCGCGCAAGTACCGGTCGCACAAGACCGTGAACAACCTCGTGCTGTCGCTGCTGGTGACGGTGGGAGCCGTGCTCGTGCTCGTGTTGCTGGTGCCGCGCAACGATAACCCGATCACCCGCGACGCCGACTATCCAAGCATCGCCGCCCAGCTGGCTCCGGTCGTCGACCACACCCTGGCCAGCCCGGAGCTGCCAGACGGCTGGAGCGCCAACGACGCCGAGTGGCGAGCCGGAGCGAACGACCAGGTTCCGTCCTGGTACATCGGCCTGATCACGCCCGAAAACCAGTTCATCGGCTTCAACCAGGCCTTCGACGCCAACCCCACCTGGCTGGCCCAGAAGCTGCCCGGCTCCCCCGTCGTCGACACGGTCAGCATCTCTGGCGTCACCTGGGACGTCTATCGCAACAGCGCACCGGCCGCTGACCGGGGAAATTTCGACTACGCGCTCGTGACAACAGCCGGCCCGAGCACCTATCTGCTGATCGGAACGGCGCCCACCGACGACTTCGAGACCCTCGCCACCGCGCTGGCCGCCAACATCGCACAAAATGGAGCGGAATGAACCGGTCATCGACGGCCGTCCCTTCTCCGGCGCAGGCCTGGAACGAACTATGCGAGGGCAATGCGCGCTTTGTTGCCGGCACCCCCCGGCACCGCGAGGACGTTGACCGGCGGGCCGAACTCGTCGGAGCGCAGACACCGCACGCTGCACTGTTTGGCTGCAGCGACTCCCGGCTCGCCGCCGAGATCATCTTCGACCAGGGGCTCGGCGACCTCTTCGTCGTGCGCAACGCCGGCCAGGTCATCTCGTCGTCCGTGCTCGGTTCGCTGGAATACGCGGTCGCCGTGCTGCGCGTTCCGCTCATTCTCGTGCTCGGCCACGACGAGTGCGGAGCGGTACGTGCTGCGATCGATTCTCAGACAGCGGATGCCCCGGCTTTGCCCGTGCATATCGCGCGCATTATCGAGAAGATCGTGCCGGCCGTGCGTCGGGTCAGCGGGCAGGCGGCATCCACTCAGCTGGACCCCGCCCGGGTCGACGCCGGCCAGGTCGGCCGGGAACACCTCAAGGACACGGTCACCGAACTGCTCGAACAGTCCGAGGTGATCAGCGCGGCCATCGCAGCCGGTACATTGGCTATCGTCGGTGCGAACTACGTTCTTTTCGAAGGGCACGCCGACCCCAACATCGTGGTGGGCGATATTTAGCTCACCGGCGCACCCGTTGCGCACAGCACGACTCTCATACAGCACCGAAAGGGAACGCACACAGTGGTGGACACCTCCGCACAAACCGGCTACCGGATCGAACACGACACGATGGGTGAGGTCCGCGTTCCGACGGACGCTCTCTACGGTGCCCAAACCCAGCGCGCGGTCGAGAATTTTCCGATCTCCGGCTCCACACTCGAGTCCGCGCAGATCGCGGCTCTCGCCCGCATCAAGAAGTCGGCGGCTCTCGCCAACGCTCAGCTCGGCGTGCTCGATGCGGACATCGCCGACGCGATCGCCTCGGCCGCCGACGAGGTCATCACCGGGCAGTTCGACACCGAGTTTCCGATCGATGTATATCAGACCGGCAGCGGCACCTCCTCGAACATGAACATGAACGAGGTCATCGCGACCTTGGCGACCCGCGCGCTCGGCCGTTCGGTGCACCCGAATGACCACGTCAACGCGAGCCAGTCCTCCAACGACGTGTTTCCAACCTCGGTGCACATCGCCGTCACGAGCGCCCTGATCGACGAGCTCATCCCCTCGCTCGACCACCTGGCCGTCTCCTTCGAGGCCAAGGCCGAACTGTGGAAAGAAGCCGTCAAGGCCGGCCGCACCCACCTTATGGATGCCACGCCGGTTACCCTCGGCCAGGAATTCGGCGGCTACGCCCGCCAGATGCGTCTCGGCATCGAGCGCATCCGCACCGCCCTGCCCCGCATCGCCGAGGTTCCGCTCGGCGGCACCGCGGTCGGTACCGGCATCAACACGCCCTACGGCTTTCCGCAGCTGGTCATCGAGTTGCTGGTGCGGGAAACCGAACTACCGATCACCGAGGCGCGCGACCACTTCGAAGCCCAGGCCAACCGCGACGGCCTCGTCGACGCCTCCGGGGCGCTCCGCACCATCGCCGTTTCGCTCACCAAGATCTGCAACGACCTGCGCTGGATGGGCTCCGGCCCAAACACGGGCTTCGGCGAGATCAACATCCCCGATCTGCAGCCCGGCTCGTCGATCATGCCCGGTAAGGTCAACCCGGTTATCCCCGAGGCCGTGCTCATGGTCTGCTCGCGTGTCATCGGCAACGATGCCACGATCGCCTGGTCCGGTGCCTCCGGCTCGTTCGAGCTCAACGTCGGCATCCCAGTGATGGGAACCGCGCTGCTCGAGTCGATCCGCCTGCTCACCAACGCCACCCGGGTGCTCGCCGACAAGACCGTCGACGGCCTCGTCGCCAACCTCGAGCATGCTCGCGCCCTGGCCGAGAAGTCGCCGTCGATCGTCACCCCGCTCAACCGCGTCATCGGCTACGAAGCCGCCGCCAAGGTGGCCAAGAAGGCCGTAGCCGACGGACTCACCGTGCGCGAGTCCGTCATCGCGCTCGGCCACGTCGAGCGCGGTGACCTCACGCTCGCCGAGCTCGACACCGCGCTCGACGTGCTGAGCATGACGCGTCCCCCGCAGAAGAAGTAGCAGCACCACCGACAGCGAGTGTTGCCGATGCGTCCCAGGCGTTATCGGCAACACTCGCTGTCGTTAACCGCTCACGCCGCGGGCATCGCGACTCACTTTCTTCACCGCCACCAATAGAACGATCGTCGCTGTCGTCCCGATACGGGAATCCCCTGCGGGACGCCTCGGGATCAGGGCGGAGTTCACGTTCAGCGGGGATCGGCCAACAGCTGATACATGAGATGGTCTTGCCACCGGCCCGCTATTTTGAGGTATGCGGGCGCCAATCCATAACGCACGAAACCCACACGTTGAAGCACCCGTTGGGAGCGCACGTTCGGAATCAGCGTCTCGGCTTGTACCCTGTGCAGCCCCAACTCTTCGAATGCCCGCGTGGTCATTGCTCGAACTGCGTCAGTGGCGTAGCCGCGTCCGTTGTTCTCTTCATCGACCCAGTAACCCATGTTGCACGACTGAAATGCCCCATAGGTGATCCCGCTGAACGTGATCCGACCCACGACCTGGGCGTCCTCGTCGAGAATCACGTGTGGCAGAGCCTCGCCTCGGCTGTGCCGAGCAAGAACATTTTCGACCTCTGCCTGCTGACCTGCGACCGTGAAGTAGGGATCCTGGCGCACTGGTTCCCACGGAGCGAAGAAGATCTGACCAGTTCGCTGGAGGACGGCAAGGCGCTCCGCATCATCGGCGGAAATGAGTCGAGTAGTAGCAGGCATCAAAGAATGCTCCCACATGAGCCGCAAATCAAACGACCTGCCGCGTGGGCTATCGCCAACGGTGACCAGCGACCACAGGCATCCGCTCCCCCGCCGAAACTACATCACCTCGTTGCCCTCCAGCATCTCGGTCACGAGCGCCGCGATCGCGCTGCGCTCCGACCGGGTCAGGGTCATGTGCGCGAACAGCGGATGCCCCTTCAGCGTTTCAATCACGCTGGCCACGCCGTCGAAGCGGCCGACCCGCAAATTGTCGCGCTGGGCGACGTCGTGGGTGAGCACAACGCGCGAGTTCTGACCGATGCGGCTCAGCACGGTCAGCAGCACGTTGCGTTCGAGGGACTGCGCTTCGTCGACGATCACGAAGGCGTCGTGCAGGGACCGGCCGCGAATGTGAGTGAGCGGGAGTACCTCGAGGATGCCGCGCTCGATCACCTCCTCGACCACGTTCTCCGACACGATCGCGCCGAGGGTGTCGAATACTGCTTGCGCCCAGGGCCCCATTTTCTCGCCCTGGTCCCCCGGCAGAAAGCCGAGGTCCTGGCCGCCGACCGCATACAGCGGCCGGAAGACCATGATCTTGCGGTACTGCTGACGCTCCAGTACTGCTTCCAGACCCGCGCAGAGGGCGAGCGCCGACTTCCCCGTTCCGGCTCGACCTCCCAGCGACAGAATGCCGATCTCCGGGTCGAGCAGCAGGTCAATGGCGAGTCGCTGCTCCGCCGACCGTCCGTGCAGCCCAAAGACGTCCCGGTCGCCGCGCACCAGCTTGAGCGTGCCTCGGCTGGTCACCCGGCCGAGGGCAGAGCCCCGATCGGAGTGGATGACCAGCCCGGTGTTGATCGGCATGTCCTGCACCGTGCGCGAATCGAGCGTTTCCTTGTCGTAGAGCACGCTCATCTGCTCGGCGCTGAGGGTGATCTCGTCCATGCCGGTCCACCCGGAATCAACGGCGAGTTCGTGCCGGTACTCGTCGGCGGCGAGGCCAAGCGACGCGGCCTTCACGCGCAGCGGCAGGTCCTTGGAGACGACCGTCACGGTCATTCCTTCATTGGCGAGGTTGAGCGCCACAGCCAGAATGCGCGAGTCGTTGTCACCCAGCTGCAGGCCAGACGGCAGCACCGACATGTTGGAATGGTTCAACTCCACCCGCAGGCTGCCGCCCTCGCCGACCGGAATTGGAAAGTCCAGGCGCTCATGCTTGAGCCGCAACTCGTCGAGGTTGCGCAGCGCCTGCCGGGCGAAATAGCCGATCTCCGGGTCGTTTCGCTTGGATTCCAGTTCGCTGATCACCACCACGGGCAACACCACGGCGTGCTCGGCAAACCGGAAAATCGCCTTCGGATCGGACAGAAGCACCGAGGTGTCCAGCACGTAGGTGCGCTCGGTTTGCGAAGCGGATGTCTCCACCCGGTCAGTCGCCTTGCGATCGGTTCGATTAGCGGTCATGGCCACTCCCACCCTGCGTCACGAGGACGCGGATCACTTTGGCGAGCTGGCCATCAAGCAATTCTCGAGCCGTACTTATATGGCCGTCTCGATCAGGTGCCGTACCTGATGAAAGCGACGCTACGACCTACAGGAGAAAAAAGAAACCCGACACGCCCACCGAAATTTGTCGTTCACCTGACGTTGAGGCGGACGACGGGTACGCCGGCGCCGACTCCTAGTAGTTTGCTGAGAGTGCGTACGCCGTGAGCGCACCCCTCAGCATGGTTACCGTGTCGGGGTCGAGGGCCGCGTGCACACACAGTCGCACGGTCCGGCCGCGGGTGGTTGCGGTGATTCCGTGGTTGTGCAGGCTGGCTACCAGGGTGGTCAGAAGTTCGGCTGGCGGCTCCAGGACCACGATGCCGGCCCTTGAGACGACATCCCGCGGCGACACGATATCGACGACGAACTCATCGACCAGCTCGATGATCTCCGACACATTCTCGTTCATAGCCTTCTGGATCACGTCGACACCGACGTCGAAACTCTGCTCGAGCGCAGCAGCGAACCGCGCCTGCGCGATGGCGTCCCCATTGGTCACCCGAAAGGCTCGGGCAGCGTGACTGGGCGGGGTGACCTCGTCCCAGGGATCGTCCGTGTCGGTACCGACGTAACCGGAAATCACGGGCACTAGGCGCTCGAGTGCCCGTTCGCTGAGGGCGAGAAACCCGGTGCCCCAGCCGGCCCGCGTCCATGTCTGACCACCGGAAGCGACGACATCCGCTGCCTCATAGGCGGCATCGACGACGCCGAAGCCCTGAATCGCGTCGACGATGAGCAGGCGATCGCCGATGACCTGGCGGATGCCCTCGAGGTCGGTGCGATACCCGGTGCGCGAATCGACTAGGCAGACGGCGACGGCAGCGACGGCCGGGGTCAGCTGGTCGCGGATCTGTCCGGGGGTGACGCGGCCGTGATCCGTCTCCAACCAGAGCGGAGTCACCACGTGCAGGGCTTCGGCGGCCCGCACTGCGGCGAACGGAACGCTCGGAAAGTCACCGGCCGAGAGCAGCACAGATCCGGTGAGACCAAACATGGCCTGCATGAGTCCGGAGCTCGTGTTGGGCTGCAGCACGATCTGATCCGCGGCAAAGCCGGTGAGCTCTGACGCTGCGGTGCGAGCACGCAGATCCTGGTCGACCAGATGGTCGAGGCTGCCGTGGCGGGCGCGGGACAATACCTCGGTTTGGCCGAGGGTCTCAGCCACCACGGCCTCGGAGAGCGGGCCGACCCGACCGAAGTCGAGGTAGCCGGGTTCCTCACGAAAACCGTCGGTGAAGCTGAGCAGTGAATTCATGCGCGCAATTCCAATCGGTTGTCAAACACAGGGTGGCTACCCCCCGAAGCGCCGCTGCCGGCGGGAAAAGTCGCGCAAAGCCCGCAGAAAGTCGATCTGCCGTAGGTCGGGCCCCAGCGCTTCAACGAAGTAGAACTCGCTGTGCGCGCTCTGCCAGAGCATGAAGTCGCTCAGCCGCTGCTCGCCCGAGGTACGGATGACGAGGTCGGGGTCGGGCTGACCGCCGGTGTACAGATGCTGACCGATGAGTTCGGGCGTGAGGGTCTCTGCGAGGTCTTCCAGGGTGCCGCCGTGCGCGTGGTGGGTGGCGACGATGCTGCGCATGGCGTCGGTGATCTCGGTGCGGCCGCCGTAGCCGACCGCGAGGTTGACGTGTAGTCCCTTATGGCCGCTGGTCCGGGCATCCGCTGCATCGAGAGCCGCGACCAGCGGCTCGGGCAGGCCGGCCTTGGACCCCACCTGTTGCACCCGCCAGTTGCGGTAGTGCGAGAGCTCCTCAGCGAGATCGGCGATGATTTCGATCAGATCGGCGAGTTCATCGCTCGGGCGCTGGGTGAGGTTGTCGGAGGAGAGCAGGTACAGGGTGACGACCGAAATGCCGAGGTCGTCGCACCATTCCAGAAACTCGCGCATTTTGGCGGCGCCAGCTCGATGGCCGTGCGCGGCGGTTTGAAACCCCAATTGCCGGGCCCAACGCCGGTTGCCGTCGATGATCATGGCAACGTGGTGAGGCATGTGTGCCGGAGTGAGCCCACGCCTCAGCCGGCGCTGATACAGCCCATAGAGGATGCCACGCGGCGAGGGTACCTGGGGTTTCTGCACACAGTTACGCTAGTCCACTCCCCGGGCGTTCGCGGCACCCGGGCCACGCCCTGCCGTATCCTTGCAGCATGGCCACCGAGCACGATATCCCCAATCTGCCGCTGATCGAGGCGGCTGACGCCCACCCTGAAGACGTCAAACCGACCTGGCGCGGCTGGATTCACGCTGGCACATTTCCGGTGACGATCGCTGCCGGCATCGTGCTGCTCGTGCTCGCTGAGGGGTCGGCGGCGAAGATCAGCTCGGCTGTGTTCGTGCTCAGTTCGATGCTGCTCTTTGGCAATTCAGCGCTGTACCACCGCTTCAACTGGCAGCCGCGCACCCGCATCATTCTCAAGCGCATCGACCACGCGAATATTTTTCTGCTCATCGCCGGGTCGTACACGCCCATCACGGTGCTCGCGCTGCCGCCGGAAAAGGCGACTCTGCTGCTCTGGCTGGTCTGGGGCGGAGCCGGGCTGGGCATCCTATTTCGAGTGTTTTGGATTCACGCCCCGCGCTGGCTGTACGTGCCGCTCTACCTGGTGCTCGGCTATGGCGCGCTGCTGTTCATCGTGGATTTCTTCCAGGCCAACGCGGCCATGATGACGCTCATCCTCGTCGGCGGGCTCTGCTACACGGTCGGCGCGGTCGTCTACGGGCTGAAGAAGCCCAACCCGGTTCCCGGTGTGTTCGGCTTTCACGAGATCTTCCACACCTTGACGGTCGTGGCGTTTCTGTGTCATTTCGCGGCGATATTGCTGATCGCCACGCATCCGCTCTACCCGTAACGGTTTATTCGGGCTTGTCGCTCGGCGTGGTCGGTGCGCTTGGGTCGGCATCGCGGGCGGCGACCTCGGCATCGAGGCGTGCCTTGATCTCGGCGCGATAGGTCGTACGACGGATGCGACGCACCACATCCAGGCAGAGCAGCAGGGTTGCCAACGCGATCAAGAAAAAGACCAGAAAACCGACGACGCCCGGGGTGACGGTGTTGGGGTCGAAGTCGGGGTCGGGAGTTGCGGCGAGCACGACGCTCAGCAGCGAGGTCATGCGTCGTCCTGGATTCCGGCGAACAGATCGGATTCGGGCATTGCGGTGTCTACTTTCGATTCGACGAGTTGGAAGTCTTCGTAGGGCCAGGCCTCGCGGACAAGATCGTTGGGCCAGAAGAAGAAGCTGCTGTCGGGTGTGACCTGGCTCGCGTGCGAGCGTAGGGCGGCATCTCGAGCTTCAAGAAAATCACCGGCGGGAACGTGCGTGGTGGCCAGCTTGGGGTAATTCTCCATGCGCTCGCGGGCTGCGCCGAGTGGCTCCAGCAGCGGAGAGTCCGGCTCAGCCACGCTCAGCGCGAGGTACATGGCATCGATACGTTCAAGGTTGAAGATGCGGTCGTAGTACACCTTGTCGATCTGCCACGGCTGCCCGGTGTGCGGGTAGCGACTCGGGTCGGCGGCGGCACGATAGGCCTCCATCGAGACCTCGTGGCAGCGGATGTGATCCGGGTGCGGGTAGCCGCCGTTTTCGTCGTAGGTGATCAGCACCTGCGGACGGAACTCCCGAATCAAATTCACCAGCGGCTCAGCCGAGTAGTCGAGCGGAATGGCCGCAAAGCTGTTCGGTGGCGCCTCCTGGCCCTCATCCATACCGGAATCCTCGTAGCCGAGCCAGCGATGCTGCACGTTCAGCGCCTCCTGGGCACCCTGCATCTCCAGGCGGCGCAGCCCGGGCAGGTCACGCTCGGCCATGGCATGGCCGGTCAGGGACGGGTTCAGGATGCTGCCGCGTTCGCCGCCGGTGCAGCTCACGATCATCACCTCAACGCCGAGGCTGCGGTAGTAGGCATACGTTGCCGCGCCCTTGCTCGATTCGTCGTCGGGATGGGCGTGCACAGCCATCAATCGCAGCGTCACCATACTCCTCAGGAATGCCAGATAACCTTAGGCCAGATAACCTAGGTACCAGCCTAATCGCTCCATCGGAAGTGTGAAATCGCCAGTGCCCCTCAACAGCACGCCCACCGGAGTTCAGTCGAGCCGCCAGCCCGAGCGCCTCGACGAATCTGACGTCGCCGCGGCACCTGCACCCGAGAGCGCCGCGATCCAATCGCGCTACGGGCGCACCCCGGCCCGCCGCGTTCGCGACCGCCGCATCCTGTGGGGGCTCGGTGGCGTTTTCGTGTTGGTGCTGGGAGCGTGGGTTCTGTGGACCGGCCTGGACGGGGCATCCACTCAGATAGAAGCGCGCGATATCGGGCACACCATCATTGATGAGCACAGCGTGAGCGTCACCTTCGAGGTAGCGCTACCGGTGAACCGCACGGCGAGTTGCGCGGTTCAGGCTCTCAACGAGAGCTATTCGGTCGTCGGCTGGAAGATCATCGATCTACCGCCCTCCAGCCTGTACAACCGGTCGTTCACCGAGGTTCTGCGCACCACCGATCTGAGCAACACGGGTTTGATTTACCAGTGCTGGCTGACCTAAACTGACGTATTCGCCTCGGCAATCGCCCGGGCGACGACTATATCTGCGCGGCCCTCAACCGGCCTTTCTGCGCTTGAGCGTATTGAAGGAGATCACTCGTGATTACCGACACAACGGTCACCTGGCTAACTCAGGAGGCCCACGACCGCCTCGCCGCGGAACTGGCGACACTGAGCAACTTTGGCCGGGGCGACATCGCGAAGAAGATCGAGTCCGCGCGAGAAGAGGGTGACCTCAAGGAGAACTCGGGCTACCACGCGGCGAAAGAAGAGCAGGGCAAGATGGAGGCGCGCATTCGCACGCTCACCCTGTTGCTGCGCACCGCCGAGGTCGGCCACGCCCCAGAGAGCAACGGCACCGTCATGCCGGGCACCGTCATCACGGCCACCATCGCCGGCGACGAAAGCCGCTTTCTGATCGGCAGCCGCGAGATCGCCGCCAACAGCGACCTGGACGTGTACAGCGAGCAGAGTCCGCTCGGCGCGGCGATCATCGGCCTCAAGGTCGGCGCCAAGACCAGCTACACCACGCCCACTGGCAAGGAGATCACCGTGCAGATCTCGAACGTGGAGACGTTCACCGGCGCCTGACTCCCCCGCCGAGGCTCGGCTGCCGATTCGCGCCGATATTGGGGCTCAGGTTGTCCACTCGCTGCACTTGGCCTTCCCCTGCACGCGAGGTGCCATCTTTAGCCCCTTGAGAGCTCGCCAAGGGGCTAGAAGTGGCACCTCGCGCGGTCAATGCACAACGCATGAGGCGGCCCGCTTACAACGCTGCACAGCCAGCAGCAATCAACTAGCAGCCGACGGTCGACAGCGCTGGCGGCAGCAGCAGCCGCCCGGCCTGTCTGTCTGTCTGTCTGTCTGTCTGTCTGTCTGCCTAGTCGACCGGGCTAGTCGACCGGGCTAGTCGATCTGGGGGTCGTAGCCGGCGGCGCGCAACGTGTCTACGACGTGCTGGCGGTGTTCGGGCCCGCGAGTTTCAACGCTGACGTCGAGTTCGACTTCGCTGATCTGCAGGCCGACGCCGTGCCGGGTGTGCAGCACCTCGATCACGTTGGCCGTCGCCTCCGCGAGCAGCTCGGAGATTCGAGCCAGCTGACCTGGACGGTCGGGCAGCATGATGCGCAGCGTCAGGTACCGTCCCGACGCGGCGAGGCCGTGGCTGATCACGCGTTGCATCAGCAGCGGGTCGATGTTTCCGCCCGAGAGGATGGCGACGGTCGGCCCGGTAGGGGTGATCTTGCCGGCCAGGATGGCGGCGACCGCCACTGCCCCGGCCGGTTCAACCACGAGCTTGGCGCGTTCCAGCAGCACCAGGAGCGCGCGGGCGGTGTCGTCTTCGGTGACGGTGACGATCTCGTCGACGGCGTCCCGAACGATCTCGAGATTAAGCAACCCGGGCCTGGCCACCGCGATGCCATCGGCGATGGTTGGGAGCATGTTGATCGTCACTGCTTCGCCAGCGGCGAGGGAGGGCGGATACGCAGCCGCGTTCTCCGCCTGCACCCCAATCACTCGGATGTGTCGCCCCTCCCGGGCGGCACGCTGCTTGAGCGCGCTGGCCACTCCGGAGATGAGTCCGCCACCGCCGATGGGAACAATGACTGTCTCCAGGTCGGGAACCTGATCGAGAATTTCGAGTCCGAGCGTGCCCTGCCCGGTGACCACATCGGCATGGTCGAACGGCGGGATCAGGATCGCGCCGGTCTCCCGGGCGTATTCGGCTGCGGCGAGCAGCGGTTCGCTCACGGTCGTTCCGCGCAGAATGACCTCTGCTCCGTAGTCCCGCGTCGCTGACAGCTTCGGCAGCGCGACTCCGACGGGCATGAAGATGGTCGCCTGGATGCCGAGCTCGCGCGCGGCGAAAGCCACGCCCTGGGCGTGGTTTCCGGCCGAGGCCGCCACGACGCCACGGGCTTTCTCCGCCTCGGTCAGTTTCGACAGTCGGTTGTAGGCACCGCGAATCTTGTAGGAGCCGGTGCGCTGCAGATTTTCACACTTGAGGTAGACCGGCGCGCCCAACACATCGGCAAGGTAGCGCGAGCTCTCCATCGGAGTCACATCCGCAACCCGGGCGACGACCGCGCGAGCGGCCTCGAATTCGGCGAGGGTCGGTCCGACGAGGGTGGTCTCTGGCATGTTCTAGTTCTCCGAACTATCGTGCGGGGCGCCGGGTGCGCTCGAATCTGTAGGGGTGACGCGCGCGGATGCCCCCCGCGACGTGAGGAGGGTCCCCGGGCGCAGCCGTGCTGTGCGCGCCGGTGCGCCGGACGTGCGATATCCCGGTCGGCTTTGCGGCACGGTCTGCCAGAGCACCGATCCGGTCGTCGGCACCGTCGGCACCGTCGGTGGGCTCGACCGCCAGCTACCCCCAGCAACGTAACTGGTCATCGCGTTCAAAACCGCGGCCACCGGAACGGCGAACAGAGCGCCTGGAATTCCGGCGAGTAACGCGCCGGCAGCCACCACGAGCACTACGGCAAGCGGATGCACCTTCACCGCGGTTCCCATAATGAGCGGCTGCAGAACGTGTCCCTCGACTTGCTGCACGAGTAGGACGACACCGAGCATGGCCAGGGCAATAGCCCAGTTGTTGAAGATGAGTGCGATCACAATCGCCACCGATCCGGTCGCAACGGCACCGACGATGGGGATGAATGAGCCGAGGAAGACCAGAATTCCGATCGGGATGGCCATCGGCACCCCGAGCAGGGCCGCGCCCACTCCAATGCCGACCGCGTCGATCGAAGCGACCAGAATTTGCACCTTGGCGAAGTTGCCCAGGGTGGTCCAGCCTGCGATTCCCGCACCGTCGACAGCGGCCTGGGCCCGCAGCGGGAAGAACCGTACGATCCAGCTCCAGATGGCTTTGCCGTCGATGAGGATGAAGAGCAGGCTGAACAGTGCCAGCAGAAGCCCGGTCAACAGGTGACCGAGCGTGGTTCCCACCGACAGGGCGCCGCTGATGAAGACGGCACTATCATTCTGGATCGCTTCCCAGGCCTGCTGCACGTACGTGTTGATATCAGTCTCGGAAACCTGCAGCGGTGAGCCGGCCAGGAACGCCTTGAACGAGTCGAGTGATCGGGTGAGCCGTTCGCTCAGCCCAACGGTGCCCTCGGCGATCTGCGTCGAGGCGAGGGTGACCAGACCGGCAACGAGCACCAGCGTGCCCACCATCGCCAGCGCCACAGCGACGCCCTTAGGCCAATGATGCCGCACCAGGAATGCCACAAACGGAACCAGGAGCGCGGAAACCAGCACGGCCACGAGCAGCGGAATGACAATCAACCGCAACTGAATAACCAGGAAGACCAGAATGGCGATAGCGGCGGCGATCACAATCAGACGCCAGGACCAGGCCCCAGCCAAACGGATGCCGGCCGGCAGATTCTCGTCGACGCCGTTGGCGGCGGGGGCCCCGGTCACAACCTCGATCGGCGTGACAACGAGCTCGGATCCGGCGAGATCAGCGCTCTCCCGCGCGCGCTCTGCCGAACGCCTGCGACGCAACCGTAGCAGCGCGCGTGCACCTGGATTGCCCGTGGATTCGCTCACTCAAACAGTCTAGGACTGCCGTCAGGACTGTTGCTGCGCCACACTGGCGGTCTCCACCCGCTCGGTCGAGACCGGTGCCCCGGTGAAGTTGACAAACACGTTCTCGCCCGCTTTCGGGTGCACGCGCACGCCGTGCTGAAGAAACAGAATGGTGCCGTCGGCCAGGCGCAGGGTCGTGCGGCGGAGCGACCCAAGAAAGCTGGAGGTGACCACGGTCGCCGCGAGGCCCTCGGCTGCGAACTCGATGTCTTCCGGGCGGATCGAGACCGTCACGGGTCCGTCGGGCGTCGCCGGGTCGATCAGGGGCAGGCTCGTTCCATAGACCTCGGCTCGAGCCGAGCGCACGAGACCGTCGATGCGGTTGCTGAGCCCGACGAAGTCGGCGATGAACGGGGTGGCCGGACGGGAATAGAGTTCTTCGGGCGTGCCGACCTGCTCGATATTGCCGGCGCGCATCACGGCGACGCGGTCGGCGACCGCGAGGGCCTCATCCTGATCGTGGGTGACGAACAGGGTCGTGATGCCAAGTTCGGTTTGAATGCGTCGAATCTCGTCGCGCAGCTGCACGCGCACCTTGGCGTCGAGCGCCGAGAGCGGTTCGTCGAGCAGCAGCACACGCGGTTCGGTCACGAGTGCGCGCGCGAGCGCGACCCGCTGCTGCTGGCCGCCCGAGAGCTGGTGTGCAAAGCGATCGAAGTGGTCGTCGAGGCCGACCATGGCCAGGGACGCTGCCGCCCTGCGGCGCCGCTCGGCCGGCTTGATCTTTCGCATCCGCAGCCCGAATTCGACGTTTTCGCCGGCACTGAGGTGCGGAAACAGCGAGTACGACTGAAACACCATACCCATGTCGCGTTTGCTGGTGGAGAGTGCTGATACGTCGATGCCGTCAATGGTGATACTGCCGGCATCGGTGGATTCCAGCCCTGCCAGCACGCGCAACGCCGTGGTCTTGCCGCTGCCACTCGGGCCGAGCAACGCGACACATTCGCCCGCGTGCAGGGTGAGGTTGAATCCGTCCAGGGCGCGCATTCCGGAGAATTCTTTGACGACGCCGGTGAATTCGACGACGGTTCCCGGTCGGGTCGGTGCGGTTGGCTGCTGGGCTGTCAGCTGCTGTGAATTCATGCTGGACCTTTCACGGTGGTACGGCGGCGCGACGTTCGGGTGCGCGGGGCACCGAGTCGTCCGATAACGAGGAGCAGCAGGAAAGCGAAGGCGAGGGCCAGCAGCGAGAGGATCACGGCCGTGTACGGGTCGACCTTGCTCACGACGACGAGAGCGGTTTGCAGGTTGACCCGGTTCAGCAAGGACGCGATGGTGAATTCGCCGAGCACGACGGCCACGGCGATGAAGGCACCGGCCAGGATGCCCCGGCGCAGGTTGGGTACGAGCACCCGCAGGAGCACACTGCCCCAGCCAGCCCCGAGAGTGCGCGCAGCTTCGGTGAGCGTTTTCACGTCGACGCCGTCGAGGTTGGATTGAATGGCCCGATAAGCGAAGGGCAACACCGTAATGCCGTAGGCGAAGGCCAGGGTCCACACGCCGCTGCCCAGCATTCGAGCCACAATGGCGTAGACCGGCGCGAGCCCGACCACAAGCACAATGGCCGGAATGGTGATGGGCAGAATACAGATGAATTCCAATACTCGGCGCAGCCGGGGAAAACGGATGTGCACGAGCAGCATGGTGGGTATGAGCAGCAGCAGCACGATCAGAACGGTGCCAATGGCCAAAGCCACCGAGTTGCCGAGCGCTACCAGCACCGGTCGGTACACCCCGGTGAATCCGCTCTGAAACAGGGCGACCCAGCGGTCGACGTTGTAGCCGCCGACCAGCCCGGCACGCAGGGTGAATTCGATCATGGCCACGATCGGCACGGCGAAGATGACCCCGACCACGCCGAGAATGATGGTGCGAACCGTGCGGGAGGGCGCGTGAGCCACACCGTTGGTGGTCAGTCCGGTCATTGCTGCCACCGCGCGGCCCGTGACTGCAGCGCTGAATAGCCGACCATGACGACGGCCATCACCACGATCATGCCGAGGGCCAGCGCGCCGGCCAGGTTTTCCCGACCGAGCAGCGTCTCACTGGTGAGTGCGGCGCGAATTTGCAGGGGCACAATCTGCGAGCCCTGACTCACCAGCGCCGCCGCGGTGGCGTAAGAGGAGAACGCGTTGGCGAACAGCAGCAGCAGGCTGCCGATGAAGGAGGGTGCGAGCACCGGAAAGGCGATACGGAACCAGTAGCTGGCTGTGCTTCCGCCGAGAGTGGCGTTGGCCTCGGCCCACTGCGGTTTCAAGGCTTGCAGGGCGGGCATAAAGGTGATGATCATAAGCGGAACCTGAAAGTAGATGTAGGGCAGGATAAGGCCGGTCGTCGAATACAGCCAGACGCCGTTCTCAAAAATATCCAGGCCGAAGGTGTCGCGCAGATACAGGGTGACCATGCCCTGAATGCCAATGGTCGCGACGAAGGCGAAGGCGAGCATGACGCCACCGAACTGCGCCAGCACCCCGCTGAGCGAGTCGATGGTGGTGCGCAGCGGGCCGTCGGGGCGAGCGCCGAGCAGGGCGTAGCAGACCACAGCACCGACAACGGCACCGACGACGGCGGTCAGCGCCGACAGCCAGAAGGAGTTGAAGAAGGTGGTGAGCACGACGGGATCGCCGAGGGCCGCGACCGTGGCCAGGGTGAAGGCGCCGGTATTGTCGAAAAAGCCCGTGCCGATGGCAATCAGGGTCGGCACAGCCAGGAACAACAACACATACACCGCGAAGGGCAGCAGCCCGAAGGCTGCTGCCCGACCACGGATGTTACTGGACAGCGGCAGCCCACTTCTCGCCGAGCAGCGTTGCCGCTGCGGCGCTCTGGTCTTCGGTCGGAACGACGGTGTCGCTCGGCGCCTTCGGCAGCGCATCGAACAGCTCGCTATCGATGGTGCCGGCCTCGGCCATGGCCTCGGCGCGCGCCGGGCGGGCGCCGCCCGCAAGCCACAGGTTCTGTGCTTCATCGCTGTACAGGAATTCCTGCCAGAGCCGCGCTGCGGCGGGATTGGGAGCATCCTTGTTGATCGCCTGGTTGTAGTAGCCGGCGTAACCGGTGCCGTCGAAGACGACGACCTTCCAGTTGCGCTGGCCCTCCAGCTGGGCGCCGTAGCCAACGTTGAGGTAGTCCCAGTCGAAGACCACCGGGGTCTCACCGGAGGCGACGGTTGCCGTCGTCGGGTTGACCTTCAGAAAGTTACCGGCCGCATTGAGATCGGAGAAAAAGTCAATGCCGGGCTGAAAGTCAGCGACCGTTCCGCCACTCTGCACGGTGGCGAGGCCGACAGCGGCAAACGCTGCACCAGCCTGGGTCGGGTCACCATTGATGGCCACCTTTCCCTTGTAGTCGGCGCCGAGCAGGTCGGTCAACTCCTTGGGCTCCGGAACAGCGTCGGGGTCGTAGCCCACCGACAGGTATCCGCCGTAGTCGCCGACGTAGAGGCCGGAGGCTTCCTTGAGCGCGTCGGGAATGTCGGCCCAGTTGGCAACCTGGTACGGCGCAAAGCGGTCGGTACTGGACAGGGCCACAGCCAGGCCGAGGTCGAAGACATCCGGTGCCGTGTCCTGGCCCTTGAGGTTGTCGGCGGCCTGGATCTCTTCGGCGCTGGACCCATCCGGGGACGCTTCGTTGATCGTGATGTCCGGGTATTTCTCGGCAAACAGGTCGAGAACGGCGCCATAGTTCGCCCAGTCACGCGGCAGCGCGATGACGTTCAGCTGACCTTCCGCGATGGCGGCTTCTTCGAGGCCTGCCAGATCGCCGAAGGCGCTCAAGCTGGTGGCGGTCGCTGCGTCGACGCCCGAGGCCGGAGCCTCGGCGGCCGGTGAACAGCCGCTGAGCGTGAGGGTGAGGGCCGCTGCGGCGGCCAGGGACACCATGAGAGTGCGTTTGAGTGACAATTTTCCTCCATTGTGACCGGGTCCGGAGCGTTGGATTACTGTGCGAACGCACCGGGTGAACAGATTACGGGGCAGGGTGTGCCGGTCGCCCGACAATACGAAGGCTACATGGCCGCCACATGTTTTCCGGGTAAACACCAGGTGAACGGGGGTGCAGCTAGAGTGAGACGAATGGTCACGACAGTTTCCCCCGCACTCGCGCGGCGGATTGCGCTCGCCGCGCAGGGCTTCGGCGCGCGACCTGGATCGGCCGTCGGCATCCGTCAGCTCACGGGTCTGGTAAATCGACTCGAGCTGCTGCAGATCGACTCGGTCAACGTGTTCGAGCGCAGCCACTACCTGCCGGCCTTCAGCCGACTCGGCGCATATGACAAGGCCCAGCTTGATCGGTTGACCACGGGGCGCGAGGCCCGCTTTACCGAGTATTGGGCGCACGAGGCCTCCTTTCTACCGGTCGAGGTCTGGCCGCTGTTCCACTGGCGCATGCAGAACTATCGCGACCGTTCAGCGCGCACGCCCGACGATTGGTCGCACGCCAACCGGCCGATGCTCGATTGGCTCCTGGCCGAGCTCGCCGCCAACGGCCCGATGCGGGCCAGCGCAATCGAACACGACGCCAACAAGCGCAGCGGGCCCTGGTGGGGCTGGTCCGAGGTGAAGACCGGGCTGGAAATTCTGTTCCGCTGGGGTGATGTGGTCAGCGCCGGGCGCATCCGTTTTGAGCGGGTCTATGCCTTGCCAGAGCAGGTCTTCTCCCCCGAGCTGCTCGGCACTGAAATTTCTGAAGCGGATGCCCACCGCGAGTTGGTGCGCCGCTCGGCGCGCGCGCACGGGATCGGAACCGTGAAGGACTTCGCCGACTACTTTCGGCTGAAGTCGGCGCCGGCACTCTCAGCCATCCTTGAGTTGGAGGAGGCCGGCGAGTTACTCCCGGTGGAGGTTGCGGGCTGGGGCGCGCGCGCCTGGCTGCACCGCGACGCCCGGCTGCCGCGGGCCATGGACGCGCAGGCGGTCTTGTCGCCGTTCGACCCGGTGGTCTGGGAGCGTGCCCGCGCCCTGCGGCTGTTCAATTTTCACTACCGCATCGAGATCTACACGCCGCAACCAAAGCGCGTGTTCGGCTACTACTCACTGCCGATTCTGCTGGGCGACATGATCGTCGGCCGGGTCGATCTGAAGAACGACCGGCAGGCCGGCGTGCTCCGGGTGCAGTCGGCCTGGGCTGAGCCGGCGGCGCCGACGGATACCGCGGGTCGGCTCGCGCAGGTACTGCGGGAAGCCGCGCTCTGGCAGGGACTTGAGGAGGTCGTCGTCGCGCCGCGGGGAAACCTGGCTGGGGGTCTGGCCGCCGAACTGCGGTAGATCTCGCCGCCGGGTTACGCCCCGATGTGCGGGAAAACTAAATCAGAACTTGCTGCCCATGGCGGTCAGGCGCTCTATGCGGTCGGCGATCGGCGGGTGCGTCGCGAACAGCTTGCCCATGGCGCCCTTCTTTAGCGGGTCCGAGATCCAGAGGTGGGCCATCGAGCTGTTCTGCTTCTGCATGGGGCGACCGTATTCGCCCAGTTTGGCCAGGGCAGAAGCGAGCGCATCCGGGTGGCGCGTCGTCAACGCGCTGGTGGCATCCGCTAAATATTCGCGTTGGCGAGAGATGGCGAGCTGCACGACGGTCGCGATGAGCGGGGCCACGATCATGGCCACGAGCCCGAAGACCATGACGACGGGGTTGCCGTTGCTGTTGTTGCTGCGGCCGAAGAACGCCATGCGCAGGAACATGTCGGAAATGAAGCCGATCGCGACAACGAGGCCGAACACGACCATCGACACGCGAATGTCGTAATTGCGCACGTGGCCGATCTCGTGGGCCATGACGCCTTCAAGTTCGGAGTCGTCCATGATGTCGAGCAGTCCGGTGGTGGCGGCGACGATCGCGTGCTGGGGGTCGCGACCGGTGGCGAAAGCGTTCGGCGCCGGATCATTGATGATGTAGACCTCGGGCATCGGTGTGCCGGTCGTGATCGACAGGTTCTCCACGATGCGCCAGAGGCGCGGGTGGTCGGCCTTGCTGTTGACCCTGATGCCGCCGCTCATCGAGATGGCCTGGCGACCGGCGGCGTAGTACTGAATGATCACGTAGAGCGCCGTGATGACGACGGTGGCGATGAGGATGCCGTAGCCGCCGGTACCATAGACGGCGTTGGCCAGCCAGCCGAGCCCCGCAATGATCACGAAAAACAGGATCATGATGAAAACGGTGTTGCGTTTGTTCTTAGCTATCGCGCTGTACATCGGCTAAGTCCCTTTAGAACTGCACGCGGGGCGGCTCCGCAATCGCTGCGGAATCGGCCACCTCAAAGAACTCGCGCTCGGTGAATCCGAGGTTAACGGCGAACAAGTGGTTCGGGAACACCTTGATCTTGGTGTTCATTTCGCGCACGCCACCGTTGTAGAAACGACGCGCGGCCTGGATCTTGTCTTCGGTGTCGACGAGTTCGCCCTGCAACTGCAGGTAGTTCTGGCTGGCCTGCAGCTGCGGGTACGCCTCGGCGACGGCAAAGATGCTCTTCAGCGCAGTCTGCATGTGATTCTCAGCAGCGGATGCGTCGGCCGGGCCTTGGGCAGACAGCGTCTCGGCCCGAGCCTTGGTCACGTTTTCAAACACGTTCTTCTCGTGTGCTGCGTAGCCCTTGACCGTTTCGATCAGGTTGGGCAGCAGGTCAGCACGACGCTTGAGCATCACCGTGATGTCGCTCCACGCTTCGTCGACCCGCACATTGAGCGTCACGAGCGAGTTGTACGTCGACCACAGGTAGATACCAGCGATGGCGACGAGTGCGACAACGATCAGAACCGGGATGAGCCATTCCATGGCAGCGTCTCCTTGCAAATTGGCTTTCTAGGGTGGCACGGAGACATGAACTGGCGACAACGACCCCCGTGCGTACCTGCCAATACTAACCGCGACCCCGGAGGCTCCCACCCGCTTCCCATCACACTCCAAGCAACCTCAAGGCGTGCGGGGATTTCCCAAGGCGGCAGGGAGAGCGCGGTCAGCCGGGCTCTTCGACGTCGACCAACACCTCGTTGCGACGCAGAAACCACGGTTTGAACGGCGGGTCGAATCGGGCGAATCTCGGTGACCCCAGGGCGGTGAGCCCGGCGGCGGCGAGCGCCGCGCGCAACTCCTCGACATGCTGTTCGTAACGAGTCTCACGCCAGCGGCCACCGAACCGCAGTGCAGCGACCAGTGCGGACGGTACCGTTCTCAGTTGCACTTTGGGGTCGGTGGGTTGCGGCGCCGTTTGCGCCGTCAGCTCCTCGGGCAGCACGAAAGCAACCTGGAACTGCGCACTGCCCACTCGATTTGACGGGTGCGTCACAGGCTGTTGCAGCACGGGCGCGGTCATCGCGATCTTTTCTGCCGCACCGGTCTGCACCACTGGCGCGGTCATGGCCACCTTCCGGCGGGACTGGTTTGCCCCGCTGATGTAGGCAAACAGGTATCGGAAAGCACGGTTGCCGGCGTCTTCGAAAGGGCCATCCGTGGTGACTTCGGCCAAGAGATGGGCTGGGTATCGGCGAAGTTCGAAATCGTCGTAGGAGTGCAGGACGTGGTAGGGCTGCTGCTTGGTCACGCCCCGAAATTACTGCAGGTGGCTGGGTACCCGCTTTCAACGTGAAGCACCGCGGAATCGCCCATTGTGGGCTTGACAGGAAATGTGCAGCGGCGGAGAGTTCGGACATGGTGAACACATCCGCCCCCGCGGTAGACGTGACCGATTTACACGTGCGACGGGGAAAGCATCCGGTGCTGCGTGGGCTTACCGTCACTGTTCCCCGCGGAGTCGTGGTGGGGCTGCTCGGCCCGAGCGGATGCGGCAAAACCACGCTCCTGAGAGCGATCGTCGGCGTGCAGGTGGTGCAGTCCGGCACAGTCACGGTGCTCGGCCTGCCAGCTGGCGCCGCCCCGCTTCGGCACCGCGTGGGCTATGTGACACAGGATGCGAGCGTCTACGACGACCTCACCGTGCGGCAGAATCTGCACTATTTTCGCGCCGTGCTCGGTGCCCCGCGCCGGGACGTCGACCGGGTGTTGGCCCTGACCGATCTCACGGCACAGGCCAGCCAGCTCGTCGGATCGCTCTCCGGCGGACAGCGCAGCCGGGTCTCGCTGGCCGGAGCGCTGCTCGGCTCTCCCGATCTGCTCGTGCTCGACGAACCGACCGTCGGACTCGACCCCGTGCTGCGGGTCGAGCTGTGGACACTGTTCCATCAACTCGCCGCCGTCGGAACGAGTCTGCTGGTCTCCAGCCACGTGATGGACGAGGCCAACCGGTGCGACCGGTTGCTGCTCATGCGGGACGGCGAGATTCTGGCCGATGACACTCCGGCGGGGCTGCTCGCCGCGACCGGAACCAGCGATACCGAGGGGGCGTTTCTGGCGCTGATCGCGCAGCATCCGCTCGGCGAAGCCACTGGGAGCGTCTCATGACGCCGCAACGCACCCTCGCGACGGCCGGCCGGGTGCTCAGCCAGGTGCGACATGACCCGCGCACGATCGTGCTGCTACTCGTGGTGCCGAGCCTGCTGATCGGGCTGCTGGCCTGGATTTTCTCGGACACTCCCGTGTTCGCCACGATCGGACCGGGCATGATCGCCCTGTTTCCGTTCATCGTGATGTTTCTCGTGACCAGCATCACAACCCTGCGCGAACGCCGCACCGGCACGCTCGAGCGTCTACTGTCGATGCCGCTCGGCAAGGGCGACCTGATTCTCGGCTACACGCTCGCGTTCGGGCTGCTCGCCGTGGCCCAATCGGCCGTCGCGGTCGGGTTTGCGGTGTGGGTGTGCGGGCTCGAGATCAGCGGATCGATCTGGTTGTTGCTCGCGGTCGCGGTGGCCGATGCGGTGCTCGGCACGTCCCTCGGCCTGCTGGCGAGCGCGTTCGCCCGAACGGAGTTTCAGGTCGTGCAGTTCATGCCGGCGCTGGTGTTTCCGCAGATTCTGCTCGGCGGCATTTTTCTGCCGCGCGAGCAGCTCCCCGATGTGCTGCGAATGATCAGCGACTGGTTGCCGCTGTCGCACGCGATCGATGCGCTGCAGGCGGTCGCGGCCGATTCGCAGGACGCCGCCTATGTCGGCGGGGAAGTGCTCATCATCGGAGCGTGGGTTGTGGGCGCCGTCGTGCTCGGGTCGGTGACGCTGCGGCGGCGCACGCCGTAGTTGGCCGCCTCAGCGATTGGTCAGCGCGTGTTGCAGCCAACGGTAGCTCGACTTGGGCGTGCGCGTGCGGCGGTCGTCGGCGAAGTCGACGTGTACCAGACCGGTCGGCTGGGTGTAGCCGTCATCCCATTCGAATCCGTCGAGCAGCGACCAGAACGCCACACCGGCGAGGTCGACGGCAGCGGCCGGGGCTCCGGTCGCGGTGGCGTCGAGGGCGGCCACGAGGTGTTCGGCCAGATAGTCGATGCGGGCGGGATCGTGCACCTGGTGGCGGGCATCCGCCTGGTCCCAGAAGGCGCCGCCGGCTAGTGAGAGGTAGACGGGGGGCAGGTCGGGGTAGCGTTCGGCCAGTTCGGAGAGCGCCACGGCGAGGTACCCGGGAGCGTTAACGTCGCCGGTGGAGGTCGTGGGGTGTTCGCGGAACGGCTCGAGGTGGAATGGCCATGAGGTGACGGGGATCGGCTGGCCGTCGGGGGTCTTCAGCACCGTCGCACCGGCGGCGATTCGGGCCGGCCCCGTGTAGCTCAGCCCGTAGAAGTCGAGCGGCTGCTGGATCGTGCGCAGGTCGGCGGGGTCTGCTTCGAGCAGGGTGCGTAGTTCGACCGCGAATGGTTCGAGCGGGTCTGGATAGTGGCCGAGCAGCACCGGGTCGGCGAACAGGCGGTTCTGCAGCAGGTCGTAGAGGACCGCATAGGAGCGGTCCTGATCGCGGTCGGTCGCTGATTGCACCGGGGTGTGGGAGTTGACCAGACCGATGCGTCCGCGCACGTCGGCGGCGCGCAGGCCCTGCACGGCAAGACCGTGCGCGAGCAGCTGATGGTGCGCGGTGGGCAGCGCGTCGAAAAGCAGGGTGCGACCGGGTGCGTGGGTGCCGAGCGCGTAGCCCCTGGTGGTGACCGTGGCTGGCTCATTGAGGGTGACCCAGGCGTCGATGCGGTCACCGAACGCCTCCCCCACGGCATGGGCGTAGTCGGCGAAACGGCCGGCGGTGTCGCGGTTCAGCCAGCCGCCCCGCAGGGCAGCCGGCAGATCCCAGTGCGAGAGAGTGGCGGTAGAACGGATGCCGTCGGCCAGCAACGCATCCAGCAACCGATCGTAGAACGCGAGTCCGTTGCGGTTGAGGGGGCCGCGGCCCTCGGGCTGCAACCTGGTCCAGCCCAGCGAGAAGCGGTAGGCATCGACGCCGAGGTCGCGCAGAATGGCGGCATCCGCTTCGTAATTCTTGATGTGGTCAGCCGAAACGGAGGCGTTCGAGCCATCGCGGATGCGTCCGGATCTTTGACTGAAGGAATCCCAGACGCTGTCGCCACGGCCGCCGTCGCGAGCGGCTCCCTCGATCTGAAAGGCGGACGTGGCGACGGCCACCTCGAACCCGGTCGGCAGGCCATCGCCGAGCTCGCCGGCGCGGTGTTCCCAGTCCCGGGCAGCGACGGCGCGTGTGGAGGCGGGGGTGCGGGGCGTGGGATTCATCAGGGTGCGGCTCTCCTCGGCGGTCTCATGCTGGGCATCCGCTTCGTATAAAGGGTGTCATGTTTACCGGCGGGCGGCGACAGCGAGAAGAATTCCCTCGGTTTGTTACATTCTGCGGGCGCGGGAGGTTGACTTTACCGCCCTCTGCCCATCAAATTGGGGCAGGGGGTGAGTCATGTCCGAATCGACTCGGGTCGAAGCATCGGGCGCAACGGCGCGTCCGCGACGCTCCCGCAGCTTAGCGGCCGTCGTCGCCCTTCTGCTCGGGTGTGCGATCGTCCTCGCCGGGCCCATGCTGGCGACGGCGCAGGCAGAGGAAGCCATAGTGACCTCGTTGGCTGAGGAAACGACACCCGAGCCGACTCAGGAGAAAAACCTGCAATCGACACCGGAATCGACCGCTCCGGCCACCGAAGAACCCATCCCGAACACCACGACCGATCCAGCTACGACGAGGCCGCTGATCGAGAGTCCCGGCAACGGGCAGTTCATCGGCAGTAACCGTACAACTGTGTCTGGGTCGAAAGCGCTCGATCAGGAGATTCAGTTGTTGTCGCCGCGCGGCGGGGACCCGCTGTGCATCGTCGATGACAAATCAACCTCCTGGAGCTGCAGCAACCTCTACCTGCAGAACGGTCCGACGATCAAACTGCGCGTCGTTGTAACCGGCGATGCCACCCTGAGCGACGAGATCACGGTTGCCGTTCTGGGTGCACCGACCGTGCGGGGCGGCCGCAGCGGCTCCGAGTCCGACGGCTGGGTTCGCGGAACCGGGCATCCCCAGGCCACTGTGACGGCGTCGCTGGGGACCGAAGACTCATGCTCAAGTGACGTCGACAACTCGGGTGCTTGGGCGTGCCTGTTCGAGGGCACGCTCAAGAGCGGAAGCCGGGAGGTGACAGCGAGCCAGCGTTCGACCTTCAGCAGCCCGTCATCGTCGAATTCGAGCGAGCCGGTCACGATTGTCTTTGACCTTCAGGGCCCAGCGGCTCCGGTCGTGACGACTCCTCGCGAGGGCGCCCAGGTGCCCGTCGCGGGAACCGAATACACCGGCACCGGCGAGACCGGCGCAACCGTCACCGTGTTCGCTGGCGCCTACTCGGTCTGCACCGCCGAGGTGACCGCCGGGGCGTGGACCTGCTTCGCCGGGGGCGTGGCTGCGGGTTCGTACTCAATCATCGCCGTGCAGCAGGATTCCGCCGGCAATGTCGGACCGGGCAGCACCCCCGTGACGGTCCGCTATGCCGCTCCGAGCACCGCCACACCGACCCCGACGCCGACCCAGTCCGCCTCGGAGACGCCAGCGGTCACGCCGGCTCCGAGCGCATCGGCTTCGCCGTCGCCCGACGGTGCGGTTGGCATACCGGGTGACACAGCGGAGCCGACGCCTTCCGCGGCGCCCCAAACGCAGGAACCAGCACCGGAAGCCGCTGCGGAGGAGTCGGCGGACGACTCGGCGGGGGCATCCACTTTCACCGGCCGGTGGGATGACCCGACCCGCTTCGCACTGCCGATCGGGCCAAGCGCCACCAGTTCGCCATTCCCCTGGTTGCAGGCCGGGCTGCTCGCCCTGGGCGCCCTGGTGCTGATCGCTCTGCCGCTGCGGATGCTCGCGGGCACCATCTCCCGTACGCGCGGCGGCCGTCCGTTCTGGTCAGGGCCCACCCTGGCGGGTCGCAATCGGGTGCGCGAAGAGTACGAGGTGGCACCGACCGTGCGACTCAATCGGTGGCTGCGCGGTGGCGCCGCGCTCGTCGCCGCCGCAACCTTCGTCATGCTGTCCGGACCGGTGGTGGATCAGCCGGCCTACCTGCGCCTGCTGGTCGCGGTGACTATCGGGCTGGTGTTGGTCAACGGGGTCGCCATTCTGGTGCCGCTGTGGTGGAGTTCCCGCGTGCTGGAGCTGCGCGGGGCGGTCAGGTTTCTGCCGCGCTACCTGTTGCTGATCGCGGCCGCGGCGACCGCCTCGCGCGTCTTCGACGTGCACCCGGCCCTGCTGTTCGGCCTGCTCGGCAGCGTGAGCCTGTTAGCCAAAGCGGATGCTGGTAGCGCGCAACCGACGCCGGCGCAGCGCGGCCAGCTTGCGGCAGTGCGGGTCGGCGCCCTCTCCCTGTTTGCCGTGCTCGCCTGGTCACTCGGAGCACTTCTGCCCGCCGCCAATGATTTCACGACCTCGCTCGTGGCGGAGACGGTCAACACGATCGTGCTCGCTTCAGTCGGCTCGGCCGTGCTCATCCTGGTGCCGATCGGTCACACCAGTGGGCGCAGCATTCTCGCCTGGTCACCGCCGATCTGGACTGGCCTGACCGTGGTCGCCTATGGAATTTTGTTCGCCGCGCTGGCCCCGGCGATCGATCAGCTGCAGAGCAGCGGCTCTGGCACGGTGTTGTGGATCGTCGCCGCGAGCTTCGCAGCCCTGTGCGCGAGCGGCTGGGTCTGGCAGCGCTTCGTCGCTCCCGCGCAACGCTGACCCGGCGGAGGCAGTATCGTACAAATGTGCGCCTTGGAGTCCTCGATGTCGGTTCGAATACCGTCCACCTGTTAGTTGTCGACGCGCACGAAGGCGCCCCGCCGGTGCCGATGGCCTCCGACAAGAGCGTTCTGCGCCTCATGCGGTACATCACTCCAGAGGGTGCCATCAACGACGAGGGTGTCGCGGCGGTGCTCTCTGCGGTGCAGCATGCAGCGGATGTTGCCCAGCAGCACAATATCGACGAGTTGTTGCCGTTCGCCACCTCGGCCCTGCGCGACGCGACCAACGGTCCGGAACTGCTCGACCGGGTCGAACGGGAAACCGGTGTCGCCCTGCAGGTGCTGTCGGGCGAGGACGAAGCCCGGCTGACCTTCCTAGCCGTGCGGCGCTGGTATGGCTGGTCGGCCGGCAACATTCTGCTGTTCGACATCGGCGGTGGATCGCTCGAGATCGCGGCCGGCGGGGCTGAGTTTCCCGAGGTAGCGCTGTCGCTGCCGCTCGGCGCCGGGCGCAGCACGATCGGTTTTCTGCACCACGATCCTCCCCTGCCGGAGGAGGTGTCTGCGCTGCGCAGGCATGCGGCATCCGTTTTGCGCGATGCGGTCGGTGCCTTTGCGCGGCTGCCGGCACCGCACCACATCGTCGGGTCGTCGAAGGCGATTCGATCACTGGCCCGACTGGCCGGAACCACCTCGGACGGCGTCGGCGCCGCCGATCGCTTGCGTTTGGGTCGCGCGGAGCTCGATGACTGGGTGCCGCGTCTCGCGCGTATTCCTGCCGAAGCCCGCCCGGCGCTGCCCGGTATCACCGCCGACCGCACCTTTCAGATCGTGGCCGGCGGCATCGTGCTCGGCGCGGCAATGGCCGCGTTCGGGGCGGCGGAACTTGAAGTGTCACCGTGGGCGCTGCGCGAGGGTGTCATCCTGCGCTATCTCGACCGACTGAGGTAGCATTTTCGCTCACCGACCCCTGGAGCGATTCGCATGCGAAAACTGACCGCCGGCTTGTTCATGTCCCTGGATGGCGTCGTGGAGTCGCCGAACCTGTGGCAATTCGACAGCTTCGACGAGGAGCTGGGCGTTGAAATGACGGCCATGATCACCCGGGTCGACACCGTATTGCTCGGCCGGGTGGGCTACGAACAGTGGGCCGGTTACTGGCCGAACGCCGAACACGACGACCCGTTCGGGGCGTTCATCAATCCCGTAGAGAAGTTTGTCGCGTCGCGTACTCTCAATGGTGACCTGGCCTGGCAGAATTCCACGCTCATTCCGGGTGATCTGAACGAGTTTGTGACCAACCTGAAGAACACCGAGGGCGGTGAAATCTCGGTGGTCGGCGGTATTTCGCTCGTGCGGCAGCTGCTCTTTGCCGGTCTGCTCGACTCACTGACCGTTATGACGCACCCTGTGATCGCAGGCGTAGGGCGTCACCTGTTCGAGCCGACCGACCCGGTCACCCGGCTGACGCTGCAGACATCTTTATTGACGAGCAGGGGAAACGCCCTTCTCACCTACGGCCTGCGCACCGACTGAAGGGACACCAGCATGACTTCATTGCCGACACCGATCGACCGGCCCGAGCTTTTTCAGAGCCCTGCCTTCGCGCAGGGCATGATCGCCCCGGCCGGGCGCACCCTGTACGTCGGCGGGCAGAACGGAACAGACGGCACCGGCGCCCTGGCCGACGGGCTCGGCGCGCAAACCGAACAGGCGCTCCGCAACGTGCTAGCCGTGCTCGCTGAGGCCGGAAGCGGGCCGGAGTATGTGGTCAAACAGACGATCTATCTCGCGACCGGAATCGACCCCGGGGAGGCCTATGCCGCCACCGCTGCGGCGTGGGGCAACCGCCGTACCGCGGTCACGGTGCTCGCGGTCACCCCGGCACGGGTGGGCGCTTTCGCGGAGATCGAGGCCGTTGCTGCGGTCCCTGCCGGCTGACGCACGGACTGTCACGTTGTTTTGGTGTGGTGCCCCCATTGGGACTTGAGACCATTTGGGAGGCCAATGGCCACCCGCGAGCAGGCCACTTCCGCATAAAATCAACGTTTTTTGGTCACTTGGGTAGTGGTACAACCACGTCATTTTCCTACCTTTGTGGGCAATGTGTGCGCAAAATGTGGGCAAGTCCGAGGGCCTTTTTTCGGTGCGTTTGCTTGGGTGCATCAGGACATCTCTGACGGTCATCGGGACATTCCTGACAGGAAATAGATGACGGTGTGACGCGTCCACGGCGGCGTCAATTCCCAATGTCCTCCAAAAGTTCAAGGCTCACGATCGGACGCTCGGTCAGGGTGCGCAGGAACGGGTCCGTGCTGGCGGCCTCCCACGCGGCCATGCTGACTATTCGCACATTCACCCCGCGCCCCAGGCTGGTGCCCGCGAGGCGTGCCGGGTCACGTCCCGCCGGTTGGTGTAATTCATCGTCACCGTGCGGGTCAGCTGATTTGATTATGCGGCAATGAGCTCGGGAACGGGAATCACCCCCGTCAGGGCGCTGGC
>NZ_SOFE01000036.1 GCF_004402405.1 Cryobacterium levicorallinum
AACGCCGTTCTCATCTGCAACGCCGCGCATGCCAGCATCGAAACATCCGGATGGAACATCGACATGCGACACGGACGCCCCTGGGTCCGCGGACCCCTCATCTTCGACCTCACCCAAACCTGGCGCCCCGCCGGCCAAAACCGCGCCGCCACCCCAGCCGAGAAACCCCACTGGGAAAAGTGAGCGCCACCGCGCTGGGCGCGACGCCGCTACCGGGTCGGATGGGTCTGTGACAGTCTCGCTCGCTTCGACAGGCCCCATGGCCGGTTTTCACAAACAGTCTGCGCTGGTCGATGGCGGTCCCGACAAGCGCGACCAATGGAAATGGGCGCGCTGTCAAAACTGGATCGTTTGCTGCGCACCGCGGTCTCGACCAGCTCGACCAGAGGAACGCGGACATCGGCGAAGGCTGAGGGCAGGACTTCAGAAACGAGTGGCACCCGAAGTAGGCTAGTCAGGTTGCACAATCGATGCACCAGACGCGCGCGTACAGCGCGGGTCACCTGACTCAGGGGGCGGCACTTGACCGACAGCACGATATCCACGACCGACCGCGGCATTCCGAGCACGAACCGAAAGGTCATCGCGCTGGCCATCGCCGGTGCCCTCGGCGGGTTTCTGTTCGGCTTCGACTCCTCGGTCATCAACGGGGCCGTCAACGCGGTCCAGCAGGAATTCGGGCTGAACGCCACCCTGACCGGGTTCGCCGTGGCCTGCGCGCTGCTCGGCGCCGCGGCCGGAGCGTTCTTCGGCGGGCGCTTCGCCGACCGTTACGGCCGCATCCCCATGATGGTGGTCGGCGGCGTGGTGTTCCTGGTCAGCTCGATCGGCTCCGGCTTCGCCTTCGGCGTCGTCGACCTGATCATCTGGCGGGTGGTCGGCGGACTCGGTATCGGTCTCGCATCCGTTGTCGCACCGGCCTATATCGCCGAGATTTCGCCGCGTCAGATGCGTGGGCGCCTCGGCTCGCTGCAGCAGCTCGCGATCACCCTCGGAATCTTCACCGCGCTGCTCTCCGATGCCCTGTTCGCCGAGAGCGCCGGCGGCGCCGGCAGCGAGTTCTGGTTCGGCCTCGAAGCCTGGCGCTGGATGTTCCTGGCCGGCGCGGTTCCGGCCATCGTCTACGGCGGAATCGCGTTCATCCTGCCGGAATCCCCGCGTTTTCTCATTCTGAAAGATAAAGAAGCGGATGCCCGCGCCGTCTTCACCCGGCTCTGGCCGAGCGGCGACGTCGATCGCGAGATTCGCGACATGCGACGGTCGATCGAGGTCGACGCGCGATCCCAGAAATCGGGCTCGCTGCGGGGGGGTACCTTCGGGCTGAAGCCGATCGTCTGGGTCGGTATCATACTGTCGGTGTTCCAGCAGTTCGTCGGCATCAACGTGATTTTCTACTATTCGACCACCCTCTGGGAGGCCGTCGGGTTCGAAGAATCCAACTCGCTGACCATCTCGGTGATCACCTCGGTGACCAATATCCTGGTCACCCTGGTCGCGATCGCCCTGGTCGACCGGATCGGACGGCGACCGATTCTGCTCACCGGTTCCATCGGCATGACGGTGTCGCTCGCCACCATGGCTATCGCGTTCAGCCAGTCGGTGACGGTGGGTGGCGAGTTGAGCCTGCCGGGGGCGTGGGCGCCGATCGCGCTCGTTGCGGCCAACCTGTTCGTGATCTCGTTCGGCGCGTCCTGGGGTCCCGTGGTCTGGGTGTTGCTCGGGGAGATGTTCCCGAACTCGATTCGGGCCAAGGCACTCGGGCTCGCCGCGGCGGCCCAGTGGATCGCGAACTTCCTTATCACAGTCAGCTTCCCCCCGATGGCGGATGCCTCACTGCCGATCACCTACGGCCTCTACGCCCTGTTCGCCGGGTTGTCGTTCTGGTTCGTGCTGCGCAAGGTTCCCGAGACGAACGGTATGTCCCTCGAAGAGGCCGATACCCTGCTGCCGCCGAAGAACTCGGCGAAGAAGGCGGCCGCCGCCGCCCCGGCACGCTAACCCGGGCGCCGTCGCCCAGACCGCTGTCGTGGCTGCAAATTTGTGATTGTGCCCGAAAGCTGCTTGCACGCCTGGCCTGCCGGACGCGTGAGCAGCGTCCGCTCGCGCCTGCAGCGTTCAGCCTCGGCCGTACTGGGTTAGACCCAACGCGTGAGCAGTTTTTGGCCACACGACGAGACCCACTGCGCATAAATCAGTGGTTCAGGCGACGCGTCAAGCCCCCGAAGGGGAATTCGCACAGCCGGCGGTTTGTCGATAACTTCACAACACAAGATTGTGGAGTGTGACCATGCCCGAACGTGGATACGCCGTTATAAGTTTAAAAACCACTGGACTGTTCCCGTACCAACGGGACCGGGTCGTCGAGGTCGCCGTGGTGCACCTCGACGAGGGTGGTCACATTACTGCGCGGTGGGAGACTGTCGTCAACCCGGAAAGCAACGTGGGGGGCGCGACGAACCATGGCGTCAGCACGGCCGAGCTGCTGCGCGCACCGACGTTTGCCCAGATCGCTCCGCGCCTGGTCGATCTGCTCAGCGGACGTGTGCTGGTCACCCACAATGCCCAGTTCGTCACCGGCTTTCTGATGAGCGAGTTCGACCAGATCGGCTACGCCCCCGGTCGCGGACTCGAAGCTGTCTGCACCATGCAACTGGCCCGCAGCTACCTGCCGGGTGCCGGACGACTGCTGGTGGATTGCTGCGCGGCCTACGACATTGAGATCGAGCCCGGCCCTGGAGCACTCGTGCAGGCCGTCGCCGGTGCGAGCCTGCTGGCGGCCTATCTGCACGGTTCGCCGAGCGCTGCCCCGTGGACCGACGCCCTCGACCGGGCCGAGCTGAATGTCTGGCCGGCCCTCCCGCGCGCAACCACAGGCACTGCGCCGGTCGGCACTGCGCCGGCCTGGGTGCACCGCGACCCGACACCCACGGTTGTCCTGGCGACGCCGAGTTTTCTCGCCCGGGTGACCGTGAAGCTGCCCGACTACACCGGCCCGGAGGAGCACCTCGACTATCTCGCCCTGCTCGATCTGTGTCTGCTCGATCGCGTGCTTCTGCCTCGTGACACGCGTGAGTTGCGCATACAGGCGGAAGTCAGCGGGATCAGCCCGACCGACTGCACCGCCCTGCACCGCGGCTACTTCGAAGACCTCGTGCGCGTCGCGTGGTCGAGCGGCGCGCTGAGCATTGCCGATTCGGCCGAGCTGATCGCCGTCGCCCGCATGCTCGATGTTGCCCCCGAGGTCGTCGCGACCGCGCTGGCTACGCCCGCCTTGGCGCCGCGTCAACCGGTTACCTCCATCGACGAAGTACTGCTGGAACGCGGCGATATCGTCGTGTTGACCGGTGACATGGCCCGCGCCCGCGCCGACTGGGGCAAAGAATTGGTTGCCCGCGGACTGTCTCTGGGCACGGCGGTCACGATGCGCACCCGGCTGTTGGTCGCCGCCAACCCGGAGTCGTTCACCGGAAAGACCGGCAAGGCCCGCGACTACGGCATCCCGATCGTCTCCGAGTTCGGGCTGCGCTCGCTGATCGGCGTGCGTTGACGCGGCATCTGCTGCTGCACAACTCCCGCGTAGCGTGAAAGTGGGTGCAGCTAGCGTCGTCGCTGCGCGGCCGTCTCGGCGCAGGCGATGCAGAGGTCGGCGGCGGGCTTGATCTGCAGCCGGCCCTCGGGGATAATCTCGCCGCCGCGCACGCACCGGCCGTAGCTGCCATCGACGATGCGCTGCAGGGCCCGGTCGATGGCCGCGAGCTCTTCGACGGCCTCGCCCTGAAATCCCGACATGCGTGACCATTCGGTGCGCAGCGAGGAAGCCTCAGCGTCGTGGGCGCCATCGGCCGAGCCGTCGCTACGAGAGCTTTGCACGCCGGCGAACGTGTCGGCGAGACGCTGGGACTTCTCGGTCAGTTCGAGGCGGCGTTCGCCGAGTGCGGTCTCGAAAACGTGCAATTGCGTGGGATTAAAGGGTGAAACGATCATGTTCCATGGTCTCACGCCCTAGATCAGACCGCGTAGGTACTCCTCGACGGTCACGTTGCGGGCAGCGGCCCGCTGCACCAGGCGCTGGTGCTCCTCGGCGCTGAGCGACAGGGTCACCCGGTGCAACTCGCCCGCGCTGCGCACCGCGCTCGTGCCGTGTGGGTCGGTCAGGTCGCGAAAATTCTCGCCGATGTCGTGACCGAGATCGTCGAAAGAGAACAGCTCATCGTGTGCGTAGGCCGAAGCCTGCTCCGTCATCCGGTCCGCGGTCAACGTCGGCGAGCGCTGACCGACGGATGCCGCAGCCGTCGCAGCGCGCCCTCCGCTAACACCAGGCTCGGCCGCCGCTCCGCCCGCGCGAAAACCCGGCCCGGCCGGTGCCGGACGGCCGCGCTGAAACGCCTCGGCCGCCCCGCGCGCACGCTCGTCGGCGGCCTCGTTGAGCGGATGCCCGACGTGCCCCTTGACCCACTCGAACCGGTAGCGACGCCCGGCGATGGCCTCGTCGATCTCCTTGAGCAAATCCAGATTCATGACCGGTTTGCCGTCGCCCTTGCGCCAGCCCTTCGCCTTCCAGCCCTTCATCCACTTGGTGACGGAGTTGATCACGTACTGGCTGTCGCAGAGCACGAGCAGATCGTCATCGATGTGTGCGGTCGCCCGAAACAGTTCGAGCACGGCCTTGAGCTCACCCTGGTTGTTGGTCGCGTGCTTCCAGCCGCCAGCCGCCCAGGAGGAGTCGTCGACGTACCAGGCCCAACCGGCTGGTCCGGGGTTTCCGAGGGCAGAACCGTCGGCGGCAGCGGTGATCGTCATTAGGTGGCCTTTCAAACAGCGGAGCGCAGGTTGACTAAGTCTGCCACCCTCGTCATCCGTTGCCCGTATTGTGTCCGTCATGTAACAGCGCCCCATCACGTCCCCCGAGCTGGTGTGATCATCTCGTGATCGAAAGGTAACCGGTGCCACGGTTGCCGGAAACACGCGCTGGCTAACGTCGAAGTCATGGCTAGCCGCTCGGGCTGCCTGCCGCTTCATCCCGAGGGGACTTCGATGACATCCAGCACCGTTGAATCAGCACCGAACGTGATCGATACAGACACCGCCGTGCTCGTGCACCGTCCGGGCCGGTGGATCGACAATTGGAACCCGGAGAACAAGAAGCAGTGGGAACAGGGCGGCAAGCTCATCGCCGCCCGCAACCTCAAATGGTCGATCTTTGCCGAGTTCCTCGGCTTTGTGGTCTGGCAACTGTGGAGCATTGTCGTCGTGTCGTTGCCGGCCGCCGGCTTCACCTTCTCCACCACCGAGGTGTTCTGGCTCATCTCGATGCCGAGCCTCGTCGGCGCGACCCTGCGCTTTCCGTACACGTTCATGGTGCCCAAGTTCGGCGGTCGCAACTGGACCATCATCTCGGCCGGCCTGCTGCTGATACCCTCGATCGCCCTCGGAATCTGCGTCGGCAATCCGGACACCCCGTTCGGCGTCATGCTGTTTGTCGCCGCGCTCGCCGGCTTCGGTGGCGGCAATTTCGCCAGCTCGATGTCGAACATCACCTACTTCTACCCGCAGAGCCAGAAGGGCTACGCGCTCGGCCTAAATGCCGCAGGCGGCAACCTCGGCGCCGGGGTGGCCCAGCTCATCGTGCCGATCGTGATCACCCTCGGTGCCGTCGGCACCCTGAACATCAGCTTCGCCGGCTGGTTCTGGATTCCCCTCATCCTCGTCGCCATGTGGGGCGCCTGGAAGTACATGGACAACCTCACCAACGCCAAGGCCGACTTCGCCGGTTCGATCGCCGCGGTCAAGGAACCGCACTTCTGGATTCTCGCCGTGCTCTACATCGGCACCTTCGGCTCATTCATCGGCTTCGCGAGCGTCTTCCCCAAGCTCATCGCCGACCAGTTTCCGGCGTACTCCACCTTCCAGGTCGCATCCGCCTCCCTGTCGCTCGCTTTCATCGGCGCTCTCGTCGGTTCGCTGGCCCGCCCGGCCGGCGGACGCCTGGCCGACCGCTTTGGCGGGGCATCCGTCACCGTCGCCGCCTTCGGCGTGATGGCCGTCGGAGCTCTCGTGGTCGTCGCGGTGCTGCCGCTCGGTAACTTTTGGGCCTTCCTCGGCAGTTTCCTGCTCATCTTCGTCGCCACCGGAATCGGCAACGGCTCGACCTACCGCATGATTCCGAGCGTGTTCTCGGCCCGCAGCGGTGTGAAAGACGCCCACCAGAACTCGGGCGACGTCAACACCCAGCGTAAAACGGCCGCGGCCCTCGGCCTCATCTCCGCGGTCGGCGCCTACGGCGGGTTCATCATTCCGCAGGTGCTCGGCTATTCCAAGACCACCACTGGGGACTATTCCAGCGCGATCTACGCCTTCGCCATCGCCTATGTTGTGATGATGTGCGTCACCGCCTTCGTCTATCTCCGCCGCGGTTCCTCCGTCGCCGGCCAGAAGATCTAGGACCCTATGACCGCGACCGCCACCCACTGCCCGTACTGCGCTTTGCAGTGCGCGATGACACTGAGTTCCGCTGCTGCGACAGCGAGAGAAGCGGATGCTGACGGCTCCGCTTCGCTGGCCGCCGCGGTAACGGTCGCGGGCCGGGACTTTCCGACCAACCGTGGCGGCCTGTGCAAGAAAGGCTGGACCTCGGCCGAACTGCTCGTCTCGCCGGACCGGATTCTCGAACCCCTGCTGCGCCAGGCCGACGGAACCTTCGAGCCGGCCGCCTGGAGCGACGCGCTCGACCTCGTCGCCGCGAAGCTGCGCGAGACCCGTGCGGAGTTCGGGGCCGACGCGGTCGGCGTGTTCGGCGGCGGCGGCCTGACCAACGAGAAGGCCTACCAGCTCGGCAAATTCACCCGGGTGGCGCTTCGCTCCAGCCGCATTGACTACAACGGCAGGTTCTGCATGTCGAGCGCCGCCGCGGCCGGCAACCGTGCCTTCGGCCTCGACCGAGGGCTGCCGTTTCGGGTGGACGAGCTCGATGCGGCCGACACCATCCTCATTCTCGGCTCCAACGTGGCACAGACCATGCCTCCGTTCATTGGCCACCTCGACGGAGCCCGCGCCGCCGGTGGCCTCGTGGTCGTCGACCCACGGCGTACCGCGACCGCCCGGCTCACCGCGGACGGCGCCGGCATGCACGTGCAGCCGACCCCGGGCAGCGACTTCGTGCTGCTGCTCGGGCTGACCCACATCGTCATCGCCGAGAAACTCGTCGACCAGGACTACCTCGAAGCCCGCACCACCGGGTTCGACGCCGTGCGCCGCAGCGTGAGCCAGTGGTGGCCGACCCGCGTGCAGGAACAGACCGGCGTTCCGGTCTGGCAGCTGCGCGAACTCGCCCGCCGCCTCGCCGCCGGCGCTGCCCGGGGAGCCGCGACCGGCAGTGGCACCTACATTCTCACCGGGCGCGGCGTTGAGCAGCACGCCGACGGCACCGACACAGCGACCGCGGCCATCAACCTCAGCCTCGTGCTCGGCCTCGTCGGCACGAGCCATTCCGGTTACGGCACCCTCACCGGCCAGGGCAACGGGCAGGGCGGTCGCGAGCACGGGCAGAAGTGCGACCAGCTACCGGGCTACCGCAAGATCACCGACCCTGCCGCCCGGGCCCACGTCGCCGGGGTCTGGGGCGTCGACCCCGACAGCTTGCCCGGTGTGGGCCTGCCCGCGGTCGAGCTGCTGAGCGCACTCGGCGAGCCGGGCGGCATCCGCTGTCTGCTGGTACACGGCTCCAACGTCGTCGTCTCCGCGCCGAACGCCGACCGGGTGCGGGCCGCTCTTAAAACGCTCGATTTTCTGGTCGTGGCCGACTTTTTCTTCTCCGAAACCGCGGTGCTGGCGGACGTGGTACTGCCGGTGACCCAGTGGGCCGAGGAAGAGGGGACCATGACGTCGCTCGAGGGCCGCGTCATTCGTCGTCGCCAGGCCGTCGAGGCTCCGGGGGGAGTGCGCAGCGAACTGTGGATCTGGCAGGAACTCGCCAGACGGCTGAATTCTCCGGGAACCTTCAGTGCCGAGGCGGCTGCCGTGTTCGACGAACTCTGCCAGGCCTCCGCGGGCGGGCTGGCCGACTACTCCGGCCTGAGCTATGCCCTGCTCGACTCCGAGGAACCGGCCTTCTGGCCTTACCCGGTCGGGTCCACCGGAACGCCGCGGCTCTTTCTGGATCGCTTCGCCCACCCCGACGGCCGCGCGCACTTCGTCGCCGTCACGGCGCGGCGCCTCGGCGCGCCGGCCCAGGTCGGCGGCACCCTGACTCTGATCACCGGTCGCCTGCTCGAGCACTATCAGAGCGGAACCCAGACCCGGCGGGTGAAAGAACTGGCCGATGCGCGGCCGGAGGCCCGCCTGCAGCTGCACCCGGCCACCGCCGAGCAGCTCGGGATCGAGGACGAGGCCTGGGTCGAAGTCAGCAACGACCGCGGAACGGTGCGCTGCCGCGCCCAGGTGAGCACCGACATCCGCTTCGACACGGTGTTTCTACCGTTTCACTTTGCCGGCGACCAGCGCGCCAACCTGCTGACCGATGACGAGACCGATCCCATCAGCGGCATGCCCGAATTCAAGAAGACGACCGTTCGAGTGAAAGCACTCGTGGAAGCAGGCGCCCATGTCTGAGAAACCCGAGCGCATCGTGCTGGTCGGCTACGGCCCGGTCGGTGCCCGTTTCGTTGAAGAGCTGCTGCCGCTCGTGCGCCAGGGCGCGGCCACCCTGACCGTGGTCGGGGCCGAGAGCGCCGACGCCTACAATCGGGTGCTGATCGCCGAATATGCCGTCGGAAACGCCGACCGGGAGAGCCTGGATATCACCGACACGCTCGCCGCCCGGGAGGCCGGCGTGCACCTGCGCCGCGGTGTGGGTGTCACGGCCATTTTGCGCAGCCGCCGGGTGGTGTCCCTCAGCGATGGCACCCTGCTGCCCTACGATCGGCTCGTGCTCGCGACCGGCGCCCGCGCCAATATCCCCACGCTCGACGGCGTCACCCGGGTGCGCCGAGACCGCCAGATACCTCCAACGGATGCCGCCACCCTCGACACAAGCGGCGCCCCGCTCCCGCGCGGGGTTACCGTGTTGCGTGACCTGGACGACGCGGAGCGGGTACTCGCAGCAGTGACGGCCGGCAAACGCATCGTCGTGCTCGGCGCCGGAGTGCTCGGCATGGAGATCGCGCTCGCCGCTGCCGCCGCCGGGGGAGAGGCCTGTGTCGTCTACCACGGAGAGATTCCGATGGCGCGCAACCTCGACCGGGGCGGCGGCAGCGTGCTCGCCCGGAGCGCCCGGCGGGCCGGCGTCACCATGGTCAACCACTCCCGCGCCGAAAGCCTGCTGTTTCACCAGGACGACGACGGCGTCGACCGCTTCGACGCCCTGATCTGCGCCGACGGCAAACAGATTCATGGCGACCTGCTGCTGCTCTCCTGCGGGGTCGGCGCCCGCACCGAACTGGCCCAGCTGGCCGGTTTGCCGGTCTCGACCGGGGTCCTGGTCGATGAGAACCTGCAGAGCTGGACCGACGCGCGCATCTACGCGATCGGCGACTGTGCCCACGTGGCAGCCGCGCCCCGCGCCGGCGATTCGACGGCGCCGCCGGCCGGCGGGCCGAGCGGCCTGATCGGTCCGGGCTGGCGCCAGGCCGACTGGCTCGCCGCACGATTCATCGCCTCGGTGCTGGGCCGGCCCGACACGGCGGCGCTCGCGGCATCCGCTTCGGCCGTCGTCATGCTCAAAGCCGAGGGAATCGACGTCGTCTCGGTCGGCAACACCTCCGCTGACCCCGGGGACCTTTCAGTCGACGACCACGCTGCGGGGTGTGCATCCGCTCCGCTGCACGTGTCGCAGTGGGCCGACCCTGAGCACGGACGCTATGTGAAAATGGTCACCCGCGACGGCATTCTCGACGGCTTCGTCTGCGTCGGGATGCCGCGCACGGCCGCCGAGCTGACCCTGCTGTTCGAGCGCGGCAGTGAGCTGCCGGCGGACCGCTCTGTCCTGCTGCGCTACGACGGACCGGACTACGAGCCCGAGGCTGGCAGCGCGTTCGCGCGGGACGCGACCGTGTGCTGGTGCAACGGCGTCACCGTCGGCGCCATTGCCGACTCTGCCGAAGCCGGCAACACCACCATCGCCTGCATCGGTGCGGCCACTCGCGCCGGCACCGGATGTGGCGGCTGCAAAGCGCGGATCGGGGATGTTCTCGAGCGCTTCGCCGCGGCGACGGCCGAGTCAGCCAGCTGACGATAACCGGCTAGCAGAAACCTTACGGCCGCAGGAAATGCTGAGCTTTTCCCGGATTTGTCGGTGCTGCGGCGGATACACTGCTGCACGACCGACTTGATTCGAAGGAGAATTCATATGCTGGCCAACCTGACCGGATGGCATTTTCTGATCATTCTCGTTGTGATCCTGTTGTTGTTCGGCGCTCCGAAGCTGCCGGGGCTCGCCCGCAGCCTCGGCCAGTCGATGAAGATCTTCAAGAGCGAGATCACGCCGGACCGCAACAGTGAAACTCGGCCAGCCGACGGCAGCACGAGCGCCCACAGCAGCCCCAGTACAGACTCGCGCGGCGCACCACACCCGAAAGCCTGATGGTGGTTCAGGGGGTGCGCAGCACTCCCGACAAGAGCAAAATGTCGCTCGGGCAGCATCTGCTGGAATTGCGCAAGCGCCTCTTTCTCGCCGCTGCCGGGATCCTGGTCGGTGCGATTGCGGGCTGGCTGCTGTCTGGATTCGTCTGGGACGGGCTGCGCGAGCCGATCTATGCCATCGTTCGGGCGCAGAACCGCAACGCGCAGATCAACTACCCCGACATCACGAGTGCGTTCGACCTGAAGCTGCGCATCTCGTTCTACGTCGGGTTGATCGTCTCGAGCCCCGTCTGGCTCTACCAGATATTCGCCTTTCTGGTCCCCGGGCTGACCCGCCGCGAGAAGCAATACACCTTCGGATTCTTCTTCTCGGCCGTTCCGCTATTTCTGATCGGCTGCGCGGCTGGCTGGTACGTGCTGCCGCACGTCGTCGAGCTCATGACGAGTTTCGCGCCGCAGCAGGACGCAGCGCTCATCAACGCCCAGAACTATTTCGATTTCGTGCTCAAACTCATGATCGCCATCGGTATCGCGTTCGTGCTGCCGGTGTTCATCGTGCTGCTGAACTTCGCCGGGGTGATCAGCGCCCGTTCGGTCATCAAATCCTGGCGGGTGGCCATCCTCGTGATCATTCTGTTCACCGCCATCGCGACGCCGGCCGCCGACGTCGTATCGATGTTCCTGCTCGCGGTGCCCATGGTCGCGCTCTACTTTGCCGCCTACGGCATCGCCGTGCTGCACGACCGCCGGGCCGCCCGGCGCCTGGCTCCCGTCGGAGCGGACGGGCTGCTGCTCTGATCGTGGATCAGCATCCGCTTAAAGCGCACGTACTCCTTATCGTTTGCTTACGTCCGTGTCCAGCCGTTAGGGCGATCTGTTTTGCGCGGGTAGGTTGACGAGGTCTGTTCAGACACGCTCGGCACATTCATACAACGTCAGGAGAACAAGGATGTTCGATCAGGGTTTCATTACGAATGCCATCAACCGCAGTGCAGAGAATTCCACGGACCGCCGCAACTTTCTGCGGGCTGCCGGTGTGGCCGGCTTCGGCGTGGGAGCGGCGGTACTCGCCACCGGCGGTCCGGCGCTCGCGGCGGAAGCTGCCGTGGCACCAGCGGCCGCGCCCAGCGACGCCTCCATTTTGAACTTCGCACTCAACCTTGAATACCTCGAGGCTGAGTTCTACCTGCGCGCCACGACCGGCAGCGGGCTGCCCGACGGCCTGACCACAGGAACCGGAACCCGCGGCGGGGTGACCGGCGGTCGCATGGTGCACTTCAAGACGGCCATTATCAAGAAGTATGCCGACGAGATCGCCGCCGACGAGAAGGCGCACGTGGCCTTCCTGCGGTCAGCGCTCGGCAGCGTCGCCGTGTCCCGCCCCAAGATCAACCTCGATGCGAGCTTCACGGCTGCCGCCCAGGCGGCCGGCCTGGTCAAGCCGGGGCAAAAGTTCGACGTCTACGCCAACGAGGCGAACTTTCTGTTCGGTGCCTTCATTTTCGAAGACGTCGGAGTGACCGCCTACAAGGGCGCAGCGCCCCTGATCTCGAACAAGACGTTCCTGGAGGCGGCGGCTGGCCTGCTCGCGGTCGAGGCATATCACGCCGGTGTCATTCGCAGCACGCTCTACGCGCTCGGTATTGCCCTGCCGTCGGTCTACACGACCGCCCAGGCGATCTCCGATGTGCGCGACGCCGTCGATGGTTCGTCCGACCTCGACCAGGGCATTGGCAACGCGTCGAAGGCGAACCTCGTGCCGACCGATGCCAACGGTCTGGCTTTCAGCCGCAGCGCCGCCCAGGTGCTCAACATCACGTATCTCAACGCGGCCCCGGTGCGTTCGGGCGGGTTCTTCCCGGCCGGCGTCAACGGCGTGATCAACACGAGCGGGGCCAACGGCTAGTCGGTCGCCCTCGAACGGGGAGTGTCACGCGGCGCGGGACTTGCGCCAGTGCGCGGTAGGCGCAACTCCGGCGCAGCCCCCGCGCGACGGGTGGCGCGGGAGTGCTGGCCACGCCCGAACTCCCGCGTTTCTGCGCGTCTCCCGCGCACCGTGCTCGCCCGGCCTCACCCCGCTACCCGAATTCCCGCGTTCTGGCGCAGCCCCCACGCGTCTCGCTGCGGCGCCACAGGCCATTCGCCCTGATCGCAGCGGCGAGCGCCAAGCGCCTGCAGTTGGGCGTCAATCTGGCGGATGCCGCGCCCACCGACCGATTGCTGCTGGCCGGCGGGATATGCACCCACACGTTGTCGGTGACGAGTCTCGCCGAGGTCGACCCGGAGCTGCTCGGCTGGCTGCGCGCCGCCTATGAGGGCAACTGACTCCGAATGAACTACGAGACAGACACCGAGATTTCGTGCAGTCCGGTGGCGCCGTCGGGGGCGACGTCGGCTGTGGCCGACGTTTGAACGAGGCCAGCGGCATCCGTTGCCCGCACCCTTATGGTGTGGTCGCCGGCGATGGCGTCGGTCCAGGTGTACGCCCACTGCCGCCAGGTGTCGACTGAGATCGCGTCGGCGAGCGTAGTGTCCTGCCAGGGGCCGTCGTCGATCTGCACCGCGACGGCGCTCACGCCCACGTGCTGGGACCAGGCGACACCGGCAATGACGACCGACCCGGCCGTAGCCGACGTTCCGGCGCGCGGTACGTCGATGCGCGAGGAGACTTTGACCGGCCCGAGGGCGGACCAACCGCGCGGCGTCCAGTAACCCTGCTCATCGGCGAAGCGCGTGAGCTTGAGTTCCACCACCCACTTTGTCGCTGACACGTAGCCATACAGGCCGGGTACCACCATGCGCACCGGGTAGCCGTGTTCGAGCGGCAGCGGTTCGCCGTTCATGCCGACCGCCAGAATGGCGTTGCGCCCATCGGTCAGCGCCTCGATCGGGGTGCCGGCGGTGAAACCGTCCTGGCTTCGGGAGAGCACCATGTCGGCCCCGGTCTGCGGTTTCGCCCGGGCCAGCAGCTCGCGAATCGGATAGCCGAGCCAAGTGGCATTGCCGATCAGGTCGCCGCCGACATAGTTGGAGACGCAGGCGAGCGTCGTTGTGCTCTCTTCGAGCGGCAGGGCGAGCAGTTCGGCGAAGTCGATCTCGACCTCGTTCTCGACCATTCCGGTGATCTTCAGCCGCCAGTCGCGCGGGTCGATGCGCGGCACGCTGAGGGCGGTATCGATGCGGTAAAAGTCGGCGTTCGGGGTGATCAGCGGGGTGATGCCCGCCACGTCGAGGCTCGCCCCCGCCGGTATGGCGGCTTGTCGAACGGATGCCGGTGGCAGCGTGAACAGCGCGCGCGCGGCATCCGCTGCCCGGGTCGCTGCGGCGCTGATCTGGCCGCCGGCCAGGGCGAGCAGCCCGATGCCGGCGGTCACGCCGGTGTAGACGAGAAACCGACGACGGTCAGGGCCGTTCAGGTCGCGGGGTGCGCCGGCCAGTTCCGGCGCGGACCGCGGCAACCGGGTCGTGAGAAGGGTCAGCGCGATCGCCGCGACCCCCATGGCGACGACGGCGGGCACCGCGTCGAGGGTAGAGGCGCTCGAGCGGGACAGCGCCGCGAACAGGGCGATCCCCCCGATGAGTACGACGAGCAGTCGGCCGAACGGCGGGCGCCGGCTCTCCAGGATTCCGGCGAGGGCGGCGAGTACCAGCAGCACGAGCACGATGGTGACGATCAGCACGATCTTGTCGGCCGTGCCGAACAGGCCGATCACCAGGTCTTTGACGCCGGCAGGAACGATGTCGATGACGAGCGCGCCGACCGTGAGTACCGGGCTCGCGCCGGGGGCGATCCACGCGGCAGTCAGCTCGGCCAGCCCGAGGCCAGCCAGCGCCGCGGCGAGCCCGGCAGCCGCCGGTCGCCAGAGTGACCGGGCACGACTTGGCGTGGCAACAGCAGCGGTGTCCGGGGTGACGTAGACCATGTCGCCAGCCTAGAACGGGCTGCTGTGATTACCACCCAGCGGGGGGCGCAGGATCAGTTTCGTCAGACATCCGTCACATCTTGTGCGCGCGGTAGTGCAGTCTTGAGGGACTATGTCTGTGCTTGAACGCCTCGAAAACGAAACCGACCCCGATGTTCTCTTCGAGGCGTTCGAAAGCTGGGCGGCCGAGCAGGGCCTCACCCTGTACCCGGCGCAGGAGGAAGCGGTCATCGAAATCGTCTCCGGTGCCAACCTCATTTTGAGCACACCGACCGGAACCGGCAAGTCACTCGTGGCTGTCGGGGCCCACTTCGCCGCGCTCTCGGCCGGCAAGCGCAGTTTCTACACCGCGCCGATCAAGGCCCTGGTGAGCGAAAAGTTCTTCTCCCTGGTGGAGACCTTTGGAGCGGAGAACGTCGGCATGATGACCGGCGATTCGAGCGTCAACGCCGACGCTCCGATCATCTGCTGCACGGCGGAGATCCTCGCCAACCTCGCGCTGCGCAACGGTGAGGACACCGAAGTCGACCTCGTCGTGATGGACGAATTTCACTTCTACGGTGACCCGGAGCGCGGCTGGGCCTGGCAGGTGCCGCTGCTGTTGTTGCCGCGGGTGCAATTCATTCTCATGTCGGCCACGCTCGGTGACGTGAAGTTCATCAGCGACGACCTGTCCCGGCGTACCGGACGGGACACGGCCGTCGTGACCGGGGTGGAACGCCCGGTCCCACTCAGCTACTACTACGAGCAGACGCCCGTGCACGAAACCGTCGAAGAACTGTTGCACACCGACAAAGCCCCGGTGTATATCGTGCATTTCTCTCAGGCGGCCGCCCTGGAACGCGCCCAGGCCCTCGCGAGCGCCAAGGTCGCCTCCCGCGAGCAGCGTGATGTGATCGCCGAACTGATCGGCGAGTTTCGGTTCACCACGAGTTTCGGCAAGACCCTGTCGCGGCTCATTCGCATGGGAATCGGCGTGCACCACGCCGGCATGCTGCCCAAATACCGTCGGCTGGTCGAGCAGCTCGCCCAGCGCGGCTACCTGCGCGTGATCTGCGGCACCGACACCCTCGGCGTCGGCATCAACGTGCCCATTCGCACCGTGCTGTTCACCGCGCTCACCAAGTACGACGGTGTGAAAATGCGCCAGGTCAACGTGCGCGAGTTCCATCAGATCGCCGGGCGGGCCGGGCGGGCCGGCTACGACACCGCCGGCACGGTCGTGATCCAGGCGCCGGAGCACGAGAGCGAGAACCTCAAGGCCATTGAAAAGGCCGGCGACGACCCGAAGAAGAAGCGCAAGATCGTGCGCAAGAAGGCACCCGACGGCTTTGTGTCCTGGGGCGAACCGAGTTTTCGCCGACTGGTCGACGCCGAACCCGAGACCCTGTCGTCGAGCATGCAGATGACCGCGGCGATGCTGATCAACGTGATCGGGCGCGGCGGCGACGCCTTCGCGCACGTGTACTCGCTGGTCTTCGACAACCACGAACCGTGGCGGCGACAGCTGGTGCTGGCCCGGCGCGCGCTGGGCATCTACAAGACCCTCCGCGAAGCCGGAATTGTGGAGCAGAGCGCGAGCGGCAGCATCCGTTTGACCGTCGACCTGCAGGCCAACTTTGCGCTCAACCAGCCGCTCTCGCCGTTCGCGCTGGCCGCGTTCGAGCTGCTCGACCCCGAAGCGCCCACCTACTCGCTCGACATGATCTCGATTCTGGAATCTACCCTGGACGACCCGCGGCCGGTGCTCATGGGGCAGCAGTTCGCCGCCCGCGGTGAAGCTGTGAATGCGATGAAGCGGGAAGGCATCGAATACGACGAGCGGATGGCGCTGCTCGAAGAGATCACCTACCCCAAGCCCCTCGAGGAGCTGCTGAACTACACCTTCGAGACCTACAAGGCCTCCCAGCCATGGATCGCCGACTTCGAGCTGCGACCGAAGACCGTCGTGCGCGACATGTATGAGCGGGCCATGTCGTTCGGGGAATTCATCGCGTTCTACAAGCTCGCCCGCAGCGAGGGTGTCGTGCTGCGCTACCTGTCTGACGCCTACCGGGCGGCCCGACAGACCATTCCCGACGAGGCTAAGAACGAAGACCTGCTCGACCTGATCGAATGGCTCGGCGAGCTCGTGCGCCAGGTCGACTCGAGCCTGCTCGACGAGTGGGAGGAACTGCTGCACCCCGATCTCGCCGTGCACGCCGCCGAATCGCACGCGATTCTGCCGCCGCCGCCGCGCCGCCTCACCACCAACACGCGGGCCTTTCGCATTCTGGTGCGGAACGAACTGTTCCGCCGGGTGCAGTTGGCCGCACTCGAGCACTACGACCAGCTCGGCGAACTGGACCGCGAGTACGGCTATTCCAGTGACGTCTGGGCCGAGGCGATGGATGGCTACTTCGCCGAGCACAATGAGCTGCTCACCGGCGGCAACGCGCGCAGCTCCGACCTGCTCATGATCGAGGAGGGCGCCGAAGAGTGGATCGTGCGCCAGATTCTCGACGACCCGGCCGGGGACCACGACTGGGGAATCAGCGCGAGCGTGAACCTCGCCGACTCTGACGAGCTCGGCGAAGCCGTCGTGCGCGTCACCGGGGTCAACCGGCTGTAGCGCGGCTCCGCGCCCTTAACCGCGCCCGCGCCCTTAATCGCGCACAGGGTCTTGACCGCGCCCACGCCCGAGACTGGTAGCCGCTACGGTAACGGGCATAGCGGCTACCCAGATCGGGCGTGCGCGTGCGGTGTCGGCGTGCTGCGCCGCTACGCGCCGGGAGCGCTCAGCGGCGCGGCCGCGTCGGCCGTCCATTCGTTGAGCGACCCGTCATAGATCGAGACGTGCTCGTTGCCGGCGCGGATGAGCGCGAGAGCGCTGGCCGCCGCGGCGATCCCGCCGCCGCAGTAGGTCACGAGGTGAGCGCTTGAGGTCACGGTGGGCGCGAGGGTCGCTTTGAGCGCGTCACCACGGAGGAACGCGTTCGTGACGGGGTCGACGAGCTTCGCGGCTGGCAGGCTAATGCTGCCCGGAATGTGCCCGGCGCGCGGGCGGGTTCCGGCCGTACCGGCGAACTCCGCCGGCGGTATGGAGCAAACGAGGGCGGCATCCGCGTGGCCGGCGACGATCGACTCGACAAAGCTCTTGTCGACCCACAGCTCGGGCCGCGGCGTTGCCACAAAGCCGCCGGAGAATCTTGGGTGCGTGCCGCCGGCGACCCGCGGGCGTACGGCGCCGGTGGCGTACGGGCGCGTTTCGGCGTGCCACTTGGTCAGGCCGCCGTCGAGCACGGCGACATTGTCGTAGCCGAAGGATCGGAACAGCCACCAGATGCGCGCCGCCCATTGACCGACGACGGCGTCGTAGACGACCACCGTGGTCTCATTGTCAATGCCGACGGATGCTGCGGCCGCTTCAAACAGTTCGGCGTTCGGCCGCGAGAAGTCGAATTCGCCGGTCGGGTCGGAGAAAACGTCGAACAGGTCGGCGAACACGGCACCGGGGATGTGTCCCTTGGTGAGGTAGTCCTCGCGCCCACTGAGGTAACGCGGCCCATCGGGGGTGACGGGTGCCAGGGCAAACACGGTGGCGTCGAGAATGACCAGATTGTCGGAACCGAGATGGTCGGCCAGCCATTGCGTGGACACAATGGGGCTGGACACGACGAGTGAGGATGGCACGGGTGAAGTCATAATTCAAGGCTAGCGGTGGCCGCCGACACCGGCCGGAATCGGAGTCGGTTCAGGTCGTTCAGAGACACACAGCTACAGCGTCGTGGTCCAATCGAGGTTGATTTTCTGTTTGATGTAGATGTTCTCGCCGAGTCCGGGCACGGAGGGATTCATGGTGAGCAATAGCTGCACCGGGATATTGAATCGCTGGGCAATATCGAAGAATGCGTCACCTTCGATGACCGTGTAGGTGAGCAGCGCGCCGGCACCATCGGACATCGTGGTGCCGCGCGCGCCGGGTGTGCTGCCGAGGTCGACGGCCGGCCCCTGGGGCAGCGGCACGGGTTCCGCGTTCGGCACGAGATCGGGTACTTCCGGGTTGGGAATCAATGCCGCTTCCTCCGTGGGTGTCGGAGTGGGCGTGGGCGTCGGGGTGGGCGTCGGCGAAGGCGTCGGTGCGACGCTCGGCGTGATGGTCACCGTCACCGCGGGTGCTGGTTCACCGGCGCAGCCGACCAGCGCAACGAGCAGGAGGGCAGCGACGGCGATGCCCGGGGGGCGACGTGCGAAAACGGTGCGAATGGTGGAACCCTTCAAAGAAAGACGGTGCGGCCCGGCCGAGCCACGCGTTCAGCCAGCTTAGGGGGAGACCGGTCCGGTCGGACAGGCAGTACTACCCCCATGTGGGGATCAGATCAGCACTCGATCACGTTGACCGCGAGGCCATCCTCGCTGGTTTCCTTTTACTTCGTCATCATGTCGAGTCCGGTTTGGCGCATGGTTTCGATCACGGTGTCGAGGGAGACCAGGTGTGTCCCATCGCCGTGGAGCGCCAGCCGGGCCGCCGATACGGCCGTGGACGAGGCGATGGCGTTGCGTTCGATGCAAGGTACCTGTACCAGGCCGCCGACCGGGTATCAGGTCAGTCCAAGGTGATGCTCCATCGCGATCTCGGCCGTATTTTCGACCTGGCGCGGTGTGCCGCCGAGCACGGCACAGAGCGCACCGGACGCCATGGCACACGCAGCTCCGACCTCGACCTGGCAGCCGCCCCGTTGGTCGGCGCGGTGACACGCGGCCGCCGGCCGCATTCTCTTCGTTGACCGCGAGCGCGAAGGCGTGCAGCCACTTGGTCGAGGTGTCCTGGTCGTGTGCGGGCAGGCGGTCATATTCCTCTAAGCGCATACGTACCGCTGCGGCCCGACGCTTGACCTTGAGTCCGCCCGGCAGCGTGCCCTCGGCGACCAGGCCGGCTTCGACACAGACGTGCATGGCGTCCCAGATGGCGTCGAGTCCGGCATCGAATGCGGCGCTGCCATGGATGGCTCCTTCGTTGCGGCGCGCGACCTCGCAGATGCTGAGCTCGTGCGCGTCGCACAGCGCGAGCAATTCGGCACTGGACTCGAAGGGGAGCGGCTGCTGAGGAGCGGCCACGCGAATCTGGTCGCCGTCGTGCCGAATAAAACCCCCCCCCGATGAAATAGTACGTCTCCTCGAACAGCGCCGTCGAGTCGTCGGTGCCAAACGGATCGGCTCCAAACGCGGACAGGGTCAGCGCGTTCGGATGCCCGGGGAGCCGGGTATGCGGTTCGAAGTGCACATCACTCTGGAGGATCGGGATCGTGTGCCCGCCGAGCAGCGTGATGGTCGCGCCGGTGTCGAGGCCGGACCAGGCCGCGCGCACGTCACTCGGATCGCAGGTTTCGGGTCGAAGCCCCCGGAGGCCGGCCAGGACGGCGTCGGGAGTGCCGTGGCCGAGTCCGGTGGAACCGAGCGAGCCAAAGAGAGAACAGCGGATGCGGGTGACCTCGGCCAAGCGGCCGGTCGCGACCAGGTGTTCGGCGAACACGCGCGCAGCACGCAGCGGTCCCACCGTGTGGGAACTGGATGGACCCATGCCGATGGAGAAGAGGTCGAGAGCCGAGACGGACGCTGTCACACTCCCAAGATAAGTCTTTCGGCCGGGAAAGCCCCTTCGGGTCGCAGGCCGGATGCCAGCCACCGAAACGTGTGCGGCTTAAATACTCGAGCCACCCTTGCGGCAACAAGGGAGGCTCAAGAGTTCGGTGGGGCGTACTGAGCGTTACGCGATCGTGAAGGTGATGGTCGCGATGTAAGGGTTGACGGTGACGCCATCATCGCCGGCGTAATTGGAGCGGAAGGCGTTGGCCGGAACGGTCAGGTCGAACACCGGGGTCAAGGTGAAGGTGCCCTTGCCCGAGGTAGACGAGACCAGGGCCTGAGCCGTGCCGGACATTGTGACCGGCGCCGTAGTCGGAGCGGCGTCGGAGCCGGTGCCCGCGGTGACGGATCCGGGGGTGATCACGAGGTTGTTGGCGGCCAGCTCGCGCTCAACCGTGTCGACGGATCCCGCGGCGCTGGTGAAGGGGGTCACGCTGGCCGAGAGCGTCCAGGGGGCGGCGGTGCCGCGAGCGTTGACGACCTTCCACTGCGGGGCCTGGCCGGTCGAGGTCTTGTTGGAGATGCCGTCGAGCATGACACTGGTCATCGAGTCGGGCGCACTGGCCGCGAAGCTCAGAGTTCCGGCGCTGACGGTGGCGTCAACGGTGTCGGTGTCGGCGGCGTAAGCGGGGGAGAGGGCCAGACCGAGCAGCACGCCGGTGGTAGTGGTGATGACGATGCCTTTGATAAGAGCGTGCATGGTGTGTCCTCTGGATGATGCGGGTGCGGGCGCGCCAAAAAACGCGGCCACACGGTGCGGGCTGGCGAAGAAGAAGGGACAACTGGTCGCAGGGGATGAGCCGAACTTGTCAGTTGTGAGAACAAGCTCCGGTGGCGATAACCAATCTTCACACGGGCAAACCCCGAAATGGGGCTCGGTGGCGCAGGACTCGATCAGGGTTGGCGCAGGGTTCGCGCAGGGTACGGCTACGCGCCCTGTTCGGCCCGGGCGACCTGGGCGATGGCCTGCCGGGCGCGTCGGATGAACCGCGTGGTGCGCCAGCTGGCGAAGGCCAGGAGCAGCGGGACAAGCACGGCGACGGCGATGATCCACCACGGCAGATAGACGAGGCTGGTGCTGACCGTTTCGGCGCCGGCATCGCTCTGCAGAGTGGCGCGCGCGGTGCCAGCTTGGATGAGCGGCAGCTCGGTGAGCACGGCTCGCAGCGTTAGCGTCGCCCCGGGCAGGATGCTTTCGGGGGTGTTGAAGCTGAGCGAGTCGTTCACCCCGATGGCGCTGTCAATCGACAGCTCCGTGACCGGGAAGAGAATCGTGTTGCCGGTATTCGTGATGGGCAGCGCAAAGGTGATCGAATCACCCGAGCGTTCCCAGCTCAGGTCTCCGTGAGCCAAGGTCGCCGAGGCCGTTCCGTCGACGGTGAGGTAGATGCGCACCCCCTGACGCTGGATCACGTCGAGCCGCAGCGCTGCGTCACCGTTGCCCGTGGTTGTTTCGCCCTGCACCGGCGGACTTTGAATGATCAGCCCGCCGGCGTAGTCGCCGGGGGTCGTGCCGACCGGAACGGTCAGTCGGAATGGTACGGCGAGATCGGAATTGGCGGGAACGGTGATTTCCTCAGCGTCGAGGGCGACCCAGGCGCCCACCCCCGCTCTCGTGTCGGCCTGCGCAGCGAGGGCGAAGGCGCCCTGGGGGGTGCTTTGACCGTCGACGGCATAGTTGAGTAACGTCACCGCAGCATCCGTGTAGTTACTAACGATCGCGGTCGCATCGATGGCCGCGCCGGGTGCGAGAACAATGTGAAAGAAATCCGACTCAAGCTGAGGACGGATGCCCAGGGTTCCGTCATCGATAGCCTGAGCAGACTGCGGCATGGCCAGGGCCAGACCAACCGGCGCAAGCAGGGCGGCGGCCAGCAGCACGACCAGGATGGTAAGGGGCCGGGCCGTTCGCTCGGTCCGACGGGTACGGGGGAGACGTCCAAACGTGGGAAGCATGGGGTGAACCTTTGCCGAGGAAGCGGAGTGCCCCCGCGTGGGGGCCACTGAAATGTGAAGTGGGTCGTACTTTAGCTGATGGTGAAGGTGAGGGTCGTGACGTACGGGTTCACCGGGGAGGCGTTGATCTCGCCGGAAAAGTTGGACCGAAAGGCGTTCGGCGGAACAGCCAGGCTGAAGGACGGGGCCAACAGGTAGGTGCCCGGGTTGGATCCGACGGTCGAGAGCAGCACCTGCGGCGTACCCGACATGGTGAGGGGCCTGCCCACGATGCGCGCTGGGTTGGAGCCGTTCGGGCCCGCCGTGATCGGCCCGGGATCGATCACCAGGCTGTCGATGGGCAGGGTGCGGGCGATCAATTCCGTGCTGCCCGGTGCACTCGTCGCCGCCGTAGCGGTCACCGTGAGCGTCCACGGGGCTCCGGTACCCCGATCGTCGACGATCAACCACTGCGGGCCGGAGCCGGTGGCATACTGTGTGCTCGTGCCGTTCAAGACGACCGCTGACAGTGCCGCGCCGCCGGTCGAGGCGGTCAGGGTGCCCAGTCGCAGGGGCGTGAGCGTAAAGATGTTCGAATCGAGAGTGACCGCTGCGGTCACGGCGAGGGCGCGACCGTCGAACGTCGTGCCGGTCGTGACGGTGATCGACGCCAGGGCGAGGATCGTGCCGGCGAATGTCGAGTAGGTACCCATGGTCGCGGAGCTACCGACCTGCCAGAACACGTTGGCCGCCTGCGCTCCGTTGACCAGACGCACCGAGCTGCCGGACGCCGTCGTGAGGGTCGAGCCGATCTGGAAGATGAAGACGGCGTTGGGATCATTGCCGGCGTCGAGTGTGACGCTTCCGGTGATGGCGAGGGTGCTGTTCGCGCGGTAGACCCCCGGCGTGAGGGTTGACGCGCCGATTTCGGGGGAGAGAATGGTCTGCGAGACGCGGCCGACGGCATCCGCATAGGCGCTTTCCAGGTCGGCGTGGGCCGCTCCGGCGTCGGCGCCAACCAAGATGAGGCCCCCCACTTGGCCCGCCGACATGCCCGTGACGGACGTGCCGGGGCTGACGCCGAGGTCGCCGCTCGTGGTCGTGTGGCCGGTGTTGGTAACCGTCGATGCACCGAGTACCGAGTAAGTCTGTGCCGCTCCGAGATCGAGCGGTGCCGGCGACGGAGCAGCCTGCGCCGGCAGCGTGGGGCCTCCGATCAGGGCGAGGGCGAGGCCGAGAACGGCCAGAATGCCGTGCAGTCGTGGCGCGTGCCTGGTCATGGGCTACGCCATTGTGAAGGTGATGGTCGACGCGTACGGGTGCACGCCGTCGACGCCGACGTTGGAACGAAAGGCAGTGGCGGGAATGGTCAGGTCGAACAATGGAGCCGACAGCACAAAGGAACCCTTGGCTCCCGTTGCGGAGGGTGGCGCCCAGACGAGCGCCTGGGCGAGGGTGGACATGGTGAGGGCGGACGTCTCGGGGGCGGTGTCAGCACCGCCGGTGGCGACCACGGTGCCGGGTGTGATGACGAGATTCGCAACGCTGATCGTGCGCGGAACCAATTCGTCCGCCGAAGTTCCGGGGGCGCTCGTGAAGTCTGAGGCGGATGCCGACAAAGTCCAGCCGGCTCCCGACCCGCGAGCATCAATGATGGTCCAGGCCAGGGCGGTTCCGGTTGAGCGCTGCTCGCCGCTACGCAGCACGACGGACGACATATTGCTCGGCGCCGACACCGTGGATTGGAGCCCACCTGAGGTGATCGTGAACTCCGCGGTATCGGCGGACTCGGCCGAGGCCGGCGGCGTGCCCAGGAATGACGCGCCGACGAGGCAGCCTCCAACCAGCAGGCTGGTCAGCGTACCGGTGCCAATCCACGTAGTGCGTGTGTGCAATGGACGTCTCCTGAGCGAGAAAGGGGCGGGAATAGAGTCGTGGTGTGCCGGTTCAGAGACCCTGAAGGCTCAGCTCGCTGGTCGTGCGAACTGAGGGCCTGTCGTTGCCGCGAAAAACGCTCAGAGAGAAACAAAAAGTCGTATTGAGTGATGATTATAACACCGAACAATACCCATTTGACACATTCTCAGAAATGGTCCAGCTGCGATGCACGAAGGCCGCCTCCGGAGAGACGGCCTTCAGGTACTCGGTGCTGTGGAACTAGTGCGTGCGGAACCGTGCGGTCATCGGGCAGTCGAACGGGTCACGAGCGGCCAGGCCGACCTTGTTGAGGTAAGCGATGACGATGCCGTAGCTTTCGAAGACGCCGGTCTCGGTGTACTTCACGCCGTGCGACTGGCAGTATTCCTTGGCGATTTCCTGCGCCTTGCGCAGGTGCGGTCGGGCCATGTTCGGAAACAGGTGGTGCTCAATCTGGTAATTGAGCCCGCCCATATAGGTGTCGATGAAGGTGCCACCGCGAATATTGCGGCTGGTCAGCACCTGGCGGCGCAGAAAGTCGACCTTGCTTTCGGCCGGAAGCTGCGGCATCCCCTTGTGGTTGGGGGCAAAGGATGCACCCATGTAGACGCCGAACACGGCCATCTGCACGCCGACGAAGGCGAAGGCCATGCCGAGCGGCAGAAAGAAGAAGATGACGGCGAGGTAGAGCGAGATGCGGGTGACGAGCATCGTGATCTCGATCCAGCGCTGGTCGACCTTGTGCTTGCCGAAGACCGTCTTGAAGCCCTGAATGTGCAGGTTGATGCCTTCGAACATCAATAGCGGAAAGAAGAAGTAGCCCTGCTTGCGGGTGACGAGTGCGCCGAGGCGGCTGACCTTCTTGGCGTCTTCCTCGCGGAACACGATGAAGTCGGGCTCGATGTCGGGGTCCTTGCCGATGACGTTCGGGTTGGCGTGGTGCCGGCTGTGCTTGGTCATCCACCAGGCGTAGCTGATGCCGACGAACAGGTTGGCCAGGATGCGACCGGCTCGGTCGTTGGCTTTGCCGGAGGTGAACACGGCACGGTGTGAAGCTTCGTGCGCCAAGAAAGCGAACTGGGTGAAGATGAGGCCGAGGGCTGCGGCGATGATCAGCTGATACCAGGTGTCACCGAGCAGAACGAAACCGGCAATAGCGCCGCCCGTAGCGACGACGAGGATGGAGAACACCATCCAGTAGAAACCGGTGCGACGGCCGAGCAGGCCCAGATTGCGCACGGTGTGCAGGAGTGCGGAGTATTCGGTTGTGGGGTTCTTGGTGTCTCCACCCGGGCGGGTCCTGATGATGCGGACCGAGGGTGCGGCTAGTGCTTCCGACATGAGGCCTTAGTGGATCGGGACTTCTCAGTCGGGACGTGAGCGATTACTCGTCGTGCAGATAGTCGTCAGTCTACGGTCGTCCGACCGCGATTCGTGCCTCATTCACACAGCATTCCCAGTCATTATATGCCAAAAATGGAATGTATTCGACCGTTCTATCGCCAACTTGGCATCCATATATGCAGTTGCCAAAACGAGAATGATGTCTGCATTCCGGTCCATACCGGTAAGAAAAACGCCGTGAGCAGCAGGGCGACGCCGAGTCCGACGATGACCGCCCGAAGAGCCCCAGGCTGCGGTTGGGGGTCGTATTCCGGTACCTGCGAATGTGCTGAATGCTTGCGTTTGGGCTGCGCCTGGTCGGGAATTTGCTTCAGTACCAGGCCAATGACGAAGGTGAGTCCGAGCAGCAGGTACGGTTCGAAGGCGATCGTATAAAACTGAAAAACCGTGCGGTTGAGATACATCAACCACGGTAGGTAGCCGGCGACCATGCCCATCAATATGAAACCGACCCGCCATTCCCGATACCGAGCCAGCCGGTAGACGAGGTAGAACAGCGCTGCCGTCGCCGCCCACCAGATGAGGGGGTTACCGACCGATGTGATGGCCTCAGAGCAGCTCTGCAGCTGGCAGCCGGGTTCACCCGAGCTGGAACCGCGGTAGTACATGCTGGTCGGTCGGGTCATGAACAGCCAGGTCAACGGGTTTGCCTGGTACGGATGCGGTGTCGCGAGCCCCACGTGATAGGTGTACGCAGCCGCCTGGTAGTGCCAGAAGCTCTGCAGGGTATGCGGAACCCAGGCGAGCGGACCGGTCCAGGCGGCCCCTGCCCCGTCGGCCCCGGTCGAATCGGCCCATTGGCGGTAGTACCCACCGCGCGTGACAAACCACCCGGTCCAGGAAACCAGGAACGTCATGACGGCAATCGGAACCAGCAGCAGAAACGTGACCGGGGCCTGTTTGAGGATGGCGGCGCTGAGCCAGAATGACACGCCATTACGGCGCCGGGCCAGCGCATCCACGACGACGAGGTAGATGCCGAACGCGGCGAGAAAATAGACGCCGGACCATTTCACCGAGCTGGCCAGACCGAAGGCGAGGCCGGCGGCGAGCAGCCAGGGCCGCCACCACAGCGCCGGACCCCAGCCCTGCTCGCGGAGCCCGGCCAGTCGGCTGGCCAGTCGAGTCGCGTGCCACTCGCGGTCCAGCAAGATTGCCCCGAAACCGAGCAAGGCGAAGAACATCACGAAGTTGTCGAGCAGCGCCACGCGGCTCATGACGATGGCGTGACCGTCGATCGCGAGCAGAAAACCGGTGATCAGGGCGAGCAAGCGGGACTGAAACAGCTTCTGCGCCACGAGCATGATGAGCACGACCGCGAGCACCCCCACCAAGACCGTCGCCAGCCGCCAGCCCCACGGGTTGCCGGGGCCGAGCAAATTCATGCCGAGCCCGATGAGCCATTTTCCGAGCGGTGGATGCACGACAAAGGACGGGTCGGTTGTGAATATGTCGGTGTGGCCCGCCTCGAACTGAACGTTGGCGTCTGCCGGCCAGGTGGACTCGTAGCCGTTATTGAACAGGCTCCAGGCGTCCTTGACATAGAACGTCTCGTCGAAGACGAGCGCGTGCGGCACACCGAGGTTCCACAGCCGTAGCACCGCGGCCAGGAGGACCACTGCGAGGGGAGCGCCCCAGCGAACCCATCGACTAGTAGCGAGCACGTGACCATCGTACAGAGGGACCGAAGAACGGATGCTCGGCTGGTGCTGCGAGAATTGCAGCATGATCATTCTTGCTGCCACCCCGATCGGAAACCTCGGCGACGCCTCCCGGCGCCTGATCGAGACCCTGAGCACCATCACCATCGTGGCGGCCGAAGACACCCGCGTCACCGTTCACCTGCTCAAGGCCCTCGGCATCGAGAATCGGCCCAGACTCATTGCCCTGCATGATCACAACGAACGCGGCAAGGCCGCCGAACTGGTCGAACTGGCTCGCGACACGGACATTCTCGTACTCAGCGACGCCGGCATGCCCACCGTCTCTGATCCCGGCTTTCATTTAGTGGATGCCGCGGTCGCCGCCGGCGTGCAGGTCACCGCCCTGCCCGGCCCGTCCGCCGTGCTGACCGCCCTCGCCGTGTCCGGGCTGCCGACCGACCGGTTCACGTTCGAGGGGTTCCTGCCGCGCAAACACGGCGAGCGGGTCAAACTGCTGCGCGATCTCAGCGCTGAACGCCGCACTATGGTCTTCTTCGAATCGCCCAATCGCCTGGCGGACTCGCTGCTCGACCTCGCCGCAACGCTCGGCCCTGACCGCCGCGTCGTGGTCTGTCGCGAGCTGACCAAATTTTTTGAGGAGGTCAAGCGCGGCACGGCAAGCGAACTGGCCGAGTGGGCGGCAGCGGGGGTGCGTGGCGAGATCTGTATCGTCGTTGCCGGTGCGGAAGTGCGGGTGCTGGACCTGGCCATGGGCGTGGCCGAGGTGCTGGATTTGGTGGCTGGCGGCATCCGCTTGAAAGAAGCTGCGGCCGACGTGTCCGCGGCCAGCGGACTTGGCAAGCGTGAACTGTACGAGCACGCGCTGCAGGCCAAGGCCGGCCCGGGAAAACCTGCCGTAAAAAAACCGGAATACCCGAGTCCTCTTCAGCGTTAGGTTCGATAGGTGTGAGTCGCACGGTCGCGACCAACCTCGGGAGGTTCTCATGTGGCGCTCGGTGCAATTCTCCCGCTATGGGGGGCCGGAAGTTCTCGATCTGGTCGAGATGACTGCGCCGGTTCCTGGTGTCGGTGAGGTGGTCGTCGAGGTCATGGCGGCAGGCCTGAACCCTGGCGAATCCAGTATTCGGGAAGGGCGACTCGACAACGAGTGGCCTGCGCACTTCCCGGCAGGACAGGGCAGCGACTTCGCCGGCTTTATCGCGGGCGCCGGAGCGGGCGTCACCGGGTGGAAAATCGGCGACGCGGTGCTCGGTCACACGGTGCGCGGTTCCCAGGCGAATTTTGTCACAGTCCCGGTAGGGAACATCATTCACAAGCCCGAGCGGTTGCCGTGGGAGATCGCCGGCAGCCTTTACGTTGCTGCAACGACCGCGTGGCAGGCGGTCTCCGGCGCAAGCCCCGGCCCGGGTCGCACGGTGCTCGTGCACGCCGCACACGGTGGTGTCGGCGTGATCGCGGCACAGTTGGCCAAACGACGCGGAGCCCGAGTTATCGGCACCGCCAGCCCGAACAGTTTTGACTACCTGCGCCAAATCGGCGTGATACCGGTGGAATACGGTCCAGGATTCGACGAGCGGTTGCGGCGGATTGCGCCCGATGGTGTTGATGCCGAGCTGAATCGCCTGGGCGACAACGGACTGATGAATGTTGACTCGACCGACACCGTCGTGCTTGAGAAGATTGCGCGCCTGATCGCCGACCATCAGATCGTGATTCCGGTTGCCGCCATTTACCCATTCGAACGGGTGCGGGACGCCTATCGGGAGCTGGAAGCTGGGCATGCCCACGGCAAGATCGTGCTGTGCATGATGCCAGTCGAGTATGCGCACCAGAAGGTACGTGGCATCGACGTGCGCGAGAGCGAGGTAACGAAGGATGTCCCGAACCGCCCGCCGGTTCCGCCCATCCACGAGGCGCTCCCGCCGGTCTTCGGCCATCGACACCACCTGGCAGCCGCCGGCCCAGCGGCGGAGAGCTCCCACAGCGAGTAACAAAACGTCAGGTCCGCACGCTGCGCATAAGATGAACGCATGTCCGCAGGCTCTTTTTACATCACCACGCCCATTTTCTACGTGAATGATGTGCCGCACATCGGGCACGCCTACACCGAGGTCGCCGCCGATGTGCTCGCGCGCTGGCACCGGCAGTCGGGCGATGACGCTTGGCTGCTCACCGGCACCGACGAACACGGCCAGAAGATTCTGCGCACCGCCACCGCCAACGGCGTCACGCCGAAGGAATGGGCCGACCGGCTGGTCGAGACCGCGTGGAAGCCGCTGCTGGAGACCGTCAATATTGCCAACGACGACTTCATCCGCACCACCGACGAACGCCACGAGGTGAACGCGCAGAAGTTTCTGCAGCACCTGCACGACGAGGGCCACATCTACACCGGCGAGTATGAGGGCTACTACTGCGTCGGCTGCGAGGAATACAAGCAGACCACCGACCTCGTCGACGGCACCGGCGAATACGCCGGCCAACCGGTCTGCGCGATCCACTCCAAGCCGGTCGAACTGCTGCACGAGAAGAACTACTTCTTCAAGATGAGCGCCTTCGCCGACCGTCTGCTCGCGCTCTACGAAGAAAACCCTGACTTCGTGCAGCCGGAAGCGGCCCGCAACGAGGTCATGTCCTTCGTCAAGCGCGGCCTGAGTGACCTGTCGATCTCCCGCTCGAGCTTCGACTGGGGCATCAAAGTGCCGTGGGACGAATCGCACGTCGTCTACGTCTGGTTCGACGCGCTGCTCAACTACATCACCGCGGCCGGCTACGGCCAGAACGACGAGGAATTCGCGAGCCGCTGGCCCGCGACCCACATCGTCGGCAAGGATATTCTGCGTTTTCACGCCGTCATCTGGCCGGCCATGCTCATGGCCGCCGGTATCGAGGTACCCAAGCAGGTCTTCGGCCACGGCTGGCTGCTGGTCGGCGGCGAGAAGATGAGCAAGTCCAAGCTCACCGGTATCGCCCCGAGCCAGATCACCGACACTTTCGGCTCCGATGCCTTTCGTTACTACTTCATGCGTGCCATCAGCTTCGGCCAAGACGGTTCGTTCAGCTGGGAAGACCTCTCGGCCCGCTACCAGTCCGAACTCGCCAACGGCTTCGGCAACCTCGCCTCCCGCGTGATCGCCATGGTCGTGCGCTACTGCGTCGGCGTTGTGCCGGCCGCCGGCGAGCTCACAGCCGATGACCTCGCGATTGCTGCCACCGAACAGCGGGTGACGGATGCCGCGGCGCAAGCCATCGAGACCCTCGCCATCCACGACGCCCTCACCAGCGTGTGGGAACTCGTCGACGAACTCAACGGCTACATCACCCTGCAGGAACCGTGGGCCCTGGCCAAGAACCCGGAAACCCGGGCGCGCCTGGAGACCGTGCTGCACACGGCCGTGCGCGGCCTCGGCACCCTCACCGTGCTGCTCTCTCCGGTCATTCCCATTGCCACCGCCAAGCTGTGGACCGCCCTCGGCGGCGACGGCGCCCTCACCGACCAGCGCGTCGACCGGGCCTGGGAGTGGACCGGCGGCGCCCAGGTCAGCCCGCTCGAACCGCTGTTCCCGCGCATCGAATCGATCGTGGAGCCAGCCGATGCCTAATGACGCGGTGCCTAATGACGGGCCTGGTCCTGACGGCATCGACGGCTACGGCAGTGCCATTCGCCGCCGCGACAGTACCGCGGGCCGCGACCTGAGCTACCCACCGCTACCGGAGCCACTCACGGTTCCCGTCTACGACAACCACACCCATCTCGAAATCGCCGATGGGGAGCATCCGCTCAGCTATCGGGAACAGCTCGACCGCGCCTCGAGCGTTGGCGTGCGTGGTGTGATCCAGGTCGGCGGAGACGTCGAAACCTCACGTTGGTCGGCTGCTGCTGCCCGGATCGAGCCGCGCATGCTGGCCGCCGTCGCGATCCATCCCAACGAGGCACCCGATCTCGAGGAAGCCGGAACTCTCGACGACGCCCTCGCCGTGATCAACGAACTCGCCGGCCAGCCGCGCGTGGTCGCGGTCGGGGAGACCGGCCTCGACTTCTTTCGTACGGGTCACGACGGTCGCGCCGCCCAGTTCCGCTCCTTCGAAGCGCATATCCGCATCGCCAAGGAGCACAACCTTGCACTTCAAATTCACGACCGCGACGCCCACGAGGCCGTGATCGAAACTCTGCTTCGGGTTGGCGCCCCCGAACGTACGGTCTTTCACTGCTTCTCCGGCGACGCCGACATGGCTCGGCTGTGCGCCGAGCACGGCTGGTATATGTCCTTCGCCGGCAATGTCACGTTCAAGAACGCCGGCAACCTGCGGGAAGCCCTGTTCGCCGCCCCGCGCAACCTGCTGCTGGTCGAAACGGATGCCCCCTTTCTTACGCCGCTGCCCTACCGTGGCCGGCCCAATGCGCCGTACCTGCTGCCCAACACGCTGCGCGGCATGGCCGCCCACCTCGAAACGGATGTCTCCCTGCTCTCCGCGCAAATCACCGCCAACACCGAGCTGGTCTACGGACGCTGGGACGCCGAGCCCGTCACCGCTGCCTTCGCCGCCCCAAACGACGAGCAAAATCCCGATCAGGCCCCACTCGGCGGCCTCGCATGACCGGCCGCCACTCCCCGGAGCCCGTCCCCGCTGACCCCGCCATCGCGGCCAAGCCCACCAAGACGCTCCTCGGCCCCGCCGAGATTCGCGACCTCGCCGAGATGCTCGGAGTCAACCCCACCAAGAAGCTCGGCCAGAACTTCGTCATCGACGGCAACACCGTGCGGCGCATCGTCAAGGTCGCCCGGGTCGCGCCGGGTGACACCGTTGTCGAGGTCGGCCCGGGCCTCGGCTCACTCACCCTCGGCATGCTCGAAATCGGCGCGGCCGTTGTCGCCGTGGAGATCGACGACCGCCTCGCCGAGCAGCTTCCGCTGACGGTCGATCTCATGCAGCCCGGTGCTGCGCTCACGGTCATCCGCGCCGACGCCCTCAAGATCACCGAACTGCCCGGCGACCCGACCCGGCTCGTCGCCAACCTGCCCTACAACGTGTCCGTTCCGGTGCTGCTCTACCTGCTCGAGCACTTCGATTCGATTCGCGCTGGTGTGGTCATGGTGCAGGCCGAGGTCGGCGAGCGTCTCGCCGCTCCTCCCGGCAACAAGGTCTACGGCAGCCCAAGCGTCAAAGCCGCCTGGTACGGCGATTTTCGCACCGCCGGCAAGGTCAGCCGCCAGGTGTTCTGGCCGGTTCCCAACGTCGATTCGATCCTGATCGCCTTCGATCGTCGCGCCACCCCGCTGGAATCCGAGGAACTGCGGCTGAAGACCTTCGCGCTCGTCGACGCCGCTTTTCAACAGCGCCGCAAGATGCTGCGCCAGTCACTGTCGGTCGTTCTCGGGGACTCGTCGGCGGCATCCGCTCTCATGTCGGAGGCCGGAATCGACCCGACCACCCGCGGCGAACAGCTGACCGTGCACGACTTTCTCGCCATCGCCCGGGTCTGGATACCGGCTTAGCACGAGCGTGCTGTCCGTGCGGGTAGACAGGCTGGGCTAAGTTAAAAGCATGATGACGACCGCCGGCAGCCCCGTTGTGCACGCGCGGGCTCCCGGCAAAATCAACGTCTTTCTCAAGGTCGGTGCCGTCATGGAAGACGGCTACCACGACCTCGCGACGGCCTATCAGGCCGTTTCCCTGTTCGAAGAAGTGCGCGCCACGCCCGCTACCGACTTCTCGGTCGAATTCTGCGGCAGCATCGACGCCTCCGGCCTCGCGACCGGCGGCACCAACCTCGCCATCAAGGCCGCTCGGGCCCTGGCCCGCAAGGCGGGCTATCGCGGCGGCGTGCACCTCGAGATCGAAAAGAACGTACCCATTGCCGGTGGAATGGGCGGCGGCTCCGCGGACGCCGCAGCCACCCTTCTAGCCTGCGACGCGCTCTGGGGCACCAACGCCACCAAGGACGAGCTGCTCGGGATCGCCGCCAAGCTCGGCGCCGACGTGCCGTTCTCCTTCACCGGCGGCACCGCGATCGGCACCGGCCGCGGCGACCAGCTCAGCCCGGCGCTGGCAAAGGGCAAATTTCAGTGGGTGCTCGCCCTCGCCGACTTCGGTATGTCGACACCCGGTGTTTATCAGGAACTCGATCGGCACCGCGACCGCCACGCCCAGGATATTTTTCCGGCCCAGCACCAGCCCTCCGTCGACGCAAACGTGCTGCAGGCGTTGCGGGCCGGCGACCCGCACATGCTCGCCGACGTGCTGCACAACGACCTACAGGCCCCCGCTCTGCACCTCGCGCCCGGCCTCGCCAAGGTGCTGCAGCTCGGTGAAGAAAACGGAGCCCTCGCCGGTATCCTCTCCGGCTCCGGCCCGACCGTGGCCTTTCTGGTAGCGGATGCCGACAGCGCGCTCGAATTGCAGGTCGCGCTCTCCGCCTCCCGCCTGCGCGTCGTGCGCGCCACCGGCCCGGTGCACGGCGCCCGCCTGATCAACGACTAGTCCGGAATCGTACGCCCCGGCGTGCCGTAAACTTGGAGGCTATGGCACATCTTCTCGGGGCTGAGTCCCTGCACCTCGAATTTCCCACCCGCGTCATCTTTGACAGCGTCACCGCCGGCCTCAACGAAGGCGACCGCATCGGCGTCGTCGGCAAGAACGGCGACGGCAAGTCCACCCTGATGCGTCTGCTCGCCGGCCGCATGGAACCCGACGAAGGCCGGGTCACCCGTCGCCGCGGCGTCACGATCGGCATGCTCGACCAGTCCGACGACCTCGCCAGCGGCCAGACCGTCGGCCACACCATCGTCGGCGGGATCGAAGAACACGTCTGGGCTGGCGACGCCAAGGTGCGCGACGTCATCGGCGGTCTCGTGCGCGACATCCCCTGGGACGCCCTCGTCGACGACCTCTCCGGTGGCCAGCGCCGCCGCGTTGCCCTCGCCGCCGTGCTCATCGGCGATTACGACTGCATCTTCCTCGATGAGCCCACCAACCACCTCGACGTGGAAGGCATTTCCTGGCTCGCCGGTCACCTCAAGACCCGCTGGGCAGCCCAGTCGGGCGGACTCGTGGTCGTCACCCACGACCGGTGGTTCCTCGACGAGGTCTGCAATATCACCTGGGAGGTGCACGACCGCCTGATTGAGCCGTTCGAGGGTGGCTACGCCGCCTACATTCTGCAGCGCGTCGAGCGCGACCGCATGAGTTCCGTCGTTGAATCCAAGCGCCAGAACCTCATGAAGAAAGAACTGGCCTGGCTGCGCCGCGGCGCCCCGGCCCGCACCGCCAAGCCCAAGTTCCGCATCGATGCCGCCAACGTGCTGATCGAGAATGAGCCGCCGCCCCGCGACACCGTCACGATGCAGTCGATGGCGATGCAGCGCCTCGGCAAGGACGTCGTCGACCTCATCGACATCGGCGTGAAGTTCGGCGACAAGACCGTGCTGAACGACATCACCTGGCGCATCGCGCCGGGGGAGCGCACCGGCATCATGGGCGTCAACGGCGCAGGCAAGTCCACCCTGCTGAACCTCGTCGCCGGCACCCTGCAGCCGACGACGGGAACGGTCAAGCGCGGCAAGACCATCAAGGTGGCCGTGCTCACCCAGCAGCTGTTCGAACTCGACGAGATTCGCAACGACCGGGTCAGCGACGTCATCGGCCGCCAGAAAACCAGCTACATGGCCGGCGGCAAAGAGATCACGCCTGGCCAGATGCTCGAACGCATGGGCTTCTTGAGCGCACAGCTCACCACCCAGGTCAAGGACCTCTCCGGTGGCCAGAAGCGCCGTCTGCAACTGCTGCTCATCGTGCTGAGCGAGCCGAACGTGCTCATCCTCGACGAGCCCACCAACGACCTCGACACCGACATGCTCGCCGCCATGGAAGACCTGCTCGACTCCTTTCCCGGCACCCTGCTCGTCGTGTCGCACGACCGGTACCTCATCGAGCGCGTCACCGACAACCAGTACGCGGTCATGGACGGCGGCTTTCGCCACCTGCCCGGCGGCGTCGACCAGTACCTCGAGGTACGCCGCAGGGCGGTCGCCGGCCCGGCAGCCGGTTCTCCAACGGATGCCGCTGGCAAGACCAAAAAGATCCCCAGCCTGGGCGGCGCTGAACTGCGCAACGCCCAGAAGGAGCTCGGCTCCATCGACCGCAAGGTGGTCAAGTTGCAGGAGCGTATTGCGCAGAAGCACGAGAAGCTCGCCGCCCACGACCAGTCCGATTTTGCCGGTCTCGGCGAACTCGGCGTGAAGCTGACCGAACTCGAAGAGACCATCGCCACGCTGGAAACCCGCTGGGTCGAACTTACTGAGCTGATCGAGGGCTAGTTTCGCAGAAGCTGTGACGCAGTGTGTCGGTGCAGGCCACGCGTCGCAGCTTCGGCACGTATCGTTGAGGGGTGCCTGCGCAGCCGCGGTACACAGCTCCTCGTGGGCGCAGCCTTCTGGTTTGACCGGTCGTTGTTGTGTGCCCGCGAGCTGTCAGTGCGTCTCGTTGAACCGTGACGAAATACACTGTGCTGCGCCCTGCCATACGAAACCGAACCCACAGCGCCTGAAGGAATTACCGTGAAGAAAATCGTGAACAAGAAGAGCCTGCTCGCTGGTCTCGCCCTCGTACCGCTCGTCGCCCTGCTGGCCGGCTGTGCCGGAGCCTCCGAAGGACCGGCCACCGGTACCGAGGGTGATGCCATCAAGATCGGCGTCGTCGGAGCGAGCGACCCGTACTGGGAGATCTACACCGAGGCCGCAGCGGCCGAGGGCATTGAGATCGAGATCGTCGACTTCGCGCAGTACCCGCAGGTGAACCCGGCCCTCGCCGCCGGAGAGGTCGACCTCAACCAGTTCCAGCACATCGTCTACCTCGCCGAATACAACGAGGCGAGCGGCGACAACCTGGCTCCGATCGGCGCCACGGCCATCTACCCGCTGGGCCTGTACTCCACCGAGTACAGCAACGTCGATGACATCGTGAAGGGCGACACCATCGCCGTGCCCGACGACGACAGCAATCAGGCACGCGCGCTCGTCATTCTGCAGTCCAACGGTCTCATCGTTCTGAAAGACGGCGGATCCATCTTCTCGAGCCTGTCCGACATCGACGAGGAGGCCTCCAAGGTCAAGGTCACGGCCCTCGACGCCTCGCTCACCGTCGCGTCGCTGCCCGACGTCGCCGCCGCGGTCATCAACAACGACTTCGCCGAGAAGGGCGGACTCAAGTTCGAGGACGCCATCGCCACCGATGACGCGACCGACCCGCAGGCGCTGCCCTACGTCAACATCTTCGCCTCGCGGGACGAAGACAAGGACAACGCGACCTTCCAGCAGCTCGTCGAGATCTACCAGAACACCCAGGACGTGCAGGACGGCGTGCTGGCCGTCTCGGGCGACACCGCCGAAATGGTGACCACCCCCGCCTCCGACCTGGCCAAGTCGCTCGCGACGGTTCAGGCCGATATCAAGGCCGCCAAGTAAGCATCCGCTTCATCAGCGCAGTCCGGGGGAGCAGGCGCCCTGGACTGCGCTGTTGTGTCGGGTATCACGGAGCATGAAATGAGCGAGGCAAACGGATGGCTGTAGTCAGTCTGCGCAATGTGGGCAAGATCTACCCGCCCACGTCCAAAGACGGCGCGAGCGTCACGGCGATCGCCGATGTCAGCCTCGACGTTGAAGCCGGCGATATTTACGGCATTATCGGCTATTCCGGTGCCGGCAAGAGCACCCTGGTGCGTCTGGTCAATGCTCTCGAGCGTTCGACTTCCGGTGAAATCTGGGTCAACGGGCAGAACATCGCCGCGCTGCGAGAGCGCGAGCTGCGCCAGGTGCGCCTCGGCATCGGCATGATCTTTCAGCAGTTCAACCTGCTCGGCTCCCGCACGGTGGCCCGCAATGTGGCCTACCCGCTCGAAGTCGCCGGATATCCCAAGGAGAAGCGCGCCGCACGCGTGGCCGAGCTGCTCGACTTCGTCGGCCTCAGCGACAAGGCCGGGTCCTTTCCCGACCAGCTCTCCGGTGGCCAGAAGCAGCGGGTCGGTATTGCCCGTGCCCTCGCAACCCAGCCGAGCATCCTGCTCGCCGACGAGGCCACGAGCGCCCTCGATCCGGAAACCACCCACGAAGTCCTCGCCCTGCTGAAGCGAGTGAATGCGGAATTCGGGGTCACCATCATCGTGATCACCCACGAAATGGATGTCATCCAGACCATCGCGACCAAGGTCGCCGTGATGGACCAGGGCCGGGTCATTGAACGCGGACCCGTCTTTGATGTGTTCTCGAACCCGCAAGCCGCGGCATCCGCTCGGTTCGTCTCAACCGTGGTCAAGGGGGTGCCATCTCCGGCCGAACTCGCCGTGCTGCGCGAACGTCACGCCGGCCGCATCGTCACGCTGGCCTTTCGCGACAGCGCGGTCGACCAGGGCGCCGTCTTCGGTGAACTGGCCAGGGCCGGCATCGCCTTCGAGGTCGTCTACGGCGGCATTAACGAGATTCAGGGACGCCCGTTCGGGCACCTCACTCTCGCCCTCACCGGCGCTGACCCGGTCGTCGACCAGGTACTTGCCCATATTCGAACGCTCACGACCGTCACGGAGGTGCGCTGATGGATGCCCTGATCAATCTGCTGCCCGAACTCTGGACGGCCACCTACGAGACGCTCTACATCGTCGCGCTCACTCTCTTCTTTGGTGGCCTCGGTGGGCTGCTGGTGGGCCTCGGGCTCTACCTCACCCGGGCCGGCAGTATCCTCGAGAACAAACCGTTGTTCTTCGTGCTCAACCTGGTGGTGAACTTCATTCGCCCGATTCCGTTCATCATCTTTCTCGCGGCGGCGCAACCACTGGCCCGGGCCGTCACCGGCAGCGGCATCGGCAATAACGCGATCATCTTCACGATCGCTCTCGCGGCGTCCTTCGCCATGGCGCGCATCGTCGAGCAGAACCTGCTCACCGTGACGCCCGGCGTGATCGACGCGGCGCGCAGCGTCGGTGCCGGGCCGATTCGCATCATCTTCACGGTGCTGCTGCCCGAAGCGCTCGGGCCGCTGATTCTCGGCTATACCTTCATCTTCGTGGCGCTCGTGGACATGTCGGCGGTCGCCGGCTACGTCGGCGGCGGCGGCCTGGGCAACTTCGCCCTGCAGTACGGCTACCGCCAGTTCAACCCGATCGTGACCTGGGCGGCCGTGCTGCTGATCATCGTGCTGGTGCAGTTCGTGCAGTTCTTCGGCAACTACCTCGCCCGCAAGGCGCTTCGCCGCTAGTTGAGGCTGCGCGTGCGGACTAATCGCCGATTAGACTCTCGTCGTTCACCTCCTCGTAACCTGCCAGCCAACTGATCGTCACCTTAGCGACGGAAAGTTCTCGTCTAGCCGGGTTTACTCCAGCCGTCGCACCACCGAGACGGACAAGGTGTGCGCTCATTGTTTACGGGAGCCAGCATGCCAGGCAGAAGTCACGTCGTGTTTTCGGCATTTAGCACACTGGCCGATCCGCGACTGCAGGGCTGGGCAACTCTTCGTGGTCAAATTAACGCTGGTTCGCCGTCGATGACGCCCATCTCTCGCCCGGTAGCTGCCCGGACGTTGCCTGATGTGGCCGCCGTTCAGGCTGGACTGTGGCGCCTTCTCGCCCCCAACAATCGAGAACTCGGTCGCAGCGCGTCGGTTTACAGTTCGCTGGGGAGTGCCCGGGCACACGTTCTGCGGCTTCAGGGCCTCGTGGCGGAAATGCGCGCAGCGTCGGTAATCGGCCCCGCGTCGGGAACTTACGGTTTCTGCATATTTCTGGACGAAACGGTCGTGATGACCAACGGTCGCTGGTTTGCTGCTGCCGCGGCGAGCCTCGAAGCTGCTGCGGCTACCATCGAGGCGTTGGGCGGTGCGATGGTCATAGCCGATGCTCCAGTGCCACAGAATAGCGGCGCACACGAGCAGCCAGAAGCGACGAAAATTTTGTCGTGGTAACCCAACGACGTTCGGGTAGGTAGCGTCGATGATGGATGCCTCCGCTGACGGTCTTATCGCTGGCCGGTACCGCCTCGGGAATCTGCTCGGCACGGGAGGGACAGCGTCGGTCTTCTCAGCCGTCGAGGTCGCCTCGGGGCTGCCCGTGGCTTTGAAGATTCTGCATCCGCACCTGTCTGGTTCGGTTGAGTCCCGGGCGGCGTTCTTCGCCGAGGCCCGTTCGGCCTCCGAGGTGCACCATCCGAATGTCGTCAACGTTCTCGGTATCGGGGGAGAGGACGCCGTCGTACGGCACCGTGATGCCGGAGACCAGGACGGCACGGGGGGACCCGTCGACGTACCCCCGGCCTGGATTGCCCTGGCGCTTGCTCCCGGATTGAGTCTGGCCGAGATGGTGGAGAGAGACGGCCCGCTATCTGTCAGTAGTGCACTCGCCATGGCCAAGGGAGTGCTGCAGGCCCTTGTCGCGGTACATTCCGCGAGGCTCATCCACCGCGACGTGTCGCCGGCCAATATCATGGTGGCGCCGGAACCAGACGGTTCCCTATGGCCCGAACGAGTTGTGTTGCTCGACTTCGGCCTGGCCGATGCTGCGGGGCGTAGTACCGCCACCGTAAGCGCAGAAATGGCTGCGCCGAGTGCCGTTCAGGGTGCCCCGCCGGGGGTTCTCGGCACGATGAACTATCTGTCACCAGAACAGGCTCGGGGACTGGCGGTCGACGAACGCGGCGACATCTATCAGATGGGCGGGGTGCTCTACTTCGCTCTGACCGGCCGGCCGCCGTTTGCGCGAGAGACGGTTGCCGCAGTCTTGCGCGCACACGCGCAGTCGCCGCCCCCGGTCCCTTCCGTGGTGAGGTCGGGCGTATCCCGCGCGCTCGATGGCATCGTGGTCAAGGCGTTGCTCAAGGATCGCGGAAATCGGTTTGCGAGTGCCGGTGACATGCTCTCGTCGATCGAATCGCTCGCAGCGACGAGCGTTTCCACTGCGGAGGCGAGAACCAGAATTCTCACCGGGCCAGCGCTGGGCGCTGCCGATCAGATCACGTCTGTGCTTGCACGGCAGCTGACCGCGACGACGGCGACCGCTCGGGGCAACGAGCCGGGCGTGCGGGCGCTTTCGCGCCGGAGACGGCCTCATCCCGGATTCGCTGGCTGGCTCGCACTTCTGCTCGTCACTTCCTCCGTGGCCGGGGGCTGGGTGCTGGCTGCCCAAGGACAGGGCCAGCCGGCGAATGACTCCGCGAGCCAGATTCCGGTTGCTTCTCCCAGCGTGTCACCGCCAGTGGCGGCCCCGGTGGAGCAGTCTGTGGTGCCAGTTGCTGCCTCGATCGTCGTTCCAGAGCTGGTGTCCCTCAGCCTTGCGGCGGCGAAAGCTGTACTCGAAGCTGCGGGGCTGAGAGTGGGAACACTCACCATAGAGAATTCAGCGAATCCGGGTGACAGCGTGCTGGCGCTCGCGCCGGTCGCAGGCACCCGCATCGTTTCCGGCGGGATCGTCGACCTGGCGATCGCCTCGGGGTTCAACCCGATTCCCTCCCTTCGGAATCGCTCACCTGATGGCGCCACAACCGTGCTGCAGGCCGCCGGATTCAGCACGCAGATCGATTTTCGGACCAGCGCAACTGCACTTGCTGGCACGGTTGTGACGAGCGAACCCGACGAGGGGGTCGTGCACAGGCTGGGCGAGATCGTCACGATAGTGGTGTCAACCGGCCAGGCACCGACACCCATTGGCACCCCCGCGGTCACGCCAACGCCAACGCCAACGCCAACGCCTATCCCGACGCACACTACTCCTCCGGCACCGACAACGTTCATGGGCTGAGTCTCCAACACCCAGCGGCACTGCACATCCCGCAACCAGTGGATAACCAGTAGATAACCGGTGGATAACCTAATTGGCACCTGCTGTTCACCTTCCAAAATCAAAATCGACCTCAGGCCACGAAGCTCCCACTGTTTCAGCCACTTTCCGAGACTGACTGAGGACGCATCGTGACTACGACTAACCCCACTGGGCCGCTCGGCCAACCGGCCACGTCGGTGGGCTGGACACCCGATTTCGACGATGCTCCGCGCCGGTCCCTGCTTCCGCGGCCATCGCTGTCAGACTCCGTGTTCAAGTCGGTCGCTGTCACAGCCGGTGCGACGACAGTGGGCATCATGCTTGCCGTCGGGTTGTTCCTCTCGTTCCGGGCGAGCAGTGCGCTGCAGGTATCCGGGTTCTCCTTTCTGGTCGAACAGCAGTGGTCACCGGAAACTCAGGTCTTCGGAATCGCATCGATCCTCTTTGGCACCATCACCATCGCCCTGATTGCGATGTGCGTTGCCGTGCCGCTCGCCCTCGGCACAGCACTACTCATCTCCGAGATAGCCCAGGGCCAGCTGCGCAAGACCCTGATCACCCTGGTCGACCTGATGGCGGCCGTGCCCAGCGTCGTCTTCGGACTCTGGGGCGTCTTCTTCCTGCAGGCCAACGTCATCCCGGTGGCTTCTTGGATCTCGACCTACTTCGGTTGGATTCCCTTCTTTCAAGTGACGGATGCCTCCGGTCAGGTGTTGACCGAAGCCAGCGCCTTCACGTCATCGGCCTTCATCGCCGGAATCGTCGTGGGCCTGATGGTCGTGCCGACCCAGACATCCGTTATGCGTGAGGCCTTCTCGCAGGCCCCGAACGGCGAGCGTGAGGCTGCATTCGCCCTCGGGTCGACCCGCTGGGGCATGATCCGCTCCGTTGTTTTGCCGTTTGGCCGTGGTGGAATCATCGGCGGAACGATGCTTGGCCTTGGCCGAGCACTCGGGGAGACCATTGCCGTCTACATGATCATTTCGCCCATCTTCACGATCAACTGGCAGGTGCTCAAGACCGGCAGCAACTCGGTGTCTGCGCTCATCGCGCTGCGCTACGGCGAGTCGAGCGAGTTTGGTCTCTCGGCGCTCATGGCGGCGGGCCTCGTGCTCTTTTTGATTACCCTGATGGTCAACTTCACCGCCTCGTCTATCGTGGCCCGTTCGCGTTCCGGCGCCGATAGTGAGGCCTGAGCATGCTCATCGACACTCTCACTCCTGGCACGGCGCCGACCAAGACGACCACCGTCATTCCCTCCTCGGAGGGGATTGAGATCGGGCCGCGGCGTCGGGTTCGATCCGTGCGCCTCGACGATCGCTTCGACCTCATTGGCGCTGGTGTAGCCGGCATCGCTGTGGGAACGCTGCTCTTCGGCTGGTTCACGCCCCTGTCTGGTGGTGTGGGGTGGACCATCGTGTCCTTCCTCTCCTTCATCACGTTCTACGCCGTGTTGGTGGGGATGAAGGCGGATCGCCAGGAAATCAAGGACCGGGTAGTTTCGGTGCTCCTGGCCAGCGCCGGCGTGATCTTATTCGGCGCCCTGGTCTTCGTCGTCGCTTACACCCTGGTGCGTGGGCAGGACGCGTTGCCGCACCTCAACTTCTTCATCGAGAACATGGAATTGGCTGGCCCGCTCGATCCGCTGTCCGCGGGTGGAATCCTGCACGCTGTTCTCGGCACTCTGATTCAGATCAGCATCGCGCTGGCGATCACCATTCCGCTGGGCATTCTCACCGCGTTGTTTTTAAACGAGATTGGTGGCCGCTTCGCGAAGTTCGTTCGAACAATTGCCGACGCCATGACGGCGTTGCCCTCGATTGTGGCGGGCCTGTTCGTGTATTCGGCGATCATCGTGTTGATCACGCACCAGCGTTCTGGATTTGCAGCAGCCATGGCCATCACCGTCATGATGCTGCCCATCGTCATTCGCGCCTCCGACATTGTGCTGCGGCTGGTCGCCGGGAACCTGCGTGAAGCGGCGTACGCTTTGGGCGCTACCCGTTGGCGTACGGTCTGGCATGTCGTGCTGCCTACGGCCCGACCGGGGCTGGCGACGGCCGTCATTCTCGGCACAGCGCGCGGCATTGGCGAGACATCGCCGGTGCTGCTGACCTCCGGAGTCACCGCGGTGACAAATCTCAACCCGTTCTCCGGCCCCATGATCTCGTTGCCGCTGCAGGTCTTCGACTTCGTCAAGTCGCCAGAACCGAACATGATTGCCCGCGGTTTCGGTACCGCTGCCGTTCTAATCCTGCTCGTGCTGGCCCTATTCGCGGTGGCCCGGCTGATCGGTGGTCGTGGACCGGGAGAACTCTCCCACGGTCAGCAGCGTCGAGTGCTGGAGGCATCCGCTCGAGACGTGCGGCGCATCACGATTGCGGCGGACCGTCGTCAGCCTGTGGCCGCGGTTCCGGAACCTGACCCAGCTCCAGGCCTTCCCTCCACGCCAGAACGTCCCGCACCATCGAAAGAGGAGTCGTCATCGTGACGCGGAAAAATTACTGGGCGCGCGCAGCCCAAACGCTGACTGCGGCCTTCGTCGTGGCGTTGAGCGTGGCGACCGTGGTTCCGGCCCAGGCAGTCACGTACGATCCGATCACCGGTACCGGGTCGACGTGGTCGCAGAACGCCCTCGACCAGTGGCGTAAAAACGTTGCCGCCAATTATGGAATGACCGTGAACTATTCGGGAGTCGGTTCCTCGGCCGGTCGTCGCGATTTTGCCGCCGGCAGCGTGGACTACGCCGTCAGTGAGATCCCTTTTCAGTCCAAACCCGAAGACGGTTCGGCCCCGGAGGTGCCCACCCGCGGTTTTGCGTACATGCCCATTGTGGCTGGTGGCTCCTCCTTCATGTACAACCTGAAGATCGGTGGGGTGCGGGTGTCGAACCTGCGACTGAGTGGTGAAACGATCACCAAGATATTTACCGGGGTGATCACCAAATGGAACGACCCGATCATCGCCACCGACAATCCGGGCCTAACCATGCCGGACAAAGGCATCGTGCCGGTCGTGCGCTCTGACGGCTCCGGCTCGACGGCGCAGTTCACCCTGTGGATGTCGAAGCAGCACCCGGCACTGTGGAACTCGTACTGCGCATCCGTTGGCAAGGCGACCCCGTGCGGACTCACTTCGCAGTATCCACTCACCGGCAATATGAAGGGCCAGAGCGGTTCCTCCGGCGTCGCCGGCTACGTCAGCCAAGACTACGGCGAAGGTGCCATCACCTACGTCGAATACTCCTATGCCTTGGAATCGGGTTATCCGGTGGCCAAGGTGCTGAACGCCTCCGGATATTATGTCGAACCCACCGCGCCGAGCGTAGCCGTCGCCCTGATGCAGGCGCAGATCAACACCACCCCCGGCCCCGACTACCTCACCCAGATTCTGGATGGCGTATATAACAGCACGGACCCGCGCACCTATCCACTGTCGAGCTACTCCTACATGATTGTGCCGACCGAAGTGGTCGCCGGAGGAGTCTTCACCGCGAAGAAGGGCGCCACGCTCGGTGCCTTCGCGAGTTACATGCTGTGCGAGGGCCAGCAGCAGGCCGAAGCCCTCGGCTATTCGCCATTACCTATGAACCTGGTCCTGGCCGGATTTGACCAGATCGGCCGCATTCCTGGCGCAGCGCCCGCACCCGATCCCAACGCCTGCAACAACCCGACTTTCAAGCCGGGCGACTCCCCGTCGAATAACCAGCTCGCACTGACAGCTCCGCAGCCCGCGGAATGCGACAAGGTCGGTGCGAACCAGTGCACCACTGGCACGGGCGGATCCTTGGCCGAGACGCCCATTTCCGGTGCGGGCACCGGCGGGACCGCGTCCAATGCCGTGGCCGGCTCAGCGGATCCGGCAACCGCTGCGGCCGCCGGCGCCGCCGGCGCCGCCGCTGGCGTGACGGCAAGCTACGACGAAAACGGCGCTTTGATTAGCGGAACCGGTATCTCAGGGTCTGCGGTTGCTTCACCGTTCACCCTGGCATCCTCCGCGTGGGGATCCGGCCAATCGACCATGCTCTTCGCCGCAGTCCTCCTTCTGGCAGCGGCACTGCTTCCGCCCCTAATCTGGCCTCGGCTAAAGCGCACGCCGGCCAAGGTCGTTGCCAAATGAGTGCAATGATGTCTCGCCAGCGGCGCCTGTTCCTGGGTAGGTCGACGGCGACTCGCGCTGGCGCTACCGGAGTGGTTGTCGGATTGATCGTCGGCATGGGGATGTCGTTGGTGTCAACGCTGCTGCCGACGCCGGCCGAGGCCTCAACCTCGAGTGTGGTGACCGTTGCCGCCCGGGGATACGACCTCGACTACGGCAATGCCCCCTTTCCCGACCTCGCGGTGACGGTGTCGAAAACCAGCGAACTGGTCTCCCAGGGAATTCTGGTGAGTTGGACCGGAGGCAAAAAATCCGTGCGACCGCAGGGAAGCGTTGGCGGCGAAAACTTCATGCAGATCGCCCAGTGCTGGGGCGAGGACCCACTGAACCCGGGACATCCCGACCGTACGACGTGCCAGTACGGCGCGTTCCCCAACGTCGGCCGCGACTCCAACGTCCTCGACAACGTCACTGACCCCAACGACGAGACGTTCAATCTTAAGAGCATCGCGCCGGAGGACGAGCAATACACGGCCAAGGGCACCGGCGGATTGGTGCCAACGTACACGTCCATTCCGTTCCGGGCTGTGAGCGGTGAAACGGTCGCGTCCGTGGCGCCGAATGCCGAAGGCGTGCTGAAACACGATACGTCCATTGACGTGAATACGAACGAGTTCTTTACCCAGTTCACCTCCAACGAAATCAAATGGGCCGGCGCCGATGACACCGGAGCTGGTTCCGTAAAGTTCGAGGTTCAAACGTCGATGCAGTCGCCGGGTTTGGGCTGTGGCCAGCCGATCATCGTGAGCGGTCGACCCATTGTTGGGCAGTCCTGCTGGCTCGTGATCATCCCCCGCGGCACCGGCGACTCCGGCGTAAAGAGCATCACCAGGCCGGGTCTGTTTTGGGATGCCTGGCAGCATCATGTCGCCGTCAAGCTAGATTTCAAACCGGTCGGCATCCGCTGTGAAATCGGTGGGGCCGAAGCCGCACTTTCGGGCAGTGAACTGATCGGGGGTGCGATCGCATCATGGCAGCCCAGCCTCTGCGCGGGTACCACGAACTCGGCCTTCGTCTTGAGCACGGGCAATGAAGCGGATGCTGCTTTCAAGGCAAGCAAGACCGTGCCCAGTCCGCTGGCGCTCACGTCCCGGCCCCTAGGCGCAGACTTCTTGAACGGAGCCGCTGACCCTCTGCAGTACGCTCCCGTCGGAATCTCTGGACTGTCCGTTTCGTTTGCCGTCGACCGCCGCGTCACACCGATCGACGGCATCAAACAAGAATATAAAGACCGGGAAACGCAAGCTTTTTCGAGCCTCAAGCTCACTCCGCGCCTCGTGGCGAAGCTCTTAACGTCGTCCTACATTTCGTCCCTGCCGCCGGGGGCTGATCTGACCCACGTGAATTACCACAGTTTTGCTGATCAGGGTAAAAATCCAGCCAACCTCACGCGCGATCGTGACTTTCTCGCGATCAACGACGAGGAATGGGCTTCTCAGGACCTGAACAGTACGTCTTTGGCTGACCTTCTGATTCCCTCAGGCCGGTCAGACCTAGCCGTGGCTCTGTGGCGTTATGTTCTGAGCGATCCGGACGCCGTTGCTTTCCTGTCCGGAACACCGGATCCCTGGGGCATGATCGTGAACCCGTGGTATTCCACGAGTGCAACGGTCAATCCGAGCACGGTTGGCCTGAGTCTGCCGCGGGACAATTTTCCCAAGGCGGACCCCGTTGAGAAAGCCGGAACGACCGGGTCCAATGGGGAGGGTCCGGTGAATCTCGTAACCTGGCGCCCCTACACCTCGGACTTCGAAAATGGCGCCTATCTGACCCTCCGTGGTGACGGCCAGCTGCTCGGCGGTTGGGACACCAGCTACACGCCGCCGAAATATGCCAAGACCGCACGCAGCCTAGTTGGTGAGCAGGGTGTTCTCGGGTTGACGACAACGGCTTCCGCCGCTCGGTATCAAAACGTTACGGCGTCGCTGTTGAATCCGGCCGGCGAGTACGTCACACCAACGGAGTCGTCTCTGACCGCCGCCGCCGCGGCAATGACACCTTCTGTGGTCCAGCCGAAGGTTGTGGAATTTGATCCGGATTCATCGGCTGCGATCGCGGCATCCAATGCTTACCCCCTGGCCATGCCAATCTATGCAGCGCTGAACCCCTTGCAGACCGATGCGGTTCTTCGTGCCAAGTACGCCAATATGATCCGCTACGCTGTGGGTGCCGGACAGATATCCGGCCCGGAGATTGGGCAACTGCCCGAGGGGTATGCCCCGCTGCCGGCAAGCTGGGTATCCCAGGCTCAGACTGCGGCCACCGCCATTGAGAAGGGCATCAGCCCGATCCCTGCGGCTGTCGCGAACGTCGCCCCAACATCGGCGGCGGTGGCGGCCAGCGCACCCCGGCCGGGTTCGGTCCAATCACCCGTCATGGCGCCTGAGACCGCGCCGGTCGTGACGACACCGGCAGTTACCGGCAATGCCGCCGGACCTTTGCTCGGGCTGGCCACCCCCAAGGACCCTCCGGCAGGTCCGGCGGGAGTGGCTATACCGGCCGGCCTATTATCCGGCCTCGCGGCTGCTGGTGCTGTCCCCATGATTTCGCGCTTCCGAAGAAGACTTTGAGGCGTTGAGGCTTGACCGTTCGACCTCCAGCATTCCGGTCGGATCGGTTTAGGAGAAAAACGGACTCGATCGAGTCCGTTCCAAGGTAAGAGACCGAAAGGCATAACAGTGATTTCGAAGAGGACTATTGCACTTTGCGCAACAGTCGGCGTTGTCGTTTCCGGCATCGTCATCTCCGCTCCGGCACACGCCGAGCCCGTTTCCAACAGCTACTCGATTGTCGGTTCCGACACCCTCGAAGACGTCGTCAACGCACTCGCCAACGGGACAGCCATCACAGGCTCGAGCGTTCGTTCCACGGTCAACAACACCACCATTGGTTCGTTTGACGCCACTGGTTCTCCTTACATCACCACAAAATCTTCCGGAGTAAGGTTCGGCCGACCCAACGGTTCCGGCGATGGCGTGAAGGCACTCAGCCGCTCGATTGACGGTGCCGCGTATACGTCCGCCACGGTCGGGAGCCCTGCGAGCGTGGTCATCACCGGTCAGGTGGATATTGCCCGCTCATCCAGTGGTGGCACGGCCAACGCCGCGGGAGAACTGCTGTACGTTCCGTTCGGCCGCGATGCCATCGCCTACGCCTACAAGGGTTCGGCAACCGGCATCGAAACTTTGACGGCATCACAAATGAAGAGCCTCTACGAGTGCTCTGCTGGCTTCCAGATCGGTGGCGTAACCGTCACGCCGATCATCCCGCAGGCTGGCTCGGGCACCCGCAAGGACTTCCTGAACAAGATCGGCTCCACCGAAACCCTGATGAAGACGATCAGCGAAGCTGGCTGTGTCGTCGAAGACCAGGAGCACGACGCGACGAACCTCACGGCCGAGTCGGTCATGCCCATGGCTGTTTCCCGTTGGATCGCCATGAACACCGGCGCCAGCTACGACAAGCGCGGTACCGGCACCCTCGGCTCTCTCGTCGCCGGAGTCGTTCCGGTGACCGGAACCGGATCGTCCATGGTTCCGAACGCTCCCTACTACGCCGACACCACCTGGGGTCGCGACACCTATCTGGTCGTGGAGAATGCTCGGGTTGACCCGGCAAGCGCCAAGTTCGACGCCGGCCTCGCCACGCTGATGGACTCCGCCGTATCGAGTGCTCTGACCAATTCCTCGCCCGTGGTGTCGCGTTCGGGAGCAGTGAAGAAGAAGTATGGCTTCCTAGCGCCCACCGCAGGTGTCGTCGCATTCCGCGTTGCCAAGACCGCTTAATCCATTCCCCTAAGCACTGGAAGGTTAAGAAATGTACATGAATAAGAAAATGCGTATTGCAGCAGTCGGTTTCGTCTCCCTGGCCCTCGTGGCCGGTGCGACCGCGGTTGCCTCGGCCGCGGTCCAGCCGAATGGTTCTGACGCAGCGCTGTACAGCTATGACGCGAACATTGCCCTCGTTACCGATCCGTCGACGGTTTTCACCTGGACCGCCGACAACTTTGGCTCGGGTAACAAGGTCTCCTACGATGCGCCGACAACCTGTCCGACAACGGCCGATGATGCCTACATCTTCGTGGCAACGGCCGGAAACGAACGGACGAAGGCTGCGTGGAGCGCCTATGGCGATAGCGCATTTGCACCGGGAACCAAAGACGTGATCGCCGCAACCCTGACCCCCGGTGTTGCGCTGACCTCAGGTAACTACGGCACGGTCAAGTCCAACGGTGGAACGTACAGCCTCGGTATCGCGTGCACGAACAACAACGGCAACACCATCGTCGGAGCGTTTTACCGTACGGCATCCATCACCGCCGGCACCGGCTCCTACACGATGACCGCGGTGACGGAAGACACGACGACGCCGCCGCCCCCCGCCAACACCGACACTACCGGCAGCGTCGCGATGTCGCCCCAGACTGTCGGCGCCAACGACGGAGTGCTCAGCTTGATCGTTCCCGTCGGTGCCGCGGCTGTATTCGCCGCCCCAACCCTGGTCAACAACAAGTCGACCACGACCGGTACTTTAGGCAACGTGACCGTCGCCGACGGTCGTAGCGTCAGCCGTAAGGGTTGGGACCTGAATGCCAGCGTCACCGACTTTGTCAACGCCAGTGACGCTACCAACACGATCAGCAAGGCTCAGCTCGGTCTGATACCGAAGATCGTCTCCTCCGAAGCGACCGGCGTGACCGCTGGTACCGCCCAGGTCGCCGGTTTGGCAACGTACTCGTCGCTCTTCGCGTCGGGCGCAGCGGCAAACACGGTGGGCAACACTGTGCTCAACGCCGACCTCACGTTTGTGGCGCCAGCCAACAAAGCTGCGGGCACCTACGTCTCGACCCTCACCCTCACGGTCGTCTCGAAGTAACGACTCCTCGGTAAAAGCAAGATCCCGATAGCAGGGGGAGAGGTGGTGGGGCGCCTCTTCCTTTGCTTTCACTTGTCGACATTTGTGCAGAAAAGAGAAAGTCCAGCGTGATGATCCATCGCCTTATACGCCCTCTCGGTCTGTTGGCCGGAGCGCTCCTCATCATCGGATTGACCGTGGGAACGGGAGCGGTGCAAGCCATGAGCTCATCGGCAGCCGAGTCCGACGGTATTGCGGGTGCCCCCTCAGCCGACGGTGGGGTCGACCAATCCCGCTCGCGCTACAGCTACCAGATGGATCCGGGACAGGCGGTCTCCGATGAGTACCTGGTGCAGAACACCGGAACGACGGCCCAGTCTGTCACCGTCTACGCTACCGACGCCTTCAACGGGGATGACGGCGCCTTCTCGCTCTTAAACGGAGGCGTATCCCCGGTGGACGTCGGACGCTGGGTGACCTTTGCCAACGGCGCGGACCAGATCACAGCGACCTTGGAGCCCGGCGCGTCCCAGGTGATTCCCTTCACCGTGACGACGCCCGCTGATGCCCGTCCCGGGGACCATGCCGGCGGCATAATTGTCTCCGCGCTGTCCCCATCCGGACAAATTTCGCTGGACCGACGGGTTGCCATTCGTCTCTACGTTCGCGTCAAGGGCGCACTTCAAGCGGGCCTGACCATTAGTAGCATTGCGTCGTCCTATCAGGCCGAATTGAATCCGTTTTCTGGCAAGACCCAGCTCACCGTGACGCTCAATAACACCGGCAATGTGGCGCTCGGTGCTACGACCGTGTCGCGAGTGCGCGGCATCTTCGGCATTCCGCTATCAGGAATCAGCCGGGAAGAAATTCCCGAGATGCTGCCCGGCAGCACGCGCACCCTGACCATGACCGTGCCAGGTGTTGGTTCGTGGATTTACCTCAATCCGCAGGTCAATCTTGCCGCAACGATCGACAAAGAAGCCATCAACCCCGGGGTGCTGCCCACCGCGAGTCGGGACACCGCCTTGATTGTCGTTCCGTGGGGCGCTCTCATCATCCTGTTGCTCACTGGCCTGATTTATTTCCTAGTGCGGTTCACTCGCCTCAGGGGCGCGCAACGTGCCGCCGCCTGGATCGAATACACCGAGGCCGAGGCGCGACGCCAGGCTCGGGGGGAGTGACGTGACTGTGTCCAACCAACGCCGATCCCCAAGAATTCGACTCGTCGGTGTCCTTGCCCTTCTCGTTTTCTTGGGCTCAAGCACCGGAATATCGGGCGCCCAAGCCGCGAACGATGACAGCGGTATCGGCATTAGTGTTCCCGTCGTTGATTCGGCGACGGCGACAGAGCCGCAGTCCACTATCGCCCTGCCGTTTGGGTCGTCAGCGACGAACGCGCCGGTGGTCATCACCCTCACAGGCCTCAAGCCTTTCTCGTTTATAGAAATTTTCGTCAACTCCACACCGGTCTTGCTCGCGAGCGGTCACGCTGATGCTGCCGGATCATTCACCGTTTCGGTGGCTCTGCCCGCCGGGCTGGAAACCGGTAATCACACCGTGTCGGTGACCGGAACGAGAGCAGACGGGACGGCAGCGGACTGGATCATTTCACAATTCCTGATCACTGCCGGTGGACTCCTGGCACAGCCGGAGACGCGCGCGGCACCCTCAGCGGCGTCCATAATCCCGTCAGTGAGGAGCATCACCAGCCCGTTAGTTGGCGTGACTGAAGTCGTGGCGAACACTCCGGCTGCCGCGGCCGATGCACTGGGTGAAGTCCCATTTGATTTGGGCGGCGTCTTCTACTTGAGCGGCTTGGTTGGCAGCGCAGCGTCGGTCGTTGGTCCCGAAGGTGGGGACATCACCCTCGCGTTCACGGCGAAGAATGTCACCTCGTGGCCGCTCAGCGCTGACTTGCGATTCTGGCTGGAGAACTCCGTTGGAATGGACGTTGCCCATCCCACCGACAGTCGCGTGATTGATCTGGAGCCGGGGCAAACGAAGACCGTCAGCATCACTCTGTCTGACGTTGGCCAGTGGGGCGTTCTCAACGCCCATATGACCTTCACTCCGCCAGATACCGTAAACGGAGCCGTGCTAACTCCGGTCACCCGCGACACCCTGGTGATCCTGCCCCCCTACTTCGTGATGCTTGTTGTGGGCATCCTTGGCGTACTTGTCTTCGCTGCACGCTTTTTATTGGCGTGGCAGCGGTCTCGTCGCCAGAATGCGCCGGCAATCGGTGCGTCTGAAGTCTCGGTCGAGGCCACAACATGATGAGTGCCAGGCGCAGCCTGCCGTCGACCCGACGCCTACTGCGGTCGATCCGCCCAGCACAGCCGCGCCAGCGGATTATGCCTCCACGTGGATGGAAGCCGGGTCAGACCCTTCCAACCAAACCGCCACTGTGGGCGGCGCCGGTGGCGAGCCCGCGGATCGTGCTGACCGCGCGAGAACGGCTCGTTCGGAGTTCCCTGGCCATGGTCGCCGCGCTTCTCTTCGGCTTTTTGGCGCAGGTGACCGTTGTTGGACAACTCCAACACCTCGTCGCTCAACAACAGCTCACCGACACATTTCGCCTCCAGCTGGCCGAGGGAACGGCCCCGGTCAGTGAGGGCACGGTCGAGAAGGTGCTGCTCGCCGATGGTGCCCCGGTTGCACTCATCGACATCCCGGCCCTTGACGTTCACGAAATCATCGTAGAGGGAACGGACTCGGGTACGACCCAAAACGGGCCGGGTCACCGCCGCGACACTGTGCTCCCCGGCCAAGCGGGAGTGAGCGTGGTGATGGGGCGTGCCGCAGCCTACGGTGCACCGTTCGCGCGCATTCAGGAGCTGCGACCCGGACAGAAATTCACCGTGCTGACCGGTCAGGGCAAGTCGACTTTCTCGGTCATCGGGGTTCGGTATGCCGGCGATCCGGCTCCGGCATCGCCCCGAGCTGACCAGGGTCGTCTCATCCTGGAGACGGCTCGCGGTTTGGCCTTTGTGCCCAATGGCATTGCCAGGGTGGATGCCGAATTAGTCAGTACAACGCACCCTGCCGGTCAGCGCCAAACCACCTTTGCCACTCTCCGTCCGGCCGAGCGGGAACTTGCCAGTGACCTGTCTACGGTGTGGGCGCTGGCCTTTGCCCTGCAATTCTTTCTGCTGGTCGAATTTGCCGTGGTCTGGTCCATTCCTCGCGTTGGCGCACAGAAGACCTGGATCGTTTTCATCCCGGTGGGAGTGCTGAGCGGTCTGGTCGTCGCCGACCAGGTCGTCCGGCTGCTGCCCAACCTGCTCTAACTCGCTCTGCCACCAGTATTTTTTCCTTCAACTATTCATATCGTCCCGAGTCACGGGGCACTAAAGAAAAGATGTGGTCATGACTCCACTGTTCCGCGACGATGACCGAACCCTTACATTGCCCATGCAGGGGGCGTCGCGCTCGAGCCTGGTCGGGCGGCTGCACGCGCCCATGAATCAACTACGTGCGCGCGCTCCCTGGAGCCGACGTTCGGTCGACTCCTCAGAATCGGCACGGGGCGTCGCAGCAGCGGGAGTATCCGCTCCCGAACAGACAAACATCCCAGCGCTGGCCACCCTGGAAGGCCGCAACGTCTCAGCGTGGTTCGGTGAACGCCAAGTGCTCGACCGAGTGTCACTTACCATGCCGGCCGGTGTCATTACCTCGTTGATCGGCCCATCAGGCTGCGGAAAATCCACGTTTCTGCGCATCCTGAATCGCATGCACGAGCTTGTGCCATCGGCCAGCCTCGCTGGAGAGGTGCTCCTCGACGGTGAGGACATCTACAACGCAGAACGCAAGCTCGTTGATGCCAGGAAGAGCATCGGTATGGTCTTTCAGAAACCAAACCCGTTCCCGTCGATGTCCATCTACGACAACGTGATTGCGGGCCTGACTCTCACCGGTACCAGGGCATCGAGTGCCGAAAAGGACTACCTCGTTGAAAGTTGCCTCACCAAGGCCGGGTTATGGAAGGAGGTGCGAGACCGACTCCGCTCGCCGGGAAGCGGGTTGTCCGGCGGACAGCAGCAACGCTTGTGCATTGCCCGATCACTGGCGGTTACCCCGCGCATCCTGCTGATGGACGAACCGTGTTCCGCGCTCGACCCGACGTCGACCCGGGTGATCGAAGAGACCATGCTGGAGCTCGCTCAGGAGGTCACGATCGTGATTGTGACGCACAATATGCAGCAGGCGCAGCGGGTATCGCAGAATTGCGCCTTCTTTCTGGCTGCCCAGGGCACGCCCGGTGGCATCGTGGAGCACGGTCCCACCGACGCCATGTTCGGTGACCCGATCGACAGCCGCACCGCCGACTACGTCAACGGTCGGTTTGGATAACCAGCCGGTTTCTGGCTGCGGCAAGCGGATGCCGGCGGGCGGGCATCCGCTTGCCGCGCGTGCAGCAAACGGCCGCGCTGGCGCCGGCGCTTAGTCGAAGTCGAGGCTCAACTTGCGCAGCAGGCCGGCCAGGCGCTCCTGGTCGCTCACCGAGAGGGTCGCGAGCAGAGCAGCCTCGGCTTCGACCAGCCGGGTGATCGCGGCGTCCACTCGGCTGAGGCCGGCGGGCGTCATGCCCACCAGGATTCCGCGACCGTCGTTCGGTGCGGAGCGGCGCTTCACGAGCCCGCGTTCGACGAGCCCGTCGATGCGGTTCGTCATGGTGCCGCTTGAGACCAGGGTCTGCTGCAGCAGGGCCTTCGGGCTGAGCTCAAAGGGACTGCCGGCCCGGCGCAGGGCCGACAATACGTCGAATTCCCAGGACGCGAGCTCCGAACGGGAGAATGCGGTACGGCGGGCACGGTCGAGATGCTTGGACAGCCGGGCGACGCGGCTGAGCACCTGCAGCGGCGCGAAGTCGAGATCGGGCCGTTCACGCAGCCACGAATCAACGATTCGATCGACTTCATCATGGCCAGGCATTGCTCCATTATCCCGCTTACCGGGTGCTTTCTTCGCCCAGAGGCCTCCTGCAGGTGCCAGCGGTGCATGCTGGCCGCCGGAATCTGGCAGACTTGACAGGTTGCTGGCCCCGGTCAGCATGGTCCGCCATAGTGTAACGGCAGCACGGCAACCTTTGGAGTTGTTCGGTCCAGGTTCGAATCCTGGTGGCGGAGCCCTCACTTTCTTCACCAAATGCGTTAGGAATCCTGTGACAGACGCCCGCCTCGCCATCATCGTGTTGGCCGCCGGCCAGGGCACCCGCATGAAGTCCAGCCTGCCGAAGCTGCTGCATCCGCTGGCCGGGGTGCCCATCGTCAGTCACGTTCTCGCGACCGCGCGCGCACTGGACGCCGCCCACGTCATCACCGTCGTGCGGCACGAGCGCGACCTGCTCGCCGCTGTCGTCGCGCAGGACCTGCCGGAGAGCACCATCATCGACCAGGACGAGATTCCCGGCACCGGTCGTGCCGTCGAGCAGGCCGTCGCCGCGCTTCCTGCGGGCTGGGACGGTGACGTGCTCGTCATTAACGGTGACGTGCCGCTGCTGAACGCCTCCACGCTCGCCTCCTTCATCGCCTCGCACCGTACCGGTGCCGCCGCCGGCACCGTACTCTCCGCCTACCCCGACGATGCGACCGGCTACGGCCGCATCATCCGCTCGGTCGAGGGTGTTTTCGACCGCATCGTCGAGCAAAAAGATGCGACGGATGCCGAATTGGCCGTCACCGAGATCAACGCCGGTGTCTACCTGTTTGGCCTGGCCGAGCTGCGCAAACAGCTCGCGCAGCTCACCACCGCGAACGCGCAGGGTGAGAAGTACCTCACCGATGTGATCGAACTGCTGCGCCGGGCCGGCTCCGAGGTGAGCGCCGTTCCCGTCGCCGATGCCTGGATCGTCGCCGGCATCAACGACCGCGCCCAGCTCGGCGACACCGCGCAGAAGCTCAACGCCCTGATCGTGCGCGGCTGGCAGCTGGCCGGCGTGACCGTGCAAGACCCGGCCACGACCTGGATCGACCTTAAGGCCGTGCTCGCAGCCGACGTCACTCTGCTGCCGGGCACCCAGATTGAGGGAGCCACCGTCGTGGCCACCGGCGCCATCGTGGGCCCGGACACGACCTTGCGCGACTGCGAAATCGGCGAAGGCGCGCGCGTCAACCGTACAGACGCGACCCTCGCGGTGATCGAGGCCGGGGCATCCGTCGGCCCGTTCTCATATCTGCGCCCGAACACAGTGCTCGGTGCCGATGGCAAGATCGGTGCCTTCGTCGAGACCAAAAACGCCCAGATCGGCGCGGGCAGCAAGGTTCCGCACCTGAGCTACGTTGGCGATGCCACGGTCGGGGTCGAATCCAATATCGGCGCCGGAACAATATTCGCCAACTATGACGGAGTGGCCAAACACCACTCGGCGATCGGGTCGCACGTGCGCACCGGGTCGCACAACGTGTTCGTCGCCCCGATTACAATTGGAGACGGGGCGTATACGGGGGCTGGCACGGTCGTTCGCAAAAACGTTCCGGCCGGCGCTTTGGCCATTAACGTGGCCCCGCAACGCAATATGGACGGCTGGGCCGAGACCAACCGGGCCGGCACAGCTGCGGCGACAGCAGCCGCAGCGAGCAGCACCACAGAGACTGGAGAATAAGTGTCGGAAATCAAGACCAGCGGCGACAAACGACTAGTACTGGTTTCGGGGCGAGCACACCCGCAGCTCGCTCTCGATATCGCCACGGAGCTTGGTTCTGAGCTGCTCCACACCGACGCACGTACTTTCGCCAACGGCGAACTGTACGCCCGGTTCGACGAGAGCGTGCGCGGCTCGGATGCCTTCGTCATCCAGTCGCACACCGCGCCGATCAACGAATGGCTGATGGAACAGCTCATCATGGTCGACGCCCTCAAGCGTGCCTCGGCCAAGCGCATCACGGTGGTCGCGCCGTTCTACCCCTATGCCCGCCAGGACAAAAAGGGCCGCGGTCGCGAGCCGATCTCGGCCCGCCTCGTCGCCGACCTGTTCAAGGTCGCCGGCGCCGACCGCATCATGTCGATCGACCTGCACGCGGCCCAGATTCAGGGCTTCTTCGACGGCCCCGTTGACCACCTGTTCGCGATGCCGGTGCTGCTCGAGCACTTCCGCGAGAAGCTCGACCCGGCCACCCTCACCGTAGTCTCGCCCGACATGGGTCGCGTGCGCGTCGCTGACATCTGGAGCGACCGCCTCGGTGTGCCGCTGGCCATCATCCACAAGCGTCGCGACCCGCTCGTGCCGAACCGCGTCTCCGTGCACGAGATCGTCGGCCAAGTCAGCGGCCGCGTCTGCCTGCTCGTTGACGACATGATCGACACCGGACGCACCATCGCCCTGGCCGCCGAAGCCCTCCGTGAGGCCGGCGCCATCGGCGTTGTCGTCGCCGCGACCCACGCCGTGTTCAGCGACCCGGCCGTCGACATGCTGCAGAACCCGGCCATCAGCGCCGTCGTCGTGACCGACACGCTGCCGATCCCGCCGGAGAAGCGCTTCCCCACCCTGACCGTGCTGCCGATCGCTCCGCTGCTCGCGCGCGCGATCCATGAGGTCTTCGACGAGGGTTCGGTCACCTCGATGTTCGACGGTGCCGCGTAGGTTTCACGCGCCTGACGGGCTGATCTCGGGAGGCGGTGGCTGCGGCCATTGCCTCCCGTTCTATTAACGGCGTTAAGTGCGCCAACAACGGATGCTGCCTGCTGCGTTTCGCAGAGATTCGCGCGTTTTCCGTGCCCCGCCTCGAGCATTGGGCAGTACATGGGGCCGAAGGTAGCATCTCGTGGCGGCTGCCTCGACGAGCCGTGAGTTTTGATCGCCGAGCCGTGAGTTCGCGGCCGTTTTGCGTCATTTTCGGGTCAGAACTCACGGCTCGGCAACCAAGTTCCGACGGATGCTGCAGCAGGCATCCGTTTCACCCAGCGCGGGAGTTCCGCCGCTGCGCGGGAGGCCGAACTCCCGCGCACTGGCGCAAGTCCTGCGCAGCGCAGCTAGGTGCGGGTGGCGGGGGCCAGCTGGCGCGGCGCGGCGGGGATGATGCCGAGCGGCGTGACGAAAGTGTCGCGCTCGTTCTGGTCGATCGCATAACACTGCCAGCCGAATCCGCCGGGTCCGGTCAGGTCGAAGCGGGCATCGAAGTCGACGGCGAAGGGATAGTACTGGGCCACCGCGGCCACGCAGGCGTTGGCCGCGGTGTCGGAGGCGACCCGCATGGTCGTGAGCACGCCCGGCACCACCAGGGCAATGAGCCCGAGCACGACAGCGACCCGCAAAATTGCGGTGAAGTGCTTGCCGCGCAGCGGACGGTAGTTGTCGTTCGGCTCGTAACCGGAGAGCTCGGGGTGGTTGTCAGTCATGGGGAGTCCAAGTATTCCAGACGTGGGTGTGAAGCGACCCGGGTAGACAAAACGGCCGGCAGCATCCGTTATATAAGTGGATGCTGCCGGCCGGCAGAACTGCGGGCCTAGTGAGTCGACGCTTCCGTGGCGATCTCGCTGCGGTCGCCCGACCACAGCGTGTGGAAGGTGCCGGGCATGTCTACGCGGTGGTAGGTGTGCGCGCCGAAGAAGTCGCGCTGTCCCTGCACGAGCGCGGCCGGAAGGCGTTCGCTCGCGAGCGAGTCGAAGTAGCTCAGGCTCGAACCGAAACCGGGAACCGGGATGCCCGACAGTGCGGCGGTCGAGACGACGCGGCGCCACGCGGCTTCACCGGAGGCAATGGCCTCGGCGAAGTACGGGTCGACGAGCAGGCTCGGGATGGACGGGTCGTTGTTGTAGGCATCGACGATGCGGTTGAGGAACTGGGCCCGAATGATGCAACCGCCGCGCCAGATGGTGGCGATGGCGCCTTTGTCGATGTTCCAGCCGTACTTCTTGGCTCCGGCGATGATCGCGTCGAAACCCTGCGCGTAGGCAACAATCTTCGAGGCGTAGAGCGCCTGGCGCACGTCTTCCTGAAAGGTGTGACCGACCACGGCGATCTCGGGGCGAGCCGTGAGGGTGGCGCGCACGGGGCCGCGCTGTTCCGGGTGGCTGGACACGGCGCGAGCGAAGACGGCTTCGGCGATTCCGCCGACGGGAACGCCGAGGTCGAGCGAGTTCTGCACGGTCCAGACGCCCGTTCCCTTCGAGCCGGCCTCGTCGAGAACGACGTCGATGAACGGGGCTCCGGTCTTGGCGTCAACCTGACGCAGAATCTCGGCGGTGATTTCGATGAGGTAGCTGTTGAGCTCCCCGTCGTTCCAATCGGTGAAGACGTCGGCGATGGCTTCGGGGGAGTGCCCGCCGACCTTGCGGAGCAGGTCGTAAGCCTCGGCGATGAGCTGCATGTCGGCATATTCGATGCCGTTGTGGATCATCTTGACGAAGTGACCGGCACCGTCGGTGCCGATGTGGGTGACGCAGGGCACACCGTCGACGACGGCGGCAATGGATTCGAGGATCGGGCCGAGGGTTTTGTACGCCTCGACGGAACCGCCGGGCATGATGCTCGGGCCGTTGAGAGCGCCCTCTTCGCCACCGGAGATGCCGGCGCCGACGAAGTTGATGCCCTTGGCGCTCTGCTCCTTCTCGCGACGGATGGTGTCGGTGAATTCGGCGTTGCCGCCGTCGACGATGATGTCGCCGGGTTCGAACAGCTCGGAGAGCTGGGTAATGACGGCGTCGGTTCCCTTACCGGCCTGCACCATGATGATTGCGGTGCGCGGCTTGGTGAGCGAGGCGACGAAGTCGGCGATGTTCTCGGAGGCGACGAAGTTCGCTTCCGGGTGTTCGGTCGTGAGTAGGCGGGTTCGCTCAGGGGAGCGGTTGTACACGGCGACCGTGTTTCCCTCGCGGCCGGCGAGGTTACGGGCGAGGTTCGAGCCCATCACCGCCAGTCCGACGACACCAATATTTGCCTGCGCTGCACGGGACTCTGACACGTTTTCTCCTTTGGGACTGTATTGAACAGGCCACTGTCAAGGTTATCCCACGAGGCTGCTTCACCCCGCATTCACGGGTCAGTGGGGATCTGGCGGGAGGCTCACTCGGCCGGTTTTCCCTCCCAGATGGAACTCATCTCGTTGAAGGAATGCGCCCTGAAGTGGGCCGGTTCAGCGGTCCACGCTGATCGTAACGTTGAGCACGTGGCTGGCGCCCGGGCCGAGCGTCTGAGTGCTCTCACGAATATTCCCTGATTCGAAGCAAACCATCTTCTTCCAGCCGTCATCCTGGAAGTCATCAAACTCGCGGGCGATTCTTGCTCCGGGATTCCACAGTACAGAACTCAAACCATTCGACGTGATGCGAGTGTTCCTGCCCGCATCGCTTATCGTGACCGGGTCGGTCAATCCCTGATAAACCCTGGATATCTCATCGCCGACGATCGTGGGCCCAGACCGGCGCAGGTCGGCTGGGGCCGCCGAGATGAAGGGTGCACCCTCCAACCCGTGAAAGCTCACTGCCCGCAAGTCCCTGATCGCGAAGTAGGTGTGCAGCATCTCCTCGAAGCTGAAGGCCTGCAGCCCTGTGTTTGTGACCTTCAGGCTGAGCTGCAGTTCCCGGCCAACGGTCACGGAGTAGGTGGCCGTGAAACTGTGCGGCCAATGCGATGAACGATCGTCAGCTCGGCTGGCCAACTGAAACACCGCGGTCACGGATTCGCTGCTGAGGTTGCTCCCCAAGTAATCCCACGCTGACTGCCGGGCAAACCCGTGTTGAGGAGCGAATGTGTCCTCAGATGGCGTGCCGAACCACGGGAAACAAACCGGTATTCCGCCGCGCAGCGGTGTGATGCCATCGAAGCTGGTGGTCTCGCTCATCCAAAGTACGTCGGGGGCGGCCGCTGATGGCTTCCACGAGGTCACGTGTGCACCGTGGAGGTAAATTGTTGCGCACGCGCCTAAAGCCTCAACCGTCAGTTCGAGCAGTCCGTGCTGGTCGCGACCCAATTGTGCACTGGGCGTTGGTGCTGAGGGAGTCTTCTTCTTCAATCGCATCATTCCTTCGAACGTTTCAGAAGAGGGGAGTGCTGTGCTCTGCGTTTGGTCTCGCGCGGCTGTCCGTCGAACAGCGTCACGACATGCGATGGCGCGTCGCCCGAGCCTCCACAGAAGCCAAACGTGATTGTTGCACCAGTGCTCCGCGAGCAGAAGCATATCTATCGCCAACGAAACACCTCTACAGGATATCATTCGGTCATGAGTGAAGACAGGAACGACGAGCGGGTTGATGCTAGCGAGACCGTAACCTCCGGACTGCATGCACGAGTTGTCGATGCCTTGGGACTATGGGTTTGCGGGCAGGAGGTTCCCGCTGGGACTGTCATGAAGATCGAGGAAATGGAACGCGAGTACAAGGCCTCTCGATCGGTCGTTCGCGAAGCGGTTCGCGTGCTCGAATCCATGGGCCTGGTCGCCTCCCGTCGGCGGGTCGGGGTGCGTGTCTGCCCGCCCAGCGACTGGAACCTTTTCGACCCACAGGTAATCCGATGGCGCTTGGCCTCTCGCACCAGAGTGACGCAGCTGCGTTCCCTCACGGAGCTGCGAGTTGCCATTGAACCGGAGGCCGCTCGGTTGGCGGCGATTCGTTCCCCGCTCACAAATGCCAGCGACCTCATGGGACTCGCCGGCCAACTATGGGCAGCGGGGGAGGGGGGAGATGGTGAGCTTTTCCTTGACCTTGACACGCGATTCCATGCGCTTGTTCTGGCGAGTTCAGGTAACGAGATGTTCGCCAAGCTCAGCTCCGTGGTCGGCGAAGTGCTGGCTGGGCGCACCCACTACGGGTTGATGCCGAACAGCCCCCATGCCGAGGCCCTGCAGCTCCACGTCGATGTGGCCTCGGCGATTCAGAGGGGTGCTCCCGAGGCGGCGCAAGGGGCGATGTTCGCGATTATGAAGCGGACTATGGACGAAATGGCCAAGATATGGGAGTCACCGGTTCAAACAGGGGATTTCATAGCCACGGAACCACATATCTAAAGATAATATTGTTGTCGAAAATCTCTTGCATAAGTATGTTCTTTCGTAATAGGGTCTGTTGAAGAGGTCAGGGCTTTCGATCTGACCTCTGATCGACCACGCGATTGACTTCGACCAAGGGATGAGACATGCCGAGACCCCGACAAACAGCTTCATTCCTCGTTGCGGGGCAGCGGCGCGCGAGTGGGCGCAGGTGACCGTTACTTCCCCGATCATTAGCGAAGTTGTGAGGCAGAAAGCCCCGTCGCTAACGACTGCACGCCGATCTCGTCGGCGTGTGCCGACCGGGTTTTTCTTCATTCTCCCGGCGTTTCTCTTTATTTTCGTGTTCATGCTGTACCCGATCGTGTCTTCGGGATACATGAGTCTTACGGAATACAATTTTGTCTACGACGAAGCACCGACTTTTATCGGCATCGACAACTATGTAGCCGCCTTCCAAGACGACAAATTTGTTACGGCTTTGACGAATACGTTTGTATTCGGAATCAGCTTCTTTGTCATCGTGATGCTGTCATCGCTGTGCATCGCCCTGTTGCTGTTCCAGAAACTGAGATTCAATAGTTTCTATCGAAGCGCGATCTTCGTTCCCATCGTCGTGCCGTTGTCGTTGGCAGCGTTGATTTTTCTTTGGATTCTCCAGCCAAACTACGGACTGCTCAGCCATGTCGTAGGCGATGTTCTCGGCTGGCACGCTTTGAATCAACCGTGGCTCGCGAACGGCACCATCGCAATGATCGCGATCGTGATCCTCGCATCCTGGGCCAGTATCGGATTTGTGACGATTCTCTTCCTCGCTGGGTTGCAGGGGATCTCCACTGAGACTCTCGAAGCCGCCGAGATGGACGGCGCTGCGGGCTTCAAGAAAGTGCTCCACATCATTCTTCCCAGTCTGCGCGAGACATACGTCTTGACGGGCACGTGGACGATCATCCATGCTCTGAAAGTTTTCGTAGAGCCGATGGTGATGACGGACGGGGGGCCGGGCACGAGCACCCTCGTGTTGTATCAGCAGGTCTACCTCACCGCTTTCACCTACTTCGACATGGGCTACGCGTCAGCGATGGCTTACATCCTCGGCGCGATCATCTTGGTACTGGTCGTCGTGAATTTTGCTGTATCGAGAATCAAGGCGGACAAAGATGTTTAGCGAAACGAGTAATGCGCGATGAAATCATCTCCCTTTTCCCTCGACCGGCTGAACCGTGTCTGGATTAATGGCGTCCTCATCGCCCTCGCTGTGTTATTCCTGGCGCCACTGATATATATATTCCTCAATTCATTCAAAGCAGCCGATGAGATATTTCTCGTGCCGCAGAGCATCTTGCCCCTCAACTGGACACTCGAAAACTATGCCGCAGCTCTCAGCGGTGGTTTCGTCGGATACTTCACCAACAGTGTTGTTATTACGGTGGGCGGAGTCGCTCTTACTGTCATTCTCAGTAGTCTCGCCGGCTATGGTTTCGCCAAGCTCCCGTTCAGAGGCGTGAACTTTATCCTTCTCGTTATCGTGGCAACGCTCACAGTGCCCCTCGTGATCTTTCTCGTGCCGATGTTCCTGATGGAGAACGCCGTGGGGCTGCTTGACACGAACCTCGGTCTTATCCTGCCAAACGTTGCAGTGTCACTGCCTTTTGCCATTCTCATCATGCGCGCGTCTTTTGGGGCTATTCCCCAAGAAATCGAGGAGTCTGCGGTCATGGACGGTGCCGGCGTGATGCGGCGTTGGTGGACGATCATGCTGCCAATGGCCCGCAACGGGATGGTTCTGGTGGTGATCATGACGACGTACTCAATCTGGGGCGAGTACACGATGGCCAAGACGCTGGCCATGGATCCCGGTGCAATGCCGTTGTCGGTAGGTCTTACCTTGCTCAAAGGCGAGGTATGGCAGTACGGCGTTCTCGCTGCCGTCATCGTGCTCGCGGTGCTTCCGCCCGTCGTCATTTTCATCATTTTCCAGCGGCACATCGTTGCCGGAGTTGCCCAGGGCGCGGTCAAGGGCTGACCTGCGCACGTTGAGTTTTTACGCGAATGCTCTGTCCGTTCAATCAAGAGGGGTGTTACAGAATGAAGCGAACCAAAATACTGGCGATTGCCGCGATTGCGTCACTGACGCTAAGCGGATGCGCAGCGCAAGAGGGCGCAGGAGATGGGGATGTCGCAGAATCGACTAATGTCACCGTCGCGGCGCAGGCATGGATGATTGACAAGTTCAACATGAGCGCGATGGTTGATACATTTGAAGCAGATAACCCGGGAAAGACCGTCACGCTTGTTGAGTATGCCGACAACCAGGCTCTATCGAACTTCGCTCTGCAGTGGAGCCAGGGCGAGTCGAGCCAGGACATCGTCGTAACAGACGGGGCTTCTGTTGGAGTTCAGTTCCTCGCCAGAGATTTGATCGTTGATTTCAACACGACTGATTTCTTCTCGGGCTCCACGGCAAAGGACCGCTTCATCGGTGAAACCCTGGCATTCACCTCCCTCGGAGATGTGCAGTTCTCCATCCCGATCGGGTTGGAGACGTACAACATCAACGCGAACAAGACTTTCTTTGCTGAGGCAGGGCTACTGAACGCTGACGGAACTATTCCGAATCCGACTGACTGGAATGACGTCTACGACATGGCGGCGGCATTGACCGTGCGCGAAGGTGGAGCCGTCACTCGACCTGGCATGACCATCCAGTGGGGTCCGAACGCCGTGAGCACGATGATCGCCGTGCAGCAGGCCGTGTCCGGGACCTTGTATAAGAGCGACGGCGAAACCCTGACCTTCGACACTCCGGAGATGCGCGAAGTCTTTGAAATCTGGAAGAAGGGTGCAGACGAGGGAGTGTTCTCCATTGACACTTTCGCGAACAAGGACGCGGGCCGGAGCAACTTCAACGCCGGCAATCTGCCGATGCTCCTGCAATCGGTGTCTCATGTCGCTGAGGCCACGCCGACCATCGGCTTGGAGAATGGTGCGGTCGTTGCCATGCCGGGGTCGTTGGAGAATGGTTCCTATGGCTTCACCGCCGGTATTCTCGTTCCCACGGCGTCCACGAATCAAGCTCTGGCACTGCAGTTCATCAAGGACGCGATGATGTCAGATCTGCAGGTCGGAGTTGGCGACCAGTGGGGCAAGCTTCCCGTGTTGACAGAGCACTTCGACGCACTCGATGCACCGTGGCGTGACACCGTCTATGACCTCGTCAAGATTTCAGTGGCAGCTCCGATGTACCGCGACCTTGCGCGAATCCAGGTCGATGGCAAGCAGATGTTGCAGGAGTACCTGACCGGGGCGATGGATCTCAATACCTTTGTCGACGGTCTGGAAGCCATGATCGATGGAGCGGACAAGAACCCGCTGTAAGACGTCTGGGGGCTTCGCGATCCAATCGCGGAGCCCCCACCTACTGCCAATCGCCGCAGCACCGCACAGGAAGAGGGAGCATGTCGTCGACCACTTGGATCGGAAAACACTGGAAGACTGGTGCCGTTGTCGAAATCTCCGTCGAAGGGGGCCTGGTCACGGGCATGGCACCGTCATCGGCCGTTGTGGACAACTGGATTGCACCTGCGTTGATTGACGTACAGGTGAACGGTATCGCCGGGCACAATTTCAACGGGGCTCCGGTGTCGATCGAAAGCATGCGTGCCGCAATCGATGCACTGCACGGTTCCGGAGTCGTGCGTTTTTGCCCGACCGTCGTCACTGCTCCAGCGGAACGTATGCTGACAAGCATCGCTGCGGTTGCCAGTGCCTGCGAAAGTGACCCTGCGGTGGACTACGCCGTGCTGGGCCTCCACGTTGAAGGACCGTTCATTTCGCCGGAGGACGGGCCGCGTGGGGCTCACAATCCTGCATGGGTACGAAATCCTGACTGGCGAGAATTCGAGCGCTGGCAAGAAGCGGCTCGTGGTCGAATCAGCAAGGTCACACTCGCCCCGGAACTACCAGGAGCGATCGACTTCATTGAGCGCCTGACCGAGGCGGGTATTGTTGCGTCAATCGGGCACAGTGCCGCATCGCCGACTATCATCACCGCTGCGATTGACGCCGGCGCACGCATGGCCACTCACCTCGGCAATGGGTCCCACGCGATGATTAAACGTCACCCGAACTACATCTGGGCTCAGCTCGCTGACGACCGACAATGGGCGGGTCTGATCGCCGATGGATTCCACCTTCCGCCTGAGACTCTCAAGGTCATGACCCGAGCGAAGGGGCACAAGACAATCTTCACCAGCGATTCCTCGTACCTCGCTCTGATGCCTGCAGGCCGTTATGAGGCGCATCACGGGACAACCGTGGTTCTTCAGGAAAACGGGCGGCTGCATCTCGAATCTAACGCTGACACTCTGTCGGGCTCGGCGTCAACGCTGCTGGACGGCCTGCGGAATGTCATCAATTCAGGAATCCTGCCACTCGGCGAAGCCATAGACTGTGTGACCCTGCATCCGGCCGAGCTCTTCGGCCTGGATCCGTCCGGGATCGGGCAACTGCTCGCGGGTGGGCCGGCAGATCTCATCACCTTCTTTCGGCCGGAGGGCGCTGCTGAGATCACGATCACGAACACTGTCGCCGCCGGGCAGATTGTGTATTCCGCATGAGTGCCAGGGGTCGTGTTGAGAACCCGAGTGGCAACCACTCGATGAAGGGCGCTCGCGAAGCCATCGTGGGGCCGGTAATCGTCACCAATGATGCCGTGGTTTCCGGTCACGCGGTGGTTGTGAGGGAAGGACGCGTTGAAGGAGTCGTTCCGATCGGTAGTCTATCGTCGGATCTTTCAGTGCGAGACCTTGGACCAGGCATCCTGACCGCCGGTCTCATCGATATCCATACGCACGGGGCGGGCGGAAAGGGCTTCAACGACGGGGATATCGAGGGGAACAGAGTTGCTCTCTCGGCATACCTGCAAGCTGGAGTGACAACCGTTCTTCCCACCCTGGGTGCGGCGCCCCTCGATGACATGATCGCGGGCATCGAGGCAATTGATGCACTGCGCGCCCAGCCGGGACTGCCGCGGGTTCCGGGAACACACTTAGAAGGCCCATTCTTCGCACCGGCGCAGCGCGGGGCGCAGGATATTTCTGCGCTACGGCAGTTCAATACCAGATCCGTGGACCGAGTGCTGAGCTATTCGGATGCGATCAGCATGATTAGTTACGCACCAGAGCTTGGCGGCGCCGTTGCGTTTACAGAGCGGCTGGTCGGCAAAGGCATAGTTGCGGCCGCCGGCCACAGTGACGGAAGAGACGTGGACTTGTGGGCCTGCCAGCGCGCTGGTCTGTCGCATGTGATTCACGTCTTCAGCGGTCAATCTTCCACGGTGCGTGTCGGGCCGTGGCGGATGCCAGGAATGCTGGAGGCAACACTCGCCTCCGACGACCTCACCGTGGAGATGATCGCCGACGGGAAACATTTACCGCTGACGCTGATGAAAATCGCGATCCGGTGTTTAGAAGGGCGGCTGTGCTTGGTCTCCGACTCGACGCCGGGAGCGGGGATGCCGGACGGCAGTACTTATCGCATGGGAGCGAGCGAGTTCATGGTTGAGGACGGAGTGGGCGTCACCATGGATAGATCCGCGTTCGGAGGCAGTACCACTTTGATCTCCGAGATGCTTCCGATCGCGGTGCAGGTACAGAACTCACTCCCTGCCCTGTTGGCGATGGTTACCTCGATTCCGGCACGGGCGGCCCGACTGGAGGACGTCGGTCAAATCGCTCCGGGATTTCACGCCGACTTCGTTCTGTTCAACGAGGATCTCACGGTGCAAGCAACTGGGCTCGCCGGCGAGTGGTTCTCATAAAAGATGATCAAAAAAATAAAGCAGGCTTTATAAGTCTGTTTAATTAGATATAAAAGTATTTACGTATGCTTAATAATGTAGGATTGCGGCAAGGAACTAGGAGAAACTTATGTTGGAAAACTTGATGTACGATGCGCTGGAAGTTTCTATTGTCGAAGACAATGACTCCCTCGGTGCGGCCGTCGCGGAGGCCTTCGCTGTGGCAGCGCGCGAAGCTCTGGCGAGCCAGGACGAGATTGCTGTGATTCTGGCGACGGGGAACTCGCAGTTGAGCTTTGCGCGTGCCGTGCGCGAGCGAACTGACATCGACTGGACACGCATCACGGTTCTTCACATGGATGAGTATCTGGGCATGTCTGAAGATCACTCAGCCAGCTTTCGGCGCTGGATGAACGAGAATTTGGCGAGCCGACTCCCGTTGAAAGCTTTCGAGGGCGTTCGAGGCGATCACGAGCCCGCAGAGGAAGAGTTGGAACGGTACGCCGCTCTCATTCGTGAGTTGAAACCGTCAATTACCGTTATGGGAATCGGCGAGAACGGACACCTTGCCTTCAACGATCCGCCCGCCCTCTTCGAGACCGATGAGCTGATTGCCATTGTCAAAATGGACGAAGTCTCCCGGCAACAGCAGTTGGGGGAAGGCCATTTCCCTTCCCTGGAGGAGACCCCTCAATCTGCACTCAGCCTGACGATCCCGGCGCTTCTGATGTCTGGGACGGTTCTTGTGGGGGTGCCGGAAGCGCGCAAAGCGCCGGCGGTTCGGGCTGCGCTTGAGGGGCCCGTAACGCCAGACTGTCCCGCATCCATTCTGAGGCGTCAGCCGCACGCCCGAGTATTCCTCGATCGTGACTCTGCTGCACTCCTCAAGCGTGACAACGGATGAGTGAAGCCTTAGCGAAGCTATCGGTCGCGACCGCTCACGGTGAGCGTGTTCTGCGTGTCGAATCGGGAGATCTCTCTCAGCTCCATGGATTCGTGGGCAACACTGCGGAGGGGCTGAGTGGTCACGTCCTTGAGGGCCAGCTCAGCCCAGCCAACGCCCACGCTGCGCGGGCACTCATGCCCTCTCTGCGCCCGGTTCCCATGGGGCTTCGCACGTCGATGGGCACGGGGGACCGTCTGGGTGTGGCCACTGTGGGACACATTCGCGCGTTTCGCGCCTATGGACGCGGCATCGAGCCGGTTTTCGCCCAGCAGTCGATGCGCGAAATGGATCGCTTGGGCCGAACGCCCCAGCAAGTCATGGATGCTGCAACCTTCGGATGCATCGAAGCCGGGTGGACAGGAATCTTCGGCGCCGACGCCGATCACCTCAAGACTATCGCTGAGATCGACCGCGCCCTCGAAGCGGGCTTCACAACATTCACGCTTGATCCCGGAGAGCACGTCGTGGCCGTCGCTGATGGCGTGACCGACGAAACGCTGGAGGCGCTCCCCTGGGGCGATCTTGAGGACACCATCGGCGCCATGCTCAATCGATATCGCGGACTTGTACTGGATCTCGATCAGATTGCCTTGGTTGCCCATGACGCCGGGATACGGCGGGCGGCTGCGAAGTACGCACGCGCCGTTGTTCACACGGTGGCCATGTATCGCCACCTTGTTGCCACCGCAAATTACGACACTGAGGTGGAGATTTCGGTCGACGAAACCGATGAGGCGACGACCCTGATCGAGCACGTCTACTTGGCAACGGAACTGAAGAGGTTGGGCGTTGAGTGGGTCGGCTTCGCGCCGCGGTATATCGGTGACTTCGAGAAGGGCGTTGAGTACATCGGCGATGTAACCGAACTTGCGGGATCGCTTGCGCACCACGCCCGCATCGCGGAGCATTTCGGTGGGTACAAGATCAGTCTGCATTCGGGGTCTGACAAGTTCAGCATCTATCGCGCCGCTGCAGAGGCCACCAAGGGTGTGATGCACCTCAAGACCTCCGGAACGAGCTATCTCGTTGCTCTCGAGGTTGCGGCTCGATTCGATCCCGCGCTCTTTTGGGAGGCGTATGACGTGAGCCGGGAAGCCTACCGGCAGGCGCGGTCCAGCTATCAGGTGTCTGCAGAACTGAGTCGCGCAGCGCCGGCTGCTCGTGGCCACGAGGAACGGCCGATCGACGTGTTGAATCAGTTCGACAGCCGCCAGATTCTCCACGTCGGCTACGCGGCGGTGCTTCGCGAGGAGCAGGCAGGACGGCCATCGGGGCTGTCAATACGCCTTTCATCACTCCTCGCCGATCGTGGCGACGAGTATGCGGCGGCGCTGGAAGACCATATCGGGCGTCACCTCTCACCCATCGTGGCGGCCTTGCGATGAAATCGGAACTGACTTCCTTGTTCGACCTGACCGGTAAACGCGCGGCCATCGTCGGTGGTACCGGAGTGCTCGGGGGACGCTTCGCGCACACCCTGGCGGCGGCCGGGGCCCGGGTGATTGTCCTTGGTCGTTCCCGGGAACGAGGGGAATCTGTCGTGCAGTCAATCGAGCAGGCTGGCGGCACAGCATCGTTCGAAGTTCTGGACGCCTCGAATCGCGATTCCGTGGTTAGAGCGCGGGAGAAGATCGCACGCGGCGGGGGGCTGGACGTGCTCATCAACGCGCCAGGAGCAAATAGCACAACCCCATTCGAAGATATAAAAGACGAAGAATGGCAGCGGCTCCTCGACGTCAACCTCGGTTCGGTCTTTCGCGTCTGTCAGGAGTTCCTGCCGCTGTTGCAGGCGAGGCCCGAAGGCGCGTCCATCATCAACGTCTCGTCGGCGTCGTCAGGTCCGCCCCTGAGTCGAGTGTTTGGCTACGGGGTGGCCAAGGCCGGGGTAAACAACTTGACCCAGTACCTAGCCAGGGAGCTGGCCGGGCACGGCATCAGGGTGAACGCAATTGTTCCGGGGTTCTTTCCCGCCGAGCAGAACCGGGCAATCCTGACTCCGGAGCGGCTGGAGGCGATCATTTCGCACACCCCGATGGCGCGACTAGGGGAGCCGCAGGAGCTTGATGGAGTCCTATTGTGGCTCTCCTCGCACCGAGCTTCAGGATTTGTCACGGGGGCACTCGTGCCGGTTGATGGTGGCTTTTCAGCCATGACCATCTAATCAATTCCAGTCTTGTTCGCGTACCCATCGTTTAGATTCGCCCAAGAAAGGTCACTATGAAGATCATCCAGGCTGAAGTCATCGTCACCAGCCCCGATCGAAACTTCGTCACGCTCAAGCTGACGACCGAGAGTGGCATAACCGGTCTCGGTGATGCCACTGTGAACGGGCGCGAGCTTGCGGTGGTCAGCTACCTTCGAGACCATGTCGTGCAGCTTCTGATCGGACGGGATGCCACGAGGATCGAAGACACCTGGCAATTCCTCTATCGCAGTGCCTATTGGCGACGTGGGCCAATCACGATGGCGGCGATCGCCGCCGTTGACGTCGCGCTCTGGGATATCAAGGGCAAGATGGCCGGAATGCCGGTGTATCAACTGCTCGGTGGCGCCAGCCGATCGGGACTGCTGACTTACGGTCACGCCTCAGGACGAGACAACCAAGAGCTCTTCGATAGCGTGCGCAAGCATCAGGAAGAAGGATACAAGGCGATCCGAATTCAGTCCGCCGTGCCCGGGCTCGAATCGATCTACGGAATCGCCTCGAACGCGACGGTTGAGGCGAATGCGGGCGTGCGATACGACCACGAACCTGCCCAGAGGAGTGCGTACCCGGCCGAGGAAGATTGGGACACTCGATCGTACTTGCGTCACATTCCCACGGTGTTCGAAGCGGTTCGAAACGAGTTCGGGCCAGCGGTGCCGCTGTTGCATGACGGGCACCATCGAATGACGCCGATCCAGGCGGCAAAACTGGGCAAGTCACTGGAACCGTATGACTTGTTCTGGTTAGAAGATGTGACGCCGGCGGAGAACCCGGAGGCGCTGCGACTTGTACGGCAGCACACAACGACCCCCCTAGCCATCGGCGAGATTTTCAACACAGTCTGGGACTATCAGCAGATCATTCGAGAACAGCTCATTGACTACGTGCGAGGTGCCGTGACCCATATGGGAGGGATCACCCATCTGAAGAAGACCCTCGATTATGCAGCGCTCTATCAGATCAAGTCGGGGATGCACGGGCCGACAGATATCTCTCCGGTCGGGATGGCAGCGGCGATGCATCTGGGGATGGCGATTCACAACTTCGGCATTCAGGAGTACATGAAGCACGGGCCGAAGACCGACGCCGTATTCGAGCAGTCCTACACCTTTGTTGACGGCATGCTCCATCCCGGTGACAAGCCAGGAATCGGTGTCGAGCTCAACGTTGATGAGGCAGGAAAATACCCCTATCAACAGGCTTACCTGCCGTACAATCGCCTCGCTGACGGAACCGTCCACGATTGGTGACAGCATGACCTACCCCGGCACCGCTAGGCGCAGGAGCTTATCGGTGCAGAGAAAAATGGATCTTGCGTCGTCCGTCCCTCGTATCGAATTTGTAATCCCGTCGAGCGGAGTTGCTTTATGAACAGGGACTTTGCGGCCTGCCCGCCAATTGCCGTCATGGGCGTATCCGGTTCGGGGAAGTCGACGATCGCCAGAATGCTGGCGATTGAACTCCATGTTCCGTTTGTTGAAGCCGACGACCTCCACCCAACGGAGAACAAAGATCGGATGCGGCAAGGCCTCCCGCTTGACGACGAGCATCGACGTCCCTGGTTGCGCACCGTGGCTGAGCATCTGCAGGTCGCCGCCATAGAACAAGGCACTGCCGTCGCCGCCTGCTCTGCCCTCAAGCGTGCACACCGTGACGTCTTACGTGAGGTTATCCCCTCCGTGTTCTTCGTCTACCTTGCCGGCAGGCAGGATGAGATCGCCGAGCGCATTTCAGACCGAAAACACGAATTCATGCCCGCAAGCCTGCTGGGCTCGCAGTTTGACGCGCTTGAAGCACCCGGTGACGATGAAGAGCATCTCAAAGTTTCGATCAGTCCGGCGCCCGCGCAGATCGTGTTCGAGATCGTCGCACATCTGAGTTCCCGGTTCGGCAGAACTCCTCACGGCGCCCTGTCTGACTCTGACCATGCGGGCCTCCGCAGAACTGTGTAGAATCGTAATTCGAACTTCGGCGAGGGATATCGTCACCCGGGCAACCGGGCTGACGGCATCCGTGATCGACGCGGCGGACGAGACCTTGGGCTTTTCCTCACGCTGACATGCGTTCGAGTTGAATCAGTACCCCCATCTTCGGGCCTCGGCCCGACGACCACGATCTGGGTCTTATACCCGCTAGGAGTAACACCATGGCTAAAAAAGAAGTAAATGCCGTCGTCGCTGAACTGCGCGAAAACTTTGGCAAGGGTGCGGCCCGCAAGCTGCGCGTGCTCGGCCTGATCCCGGCCGTCATCTACGGCCACGGCACCGAGCCGGTGCACGTGTCACTGCCCTCGCACCGCATCGGTCTGCTGCTGCGTCGCAAGAACATGATTCTTGAGCTCGATCTCGCTGGCGAGAAGCAGCTTGTGCTGGTCAAGGACGTGCAGAAGGACCCGGTCAAGGCCATCATTGAGCACATTGACCTCATCGTCGTCCGCAAGGGTGAAAAGGTCCAGGTTGAGGTCCCCGTACACACCACCGGCGAATCGTTCCCCGGCACCATGGCCGACTTCGACACCAAGTCGCTCCTGCTTGAGGTTGAAGCCACCGACATCCCCGAGAACCTCCAGTTGTCGATCGAGGGCCTCGAAGACGGCGCGCAGCTGCACGCCAAGGACGTCACGCTGCCCGCTGGCGCCGTGCTCGTGTCCGACCCCGAGACCCTGGTCATCTACGTCCACACGCCGCGTGGCGAGGACGAGTCCGAGGAGACCGAGGTCATCACTGCTGGCACCCCGGCCGCCACGCCGCCCGCCGCGTAACAATTATCTTCACTCGGTTCTCGCGGGGTTTTCCAACACTTAGGCGGAGGATTCCCCTGGATACGAACCTGTGGCTCGTAGTCGGGCTCGGTAACCCCGGGCCCGACTACGCTGGCAACCGCCACAACGTCGGGCAGATGGTCACAGGGCAACTCGCCAATCGTCTGCCCGCGAATTTCAAGCGTCACAAAACCGCCGCCCTGGTCGCCGAGGGGCGACTGGCTCCCGGCGCACCCAAGCTGGTGCTGGCCAAGCCAACCACGTTTATGAACGTCTCCGGCAGCCCGGTCGCCGCGCTGCTGAGCTTCTACTCGCTGCCCATTTCCCGCCTCATCGTCGTGCACGATGACCTGGACCTGCCCTTCGACACCCTCAAGATCAAGGTTGGCGGCGGTCACGGCGGCCACAACGGCCTGCGCGACATTATTGCGGCCACCGGAAGCAACGAGTTCATTCGCATCCGCATGGGCATCGGCCGGCCGCCGGGCCGTCAGAACGCGGCCGACTTCGTGTTGCACGACTTCGCAGCCGCCGAGCGCAGCATTCTGCCCGTTTTAATAGCGGATGCCGCCGACGCGATCGAATTGATCGCCACCGACGGCGTCGTGGCGGCCCAACAGAAGTTCCACTCGCCCGCGTAGGTAGACTCGTTCAGTGATCCTTCAGGGCTTAATCGCAGCGCTCGCGCGCGCCTCCACGTTCGACAACGCCCTCGCCTATGCCAGCCGGGATGCTGATTTCAGTCTGACCGAGGGCATACGTGCCCCGCTGCTCGCCGCGCTGCTCGACCTGCGCCGCGATGATGCTCAGGCGCTGTTCGTCATCACCGCGACCGGCCGCGAGTCCGAGGCGCTGCGCGAGAACCTCGGCTGCTTCGCCACGAGCGCGGAGATCATCGACTTTCCAGCCTGGGAAACCCTCCCGCACGAACGCCTGAGCCCGAGCGCCGAGATCGTCGGCAAGCGCCTGCACGCCCTGCGGCGGATGCGCGAGTGGCAGGAGCAGGACGCGCGCGAGCGGCATCCGCTTATCGTCGTCGCCTCGGTGCGAGCCGCCCTGCAGCCGGTCGCCGACAACCTCACCGACTACGAACCGATCGAACTGACGGTCGGAGCCCGCGGGCACGACCTCTCGGCGATCGTGCTGCAGCTGGTCAATGTGGCCTACGCCCGCGTCGACATGGTCACCCGGCGCGGCGAGTTCGCCGTGCGCGGCGGTATTCTCGACGTCTTTCCGCCGGTCGCCTCGCACCCCTACCGGGTGGAATTCTTCGGCGACGAGGTCGAGCAGATTCGCCTGTTCAGCGTCGCCGACCAACGGTCCTTGCCCGAACCGGTCGCATCCGTCAGCCTGCCGCCGAGCCGGGAACTCCTACTCAGCCCTGCCGTGCGGCAGCGCGCCCAGGAAATGCAGCACGAATTTCCGAGCCTGTCCGGTCTGCTCGCCAAGATCGCCGAGGGCATCCCGGTCGAGGGCATGGAAAGCCTCGCCCCCGCCCTGGTCGACCGGCTGGTGCCGGTCACGCACTACCTGCCGAGCAACGCTGCCGTCGCCGTGATCTCGCCGGAGCGCGTCGCAAGCCGCGCGATCAGCCTCGCCGAGACCAACCGGGAGTTTCTCGGTGCCGCCTGGAGCGCTGCCACGGCCGGTGCCGACGCGCCGATCGACCTCGAATCCGGCGACTTTCTCACTCTCGGCCGCCTGCGCGACAGCGTCAAATATTCGGCTCCCGGTGCACCGGCGTCCGGCCACCACTGGTGGACCCTGAGCACGTTCCAGGCGGCGCCGACCGACGAGGCGGTTCTGCCCGAACACCTCGAAATGGACGAACTGCTCACCATCCGCATCGAAGCGGATGCCGTCCCCACCTTCGCCGGCAGCGTCGACGGGGCCGTGGGTCATGTCGCCTCCCGGCTGCACGACGGCTGGGTCGTCGGTATCGTCGCCCAGGGGGCGGGGCTGGTCGAGCGGGCCGCGCAGGTTTTGGCCGAGCGCGAACTTCCGGTGCGCGTCGTAGACGTGTGGCCGCTGGAACCGGAGGCCGGTATCGCTTACCTGTTGAAGGCATCCGTCGATCATGGTTTTGAGCTCCCGACCAGCAAACTCACCCTGATCAGCGAGAGCGAATTTTACGGGCGCACCGTCGGCTACTCGGCCAGGCAGATCAAGAAGCTCGCGAGCCGCCGCAAGAATGTCGTCGACCCGTTGCAGCTGGTCGCCGGTGACCACGTCGTGCACCAGACGCACGGCATCGGTCGTTTTCTCGAACTGACCCAGCGCGAGGTGTCGAGCGGCGGGCGCAACCCGGTCAAGACCACCCGCGAATATCTGGTGCTGGAATATGCGGCGTCCAAGCGCGGCCACGCCGGCGACCGGCTGTATGTGCCGACCGACCAGCTCGACCTGGTCACCCGGTATGTCGGCGGGGAGGCGCCGACCCTGAGCAAGATGGGCGGCAGCGACTGGTCGAGCGCAAAGACCAAGGCGCGCAAGGCGGTGCGCGACATTGCCGTCGAGCTGGTCAAGCTGTATTCGGCGCGGATGGCGAGCAAGGGTCACGCCTTCGGGCCGGACACCCCCTGGCAGCGCGAGCTCGAAGAAGCCTTCCCATTCGTGGAGACCCCCGACCAGCTGACGACGATCGACGAGGTCAAAGCCGATATGGAACGGCCGATTCCGATGGACCGGCTGCTCAGTGGCGACGTCGGTTTCGGCAAAACCGAGGTGGCCATTCGTGCCGCATTCAAGGCCGTGCAGGACGGCAAGCAGGTGGCCATGCTGGTTCCGACCACGCTGCTGGTCAGCCAGCACATGGAAACGTTCAAGGAGCGCTTCGCCGGGTTCCCAATTCACCTGCGCGCCCTGTCCCGATTCCAGACCGACAAGGAGTCGCGCGAGACGATCGCCGGAATGCTCGAGGGCACGGTCGACGTCGTCATCGGCACGCACCGGCTACTGTCGCCGTCGATCATCTTCAAGGATCTCGGCCTGGTCATTATCGACGAGGAACAGCGCTTTGGTGTCGAGCACAAGGACGCCCTGAAGAAGCTCAAGACCAACGTGGATATTCTCGCGATGAGCGCGACCCCCATTCCGCGGTCGCTGGAGATGGCGGTAACCGGAATTCGCGAAATGTCGACCCTGGCCACCCCGCCCGAGGACCGGCACCCCATCCTGACCTTTGTCGGACCGTACTCGCAACGGCAGGTGGCTGCGGCCATCCGTCGGGAACTGCTGCGCGAAGGTCAGATCTTCTTCGTGCACAACCGGGTCACGAGCATCAACCGCATCGCCTCGGAGCTCGCCGAACTGGTGCCGGAGGCGCGCATCGCGATCGCGCACGGGCAGCTGCCCGAGGCTCAGCTCGAGCAGGTGGTCGGCGACTTCTGGGAGCGCAAGTTCGACATTCTGGTCTGCACCACGATCATCGAAACCGGCCTCGACATCAACAACGCGAACACGATCATCATCGACCGGGCCGACAAGTTCGGCTTGAGCCAGCTGCACCAGCTGCGCGGCCGGGTCGGTCGTGGGCGTGAGCGGGCCTACGCCTATTTCCTCTACGACGAGAACAAGCCGCTGTCGGAGACCGCGCACGATCGGCTCGCCACGATCGCGGCGAACAACGAACTCGGTGCCGGTATGCAGGTAGCGCTGAAGGACCTGGAGATTCGTGGCGCCGGAAACCTGCTCGGCGGCGAACAGGCCGGGCACATCGCGGGCGTCGGCTTCGACCTGTACCTGCGCATGATCGGTGAGGCCGTGTCGACGTTCCGCGGCGAGGTCGCCGAGGGGCAGACCGAACTGCGGCTCGAGCTGCCGGTGGACGCGCACATTCCGCACGACTTCGTCGACAGCGAGCGGCTGCGTCTCGAGGCGTACCAGAAGCTGTCCAGCGCGAGCTCGCCGACGGCGGCCGACGACCAGATCGACCTCGTGGTCGAGGAACTCACCGACCGTTACGGCGAACCGCCGGTGCCGGTTCAGAACCTCGTGGCCGTGTCGCGGCTGCGCTGGCAGGCGCAGCAGGCGAACCTCAGCGAGGTCGTCGCCATGGGGTCGAACCTGCGGGTTGCTCCGGCCGATCTGGCCGACTCCATTCAAATTCGGTTGCAGCGAATGTATCCTGGCTCACGTTACGTGTCGGCCACTGGGGCGCTCAGCGTGCCGATGCCACGGCCGAACGGTGAGCCGCTGGATGACAACGCCCTGATCGGGTGGACCAAGTCGCTGCTGACCGCGATCTTCCCGCCGGCCGTTCTGTCCGCCACCTAACCGTTAACGCAGACAGCACCGTCGTTGCGGGAACGACGGTGCTGTCTGCGTCAGCGGATGCTTAGCCCTTCGACGACTGTTCCGTCTGGTACACATCCGGGATGCCGTCGCTGTCGCTGTCGATGGCATCCTTCTCGGCAATGCGACCGTAGTGACGGTTGCGGGAGCGCAGGATCGCGGTGGCCAGCAGGGCGGCGAGCAGCGAACCGACCAGGATGGCGACCTTGGCGTGATCGTCGTGCGGGCTGCCCTGGCCGAAAGCGAGCTCGCTGATCAGCAGTGACACGGTGAAGCCGACGCCGGCCAGCAGGGACACGCCGATGACGTCGATCCAGGCCAGGTCGGGGTCGAGGGTTGCCTTGGTGGTCTTGGTCACGATGAAGGTGGCCAGCAACACCCCGATCGGCTTGCCGACCACGAGAGCGACGACGATGCCGACCGCTACCGGGTCGGTGATGGCCTGGTACAGACCCTCGGCGCCGCCGAGGGTGACGCCGGCGGAGAAGAACGCGAACACCGGAATCGCGAAACCGCTCGACAGCGGGCGAATGCGGTGTTCCAGGGTTTCGGCCAGGCCGGGCCCGGCATCTGGCCCGCCGCCGCGCTTGCTGCGCAGCACGGGTACGGCGAAACCGAGGAGTACGCCAGCGACGGTCGCGTGTACGCCGGAACCGTGCACGAGCGCCCAGACGATGAAGCCGAGCGGCAGCAGCACCGTCCATGCCGCCCAGCCCCTGGTTCCAAAGAAGTAGGAGAATTTATGAGTCAACAGCCAGAACAGACTGAGCAGCACCAGGGCCACAATGAGTGGCAGCACGGAGATGTCCGTGGTGTAGAAGAAAGCGATGATCGCAATGGCGAGTAAATCGTCGACCACGGCGAGGGTCAGCAGAAAAATGCGTAGTGCGGGCGGAAGCTTCGATCCGATGACGGCAAGAACGGCGACGGCAAACGCAATGTCGGTCGCGGTGGGAATTGCCCAGCCGCGAAGAGTTTCAGCGCCGGATTCGAGGTTGATCAGCGTGTAGATGACCGCCGGAACGATCACGCCACCAACCGCTGCGGCCACCGGTACGATGGCCCGGTTTATGCTGCGCAGGTCGCCAGCCACGAATTCACGTTTCAGCTCGAGGCCGGCCAGAAAGAAGAAGATTGCCAGCAGGCCGTCGGCCGCCCAGGCGCCGAGGCTCAGCTTGAGGTGCCAGGGGGCGTAGCCGATTTTGTAGTCGCGAAAGGCGTAGTAGGCGTCGGAGAAGCCGGAGTTGGCCATGATCAGCGCGGCCACGGTCGCGGCGAGCAGAATGGCGCCTCCGACGGTTTCCTTGCGCAGAATGCGCGAGATCCGCACGAATTCGTTGTGGCTGCCGCGGCGAAGCACGGTGGCGGTCGACGGGGTGGCCTTCGAAGCTGGCAGGTTGGATGGTTCGGTCATTTAAAATCCTCTGGTCTTTTGGGCGCGAACATACATGTGCCGACCAGACTTCCCGGCTCACCATGGACCAGAATACACGACGTACCTGAGCGATCATCGGTGGCCCGCCTACGATGGAGGGACGATGGAACCGATCCAGGAGTGCCGACCATGACCAACCCCGTGTTTTCCTCCGGCTCCGTGTCCGGCGCTGTGTCCGGTGCCAACGCTACCCGACCGACTCCGCCGGCCGACGAAAATGACCGGGATGCGGCATCCGCTCGGCAGACAACGATGCAATCCAGCCCTCTCGACACCCTGATCGTCACCGTCGCGCGGCTGCGCGGGCCCGGCGGCTGCGCGTGGGACGCCGACCAGACCCACGCCTCGCTGGTGCGCCACCTGGTCGAAGAGACGCACGAACTGATCGAGGCGATCGAGGACGGCAGCCGCGACGACCTGCTCGAGGAACTCGGCGATGTGCTCTACCAGGTGCTGTTCCACGCCGACCTGGCCGCGCACACGCCGGAGGAGAACTTCGACATTCAGGATGTCGCTGCCCGCCTGACCGAGAAAATGGTCGGGCGACACCCGCACGTGTTCGGCGATGTCACCCTCGACACCGCGGCGGAGGTTTCGGCTGCCTGGGACGGTTTTAAAGCCGCGGAGAAGCCGGGCCGCACCAGCGTGCTCGACGGAATTCCGGGTGGTATGCCGGCCCTCGCCCTCGCCGACAAGGTGCTGGGTCGGGCCGAAAAGATCGGCCTGATCGAAGCGGATGCCGGCTTCCCGCTTCCGATCGAATCCGAAGCCGATCTGGGCCCGCTGCTGCTGGCGATCGTGGCATCCGCTCGGGCGCAGGGCCTTGACGCCGAGCGCGCGCTGCGCGCCGCAGTGCGCGACCTGCAGGGCGAAATTCGCGGAGCCGAGGGAGTCCAGGCGCCCGGCGCTCCGCTGGACGAATCCTTCGACGCCGGAATAATCGCCCTCCCCTCCTAACGCGGATCAGTACGGAGGGTTAGGCGATGCGGCTGCCGGCGGGGAGATGGGTCGCGGGGGTGCGCGTGCGGCGCCACGCCCAGAGCAGGGCGCCCGCGCCGAGCAGCAGGTGTATGGCGAGGCCGATGAACCAGCTCGGCACCGCGCCGTCGTAGGTCTGCTGTGCGGTCGGCCCCCGGTCGAAGGCCTCACCGGAAAAGGCGCCACTGTCGCTGAAGCTGCTCTGGGCGGCCTCGTCGCAGCCGTTGAACTCCGTGTACAACTCCGGCGGCGACTGGGCGCTGCGCACGCCGACGGCGATCTGGCCGAACAGGTCGGTCGGGTAGCCGGCGTCGTTGAAGCTGCCGGGGGCGGCATCCGCGACCACCACGTAGGGGTTCGCGGCGAGAATCCACCAGAAGTAGTCGAAGCGCGGCACGTTTTGGGTCGTCGTCTCGGCCGTGGAACAGACGATGTCCGACTGCTCGCCGGTGGCCTCGTCGAACGTCGACGAAACCACGTAGTAGTTCACATTCGTCGCCTGCTGTTGGGTGGCGGTGCCGAGCAGCGCGAACGCGATGAGGGTGCCGAGGCTGAGTGCCGCGACGACCAGATAGGTCAGCACGATCGAAAACAGCGGCCGGGTCAGAATGCCGGAGAGTCCGACTCCGACGGCGGCAATGACGCCGAGCTCGGCCGCGAGCACGAGCACCGACACGGCGATGGTGCCGAACGAGACTTCGCCGAGCACGACTGCGAAGATGAGAAACGGCAGCGCCGCCGCGAGAAAGGCGAGGGCCGTGATCCAGGCGGCAAGAAACTTGCCGAGCACGAGTTGCCCGGTGCTGATCAGCGTGACCTGCGTCGTGGCGAGGGTGCCGGCATCCCGATCGCCGTTGATGGCATTGCCCGACAGCGCCGGAGAGACCAGCGTGCCGAGCAGCAGCACGAAGAAGATGATGGTGGAGAACACGCCGCCGCCGCCGGACAGCCAGGCCGAGGTCGCCAGCCAGAGCAGAAATGTGACCACGCCGACGAGCAGCATGAAGACGCCGAGCAATACGTACCACGAGGCTCCACGCACGCGCTGACGCAGTTCGAGGGTGACGATGAGCCAGAGCCCGGAGAAGAACACCCGTGAGTGGATCATTTCGTCGCCTCCTCCCCGGTCGACCGGGTGAGGTCCTGAAAGGTGTGTTCGAGGTTGCTGACGGCCGGTCCGAAATCGCAGACCGGAACCCCGCTCAGCACCAGATTGTGCAGCAGAGCCGCCGCCGAGGCCTCGTTCTCCACCTGCACCAAAGTGCCGAGCTGGTCGACGCCGCGCACAGTGACGAGCGCGCCGACCACTCCGGGAGTGGCGAGGGCACGTTCCAGCGCCACCTCATCCAGGGAACGGATGCGCCAGGATCTGGCACTCGCGCCCGCCGCGGCCACCTGCTCCGGGCTCGCCGTGCGTCCGGCGGCGAGGTACACCGCGGCATCCGCAATCTCGTCGAGTTCGGCGAGGACGTGACTCGACACCAAAATGGCGGTGCCGTCGCCGGCCAGGCGACGCAGCAGCTGGCGCAACGACGCGCGCGCGGCCGGGTCGAGACCGGACGCCGGTTCGTCGAGCAGCAGCACGCCCGGGGAGTGCACGAGCGCCCGCGCCAGGCTCAGGCGTTGTTTCTGACCGCGGGACAGTACCCGCGAGGGTCGATCGGCAAAATCACCGAGGTCGGTCAGCGCGATCAGTTCGTCGGCGCGCACGGCGGCTTGCTCGCGGGTCATTCGGTACATGCGCCCGGTGGTCTGCAGGGCGGCACGGGCGGAGAGGCTCGGCCAGGAACCCAGGGCGTCCGGCATCCAGCCCGTGACGGCGCGCACCCGTTCGGGTTCGGTGACCGGGTCGTGCCCGTTGATGCGGATGCTGCCCGTCGACGGTGTGAGCAACGTGGCGAGCATGAGCAGCAGGGTCGTCTTGCCCGCGCCGTTCGGTCCGATCAACGCCGTCACCGACCCGGCCGGCACAACGAGCGACGCATCCACCACCGCCAGCACACTGCCAAATGACCGACTGACCCCGGTCACCGCGACGCCGCTCGACGTCACGTCCGTCTCGCCGGAAAAAGTCGCGACCGACATTCACACCCCCACTTGTTCCCCCGAGTCTAGGGCGCGGCCAATTTCAGGAGCGGACGGTGAATCGCATCCACGGCATGCTGAGAGAATTACCCCATGGCTATTGCAGTGACCCCGCCGCGCGGCATGCGCGATTTTCTCCCCGCCGACAAGGCCCTCCGCGAACGCTCGCTCGGCATTATTCGCGAGAGTTTTCGTGCGCACGGCTTCGACGAGATCGAAACCCCGGTCATGGAAGACTCCGCCCGCCTGCACTCCGGGCTCGGCGGCGACAACGAGAAACTCGCCTTCGCGGTGCTCAAGCGCGGGCTCAGCCCAGCGGATGTTGCGGTGGCGGCCGAGCAGGATGACCTTCTGTCGCTGGCCGACCTGGGCCTGCGGTTCGACCTGACGGTGCCGCTCGCCCGGTTTTACGCCACTCACCGTGCGAGCTTGCCGACCGTGTTCCGGTCGATTCAGATCGCACCGGTCTGGCGCGCCGAACGGCCGCAGAAGGGCCGCTACCGCCAGTTCATGCAGTGCGACATCGACATCATCGGTGAGGCCGGCGCGCTCGCCGAGATCGAACTGATCACCGCCACGGCCGCGACGCTCGATCTGCTCGGCCTCGAGGACTGCTCCATTCGCATCAACGACCGCCGCATCCTCAGCGCCCTGCTCGCCCACTGGGGCGTCGCCGCCGAGCTGACCGAGCGGGCGCTGATCGTGATCGACAAGCTCGACAAGATCGGCGTCGACGGTGTCGCGGCCGAACTCGGTGCCCTCGGCATCGATGCGCCGGGCCTCGCCGCGCTGCTCACCGAGCTTGGCACCGGCGGCTGGGCCCTGGGCGACGGCTTGTTCGACGGCGCTGCGCCGGCTTGGCTCGACCCGAAAGCCTTCGCCGACCTCGCCGCCCTGCGCGCCGCCCTCCCCGGCGTCGACCTGGTCTTCGACCCCACCCTGGTGCGCGGCATGGGCTATTACACCGGCACCATCTTCGAGATCTCGCACCCCTCCCTCGGCTATTCCCTCGGCGGCGGCGGCCGCTATGACGGCATGATCGGCCGGTTCCTCGGCACCGACGTGCCCGCCTGCGGATTCTCGATCGGCTTTGAACGCATCGTCGACCTGCTTGAAGCGGATACCGCATCCGCTGATCTGGCGGTCGTGCTCGTGCACGACAAAGAGGCCGATCCGGCCCGACTGGTCGCTCTCAAGCGCGACCTGGTCGCCGACGGCCTGCGTGTCCGCCTCGAACGCCGCACCAAGAACCTCAAGGCGCTGCTCGACCGGGCCGGCGAGGCCGGCTACGGGAGGTTCGCGTTCGTGACCGCCGAGACTCAGACGGCCGGCGACCTCGACTTCAAACCGCTCGGCGTCTGACCAGGCCACCCGCGCCCGACCAGGCAGCTCTGCGGTTCGGCGAACGGCCGACGGGTTTGGTTAGACTGAATTCGCCTGGGCTGCGTTCATTAAAAGTGTCCGGCACACCCCTACCTTTATTCCGACCAGTACCCCGGCGCCCGACCAGGCGTCAATCCCGACAAAACAGGAGACAGTTGTGGCCCTAATTGAGGCAGTAGACGCACGCGAAATTCTCGACTCGCGAGGCAACCCGACCATCGAAGTCGAGGTTTTGCTCGGCGATGGAACGGTCAGCCGTGCCGCGGTGCCGTCCGGAGCGTCCACCGGCGTGTTCGAGGCTTATGAGCTGCGCGACGGCGACAAAGCCCGTTACCAGGGCAAGGGCGTGCTCAAGGCCGTCGAAGCCGTCATCGACGACCTCGGCCCCGCGGTCGAAGACATCGACGCGACCGACCAGCGCATCGTCGACCTCGTTCTGATCGAAGCCGACGGTACCGACAACAAGGAGCGCCTCGGCGCCAACGCCATCCTCGGCGTCAGCCTCGCCGTGGCCAAGGCCGCCGCGAGCTCGGCCGGACTGCCGCTGTTCCGCTACCTCGGCGGCCCGAACGCGCACACCCTCCCGGTTCCGCTCATGAACATCATCAACGGCGGATCGCACGCCGACAACGATGTGGACATCCAGGAATTCATGATCGTTCCGCTCGGTGCTGAGTCGTTCAGCGAGGCCCTGCGCTGGGGCGTCGAGACCTACCACTCGCTCAAGGCCCTGCTGCAGTCCAAGGGCCTCTCCACCGGCCTCGGCGACGAGGGCGGCTTCGCCCCCAACCTGCCCAGCAACCGGGCAGCGCTCGACCTCATCGTCGAAGCGATCGAAAACGCCGGTTACGTTCCCGGCAAGGACATCGCCCTCGCCCTCGACGTCGCTGCGAGCGAATTCTTCAAGGACGGCAGCTACAACTTCGAGGGCAAGAAGCTTTCGGCCGAAGAGATGAGCGCCTACTACGCTGAGCTCGTCACCGACTACCCGCTCGTTTCGCTCGAAGACCCGCTCGAAGAAGACGACTGGGACGGCTACGTACACCTCACGGCCGCGCTCGGCGACAAGGTGCAGATCGTCGGAGACGACCTGTTCGTGACCAACCCGGTGCGCCTGGCCAAGGGCCTTTCCCTCGCGGCTGCGAACTCTATTCTGGTCAAGGTCAACCAGATCGGCACCCTGACCGAGACAATGGATGCCGTCTCCCTCGCCCAGCGCGCCGGTTACACCGCGATCATCTCGCACCGCTCCGGCGAGACCGAAGACACCTTCATCGCCGACCTCGCCGTCGCAACGGATGCCGGCCAGATCAAGACCGGCGCCCCCGCCCGCAGCGAACGCGTCGCGAAGTACAACCAGCTGCTGCGCATCGAAGAGGAACTCGGCGAGGCCGCGGTCTACGCCGGTCGCACCGCGTTTCCCCGCTTCACCGCGTAGTAGGCACTCAGCAGCAATAGCACCATCGGGCCCTCGACCACCGATATTTCGGTTGGTCGGGGGCCCACAGCTTTCCCTTGGTACCATTTTTTACTGACAGACATGACCGACCAGCGAAAGGAGTTGTGATGGCGCCGAAGCGACCTCAGCAGACGCCGTCCCAGCCCCAGCCGGCGCAGACCAAGTCGGGCAAGCGCCCGCAGGCTCAGCGGCAAACAGCCCACCGTCAACCAGTACAGCGTGAACCAGCCCAGCGGCCACCCATGGTCTCGGAGACGGAAACGCCCGCCGGCGGCTGGCTGCGCGGCATCCGCTTTTCGGGATTCTCGTTGGTGATGATGGTGATTCTGGTGCTCGCCGTGGTGATTCTCGCGCCGAGCCTGCGTACCTACGCCGAGCAGCGGCAGCAGATCAGCCAGTTGAGCAGGGCCGTCGCCGATCAACAGGACGAGGTCGACCGTCTCACCAGCCAGCGTGAACGCTGGAACGACCGCACCTACGTCACAACGCAGGCGCGCGAGCGGTTGTTCTACGTACTGCCCGGCGACATCAGCTTTCTCGTCATTAACGATTTACCGGTCGTCGCCCCGCTTGAAGCGGATGCCGCGCCGGTGAGTACCAATATCCAAAGCACCAAGATTGATTGGCTGGGTTCCTTGTTCGCCTCCACCATGACCGCCGGCCTCGCCCCGCAAGCCGGAGCACCCGCGACATTAACACCCGCGACACCGGAAACGGTGGCGCCGTGACCCGGCCGCCGTTCGACCCGTTCACCGCGGCCGACATCGACCTCGTCTCGGCCCAGCTCGGACGACCGGCCCGCAACGTCGTCGGCATCGCCGCCCGCTGCGTCTGCGGCGCGCCGACCGTCGTGGCGACCGCACCGCGGCTCGCCGACGGAACCCCGTTCCCCACGCTGTATTACCTCTGCCACCCCGCGGCCACCGCAGCGATCTCCGCCCTCGAAGCCACCCAGGTCATGAACGAGTACAACGACCTGCTCGCCGACGGTGCGGACGTGCGCGCGGCCTACCAAGCGGCGCACGAGAGCTTTCTGTTCGACCGCGACCAGCTCGGAAGCGTGCCGGAAATCGCTGGCATCTCCTCCGGCGGCATGCCGAACCGGGTGAAATGCCTGCACGCCCTGGCCGCCCACTCGCTGGCGGCCGGACCCGGCGTCAATCCGGTCGGCGACCTCGCGCTGGAACGCGCCACCTGGTCGCCCACGGTCTGCGAGTGTCTGGACTACTCCGCGGCGCCGATCGACGAATCCGGGGCGGCCCTGGCGTGACCGCGACTACGCACCGGGTCAGCGCTCGTCGGGTCAGCGCGGGCGTCGGGCTCGCGTTGGCCACGGCGCTGTTCGGCGGTACCGTGGTCGGTTCCGTCGTGCTCGACGCGCCCGCCGCGCACGCCGATCAGATTCGCGACCTGCAGTATTGGCTCGCCGATTATGGCTTCACCGAAGCGTGGAACACCACGCGCGGGGCCGGTGTCACGGTCGCGGTCATCGACTCTGGAGTCAACGGCAACGTGGCAGAGCTGACCGGCGCGGTCATCGGGGGAACGGATGTCTCCGGGCTCGGCTCCGCAAACGGTCAAACCCCGGTCGCCGGCGACGATGATGAGGGCGAGCATGGCACCCTGGTCGCCTCGCTTCTGGCCGGACGCGGCACTGGCGACGGTACCGGACTGATCGGCGTGGCGCCTGAGGCATCCATTTTGGCGGTGTCGGTCGGATTTGGCAGCAGTCGTTCTGCAGTGAGCAACGACGATCAGATCGCGCAGGGCATCCGTTGGGCCGTCGACAATGGGGCGGACGTCATCAATATGTCCCTCACCCGCAATACGTTGTACTGGCCGGAGAGCTGGGATGACGCATTTCTCTATGCCTTCGAAAATGATGTCGTCGTTGTGGCCGCCGCCGGCAACCGGGGGAGCGGAACCACCGAAGTCGGGGCTCCCGCGACGATTCCCGGCGTGCTGACGGTCGCCGGCGTTGACCGCGAAAAATCGGCGAGCTTCGATGCCTCCTCGCAAGGCATCACCATTGCCGTCGCTGCGCCGAGCGAGAAGCTCGTCGGGGTGACGCCCGATTCGACCTATGTACAGTGGGACGGCACGAGTGCCGCGACGCCGATCGTGTCCGGGCTCGTTGCTTTGGTGCGGGCGGCCTATCCGACGCTCGACGCTGCGGGAGTCATGAACCGGGTCATCGCGACCGCGAACGCCAACGGGCGGAGCGTGCCGAGCCCCATCTATGGCAACGGCCTGATCGATGCCGCTGCCGCCGTCACCCGCTATGTCGCTCCGGCGACAGAGGCCACTCCGAGCGAGTTGCTCACGGAGTGGATCACGCTGCACCGGCGGGCTCAGATTGACGTGGTTCCGACCGAGACTCCCGTTGCGGAGGCTCCGGCTGCGGTCGATGAAGACCCGGCGCTGCCGGTGCAAAATGTGCTCACGGCGTGGCTCCCGAACCAGCTGACACTGACCTATATTAGTCTGCCGCTCGCTGTACTCGTAGGGTTTGGTATCCTAGTAACGCTGGTGGGCATTGGGGCCACTCGGTACATCAAGCGAATTCGGCGCAACCCCAAAGATTTCGCACAATCATAATCCTGTAGGAGGCCTTCTCATCGTGCCCAAAATTCTCATTGTTGGTGGCGGCTACGCCGGTTTTTACACGGCGTGGAAGCTCGAGAAGTGGCTACGATCCGGTGAAGCCGAGGTCACCATGGTCGACCCGCTGCCCTACATGACGTACCAGCCCTTCCTGCCGGAGGTCGCTGCCGGATCCATCGAACCGCGTCACGCGGTCGTGTCGCACCGTCGCCACCTCAAGAAGACCAACGTCATCTCCGCCAAGGTCACGCACGTGAACCACGCCGAGAAGACCGCCACGATCACCCCACCGACCGGCGAGCCGTACGAGTTCAAGTACGACATCATCGTGGTCACCGCCGGTGCGGTGTCGCGCACGTTCCCGATTCCGGGCGTCGCCGACCAGGCCATCGGACTCAAGACCATCGAAGAAGCCGTCGCCATTCGCGACCGCGTTTTGACCAACTTCGACAAGGCGGCAGCCCTTCCGGCCGGCCCCGAGCGTGAGCGCCTGCTCACGTTCGTTGTGGTCGGTGGCGGCTTCGCCGGCATCGAGGTGTTTGCCGAGCTGCGCTCGTTCGCGACCTCGCTGCTCACCCTGTACCCCGAGATCAGCTTCGAGGACACCAACTTTCACCTCATCGAAGCCATGGGCCGCATCATGCCCGAGGTCTCGCTCAAGACAAGCCTCTGGGTCATCGACAACCTCGCCGGTCGCGGCGCTCAGATTCACCTCGACACCCAGCTGACCAGCGCGGTGGACGGAAAGATCGAGCTCTCCACCGGAGAGACCTTCGAAACCGACCTCATCGTCTGGACTGCAGGCGTCATGGCGAACCCGACGATCGTGCGCCACACCGACCTTCCCATCGAAGAGCGCGGTCGCCTGCAGGTTCGTGCCGACCTGCGCGTCGGAACCGAAGACGACATCATCGCCGATGCCTGGGGCGCCGGCGATGTGAGCTGTGTCCCCGACCTGAGTGGTGGCGGCGTCGGCGGCAACTGCGTGCCGAACGCCCAGCACGCTGTGCGCCAGGGCAAGCTGCTCGCCAAGAACATCGTTGCCGTGCTGCGCGACGAAGCACCGGTGCAGTACTTCCACAAGAACATGGGCGCCGTTGCCGGCCTTGGCGTTGGAGTCGGTGTCTTCCAGAGCGGCAACCTGGCCATCACGGGCATGCCGGCCTGGTTCGCCCACCGTGGCTACCACGGCCTGGCCATGCCGAGCTGGGAGCGCAAGCTGCGCGTCGTCTGGGGCTGGGTCAACAACGTTTTCCTCGGCCGCGACGTGGTGTCGTTGAGCGCCACCGAGAACCCGCGTGCCGTGTTCGAAGAGTTCGTTTCGCGCCCCAAGCCGCCGGCACCTGCTGCTGCGCCAGCTGCAGCCCCCGCGGCCAAGGCTCCGGCGGCCCCGCGTGCGCCCCGTGCGCCGCGCAAGCCCACGGTCAAGGCTGCTGCAGCCGAGGCTGCTTCGGCCACCACGGCACCCGCTGCGCAGAAGGCGGCCGCCGAGGCATCCGCTTCAAAGTAGCTCTTTCGATAGGTGCTGCCGGGCGATCGCATCGCTCGGCAGCACCTATGCTGGAACCGCCCGTTACCGGGCACGCCCCCATAGCCCAATTGGCAGAGGCAGACGACTTAAAATCGTCACAGTCTGGGTTCAAGTCCCAGTGGGGGCACCACGAATATATCTACGCTCATCTGGGTTTTAACTTGGTGTCGGGTGCCTCAGATGCCCCGTTTGCCCACACTTGAAATCATTCGGGCTTGATTGAGGGCCACTGCGACGCTGTCCAGATCGTCGTCGAAGAGGTCCGCGTACACGTCGAGGGTTATCGCGGCCGAGGCGGGGCCGAGCATCCGCTGCAGTGCTTTGACGTTCGCGCCGGCGGACACGGCCAGGCTCGCGGCGGTGAGCCGGAGGTCATGGGGCGTGACGCGAGGGAAGTTCGGATCGACCTCCCGGGCACGTTTGAGGGCGTAGACCAGCCAGCCGTCCCGAGTCGACGGCGTGCGCTGGTGCGACAGCCCGTTGCCGAACAGGATCTGGTCGGGTGTCTTGTCGGCGCAGAGCAGTGCCAACTGACCATCACGCTGGAGCCGATGCCCACCCAACGCGAAACCGCCGCCGTCAGCGAGCTCTGCTCGAGTCTCACAGAAACTCAGACCCGCTATCCGGGCACCGACCTAATCCTGCGATACGTCATCAAAGAACGGCCCTGAGTTACGACAGAATAAATCGACCTAAGATGTCCTGTTAGGATCCCTGAAGTCGTGGCAGCGGTACTAGAAGATCGTGACCAACCACGGCTACCGCCTCGTGCACGAAAACGTCGACCGGGTCGCGTACTGCTGCACTTCCGACGCCCATCGTGCCATCACCCGCGAAGCGGACAGACGGCTCGTCCGCACCGAACACCCACGGTTGGTCTCGTACCCCTGCCTCGATGCCCGCGGCATCTGGATCGGCCCCAACCTTGACCCTGGCGACCATGCCGTCCAGCGCGTTGCAGCGACGCAGCTCGACGGTCCCCAAGCCCCGGGCAAGGAATTAGCAGCGATATTTCTGCCCCGGTTAGCCTCCCTCCACCGGGCATTTTCTCGGGCGGGGGTTACGGGAATGAAGGTCCTAGCCTTCATATGGCCCTCCGTGGAACACAACCGCGGGTTATGCCGTCCTGGTCGAGGTCCGGCTTACGGGCGGTCGCATGAGCGACACGCAAATTTCTCCGAGCGTATGCTCGGCTGCATGAGTTCGATACCCCCGATCAGCAAGACGCGAAGCACCGTCATCATCCTGGCGGCCGCGGTCCTCGCTGTCGCTGGCCTGGCGCAAGTTTTGCTTCGGATCACTGAGGGGGAGGGCGAGCCGGGTGACATATTCGTGTTGGTACTCGGTGCCGTTCAGTTCATCTGCGGGCTAGCGGCGTTCATCTATTACGGTCGTCGCCGCTATCTGCAAAAATTTGCGCTCGACAAGTCTCAGGATGACTCGCCTGAAAGCTAGCGCGCGATCCGCCAGGCAACCCGTGAGGGTCCGGCTTACGGCACCATTCGTCAAGCTACATTCGGAGTCATGTGGAGGACTTTTGTGCGACAGGCGACGGCCGACGACCTGGAATTTCTTGAAGCGATCGAGAATGAAGCAGATGCGCTGTTCGCGACCGTGTTCTCGATAGTCTACTGGCGGCCTGCTCCTTCCTATACGACGCCCTCACTGCAGAGTGGCTTCATCCTCGTAGCCAGCGAAAATCCGGGATCGGACCCGATCGGGTTGCCCATGTCCTCGAAGTCCCTGGCAGCAGTCATCTCGAGCAGCTGTCGGTCATGCCGTCGGCGGCACACCGCGGGCATGGGCGCGCGCTCGTCGAGGCAGTCAAGAGCGAATCACGACTGCGCGGATGCAAACGGGTTACCTTGCGAACGTTCACGGACGTTCCATGGAATGCGCCCTTCTACTTGAGCTGTGGTTTCATCGAGCGTGATCCCGATTCTGATTTTCTTCGTGATCTGTCAGCGGCAGAGCACCAGCGAGGACTTGGGTACGGCCGGCGTATTCAAATGAACTTCGACCTGACTGATGAGCTGCCCCGATAACCGTTCCCCACTAGGAGCCTCTGGCGGGGGTGCTCCCAGTTCACCGCGAGCGGAACACGATTCGCGGAAATCAAGCTCTCGACAGCCGCCGTCCTCCGGCGTCGGTTTCACCGGGCTTCGCACCGCCCGCACCGCAGCAATCGGCGCAGGGCTTTATTTGGTTTGGCCGTCGTGCGCTCGGCCACCGCACCACCGCCGTCTAGAAGTCAGTCACTTTCTTGGCATGTCACGCACACCTTGCGGGAATACGATCTCTCTATCGGGCTTCCCGTCACGTCGGCAGCCCGCGACGCACCGCCTCACAGCAGCGTCGAAGCATCGCTGCACCACAGATTGACGCCGCTGCGATGCGGCGGCTAATCGTTAAATTGTGACCCCGACGACACCGTTTCTCATCTAGCTAAAGCACACAGGGAGCATCAATGAGCACTGACGACCAGACCAACACATGCAGTTTCCACATGAGCGGTGCGCTGCCAGCAGGTGGCGACCACCTCGGTGGCACCTTCGGTCAGTCGCCGACCCTGGACAGTTGGTACCCGCAACGTCTCCGGGTTGAGCTTCTCCACCGGAACGGCGTAGACGCCGACCCGCTCGGCGCGGACTTCGACTACGCGGCGGCTTTCGCCACGATCGACCTCACGACGCTCAAGTCGGACATCAAGCGACTGCTCACCACATCGGTCGACTGGTGGCCGGCGGACTACGGCAACTACGGTCCACAGATGATCCGAATGGCGTGGCATGCCGCCGGCACGTACCGAATTGCCGACGGCCGTGGCGGAGCGGGCACCGCGATGCAGCGGTTCGCACCAATCGGAAGCTGGTGGGACAACGGCAACACCGACAAATCACGACGACTCCTACAGCCGATCAAGCACCAGTACGGCAACGCTCTGTCGTGGGCCGACCTGATGGTCTTGACCGGCAACTGCTCCCTCGAGTTGATGGGCCTGCCGACGTACGGCTTCGGTGGTGGACGACTCGATGCGTGGGAACCGGACGACGGCACCTGGTGGGGCCCGGAGGTCTGGGACCCGCACGCGGTCGCGAGCCCTGACGAGATGGTGAGCCGCGACGAACGCTGGCATGGTCAGAACGGCGACGCGGGCTACGACTTGCAGAGCCCCCTGGCCGCGTCGCACCAGGCGCTCATCTACGTCAACCCTGAGGGGCCCTATTCGAACGGCGACCCGCTGGGCTCAGCACGCGACATTCGCATCACGTTCACGCGGATGGCGATGAACGACGAGGAAACGGTGGCATTGATCGCCGGTGGCCACGCGTTCGGTAAGAGCCACGGCCAGGTGCCCGCATCCGACATCGGACCGTCACCCGAGAAAGCCCCGATCGAGTCGATGGGGCTCGGTTGGCACAACCCGGTGGGTACCGGCAGTGCCGAGCACACTTCGACCAACGGCATCGAGGGCAGTTGGACTCCGAACCCGACACAGTGGGACAACACCTACCTCGAGAACCTGTTCGCGTACGACTACGAGCAGACGAAAAGCCCGGCCGGCGCGCTGCAGTGGACACCGACTGACTCGGAGGCGCCGAAGACTCCGGACGCCCACGTACCCGGTCAGATGAACCCGCTCATGATGATGACCTCGGACATCGCACTCAAGGTCGACCCGGAGTATCGGGCCATATGCGAGCGTTTCCTGGCCGACTTCGATCTGTTCACCCTCGCGTTCTCGAAGGCCTGGTACAAGCTCACGCACCGCGACATGGGGCCGAAGCACCGGTACCTCGGCCCGGAGGTTACCATCGCCGACGACCTGCTCTGGCAGGACCCGCTCCCGGACGCAGCAGGATACTCACTCGACGAGGCCGACGTGGCAGCGCTCAAGGAAGCCGTCCTCGCGACCGGGCTGTCCGTGTCCGACCTCGTCTACACGGCGTTCTCCGCCGCCTCGACCTACCGCGACAGCGACAAGCGCGGAGGGGCGAACGGTGCCCGCCTGGCTTTGTCGCCGCAGAAAGACTGGGCGGTCAACCGACGCACCGTCCCAGTCCTCGACGCGCTGCGGAACGTGCAGGCGGCTTTCACGGCGACGTCGGGCGGCCGGGAGGTGTCTCTCGCCGACCTCATCGTCCTCGCCGGCAGCGCCGCCGTGGAGCAGGCGGCACGGGCGGCAGGATCTGACGCCAGCGTGCCGTTTACGCCAGGCCGTGTCGACACGACGCAGGAGTTGACCGACATCGAGATGTTCGAGTGGCTGCGACCCATTGCGGACGGGTTCCGCAACTTCGTGTCCGAGCGCTTCGAAGAGTTTGCTCCGGGCGTCGCGCCCGAGGCGGCATTCCTCGACAAGGCGAACCTGTTCACTCTCACCGCACCGGAGTGGACCGTCCTGCACGCCGGGCTCCGCGTGCTCGGCAGCAACTGGGACGGGTCCGACGTGGGTGTGCTCACGGATCACGTCGGAGCCCTGACGACCGACTTCCTCGTGAATCTGACCGACACCGACCTCATCTGGACGAAGGACGACGAGACCGCGATGACCTTCACTGGTCGGGTTCAGGCGACCGGCGAGGCTCGCTGGAGGGCCTCCCGGAATGACCTGGTATTCGGCTCGAACGCGCAACTGCGGTCGATCGCCGACGCCTACGCGGGCAGCGACGGGCAAGAGCGGTTCGTCCGCGAATTCATCCGCGTCTGGTCGAAGGTCATGATGCTCGACCGCTACGACGTCAATGGCCACAAGCGTTACGGGGCGATGGCCGCCTGACCCCGGAGGTCGCGTCCCGGTGAGCTGACGGCGTGGAGGCACGGCGCGGTCACGCGCTGAGTCTCCAAGCCGTCGAAGCCTTGACCGAACGACGTTTGAGGCCGCGAGCCGAACGTTGCACGGATTGATCAGGCTGGGGACGGCCAAGGAACCTCCGCGGGCAGCACGTGGTCGACCACACTTGCACCTCGACGGCCTGCGAGGGTGGACGGGCCGCTATGCCCTGGAATCCGTTGCCCCCGCTCGTAGAGACGCCGGCCGGATTTGCTTTGGCCTCGGGTTGCGAGAGGGTGCCGCTGATGTTCTCTGTGGCGGCTCGTAAGGCCTGAGCCTTCCGGGGTCATGTCTCGCTGAGGAATGCGCGTGACCGGTAGAGGTTCCCCTTTCGGGAATGAACATAAAACCACCGATCACTGGTCCCAAGTCTCCCTGTGGAGTTGGTTTATAACGCGGGCCGTGTTGATTTAGGCCGTGCCATATCGTCTAAGGCGCGTCGGCGAAGCTGCGGGGTCTCCCAATCGCACTAGGCATCCGTTTTACAGAGTCGAGGAGGACAGCGCTATCGCGCTGTCAGAGTGCCCCTGGCGCAAGATCATACGTAACCCACTTTGTAGACGTTGCGGTCAAATCATAAAGCCGGCGGGCCCGAGTATTGTTTTCTGCCGTGATCCAGCGAACGACTGAGCGTCCTTCGCGTTCGGCCAGCGCGGAGAGTTCGCTCAGTAGCGCGCGCCCGACGCCGGCGCCCCGAGCTGTCGAGTCCGTGAACAGATCGTCGAGGTAGATACCCACGCTTCCAGTTGAGGGACGAGAAAATCGACGGTAGTGCGCGAGCCCTACGAGTCGATCCCCGGAGGTGGCGACGAAGGCGTTGACTTCATTCGAGTCGTCATTGATCCAGGTCCAGACACGCTCAACGATGTTGTTATCGGGAGTCAGCTCGTAGAAGTCTCGATAGCCCCGATAGAGCTCAGCTCACTGGGACGAGTCTGAGGATTGGACCGCGCGGATAGAGACCGAATCATTTGTAATCATCGCCCCAGAGTATCGGCGCTCATTACGTTCCGGACCTCGTTCCTATTCGGGCTCTTCTGATCACGGTTCCACCGTCGGCCGGCCCGGAGGTGCGGGGCGCCCGCGGGGGGTTCCCCAGAGAGGACTGCATAGGCGTTCGCGGGCGTCTGCCACTCGAAGTAGTTAAGGCCTTCACCGCAGCAACCGCGTGAATTTCGCGCAAAGCACGTCTCACCTGTTCGTGCGTCCGCGCCCCGGCCGTCGTAGACCAAGCAGAATCAGGATGATGCCAGCGATGGCAAGGACGAGCCCGATGGAAAGCCACATCCTGCTCCCCGTCATGAAGCTTCCCGGGATCAGATTCATGCCTTGCCCCGTCCAGACTCCACCAAGGATAAGAGCTATCACGCCGACGGTGATCAAGGTCTCGCGTCTGAAGCTGCTACTCATGTCGCTCAAGATACTCGGACCGGCTGACTTGTCCCCGGGAGCGGTTCCCGCCCGAGAAGTTGGTCAGAATGCCGTGTCAGGACGGTTGGCGACCGACTACTGGTTGTTCGATCTCTGCGCGCAACAGTGCCTCGATGAGGTCCGTGAGGTCGACGACGGTCGTCGCCGGCAGGACGATATCGCTGGGGCCCACCCGGACCGGCACGTCACTCATCGGGGTTCCCTTTTATCCCTCCGCGTCATCATCGGTGCTTGGAATCTTCGGGCGCGCCCACGAGGAGGGCGCGGAGGCGGTCTTTGGCAGCGGCGTACCGTGACCGTGCTGTTGAGTCCGAGACGCCCATGATTTGGGCCGCATCAGCGATGCTGAATCCGTCCCAGTGCACGAGTTCCACCAGCTCTCGTTGTTCTTTGGGGAGTTGTGTCACGGCGCCGCGAACATCGATCGTGTCGGAACTGTCGTGATCAGGTCCGGTGCTGGTCTGCTCGAGTTCCTGACGCAGACGGTCGGTGGCGGCGAGGCGGCGGCGGGTCGCGCGTCGGGCGTTCAGCAGGGTGTTTCGTGCGATGGTGAAGAGCCACCTGCGGCCGCCGATCTCATCGGCAGGAGCCGAGCGGGCCTTCTTCCACGCGATGATGAGGGCCTCGCTGAGGACATCGGCCGCGTCCGCGCGCGGATCGACCCGACGTTCCAGGTATGCAAGGAGATCGGACGCATTCGCGCGGATGAGCTTCTCCAGATGGGTGGTGCCGTCCCGACGCGTCACGGGGCGACCGCATCGCAGGTGCCGGCGCCCTCAAGGGAGAAATGGCTGGCGTCCAGGTCCTGAGCGGTCACACCGTCTGTCAGCAGTCGGTATGTGGTGTCAAAGAGCATGTCCGTTCGTAGGTCGGCGGCCGCGGGCTGCATGGTCGCCTCCGGATGTGCTGCGTTCCAGTCGGAGAAAGACTGCGTTTTGGCGGCCTCTCGTTCGGCATAGTTAGTGTCGGTGCGGATGTCGTCCGGAATCTGCAGGGTGTCGAAGTCGATGTCCATTAGAAGCGTGCGTGCGGCCAGGAACGACGCGTCGTCGGCCGGGACCCCCTCGGGATGGATGATGATTCCGGCCGCGCAGACGTCACCGTCCGCGGTGACGTGCTGGACGGTCTTGTCGGGGACGAACCCCAGCCACGACAGAAGCGACGGCGATGCGAACGCCGCAGACGTGCCGCCCACGAGCACCAGGGACAGGGTGATCCCGGTGACAAGGAACCGCTTACGCCGCTGAGGCGGCCGGCTGCCGCGGACAACGTCCTCCAGCGCTCCCAGCAGAGGACCGGTTCGCGGCGCGATCGCCGGACGGTTGCTCGTGATCCGGCCCATCAGCTCGTCGTCATCCATAGTGTTCTCCCGTCAGTGATGCTCTTACTACCTACATGTCCGCGGGAAAAGGAAACGTCCATCGTCAGTCACAAAACAAGCAGAAGGTACCCGTCACAGTCTCTCTTACCCCGCAATCGCGCGGGGTCGACCGCGCATTCATGCGATCAGACGGGCCGCCTCGGGTGACGCGTGCGGCGTCGCTGAGTGAAGAGACAATGGCGCAGACGCCGGCAACCACTGACGGAAGTCCGATCGTCCCGCAGAGGGTTCCCCTTGCGGGCAGCGATGGTTCGCACTCAATCTGGAGTGTGGCTTTCAGATTTGTATGGCGGTGTTTCTTCAGAATTAGATGGCGGCACTGACGGGTAGATCCCATTGACGCCGCCGCGTTCCCCGGAATGACGGAGTCAACCCGCCATCGTCATCGGGATAACGACATAGAGCGACCACAGAACGCCGCCATAGACCGGCAAAGTCCACAGCGCTGAAGCGCAACAAGAGCATCCCCGAGGCGCTGCAGTACGTAGCCGATCACCCGGTCAGCAACATCGAGGCACCGATCGACACTCCGGTCTGGGAGCTGGTGTGCCGGAAACTGTTCGAACTGGCCAACAGCCCCGACAAGAAAGTGCGGGGCTCGATGGCCCGTGCGACCAAGGCTCAGAAGATCATCCTGGATCGGCTCGTCGGTCGACGTCGACCCGGTACCCACCCTGCACAAGTACAGGTAGACGCCATCAACTTTATCGACTTGACTGTTGGGGTAATCCCCATCAGAGAGAAGACATTGTGAGCACCTGGCCTAAAGACCTCCCCCGCCCGGACAACCAGCCGGATCCTGTGCATGAACCAGAGGAAGCTCCCTATGACTACTGACCTGCCGCGGATATCTCGGACAGTGGGCCCTCTTAAAATGAGGGTTCACTGAAAGTAGAGATCAGCATGACCGCAGCACGCAGGCGTTTCACCCAGGAGTTCAAAG
>NZ_SOFE01000006.1 GCF_004402405.1 Cryobacterium levicorallinum
AACGCCGTTCTCATCTGCAACGCCGCGCATGCCAGCATCGAAACATCCGGATGGAACATCGACATGCGACACGGACGCCCCTGGGTCCGCGGACCCCTCATCTTCGACCCCACCCAAACCTGGCGCCCCGCCGGCCAAAACCGCGCCGCCACCCCAGCCGAGAAACCCCACTGGGAAAAGTAAGCCTACCGCTGATCGAGATTCCTGACGTGGGTCTCGATCACTCGTTCTTCGCGCCTCGACAGAGGCATCCGCTTTCTACAAAGGTCAGTGGCGGAGCGAGATGCCGTGCCCGATGCGACGAAACAGCAAGGCCGCGATGATCGCACCGTCCAAGAAGAACCCTGCACCCCACCAGTCAGCCACGGCATAGCCGTCAACAGCAGCCTGGGCGGCAACCGCGGCCGTTGCGGGCAGGTGATCGGCGACGTAGTTGGTGGCCGCAGTGGCGGCGAGGGTATTAGGCAACGCCGTTCCGAGGGAACCGCCGATCTGCTGGCTGGTGTTGACCATCGCCGAGGCGACCCCCGCGAATTGGCCGTCGACGCCGAGCGTCGCGGTCTGCATGGAGGCGGGCATGATCGTTCCCATCGCAAGCCCGATGATCATCAGCGGCGGCAGCACATCGACCGCGTAGACGCTGTTCAAATCGAGGTGTGTGAGATACACCATGCCGATCGCGCCGCGGGCCATGCCGATCGGCACCAGTACCTTGGGCCCGAATCGAGGCACGAAAATGTTCGTCGACAGCTGCGCGGCCAGCACGAGCATGGCGATCATCGGCAGGAACGACAGACCGGTCTGCATCGGCGAATACTGCAGTGAGGTCTGCAGAAAGTAGGTCACGAACAGGAAGACGCCGAATATACCCGCACCAGAGATGAGAATCGAAATGTAGGCGGCCGCGCGGTTGCGTTCCAGCACGATGGCCATTGGCAGAAGAGGATGCGCCGCCTTGCGTTGCCGAAGCACGAACGCGACCAGCAGAATCCCGGCCACCACAAGCGTGCCCCAGGTCAGGATGAAGTCCCACCGTCGGTCTCCGCATTGGAGAATCCGTAGACCAGACCGAATAGGCCTCCGGAGACCAGCAGGGTTCCGGGAATATCGAGCTTCGGTCGCGGGCCCGTGCGCGTGACGTGGCTGACGAAGACCGCCGCGCCGACAATAGCGACCACGGTGATGACGACGTTGATGTAGAAGTTCCAACGCCAGTCGTCCTGCTGCCCGCCGTCGGCCTGGGCAGCCAGCATCTTCAGGGTTGACGGCGTAGTGTCGACGGGTGCGACGTACTGACCAGACCCAGGAGCTCGAGACCGACGAGTGGCGGGGCCGCGAGCAGGTTCACGAGGAACGCGCCGACGCCTTCACTCGCGGCCGCCGAGAGCGCGCGGCAACCGGCCAGACACATCCGGTCGACGATTTTCTGTTCACGTACTATCCATTTCGCCCGGGCCTGCTGCGCCGCTGGCATCCCGGCGCCGGCGTGCTGCTCCAGGGCGCGGCCGATCTGCCCCGCGCAACGTGGAAGTGGTACCGCAGCACGGGCAGCGCCAGCCAGGTGGATGCCGCCGCCTTCTCCGCAAAAAATGAGCGCGTCATCCGCTTCATCGGAACACTCCTCACCGCGACCCGGCAGCGGCCAGCCCACTTCGGCTGTTTCGGACTGCACGAGTGGGCGATGGTCTACCGCCAGGGTGAGCACCGGCACGTCGCGCCGCTGCGCCTCAGCCAGAGCGACACCGACGCCGTCGTCGACGGCAACCGCGTGGCCTGCAGCCACTTCGACGCGTTTCGGTTCTTCACCCCGGCGGCCCTGCCACTTAATCAGCTGCAACCGTCGCGGGAGAACCAGCCGGTGCTGGAGCAGCCGGGCTGCCTGCACGCCGGCATGGACATCTACAAGTGGGTGATCAAGCTCGGCCCCCTGGTTCCCGGCGAGGTCCTGCTGGACGCCTTCGAGCTTGCGCGCGACATCCGCCAGCTCGACATGGAGGCCTCCCCCTACGACCTGAGCGCCTGGGGCTATGAGCCGGTAGCGGTCGAAACTGCCGCGGGCAAGGCCGAGTACGTGCGCCGGCAGCGCAGCTTCACCGAGCGCAGCAACCTGCTGCGCGACCGCGTGGTCGACCTACTCGGCTGACGCCGCCGCTGCTCCTCGGATGAGATCTGATTATCGCGCCTGATCGGGCATCGGCGGATGACACCGCAGCAGCGTCAGCTCACCGGTTATGGTGAGCTCACCGATGTTGTGCGGCGTGAGAATCGTGAGCCCCGGCGCGAGAACGGCGTGGGACCCGTTCGCCGCGGTGAGCTGCCCGCTCCCCGAGAGGATCACGAGAATGCTGACGCCTGCCTCCAGCACGGTCTCCCCGCTACCGACCTGTATTCCGCACGAAAGTAGGATCCGGCCTGCGGCACCAGGGTGTGCGCGCCGGTGCCAGCGTGCACGAGGAGCGTTTCGAGCTCCGCCAACGACCACCCCTGACGGTCGGTCGCCTCCAAAGCTTTCTCGACGCCAATCCCGAGCTGACCGTGCCGCGGCCCATCGAACGCAAAGCCTTTCCACTCCAGCAGCACGGACATGTCTTCGGGCTCCTGCACCTCAACGATAAAGACACCGGCACCGAACTGTGTATGGTGGTCACGGCCCAACCAACCGACCGGGTCACCGAGAACAGCGTCGCGGAGTCGTTCCCCGGTTGGAAGCTCGGTCAGCCCAATGTCCTTTTCACCGAAAATCGTCGTGGTCGATGCAACCCAATCTTCGGGAACATGATCGATGCTTCCTTCCTCGTGCCGGAAGGCGCGAATTTTTGGCCCACCGGCGTAGAACCGGTTCGCTGGCTGGTTGCTCGGCAGGAGCACCGGTCGCTCAGGTGCCGCCGTCATCGCGCGGTCGGGTTGGGGGTCACGATGGATTTCAGAACACCCGGTTGTGTCGTCGAACGTAGGGCGGCGTCAACCTGGTCGAGGTCGAAATGGCCGGTGACGAGGGAATCCAGATCAACGAGGCCTCGACTCACCAAGTCGATGGCCGTCGGCCAGGTGTTGGCGTACCGAAAGATGCCCGTGACGATGAGTTCACGGTTCTGGATGACGGAAATCGGCAGGGCAATTTCCCCCGCGCCCATTCTGACGAGCACGACGATTCCCCCGGCGCGAACGGCTCGCAGGCCCGATTGTACGGCGCTCGCTGCACCCGAGGCATCCACAAATACGTCCACCGCGAGTCCAAGCGTCGCGATGTCTTCGACAAGTGGATCGATTGCTCGGGTCGCACCAACGAGCAGCGCTTGCGCTCGGCGTGCGGGGCTCACATCCGAGATGATGATCTCGCTGGTCCCATAGGCACGAGCGACCTGCGCGGTGATGATGCGGATCGGACCGGCACCGGTGATGAGAACACGGGTACCGATGGTTATGCGGCCCTTTTGGGCGGTGGCGATCGCTACCGACAGGGGCTCGAGAATGGACACACGTTGACCCACCCGTTCCGGGTCGATGGCTCGCCCGACGGCAACAATTCGACCGCCCGATTCGTGTCCGAGGACGAGGGGCTCATCAACGATCCAGTCGCCAAGACGACCATCATGCCAGAAATGAACGTCGGATCCGCAGACGCCGACCGCGCCACCGAACGGATGCCCCCCGCTGCGATCGCGCGTCTGCACGGCCATCTGGAGAAAATGCGACTGTCCGCATCCGACCTCTCGGCGTTCGTCGAGGCTGATCTCCAGTTTCATCTGGAACTGGCGCAGAGCACCGACAACACGGCACTTCTGGATCTGCTGCAGAACATCCGCTCGCTCCTGCGTGTCTGGTCGGACCGGTCTGTTCAAGACAACGAGCACGCAAGATTGGCCATTGTGGAACACACCGCCGTCTATGAGACTATCGCCGCGGGTGATTCCGAAGCGGCCGCCACCGCAATGGTGACGCATATGCGTACCGCAGGTGCTCGCCTGGCTGGACCGACCGAACCGCCTGCCACCGGGCCACTTGGGAGTTGAGCCACCGCAGGTGCTGCCATCCTGCCTGCTGCCGCTTCCGACACTTCCTCTCTTTCAGAGTGCGGCTGCCAGCGTCTTCTCAGGTTTTGCCGCGACGGCGAGTGGATGCCGCTCGTCGCGGCGATCTGCGGTCGCAACATGAGTGTGCCGTACGGTTCACGGCCCCCGTTGTGGGGGAGTCAACCAAACCCGGATCGCCGGGGCTCCGGACCATCTGTGCGGCCCGAAAACAACTCGAGGCTGGAACAGAACAACGATTAGGAGCTCTCATGAACACGATCACGAAGCACACGAACGTTCGCAAGATCACGGCGCTGGGAATCACCGGCGCCGCGGCATCCGCTCTCATCATCGGTGGTTTCGTCGCTCCCGCGCAGGCCTTCACCGGCGACAGCACGAGCACCACGACGAGCACGAGCACCGACAACTCCTCCGAACAGAACCGCCTGGACATCATCGGTGGCCTGTTCAACCTCTCCGGCAACGAGGCAACGGGCAACGGTGTGCTCGGCAACGACACCTCCGTCGGCGGCGTCGGCAACGGTGGCACCTTGAACGGTGGCGTCGTCAACGGCCCGCTCATTGACGACTCGCTCACGAACGACATCGGCGATGTCGCCTCGGGCAACGAGGTCGGCAATGACGCATCCGTCGGGAACGGCACCGACGTGGTAGCACCGATCGAGGCTCCGGTCGACGCCGGTAACGGCACCGACATCGATGGCGTTGATGGCGGCGACATCGACAGCGGTGACATCGACGGCTCGGTCGACTCGATCGTCAACGACGTTCTCGGCGATCTCGGACTCGGCCGCTAACCAAACCGCTTAGCAGCCAGGGCGTCTCCCCTTCGGGAGGCGCCCTTCCTGGCTTTCAGTCGCGCGGGTACGACTCGATGATCTCGCGCATGCGCGGCAGCCCGAACTGGTCGGCGATGGCGACGCCACTGTGTGTGCCGAGGCGAGGGTCGGCATCCGCTTCCAGGAGCAATCGCAGAATCGCCTCATTGTTGCGAAAGACCGCGCACGAGATGGCGGTTTGGCCCATCGCATTAATTGCGGATGCGTCCGCCCCGCGGCGAAGCAGGTCAGCGACGGTCTCGGGGTGCTGCTGATAGGCCGCGACGATCAACAGCGTGTCTCCGCGCGGGTTGACCATATTGATGGGCACCCCGGCGTCGAGCATTTCACCCAGCGGACCGGTCAGGCCGTCGCGGGCGAGGTCGAAAACGCCCTCGATGACCTGCGGGCTGGGCCCGGATGTGTTCTCGTTCACTGAGTGCTCCCGCTCGCTAAAATGTGTCTCCAGCATAACCGGGGGCTGCCACCACCACCCGGAAAGCGCCGAGCCGTCGAGCCACCTGACAGGCGACTCGCGCGGTGGCACCCGTTGCGATGCCGTCATCCACGATGATCACCACCCGACCCTGGAGCGCGACCCGCTCCCGACCGCCACGAAACAGGGTTTCCCTGGCTTCGAGTTGTGCCCGTTCCCGCTGTTCGACCGTGCTCAGGGCTGCCGCCCTCACGCCAACCTACAGGAGGACGTCGTCGTTGAGCACCCGCACACCGTCCTCGCCGATGGCGCCCATGGCCACCTCAGGATCCATCGGGGCGCCGAGCTTGCGCACCACGATGACGTCCAACGGAGCGTGCAGCGCCCCCGCCACTTCGAACGCCACTGGCACTCCCCCGCGCGGCAAGCCGACGACGACGGGGTCGCTGGGTCGCAGGTACTCGAGCCGGGCGGCCAGCTGGCGCCCGGCATCCGCTCGATCGGTGAACACGCTGGGTCAGCTCGTTGGCACGCCAAACACCCCGGCGCACTCAAACTCGATGCCAATGAACGGCTCGTCACCGACTACCCGCGCGTTGTGTCCCGACGGGATCGGATAGGCGTCACCGGCCGTGATGGTGGCCGTGGTGCCGTCATCGAGCACGGTCTCGAGCGTTCCCGAAATGGCATAGCCGACGTGGACCAGCTGGCAGGAATCGGTGTGCACCACGGGTTGGATGCACTCGGACCAACTCCAGCCAGGCTGCATCGTCATGCGGCCGATCGTATACGGCCTGAAGTGGTTCACTCCCAGAACGGTCTTCTCCGGCGCGCGCCGTTCGTCCGGGGTATCGAACGACTTGATTTGCAGCGCATTCATGGTCATAGACATGGGCTTGTCCTTGATGCTGGAGGGCCAGTGGCAGGGCGTTCCGCAGCACGCGACCCACCGGGCGTGGACGGCCTGTTTGTCGCCCAGAATAGTCTTCGCGCACCACTGCGAATAGGGCAGTCCGAGCGAATCCGGGGAATCGGCGCGCCGGCATCAACGAAACGGTTAGTCGCTTTGTCGGACGATGAAACCGGACATGCCGGGCACTGTAAAGGCGACATAACCCCGTTCGGGCGTGTAAATGTGCCCACTTCGGATCAGGTCTCGACGGTTGACGGAAAGATCGGTGGTGCGCTTTTTTTGAAGCCTGGTGACGAGTTCGGCCATGGACGAGGGGGCATCGTCATCGGCTGCCATCGCCGACATAAAGGCACGCTGGGTGGGGGTCGCTCGTCCCCATCTCGATTGGTAGAGCCCCTGTTCAACCTCAATTCGTGCCGCCTCAATGCCGATTCGGGCATCGTCCAGGCTGATAATGTCTGTTGCCCGAACGGACCACACATGACTTCCGCACGCTTGGATGAAATAGGGGTACCCACCGGTGGCTGTCACCGCGGAGTCCAGGGCATCGACATCCCACGCGACTCCGTGAGCGCGTGCGGGGCCAGTGAGCGCGTCCATGGTTGCGGCCGTGTCCAGCAGTCCGATCTGTCGGTAATCGTAGAGCCGCTCCGCGTAGCTCGTCGCATCGGCGAGCACCGCGGGGAGGGAAGGTAGCCCGGCTCCGACAAAGACGACCGGGACGGGAAATACATCCTGCCCGAGGTTGTGCAGGGCAACATTCAGCGCGGCGAGGTCCTCGGTTGATGCTTCTTGAAGTTCATCGACTGCCAAAAGGAGAACCGAGTTTGCTTCACGGGCGGCCAGTCCGACAGTTTCCAACAGCTCCTGCAGGTCAACGGCCAAATCTCCGCTGTCGGCAACACCGCGCTCGGGTTCGATGTCGAATGCGAAGGAGTAGGTGCCAGACGGGTCAACCCGCACTTGGAACGAACGCAGAACACTTGCAGCTCTCGACCACAGCGCCCGAGCACGGTCTGAAGTCAAGAGGAGACGGCGCAGAGCCAAGTACAGTTCCTTGGCCAATGCGGCGGCCAAGGGTTGACTCCTCGAGGCTTCAACCTTAACGAAGATGAGCTTGAGATCGGCCGCATCACGTCCCAGCTGATTGAGCAAAACGGTCTTACCCACTCCGCGGAGCCCGGAGAGAATCCAAGGTCGTTCCCCCTCGCCGGATTCTCGCGCCTGGTAGAGCCGGGTTCGGAATTCGCTTAGGAGGGCGGCCCGACCAGCAAGTACCGGCGGAAATCTTCCAGCACCAGGCCTAAAGGGATTCGCAGAAAGATCCATAACTAAAACAATATATTTTTGAGTAAACGTATTGTTTACTTATCTATATTATTTATTAGAATATGCGTGACGCGCGGGTACGAGTCTGGATCGATGGGACGTCGGCGAGAACTCACTAGTCCGGGCGGCTCTGGGGAACCAGGGCCGCGGCATCCGTGGTGAAATGGGGGAATGTCGCACCGAACCGCCCCCGAGCACCTTTTCGTTCTGTCGCCGGACGGCGTGCAGCTCGCCACCTACGAGCTCGGCGACCCGGAGCACCCGACCGTGTTCGTCGTGCACGGCTTCGCCTCGAGTGCGATCGCCAACTGGCACGCCACGGGATGGACCCGTGACCTGACCCGGGCTGGCTTTCACGTGATCGGCATCGACCAGCGCGGCCACGGCGCCAGCGACAAGCCGCACTCCCCCGACGCGTACACGATGGAGCTGCTCGTCGCCGACGTCGAAGCCGTACTCGACGCGTACCTGCTCACCGAGGTGCGCTACGTCGGCTACTCACTCGGTGCACGGGTCGGCTGGCAGGCCGCCCGCGATCTCGGCGGCCGCATCACGCACGCCGTTCTTGGCGGCATCCCCGACGGTGACCCGCTCAAACGCTTTCAGATAGCGGATGCCCGCGCCCACCTCGAACACGGAGTCGACGTCACCGACCGGCTCACCGGCGCCTACCTCACGATGGCGAAGGCGTTGCCGGGCAACGATCTCGCGGCCCTCGTCGCCCTCGTCGAGGGTATGCGCGGCGGCCCGCAGCCCGGAGCCGCGAACGCCCCAGAGCAGTCACTGCTGTTTGCGACCGGAAGCGAAGACAGCATTCTCGATGCGTCGCGCGCGCTGGCCGAGGTAACGCCGAACGGTGGCTTCTTTGAGATTCCGGGCCGCAATCACTTCAACGCGCCAACGTCACGCGCCTTCCGCGAGGCGGCAATCGCGTTCCTGAAGGCTTAGGCCCTAGCCGAACGAGACGGTTCCATCGTCGTCGACGTGCCAGCCGGGGTTGTGCGCGATCTCCCAGATGACGCCGTTCGGGTCGGCGACGTGGCCGTGGAAGATGCCGCCGAACGCGCCGTCCTGAGCGGGTTTCAGTACGGTACCGCCGGCGGCCGCCATCGCCGCAACCGTTGTGGTGACTTCGTCCCGGCTGTCGAGGTTGTGCGAGAGGGTGACGCCGGTCGCGCCGGTGGTCGTGTGTTCGCGTTGCAGGTCTGCGTCGAATTTCTCGGCATCGAAGAGCCCAAGCATCAGGCCGGGTCCGACCTGGAAGAACACGATCTCACCGGGAACGTCCACGAGCGGCGTCCAGCCGAGGCCGTCGCGATAAAACGTGCGAACGGCCTCGAGGTCGCTCGTGGCCAGGGTAATGAAGTTCACGCGTTGTTCCATGGGTCCAGTCTCACAGAGGCGCCCGTGCTGTGAACTCGCCCCGGGGTGACCGCCGTCGACCGTTTCCAGACCGGTCCGATACCGACCCCGTTGGCCGCGGTCCGGATGGCCCAGACGAGCAGACGTCGGCGGAAGAAAGCGGATGGTGCGGCCCCGGGCATCCGCTTTAGGGGTCGTCGACGAGCCTTTACACCGGGGGCCCTGTCTTCGACTACCGTTGGTAGTATGACCGCACCAGACACCACAGCGCAGAACGAGGCAGAAACTGCCACTGCAACCAAGACATTTGCCGATCTCGGACTCAATGACGCCATGCTCAAGGCGCTCAAAGCCGTCGGCTACGAAACCCCCTCGGCCATTCAGGCCGCCACTATTCCCCCGCTGCTGGAGGGCCGCGACGTTGTCGGACTCGCCCAGACCGGCACCGGTAAGACGGCCGCGTTCGCGCTGCCGATTCTGAACCGGCTCGACCTGTCCCAAAAGAACCCGCAGGCCCTCGTGCTTGCGCCCACGCGTGAGCTCGCGCTGCAGGTCTGTGAGGCGTTCGAGAAGTACGCCGCCCACATGCGCGGCGTGCACGTGCTGCCGGTCTACGGCGGACAGGGCTACGGCCAGCAGCTGTCGGCCCTGCGCCGTGGGGTGCACATCGTCGTCGGTACTCCCGGTCGCATCATGGACCACCTCGCCAAGGGCACCCTCGACCTCTCAGAGCTGAAGTTCTTGGTGCTCGATGAGGCCGACGAGATGCTGAACATGGGCTTCGTCGAGGACATCGAGACGATTCTCGCCGATACCCCCGACGACAAGCAGGTCGCACTGTTCTCGGCCACGATGCCGGCTCAGATTCGCCGCATTTCCAAGAAGTACCTGCACGATCCCGAAGAGATCACGGTCAAGAGCAAGACCACGACCAGCGCGAACACCACCCAGCGCTACCTGATGGTGTCGTACCCGCAGAAGCTCGATGCGCTCACCCGCATTCTCGAGGTTGAGAACTTCGAGGGCATGATCATCTTCGCCCGCACCAAGAACGAGACCGAGTTGCTGGCCGAGAAGCTGCGTGCGCGCGGTTATTCCGCCATGGCGATCAACGGTGACGTGCAGCAGGTGCAGCGCGAACGCACCATCAACCAGCTCAAGAGCGGCAAGCTCGACATTCTCGTCGCAACGGATGTCGCCGCTCGCGGCCTCGACGTCGAGCGCATCAGCCACGTGGTCAACTACGACATTCCGATTGACACCGAGTCGTATGTGCACCGCATCGGCCGTACCGGCCGTGCTGGCCGCTCGGGCGCAGCGATCAGCTTCGTCACGCCGCGCGAACGTCGCCTGCTCTCCGCGATCGAGAAGGCCACCCGCCAGCCGCTGACCCAGATGCAGCTGCCGAGCGTTGAGGACGTCAACGTGACGCGCCTGACGCGCTTCGACGACGCCATCACCGCGGCGCTCGACGAGACCGACCGGATCAGCAAGTTCCGCGACATCATCGCGCACTACGTGTCGCACCACGACGTGCCCGAGGTCGATGTGGCTGCGGCCCTCGCCGTCGTCGGACAGGGCGAGACGCCCCTGCTGCTCTCAGCCGAGGATGTTCGCGCCCAGCAGCGCCTCGAACGCGACGAGCGGGTCGAACGCTCCGAGCAGCGCGGCGATCGTCCCGAGCGTGGCGGTCGGTCGGACCGACCCGACCGCTCAGACCGTTTTGGTCGCGACGACCGTGGCGGCCGGGACGATCGGGGCAGCTACGGCGCCCGCGACGATCGTCCGGTGCGCAGCGAACGCCCGATTCGCTCCAGCGGCAAGCCGATGGCCCAGTACCGCATCGAGGTCGGCAAGCGTCACAAGGTGGAGCCGCGTCAGATCGTCGGCGCCCTCGCCAACGAGGGTGGCCTGAGCCGCGACGACTTCGGCCACATCAAGATTCTGCCGGAGTTCTCCCTGGTCGAGCTTCCCGCTGACCTCGCGGGCGACGTGTTCTCCAAGCTGGAGAACACCCGCATCAGCGGCAAGCTGATCGAGCTGCGTGCCGACAAGGGCGGAGCCTCACGCTCCGCCGAGCAGGGCGACCGCCCGCCGCGCGCTCCGCGCCGCGAGTACTAGAGTCTGAACTCGAAAGCCCCCTCACCGTTCGCGGCGAGGGGGCTTTCGCGCTGTCAGGCCCGCGATACGTCGATGAGCACCTTTCCGGTGACCCCGCTTTCGACGAGGGCGTGGGCATCCGCGGTGTGGGCCAGTTCGAAGCGGTGCAGCGGCAGTCCCGCATCCGATCCGACGGGCAAAGCGCCGTCAACGAGGGCTTCGTTGATGGCGGCAGCGGCCTGCTGCACGACCTCGATGCCCACTGTGTAGAGCAGGACGAACTGGTAGCGCACGTTGAGACTGAAGTGTTTACGCACGTCGAGGGTCATCTGGTCGCCGCCGTTGTTGGCGTAGACGGCGATCGATCCGCGGTTGCGGATGACCGCCAGGTCGAGTTCGGAGTTCTGGGCCGGGGCTACCTCGACGATGAGGTCGACGCCGTCGGGTGCGATGGCTCGGATTTCAGCGGCGACATCGGGGGCGGTGTAGGTAAGCACATGGTGTGCGCCGGCTGCCGCCGCGAGCTCTGCCTTGGGCGGCCCGCTCACCGTCGTGATCACGGTCGCTCCTGCCCAGCGGGCGAGCTGGATGGCGGCATGGCCGACGGCGCCTGCACCACCCGCGACGAGCACGATCCTGCCGTCGAGCGCGCCGGGATGCAGCCGCCGCGGTCCATCCTCGGCGACAGTGAGCGCCCGGTAAGCGGTGATCGCTGGCACACCAAGGCACGCGCCCTGGTCAAAACTCGCCGAGGAGGGCAGCAGAAAGACGCGTTCTGCCGGGAGCACGGCGTACTCCTGGGCGGTTCCGCCGGCGGCCCGCTGGTAGGCGGCGAGGGCGAGCCAGACGCGATCGCCGACGGCCACATTCGAGACACCGGAGCCGACCGCGTCGACGAGCCCGGAACCGTCCTGGTTCGGGACCACGTCAGGGAACGCGAGGGATTCCCCCGGGCGCGCGCCACGGCGCGACTTCCAGTCGGTCGGATTCACCCCGCCCACCGCGATTCGCACGCGCACTTCGCCGGCTCCGGGCTCACTCACCGGCCGATCAACCAAGTGGAGCACGGACGGGTCACCGGTTTCGCTATACACAATCGTCTTCATGTGAAACCCAACGCTTGAGGCGCAGGAATGTTTCCCTAAAGCGCGGTTCGTTCGATCGTGGCTTCCAGGTTGGTGCGAATAGTGCTCATGGTCTCACTGAACGCCTGGTCGATATCAATGTCGAGCTTGCTGGCCGGCACGAAGGTCCACCAGAGCGATTCCGCCAGCTTGTGCGTCAGTTCGGCGGTCGCCTCTCCGTCGATCGGCCAGGTTCCGTCGTGGGCGAGCAGCAGGCGGCCGATGTAGCCGACATCGTTGGTGTATCCGATCGCCATTTCGTTCAGCGACCAGGTCTTGCCGTTGAATCGCTGTTCGAGAATTTCGTACAGGGCGCGCACGCTCAGGGCCTCGGTGCTCGCGGCGCTCAGGCCGGTGTCGGGGGTGTTCGTCGGGCTGTGCGTCGGGCTGTGCGTCATCGTGCGGCTTTCTGGTGGGCTGTCCAACGTTACGCGGCGCGAGGCGAATGTGTACCGTGGTCGAGCTAATTCCAGTATTTCCGCGGTCGGTGGCCCACTCCGCCTCGGCCCCCGACCGAAGATGCACGGCGGTCGTGATGAGGAGCACGAGGTCGATGACGGGAGCCATCGAGAGCAGGGCGAGACCGAAGCACGGAGTTTTAGACGCGCGGTGTTTTAAACCCGCGGTGTTTTAAACGCGCGGTGTTTTCAGGATGTAGCGGGTGAACAATCCGAGCACGATGACAGCCCAGAACCCAATTTCACAGACGACCATAATTCCCAGGATCATGACCTACTCCGTTCCAGGGCTTCGCGAGTTTGTTCTGCGTTGATCATTCCTCCATGGTTGCGGTGGCCCCGCACGGGCGGATCAGCCCCGGGGCCTTCGTCGTCTCTACTTTTAGTTGCAGGCGAAGCAGACCACGGGTGGAGGCCGGGCTGGAAGCACGACCGTACGCTGGGGAGAATGATCCCCCGGCCTCCTCCCACCGAAACCAACGCGATCGACTCCGGACAGGCTCCGCGACTGCGGCCCTGGTCGCGCATCTGGCGGTACCTCGCGACCGCCCTGGCTTCCTTTGTCATCCTGGTTCTGGTGTTCGCCGACTATTCGGGGGCATTCTCCGACGCCCAGGTGTCGGAAAATCTGCTCGGCGGTCTGATCCTTCTGGACTTCGTCCTCGGCGCAGTCGCGCTGTGCCTGCTCCCGCTGCGTCGCCGGCACCCGGTATTGATCGCCGCCGTGACCGCTGCGCTGTCGGCCGTGTCGGCGTCCTCGTTCGCGGCGGCCATCTGGGCTGCAATTTCGATGAGCACCCGGCGCCGCTGGAAAGGCGTCATTGTCGTCGGCGTAATCTGGGGCCTGGCCACCGTCTTCTACGAGGTGATCGTGCGGGCGAGCCTGGCCGATCCCACTCTGTATCCGGTGCCGTGGGCATCCGGTGGTCTGGCGATCGCCATCTACGCCATTTGCGTGGCCACCGGGTTCTACATCGGAGCGCGCCGCGACCTGCTGGCCACCCTCCGCGAGCGTGCCCTAAACGCCGAACGAGAGCAGACACTTCGCGCCGCGTCAGCCCGCGACGCCGAGCGCACTCGCATCGCCCGCGAAATGCACGACGTACTCGCGCACCGCATTTCCCTACTCGCCCTGCACGCTGGCGCATTGACGTATCGAACCGACCTCACCCGGGAGGAGACGGCGCAGGCAGCCGGCATCATCCAGGACAACGCCCACCTCGCCCTGACCGAGCTGCGGCAGGTGCTCGGCGTGTTGCGCGGCGGGCAAGCCACTACTGTGGCGGGGCAACCCGAACCGGCCCAGCCGACGCTGGCTGACCTTCCTGCACTGCTGGCCGAGGCGCGCGAGGCTGGCACAAGGGTGACACTCGATGAAACGGATGCCCCCGGTTTGGCCGGTTCAGACCAGGTAACGCCGGGGCCGTCTCAAACCGTGTCCCGCACCGCCTATCGCTTCGTGCAGGAGGCACTCACAAACTCGCGTAAACACGCGCCGGGTCAGCCGGTCACCCTCCGGCTCGAGCGCATCGAAGACCTGCTGCACCTCGAAGTGCGCAATGAAGTCGCCACCCCCAGCATTCGGTCACGCTGGACCGACGCAACCGGGAGCGGCGTCGGCCTGATCGGTTTGCAGGAACGCGCCGAACTCGCTGGCGGCCGGATAAGGCACGGCATCGAACCGGATGGCTCGTTTCTTCTGCAAGCATGGTTGCCATGGACCTGACCGTGCGTATTGTGCTCGCCGACGACGACGCCTTGGTGCGAACCGGCCTGCGCCTGATCCTCGGCGGAGACCCGGCGATCGAGATCGTCGGGGAGGCCGGTGACGGGCTCGCGGCGCTGGAACTCATCGGCCGAGAGGCGCCCGACGTGGTACTCATGGATATCCGTATGCCACGGATGGATGGTCTTGCGGCCACCCGTGCCCTGCAGGAGCGCGGCGATCCGGCCAGGGTGATCGTGCTGACGACCTTCGACACGGACGATATGGTGCTCACCGCGCTGCGGCACGGTGCAGCGGGTTTTCTTCTGAAGGACACGCCACCGGCCGAGCTCGTCGCCGCCATACGCCGGGTAGCAAACGGGGACCCGATGCTTTCCCCGAGCGTCACTGCACAGCTCATCGCGAGGGTGATTCGTGCGCCGGACGACCGGCAGCAGCGCGCCCAAGCCTTGCTCGGTCGACTCACCGAACGCGAAACCGAGGTGGCGATCGCGATCGGGCGTGGGCTGTCCAACGCCGAGATCGCCGCCGAGCTGTTCATGGGCGTCGCGACGGTTAAGACCCACGTCGGTCATCTGTTCACGAAACTGGACTCGGCCAACCGGGTGCACATCGCCCGTTGCATCCACGACGCCGGCCTCGCCTGACGCCAGCAGTCCCGGCCGCAAGCCGGATCGAATGGCATGGTCATGCCGGGACGTCGACCCATTCGTGGCCGACCGACTCGAGTTCGGCGCTTCCGGCCGTCACCCCCGCCACGACCGCGGCGAGCCGTTCGGGGTCATCATCGGCCAGCCGGAGCACCGCTTCGCGACCGTAGTCTGTGCCGAGCACGAGCACGCCCCGCTGGCGCAGCTCGGCCTCGATACGACCGGCATCCGCATGGGACAGCGCAAGCGTGAACAGTTCGCGGCGATCACGCCCCACGACGAGCCCCCGGGAGTGCGCCGAGTCGATCGTGGTCAGAACGGCTTCGGAGTAGGCGCGCACGAGGCCGCCGGCACCGAGCAGGGTGCCGCCGAAATAGCGCGTGACAACGGCCACACAGTCGACGAAGCCACGCCCCGCCAGCGCCTCGAGAATGGGCCGGCCCGCCGTTCCCGACGGCTCACCGTCATCATTCGAGCGGCGTATCTGGTCGGGAGCACCGCCCGGACCAAGCACCAACGCCGAGCAGTGGTGGCGAGCCTTCCAGTGCTCCGAGCGGGCTTCGTCGACGGCAGCGTGCGCGCCGTCCTCGGTTTCGGTGCGCACCAGACGGCACAGAAACCGGGACCGTTTAACCTCGATCTCGCTGTCAATGCGGCTGCCGACGCCGCCGCGCAGGGTGAGATCGGACATGGGTCCAGTCTCCCGCATGTCCGGTACGGTTCCGAGCGCCACGTCGTCGCGTTCGGCGGCTAACGACTCAGTGAGTGGATGCCGCGGCCGTCGCCTCCCCGGAGGCGGCGGCCGCGGTGTCGTGATGGAGCGGCGCTATTGATGGCAGGGCCTCGGCGCGCTCGGACCGCACCGCAGCGATTCCACCGAGGATCAGCAGCCCGCCGAGTAACTGCAGCGGGCTGAGCTGCTCGCCGAGCAGCAGCCACGCGAACAGCGAGGCGAAGACGACCTCGAGCAGTCCGATGAAGGACGCGAGCCGGGAGCCGAGCACGCCGGCCGCAGTGATTCCGGTGCTATACGCGACGGCGGTGCTGACGAGCACGAGCAGCACCAGCGGCACCCACCACGGCGCCAGCGCGCCGAACAGCGGCAGGTCGCCAAAGGTTGCCGTGATCGGCAGCAAGCCGGTAACCCCGAGCAGACCGAGAATGAAGCCGCCAACGATCAGGCCGAAGGCCGCGAGCGCGACGGCCGGCAGGTCGCGGTCCGGGCGCGCGGCAATGAAGAAGTAGGCGGCGCAGCCAATCGCGGCGAGAAACGCGAAGGTCAGGCCGATCGGATTGACCGTCTGGATCGCTCCGGGCCCGATCACCAGCACAAGGCCGCCGACTGCGAGGGCCGAGCCGAGGAACACGGCCGGGCGGGGCATCCGCTTGGAAACGGCCCAGGCGACGCCGACCAGAATGAGCGGGGCTAGAAATTCGATGAGCAGCGCGGTCGAGACCGGGATGGTCGAAATGGCGGCGAAGTAGGCGAGTTGGGTGCACGCGACGCCGACGATGCCCATGCCGAGTACCCTCCAGCGCCCGAGCCATAGGGCGGCCCAGCGCCCCCGCAAAGCCATGACGGCCAGGGGCAGCAGCACGAGTCCGGCGGTGAAGGCGCGAACCGTGACGGCGGCGGCCGGCGACCATCCGGCCTCGAGCAGGGGCTTGACGAGCGCGCCGGAGGTGCCGAACGAGACGGCCGAGAGCACCGCGACGGCGAGGCCGCCGGGGATCGACGTCAGCTTCACGGAGGCGCCCTTCTGTCATGGTCTAAACTGCTTTACACCACTGACAGTACGACCGAGTGCATTAGGAGTCAACTTGCATTTTGCCCCTGACACCGAGGAGGCTCTCGAGTTCGTGGTCATGCTCTGCGATACCGACGCAGGGGCCTCCCGCAGCGGTCGAGACGAGCTCGAAACGCTCGCCGATCTCGCCGCGCTGCTCGCCCCGATTCCGTTCACCGGGCGCATCGACGGGGATGGCGCCGAACTGCGCAATGTACGGCAGACTCGAGCCCTACTCCGTCGGGTGTGGACCCTGGGCCGCGACGACGCGGTGATCGAGGTCAATCGCATGCTGCGCGAGGCTCGCGCGCTCCCTCAGCTCGCGCGTCACGATGTGTCGGACTGGCATCTGCACGCGACCGTGCCCGAAGCACCGCTCGGCGAGCGCATGCGCGTCGAGGCGGCCCTGGCGTTGATCGATGTGATCCGCAGCGACGAAATGGGTCGCTTGCGCATCTGCGAAGCGGATGCCTGCACCGGCCTGGTTCTCGACCTGTCCCGCAACGGGTCCAAGCGTTTCTGCAGTGTGCGCTGCGGCAACCGCATGAACATGATCGCCTTCCGCGAGCGTCAGTCCGCCGAAAAGTAGCTGCGAGGGTGATTAGGCTTGAATCTTTCCCCCATTGAGAAAGTGACTCTCATGACTGACCTCAGCACGGTATCCAGTTCCGACGAAGCGCATCTGCGCCACGCGATCGAAGTCGCCCGCGCCTCCCGTGAAGTGGGCAACCACCCCTTCGGAGCGATCCTCGTCACGAGCGAAGACATCATCATCGAGGGTCAGAACACCGTCGTGACGCTTGGCGATCCGACCGGGCACGCCGAGATGAACCTGGTACGCATCGCGGCGACGCTGCTCGCCCGGGACGCCCTGCGCTCGAGCACCCTGTATACGAGCACCGAACCGTGCGCCATGTGTTCGGGAGCGATCTATTGGGCTGGCATCGGCCGCGTTGTCTATGCGCTGCCCGAAGAACAGCTCGCGGCGATGGTTCCGCGGCAAGACGGCGAGGCCACCATGGATCTGCCCTGCCGCGAGGTGTTCGCCCGTGGCGGCAACAGCGTGACCGTGGCCGGTCCGACCCTTCTCGCCGAGGCTGCCGAAGTGCACGCTGGTTTCTGGGACGCGCGTAAATAAATCTCGTCCTGCACGTGAATGACGACGTTGCCGATCTTTTTCAGAAACAGCAGGTCTGGTCTACGACGTTGAGGCCGGAATCTCGGCCACGAGACCGCCTTCGGCAATGGTCAGGTACTCAGCGTGGCCGCCGAATTTCACGCCGTTGTAGCCGAAAACCCTTTGGTCGACCGTGAATGATGTGACGCCAACCCCGACTTGCTCGACCAGCCCCGCGAATTCGCAGCCGAGAAACTTGCCGCAGCGCTTCGCGTGTTGCTCGTTGCGGCGCCGGGGATGAACACCGAGCAGGCCTACAAACGGGCCAGGCGCAGGCAGGACGACCTCGACGCGGCGGGCATTCTGGTGCGGGAGAAGCAGGCTCGCGACGACACCACCTGGTCGCTGTGGCGGCGGGCCGACGGCATGGTGACCCTGCATGCGCTGTTTCCGCCGGAGCAGGGGGAAATGTGGATGGCAGCCTACGACGCGCTGACCAGCCCGCGTCGCGGCGGGGTGCGGTTCGTCGACCCAGAACGAGCAGCCTGGGCGCAGAGCGTGAAGGACGACCCGCCGACGCTGTGCCCGCCCGTGGCTGGTCCCGTAGACGGCGGCGAGTCGCGGGATGCCGGTCGCGACCAGCTCGACCACCGCAGAGGGGACGACCCGACACCGGGTCACCCGCACGACGATTATCAAAACTAAGCGTTCCCCTACTCGGCACTCCCGAAGCCAGCACTGTCGACAACCACGAGATGGTGGTCTTGACCAGGGACCATGCCGTTAACTGCGGAAACGGAGGCGCACCGTGGGCAGTGGCGGCGCGGGGATCAGGACGGGCTCGCCGTCAGGAAAGGCGCCAAAGCGCAGCTCGTCCCTGTCGAAGCAGGCGTCATCGTCGGCCGCACCGCTCTCGGTCTGCCACTGGGCTCGGTGGCTGACGATTTCTTCGTCGCTGCGGCCGACGAAGTTCCACCACCTCAGATTTTGTTCACCGAGTGGTTCACCACCGACGAGCAGCAGGCGCACGGGATCGGCCCCTGCGTCCAGGGTGAGCGAGGACCGACCAATCGGCAAATAGGCGAGGTGATCCTGGGCGAGCACGTGCGCAATTTCCTCCAAGACGTGCGCGACGGGAGCTAAGCGCCGGCGGGCGGCGGCGCATCCGCTTGGATGGTGCGGGCGTCAGCTGGATCCTGCTGGCGGCGGCTGGCCAGAAGGAACGGCAGACCGATGAGCTCGACGACGGCGCCGATCACAAGCGAGGTGCCGTAGCCCTGCAGGTCGGCCGCGCGACCGAGGGCCGGCTGGATGAACACGCCACCGAGGCTGCCGAACAGCGAGTCGAACGACAGCACGGTTGCGCGCTGTTTCGACGGGATCATGTCGTTGAGATACGCCTGCCGTACCGGCCCGGCGACGGCGAACACGAAGCCCCAGACGACCAACAGCAAGACGGCCAGCCAGAACAGGCTGTTCAGGCCGAGCGCGACCAGGATACCGACGCTGACGAGCGACGTCACCAACACCATGCTGGTGCGTTTTCTAAACAGTGAGCGGATGCGCGGCGCGAGCAGTCCGCCGGCCACCTGCGCCAGGGACAGCACGGCCGCGGCCAGCCCGGCAATGGAATACGCGGTCGGGTCGCCGTACAGCTCGAGCAGATAGGGCTGCAGCGCGTAGAACGCATAGATTCCGACCCCGCCGGCGAAGGGCGCCGAAAAGATCACGTAGCGCACCGAGCGCTTTTTCAGGCCGTGCTCGATCGATTGGGTCAGCACGTTGCGGGTCGCTTTCAGCGGGCCGGCGGAGCGATCCGGGGTGAAGCCGAGGTCTTTCATGACGATGTACGCGAAGACGAACATCAGCATGAGCACCCCGGCACGCACCAGGAACGGCACCCCGAGGTCAGTGACCTGGGCGATCACCCCGCCGAGCACGGAGCCGGAGAACATGGCGATTCCGGTCACCACGAGGCCGCGGCCGAACACGGCCTCGAGGCTGCCGGTGTAGCCGGTCGCGGCGAGGGCATCGACCAGCCAGGCTTCGACGGCGCCGGAGAAGAAGGTGAAGCCGAGTCCGAGCAGCACCGACACGATCGCCCACCAGACGAATGGCGCGTGCCAGAGCCAGAGTATCCAGTACAGCCCGGTCGTGACCACCAGCGTGATGGTGCCGAGCAGATAGGACGCCTTACGCCCGACGGTGTCGGCGACAACCCCGGTCGGAATCTCGAAGATCACCATGCCCACGGTGAAGAACGCGTTGGCGGCGAAGGCCTCGAAGTTCGACAGTCCAGCGTCGAGCAGAAACAGGGTGTTGATGCCCCAGATGAACGACGCCGCGAGCGTGTTCCCAAGCATCAGGGTCAGGTAGACGCGCTGCACCCGCCGGGCCGCCGGGTTCACAACCCGAACCCCGCTGACTCCGCATCTTCCATCACAGACTAATCATCAACCTACGAAGAGCGGATGGCTAGCCAGCTATTCGTGCCAGGCCCCTGGTCACGATATCGGGCGCGCGATCTGGCTTGGACGCGTCCACCATGGCAGGCGTGCACTAGCCCGTGTGTCCTTTTTACGGCGAGCCAGCACCAGTACTTCCCATCTGCCGCAACCAATTATTTGGCGGATGCCCGGAAGCTCGAGTTTGACGTCGGTTTAGCGCCGCGGCACCGAGTCGCGAATGATGAGTAGCGCCCACCACTCGCGCCTGGCTCAAGGTCGGTTGACCGCGGTGGCGGGCGTTCCACCAGACTCAGGCGCTCATGGGATGCTCGGCCGGATACGCCGCCGGCCCCTGTAGATCACCCAATGTCGTATATGATTCAGAAAACGATAATAGAACACAGTGTTCTATTATCGAACGGTGACTGATCGCCGTGCGAGACCACACCGAGGAACCACACAGAGAAGTGAGGAAGCCGTGCAGTTTCACCACCACGGATACGTGTCCACCGATCCCCGCGTTCAGGACGCCGCCGGGGTCGGCATCGATCGCCCGGACGAACTTCCCGACACCGTCGACGTTCTCATCGTCGGCACGGGCCCGGCCGGCATGATCACGGCCGCTCAGGTCTCCCAGTTTCCGAACATCACGACCCGCATCGTCGAACGCCGCGGCGACCGCCTGGCGATCGGGCAGGCCGACGGCATCCAGGCCCGCAGCGTCGAAACCTTTCAGGCCTTCGGTTTCGCCGAGCGCATCATCGCCGAGGCCTACCGCATCACCGAGATGGCGTTCTGGAAGCCCGACCCCACCAACCCGGCCAACATCATCCGCACCGCCCGCGCCATCGACGACCCGACCGGCATCAGCGAGTTTCCGCACCTCATCGTCAATCAGGCCCGCGTACTGGATTATTTCGCCGAGGTGATGGCCAATGCGCCCACCCGCATGACCCCGGATTTCGGTTTCGAATTTCACAGCCTCGTGAACACGAATGAGGGCGAGTACCCCGTCACGGTGACGCTCGTGCACACCACCGGCGCCCACAAGGGCCAGGAACGCATCGTGCACGCCAAATACGTCGTCGGCGCCGACGGTGCCCGCAGCGCTGTGCGCGACTCGATCGGCTGCACCCTCGCCGGTGACGCGGCCTTCCACGCCTGGGGCGTCATGGACGTACTCGCCGTCACCGATTTTCCCGACATTCGCACCAAGTGCGCCATCCAGTCCGGAACCGGCGGAAGCATCCTGCTCATTCCGCGCGAGGGCGGCTACCTGTTTCGCATGTACGTTGACCTCGGCGAAGTCGCTCCCGACGACAATGGCGCGGTGCGCCAGACCTCGATGGAGCAGATCATCGCGAAGGCGAACGCCATTCTGCACCCGTACACCCTCGACGTGAAAAACGTCGCCTGGCACAGCGTGTACGAGGTTGCCCACCGCCTCACCGACCGCTTCGACGATGTGCTGCCGGCGGAGATCGGCATCCGCTCGCCGCGTGTTTTCATTCTCGGTGACGCCTGCCATACGCACAGCGCCAAGGCCGGCCAGGGCATGAACGTCTCGATGCAGGACGGCTTCAACCTGGGCTGGAAGCTCGGTTACGTGCTCGACGGGCGCAGCCCCGACAGCCTGCTCGGCACCTATTCGGCCGAACGTCAGGTCATCGCCAAGAACCTGATCGACTTCGACAAGGAGTGGTCGTCACTGATGGCCGCCAAGCCGGAAGACCTCAAGGTTCCGCTGGAGGAGTTCTACACGCAGACGGCGGAGTTTCCGGCCGGCTTCATGACCCAGTATCCGCCGTCGATGCTGATCGGCGAGGCGACCCACCAGTCGCTCGCGACCGGGTTCCCGATCGGTAAGCGCTTCAAGTCGGCCCCGGTGGTGCGGGTCGGTGACGCCAACCCGGTCGAACTCGGCCACCACCACCGCGCCGACGGCCGCTGGCGCGTCTACGCGTTTGCCGACGCCGCATCCGTTGAACTGGCCGCCTGGGCAGAGTGGATGCGCACCTCCGGCGACTCGCCGCTGCTCGCCCACACCCCGGCCGGGAGCGACATCGACAGCATCTTCGACGTCAAGGTGGTCTACCAGCAGGCCCACGCCGAGGTCGATATCAGCCGGGTCGACGACGTGTTTCTGCCCAAAACCGGCCCGTTCGGGTTGATCGACTACGAAAAGCTCTATGCCACCGACCCGGAACGCGACATTTTCTCCCTGCGCGGAATCAGCCGCGACGGTGCCATCGTGGTCGTGCGACCCGACCAGTACGTCGCGAACGTGCTGCCGCTGACGGCGACCGACGAGCTCGCGGCGTATTTTCGGCAGATGCTGCTCGTGCGGTAGCCGCTTCAAGCGGATGCCGACCGGTCAAGTGGCACCGTCCCGGGAGGCCGTTGCTTTCTCGGCGAGCGGATACCGGTGGGCCGCCCCTAATCGGCCGCGGGACGCTGGCGGTTCTGTTTGGTGGCCGAACGCTGCTGTTTGGCGGCGAGGTGCCGCCGCCCCGAGCCCTTCGTGGGTTTGGTCGCGCGGCGGGCGGGCGGCTCAGCCGCCAGCCCGGCGATCACCAGATCGGCGAGCTTCCGCAGGGCGATCTCTCGATTGCGCAGCTGGGAGCGCTGCTCGCTCGCGGCGATGGTGACCACCCCGGAAACGAGACGGTGACTCAGGCGGGTGAGCAGCAGCATCCGCTCATCATCGGAAAGCACCGTCGAGTCGGCGACGTTCCAGGACAGCTCGACCCGACTGTCTGAGGTGTTGACGTGCTGGCCGCCGGGCCCGGACGAACGCGAAAACCGCCAGCCGAGTTCGCGCTCGGGAATGGTTAGCGCCGGCGATACCTCAAGATCCATGCATCAAGGGTGGCACAGATGGCTCAGAACAGGGGCCAGGGCACGGCGGGCATGTCGCCGCTCGGGGCGGGGAACTCCCCCTCTGACCGCAACCGACCGCAGCGTTCCGCGAGCGCAGCAACTTCTTCGGCGCTCAGAAGGCCAGCAAGGGTCGCGCCCAGCGCACCATTCAGGTCGGCCTGCACCCGGTCTATGCCCTCGAGTTCCTCGTCGGTGAGCGCATCGCCGAGCCAGCCCCACAGCACGGTGCGCAGCTTGTGCTCGATATGAAAGGTGAGCCCATGGTCGACGCCGTGCCGGTGACCGTCGGGCATGGCGAGAATGTGGTCGCCCTTGCGATCGGCATTGTTCACGACGATGTCGAACACGGCCATGCGGCGTAGCGCCGCGCTGTCTTCGTGGATGAGGGTGACCATCCGTTCGTGCTCGTCTCGCCCATCGAGAACGTGTCGCCACCCGGTATCCGGCACGGCATCGGAGGCCACGAGGTCGACGGCGGCCTGCGCGGGGTCAGACTCCTGCCACAGCTGCACCATGCCTTCGCCCATCGGGCCCTCGCGCAGCCAGGTGTGCGGCACGACGTTCCAGCCGAAGACCTGCGACACCAAGTAGGCCGCCACCTCGCGATTGGCCAGGTGGCCGCCCGGAAAATCCCACAGCGGATGCTCCCCCGCAACCGGTTTGTAGACGACCACCGCGCCGTCGATGCTCCCCAGGAACGTTGCATTCGAGGCCGTCGTGATGCGGCCGGTGAGCTTCAGCTCACCGTTGATCAGGTCGGGAATCGGCATCAGGCTTCGGGCAGGGTGCAGGTGTGCCCATCGGCGTCGACAGGGTAACCGCAGAGGGGGCACATGGGCCTGCCGGCGCCGACGACCTCGCGCGTGCGTTTCGCGAATGCTCGCGCCGTGCCGACGGGGATGCGCACCAGCATCATTTCAGCCACGTCTGCCGGATCGAGCAATTCCTCATCATCGTCGGTGATCGGGTAGGCCTCGATCACGACCTGCACCGTCGACGGGTCCCAGCCCAGGCTCATCGCCCCGGTGCGAAATTCCTCGGCGACGGGCTGTTCGAGCGGGTCGTTGTCGACGAGCTCGATGGGGGTCGTGATCGGAATGCTGAAGGGATTGCCCTCTAAGGTGATCAACTGGTCGAGAATCTCGTCGATCTTTTCGCCGAGAAGCGCCGACTGCTGTTTCTCCAGCGCGATACTCACGATGCGGGTGCCGCTGCGCACCTGCAAGTAAAATGTGCGCGACCCGGGCAGGCCGACGGTACCGACGACTACCCGGTCGGGCCAGTCGAACTCATGGACGATTGTGGGCATGTGAATATTTTACGCGGTCGAGGTGCGCGCTGGCTGATGACCGGCCCCACCGCCGACCGGCGCATCCGCTGAGTGGATGCTGCCAGCCAGCCAGGACAGATCGCCGCCGTCGGTGTTGGTCGCGTGCACGCTCGGCCTTTTGGGGCCGTATTGCACGATCGATACCGACGCGGGCCCGACGTTGATACGTTGGAACAGGTCGAGGTGCATGCCGAGCGCGTCAGCCAAAATGGACTTGATGACGTCGCCGTGGCTGACCGCGACCCACACGGCACCGGGCCCGTGCTGCGCCTCGAAGGCGGCGTCGTGGCGTCGAATCGCGGCCACCGACCGCGCCTGCATCGCCGCCATCGACTCGCCGCCGGGAAAGACCACGGCTGAGGGTTGCGTCTGCACCACCGACCAGAGGTCTTCTGTGGCCAGGTCGCTGATGGCCCGGCCCTGCCACTGGCCGTAATCACACTCGGTGAGATCGTCGTCAATCGGCATGACCGGGGAACCACTCTGGTGGTCGAGAATGAGCTGCGCGGTCTGCTGGCAGCGTTCCAGGGGGCTGGAGACCACGGCGACCAGGGGCACCACCGCGAGGCGTTTTCCGGTCAGCGCCGCCTGGTCCTGCCCGATCTGGTCGAGTCGCACGCCGGCGGCCCGCCCGGCGAGTATTCCGGCGGTGTTTGCGGTGGTGCGGCCGTGCCGCACGAGAATGACTGTGGCCATGGGTCTAGCCTAGGCATCCGTTTGGCGAGCTTTGGACGCGCACCATCAAGGCTCGCGGCATGTGTTTGAGAAGTTCGCCCTGGTTTGAACACCTGTCAGCTTCTCAACCGCGTGTCGCGATGCGCGACACCCAGGCTCAGCCGACCTCACTGCGCAACGGGAGCGTGCGCACGCTGGCAAACTGCCGCGGGCGACCGTCGATCGGGTCGGTGAAGCGCACCTCGTTTGCCAGCAACTGCAGGGGGCGGGTGAAATCGTCGATCGCGATCTCTCGCACGACCGGATAGATCGGGTCCTCACTGATCGGAATCCCGAGGCCGAGCATGTGCATGCGCAATTGGTGGGTGCGGCCGGTGCGCGGCGTCAGTCTGTAGACACCCAGGCCGTCGATCACCGAGTCGAGTTCGATCAACGACTCAGCGTTGGCCGGCGCGTCCGGCAGTACCTCGGCCTGCCACTGACCACGGCGGGTCGTGAGGTGGTTGCGCACCGTCACAGGCAGGTCGAGGCTCGGCAGCAGCGGTGCCAGCGCCCGATAGGTCTTGGCGACCTCCTGCCGTTGGAACATCGACTGATATGCCCCGCGCCACCGCCGCTCGGTTGCCAGCACCACCAGCCCCGACGTCACCCGATCCAGCCGATGCAGCGGCGAGAGCTCCGGAAGCCCGAGTTCGGCGCGCAGCCGCACCACCACGCTCTGCACGACGTGGCGCCCACGGGGAATGGTCGAGAGGAAGGCGGGCTTGTCGATCACCACGAGGCGATCGTCGCGATAGATCAGGTGGATGGGCCCCGGAACAACTGTCTCCGCGGCCAGGTCGCGGTGGAACCAGACAAAGGTGTTCGGTCGGTACGGGTCGAGACCGGCCACCGCGGTGCCGCTCTCGTAGACGAAGCGCCCGTCGGCCAGAAATCCAGTGGCGTCAACGAACTCCGACAAACGCTCATCCAGCCAGGCGCCCATCGTGTCCCAAAGCGGATGCTGCGCCCGTTCCGGCGTGCAGACCCACGCGGCCTCGAGGCCGTGACGTTGCGGAAGTGGCGAGCGCGGCGGCATCCACTGATCGTACGTCTCGTCACCCTGTCACCGCGCGACGTACCTTCGGGATTTTTCGTTGACATCATCGCGAGAGTCCAATAGCGTTCCTCGTGAATCCTCCGAAAAAATCCCCGTAGCGGATCTCGGAAGGGCGACCGGCTCTCTGCCTCGCCCTACTCTCGACCAGTTTCCTCAGACTCCCCGCTCCTGACGGCCTGATCGATTCCCTCGCCCCGTCGCACTCGCGGCCGCGGCGCCCTCGCCTCCAGAAGATTGGATTGCCATGACTCATGAGATCACTGCCCCCATGACCGCCACGGAACTCCCCGCGCAACTCGACCGGGACACGACGACCAGCGCCGGAACCGACTTTCGGCGCCGCCAGCTCGCCATCTTCAGAGAACGCCAGCACGAGGCCGAGCCCGAGCCCGCGGAGTCGCGTTAGGCCTAGATTGCCCTCGATCGCTTTGCGCTACGACGAGATCTAAGCCTGCGGGACGACCGCCGCGTTAAGCGCGAGGTGGTCGTCCCGTCAGCTTCTGCGGCAATGAAGTGGATGCCTGCGGCCTCGACCGCTCGTCATCGAACACCTGGTGCGGGGATAGCCGAGGGTTCGATGTGCAGAGCGCGCAGGACTCGGCGAATCGCAGCGATGCTCGTGACAAGTCTGCCGCGCTCGATGGCTGACAGAACAGTCAGGTCCACGTCGGCGGCCGCGGCGAGGTCGGCTCGGCTCAGGCCGCGAATAGCGCGTTCATCACTGACCCGCTGGGCCAGGTCGACTCGTTCGCGGAGGTACGCGGCATGTCTGCGTTGGAGCATCTGCCGCACCCTGGCATCATTGCCGGCCACCGCATGGGCAATGAGATTGGACCCCGCATTCAAGCCGGCAGGCGGCTAGCCATTGAACCAATCCGCGAGCACCGCAGCTGGCGCATCGCTGCCACGCAGAAAGCGGATGCGCTGTGCGTTCCCTGGTCCTCGAGTTGAGCCCTTCAAGGGAGTTGGTGCGAAAGAAATGAATAAAGGCATCCTGTGAACGCGGCGCGAGCGGGCGGCGCGACGGCGTGTGTCGAGTCGCCGACGAGTCTTAAACGACCCACGCCTTGCTCCCCGGCTTCCTGTTCGCGGGGATGCGCCCTCGTTCGATGAGCTTGCGCACACCACGCTCGCTAATACGTCGAGCCACGCAGCTGTGTCCAACAGGGCAGTAAACACTCGCCTAGCCTGCCAGCGCCCCCGCCCTGGCCCGCCGCTGGGCACCGAGAGCTCGGCGAGTCTGGCGCGCCTTCGTTAGGATCTCGTCAACAGTTGTCTCGTCATCAAGAGTCGACCGCATCGCCTCGAGAGCGTCGTATTGTTCTTGGCGCCGTCGATCCCGAAAAGCCATCACATCGACAAGGAGCACGCGCCGATGGGTACCGACTCGTTCAAAGGGAAGCTTCTGCTCGTCAAGGAGTTTCACCAGCGTTGGCCTGCTGATACCGAGGAGGTCCGCTGCCTGCTGAGTGGTGAGCGTCTTCGACTGCGGCAAGATACTGACAGCGAGCCCTCGCTGCATGGATTCAATTACTTGCAGGAGAACCCTATGGATCTCCTCTGGAATTTCCACTTGGTCACCCGTTGCGGCGCCGGCGAGGAAGTAATGCGGAAGTGGGGCCTCTCGATCGGCCGCTTCATGTGCCGCAAGAAAATCGTGCACGCGGGCGACACCAGCCAGATCGTTGCAGACGTATGTCTGTTGACTCAATGCCACCGCGTTGCTCATCACTTCTCCCTATCCGAAAGAAACGTAACATATTTGTGTAGATTTCGACTGAGAATTTAATGGCTGCCCCGTCACCGAGTTATTCGAGCGACGACAAGCCCCGCGAGGCATTCGACATTTGTGGCCAGGGCGATGGGACCCCAAGCCGCGGTTTCCCGCGGCAACACTTCCCCGGAGCGGCCGTGAACGGCGTCATCATGCGGCCGACCACGCCTTCAGCATGGCCTCAGGCCGACCTTCGTCATGTCCGGTCCGCGGCAAACCGCAGTGCCATCGACTCCATTTGCTCCATCACGAGCTTGATGGCGGCGGGCTGCTGGTCGGGCGGGTAGCCGTTCACCACGAGCAACCGCTTGATCGACGAGCGCAGCTTGGCACGCACATCGTCGCGCACGGTCCAGTCGGTGCGCACGTCGCGGCGCATCACCTGCACGAGCCCGCGCGCGATGTCGGCCAGCTTGCCCTCGCCCTGCAGATCCACGGCGGACTCGTTCTGCGCCACCGCGTCATAGAACGCCAGTTCATCACTGGTCAGCGCCGGCTTGAAGTGCAAACCGCGCTGCGACTCGGCCGCGACCTCCCGCGACATCTCCACGAGCGCGGCAATAACCTCGGCCGAGGTCAGCTGCTGGTTGGTGTACTTGTTCATCAGCTCGGTGATGCGCTCCGAGAACGCCCGCTGCCGCACCATATTGTTGCGAGTGGATGCCACGGCCTCCTCGGTCAGCAACTTGCGCAACGCTTCAATCGCCAGATGCGGGTTGCGCGCCTGCTGCGTCTTAGCGACGAACTCTGGCGTCAGATCGCTCAGCGACGGCTTCGGCATGCCGGCCGCCTCGTAGATGTCCAGCACCTCACCCGACGACGTCGCGGACGCGATCAGCTCCCCCAACAACCGCTGGATCTCCTCGGGGATCGGCTCGCCGCGGGACTGCCGGTCGAGGGCATCCGCTTTGGCCATCCACACTCTGATCTCCTCGTAGATCTGCTCTTCTGGTCGCAAAAAAGCCAGGTTCTGCGATCCCGAGCACAGCGCCCAGGCCCGCGAGAGCTGCCCCGAGTAAGGGCGTCAGAATGACTACCAGCCAGCGCCCCGCTCCGACCGGCGTACCGACCACCCAGCAGGAACAATTTCTGCTTCCCGCTCCCCCGATTCAGGCGGTCACCATGCACAACCCGCCGATCTCGCAGAAATCGTTCGTGGCCACCTGGCTGCTTTCTTGGCTGCTCGGCATCTTCGCCGTTGACCGTTTCTACCTCGGCAAGATCGGTACCGGCCTCTTGAAGCTGGTGACCTTCGGCGGGTTGGGGATCTGGTGGCTCGTCGACCTCATCCTCGTGCTGGTCGGTGCCCAGCGCGACAAGCACGGCCTCACACTCGCCGGCTACGGCCAGTTCAAGAAGGTCGCCTGGATTGTCACCGGCGCGGTGACCGTGATGTCGATGATCGTGTCCGGTATCAACGCGGGTAATAGGCCGAGTGAGAGTCCGGCCGCTGTGGCGCCGGCCGCCGCTGGCTGCCTCGTGGCACGTGTTTGATCCCCTGGCACTGGTTCGAACCGGTGCCGGCTTCTCGAACACGTACCACGAGGCGCGACCACTTCTCCTGATCGGCGTGGCAGAACCGTGCGACGACGTTTTTGTAGTTAAACGGCGTGACTGCCTGGGAACGCGCCAGCGGCTGACTTGCTTAAAACGACACTCCGCACACCAGCGCCGCGTTGGCGAACGGCGTCGCCTCGCCCGTGCGTATGAAGAGCTTGGCCGTCGCGGAGAAGGACTTCAACTCCGCGTGGTTGATGTACTCGATGTCTTTGAAGCGTTCGGCCAGCCAGGCCCCCGCGGGGGCGGTCTTGGCCTCCTCCGCCGCCACGCAGCCCTGAAACACCATCTCGTCGAGCAGGGCGTCGAGAACCTGTTCGAACCGCGGGATACCGTGCACCAGAGCGAGGTCGATCACGGGAACCCCGGGCGGAATCGGCATGCCGCAGTCCGCGAGCAGAATGATATCCGTGTGACCCAGCCGGGCGAGTGCTCCCGACAGCTCGGCGTTCAAAATTCCCCGCTTCTTCATGCGTGAACCTGGGCTTTCACCGTCGGCAGCTCGTCGGCCAGGGTCGGATAGGAGGGCTGGGTTCCCCGGCTCTGCACCGCGAACGCGCCCACCCGCACGGCCAGGCGAACGGCCTCAAGCAGACTCGTCCCGGCGGCAAGCTGCGCGCTCAGCGCGCCGACGAAGGCATCACCGGCTCCCGAGCTGTCCACGGCGACGACCGTCGGCGAAGCCACGGAATGGGTGCCCTCGCGGTCGCCGCAGATCGCCCCGCTGGCACCACGGGTCAGTACAACGGATGCGACGCCCCACTCCAGCAGTCGGGCAACCAAGTCGGCGTCCTCGGCCGGAACGGAGCGCTGCGGAGCCAGTTGAGCGAGCACGAGGGCAGCCTCGTGCTCGTTGACGACCAGCGGGTCGGCGCGCCGGATAGCGGCGGGATCCAATTCGATCACGGGCGCCAGATTCAACACCACGCGTCCCGTTGCCAGCCGCGCCGCCAAGGCGATTCCCGCCGCGGGGATCTCGCCCTGGAGCACCACGACGGCTGCGGCCGCGATGATGTCGGCGCAGGCCTGAACGACCTCTGCACCCATCAGGGCATTGGCACCGGGGACGACCACGATGGTGTTCTCGCCATCGTCGGCCACGCTGACCAACGCCAGCCCGGTGGGGGCGTCGACCGTACGCACGGCCGACTGGTCGACACCGGCGCGAGTCAGAATCGCGGTGGCGACGTGGGCCTGTGCATCCCGGCCCACGGCGCCGACCAGAAGTACGCTCGCACCGAGTTGGGCCGCGGCCACCGCCTGGTTGGCCCCCTTACCGCCCGGCAGAAACTCCATCGACGTTCCGATGAGGGTCTCCCCCGGCTGCGGGTGGCGGTGCACACGGATCAGCTGGTCGACGTTGATGGAACCGACGACAACAACCGAACCGCGCTCGACGATGCCGATCGGTGGAACGAGCGCACTACTGGCCAGATGAATCACTTGGTGAAATCGCCGACATTCGTCTTGGTGACGGAGACGACCTCGACCGGCACGGTCGTCTCGATCGCTTCGCCCTTGATGGCCTTGACGGCGAATTCGATGGCGAGCTTGCCGAGTTCGGCCGGCTGCTGGGCAATGGTAGCCACCAGGGTGCCCGCTTCAATTGCGGCGAGTCCATCAGCGGTGCCGTCAAAGCCGACGACGAAGACCTCGGTGCCGGCCTTGGCGCCGAGCGCCTGAATGGCGCCGAGCGCCATCTCGTCGTTCTCCGCGAAGAGACCAGTGACACCCGGGTTGGACTGCAACAGGTTGGTCGTCACATCGAGCGCGGCGGCGCGGTCGAAGTTGGCGGTCTGCGTGGCGACCACGGTGATGCCGGGGTAGGCCAACATGCCTTCCTCGAAGCCGGCACCGCGCTCGCGGCTGGCCGACGTTCCGGCCACACCCTGCAGGTGAATGACGGTGCCCGCTTCGCCCATGGCCTTGGCGAGTTCGTCGGCCGCCTGGCGCCCGCCGGCTACGTTGTCGCTGGCGACGAGTGAGGCGAGGTCGACTCCGGTGACGGTGCGGTCAACGCCGATAACCGGAATACCGGCCGTGATCAAATCGCCAACGGCTGAGGCCGCGGCATCCGAGTCGACCGGGTTGATGATGACGGCCTGGGCACCGCTGGACGCAGCGGTGGCGAGCTGATTGGCCTGGGTGGCGGAGTCGTTCTGGGCATCGACGATGCTCAGTTCCACTCCGGCCTCGGCGGCGGCAGCTTCTGCTCCGTCGCGCAGTTCCACGAAGAACGGGTTGTTCAGGGTGGAAATCGCGAGCACGATTTTATCGCCGGACGCCTCAGCGCCGCCTCGGCCACAGGCGGTGGTGCCCGCGAGGATCAAGGCCGCTGTCGCGGTCAGTGCCGCGATTTTGAGGAACGAGGATGACTTCATTGTTTTTCCTTTGGGTGGGGATGGAACGAACGGGGAGCGGTGAAAGATTGGTGGATGCTGGCAGCGTCGAGTCAGCTGCTGCGCGTTTTGCGGCGCAGCACGTCGATGCCCACGGCCAGGGCGATCACGAGGCCGATGACGACCTGTTGCCAGAACGACGTGACATTGAGCAGGTTCAAGCCGTTGCGAATGACGACCAAAACCAGGGCTCCAACCAGGGTGCCGGAGATCCTGCCGAGTCCGCCGGCCAGGGAGGCGCCGCCGATCACGACGGCCGCAATGGCGTCGAGTTCGTAGCCGGCAGCTGCCTGAGGCTGCGCGGAGTCAAGCCGGCCGGCGAGCAGCAGCCCGGCGAGGGCCGCGAACAGGCCGGCCAGCGTGAAGACGGTGACCAGGATGCGCTTGACCGGCAGTCCCGATAGCCGCGCCGCTTCGGCGTTGCCGCCGACGGCATACATCGAACGGCCGATCACGGTGCGGTTGAGGATGAACGAGGCGACCAGGGCGGCGATGACGAGAATGACGATCGGCATCGGAACCGGTCCCAGATTACCGCCGAGAAAGGAAACCTCGGGCGCGGTCTTGATCGGGCGGCCGTCGGAGATGACCAGGGTCAGTCCCCGGGCCACGCTGAGCATGGCGAGGGTGGCGATGAAGGAGGGAAGCTTTCCGTAGGCGTTCGCCATACCGTTGATGGCACCGGCCAGGGCTCCGACGAGCAGGCCTCCCACTAGGGCGAGCCACCCCGGAAGCCCGGCGCTGGCGAACATCCAGCCCGAGGACATGGCCGACAGTGCAGCCACGCTGCCGACCGACAGGTCGATCCCCCCGGCAACGATTACGAAGGTCATACCGAAGGCCAACACGGCCACGGTGGAGACCTGGATGCCGATGTTCAGCAGGTTCGGCCCGGTCAGAAAGTCGGGGGTGGCGATGAACAGGGCGAGGCAGAGCGCGACGAGGCCGACCAGGGCACCGTTGTTGGCGAGGAACTTCTTGTAGTCGAGGCCGCGGCGCGGCGTCGGCAGGGTGGTGGTGGACATGAGGTTCTTCCCTATCTCTGTTCGTGCTTCTCGTCGACATCGCGGGCGGCGAGTGTCATGACTGCGTCTTGAGTGGCCTCCGCGGCCGTGAGCTCACCGGCGAGTCGGCCGTCACGCATCACCAGAATGCGGTCGCTCATGCCGAGCACCTCGGGCAGTTCGCTGGAGACCATGAGGATCGCTCCCCCGGCCGCCGTGATTGTGTTCATCAATTCGTAGATTTCGACCTTGGCACCCACGTCAACACCGCGGGTGGGTTCATCGAGCAGCAAGACCGTGGAGGCAGCGATGATCCAGCGGCCGAACACGGCTTTCTGCTGGTTGCCGCCGGAGAGGGCACCGATCGGTTGATCGATGGTGTGCATGCGGATGCGCAGTTTTTTCGCAACGGCGGCGGCCCGACGGCGCTGGCCGGCGAAGTCCACCAGCCCCAGTTTCGCGGTGGAGGCGAGGGTTGCGTAGCCCAGGTTGTTATTGACGGAGGCGTCGAGCACCAGTCCCTGCGCCTTGCGGTCCTCCGGAACATGCCCGATACCAGCAGCGATGGCAGCCTTGATATTTCCGTTGGGCAGGCTTTGTCCGCGAACGGTGACTGTGCCGGAGGTGTACCGGTCGGCGCCCGCGATCGCCCGGATCAGTTCGGTGCGACCGGCACCGACCAGACCCGCGATTCCGAGCACCTCGCCGGCTTTGACGGTGAAGCTGATGTCGCTAAACCGCCCTGTTGACGTGAGCTTCTCCACGGTGAGGATTTCTGCGGCCTGGCTCAGGTCTGCGGAGTCCCGGGGAAACTGGTCGTCGATGCCGCGGCCGACCATCAGCTTCACGAGCTCGTCTTCGGGTGTCGAAGCGGGAACCTCCGCGATGTATTCCCCGTCGCGTAGCACCGTGACGGTGTCGCCCACCTCGGCGATCTCGTCGAGGTGATGGCTGATGAACAGCATGCCCACGCCCTGCCGTCGCAGATCGGCCATGACGGCAAACAGGCTTTCGGTTTCGTGTCGGGTAAGCGCCGCGGTGGGTTCGTCCAGGATGAGGATACGGGCGTCGACGCTCAAGGCCTTGGCGATTTCGACCAGTTGCTGCCGGGCGATGCCCAAGTCCCCCACCAGGGTGTCCACGTCGATATCGAGTCCGATCAGGTCGAGCGCGGCACGGGCCTGCCGTCGCATGGCGCGACGGTCCACGAGACCGTGCCGGGTCGGCATCCGCCCGAGCATGACGTTCTCGGCAATACTCATGGTGGCAACCAGGTTCAGTTCTTGATGGATCGTGGCGATGCCCAGCGCCTCGGCCGCTCGGGTGTTTGGCAGGGTGACCGTTGTACCATCCACCACGATGTGGCCGGAATCTGGCTGGTAAACCCCGGCCATCATCTTAATCAGGGTGGACTTGCCGGCACCGTTCTCCCCGAGCAGCACCTGCACCTGGCCCGGGTAGACGCTGACCGTGACATCGTCGATGACCGTGACCGGGCCGAAGACCTTCCCCACGTTTTGCAGGGTGAGCAGCGGTTGTTGTGTCATGTCAGTTCTTCCTTCGGCTGGCTGCAGGCAGGATGGGCGACATCGACGACGCCCGGATGACGAGTTCACTGGGCAGAACCACCGATTGCGGGCTTTCCCCGGCGATGACCTGAAGGAGCAGGTCGACAGCGATTCGGCCCATGTCCTCGACGCTGTGGGAGATGACGCTGAGGGCCGGGTTGAGCAGGGCGAACCACTCGATATCGTCGAAGGCGACCAGCGCGATGTCTGTGCCGATGCCCAGTCCCAGCTTGTGCAGAATCGCGATCGCACCGACGGCCATCAGGCTGTCGGCGGCGAGCAGGGCCGTGGGCGGGTCATCCAGTTGCAGCAGGGCGTGCACACCAGCCGAGCCACTCCCCGCTTGGAAGTCACCGAAGTAGACCAAATCGGAGTCCTGGCTGAGACCGGCGTCGGCCACGGCGGCCGTGAAGGCGGCGAATCGGTCGCGGCCCGTTGAGGTTGCCTGGGGGCCGGAGATGTAGCCAATCCGGGTATGACCGAGGGCGGCGAGGTGTTTGACGGTCTGGCGAATGCCGACTTTGCTGTCGGTGGTCACGCTCGGAACGTCGATACCGTCAACCGTGCGGTCCACGAACACGGTGGGAATCTCGCGCTCGATCAAGGCGTGGATGCTGCCACCGCCGTCACCGAGTGGCGCCACGATGATGCCATCCACGCGCCGAGAAATCAGGGTGTCGAGGTACCTGTCCTGCTGCACCTTCTTCTCATTGGCGTTGCCGAGCAGCGTGACGTAGCCCTGCGAGAGCGCCGCTTGTTCGACGGTGTGGGCGAGGTCGGCGAAGAACGGGTTACGCACGTCCGGCACCAGCAGTCCGATCGAGTCACTGCGGGTCGACCGCAGGGCCCTGGCCTGGGCATTGGGCCGATAGTCCAGCTCCTTGACTGCCGCGGCGACCTTGACGCGCGCCTGCGAGGAGGTGGCCGGGTTGCCGGAGAGCACGCGGGACGTCGTCGCCGCAGAAACGCCGGCGAGCGCTGCCACGTCTTTGATTGTGACCTCGGCCATCTGTTTACCTCATCGTGTTCGTGGAATCGATTCCATGGAATCGATTCCATTTTAGGTCGTGGGACGAACGAATGTCAACGCGATCAGCCGATTGGACTCGCTCGTCAAGCGGGCTTCTCAAACACGTGCCGCGACGTGCTCGCGGTCGCTCAAGTCAATTTGACGGCGGTCAGTCGGCGCTGATCTGTAGGCGGAACTGGTCGCGCTTGGTGTGCAGGTTCCAGAGGTGTTCGGTCAGTTTTGCCGGGACCTTCTCGGGGTGGCCAGCATTGATTCCACCGCCGAACCCGTCGATGGCGAGATATTCCCGGCCGATGCACTGTGAAGGCGTCGCGAAAGCGGATGCCCTGGGTAGGTCAGACAGTGCCATGCTGCGGCCTCGACGGTGTCGGTGGAGCGGCGTAATGTTGCACGAGCGGATGTCACCGCCGACACGTGCCACGGCACGGGGTTCCCCCGCATTCCACCACCGGTACCGAAAGACGTTTTTTATGACGACCACCGTTCCTGCCCTCGCCGCCCCCGCGGCCAACCAGCCCCTCGCTCGCACCACCATCGAGTTGCGCACCCCCGGCGCTCACGACGTCGCGATCGACATCAAGTTCGCCGGCATCTGCCACTCCGATATCCACCAGGCACGCGACGAGTGGGATACCGGACTGTTCCCGATGGTTCCCGGCCACGAGATCGCCGGCATCGTCTCAGCCATCGGCAGCGGCGTCACCCGATACCAGGTGGGCGACCGCGTCGGCGTTGGCTGCTTCGTTGACTCCTGCCGCGAGTGTGCCAACTGCCTCGCCGGCGAAGAGCAGTACTGCCTGAAGGGCGAGGTCGGCACGTACAACGACCGCAATCACGACGGCACTCCCACCAACGGCGGCTACAGCACCGCGATCGTCGTCGACGAGAACTACGTGCTCGGCATCCCAGACGGCATCGAGCTCTCCGAGGCCGCTCCCCTGCTCTGCGCCGGCATCACGCTCTTCTCCCCCCTCACGAACTGGAAGGCCGGCCCCGGCAAGAAGGTTGCCATCCTCGGCATGGGCGGCCTCGGACACATGGGTGTGAAGATCGCCCACGCGCTCGGCGCCGAGGTCACCGTGCTCAGCCAGACCCTGAGCAAGAAGGAAGACGGCCTGCGTTTCGGCGCAGACCACTACTACGCCACGAGCGACCCGACCACCTTCACCGAGCTCGAGAACCACTTCGACCTCATCGTGAACACCGTGGCCGCAAACCTCGACCTGGAGGGCTACCTCAAGCTGCTCGCCCTCAACGGCACGCTCGTGCACGTCGGAATCCCCACCGAGCCTGACAGCGTGAAGATGGTTTGGCTCGCCGCCCAGCGTCGCTCCATCGCCGCCTCCAAGATCGGTGGCATCCGCCAGACCCAGGAAATGCTCGACTTCTGTGCCGCCCACGGAATCGGCGCCGACATTGAGATCATCTCGGTCGATCAGGTGAACGAAGCATACGAGCGCGTTATCCGCAGCGACGTGCGCTACCGTTTCGTTATCGACGTTGCCACGTTTGCGGACGAGACCCGCGTCGACGCGTAGGCGCCCCGACGGGCGCGGCATAAGCCTCGCAGGTCGATAGAAAACCCAGGCACGAACCGCCCCGGGCCACAGATTTCAACGCGGCCCGGGGCATCCGTCATTAAAGGACTTAGCGCCAAGGAGCGCACCCGTCTCGAGGCACCGTACCTGCCGCGAACGCCCGGAGGGTTCTAAAAGCGTCAGCGAAGGGACTTGAGCGCGGCGGCATCCGTTTGATCGGTGCGCCACGAGGCCAAAATGCGCAGGGCGTCGTTCGAGGCGGACCTGGGTTGCGTGCTGTATACGAAGAGTTGTTGGTCGGGTTCGCCCGGAACCGGGAAGGTTTCGTAGTCCACGTCGACCCGACCAACGATCGGGTGTATGAAACGCTTGACTCCGAACGTGCACTCCCACACCCGGTGTTGACTCCACCAGGCGCGAAATTCGTCGCTCTTGACGGTCAACTCGCCGATCAGCTCGTTGAGTGCCCGGTCGTTCGGGTGAGATCGCGCGTCGTGGCGGAGCATGGCCGCCACGTCGCGGGCCACAATGTCCCAGTCCAGGTACAGGGTGCGTGCCGCCGGGTCGAGGAATGTCCATCTTGCCATGCTGCGCCCGAGTCCCACGCCCTGCGTGAAGTCCTTCAGCAACAGCTTGGCGAGGTCGTTCATGGCCAGCACGTCCATGCCAACGCCGAGCACGAACGCCGGCTGCGCGGGGAACGAGTCCATGATGGTGCGCACTGACGGCCGAATCGTGTTGGAGCGCCGCCGTTGCTGTGTGCGTCCACCGGTCGACGCCGACAACAGCGAGAACAGATAGGTGCGCTCCGCCTCATTCAGGTGCAGTACCTCGCCGAGCGCATTGACAACCGCATCGGATGCCTGCGTCACCCGGCCCTGTTCCATGCGCGCGTAGTAGTCAACGCTCACGCCGGCGAGCTCAGCCACTTCATCACGGCGCAGTCCGGGCACTCGCCGGGCCGCCGCAAGCGGGTTAATAGGAAGCCCGACATCGGCGGGCGTTAGCCGAGCTCTGGCTGAGCGCAAAAAATCAGCGAGGGTATCTTTGTCGTCCATCCCTCCAGTATCTCGCGACTGCTTGACCGCGCACCGAGTTGCCCTCTACCCGCAGCGCAGCGCAGACTATACCTACCGGATCGCAACTGAGTCTTCCGCCTGTGGCTAAGGAGCTCACCATCACTGAACCGAACGACGCCCGCGTCGGCCTTTATATCGACTTCGACAACATCGTCATCTCGCGCTATCAGCAGTTGCACGGGCGCAATGCCTTTCAGCGCGACGGCATCCGCGATTTCAACAAGTCTTCAGCGGATGCCGACCCCGAGATCGCCGCACGGCTCGCCGCCGCGACCGTTGACTTCAACGCCATCATCGACTTTGCGGCGTCTTTCGGAACTTTAGTCGTCAATCGTGCCTACGCCGACTGGTCGGTTCCGGTCAATGCAAGCTACCAGCGCCAGCTCATGTCCCGAGCGGTGGACCTGACCCAGCTGTTCACCACGACCACCCGCGGAACCAAGAACGGTGCAGACATCCGTTTAGCCGTGGATGTGGTTGAAGACCTCTTTCGGCTGCCCGATCTGACCCATGTGATCATCATCGCCGGCGATTCCGACTACATCGCGCTCGCCCAGAAGTCGAAGCGGCTGGGTCGCTTCGTGGTGGGCATCGGCGTCGCGGGCTCGACGAGCACCTCGCTGGCGGCGGCGTGCGACGAGTTTGAAGACTACGACTCGCTGCCCGGAATCGGCAAAGCCACCGCGACAGCTGTGGAGAGGCCTAAGTCCAGCAGGCGGGCGCCCGAACCCGCCGAAATTGCACCCGACCCGGCCCCCACCGAGGCCCGCAAGTTCACCACGATTCCCATGTTCTCGCACACCGATGACGCACAATTCGACGAGCCCGAAGCCGAAGACATCGACCCGCAGACCCTGGCCACCGAGCTCCTCGTGCGTGCGCTGCAGATCGGTCACGCCAAGGGCGACGACGACGAATGGCTCAACACGGGCACCGTCAAGAACCAGATGCGCCGCATGGACCCGTCTTTCAACGAGAAGCCGCTCGGTTTTCGTTCCTTCACCGATTTTCTCTCGTCGCGCAGCGACCTGGCCGAGCTGAAAGAGGATGGCCCGCAGCGGCTAATCCGGCTGCGTCCCGACGCAGAAATCCAACGCTGAGCCACGCCCTCCCCGACCAGCCTCCGGAAGTCAACCGGAGGCTGGGGCCGGCAGTCTCCCGGCGTCGCAAGGACCTGACCAGCGGGTCTGCTCAGTGGGGTGGCACGACCCGCACGTGGTCGCCGACCGACACGGTTCCCGGACGGATCACCTCGGCATAAACGCCAAACATGATGTCGCTCGCCTGCAGCCGGTAGTTGGCGAGTGTTTTCAACAGGTGGGTGCCGCGAGCGCCGGTGTCGGGGTCGATGTCGATGACCGCGCACCGGGGAATGCCGCCTTTCACGAGGAGCAGGGCTCGCCCGAGCTCGAGTTCGTGGCCAGCCCAGGAGTCTTCGACGTGCGCGTCGGCGTCGCCGGTGTCAATCGTGAAAGTGCCGCGGAATCGGCGCGTATCGACCGCTGTTTGCGATTCGCCGGCCAACCGGGCCAGGGAACTCGACGTGGTGATCGTGACGGAGTCGCCGTACACCACGGATCCCGTGACAGTGCTCCGCGCGAGGGTGACGCTGCGCCCCAGCAGCCGGGAGAATTCAGTGGCCCACGGCCCCTCGATCACCTGCATGGCGGTGAATCGACCCCAGTAGTCCAGGTCGAGATACTCGTCCGTCATTTCGGGTTCCGCCGCAACTCGGCGACTCTCGAACGCGACGGCTAGCACGCCGTCAGCCCAGCGAGCCTCGCACCTCACCAGAAGCGGATGCTCAACCGTCTTTAGAATGGTGCCGGTGTTTCGATCGACGACGGCGAATTCGCGGTCACCGATGGGACCGTCGACCGCGAGCGAAACGGTCTCACGTGGCTGGTGGCGACCACCTTTGAGGGGCGACAGCCCGATCTCTCGAATGTGCATGATGCCGTTCAGCCTAGCGAGCAGCTTGGTTGTGCACGAGGTGAACCCGCATCCGTCATGACTACATTTTCGTAGCAAGGCCGCCTACTCCAAGGCCGCACCCAGCGCGAACTGGATGCCGATTTGAGAACCAGCCAGCGGTACGTCTACGAAATAAAAACCGGCAAGCCGACAAACCGCGACGGCACCACGTGCTTGCCAGCCGTCGCCCCATGTGTTCTTGGGCGCTCTCAGAAAGCGGTAAGCTCTTACAGTTGTCTTCCGCAGGTTTTGATCGTTGAAATCGCGTTGTGGAAGCGGCGGGCTGTGGCGCAGCTTGGTAGCGCACTTGACTGGGGGTCAAGGGGTCGCAGGTTCGAATCCTGTCAGCCCGACAAAAGGGCCGTTCGCGAAACTGTTCACGAAACGGCCCGGTTGGAACAAAAAGAAATCGCTCCTGAGGATTCTCAGGAGCGATTTCTGCGTTAAGCGGATGTTGCGTGAGTCTTTACCGGCGATTCGAGGCGTTTGACTGCCGGACTGGTGATTCTCGGCGTTTCAGGGCGCGTCGGATTGTACAGAACGCTGGGGGTTTGCCCTCTCGGGCGGTACGGGTGGCCTCGCTGGACCGGTTTAGGTTCTCCGGGGAGGCCCACCGGTTTCATCGGATGCTGGTGACGCGGTAGCTGTACTTGGCGGCGTCACCCCGGGCGGGTAGGTCCCGGTGTAGGGGTTGTGCCATTCGCGGTCGCGGCGCCGCACGAGGGCGACGCTAGGTTCGCCGAACGTCTGCATTTTCGCGTCGGCCTTGATCTTGTCGCTGATGAACGCGGCGATTTTGCGGAGGTTGAAGTTGGTGAGCAGGATCGTCACGATGATTTGGGCGGCGCCGAATCCGCGAACGCGGCGACGGCTGGCCGATTCGATATCTTCGGTTCCGCCACTTTTCACTTGATTATTGAGGGACTCGATGGAGTTGCGGGCATGGGTATGAAATTCATCCCATTCCTTCGTTCCGTATTCGAAAGCCTGGGCATTGCGACGGTTCTTGGCGGTATCGAAGGACACAGAGTGCTGGCTGCAGATCTTGTCGGCGAAGTCCGGCAGGTCGTCGCCGTCGACGGCTGGTCGAATCTTGTTGGTCTTGGTCTTGGTCTTGAGGAGCTCCCGGAGCGGGCACGTTACGGTCGGGCTCGGGCCGAGCGCCGGGCACCGCAACACGGCCCGACCCTTGGCATCTGGTTTCTCCTTCTGGTGCAGCTGAAATGCGGTGCGGCTCTTGATTCGTTCACGATATGTGGCCGTATCGATCACGGCCCCGAGAAGATCCTTCGTCGCGTCCTGCAGTGGCGCGGGAGTTGCTGGGCAGTAGGTGCCGCCCTCAATGTAAAGGGCCCCATGGTCCCCGCCTTGGTGGCCGAGGCGGTCGACGCGGTAGTCCGTGGACGCAGTAAAGCCTTCGTTGAATGCGGGGTCATGCAGGCGCTCGGTGAGCGAGTTTGCCCAGTATTGCTTGTCCGCGTCGCCAACTCCCGGTTCCAGACCAAGAGATTTGGATGCTCGCATGAGAGAAACGGCCTCCTCGGCAACCCGGACGTTCGGGAGGCTCATCGTTGCGGCGACGGCCAGGCCGGGAAAGCGGCGTTGCCCCGGGGCTTCGGAGTCGACACGCACGGCGATATTGATTTCCCAGCCCCACCGATACTGGGCAGAACTGGGCTTCTTTCCGGGATCGGTGAGGTCGACCTGGCCCGCGCTTGCGTCCGTGCGTTCTCCCGTGCTGACGTGCCATCCGGCGAAGGCGTCGACGGGCCCGGGGTTCAGGGTCTTCTTCTCCTCAGTTCTGGCCTCGTCGGCAACGCGCTTGGCGAGGTTCTTGCGGGAGTACCCCTTCACTGTTGGGGTTTCAACGAAGGTCTGGTCAAAGGAAATATCAATTTTGTTGGAGGCACGGCGAATGCTGCGTGATTGTTCGTTGAACGTCATCACCAGGAATAGCTTTGTGAACTCGTCAAGTCGGGCCTTTCGCTTTTCTGCCAGGTCAGGATCGTGCGCGCGGAGGATTTCTTGGATCTCGGTATACGTTTTTGAATGGCGGCGCTCCTGCGGGAATGGGTCCATGAGATCGTTCATGCGATGGAAGGCTCGGCTGGTGTTGGCGTACCAACGGTTCTTTTCGCCGACGTGACCCACGAACGCTGCGAGGGACCTTTCGATTCCCAAAAGTTCGCGGGAGGTATCGCTGAGGCGGAACATGAGTAGGTCGCGCACGCTGGTGAGGAACATCGCTGATCCCTCCTTAGCAAGCAGCAGCATTCCGGTGAGAATCGCCCGTTCCGGTATCAGAGAGGGGCGGCCGCCGATGCTGAACGGGACTGCGTCTTCGTCGCGCCATTCCTGCAACCGTTCGAGCACTCCGGTTTTGCGTACCCGTCCTTCCATGAGCGCCACCGTTTCATCATCTATGAGCGCGTGGATCCGTCCACGGCCCATGACCTCGGCCTTCGTTATTCCACCCAGGTCAGGCTCGAGGGTGTTGAATCCGTAGTCGACGTCGCCGGCGCTCATCGCGACACCTCTTCGCCGATGATGAGGCCGAGATAGTCGTCGATGTTCACGGCTTTGGCGTGAACCAGATGCTTCTCAAGGCTGAGGGCCGACACGAAGCCCGCGATGGCCTTGAGCACGGGCAGTGGGAGACCGTTGTCGATCTGTGTGACTATCCACGTCGAACGCAGCCGGGATACTGTCGCTCGGACCCGCCCTGGGTGGTCGGTGAGGAAAGTCTGGATTGCACGTGGTCGGTACTCTTCGAGACGGTAGCCGCGGAACGCATACTCGTCGGGGTTGGTGCGGTTGTTGATGCTGCGCAGAAGGGTTCGGTTCCACGGATGCAAGACTGGAACTCGCCGTGGTCGCGTGCCGGTGACGTGCACGAAGAGCCGGTCGCCTTGTACTTCGATGTCGCGGAGGCGCACGTCCACGATCTCCTCGGAGCGGAGTCCGGCGCCGCCGGCGAGGCCGAGGATGGCCCAGGCGTTCTGTCGCTTGAGCGTGGTTGTGAGGCTGGCCGCCCAACTGTGCATGGACGCGACGTCCGACAGGGTAAACGGGCGGCGGCGGCCAGCGGTCTGAGGTGCGGCGAGTCGTTTGATGTCCGTGTCTGCGAGAGCGTCCGCAATGGCGCCAAGCTGCCGCACGAAGCCCCATCGGTGTCCCTCCGAGTGTTTGGGAAGGCGCTCCTGCAGGTACCGGTATACGTTGCTTTCGGTGTAAACGCGTTCCGCGGTCAGCGTGGTGCCGGTCGTAGTCCACACCCAGGCGCCAAATCGGGCCGACATGCACATCAGGCGCCGCACGGATTCGAACGTGCGTGGCCTCATCAGGATGGCGTTGGTAATGGTGAATTCCCGGACGGCATCCCACTGAACAGAGGACAACTGAGGGCGGTACCGGATGATGACGTGCCACACGTGGTCCGGAAGCTCGGGATCCAGAGCCCGCAGGTGGGCGTAGGTGTGGGAATCGGCAAGGAAGATGTCGTTGAGTCGGTCTTTTCTGTTCACGAACGTCTTGTGTGCGGCGGAATTTCGTTTTCCGCACCAACACCGCTGGATCCCGAACATTGCGCGTCACCACCGCAGAATCAAAACCCTGATCAGGCCCGTTTGTGGAAATTCTGCGGTGACAGCTTGTGCCCTGTTTTGGGGTCAAAACAAGCGATCTTGTCGAGCGCCGCGAGGTTTCTCAGTCCGGATATGCGAAGGAGCTCCCGCGGTGGGGTGCCTGCAGTGAGATGAGAGAGCAGCCAGGTGGCACGCATCCGGCTCGGACGCACGTCAAGTTCAGTTCGGGCGCGGAGCAGGAAATCCGTGATTTGCCCGGAGGCGGCACTTGCCCTGCCGGGGCGGAACAGCCACTCGGTCGGATCCCGGTTTTCGAGGATGCGGTGAAGGGGTCGCTGCCAGCCGTCCAGAACGGGGACGACACGCGACCGGCCCTCCCTCACGATTACCTGCATGTCATCCATGCGGGCATCGACATCGCTCGTGCGCACACCGAGAATTTCCCGCGTGGCGAGACCGGTGCCGAGACCGAGCGTCAGGAGAGCGATGGAGTCGAGTTGCCGTCTGGGGGTGCCTTGTGACATTGCCCAGCTGGCCAGCGCCGCTATCTCCGGATCCGCATACGGCCTCGTCGGTTCCGATCGAGGGAGCGAAAAATGATTCCGAGTCACCTCCGCCGGGTTGAGCGCTTCGACCATGAGTAGGAGCGTTGACCGGTGTGTGGCCCTGCTCCCCGCGGCGTACCTCGTCATGCCCAGATGGACGAATTCCTCGACAGTCACTAGCCGGAAGATGCGCCTGCGTTCAAGAGGAGTACCCCGACTCTGCCAGCACCACAGCACGAACGCCACCGCAGCTGGGTAGAGCGACCGCTCCGAGCGGCCAGACGGCGCTGCTGTGTCCGCCACTGAGGCGGCGACGAACTCGCCGATCATCTCCCAGTAGGGAAGGGCGTTGATGGGTCGGTAATCGTGCGGTTGGGAGCACCCCGCGTTCATGGTCGGATCAGCGGCTTGTGCAGACGTTCTATTCGTACGACCGGTGTGGATTCTCGCGTGGTCAACCACACACCAGGCAGGTTGAGGTTGATCAAAAGGATCAACGGGTGACCGACCCGGCAGTCGACTACCTCGACCAAGTCGAGTTCCTCTCCGTCCCTGCGGAGGCGCAACGTCCCAGCGAACGCGGCACTGGTCTCACGCCGAAGGAGTCGCCGATCAAGGTCCAACCAATACCGACTCGACGATTCAGTCGTCGCCAGATAACAGCCCGCCTCGTCATCGCGGAGCGAGTCCATGGCTTACTCCCTTCTCGGTGCTTCCTTTGCACTTACGTGCTTGCGCGATGCTGGGCGCCACCGCATCCCGACGCCTAAGTGTTCGTCGGCCGGTCATCGGTCTCAGTCTTCATCGGGGATCGGACGGATGCTGACGATCGGCGTCGTTCGCTGCCAGTAGTTCTCGAATAGTTCAGAGTCGCGGCCTTCGGTCTTCATCAGCCAATAGCCGCTTTGACCGACTGCGCACCTTTTGATTTCGAGGATCGACCGCGTTCGATCGTGCATCGACCGATGGGCACCGGGGCCAGGCAAGCGCCTGACAGTCATCGCTTCCAGGTCAAACCAATACTGCGAACTCGCCGTCGTGACAATCCAGCGTCCGCCTTCCGACCCATCCAAAGTGTTCGTCACGGTGCGTCTCGCTTCCCGAAGCGTCGAAATCCGCCGGTCTGACTAACCCGCCGCTCACGCAGAACGCTACGCACATCAGGGTCTTCAAACCTCCGACTCCACGACAAACCTCACCGAGCACCGACGGCGGAAAGTGCCGCGCATAGACCGTCCGAGGCCGCATCCCTTGCGGCCCGGAAGGGCAGGACATGCACGAGGACACCATCCCGGAGCGGTTGCACGCCAAGGCGCGCAGACTCGCGGAGCACGAACATGAGCTGGACGAACTCTCCCAGCTCTACGCGCAGTCAGACGAGGAGGTGGCGAAGGGTGGTGACCCTTCGACTGGTGCGCGCACCAAGCGGGCGGCAAATTGGGCGACGGCTCTGCGCCGGTATGAGAACTTCTGGACGGAGCGTGGACACAGCCCCCGGGAACACACTCGCAACCGCGCCACCCTCCCCGATGAAGAACGGCGCATGGGGGAATGGGCGCGGTACCAGCGCCGCTTCGAAGAGAATCTCTGTCGATACCAGATCATCCGACTCGACGTTTCGCCGGCATTTAAATGGGACCCCCACGATCATGTCTGGCAGGAGAATCTAAACGCGTGCATCCACCATTTTCGATCCACAGGACGATTGCCGTACCTCAATGGATCCGACCTGCTCGAATTCGCTCTTGCACGATGGCTCGGCCGCCAACTCCGGCAGCTGCAGATGGGCGCCCTTGAACAGTGCCGGGACGTGCGCCTCACCGCGCTTCTGGACATGCGCGGTGACGAACGAGCCGATGCCATAACCGACCGCTTCTCATGACCCGGAGAGAAAACCGACTCATCGACAAACCCACCGCGAAGTGCCGTCCAAGTCCTTAAACTGGGGCCGCAGAAGAGGCCGCAGTCGCCCAATCACACATGCTGGGACAAGCCAATATCTGTTGGGCGGACCCTCGCTCGCGAAGCAAAGGAGACCATATGAATGCGAGCGAACCGCTCTCCACAGATGAGCTTTGGATGCTTAAACAGTCCGGAATCGATGTCACGGATCCTGGCCTGGACGGACTTTACGAACAAGTCGTGGCTCGCTCAAACATTGCATTCGCAGCCCACAAACAGATGCCGCTCGACGATATTGCCGTTCTGCTCGGCGTGCCCACACAGGAACTCATCGATCTGCTCGGTGAGCAAAGCGCATGGGACGCCTCGTGGATAATGTCGACACCCCAACGGCAGTTTGCGACGGACGGGTCGGACCGCACGCCCATGGAATATCTGGAAGATGGCGGAGACCGGCAGGACGTCCTCGACTTGTTAGCTGATTCCTGCGGTTGGTGACCGCACAAGGGGTAGCGAGTTAGGCTGCATCACTCCCCCATGCGCTACCTGATGCCATCGACGGAAACACCGACCCAGCAACAGAAGTTCCTATCGATCTGTCAATCACCTTCCGCGAGACGTAGATTCGGACGCATGGCGTCGATCATCAATTCCGGCAGCGCGAGGGCATGGGACTCGAGGGCACCGCAGAACTCTCCGTTGTCTTCGGCGCGGCGCATTGGCCTCCTCGGCGATACCCACGGCGACCTGGAACACGTACTTATCGTCTCCCGCACCCTGCACGCGCGCGGCATCCGCACCCTCGTGGTGTTGGGAGATTTCGGTTTCATCTGGCCCGGCTACAACTGGGACAACGGCCTCGACAAACTCAGCCGACGCCTCGCCGTCAAAACACAGACACTCTACTTCGTCGACGGCAACCACGAAGACTTCACCCGTCTCTACCAATTTCCGCTCGCCAAGGACGGATTGCGCTGGCTGCGGCCGAACATCGCCCACATTCCCCGCGGCTGGCGAACCACCCTCGCTTCCGGCAAGACACTGGCAGCCCTGGGCGGCGCCAACTCTGTCGACGTAGCGCACCGGAGCGAAGGTTCCTCATGGTGGCCGGACGAATCCGTCACCGAGGCCGACCTGGCCTCGGTCGGACACCAACACGCCGACGTCCTCATCGGACATGACGCCCCATTGAACGTGCCATCCCTGGATACCTGGCTCGCAGAAACCAACCGTTGGTGGCCAGAAGCCGGAATCCAATATTCGGCGTCGGGCCGGGCCATGTTCCATCGAGGATTTCTGCAAGTACGACCCGAGCTCTACGTCGGCGGCCACTACCACCGCCATTTCGACGACACCATCGACTACGACGGTGACATCCCGTTCACCTCACGGGTCGTTCTCCTCGACAAGAACGGTTCGGAACATGCCATCAGCCAAGCCATACTCGACACCGAAACCCTTCACCTCGAGTATTTCGACCGCAATGACCAGACCGTCAGCGGAGAGAACAAAATTCGCAACGGCCCTCAGTTGGACGGCACAGCGGATGATGCGGCTTTTCTTGGTGAGACATGATCCTGGCTGTGTTTGGCGAGACGTTGACTCGGCTGGCGGGCTCTACACGGCCGCCGAAGTTCTCGAGGATATGACCGTGCGCGCTGGAAACCACACGTTACTTCCTCGCCTGCGGCTAGGCGTCCGTCTTCTCACAGTCAAGCGCGGATCCGCACAATGTGGCAGTTCGGCGGAACCATCAGACCGCAGCGCCTGCCGCCCGTGCCAAAGCCTACGAATGTCCGCCGACCTCGGTAGGTTGTGGCCATGACCGACCCATTCGAGGTGCCATCCACCACCATTACGCGCGGAGACCTTGCCTTTCCTGCCCGCGGTGCAAACCCAGATCTACTGCCCGCGTTCGCCGTGATCCCAAAGGAATACCGGAGCCCCGAGTCCTCTGGCGATCTGGAGGCCTTGAAATGGGCGAACTTTCAAGGCAGGTGGTTCTCCGAAGGCCTGCCGGCCACCCTACAGCTCTACCCCCGACCTGGAATCAACGCGCAGCAGGCCTTCGACCATCTAACGGTCCTGCAGGGCTGCTACGGATCCAAGCACGAACACAAGGCAGCGGCCGTCGCTTGGCTGGCCTCCCGCTGGTTCACCGGTTATGACTTCAAAGGCGTAGCCACCACACGCGAATAGCGCTGAAGTGTCCGCCCGTTCCAGCGCGCCCTCACCGTGGCGGTGTCGTCCCCAGCAGCGCCGACGGCTCACCACTCCACGACACGACCAGCTCGTCGCGTGCCCGCGTTGCAGCAACGTAGAGCAGCGACCGCTCGCGAAGTAGAGCATCCGGGCGTTCCGCCTCGGCGAGTTGCTTCAGTAGGTGGATGTTGGGCAGCGTTTTATCGCCGAGGCCGAAGAGTAAGACACGAGCGAACTCCATACCTTTGGCTCGGTGCATGGTGAGGGCCTGCGGGTATCCGGTTGTGGCCTTGCCGGAATCAAGGGCCCGCACTGTGACACCGCGTTCAGCGAGGCCAGAGACGACACGATCTCGCTGACCACGATCGCGAACGAGTATCCCGATGGACTCGGGTTCACCGCCGGTCTCGAGCCATCCCGCCACGATTGTGGCAGCGCCATCGAGCTCTTCGGCGAGACTCGTGTACGGTCGCAACGTTGGCTCCGGGCCGCTCCTCGCGGAGCGATAGTCCGATGCTTTCTCCTGCCCTTCCTCGAGGTCCACGAAGTGAATTCCGCTGAGCAAACTGATCGCATAGGCCAGGTTCTGCGCTGTCGTTCGATAGTTCAGCGTGAGACGTTGGGAGCGCCCGACAATCTTGATCCCGAACTTGCTCAGGGCAACGCGCTGGCCGTAAATGCGCTGGTGCGAATCCTCGGCGATGAAGAGGTCATTTGCGCCTTCACCGACGAGAGCACGTAGTAGCAGCCAGTGGGCTGCGGTCAGGTCTTGGCCCTCGTCGATAAGCACGTGGTCTGCCTGAAACTGTCCCGTGGCCGCGGATGCCGCGCGCAGGTGATCCGCGGCGATTACGTTGGCCTCGTGGTAGTCGATGGAGGCGTTCATCCGGGCAATGCGCCGGTACGCCTCGATCACTGCCCAGACGTGGCCGCGCTTGCCGCGGTCCAGGGCGACGCCACGTCCGGCCCGACGCACTGAGAAGTAGCCGTCCTTGTCGGTGATGCCGTTGGCCAAAACAATGGCCACGTACTCGCCCTCGAAGAACGCTTTGTTCTTCAGGTCCTGGGGTAGCTCACGTCCCGCTACGTCGATGGCTTCTGTCCAGAGTTCACCACTGCTCCGGCTGCCAATGTCCGTGGTGCGAACGCCGAGAATCCGCTCGACAGAGTCAGCGATGGTCGCTCCGGCGTCCTTCAAGACTGCGCTGGCCACGGCATCCACTGTCGAGATCCAAACGCCGGAGGTACCGAGTGTGGGTGCGAGCGGGGTCGCCGGGTCGAGCCGAAGAATGTCCGTTCGGAGTGCATCGGCCAGGTTCGTCGTGAACGTCGTGATAATCGTGCGTGACTCAGGCTCGCTCGTAGTGAGGTGGTGCGCGCGGTGGAGCACAACGACGGTCTTGCCAGTTCCGGCACCGCCGGAAAGTCGAAAAGCGCCATTGAAATGCTTTGTGGCATACTTGCGTTGTTCTGGGTGCAGGAAGGTGCGCCAGGCGCCGAAGTCGCCGCCCTCGATGACTTGGCGCAGCTCGTCGTTGTCCTCGATGAAGGCGAATTCCATTTGTGCGGCGGGGTGCTTGAGCGCACGGAGCAGTTCGTCGTCGGCGGTAGCGGCCGTATCAGGCGTGTATTCACCCAAGCCGAGCTTCGCTTTGACCTCATGGATGGGGGTACCCACGGCTAGGTCGAGAAGGGCCAGCCCTTGCCATTTCACGGCCGCGTCAATGAGGGCGTTCAGCTCGGTGTCGTTGGCCGCCACGGCATCGGTCGCGAGGCTCAGTTCGATGCCGAGCGATTCAACGAGTTCTTGAACATTGTGGCCTTCGAGCGGACCGGGCTGAATAACGGGCGCAACTGGCCCAGAGGGTTCGGCGATGAACGGTGGTGCAAGATGACGCGGAGCCTTACCTGCATCGCTGCCAGTTGGAGTGCTGGCAATGACGAGCTCAGCGACGCCGTTGACCGGGTTGATCGTCAGAATCCGGGTTCGCGCCACTTCGATGGCTTCGTCGTGCAGCCAGGTACCGATGTAAACGTAGTGTGCGTCGTCGCCGCCCTTCACTTTGAAAATCACTGCACGGTTGGCCAGGTCGACGCGACCGGTTCGCGCCCGCGCATCAGCGGCGTTGTGCATCTTTTCGATGTGCAGCCCGGCGGTGGTGTCATCCTTGCCGAGCTTTTCGAGAAACGCGTACGCCTTCGTCCTCAGCGCAGGTTCCATCTTCTTGGTGTCGGGTTTGAGGATGATGGTGGGCATTACTTTGCTCCTACCTGCGCGAGCGCATGTTGAACTGCATCAATCGACGCTTCAATAACCAGCCATCCAGACAAGGTCAAGTCAGCGCGGTCTTCGTCACTAAGGTTCACATCGGCGGCGATGCGTTGATCAATCCAAGCCACGGGAACGGGTATCCCGTCCCCGGTCTCGAACCCGACCTGTGGCACGGGGATCCCCGGCGTGGCAGCCAGCGATCGGACGAATTCTTGCTCGAGGGGTGAATACGCCAGTGTGATCGCGGCGGTCCACTCGGAGGTGAAGTCTGTGGCGCCTAGGCGCGGCGAAGTCGCGGCTGGGACGGCCTTTGCGCCAACGTCCACCTGGGTCAGCGCACGGATGGTCGTCGGTGCGGTTCGCAGACCGGTCAGGTTCGCCAGACGCAGCCAGGCGCGCCAGCCGCCGTTGTCTTCCTTGGCCAGCGCACTTCCCCGGTTGTCGAGGATGATCCCCATCTCGACGCCGGAATTCATTCCCAGGCTGGGGTCCATGATCCGGCAGACCACAGAGAGGAATCCGTCCCGGTGCAGCCACGCTGGGTTCCCGGAGGTCGCGGCCGCTTCTTGAGCCGGGGTCGTCAGGTCGATGGCTGCCCGCTGGGCCGCGGACGTGTGCTCGTCAAATACGACGCTTGTCGAGCTGGAGGCGAGCAACCAGGGCAACGCGTCCGCGAGTCGAGCCCATTCGTCGGGTTGCGGATTGTGCACCCATTCGATCAGCTGCGAAACCGGGTCGAGACTGATCAGGTTGAGAACGGCAGGCCGCAGTGAAAACTTTGTCATCACGCGGGCCGAGGTACCTGCGTCGATCCAGGAGGGCACCATGCTGGCGCCAGCGGTCGGTTCGAGATCTTCCCACGTAATAGCCATCACGTGGTATCCGGCATCACGGAGTCCTTCGCGCTTTGTGGCATCGTCGGCAAGCCGGTTGTGGTTGGCGCTGGCATGAAAAGTCCAACCATCGGTAAATATGGCGATCCGCGGCACGTTGACGTCCTGGGTCGTGAGCACGAAGTCAGGTTTACAGTTTGCGAGCTGCTCCTGAGGAACCAGCGTCCACGTTTGGTGAGTGGTAGGCATCGTAAATCGCACCCGGTTGCCGGTCGGGCCCGGAATCTCCTTCACGGTGGCGCCGGCTGCGGTCAAGCGCTCGATGAACTTCACTCGGAACAGTTGCTCGAGCAGCGATTCGTCGCTAGGAACGCTCGTATCCACCTTGGAGACCGCCCAATCGTCGAATAGCGGGACCACGTCAATGGGCGCCTCTGCCGTCGTACCGCTCGACAAGAGCTGAAAGAGATAGCGTTCCGCGGTCGCTCGTGAGACAGAATCGATCTGCCAGGGCGTGGCAAATGGCAGCAAGCACTTGTGACAGGCCAGGCGCGGTTCATCGCGACAGGGGCAGGTCCGAACTTTCTGCCAGGCGCTATGGATGATCTCCCAGACACGCTGAGGGTCTGCGAACTCGGCGAGGTAGCCGGTGCCGCCGGGTACCACGTCGTGAATCAGTAGAGCATCATGATTGACACCATCAGAATCGGTGGTGGGATCGACGACTTGTGCAATCTGAATGTGGTCCGGCGCGCCGCCTAACTGTTCTCGCAGTCCGAGTAGAAGTGCAGCGGTCAGGCTGGGGCCGGCGAACTTATCGCCGAGGGTCATCGCGGCCGGCAGCCGGATGAGAGCACCCTGGGTCGTCAGGGTATGCGACAGCGCGATTTCGCGCGGATTCTCTTTGTCTGACTTGCGATATCGGCACCATGCACGGTGTTCTTCGGGTCGGTTCGACTTCGCCGCGGTGTCAAGTTTGCCGCAATGCCCACAGACACGAAATAGCGGTGCTGTACGCTCTTCGCCTGCCACCATCCGGGTCGCGCCGAAGCCTCCGGAGCGGCCCATATTGAGCCATTTAATGTCGACTTTGTGCAGATACTTCACGCCGAAGTCGTAGCCGTCCAGGAACCATTGGTCGGTGACGAAGGCGGGGTTGACGTCGGCGGCCACGACGATGTTGAAATTCTCCCGCTTGCGTTCCTCGCGACTGTCGTTGATTGAGGACTCGTCGCGGCGCACCTCAGCCGACACGCGCTTGATTTCGACGACATCGATGTGCTGCGTCATGTCAGCGATTGATTTGCTGTTGCAGCGTGGGCAGACCTCCACGGCCACGATTTCACCCGTGGTTTGCGTGTCCTGGCCAAAGCCGCACTCGGGGCAGAATACCCATGGGCGTACCTCTGCGGCGTTCGCTCCCAGATCAACAGCGTCGATCAGCACTTCGAGGCCCTGCGCGTAGAACGTGGCACCCGGTGCGAGCTCGCTCAGAGCGACGGATGCGCCGCGCTTGTACGCAATGGCATCGCTCTCGTACCCGCCGGTATCTGGGTCGAACCAGCTCAGAGACACGTCGAGGCTGACCGAGTCGTCGAGGAGCGTGTAGTTCGGGAGGATGCCGTACTCCTCGAGAACACTGATCCAGTGCACTCCGCGCAGATCGAACAGCTGGCCTCCGGTGAGTTTGAGCGTTGCCCGTGCTGAGCGTTCCGCCCTCTTCTCATCGTCGGTCGCGGCCGGTGATTCAGCCTTGAGCTTCAGCTCAGGCAGGACCGCCTGAATGGCCGTTCGGCGGAATTCCAGCTCTTCCACTGTCTTCGCCCAACGGTGCGAGGCGTCGAACAGATGGGCAGCGAGCCCGCTGGTCCCGTGGTCGTCGCCAGGAATGACCCAACTGGTGAGAGCAGAAACGGCCGTCATCGCGAGACCGTCAAACGTGCCCAAGAACCGGTCGAGGTGACCCTGTGCATCCGCTTCAGAGAATGCGATGAGGTCACCGAGGAACGTGTCTCGCGCCGCACTGCCAATGGCGGCCTGGGCCTTTCGTGGGTGGCGTCGACTGTCGTCGCGAGCAAAGACGTCCATGAGGTGGGCCACGAACTGGCGCTGCAAAATCTCCTCGGCATTTAGATACGTTGCCGGCGGCCGAACCTCTCCGTTGATGACTGAGAGTGGGTCCCCGAGCTTGGGAAGGTGCTCCCCGCGTCCACGCACGAATACAAGCGACAAAGAATTTCCGGTTAGGCGACCGGCGCGACCCACGCGCTGCAGATAGGAGGCGACGGAGCGCGGGAGCGACGAGAGGATGACGGTAGACAGATCCCCGATATCGATACCCATCTCCAGCGTGGGCGTAGCGACCAACACGTTTGGGGCCTGCGGGTTATCGGCGCTGCTTTTGAACTGGCTTTCGTAGCGAAGGCGAGTTTCATCGTCGAGCAGTCCGGTGTGTTCGCGGGCGACGACTCGCCGCATGCGTGACGAGCTATAGAGGCTGCGGTAGTAGTTGTCGTCCCGGCTGTGTCGGGCGAGCGTGCCGGGACACCGCACGAACAGGCAGGGCGCACCTTCGAGCTCGGTAATGACGGTTAGGGATCCGGGGTTCTGAGCGTGACAAATTTCGCACTCCAAGAAGTGGCGTCCCGCCGTGAGGTCAGCGAGTTGCACTGCCGACACAACGACTGCTTGAGGGGACAGTGAATACACCTGGGCGCCGGAATCCGCATTCCCCACGTTGAGCAGGCTCGCATCAACGAGACGCTGCATCAGCGCCTTCGCAAAGCGCGCACCCTCGTGAGGCGTGACGTTCAGACATTTACCCGCCCAGCGCGAATACCAGCTCTGGGCAGATGTCACCGGGTCGAGATTGCCGGCATACTTTGCCCCGCCGACGGTGCCGCCGATCCGGGCAAAGGCCGGAGCCTTGCGACCCTTCGGGAAGGCTGGCATTCCTTGAGAGCGTGGCCGGCCACCCCAGACGGGATAACGATCACCGTCGCTCTGGATGTACTTATCCAGCCACGGGTGCTGAATGCCGCCGCTCTCTCGCAGATGCTCCAGAACACCCCGAACCCAGGCCGCGAGCTGGGCATCCGTGGGTTTGCTGTGGCCGAGCTCGGTCTGCACCTCAACGGTGTCGAGCAGCGATCGGGCCACGGTGACAAGCTTTTGGGTACTCCCCACCTCGACTTCGGCAACCACGCTGCCAGTCATCCCGAGGGTGCGACCCACACGCGAACTGAGCCCAAACTCAAGAAGAGCATCGAAAAGTAGACGACGACTGACACGCGTGCGGGTGCTGGGTTTCGACTGGGACAGCTTCTCGCTCTGCCAGAAGTCGACGAACTCGTCCCTGTCCGCGTAGTCGGGGGCGATGAGCTGGTACCGCCGTGACTTGTCGTCGCCAGCAAGCCGAATCGTCTCAGCGACGAGCTCATCGAGGTTTAGCCGCCCTGAACCGACGGCGTCGCGAAATATGGAACGTAGAGAAAGCGCGTGGGAACGACTCTGAACAAACCCGGCGCGGTGCGCGGCGTCCTGAACACTGTCGGTGAAAACCAACGCCTTCTTCTCAACCTCATCGAGCGTGGCCGAGCCAAACAGATTCGACAGGGTTACAGAGAGCAACGTGGCAATGGCGCTACCCATGAATCGGATGCCGTCACTCTGCTGACACGACGGGCAATCGTCGTTGCTGGACTCATCGCCGGCGTCGGGGCCCGTGTGAGTAAGCACTGGGATGATGTAGCCGTCAATGAAGTCAGCGTCGTCGTCCGCGGGTCGGGCCTGTTCCAAGACACGGTCTTTCGTGTGGAACCAGCGCAACCCCTCAACCTCGGGCACCTTGCCGGGGACCGTCATCGCTAGGTGCAGAGCTGGGTCAGCTTCCCTTGGCGCGAACAGGAGCGCTCGGAAGCGTTCGCCGTGCTGCAGGTGATTGCGCCGAATATTCGTGTCGTCCATATCGAGGTTGGAGCCCGTGGGCGCTAATTGAACGCCCCAACCTGATCGACCACAATGGCGGCAGTACACCGCTGGAAAATAGGCGAGGTAGGGGTCATCGACCCCATCGTCCGTCTGAAAACCGGTCGGCACTCCATCGTCACTCCACCGGTACTGCACGTCAGCGGTCGTGGCACGATCCACTCGGCTCAGTTCGCGCACCCATAGGTGCACATCCACACTCGCCGCCTCACGCCCTACGACCTTTCGAACATGGCTGAGCATGGCGATGACGTTGTGCAGAAATGCATGCCGCACCGCATCGCGCGACGTCTCGGTTTCCGTCGCTCCAAGTGCTCTGGAGAATACGCGCTTGGCCAAGTCCGCCACCGAGATAGATTCGGCCGTCGCCGCGATGAGACTGCGCAGGAACGGATGACCTTGTGATGCAGCCAACAAGACCTCATCATCGAGGTCACCAGACCCAGCGAAGAGATTGTCCGGATCGAGATAGAGGTGTTGCAGGACAGTGCGGCAGATAGCGGATGACTCTGCCGCGGGGCCGAGATCGGTGACGGCACTGCTGAGGTCGGCAAGAACGCGCTCGTCAACGTCGAGCACTTCGATACCGTATGAGAGAAGCGTTGGGCCGGCCTCCGCAGACCAATCCTCAAGGCCAAGTCGCGTTTCGGTGACGACTGAACTTTCATCGAATTCATCGCCAAACACGGTCTGAGCGAATCGCAGCATGACTGCTGGGTCGCCTTTGTCGCCAAGCGTGGCGGAAGTTGCCACGGGTGTGATGCGGCCCAGCGGGCGAGCTCGATCGGCGCTGGAGATTTCACTCGCGTCGTCAGCCCAGTGGCTCTTCAGCGTTAGACCCAGCCGGCGCAGCAACATGGCCACATCGGTGCCCTGCGCTCCGTCGTAGGTGTGAAACTCGTCGAGAACCACGTACTGAAGGCTCAGGGCGCTCTGCTTCCAAAGTGGAGCGTCTTCGTTGCGGAGCAGAAGTTGGTCGAGCATCTTGTAGTTGGTGAGCAAAATGTCCGGCGCTGTGTCGCGGATGATGCCACGATCGTTAATCAGCCCCGCCGCGCTCACCTTCGTTCGCTTGGTGTCCTGCTGACCCGTGTAGATGGCAGCGGTCACTGCGCCGAGAGCCGCATGAGTCGTGAGAAGCTCGGTGAGACGTTTCGCCTGATCGTTAGCGAGCGCGTTCATCGGGTAAAGGATCAGCGCTTTCATGCCGGTCACGCCCGCCTTCTTCGCCCGCAGAACGTGGTCGAGGATCGGGTTGAGAAAGGCCTCCGTCTTGCCGGACCCTGTTCCTGTTGTCACCAAAGTGGGTAACGGGCGGGGCTTCTCGTCGGTCAGATTCGCACTGCTAAGGCGGGCGAATGCCTCGGCCTGGTGGCCGTAAGGAGGAAACCCCTCGTACCAATCGAGTGCGTCGCGCCAGCCATCGGCGGCTGGTTTGAACGGCAGTCGAAGACGCACGTATGGTCCCTTGAAGATGCCATTTACGGGATGCGCGAGAAAATCGTCGAGAGCCAATTGCGCGTCGTTGTCGGCGAGGGCAAACGCCGTCGTCAGATAATTGGTGAGGCCCTCCTGCAGATCACCGGCCTGCAGGGTAGGGAGCAGTTCACTCATGAGCGCCGCCTTGCGAGGATCTTTTCGAAGTGTTCATAGGCCCGACGCATGTCCGCTTCTCGATCTAAATGCAAGAAAGGAAGTTCGTAGGTGTAGACATTCTTAGATTCGTTTAAGAGTGTAAAATCTTCAATCGCGAGCTGCTCGCTGTGACTGCGGTATTTGCTCGCCAAGATTTTCGGGACCATTCGACCATTTCGGTCATACATATTCACCGACTGGTCATACTTCACCTGTACTGGAAATTGGGTTCTGTACACGGCGCACAATTCATCAATTGTGATTTTCAGCTTCAAAGCCACAATGACGTCAATCTCAATCAGGGCTAAACGACGTTCTTCGGCAATCCGCAGGGGCACGGTCTCGTCCCAGGTACGCGGGATGCATCCCAAAGCTGATGATGGAGACCCGAGAACGTTGTAGGTCCAAGTGTCCGAAAGAAATTCGTCACAGAAAGTTTCTGCGTATAACTCGCTGTAGGCATCGGTCATACAATTGAGCCGCAGAGTGCGCAGCAGTAAGTAATTGTCCAAGGGGTGACTGCTGAAGTGCGGAAGGCGATTCACAACTTGGCGGCTAATCGTGGCGGGCTGGCTCGCTCGGACCCAAAAATCAGAAAGCAAACTCGAGAGTGTCGCGGCTACGAGAACCGTTTCTATTGAGCCAGCGGTCGACGCAGCGGAAACGACAGCATTAATATGCGCCGAACCAGGTGGAATAATCGCCGATATTAGCGTCCTTTGATTTTTCGTGTTCACCATATTTCGCCAAGCAACGCGATATGTGGCTCGTGCAGGGGTCTTGTCCTGACCCCAGTGAGTATAGGAAGCGTCGTACCTAGTCGTTTCGCCCGATGCGCGATAGGCGGTCACTGGAATTGATTTGGTGCCGAGGGCCTCCAGGTCTGTGGACGACCAATCTTGGTTGTGCCGCGTCCCTTCGTTCGGCGTCTTGTATCTGGGGGAACCCACGAATATGTGCGGCCCTTGAAGGATGACTTGACTCCAAGATGAGGCAGCGCCCCATTTTTTTACGAAAAGGCCTCTGTCAAAATCAGTTTTCTCGTTCCACCCCTGCGAGAATTCGAGGTTCGCAGCGCCAATCCGTTTCGAAGAAGACGCCATTTTTGCTAAAACGTTTGAGATAGAGCGATTGACGGTGAAAAGCATCCGTGTCTGCAGAGCAGGGACTCCACTGCTTTCCAAGACTGCGTGCCAAGTGGCCAGAACGGCGCGGTCTACCTCAACGATTCGTGCCCGATGCGATCGCAGATCCCACTTACCAGCAGGGGTCTTGAGTCCTGGTTCTTGACCCGATCCATCATGCTGCAGCGAACCGGAGACCGTCGAAGGGTGACAAAGGCTCGAAGCCGTCAAGAAAAAGGGATCGGATTTTATTCGTCCGTAAATGTGCACGCCGAATGAGATCTGGTCGTGTATCTCAAATAGGAGGAGCGAGTTGAAGAATTGCCAGTGACGCCTAAGCCTGCTGTAGGTGACCGAGCGAAGAAACCCGGCCTTTTCCTCCGTTAAGTGCGTCTCAGGATGAAGTAGGCCAACAATTCCGTTCGGCGAAAGGTTGCGCCAGGTCTGCTCCATGAAACAGCGGTAAAGGTCCGGGCGGAGTTTTGTCAGCGTTGGAAATCTTGAAGGATGCGAAACAGATTCGCGAGTTCCGGCCATCACGGTCAGGTCGGCCAAGATTGACTCACGGGCACCGACTCGGGCGATCGTTTCATCTCGTCGGCTTTTATACACATCTGGATCTGGTTTCGTAGTGAGTGCCCACCAGGCGTCAAATTCTGCAAGCGAAGCGGTCTCGTCCCAATCTGGCCGAACCCATGGCGGGTTGCCGACTTGCAGATCAAATCCGCCCGCTGCGAAGACTGCAGCAAAATCAAGTTCCCAATGAAAAAAGCCCTGACGATCAGCCAGTTTCTCGCATACGGTCAGCCAAGGGTTTGCAGCGATGACAGTGGAGCTGGAAATGACACCCGCAAAGGCAAGGTCGAACTCTTCAGCTTCGTTGAGTTCACCCCACGACGATCCACCGCCCAGTGCGACAGCGCCATGTGCGGTGCTGGTCAGCTTCTGCTCTTCCTGCCGACCGAGCAAGCCCTGACAGGCGTGAATCCATTGATCAAGCGTGGGCGGTTGAACGCCACCGATTTCCTCGTCGGTGAGCGGCCAAAACCATAGCGCGTTCCACGCATCCATAACACGGCGCAGTCGGCGGTAAGCCCCATCAGCATCCGTAAGCGCAGCTTCAATTTGGTCTCGCCGTACGGTGCCACCTCGGGGTGCTGGAGGCGCACCCCAGATTCCTACGTCGCGGCGGATTTCCTGCTCGGCGACCTGGAGTCGCCTCAGAGAAAATTGCCAAAGGACTTCAACACGTTGAGAGAGCTCGAGGAGTAACTTCACCTGAGTCTTGTTCGGCTTCGATCGAATCCCGGCCCGCCAGGTCTTGAGCCTAGCCTGTGCGTCGCCCGCGAGTCGCGAAGCGTCCTTCGTGTCGACGACCGCGCCCCATCCGGTCGACGGTAAAAGGAAGTGATGAATCTTTCCCGAGGTCGCCCGAGCGGTGACGCCGTCGCGGAGGTTTTCGGCGAGTTCAGTAAGCGGAACATCCGTTGGAGTGGCCGTCAACCACGATTTGTCGTTCAGCTGCGCCGTGGAGTAGACCGCGCGGCGAGATCCGATCAAGGAGTTGCCCCGGCGCAGGTGCAGGCCGAACCATGGGGCGTTGAGGCCCTTGAGCATGGTGTCGAGCCAGAGCGAAATCTCAGCGAGCTCGACAGCCGTGGCGTTGAGGTCGACGCCGTAGACCTGGTGCAGCGCAAGGTATGCCTTGACCTCTTGCAGTCGGCGCGGGTACTCATCTGCGTCAATTCGTTCGCCGAGTTCGTCTTGCTTGCGCTTGAGATACTCGGCGGCGAGCTGACGCACGGCTTCGATGGCGAACGCACCAGAGCCGAGGGCTGGCTCGCACATAGTGAGGGTCAAGATCTCATCTGCCGCCGTGACGGTGTCGTTCTGGTCGAGAAGTTCTTCGAGCGCCTGGGACACGACGAAGCGGGTCAGTACCTCGGGTGTGTAGTAGGACGCCGACTGTTGGCGTTCGCGGCCAGCGAGGCGAAACACGAAGGTGCCCTTCGAGTGCAGCACCGGCGTGGATTCGTCGGTGTCGGCGTTCTTCGTGGTGACGAAGTCCTTCTTTGCAATGGAGCCGGAGCGGTCGACCGGCACTACCCACGAGCCCTTACTGGCGTCGCCGTCTTTGGCCACCTCGTACATGTCAGATTCGGCAAAGAAGCCGGTGTACGACATGAGTCCTTCGTAGACGGCGCCAAGCTGGTTGATGCCCAGTTCGGAATAGGAGATGAACCCGCGATCGCGCCCCTTCACTTCTTTGCTCAGCAGAAGGTGGCGGAGCACGTTTTGTACGGCTTCGTTGCCAAGTCCAACCTCGTTGATGTACGTCGTCGCTTTAGGCAAGAACAGGTCGGCCTTGAGGCTATCGAAGTGGAGGCCTGGGACATCCGTTGAGGCAAGGGCGCTGTCGGTCGTAGCGTCGCTACCGTGCGAGTCGGAGGCGGGCATGTGGCCCTCGTCGACAAAGTGGAAGAGTCGCGCCAATGACTGGTACAGGTGAGTACCCGACCGAGCCTGGGTGCTGGCGAGTTCGACGAGGGTGAGTTCACGTAGCCGATCGAGGCCATAGCCCTTCTCGTAGTCGCCGGCGCCGACCGGCAGCACCCCGAGTTCCGGTGACGCCTCGGCGAATAGCAGAAAGAGAATTCGGTACAGAAAACGCAGGGATTGCTTGGCGAGTACCTGACCGTCGATGTCGTCAAGCGGCAGGCCTTGTGCAACCCGGCGCACGAGAACGTCGTTGGCGATGAGCTCGATGGACAGGCGGATGCCTTCACGCAGGTCCTGGGAGACGCCCACGGTGTGCTTGACCGATTGTTCGAAGATGGTCGTCCACCAGAGCACGCCATCTGCGCCGGGAACCACAGACTCGGCTCCGAGCATGGCGAGTGCTCGGTCAATTTCGCCGCCCTTCTTGTCGTCTTTCCGCTCGCATACCAGCTGCAAGTCGATCGCGGCGTAGCGGCCCTCGGCCCAGCGTTCGCGCTCGGCCAGTAGCGCCCAGCGCCCCGCCAGGATCACGATGAGCTTGGGGCTACCTTCTTGAAGAAACAGTGCCGACAGCGTGCGTGCGGCGGATGTGAGTGTTGTCTTGTCGTCGAGATGGAATGGTACGAGAAGGCTGTCAGCATCCTTTTGGAGCAGGTCGTCGATGGTGTCGACGGGTTTTGCTTCGATCAGAAACAGTCCGGCGCCTTCGGTTGCCCAGGCATCTCGGATAGCGAGTACCGGCCCTGTGCGGTCGACGGAGGAGGTGCCGCCTTCGTATCCGAGTACGCGGCGCAGGGTCGTGTAGATGCCAGTGACAGCGGTCGGGCTCTCAGCCAAGTTGGCCATCGCTGTCTCGAGGGTGCCTCGTGCCTCGAGAAAGCGGCTGCGCACCGTGGCGTGACCTTCTGCTTTGGCTTCGTCCCAGGTCTTGCGGAGTTTTACCGCTTCTGATTGAAACGACTCGCTCTTGGCATCCGTTGTGAAGTAGTGCTCGCTGATCCAGTCTTCACCGATGATGATTGCATCTGAGGTGGCCATGACTAGATTCCTTCGGTCGCGGTGAAAGCGGATTGGGTCGGTGACGCTGTCGGCGTGTCAAAGGGGACGAGAACGACGAGCGGACGGACGAGCTGCCGCGTTGGTTCCATTGCCTCGGCGACGCGTTGCTCGGCGGTTACCTCGGAGGTGAGCTGCCTGACAACGGACCGCTGGGTAAAAAGGCTGGCGTCATCCTTCCAATCTTCCGAACGCTGGGTCCATGCTTCAATGCGATCGTGAGTGGCCTGCGTCGCGGCTTCGAAGACCCCCTCAAGAGTGGCCTCGGCGTGCCGAACGGCGGGCGCGATCAATTCCTCAAGTCCGATCGCACCCGCAACCGGGCCTTTGTTGATGGGGGTGCCGTGCATGCCCGTCTGCGAGATGGCGTCGCCAACACTTTCGAGGGTCTGCACGAGACAGAACTCGGGGTTTGCTGGGTTGGGAAACTCGGCCTTGAAGTAGGCGGTGGCGACGACGTGTCCGCGACGATTTGTGAGTGTGCCGACCAATATCACGGTGGGGTGTTCGACGTCGGCTCGCACAGCGAAAACCTGATTTCGCGCGAGCGTCGAGAGGGCGCGGTCGCTCACCCAGTCCAGTACTGGGTGAAGCGGGCCGAGAAAGTGAGCTTCGGGCCACGTCGTGTGGTCGTCACCGCGAAGGGCTTCAGCAAGGAGCGCTTTGCCCTTGGCCTTGGTAGTGGCCAGCTTGAACAGCTCCGTGACCTTCCGATCCGTGAGGTAAGACTGTGGCAGGTACGACAAGCGTTGCTTGAGGTCTTTCGGCGGGATGAATTGCACGATCGAATCCTTGGGATACTCTCGCCACTCCACGCCGTTCGCGGATTCCTTGGCGCCTGGTGTTATGTAGGCCTCTTCGAGGGCTTCGCGCAGAAACGTGACGTCGTCGGGATACAAGCGGGCCTCAGGAACGACCTCAACCGGTTCGATGCCGGCGTCCTCCGGCCTCGCGCCCTGCGTGCGCATGAGCGAGGCGAGGAAGCCTTCGATGGAATCGAGCCCGGCCACATCATCGACCTGCTGGACTTGCTCCTCGAGGGTCTTCTGCCCGCTGAGCACGTCGCGGATGGCGTCTTCCTCCGCCTTGACGCTGTACTTACCCATCAGCGAGGCAACGTCGCCCAATGCTGTGTGCGCTTCGTGCTCGCGTTCCAGCAAACGGGTTAGCACCTTGAGGTCGCCGGAGAACTTACTGTCCGTGGGGGTGAGGAGAAGGGTGGTGATCTGTGGCGGCACTTTCTGGCCGTAGCGGTCGATGCGGCCGTTGCGCTGTTCGATGCGGATGAGGCTCCACGGGATATCGAAGTGGATGAGCTCGTGGCATTGGCTGTGAAGGTTCACGCCCTCCGAGGCGACGTCTCCGGTGACGAGAACTCGGATAGGTGAGGAGGCTTGTTTGAAGCTGTCGATGATTTCTTGCTGTTCCACGTCGGTGAGGCCGCCGTGCAGGATGGCCACGTTCTCGGGCTTGAGGCCGAGGGATTTTGGCAAGCTGGCTTTCAACCAGCGCAGTGTCGGGACCCGTTCGGCGAAGACGACGGCGCGCTCGGTGGAGCTGCCGCCGACTTTGACGCTCTTGAGATAGTCGACCAAGGCGGAATACTTGCCGGATTCCGATGCTTCGGCGGTGGCGGCGAGGTGTTCGAGCGATGTGAGCGCGGTGATCTCTCTGGCGTCGTCGGGTGTGTTGGCGTCGAGCCGTTTGATGCGTTCGCGCACGGTCTCGAGTAGCGCTGTGGGTGAAGAGAGGAACGCCTTGGCGAGGGTCCACGGGAAGAGCCGGTTGTTTGCACCCGAATACGGTGACGTGCCATGGGTTGGGTGCAGCCACACCGTTGAGAGCTCTTCAGCAACGGCGTTCTCGGCTGGGCTGGCGGGGACGAGTCGGTTGATCGGCTCTTTGCGTTCCGCCCAGTCCGCGCCGACTTCGGCCGCGACTTCGGGGCTGTGACGGTGGCGACGGATGATGAGGCGTTTCGCTTCGTTTTCGCGGATGGTTTTGCCATCGGCGGCCACAGCGGTCGGCTCGAGCATGCCGATGAGTTGTGCGAACGATTCGGGGCGGCCGTTGTGCGGGGTGGCCGACGCGAGGATGAGGGCATCCGTGTTTTTGGCCAGAATCGTGACCAGCTCGTTGACGAGAGTTTCGGTGTTCGTCGCGTTATGGGATTCGTCGATGACGACGGCGTCCCAGTGCTGGCGCTTAAGGTGTGCCCGGTACTTCTCGTTCTTCAGCGTGTCGACCGAGATAATGGCCCGCTTGAAGAACGTGAACGGGTTGCGCGTGGCGGGCAGCTGTTGACGAACGCGTTGGATGCCGGCCGAGTCGAGGCGAACGAACGGCAGAGCGAAACGAGACCACATCTCGTGCTGCATCTGTTCGAGCACATGGCGTGGCGTAACGATGAGAATGCGGTCGCCGCGGCCTCGCCGAACGAGCTCAGCCAGGATCATGCCGATCTCGAGTGTTTTGCCGAGTCCGACCGCATCGGCGATCAGGATGCGCGGGCGCAGGTTCGCGGGGTCCAGGGCCTGGCGCACGGCCTTGTGCTGGTACTGAAGCGGGTCAGCCAGCATCTGCGTCGAGACGCTCAGGCGCGGGTCGTTGAGGGGAATGGGTGTCTTCCGAAGCGTGGCCTCCAGCCAGAGGCGCGCCTTGCGGTAGCCGGGCGAATCATCCGCGATGACCTTCGCCTTCGACGGGTCGAGCTCGACGATCGTGTCGAGTGCTTCGTAAAAGCTGGCTGTCGTGTCGCGCACGAGTTCGGAGAGGCCCTGGCAATGCACGAGCCAACCGTCGGCGCTGGGATCAATTGCAGTCACCAGCCACTCTTCGTCCCGCACCACGACGATGGAACCGGGCGCAACGTTGAGTTCAGACGGTAGTGATTGCGTTGTCAATTGGACGTCCCCTGTGACTTTTCGGTACTCCCCCACCCCGGACTGGCGGTCTTAGGCAAGTCTAACGAGCGCCGCCGACACGGCATCGGCGTAGCGACGCGAAGGAAGAAGGTCTTTGAGGCAATACATCACCTCCGGCTTCACCAAAGGACTGCCAGTTGCACATGTGCCTGCGTTTTGTCCGCTGCCGGGTTTTGCAGGTGGTGCGGTTGAGTGCAGTGGCCGAAGCGTCGGGACAATCTGCACCGAGGGCGCGGCGATCGCCTCGATGATGAGCTCACCGATGCTGCTGGCCTGGCGCCCTGGTGGAATCAGTTCACGATGCCCACGGTTGGTTCATCGGCGGGGTGGTCAGAGAAGAGGCGTTGTCGTTCGGCTTCGACGATCTCTTTTACCAGTTCGGCCTCGGAGACGTCGAAGGCTTCCGGAACTGTCTCAGCGGTCTCGCTAATCGCTGCAAAATCGGCGAATACTTCTTTCTTTCTCGCGAGTATCTGGGTGACTCGTATGTCAACGCCTTCCTCGGAAAGGAGTCTGTGTACCTGCACTGTCTTCAACTGACCCATACGATGCGCTCGCGCGATTGCCTGCCACTCGGTTGTCGGTTTGAGCTGTGGTTCGCAGATCACGACGACGGACGCCGCTTGGATATTGAGGCCGACGCCTCCGGCGATGATCTGCGCGACGAGTACAGCGCCAGTGGTGGCTGTTGAGAATTCGTCGACGAGCGCTTGCCGTTTCGCAGGGGGGACGGAGCCCGTCAGCGGCCCGAACACCCGGCCCGGCACGGCTCCGGCAACGATCTCGAGGACGCTGCGATAGTTGGAGAAAACGATCACCTTACGGTTGTTGCTTTCGGCTTCTTCAACAATCGCGATTAACCGTTGGAGCTTTTCCGAACTGCCGCCCCCGAGCATCGCCGCTTGCCGCATGGCCTGGAAGTTTCGGGAGAAAACGGCAGCGCGGTAGGCGACCGTATCTGCGGGCGACATCGGCAGCCATTCGTCGACCTCGACCAGTTCGGGCAGTTCAGTGAGCACATCTTCCTGATTGCGCCTGAGGTACACCGGGGCGACTTGCTGGCGAAACAGCCGCGGGCGCAAGTCGCTGGTGTCCACAATGAGGTCTGGCCGGATGTAGCCTACGAGGCTGCGGAACTCTTCGACCCGGTTCTCGAGTGGGGTGCCGGTCAGAAGTATTGCGCGTTTGGTTCTCTTGATGATTCGTGCGCTGCGCTGCGATCGCAGAGCTGCGGGATTCTTGATGTAGTGGGCTTCATCGAGAATCACGCAGGCAAGGTCCTCGAGTGCGGTGACGTGTGATTCTAACCAGCCGAGTGATTCGTACGTTGTAACGGCGACGCCGCCAATACGCTGCCAATTTCGTAGCGCGGCTTCACGGCCAGTTCCGTGCAGTCGGTGCGCGCGAAGTGTCGATTTTGCTTCAACCTCACGCAGCCAATTTGTTACCACTGCTGCAGGGGATATCACCAGCGCATGGCTGGAACCCTTTCTGTGCAGGTGTGCGACAACGGCGAGCGCCTCGATGGTTTTCCCGAGCCCCATCTCGTCGCCAATGATGACCTTGCGCTGGACGAGGGCGAATCGGGCGGCAAAGCTTTGATATCCGCGTAGGGAAACGACGAGCTGCTCTGTTTCCAGGTCGCATTCCCGGACGGCCGCGATCACTTCTTCGGGTAGTCCACCGACTACGGCGTCTTCGTCTTCCGTGAGGAAGCCCAATTCTTGGAGCATGGCGTAGTAGTCGGCTGGGCGATCGAGGAAATCTTGCCACGGGTCCTGGGGGCCGCCGGCCGCGGTCGAGCCGGAGATAGTCCGGGCGCGGCGAACGACGGCGTCTACGGCTTCGACAAATGCTCCGTCATCCGAGAGAGCAGAGATGACCACCAGGTGCAGAACATGCCGGTCCAGAGCGTTCGCGAGCGGGGTAAGCGCTTCTGCGCGGGCGATATCGGCTGCCGCGTTCTTCGTCTTTCGCGTGGCATCCCATTTTCCGAGGAGCCTGACCAGCTGGAAGGTGTGCGGTGTTGGGCTATCGATGTCGATGCGGATCGGCACCTCGTCGTACGTCGCCTGGAAGAGTGTCTGGGCCGCACCCCGAATGCGATGCGCAGTGGTCGCACCAATTCCAGGGAGGGACGAGAGCCGGGTGGCGTGGGTGAAAATGTCCTGGACGGTCCTGAACCCAGCGGCCGTGAGCGGTGTCACACGGATGCGCTCTCGTGTCGCGTCCTTCAACCGCTCTATCGGCATCTCTGCGATGCTGCGCTGGGTGTCGGCCCGGCGAAGCTCGATTCCAGCGTCTCCTATTTGTTGACGGAGCGTCATTTCCTTGCTGAGGGTGTCCTGGATGATCTTGATCGCCCATGGGAGTGCAACAGTCACCGTAGCGGACAGCAGATGCGGTTCACCGATTTTTGCGAACTGCGGAGCAAGGCCCACTGCGCCGCTGAGTACCGCAGCCGTGTCGACCGGGTCGAAATGACGGGACCTGTCGTCAGCACCGGACAGGAGTGCTTGGATGCCTGCAGTTCGGCCCCATGCGTAGAAGTTCGTCAGGTAGCGGCCCGCGTGATCCCCAGCCTCGCGCGCGTGGCCGCCGCTGACGACTCGTCGAAGTCCATAGAGCGCCTTCACATCGCGCAGTGCGGTCGGGACCTCATCTACCAGGCGCTGCAGCGCGCCCGCGGTTTCGCGTGTGATCGGGGACAGCTCCACACGGCGGGCTAGAACGCCGAGCCGGCGGGAGTCTGACTGCCGAACCGGCAGCACGCTCCACTGGCGCTCACCGTGCAGCTTCAGATCAACGATTTGGGCCGTGACCTCGGCGGTGGCGCGGTCAGCATCAGTCTGAACCTGAGCGCGATGCGTCGTTATTTCCTGGGCATCCTTCGCCCACGTCGAAAGTTCACTGAGGGCGGGGCGAAGTCGCTGGGTTTCGTCGCGGTTCATGCTCATGTCGATCACAGTCCTCAGGCGTTGGGCGAGCACTCACACGCTATCGGCCCGAAGCCGCGTCAATTTACGCTGTGACCCCGCTGCGGACCATTCCCGGGTTTGCGATCGTTGCCGTGCGCTTGGCTATTGCAGCCATATTCGTTCCCATCAGAACAGGAACAGCCAAACCCGCTTCGGTCTTCGCGAGCTGGTACCGTCGCGGCGGTTACCCCGAGCAACTTCAGCTGGATGGGCATGAATCCGTTGTGCGGCGAAAGGACATCTCCAACTTGGAATCAATTCAAAACTGCGGTTCAGACGGTAGATCGCGAAGGCCCGCTTGTCCTCTGCTGCCCATGGGGTCACGGCTTGGAATACGCAGGAACGGCCATAGGAGGGCCGCGAGCCGTCGCCACATTCGAGGTTCTCGCGGTGCGGTAACCTCAACTCGTGACCGTGATAGTTCTCGACACCAACGCCATGCCGCATGGGCAGTTCTCTTCTGCAGCATTGGGGGCACTCGGGGCCGTCGCTGGGTCTGGCGCTTCAATCGTCATTCCGGAAGTGGTGATCTGGGAGTGGGCGGAACACGCACGATCCGCGCACGTTGCTCTCGAAGAGACCATCAAGAGGCATCGAGTTGACGGCGCACTTGCGGCCCGCCCCGTCTTCGTGCAAGCGCCGTCAATAGAGGATCTTGTAAGCCGCATAGAGGCATCATTGCCATTTGGCGTCACAGTGTGGCGCCCGAACGAGGACGCGTGGCGCGCAGCTGTGCGTGACCAAGTACTGCAGGTAGGGTCCGGGGAGATCAAGGGCAACGTGAAGACTGGCGCATCGGATGCGATCGTGTTCGCGTGCGTGGAATACGAGTCCGACAATGCCGAAGGCGCAGTCGTTGTGCTCACCAGTGACAAGCTTCTCCGAAAGAACCTCACAACACGCTTCAACAACGTGCGATCGGCCAGCGGTACTGGCTCGCTACTTCAGGCACTGAATACATTTGTGCCGGACACAGATGACCTAGCGGTTCGGCTCATGGAAGACCTCCCTACCTATCTGAATGAACAGTTCGGCGACAGCGGCGAGATACTGCCGTTTCGAGACCTTGGCGTGGCCATGGAGCTTCACGGTGAGCACTACGGCTCACCCGATGAGAACGGGCTGTCTGCGCTCATGGTCACCAGCGTGGACGTGGCGGAAGTCCACGACATTCGCGTTGAAGCTGAGGGCGCGGAACGTGTCGCGCTTGCAGAACTAAGGCTATTCGGGCACATTCTCGGTGATGTTTTGACTTACCACGAAGTTGTGCCCGGGGAATCGGGCGCGTCACGAGAGGTCATCGATTTTTCGTCAGACTTCGTCGACGTCACGGTTGCCGTTCGTTGGGACCAAAACTGGAGAATTGAAACCGTTGTTCCAACGGGAGTTGCGGTCCTGGTCGTTGCAGCGACCGAAGAAGACGAAGATGACGACATCCCTAGATTCCGTGCTGAACCCTCGTCCTGAACCAGGGTTGGTTCGTCCGTCAGGAGATTCGGTGGGCGGAACTTGGCCGCGCTCGGTAGATTCCACTGATTCTAGACGGAGGGCGAATGCGACGTCGCCTACCTCGTTCACACCGAGCGAATCGGGCGCACGTAAAGTCCACGGGCGAATCTGGGCGAACCGCAGCTGAGTACGAAGCGCTCACTAGTCGCGACCAAGCGAATCGCGACCGGCCGCCTCGAGTATAGAGAAGCCCCGTAACCGTAGGCGTCCACGCGCTCGTCGCTTGCCCGGGGGCGACGATCCGGGCCGTCCATGGGTGGACCCTGGAGTTGTTCACGCAAGAGGGCGGGGATCATAATAGGGGCATGGCGTTGCCGTTGCTTAGCGAACCACGTAGATGGACCGGTCACTGGTGGCTCCCGGAGAACCCAGACCACAAGGTACCAGGAGTTCTCACCTACGCGCCCGGGGATGGGCTTACCCTTCGGATGATCGGTGGGTGGGAATATCGAAACATTTCAACGCCAGCGCCGGATGTCACTGTGGTGCACGAAGGGCTACGCAGCTGGCCAGTAGTGCACGGGACCGCTCAGAACAAGCGCATTACCTTGCTTGACCTGCAATGCGTTGACGCCAAGGTCTTTAGCCTTCGGTTCGACAGTGGCCAGCCCGACCAACTTGATGTCATTGCTCGCACGGCCCTCATCGGGTTGCACCTAGACAGCGAAGACGATGCGGAGTTCGTGTCGTGTTCCGCCACTATCGAGAACCTGACGGCGTGGTCCCGCGAGTCTGCGATTGAGCACCGGGTCAAGCTCGACCAGGAGACCGACCGCCTTGAAAGCGGCGAGATTCGATACGTGCCGGTGGGTGATCCCCAAAAAGCCAAAGTCGGTGACGTGAGAGCGAACCTGAACCACCTGCTAACGCTTCCTGACTTCGAACGCACTCTCGGTGCCACGACTGCGCGCATCGTGGAGCGCACCTCGGTCGAGTTTTCATCGACGGAACCGCGCCCACTCCGCGAGTGGTTGAAGATGCTGTCAGGCATGAGCGACCTCATGTCTCTCTCGACGTTGACGGCCTGTACGGAGATCACCCTGCACCTCTGGACTCCAGCAACGCCTGAGGCCTATCCGGACGACTACCCGCTGCGCGACAGATTGCATGAGGTAGCCGTCTACGAACGGCGGGTTGTGACGCCTGATCCCGATCGAAAGGGAGCCGACCTCCGTAAGTTCCTCCTCACGCTCGACGACCTTCCATTCCCGGTGCTCATGCCTCGTTGGATGGAGGTGAACGATAAGTTCTCCTCCGCCCAGTCGATGATCCTCGGTCTGAGCTACATAGCGGGCGGTTACCTACAAAGTCGGGTTGTCACGGCGATTGGCGCTGCTGAGTCATTCCACCGCGCATTGGATGTTAAGCCGACGATGTCTGAGAGAGAGTTCAAGGAGCTCAGGAAAACGCTGTTAGAAGCGGTCCCTCGCGAGCGAAAGCAGTGGCTTGCCGATCGGATCATGCGCAATGAGGCGTCGCTTCACGAACGGCTCGTCGACCTTGCTAGGCGCCCGGGCGAATTTATGGTCGCATTGGTGCCAGACGCGGAAAAGTGGGCGAAGGAGGCAACACGTGCGCGTAACGGACTCGCGCACGACGGACGATCGGAAAGCCACACTCTAGAAGAGCTGTACGCCGTCGTTGAAGTGACACGCGCAGTTGTGATTTTGAACTTGCTATCGCAGCTTGGGATTCCAGCGAAGCGAATGGCGAAGGGGCTCAGCGAGCATCCGGTCCTCTCGACCGCCGCGAGGCTCGGCAAAGCGCACTTCGCCGACGAGAACTCAGCCGCGTAAGACCGGCCGCCGTCGCGCACGACCTCCCCCGCCTCCCGCACCACCTTGTTCGACGGTATCTCAGCGTGTCTGAGGAACCATCTGGAAGTCGCGCGCGGGATTGCCGCGCTCGCTCCTCGGAGTGGACGCGGATTGCGGGAGTCGTCCTCGCGCCGGTAGCCCGACGGTCACCGACCTCCACTATGGGCGACCTTGACGCCGTTCACGCAGCCGGTGTCGCCTAAGGTACGGAGGTTGTCGGCGCAGCGAATTGTGGAGCGACTCAAGCGTGTCGGCGGCAACTGGATCGAATTTTCGCCACTGAGACGAGTCATTGCGACTGCTGCGAACTTCACCTCCACGAGCGGCATATGCAGGCCAAGTTCAATCGCTGCGGCGACGCGAGGGTGCCATCGACGAGTTCGCGGACCGGCCCCGGCTCGCGTGCCCAGCGAGGAGGTTGGTCTAATCCTCTTGATCCTCGGCTTCATTTTGGCGACGAAGCGACTCAACTCGACTCCCGGTGGTTTCCGCCGCAGTGAGGTAGGCGCCACGCAGTTCAAGGTCAGGTTCGGTCTCCGAGAGGTCCAGCAGCTCGGCGTGATTCTTTGCTAAACCATCGGAATGCCCGTTGACAGTCGACCACATCAGAGGCGTCATCGCTCCTGTCAACGCGGCAAGCATTGCTGTTTCGGCAGCGGTGCTATGAGCGCGAGCTCGTGAAAGTACTTCTCGGGCCAGAGCGGGGTGAGAAGAAACCCAGCCCGACGTCCAGCTAAGGAGGCTGACAACGCGAACAAGTTCTTCAAGGTTGAGCTGCTCTAATTTCTCCATCAGCGCCGCTCCCACGGCCGCGCGAAGGCCATTTCTGAAAATAGACATCGCGATCGTGGCTGAGTATTCCTCCGCCTCCGGCAACTTGGCCCGGTCCACGTACCACTGCGCGAGCTCCAGCGGATTTTCTTGTAGATGCTCTGAGAGCTCCCGACCGTCATGCGGGATTTTGGTTCCAGAGCGCACGTTGAGATCGAGTTTGTCGAGCAGTAGCCGTGGGTGGCTCTCGGCTATCTTCTTGACTGCCTGCGTGACGGGCCAACCTTGCCAGTTCGCCAAATCCGCTAACTGAAGAACGGCGTCTGCGTCAGCGGCGTTAAGTTCGCTGGGCCATCGCTCGCCGCCGGAACGGAAACCAGAAAGCAGAACGTTCGCCACGGTTGCAGGCGACGAGCCTGCTGCGATGAGCATGTCGGCGACGCCACGGGGGTCGTGAACGATGTTTAGCGAGGCTAGGAAGCTCTGCCGGGTGGCTGCATCAAGATCTGCTGCACCGTGCTCAAGAACGCTTAGTAGATCGCTGCGCTTATTTACCCACTCGTACAGCTGGAAACCTTGTCCGATGGCGCGCCGAATGCTCAGCTTGTGCTCGCTGAAAGATTTGAGAAATGCAACCGCATTGTCTTCGTTGGACAGCATCCACGAATCTAGGAGGGCGGGTATACTCCCGTCCAGAAGAGATTCGTCGCCGTAGGTGATTGCATGCGTGACGAGAGGTCCAGGGAGATCCGGACGAAACTGGCCAAGGGCGCCGAACAGCGGGCCCGCTGTTCGGCTCCGATGGCCGGCGGCTTCGCGAACGCTCCGAAGTGCTTCGATGAGCGCATTGAAGCCGCTGTCGACGGCCTCGCCGACCGGCCAAAGCGCGTCCAAAACTTGCGCAGTGAGTCTGCCCGCTCTCACTTCGATGTGTTGGTCTGCGCTCTCGGCGTGTGCCTCTCGCACCTCGTCGGACTCCGCATTTAGATCGGACGACCAAGTCTCTAACGGCGGGAGCGTCTTTCCACGCTGCGATTCGAGCGCGAAATTGAAGTCGATGCCGCCGAGCAGCAACTGCACTACGTCGTCTTCCACAATTTGGTCCAACTCTGTCACGAGTTCGAGTGCGTCATAGCGTGTGCGCAGCGAGTGCGCGTGCTCTGCGGGCCAGGAGACCGCGTTTCGGACCAGCCGCCTGGTCGTCGAGGTGGACCCGTCGCCTGCCGCTTGGCGTAGGTCATTTACCGTTGCGCAATCGTCCTCTTCCCAGGCAACAATGCTTTCGTCCAGTACCCGATTGCCGAACAGGCCGCGCGGTTCGGACAGAGCCTCTTTAAGGAGGCCGATCGCGATCGATGCCCTATGCAACCCGTGATTCTTGATTTGATCCATCAGCACGGATCTCACGTGTAAGCGAACAGGTGCGGCCCACTCCGGTGAAATCAGGTACGGGGTCATCGACACCGTGCGCTTATCCTGCATCGAACTGCGGTAGCCCTCCTTCTCCAAAAGGGGCGCCAGAGCAAACAAGGGTGTGACTACATCGCTGGGGTTATCGACGGCCTGCGCTGCTTCTTCGACCCACGTGACGATGCGTTCTGGGAAGGACCTGTCCGGCGGCGCCCCTATGTTGGCGAGTCGGTCGAGTATCACCCTTTGCGGGTGTTCGGGGAACTGGTGAGGAGGACGAGAGTCGGTCCTGGCGAGGTCGACGATCGGGGCAAGCACAACTTCGAGTAATTCGGGATCGTTCTCAGCACAGCTCGCGTAGAGAGACGGAAGCCGTTCCTCGACCTCGTGACGACCATAGTCCCGCAGGCCCAACCGGACCCGCAAGGTCGGTGCTGCGTCGGGATCGGTAACGACGACAATTTCGTCCAGTATGTGGAGTCGCAGACGAACCGATTCCAGCAATCCGAGCAGCCTGACCGGCTGCGAGTAGACGAGCGAATCGGCACTGTCTAGGAACGCGACGAGAGAGGCCCAATCACTCTTATCGATCTCCGCTTCAAGAGAGCACCAAACATTGGAGATGATATCCGGTCCGCCTTGCAGGCGAACGCGCCAGTCGAGGTTCGCCAAGTTTGCGAGCAATCCGAGCCTGTTTAACGGGCTGAAAGTGCGCCACACCTCGTCGGGATATCCGGTATTGGTGTGGCCTACGACCGATTCCGCTTCGAGAATCTGATCAGCCAGGAGCTCCGGCACAATCCTGAGCCTGTCGTTCCGGTCGAGAAGCACGCCTCGGTCGACGAGCTCCTGTAATAGACGCAAATATTCAAGGAGCGGCAATCCCACGAACTGGCACATGATTCGGCGGAGGTCTTCATCGGTCGCGTCCACGGTGCCCAGAGCCGCTATGGTCGCGAGTAGTCGCCGAATGACTCTTGGCGAGATACCACCGATCGCCCCGGTGAGATGCTCCTGATACCGCGCCATGACCTTCGCGCGCAGGCCGCTATCCAGACCGAGCGGTCCATCGAGTTCACCTTTGCGGATCAGATTAATGGTGAGCACTGCTAGGAATGGAGAATCCTTAGCTTGCTCGGCGAGGAACTCGGAAAGTCCGTAGGGAAGGTCCATCCCAGATGATGCACTCGCTACGAGCCGGCGGCCTTCCTTCGTGGTCAGATCTGTGACCGGAATCTCGACAATCTGTGACGCGCGATAACCACCACGCATTACTTCTGCTCGTACGGGCTCGATACCGACGCCTCGAGATCCAAGCACCAGTTGAGCCTCAGGATTGTTCTTACAAAAAGACAGAAGAGGCACAAGTTGTGCCGGATCTCGATGGGCATCGTCGACAACAATTACAGTGGGAGTTAGAGGCAACTCCGAAAGTGCGTCCTGGTCAACGCGCCGTCCGGGTGCGAGCCAGACAACGGGCACAGTCGGGTTCTCGTCCTGCAACCTCATAAGTACCGTTGAAAGTAGGCGCGATTTCCCAACGCCACCGACACCGCTCACAACGACAATCGGGGGCCAGTCCGAAGTCCTGTCCAGAGCCTGTGCCAACGACGGGTCTTCGATTTCGCGGCCAGCCATCTCGCCTCGATCGTTGAGCATGTCATCTTCGTCAAGACGGGCACGATGGACTTGATCAATCCCGACGAAAGAATCCTCGCCAGGAACAGAAAGAAAACGCCGGCGGACATCGACTCCCCAAGTTTCGTCTAGAACCCGCCGACGCACGTGCAGAGGAAGATCATCCATTATCCGACCCAGCCCGCGTCGATCCAGCAGCTGCCATTTCGGGTACTTTGCAATCTCGATCCTGGCCAACGACGATGCTTCGCCGGCATAGGTGAGGTAGAACTCGTCAGCGGCGAAGCTCGTGGCGGCGACAGCCGCTGCGACGTCCGGCACAGTCAGTGCGTCCAGACGTTTGCACTGCCAAGCGGCCGTCTTGCCGTCGCTGAACGTCCCCATAAAGTCAATGCCATGTTGTTTATCTCCACGTCGTCCCCAACGTTCGATTCGCACCACGCGTCGAGCGGGCGGCGGCATGAAACGTTGAGCGCTTAAGAGGCGCTCGGTGAAGTCTTCGAACTCGTACTCGCCAAGAGACGGCGTGGGGAGCATATCCGCGTTCCGCCCCGAAAGTGGATCGGAGTCCGTCCTTCGATTGTCGCCTTCGCTCATCCTGCTATCCTGCACCAATTTAGGCCAGAGCCAGATCTTGTCTCGCCGTCGCCATGCCGTTTCCGCCGGACGGGATGGAATCCGCCCGTTATGTGCATCGGTGCACCCCGCGTCGGATGGGCGCGACGCCCGATAGCTACACCGCCGATCGTCACAGCGGCCGAAGGGCTTGCAACGATCAAGTAGCAAACATGATCCTTTCGTGCTTTCTCTAAAATACTCTTCCTGTGTCAGCGACGGTTGAAGACGGAGCCGTATACATCAATCGTGATCGGGTGGCTCTGTTTCACCGTCGTTGTGGCTCAGTTTTCAACCGTCATCGACACGCACCGGGGCCAGGGGGCACGAAAGGGATTGGCGACGATCATTGCGATCGGCGGTCTTGGAGTCCTGCTTCTTACGTTCGCATACGGTCTATTCCAGAATCGCGCGAGAAGACTTCTATCGGCACGGACATTGCGGCCGGCCTTCTGCAGTGGCCCTGGCCCGATCTCACGAGCGCCAGAACTCATCCGTGAGAGGAATCCCCCGCCGCCGCGTGTAAGCCTTGCGCCCGGTGGCCAACTGTACGAAAGCCCGCAAGTCACGCACAGTCAGGTCCGGATTGTGTTTGATCTGCGCACCGAGGTTTGAAGCTGGGACGAAGAACTTTGCGTTCGTTCCCGGCACAAGCATGTGGGGTAACGGTGTTGATGGATGCACCGGGTTTGGAATCGCGAACCCACCGCGCTTGTTGGAGAGCTCGAAGCCCCATGACGAAATACCGATGGCGGACGCGCCACTATTGATTGCTTCCACGCAGATCATGACGTCCGACTCGTCGGAGTCGTCCACGATCACGGCATTTGAAACTTCGACGGTCACCCGATGAGCTCCCCGTGTGCGCGTGTTGATCTGCCAGACGAGGGCGGCGACGCCTGTCAGTGCGCCAATGCTGGCCACCACCAAGCCCACAATGGACAGTATGAACGCGGGTAATGCGAAGGGATCTGTCATGAGTCGCATGGTATCTGTTGCGGAGTCTGGCAGCGGCTGGCACTGCAATATCGGGTCGTTGTGCGCACTATGTGCAAACGGCACCGCCTGGAACGTCATTCCACGGTCCGCAGAGGCTCGCTGTTCGCGAATCGTTCGATAAAGCTGGCACTGTCGGCCAGGTGCAGAGCGCGACAGAGGGCGCGGATCGCAAATGGCACCAGTGAGGGCGCGGAGTCGACTCATCGGCGGATTTCGGTCATTCGGACATAACCGCACTTATCGGCCCCCGCCCTCGTCCCAAACTTGATCGGGTCGGGTCGGGTCGGGCACGGGCCGGCCAGATTGCAAAGCACAGGTAGGGCTTCAGCTCGTTCTGGTGGAGGCCAGCTAGGCGCACTGACGATGTCCTCCCCAGCTGAGAAGCCCACTGCCAGGGTTACAGCGCGGTAGAAGAGGGCGACGAACAATTTCGTCAGGGATGGTCCGCCCAGTTGCGGATGCGCGCGGCGCTCCGGAACGCCAGCGTCTGAGTGGTCGGATAGTGTTCGCTGTGAGGTCATGGCTGAATGTGGGGGATGAATTGCAGGAGAGTCGCGAGGACACCGATTTCGACCGAGCAATCGCAAGCGCACTCGCTGCCGGGCGCGACGAGATGGCCCAACTCGACGAGTTAGGAGAATCCGCGATCAGCTCCTACGCAATTCCGCTACCCCCCACTGAGGGCCTCGGTCCACTGCTGCAGGAGGTAGCGAGTGCGACGGACGACTTCGCCAAGAGGGTACGCACACACCTGTCCGGACAACGCGATGTCTTGTCGACGTTCAACGTCGCGTTCTTCGGCCGCACCGGCGCGGGCAAAAGCACGTTGCTGTCGGCCTTCGGTCAACTGGACGGAAGCGACGTCTCGCCAGGTGACAGTGACTGGACGACGGAAGTGCACTCGGTCGCCTGGCGCGGGTGCCGCCTCTTCGATACTCCGGGCATCAACGGGTGGGGTGGACGAAAGAGTCGCGCAGAACTCGAGGCCACCGCGCGGAGTGCCGTCGAGATCGCCGACGTCGTGCTGCTGTGCTTCGACAGTCAGAGCCAGCAGCCCAGCGAGTTCTCCAAGGTCGCCGACTGGGTGCGTCACTACGGCAAGCCGACCATTGCCGTGCTCAACATCCGCAACCTGCGCTGGCGGCATCCGGCCAAGGTGCCCAATCAGACTGCTCGACAGAATGTTTCGGAACCAGTCCGTCAGCATAGCGACAACATTCGCACCGAGTTGGCGAGCATTGGACTGCCCGATGCCCCGGTGGTCGCCATCCACAGCAGGCGTGCACTGTTCGCGCGGGCCAGCACTCCGTACCGCGGCCCCGCCGAGAAGGACTTCCTCAACGAACGCGAACAGCACGGGATCAACTATCTGGCGCGCTGGTCCAATTTCGGCACGCTGGAAGCGCTCTTGACCTGCGGGATCGCGGCCGGCGGCGCGCAGCTCCGGCTCACGTCCTTGCGTGAGGGCATGCGCGCGATCTTGCACGACGAGGCGAGCATGCTCAAAGCGCTCGACCAGCGGCTCAACGAGCGGTTCGATGAGATCGACAGGGCTATCTCGCGACACCTCGAAGTGCTCGGCTACCTCGAACCCGACGAACGCGCCGTCCACCTTCACGACGACGAGTGGAGCGGTGACCTGCTCACGATCGCCGAGATCGCTCGCGGCGGCCCGTACCTCTCCCCGGCCGAGGGCACCTTCAGCCGGTACCTGCGGACACTGCTGAAGCCGCATCTCTCTAAGCCGCGCGGCGATGCGCAGAAACGGTTCAAGCGCCTGGAACGCGAGGCCTTCGAAGAGCGCAAGGACATCGACAAGGATACCTTCGTCAGCAAGGTGTTCGACGAGCCGGAGATAGCGGCGGCGCTCGAACACGTATGGACGGAATCCGCGCAGTTCCTCGAACGGGAATTGTCCATGGCCGCAGCTGAATTGCGTCATCACGCTTTCTCGGCGGAACGCGAGTCATCCGACCTCGGGGGCACGGCAGGGTCGGGGTCGCGAGCCTTCGAAGCCGCGCTCCGGGCCAGTGGGCTGTTGACCGGAGTCACGGCGGCAATCGGGGGGATCGCCCTCTTGAATGCCTGGAACCCCATTGGGTGGGCAGGCGGCGTAGTGGTGGCAGGCATCAGCATCACGTCGTCGGTGCTCGGCTTCGTTGGGGGTCGGCACGGCGAGTCAGCCGAAAAGCAGCGTGCCGAAGCACGATCCAAGGCTACCTATGCTGGCCGCACAGCGATTCGCACTACCTTCGACAGCATCGAGAAGGACTTCGCCGTCGACGCGCGATCCGTGGCATGGCAGGAAGCCGCCCCCAGCGTGAAGTCGCTGCTGCGCGAGGCGGTGGTGCTGGCGCACCTCCGCCAACAGATCACGTCCATCGCCAAAGAACTCGACGAGAAGGCAGCGAAGATTGCCACGTCGCCCAGCGTCGACATCCTCGAAGGCGCCCAGCAGTCGTTGTTGAGCGAGAGCTCCGCCAACAGCCGCGATCACCGCGACATCCAGCGAGTTCTGTTGGGCGAGGACTGGTTGGACGCCGCAATTACACCGAGCAATACCAATACCGATATCGGCGACCGTGAGGCGTTCGTCGAATCGTGCCGTGCCCACCACGACGCGGATGTCAACGGGTTGCGCCGCGCGTTCGCCGACGCGCTCGTCGGGCCCGACATCACCCGCGTCGCGGGCTGGACGCAGCTGCTCGCCGACGCCGCGAAGCGCGATGCGGCCTTTCGGCCTGCTCTCATGGCCGCGACCCCGCCCCGTGGTGCACGACCTTCCGTCGCCGTCGCAGGTGACTCTAGCGCGGGAAAGTCGTCGTTCATCAAGCGACTGCTCGTGGAGATGGACGGCGACGTCCCCGAAACGCTCCACATCCGTGCCGACCCATCGACCGACGACGTGCACGTCTATCAGTTGGGCAGCGTCGACGTCGTGGACACTCCTGGCTTTCAGAGCGGGCGCAGCAGACACGACGACAAGGCGGTGTCCGCCACCACGAACGCCGCACTCGTCATCGTGCTGCTCCACGTGAACCTATTGATCGGTGACACGGCTCGCCTCGAAGGTGTCGTCAAAGGCACCGAGGCGGCGCCGGGCAAGTGGCCGCGAATGTTGTTCCTCATTAACCGCTGCGACGAGCTCGGTGTCGATCCGGTCCACGGGGTCGATGAGTACTTCAATCGGCGCGACCGTAAGGCGGCCGAGCTGCACGCCGCGCTGGCGTCGCGGGGGATCGACATCGACACGCACCACATTCACGGCATCGCGGCGGATCCCTTCTCCGCGGTCGGACGGCATCTGCCGGTCACCCGCGCTGAATACGACGCCAATCGCGAATGGGACGGCGTCGATGCCTTTCTCGAGGCGCTGCGTTCGTTGTCGCCAGGCGACATCGCGCAGGCGAATGCCCTAGCGGCACTGGACAATGCGATGGTGGAGTTGCTGCATTTGAGCACGGAGACCCGCGCCGAATGCGAGGCGAACCGTGTGGCGGTCGACAAGCATGACGCCTTGATCCGGTCGCTCGGCGAATGTCTCGAGGATGGTCAACACCTGTCGGACACATTGGAGCACACCCTGTCCGAGACGGTGTCACGGCACACGACCGAAGCCATCAGGAAAATGCGGGTGCTCGCCCGCGGCGATGATGACGGGCTGGCCAAGGCCATGGCCTCGTGGAACAACACCGATCTTCACGCTGAGATCGACGAGTTTCTGGCGACCGCGGCCGATGAGATCGGCGAGTGGGCAGTGACTCACGAGTCCGCGATCAACCGCGAACTTGCCGCCATGAACTTCGATCAGAAGCTGGGCACACCCGTAGCGGACGACGAGGAAGCGCCGAGGGACACCGTCGCAGACGTGACCGGAGTTGGTGGATTCGTTATCTCGTCGGTGCAGAAGCTCGTTTCAGGGCTAGGCACTCGAGATGCCGCCTATGCGATCGGGAAGAAGATTTTCCGCATCAAGTTCAAGCCCTGGGGCGCCATCAAGGCAGGGAAGACGGTGGCGCGAGCTGGGGTAGTGCTCCAAGTTGCCGCGACGGCATGGGACGTCGTCGGCTGGATCCGCACTGAGGGAAAGCGTTCGACCTGGGATGAAACCATCACCGTCGCGGTCGAATCCGTGGAGCAGAACAGCGACGAGCGAGTTGCGGGGTTTCTTCGCGGCGAGGACGCTCCCGTCACCTACCTCGAGGAACGACATACTGAGATCAGTGGAATACGTAACGACCACCAGAATCAACAGGTGCTGGTGCGGTACGAGTTGGCACGCACGGAACGACGACTTGTGGTGGTTGCAGCGCTGCTGGATGCCTTTGATGACCTGCGGAAGGAAACTGTGTAGCTGTGAGCCCCATCGACCTCACCGAAGCCAAGTCCTGGCTTGATGCCATCCCTGGCGGGCAACTCGGGCTCGAAGCCGACGAGCAGTGGCAACAGTTCGCGAGCCTCAGCGCCCCCGTCGTCACGGTCTACGGTGCGTACGACACGGGCAAGAGCTCGCTGCTGCGACGTTTGATCGTCGACTCCGGAGTTGAGGTGCCGGACTGGCTGACCATCAGCGCGCGTCACGAGACCTTCGAAGTCAACGAAGTTCGGGCGGTGGGGTGCCTGCTTCGCGACACCCCGGGCTTCGTGACCGGGGCTGAAGACGCTCGCGCCGACATGAACACCCAACTGGCCAATACCGCGGTCGAGCTGACCGACGTCGCCGTCGTCACCGTCACCCCTCAGCTCGCGACCGCCGAGTTCCCCGCGCTGCAGGCACTCGTCCGACGCGACTGGGTGCCAGGTTCGCTGTGGTTCGTCATCTCCCGGTTCGACGAGGCGGGCGTCGACCCCGAATCCGACGAGGACGGATACCGGGATCTAGCGCAGCGAAAGACCGACGAACTTCGCCGCGCACTGGAACTGGACGACGCCGTTCCCGTGTTCGTCGTATCGCAGGACTTCGCGCAGATGGCCGGGTCGGAGCGCAACCCGGATCCGCAGCTGTGGGATGAGTTCCGGGGCTGGGATGGCATCGCCGAACTACGTGACGCGCTCACCAACCTTGGGTCCCGTGACGGCTCGTCGCTAAGAGCATCTTCGGCGCAGCGTTTCTGGCGAAAGTCGGTCGCCAACTCGCTGGATGGCCTCCAAGCTGAAGTGGGGAAATATCTCTCTCACGAGAACTTCTCGGATGAAGGATTGCGACTGCGTCAATCGTGGGTGGCGCAGCTAGACGCGCTCCAGAGCTCCGCTGATGCCGACCTACGTGGCAAGATCTCGGAGACCATCGGGCAAGCCGTCGACGACCAGCGCGATTCCGACGGAATCCAGAAGTCGCTAAATGCGACCATTGACTTCTGGTACGGTCTCCAGGAGCGCAACGTCGAGAAGCTCCTGCGCAACGTCGACGACACGATCGCACTGGAGCAACAGCGACCGTCCTGGAAGAAGCTCGAAGAACTTGCGGATTCGATCCGCATCGAAGCCGGCCGCTCGACGTCCGTCAAGGAGACGACCGAGGTCATCTCGCCAGCCGTCAAACGTGTGTCGGACGCGTTGCTCAAAGCCTTAACCGACTACGAGAAGCTCTCGACGATGAAGAAGCCTGTAAAGACCAGCGCGTCATCAGCGATGAAGGTGAGCAAGCGAGTTGCCACCGCCACGGCCGTCGTCCCACTGATCGTCGAAATGTCGTCCATGGCCGAACAGCTCTTCAGGAGTCGGGCGAGCGCAGCGGAACGCGACCGTCAGCGCCGCGCCCTGGACGCCGAGCTCGATCGCATCGGGGAGCGGGCTACGGCGATGGCACTGACCGAATTGGAGCCACTCGTCGACGCTGCTCGGCATTCCATCCTCGACGCCACCGCCGAACGCGTCGAACTGCGAGATGGGCTCGGCAAGCTGGTTGGGGAGCTGCGGGCTCTCGTCACGTCCGGCGAGGCACTGCTGAGAATTTCGGGTGCCGGTCGTCTTGCCGAGTAAGGGAGTGCGTAGTGATCAGGTGGGTTCCGTTGGGCGTGGCGCGACCCAAGCCTGCGATCCAGCGAACCAGTCCATTGACTGACGTCCGGAGCGCTGACCCGATGAATGACGAGTAGATCCGTCGCCCTCCCCAGTAACTCTTCGTCCGGCAGCAGTGGAGGAAATTGATGCGGGATGCGGAGGAAAACGGCTCTCGTGGTGGCACGCGATCCGCGCCCTGTTGGGTTTCGCGAACAGCCCACAAAAGTCCTGATAAACCTAGGTTTATCAGGACTCTTTTCGTTTAAGAACTTGCAAAGCCATTGTTCACCCATTGTTTATGGGCGCGAATTTGGGCATTTTCGCCCAGTTTTGGAGTCTAATTCGCGCATTTTATCCTCGTCCAAATTTGTCGATTGCGCATATTTGTCCTGATCAAAAGGTGTTTAACCGCTGGATTCATCCAAGCAAGCTGATCGAGTGATCATTGGACCCAGAGTCGCGGCGTCGCAGGTTCAAGTCCTGGGATCCGGCGATTCACGGCCGCACGCCAGCTGTGCGTTCCGCAGCGGTTTTGCCGCCAGAACGAGCGTGCTTCCCGTCATGGCGCAAGAACGGAGTCTTCACGGCGTTGCTTTAACCTTGGCCAATACTGACGCACGTCGTAGACGCGGGACTGAATTTTCTGTTGCAGATAGTCAACATCGATGTGAGAGGTGCCCACGCGCTGATCCCAATTACCGGCGCACTCGTAGCCTCGCGCCTGAAAGAGCTCGACGACGCGCTCTTGAGTTTTTCTTTCGACCTGCCTGACGCTCACGTTTTGTCCCCCAACTATCTATCCCCCGTTTTCGGCGGCGTGCCTCCTTCAATCATCCGCTTGCTGAACTCGTCGAAATCCGAAATCGCACTGGCAGAGTCGAGGCGCTTGAACGCCTCGAACTCGCGTACTGCGTGCGCGACGGCGAGATCATGCCCTACCCGCATCCCGCAAAATCTCGCGATCATTCAGAGTCAGAAACCCGTCGAGTTTGCTCACCCAGTCAGCCATGCGCATCGGAACGCGCCGCTCGGCCTGCCCGGCAGCGAAGACCAGGTACTGCTCGGTCAAGTTCTGCAGGGCAGACAACTCTGGTTCGGTGTAGTAATTCTTCGCGATCGACACAGCGGACTTGTGGATGCGTGGCTTGCGCCAGCTGGTGAGCCCCATGTTCGGCTTCGTCGCATCCGCCCGTGACTGCACCACTTCGGCCGCTGTCTGACCGGTGATCGCCCAATGCAATTTGTTCTGCACCGTGCCATAGAACGTCTGGGTCACGGCGGCGTCGTTGTCGTAGTCAACGGACGTCGCGTATACGTCGGTGATCTTCTGGTAGAAGCGCCGCTCCGAAGTTTGGATGTCCTGGATGCGCAGCAGCAGCTCATCGAAGTAATCAAAGGGGACATCGGGGTTCTTCAACCGCTCATCGTCGAGAACGAACCCCTTTACGATGTACTCACGCAGCCGCTTGGTCGCCCAGACCCGAAAGGCCGTGGCTGTCTTCGACCGCACCCGGTAGCCGACCGAGATGATCATGTCGAGGTTGTAGTGCGCGCGCTTGCGGGACACGTCGCGGGTTCCTTCGCTGCGAACCGACAAGTATTCCTTGTGAGTTGCCGTTGGGGTCAGTTCATCCTCTTCGCAAATATTCCTGATATGCAGGCTGACGTTTTGTTGGGACGTGTTGAAAAGCTCGGCAAGCTGCGCCTGCGTGAACCACACCGTGTCTCCATCGAAGCGGACATCGATGCGCGCCTGGCCGGATTCATCCCGGTAGACAAGAAACTGGCTCTTCGAGGGCGTGGGCTCAGACACCGGCTAACTGCCCATCACCGAGGCCGCGACTCTGCCAATGCCCGAATGTTTCGCCGGCTTCCGTGCTCAGCCACGCTGTGCGACCGTTGCACGCTCGCCCGGTAATCACGGCCCCGGCGGCCGACGGCGACGCGAAAGCCACGTCTCGAGTGAACATCGCCGTTCCGGACGAGTCAACGACAATAGACCCGTCACCGAGGAGCTTTGCGTGCAATCCCCCATAGCCGTGCCGCTTTCCTACCCACATCGGCCGGGCCCCTGAACCCTGCAATACGGTGAACTCGCCATCAATTTCTCGCGCTTGCGCAGTGATTGCTGCCTTAGCCAGAGAAATTGTGAAGACCGGTGATGCTTCGATCGGTTGGGGTGACTGATCTACGCGTGGTGGCGACTGCAGGATTGGCTGAGGCCGCATCACTCGACCCGCGGATTTCTGTTGTCTCTGTGCAGGATCGTGTCGTTTTTCTTGCCGGTGAGCGCATGGAAGACGGACTGCTCAGGGGGCGCGCACCATCCCGTAGACCTGCGCCGGCACGTGGGCGAGTCGCGTGGGGGCGGTTCGCTCTGTTCCGGGTGCTCCTTCGGACGCCGCGACCGCGAACCCAGATCGATCTCGCCGCTGAGTGCGGTGTGTCGCAGGTAGCCATTTCCAACGCACTCCGCGCGCTGGACACCGCGGTGACTCGCGAAACGGGCGGCTGGCACGCACTGCGGCCCGACGCATTGTGGGAGCAATTCCTAACGAAATATCCGGGGCCGCAAGGCATTACCAGCTACTGGATGGGGCTGGACTCCATCACGCGGCAGGCGCAAGCTGCTCAGGACGCTGCCGCCGAGTTGAACGTGCTCCTGTCAGGGGACCCGGCCGCTGATCTGATAGCGCCGTGGCGCATGGGCCGCCGCGCGGTCGTTTACGCGCAAACAGGCCTTGACCTGGCCCAATTCGGTTTTTCCGAAACCACGCGAGAGAACGCCACCCTTGAATGTGTGGTTCCAGCTGATCCCACGATCTGGTCGACCGCCCGTGCCTGGACGTCGACGGGGTCCGGCTGGATAGCCGACCCGGTCCTCGTGGCGTGGGATGTGCAGCGGACGGGGGGTCCCGACGCGGCCGACGCTGTCGAGAGAATCCGGCGAGCGGTTCTGGCGGGTTGGCTCCCGTGATCAGGCGTCGGATCGAGACCGTCGCTACATCGAACGCGGACGACGCGGCCTTCCGCGCTCTCGCCGACGTTGCCGAGATCACAAAACGGATCGGCGATGTCCGCATCATCGGCGGCCACATGGCGAGTCTGTTGCTCACCGCGTTGATCCGATCGTCCTCGAAGTTGGCGTCTTGTTGACGGACGGAACGCGGCTTGATTTCGTGGTCCGCGTGCCCCCGGTCGAGCTCGCCCTCCTTTTCAAGGCCTATGCCGCACAGTCACGCCACGCGCCCAAGGACATCACCGATCTCTACAACCTCCTGTCGATCGCGTTCGAGTATCCAGTCGACCAGATCGGTGGCTGGAAGATTGGAACTCCTCCCGTATCCGGAACGAGACTCGACGCCGCTCGAACCCTGCATGCCCTTGCGGACTCGGCACGCCAGAGCCTTGTCGTGGCCCACTCGGGCGTACCAGCTGACCGACTGGCGGCGCTCATCAGGGCACTCGTCGCGAATCCTGCCCCAGGGGTCTAGCGGCGGCACGCTGTGCCTGCCTCCGATGCAATGATCGAGCGGCACTGAGATTCCAGTTCCATGGCCAGACGAGAGCGCTCGACGCGGTCGGACCAATCAATGGTGGGATGCCCACCATTGACCCACCTAAATCAACCGTGACCGACCGAACATGGACGCGTACGCTCAGATGAAGTGAACCGCCCGGTTCCCTGCAAGATCAAGGGAATCCGCGAGTTCCCGAGACATTCGGTCACGGCCAGAATCGCCCCGATTCTGCAAGGGGTCGCGTGTTCGAATCACGTCAGCCCGACGAGACAAAAAAGTGCTGGTAGATCGCAAGATTTACTGGGACTTTTTGGATTCTATTTGATTTACCTGCTCGCTCACCTATTCTTTTGGGCGCGATTCCGGCTGAGCCCCGGCGGCACGATAGTTATAATTCTATTCGACTGGTCGACTGGTCGACTGATCGACTGCGGCTAGGCACGAACGCACTAGCAGCACCCCAACAAGTTGGCAGAAGCCTCCTCAACGCCGAAGATGCCGAGGCCGAATGGATCGGACTCAACTAGTGCGTGAAGTGTCTTCGACGCACCTACGGGCTGCCGGCATCCGTTGTGCCGCCGTTCTGGCACCGGGACTCCTAACTCGTCTGAGAACTCTCTGCCGTGCATCTGCACGGGCTCGCGCCTACGACCCCGCCCAGCACTGCTCGGCCCCGTTCGGATGGCTCCGCGAATTCGGCGACGCCCGCCAGCGCCTCCGCGACTGGGTGGACGCGGCTGGAGCGTGATCGGCCGACGCGCCAGACGGCTTGGCCGCCGAACCGCCTGCGAAGGCAGACGACGACGTCAGCGACCGCGACGAGAACGTGGCGCGGAGGCGGGATTCCGAGGCTGCGTTCTATACCTGCGGGAAATATCAATGGTCACCGGAATGCCTAACCAAACGTGATGGCGAATCGTGGCTTGCCCCTCGGTATCTAATCATGTGACTCCCCGCAATGTCACGAACATGTATGGTCGGCTAGCATTCTGATCGGTCCTGCGTAGGCACGTTCCAGGGAAAAACATCATCTCGAAAAGAGGCATCACCCATTTCTTCTCCGGAACGCGTGAATCCTGTTTGACTGCCTTCTTTTATTGAACGGCGGAAATGTACTCCTGGGGTGCGTCGCGCTGGGTCAGCTCGAGAACCACATGTTGGCCTATAGAATCCCGGGAGCACTTCTCGCTGGCCACCTTGAAGGCGCGGGGCGGGACCATCAGTCGCGGGCGAGGCTCAGCAGGGTGTCGAGCAGCACATTCGCGCCGTTCTCCACGTCGATCCACGCAGTGTTCTCCTCGGGGCAGTGGCTGCGTCCGTCGATGCTCGGCACGAAGATCATGCCCGTCGGCGCCAGCTGAGCCATGTTTTGCGAGTCATGGCCAGCCCCGGACGGCAGCGAGCTGTACAACAACTCACGCGCGGCGGCCGCGGCCTCGATGGTCGCCTGAATGCTGGCGTCGAGCCGAACCGGCGGGATCGTGACCTCAAAATCGAACTCCACTTGCACCCCGTAGCGTAGCGCAATCTCCCGGGCCACATCCACGATGGTCGTTTGCAGGGCGTCAACCAGATCCGTCTCCGCTTCCCGAAAATCCACCGTAACCCTGGCCAGCCCTGGGATCACGTTGGCGCTTCCCGGCTCGACCGTCACGATTCCCGAGGTGACGACGGCACGCTCGCTAACGCTTGAGGCCACTTCGGGCAACGCCACGAGCAGTGCGCCGGCGGCAGTGAGGGCGTCGCGGCGCTGGTTCATCGGGGTGGTGCCGGCATGGTCGGCCCGGCCTCGGAACGACACCACGCCGCCGCCGAGCGCCACGATGCCGGTGACCACGCCGATGTCGTGCCCGAGCTGCTCGAGCGTCGGTCCCTGCTCGATGTGCAACTCCACCGTGGCGTGCAGCGTAGCGGGGTCCAGCTTGGTCGCCGTGGCCGCATCGAGGTCTCCGCCGGTGGCCGCAAAGGTGTCAGCGAACCGGTCGCCGTCTCGACCGGTGAGCGACTCCAGCTCGGTGCGGGAAAATCCTCGTGCGAGTGCGCTCGACCCGAACAGATGGGCGTAGTTGCCCTCCTCGTCGGTGAACATGACCGCCCGCACCGGCCGGTCTAGGGCTGGGCGTTCCTCTTGGATGCGGCGCAGGCATTCCAGCGCGGCGAGCACACCGAGCGCCCCGTCGAATGCGCCCCCGTTTGGCACGGTGTCGATGTGCGACCCGGACCACACGGCGGGCTGGGCCGCAGTCCGGGCATCGTAGTCGGGCGATACGACGATGTTCCCGATGCCGTCCACTTCCGCCCTGAGACCGGCTTCGGCGCAGCGCCCGAGCAGCCATGCACGAGCCTCGCCATCCGCTGCCGAGAAGGAAGTGCGATCCAGGCCGCCGCCCGGCCCGCATCCGATGCTGCCGAGTGCTTTGAGGTCAGCGACCAGTCGGGGTCCGTTGACCGAGAGTCGGGCTGTTGAGGTGTTCATGCGGCGCCGCCCGGCGTGCCGACCCGCGACAGTATGGCGGTGAGGGCGGCGGTGAGCCCGGCTGCCAAGGCCGGCTCGGAGTCGGGGGCGAAATGTGGGGAGTGGTTGCCGGCGACGGATTCGGTTGCGTCGATGGTTTGCTGGGAATAGCCGCCGAACATCCAATACACCGAGGGTACGCCGATGGCCTCGGCAAGCAGTCCGAAGTCCTCACTTCCCATCACTGGCGGAACCTCTTTTACGCCGTTCGCTCCGAGGGCGCCGCTGAGCGCAGCGATCAGTTGTTGGGTAGCCGCCGGGTCGTTGTAGCAGCGGGGGAATGTGGAGAGCACCTCGATCATCGGATCGGGGGCTCCGGATGCTTGTGCTTCGGCCGCGATGATGCGGCGCAGCGAATCCAGTACGCGGGTCCGCACTTCGACGTCAAAAGTGCGCACGTTTACAGTGAACTCGGCAGTGGCGGGGATGATGTTTTCCTTGAGTCCGCCGTGGAAGGTGCCGACCGTGACCACAGCGGCCTTCATCGGGTGCACCTCTCGCGACACGACGGTCTGCAGACGCACGACCATGTGAGCGCCGATCACGATCGGGTCGATCGACTGATCGGGCTGGGAGCCGTGGGCCTGACGGCCGTGCACGGTCACCTTCCAGGAATCAGCCATCGCCATCGCCACGCCGCTGCTGATGTCGACGGTGCCAGCGAGGCCGGGCCATACGTGCTGGCCGAAGACGATCTCGGGGCGGGGGGCGCGGTCCCACAGCCCGTCGGCGAGCATGGCTACCGCTCCCGCTCCGGTCTCTTCCCCGGGTTGGAAGATGAACACCACGGTGCCTGCCCAAGCCGACGGGTGGGTGACGAGGTGCTCGGCCAGTGTCAACGCGACTGTCATGTGAGTGTCGTGGCCACACCCGTGCATCGCAGGCACGTCGGTGCCGTCGGCCAGGGTGCCGCGGGCGGTGCTCGCGTAGTCGAGTTCGGTCTCTTCCTGGATAGGCAGGCCGTCGATGTCGGCGCGGTAGGCGACCGTGGGACCGGCGCCGTTGCGCAGGATACCGACGACGCCGGTCCCGCCGCAGCGGAAGGTCTCGAGCCCGAGATCATCAAGGCGCCGGGTGAGGAACGCACAGGTCTCGGTCTCCTGCATGGACAGTTCCGGATGCGCGTGCAGGTGCCGGTACAGCTCCTGCATCGTGCGGGTCGTGGTGTCATCAGTCGGAAGTAGGGTCACGGTCATGAGATCTCTTTCGTGGAGTCGGAACGGGGCTTGCTGCGAAGGAACCAGGCCAGCACGGCGGTGGTGACGACGGTAATTCCGGTGGCGAGGTTTGCGACGCTGGGGACGGCGGGCACGAGCACAAAGAAGACGAACGCGGCTGTGCCGATGGCGATAAGCGTGACGCGAGGTTGTTTCAATGACACCACGAGCTGCACGATGACCCCGCCGATGATGCTGGGGAAGATGTACAGGCGCGCGACGTCGGTGACGTCGGCTGGCACGATGTTGACCAGCCAAGAGCCGAATAGACCGACGAACACCAGCATGAAGAACACGTGCACCATCGCGGCGCCGCAGATGGCCATCAGGGCTGAGAATTCGCCGCGCTTGGTGCCAGCCTTAGCGCCGATGGCCGCTTGGGCGACCAGTGCAGAGGGGAGCAGCTTGTTGGCGATGTTGCCGATCATGAACGCCTGGTACATTGCCGCGGGACCAAGGATCGGGTAGTAGGTGATCGGTTCGACCACCCACAGCACCGAGAACACGGCGGCAACGGCGAGGAACGCGATCCAGACCTGTGTCTGCGTGATGCCAAGGTCGGCGAAAAGCACCAGGTAGAGCGGCGCGGCGAGTGACATGACCAGTGCGGCGATCATGGTGGACCGACCCCAGCGGCTCGTTGTGCGGTCGAAGGTCGCCAAATCGGCGGACGGCGTGGTGATCACTGTTGTGGAGGACATGCTGGCCTTTCTCGATGTTGGTTCAGGCGACCGGTGCGAGGCCGGTGGTGTGGGCGGTGTATGCGACGATGAGGCCGATCACGATGGAGAAGCCGAGCCCCCATTCGCGTAGCCAGCCCAAGTTGAAGCGGCGTGCCAGGAACAGGCAGGCGCCCATCACCGCGGCCGAGGTGACAACGGTCAGGATGTGCACGGGGGTTTTGCCGAGCTCGCCGATGCCGAGGCTCGCGAACGCTCCGAGGAGCGCGGCAGCGGGGATGATGGCCATCAGGGTGGGGTTCACGCTGCGCAGCCGAGAGTCGCCGCGTTTAAGCAGCGGGGTCAACACCAGGGTGGCGATCATCCACATGGCGCCGGAGAGGCTCATCGCCATAAATGCGACGGCGAACACGCTCTGGGTGTAGCTCGCGTCGCCAAGGGCTGCTCCCATGGTACTGGCGGCAATACTGGCCGAAGCAGTCTCGGTGGCAGCCGACCCGACCAGACCGACGCGCACTAGCACAGCCGGGGTTCCGAACAGGCTGAGCAGGGCCACACTGACGAGCACTACCGCCAGGGAGGGGCCAATTGCGGCCACGGCGCCGGCGCGGAACGAGGTTTTCAGTTCGGCCGAGCTGATGCCGGCCGCCGGCGCGGCGATCCGGGCCGCACGTATGTACACGACCGTTTGCAGGATGATGGCGGCGAACACGCCGACAGCCAAAATCCACAGGATTGGCAGGTTGGCAATGGCAAGGATGTCGGTTGAGTCAGGGTCACCGGGTAGGGACGTAATCATAAGTGCTCCAGTGCTGGAATGCGGGTGGGGCAGTGAGTGATGATAAGTTCGGCGCTAAGGAAATCCTTGTATTTTCAAGGAACGGCGTACGAGCAAGGATGGATTGTGCGGCTACTGGATCCCTTGGAGCGGCGGATTGCGGCCGCGCTGCAGTTCGACGGGCGCAGCTCTTGGAGCCAAATCGCCGTCGTGCTCGGCGAACCGGAGCGCACTGTCGCCCGCCGGGGCAGTGAACTGATCGAAGCCCGGCTGGTGCAGGTGGCCGGACTCCGCCCACAATCCACCTCGGTGATCATCCGCGTTCAGACCGCGCCGGGCACCACGCGCGCGACCGCGAACGCACTGGCGCAGCGTCGCGATTCGACCTTCTCGTACACGATGACCGGCGGCGTGGACTGTGTCGTCGAAGTGCTGACCGAGGCCGAGCTGATGCCGGCACTGCTCACGGACGAGATCCCCGGTACGGTCGGTTTGGTGCGCGCAGTCAGCTACCCCGTGATGCGCTACTTCCGCACCATCCGCGGCTGGCAGCCTGACTTGCTGACGGAGGTCGAAGCTGATGCCCTGCGGGCCGGTGTGACGACGGACACGTGGAGTCTGCAGGAGCCGCAGCGGCTGAGCCGGGTCGACAACGAGATCGTGGAGGCGCTTTGCCGAGACGGGCGGGTGTCCTGCGAACGGTTGGCCCGCCTGACTGGGGTGTCCAACGCCACGGCCCGCCGCCGCACGGAATGGCTGCTGCAGAACAACCATGTTTACATTCGGGCGGTCGTTGAACCGGCGAGTGTCGGCCTTCCCGTCGAAGCGTTTTTGTGGATCCGCAGCGACCCGAAGAACGTCGAGGCGGTCGGGCGAGAGCTCGCGGCCTCGCCGCTGGTGAGGTACGCAGCCGCGGTCGCCGGCGACTACCAGATCGTAGCGAATGTCACGGCGAAGGACCAAGCTGCCCTCTATGCCTGCGTGACGTCCGCGCCTTGGGTTGCTCACACCAAATCGATTGATGTCAGTCTGCTGCTCGAGGCTTTCAAACGAGGCGGACGAGTGCTGCAGCCCGCGCGAATCTGAACGTCGACGACGCATTTCAGCTACCTATGTCGCGCAGATCGGGAGCCTGCCACGCATAGCGGGTGGCCTGTTCGAAGCTGTACCCCACCTGCAGCAGCTCGACATCCTGCCCGTGGTCCATGACCAGCTGTAATCCGACCGGCAGACCGGACTCGCTGAAACCCGCTGGCACGCAAAGCGCGGGAAGCCCGGTCGCAGAAACGACGCAGGCGGAACGCATCCACTCAAGGTAGTTCTCAAACGGCACGCCGTCGATCTCGGTCGGATACCGCAGGGCGGCATCGAAGGGAAGCAGCTGGGCGGCCGGACTCGCGAAAACGTCGTAGCGGGCGAAGAAGATACGAGTCTTTTGCGCTAACCGGGTGCGGGCCAGCGCGGCCGAGACGACGTCGGCTCCGTTCAGAGCAAGGCCGCGCTCCACATTCCAGCGCACCTCGGGTTTAATCTTGTCGCCGTGCCGGGCCACAAGATCGCCGTAGGACAAGGCAAAGTCGAACGCGCGCACTGTGCTGAACACCTCATCGGCGTCACGCAGATCAGGGGCCGCCTGCTCCACTGTCGCGCCGAGGTCTTCGAACACCTGCAGCTGCTGATGCAGCACGCGCAGCACCTCTTTCTGCACCGGAATTCCCAGACCGAAATCGTCGGACCAGCCGATGACGAGCCCTGTGAGATCGCGCTGCAGCGGCTCAAGAAACCGGTGTGCCGGCACCGGGTTGAAATACGGTGTAGCGGCGTCTGGTCCCGCAATCACCGACATGGCCAGGGCAATATCGGTCACCTCCCGGGCCAAGGGACCGCTGCGAGAGAGCCAGCTCCAGGCGTTACGGCTCGGCTGCAGGGGGACCACGCCGAGCGACGGCCGGAATCCCACCACGTTGCAAAAAGAGGCGGGAATGCGCAGCGAGCCGCCCATGTCGCTGCCGTCGCTAATGGCCTGGATGCGTGCGGCCAGAGCTGCGGCGGCCCCTCCGCTACTGCCGCCCGCGCTGAGAGAGGGGTCATACGGGTTGGTGGTCGTTCCGAAGACCTCGTTGAAGGTGTGCGACCCGGCCGCGAACTCCGGCACGTTGGATTTACCGGTGGTGACGACACCGGCGGCCTTGAACCGCTCGATGATCAGATCGTCGTGATCGGGCACGTGGTCAGCGAACACTGGTGACCCGAAGGTCGTGCGCAGGCCGGCGGTGGAATGCGTGTCCTTATGCGTGATCGGAACGCCGTGCAGTGGAGGCAGATCGTCGCCGCTCAGGGTGCGGGTGTCGGCGGCCACCGCAAGGTCGCGGGCCGCTTCACGATCTTGGGTGACGATGGCGTTGATGCGAGGGTTCACCCGGTCGATCTGGGCGAGGTGCGCGTCGAGGGCTTCGTTGGCCGAGATCTCGCGTCGGCGAATGGCTAGAGCGAGCGCGGATGCTGACAACTCGGTGATCTGGTCGCTCACAGTTCATCTCCTGCTTGGGCGGTAGACCGGATGTCTCCGGTGGGTAGAAGTCTCGTGGTCGGCAGGCGCGACAGTGAGCGGAGGCCCGTGAAAATGTCCGTTTGAATGGTTATAGCCACGATTTTGGCCGAATTCGTCTTGGAGGGGCGGCTTGTGAAAAAAGTGAAATATGCGGCGGTTGCGGTCATTTTCACTGAATGCAGGTGGCTAGCCGGGTTCGTAGGGCACCAAAGAAACCCTGACAGTAGGGACCTTTGGGAATGACGTATCGCTCAGAGTCGCATTCGTCGCCTTGGTTCCTGCACGGTGTCGAGAAACCACACAGCGGGACGTGACCCGAATCCTCGAACCTAAGGGCAGTCTGGTCGCTCCGTGCAGCGGCCAGACGAGATAGCCAAAATTCACTGGTCGCTGCTCGCTGTCAGCCGCGGTCCGGCCTGCCTCGCGCATCTGTTCGTAAAGGCGTGGGCGCCGTGATGACACTCCGTCTTTGAGAGCCTGAGCCAACCCCTAAAGTCATTCGGGCGATGTTGGCATATCTGATGGCCAGCTCTTCGGGCGAAAGCTCACCGTCATGGCGGTACCACTGCGCAATACCGGTACACATAGTCACGATGGCTCGGCTGGTGTCTTTGGGGTGCTCAGCGTCAAAGATCCCCTCTCGCATACCCTGATTGATGATGTTGTCCACCATCTGCTGCTGCTTATCGCGGGATTTGATGTGCGCCGTTCGCGACTCGCCTTCCAGACTTCGGATCTCACTAGCAGCGATGAAGGCGAGCTCACTGCGGTGAGCGTGAAAGAGCGCCAGACATTCGATCAGCAGGCGAAACTGTTCCTCCACTGAGGAACCTGCCTCCGCTATAGCGTCTTCGCTCCTGACCAATAAATCTTCCATTGCAAACTGTACGATCGCCACCAGCAGTGCCTGCTTGGAGGCGTAGTGGTGATATAGGCCCGGTACGGAGAGCTTGGCCCGAGCGGCCACAGTGCGAATTGTCGTGCCGTGATAGCCGTGCTCCACAAAACTATCCAAAGCGGCTTGGAGCAGGGGTGGCAGAATATTTTCGGAATATTTGCGCCACACGCACGCATTCCCGACTCTTTTCGCAGTCTCAACTTTCACGAATACTCCTTCAACTGTAAACGCCTGCTTGCTATTGTCTGCCTTGACAGATGATGGCGTCTACTCCAGACTAACTCCTACCGAGCGATCGCTCGGTAGGAGTTAGTAAGTCAATTTCGGCGAAGATGCCGGAGGGGGGCGGCTGTCGTGACTCGTTCAACTATGACCAACCGTTGTGAGATCGGCTCTTCGGTAGAGAGTCGTTCTGGGATCAACGCCGTAGAGGATTCTCAGACCGCACCAGACGTTCTTAGCATGGATGTACGTGCAGAGATGCGGTACGAGTCCACCGTAGAGGCGTGGAAGGCCCGCGTCGCCGCCAATCCGGATCGCGTCGCACTTCGCTATTTCGATGGCAGGATGACTGCCGCCGAAGTCGACCGTGCCTCCGACGCTCTCGCTATAGCGCTCGAGGCCCGCGGCACAATTCGCGGTGCCCGGGTAGGTATCTACCTCCAGAACACGCCCCATTATGCGCTCGCCCTGCTGGCCCTCTGGAAATTGGGGGCGACGGCACTGTTGCTGAACCCCATGTACAAACGTAGAGAGCTGCGCCGTCTCGTTGACGACTCGGGTGCCATCGGTGTTATTTGTGCCGATACGGCTGTGTCGGAAACTCGTCAAACGCTTGCCGGAGGCACCGCTTGCTGGCTCATCAGTACCTCTGCACGTGACTTTCAGACGCGGAACGATCCGCGCAGCTGTGACATGACAACACGCCCGGCAGCTTCGGCTGACGGGGACGTTGCGGCTCTGATTCGCGAATTCGACGGCTTGCGACCCGCTGACATTGAGCTGACCCGCGACGACGTGGCGCTCTTGACCTATACCTCTGGAACGACCGGGCCGCCTAAGGGCGCCATGAACACCCACGAAAACGTCCTGGCCGTCGCCACGACGTTTGGCCGCTTTGCACGGCTGGCCCCCGGTGACGTCGTCATGGCCGTGGCCCCACTATTTCATATTACTGGCGCCGTAATTAACGCTGCGATCTCACTGTTCACCGACACAACCTTGGTTTTTACGGGCCGCTTCGACCCCGATGTCGTGTTGGAGGCCTTCGCCGAGCATAGGGTCAGCTTTACCATCGGCTCGATTACTGTGTTCAACGCGATTTTGGCGCTTCCGCATGCCAGCGCCAGCCATTTTACCGCCGTCAAGACTCTGTATTCCGGCGGGGCGCCAATCCCGCCGGCCACCGTGGAACGCTTCAAAAAACGCTTCGGCGTCTACATCCACAATGCCTATGGATTAACCGAAAGCACGTCCGGTGTAATTGCCGTCCCGCCCTGTGCCGAGGCGCCGGTCGACGCCTCCAGCGGCACTCTTTCCATCGGCATTCCACTACCACACGTTGTAGCCAGAATCATCGACCAGAGCGGTCAACCCGTTCCGCCGGGTACCCAGGGCGAGCTGGAATTATCTGGACCCCAAATTATCCCGGGTTACTGGAATAATCCGGACGCTACCACCCACGCAATGCCCGGAGGCAGGTTTCGCACCGGCGACGTGGCCATCATCGACACCCAAGGCTGGGTTTATCTGGTCGACCGGCTTAAAGACCAGATCAACGTCTCCGGGTATAAGGTCTGGCCCCGCGAGGTCGAGGACACGCTATACGAACATCCCGCAGTCCATGAGGCCGCTGTGATCGGCCAGGCGGATGAGTACCGCGGCGAAACCGTCGTCGCTTTCGTGTCCCTGAAATCAGGTGCATCGGCCACTCCAGCAGAACTCATCGCATTCACCAAAGAGCGCCTCGCAGCTTACAAGTACCCCCGCATCGTGCACATCATCGACGACCTACCCAAGACACAGACCGGAAAAATTCGCCGCCAGGAGCTCCGTGATGAAAACACGGCAGCCCAGGGCGTACCGTCCCAGAAAGACAGATTATGAGCGAGCACCCCGTCCAAGCGCACCGCCTTGAGGGCAAGACGGCCATCGTCACGGGCGCCAGTCGCGGTATCGGGCTGGCCATCGCCTTGCGGCTGGTGGCGGAGGGCGCTCAGGTCTGTATCACCGCCCGTAACACCGAGGCGTTACACGATGCGGCCGCCCAATTCCCGAAAGGATCCGTAATTCCGCTCGCCGGCAAAGCCCACGATCCGGACCACCGCCTCGAGGTTCTCAATGCCGTCGCCGAAACCTTCGGCCAGCTGGACGTCCTCGTCAACAATGCGGGCATCAACCCCGTCTACGGATCGGTGATGGATCTAGATCTGTCCGCCGCGCGCAAAATTACCGAGGTGAACGTCTTCGGTACCCTGGCCTGGATTCAGGATGCTTACCACCACGTTGCCCTGGATTTCGCCGGCCGCGGCGGCACCGTGATTAACGTGTCTTCGGTCACCGGACAGACACCGGCACCCGGCATCGGTTTCTATGGCGTGACCAAGGCGGCCATCGCGCATCTGACCCGCACTCTCGCCGTCGAAATGGGGCCGAAGATACGAGTGAACGCGGTCGCACCGGCGGTTGTCAAGACGCAATTCGCCCAGGCCCTGTACGAAGGTAAGGAAGCAGAAGTCGCCGCGAGATATCCTCTGGGCCGCCTCGGCAATCCAGAGGATGTCGCCGCCACCGTTGCTTTTCTCGCGTCCTCAGATTCGGCCTGGATCACCGGTCAGGTCATCAACCTTGACGGCGGCCTGCTTGCGGCCGGCGGCACCGCTTAACATCCCCACTCATCGGCCCCCACCCGCGAAAGGAAATAGAACAATGAGCACCGAGTCACTGCCCGTCGACATCGAAGATTTGCGAATCCGCACCCGCGAATTCATCCGCAGCACGGTCATTCCCGCCGAGCCGAGGCCGGGCGAGCGCCTGGGCCAGGCCACCCGGGACCGGCTACAAGCGGCGGCGAAGGCCGCCAATGTCTTTGCCCCGCACGTCCCTAAGGAATTCGGCGGCCAGGGCGTCCCCATTCAGCAGTGGTCCGCAATCTTTCAAGAGGCCGGATATTCCCCGATCGGCGCGTCCGCGCTCAACTGCATGGCGCCGGACGAAGGCAATATGCACATGCTAAATCTGATCGCTACGGAGGCGCAGAAACAGCGATACCTTGTACCCCTGGCCGCCGGCACGTCGCGGTCCTGCTTCGGAATGACCGAGCCGCACCCTGGTGCCGGTTCAGATCCGGCCGCCCTGCTCACCGTGGCGACAAAGGTCGACGGTGGATGGTCCATTAAAGGTCACAAACGGTTCACAAGCGGCGCCGACGGCGCAGCCTTCTGCATCGTGATGGCCCGCACCGAGGCCGTCGGAGACGCCCCGACCGGTGCCACCATGTTCCTGGTCGATCTCGACAACCAAGGCATCCGGCTCGGCGAAAGCATCCACACCATGGACCGTGCCATAGCTGGCGGTCATCCCCACATTTATCTCGATGACTGCTTTGTGGCGGATGACGCGGTACTGGGGGCCGTCGGACTCGGCTTCAGATATGCCCAAGTGCGCCTCGGCCCCGCCCGGCTCACGCACTGCATGCGCTGGCTTGGCCTGGCGCGGCGCTCGCTGGACATCGCCCTCGACCGGATCGAGCGCCGTGAGCTGTTCGGCTCTCCGATGAAGAACCTGGGCCTTGCCCAGGAATTGATTGCCCAATCGGTGATCGATATTGAAACCTCTGACGCCATCATCACTAAGACCGCCGCGCTGCTCGACACGGATCCACGGGCCGGATCCGCAATGTCCTCCATTGCCAAGGTGCACTGCTCGGAAGCGATCTTCCGGGTGGTCGACCGCGCCATCCAGCTCTGCGGTGGCGACGGCGTTTCCGACGCGCTTCCCTTGGCCGCGTACCTGAACGAGGTTCGTCCGTTCCGAATTTACGACGGCGCTAACGAGACCCATAAATGGGCCATCTCCCGGCGCGCCTCGTCGATGCGGAAGCGGGCCGTCGATGCGGGCGAGCCGTACCTGGCCGATGTGCACGGCTCCACTACGGACCGTGGTATTCTGCGCGCCGCTGATCTCAACACCGAACTGGCGGAAATTCACTGATGCACACCGCTCCCGACGGCGTCGAAGTCGTCGCCAGCCGCACCGATGCGGCACAGTTGGGCTCACCGGCGCTTCTCATTCTGGACGCAGTCGAAGAGTTCATGGATGCTAGGGGCCTCGGTGCCGGCCGGCTGTCCTGGGGTCGGATTGGAGATGGGCAATCCAATATCACCTATCGTCTCCAGCGTGGCAGCGAGGTGTTTGTGTTGCGCCGGGGGCCACGTCCCCCCCTGCCGCGTTCCACCCATGACATGGTCCGTGAGGCCCGAATCCAGCAGCTGGTCAGAAAGCAGGGAGTACCGGTTCCGGAAATCCTCGCTGTCTGCGACGATGAGTCGCTTCTCGGTGTTCCCTTTTACATCATGTCGTTCCTGGGCGGCACCGTCATCACCGATCGCATTCCGAACTACCTCGGTTCCATGACGCAGCGTGAGGCAACCAGCACCGCCGTTGTCGACACCCTGGTGCAGCTGCATCAGGTGGATGTTTCTTCCGGTGAGCTGGCTACGTTCGGGCGTCCGGAAGGCTACCTGAAGCGACAGGTCGAGCGCTTTTCTGCCCTGTGGGAGGTGAACACCACCCGGAATCTGCCCGAGGTCGTCAGCATCGGTGGTTGGCTGGAACGCAATATTCCCACCAGCCAGGCCGCCACAGTGATCCACGGTGACTTCCGAGCCGGCAACCTGATGTTTGAACCGTCGTCCCCGGCACGCGTGATGGCCATCCTGGACTGGGAAATGGCCACGGTGGGTGACCCGTTGGCAGATCTTGGCTATCTCACGGCAACCTATTCGGAACCCGGAAGTTTTCCTACGCCGCTCGAGTTGACCAGCGTGACCCGCGAACCCGGATATCTCTCCCGTGATCAGCTCATTTCGCGGTACCGCGAGCGAATGCATCTGGATTTGGATGCGCTGCCCTGGTACCAGACGCTGGCCCTGTGGAAGGCATCCATCTTCTGCGAAGCCATTTACACCCGCTGGCTCAAGGGTGAACGACCGGGCGACACCGGCTTCGGCCCCTCGCTGGAAGAAGGCATCCCGAGGCTACTGGACGGAGCCCGGCAGTTTGCCGGCGTCGGCTCGACCGTCGCATCCTGAACCCATTCACGCCAAGCACATTCACGTCATAGAAGCGAGATTGCAGTGTCAGAGCAGAAGATAGTTATCGTTGACGGAGCCAGAACGCCCGTCGGGAAATACAACGGGGCCCTGGCGGCCGTGCCAGCACACCAGCTGGGCGCTATTGCTGCGGCCGCGGCAATGGCGCGCAGCGGCGTTACCGCGGCCGATATCGACGAGGTCATCATGGGCTGCGTCGGCCAAGCCGGTGCGGATGCCTACAACGCCCGCCGCGTCGCTCTGGCAGCCGGCGTGCCCGAGCGCACCCCCGCCTTCACCGTGAATAGGCTCTGCGGCAGCGGTCTGCAGGCCATCTGGTCGGCTGCGCAGCAGCTGCGCTGGGGCGGAGCCGACGTCATCCTGGCCGGCGGCGATGAATCGATGTCCCGGATGCCCTTCCTGGATTACAACGCCCGCGGCAATGCCCGGCTGGGGGACCGTACCCAAATCGACGGCACACTGGCCATGCTCACCGACCCGTTCAGCGAAAAACACATGGGTGTCACCGCCGAAAACGTAGCCCAAAAATACGGGGTGTCTCGGCGGGAACAGGATGAGTTTGCCTGGGAGAGCCAACGCAGAGCGGGCACAGCGGAAGCCCAGGCGGTATTTCTCGAGGAAATCACGCCGGTTCTGGTTCCCGGAAAAAAGCCGGTGACTGTGACCGTCGATGAGGCACCGCGCCCGGACACTACCCTTGAAACGCTGCAGGGGCTCCGCCCGGCGTTTCAGACGGGGGGCAGCGTGACCGCCGGCAATTCATCGGGAATCAACGATGGCGCCGCGGCCGTTATTCTAATGAAGGACAGCACGGCCCGCGAACGAGGACTCGGTGGCCTGGCCACTTTGGAATATGTCGCGACGGCGGGGATCGATCCGGCGCTGATGGGCTATGCCCCGGCCCTGGCGCTGCGAAAACTCTTTGACGAGACCGGACTCAGTCCGGCAGATATTGAGATCGTCGAGCTTAACGAAGCGTTCGCGGCCCAGTCCGTCGCCGTCATCCGTGACCTGAAACTTGATCCAGAAAAGACCAACCCCTACGGCGGGGCTATCGCCCTGGGCCACCCCATCGGAGCGACCGGCGCCATCCTGACCCTCCGTGTCGCCCGGCATTTGCAGCGCAGCGACACGGAATATGGCATCGTCACGCTGTGCATCGGCGGCGGTCAGGCACTCGCCGCTCTGATCAGGAGGTACGAGGCATGACGCCTCAAACGGCAATATCGAGGATCAAAACGGTCGGTGTTGTCGGCTCGGATGCCATGGGCCGCGGAATCGCCGAAAGCTGCCTCCGCGCGGGCAGGACGGTGCTGCTGCATGATACTTCAACAGATGCGCTGCGGGCTGCCCGAACGCACATTGAGGCGGCGCTGCAACGCTCGGTCGACAAGCATCAAAGCAGCGGTCAGGACACCGAATCCTGGTTGTCCGCACTGCACACGGTGGAGGACCTGTCACAATTCTCGATGTGTGACCTGGCCATCGAGTCCGTGCCGGAAATCCTCGAGATCAAGCTTTCCGTGCTGGGACGGCTGGAGAAATGCGTTCCTGTCGAGACCATCATTGCCACCAACACTTCCTCGATTCCCATTACCAAACTCGCCGGAGCCCTGACCCGGAGGGGTAGGTTCCTTGGGCTGCATTTCTTCAATCCCGTTCCCAGGATGAACCTCGTGGAGGTCATCCCGACCGTCCTGACCGACCCGCACACCGTGACGGCCGTCGAACATTTTGTGCGCGCGAGCCTGCACAAAACACCGCTGACCATTGATGACAGACCGGGTTTCGCGGTCAACGGGCTCTTGATCCCCTATCTGCTCTCGGCGGCTCGCATGCTGGACGCCGGCTATGCCTCCGCGAAAGACATTGACGACGGTATGAAACTCGGTTGCGGGCATCCCATCGGGCCACTGGAGCTGTCGGATTTCATTGGGCTTGACGTGGTCTGCGACGTGGCCGACTCCATTTATGCCGAGTCCAAAGACCCGGCCACCATCGTTCCGAACAACCTACGTCGGCTGGTCGAGGCCGGACAGCTCGGACGAAAGACCGGGGCCGGATTCTACCCGCACGACAAAGTGTCCGACCTGCGACCCATCGACATCCCGCTTGGGGCGCACTGACGTGAATACCTTAAGGCAAAGGAGCCTTTTCTGATGACCCAGATCGATGAGACCAATAACGATACGGCCAGACCAACCAGCGGCGTGACCGAACGGTCGAAGCGGCGGGATCTAATCGCCAGCACTCTCGGCAACGTTCTCGAATGGTATGAGTGGAGCGCCTACGCGGTCTTTGCGCCGTTCATCGCCGCTGCCATGTTCAATCCCGACGATCCCATCTCCGGACTCCTCTCGACCCTGGGAGTATTCGCCGTCGGCTTCCTGATGCGACCACTCGGCGGCATCGTCTTCGGCATGGTCGCCGACCGGCGCGGGCGCAAATTCGTCCTGGTCACCACAATGCTCATGATGGCTGGCGGAAGTCTGGCCATGGCTCTGATGCCGACGTATCAGAATGCCGGCGCCTGGGCGTCACTCCTTCTGCTCATGGTCAGGGTCATCCAGGGGTTTGCTCACGGCGGAGAAACCGCGACCGCCTATACCTACGTGGCGGAAATTGCGCCTCGGCGGCATCGCGGACTCTGGGGCAGTGCCGTGTTCATCGCCATCTTCGGCGGATCTGTACTCGCCTACGGTGTCGCCGGCGGTGTGACCAGTATTATGCCCGACGACAGTGTGGCCGAGTGGGGATGGCGCATCCCGTTCATCCTCGGTGCTTTCCTCGCCCTGGCGGCCCTATATATGCGTCGCAACATGGGCGAAAGTGAAGTATTCGACGAGCACACGGCCGGCACCGAAAAGCCGGCACCGCTCCCAAAGGCCCAGGTTACGCGCGCAATCGTGCTGATGATCGCCATGACCTCCGGGGTGACAGCCGCTCACTACACCTGGACCTCGTACGCCTCCACCTACGCGATCACCCAGAAAGGCATGGACTCGGGCACCGCCTTCTGGATGACCCTGCTGGCCCAGTTGATCGCTCTGGCAACCCTGCCGCTCTGGGGATGGATTTCCGACCGAGTCGGGCGGCGCCCGATGATGCTGATCTTCGCCGTTCTTATGATCGCGCTGTCCGTCCCACTGACCGCCATGATTGGTTCTGCAGGGTGGACGCTCCTGCTCGCCTCGGCGATCGCCCTGGTGATCGTCGCTATCCCCGGCGCTTTGCTCTCGGCGATCCTCTCTGAGAATTTTCCGACCAGAATCCGCACCAGGGCCATCGGATTCGCCTATTCCATTTCGGTGGCCGTGTTCGGCGGCACCGCCCCCTATCTAAACGCTCTCTTCAACTCCCTGGATATTGGCTGGCTGTCCAGTGTCTATATCGTCATTCTCTGCGCGTGTACCGGTGTGGCCTGTTTCATGATGAAGGAAACCAAGGGCATCGATTTAAAGGACGCCTAAAATGGGCGGTCGGCGGCGCGGCGCAGTGTCCCACCGTCGACACTTTCTCTAACGGCCACAGTAATTTCCCGCCCCGAGAAGATCGATTTTCGGCTCATTTATTTAGCCGTGCACGACGCCGGTTACTTTATTTCGAAGTCACGTCTTTCGCGCCACTTCGGGTCACGTCCCGTGCAGTGGTGTAATTCCCGGGGTTCGATCGTTGGAATAACAACGTAACGAACCACCGTGCGATGGTCAGTGAGAACCGTTCAAAGTTCCTCACAGA
>NZ_SOFE01000012.1 GCF_004402405.1 Cryobacterium levicorallinum
TTCGGCGAGAACGGCGACGTGCTCTACCTCGGCGACAAAATCCGCTGCTTCACCGCCAAACAACGCGCCGCGATCGCCGCCCGCGACGGCGGCTGCATCATCCCCGGCTCCACCATCCCCGCCCGCTGGACCGAAGTCCACCACGTCCTCCCCTGGGAACAGGGCGGCCCCACCAACATCGAAAACGGAACACTCTTGTGCTGGTTCCACCACCACACCATCAACACAAACGGGTGGAAAATCCGCATGGTCAAAGGCCGGCCCCAAGTGCTCGGCCCACTGCTGTGGGACCCGTCCCAAACCTGGCGACCCGCCCAGACCCACCGGGCCAATACGCCCAGCCCGGAACCACCGTTAAAGAGACAGTCCCCGCACGTGAGTTGAAGTGTGTTTCATGTGGCAGAGCAGTGCTGTTGGCGTAGCGTCCAGCGCTGAACGAGTCTGGCCCTTTCCTGAATTCGCCGTGGCCACATCCAAGTGGGTCGCAACCGCACGCGAGTGGCCTCGCGATGCGATAGTGGGCGCAAAGAGGGAGTATTCATGGAATGGGCTGCGATCGCTATTGGCACTGTCACCGCTTTAGCCGTGGTCTTCGTCTAGCGCTTGCGACGGGCGAGGAAGGCATCCATTCGGGCGAACTTGGCCTCGGATTCGAACAGAATCGACTGAGCAACGTTGTCGACGAGCGGATGCGCCGCCCGCGGAGCGTGGAAAACTTCTTTGGCCAGACGGGTCGCCAGAGGGTCCTGCGCGGCGATGCGGTCGGCCAGCGCGTGGGCGGCAGCGAGCAGGTCGTCGGGGTCGTGCACCTCGGTGACCAGATGCACGGCAAGGCATTCGGGGGCGCTCAGAATGCGTCCGGCCAGGATGATCTCCTTGGCCACCGGCTCGCCGACGAGCTCGGCCAGTCGCCAAAGCGCACCGGCAGCGGGCAGAATGCCGAGGGCTGTCTCAGGATTGCCGATCCGGGCGCTCGTGGAGGCGATGCGAAAGTCAGCCGCATAGGCCAGTTCGGCGCCGCCGCCGAGCGCCCAGCCGTCGATCGCGGCGATCACCGGCATCGGCAGTTTCGCAATGCGGGAGAACAGCCCGGAGTTGATGCCGAGCAGCGCGTCGTCGCGGCGCCGTTCGCGCAGCTGGGCGATGTCGGCACCCGAGGCGAAGACACCGTTCGCTCCGCTGATAATCAGGATACGCGGCTGCTGCTCCAGTTCAGCGCAAATTGCGTGCAGCTCATCGATCATGGTCTGGTCGATGGCGTTGCGCACGTCGGGCCGGTCGAGCTGCACGTGCACCCGGTCGGCGCGATGCTCAATCGTGAGAGTAGTGGGAATGTTGTTCATTGTGGAACGTCTCCGTTGAGGTCGGGGCTGGAATCGGGGTCAGTCGTGCCGGCCGGGAACACCCGCTTGTAATTGCGGCCGTCGGGCAGGGTCACCGTGCGGCTGACCAGGGTGCCGCGCCGCACCTGCAGGTAAATCGCCTGGGCGCTCACACCGCGTTCGGCCGCCGCCTCGGCGACGGACAGGCCGGGGAGGTCGGTCGGCACACTGCTTGGCCGCACGGATCGTTTGCGGCCGGCTTCGAGGCGGGCGCTGATCTCGTCGTCGGTGCCGCCCCAACGCCATTTGGCCGCCGGAGGCTTCAGTCCGGTCGCATCAGCGATCTGGTCCCACGACACGTCAGCAGCGAGGGCGCCGCGAACAGCGGCCAGGGTCGCCGGGTCCTGTTCGAGGGCGGTCTGCAGCGAGCGGATGGCGCGCAGCCGATCCAGGGGCGAACCAGCGGTATCCGTTTGCAGCGTCAGCACCCGCTTGAGCGCGGCCGCCGTGGTCGGCGCCAGAAACGATCCCATGCGTGGTCCCCCATCGAGTGTGCTGCGACTGGAGGCAGCAGCCCCATCTTGCCAGATCCAACGCGTCGTTTGAACAGATCACGCCAGCACGACGACCGAGTGCGGAGCCAGCTGCAGGGCGTTAGGCAGTCGGTCCTGCACAGCATCGCCAGCGGCGGCGAAGGACAGCACGACCTCTCCCCCGCTGGCCGGGATGTGCGCCGAACGCTCGCCGAGGTTGATCAGAATCTTGGTGCGGCCACGGTGCAGCCGCAGCCACCCCTCGGCCGCATCCAACTCGACGGCGATCTGGTCGAACCGGGGATCGGTGATATCGGGGTGGGTGCGGCGCAGCGCAGCCAAAGCACGGTAGAACTCGAGCAGTCGAGCGTGCTCGGGCTCGGCCAGTTCGTTCCAATTGAGCTTGGAGCGCTCGAACGTCGCCGGGTCCTGCGGGTCGGGGACGAGCGCCGGATTCCAGCCCATGCGGGCAAACTCGCTGATGCGTCCGGTGGCCGTTGCCGTGCCGAGTTCAGGTTCGGGATGCGAGGTGAAGAACTGCCAGGGTGTCGTCGCCCCCCATTCTTCCCCCATGAACAGCATTGGCGTATACGGCCCGAGCAGGGTCAGCGCCGCGGCAATTGCGAGCTGGCCGACATCCAGTTGGGCGCTGAGCCGGTCGCCGACGGCCCGATTACCGATCTGGTCGTGATTCTGGGATGCGACGACCAACCGCCAGGTGGGCATCCGTTCCCGGTCGATCCGGCGACCGTGGGTGCGCTCCCGAAAACTCGAATAAGTGCCGTCGTGAAAAAACCCGTGGGTGAGCACCTTGGCCAGGGCGTCGAGCGGCTCGAAGTCGGCGTAGTACCCTGAGGTTTCCCCGGTGAGGGCGACGTGCACGGCGTGATGAAAGTCGTCGCTCCACTGGGCGTCGAGGCCGTAGCCGTTCGCCTCTCGGGGGGTGATGAGGCGCGGATCGTTGAGGTCGGATTCGGCGATCAAGGTGAGTGGCCGCCCGGTCTCGGCGCTGAGTGCGGCGACCTCGACGGAGAGTTGCTCGAGCAGGTGGGTGGCGCTGCTGTCGCGCAGCGCGTGCACGGCGTCGAGGCGCAGGCCGTCGACGTGGTAGTCGCCGAGCCACATGAGTGCGTTGTCGAGAATGTATCGGCGCACCGGATCGGAGTGCGGCCCGTCGAGGTTGAGCGAGGACCCCCAGGTGTTACCGGCGGCCTCGCTCAGGTAGGGACCGAACTGTGGCAGATAGTTGCCGCTCGGGCCGAGGTGGTTGTAGACGACATCCTGAATGACGCCAATGCCACGCTGGTGGCAAGCATCGACAAAGGCCTGGTACGCGGCCGGACCGCCATAACCCTCGTGCACGGCGTACCAGAGCACACCGTCGTAGCCCCAGTTGTGGGTGCCGTTGAAGGCATTCACCGGCAACAGCTCGACGAAGTCAACGCCGATCGATTGCAGGTGATCGAGCCGGCTCGCGGCCGCCCCGAACGTACCCTCGGGTGTAAAGGTTCCCACGTGTAACTCGTAGATGACGGCGCCGGCCAGCTGCCTCCCGGTCCAGTCGGCATCCTGCCAGACATGCGCGGACGCATCGAAACTACGCGACGGGGCGTGCACCCCGGCCGGCTGCCGCCGTGATCGCGGGTCGGCGTACGGCCCGCGCCCGTCCACGATGAAGCCGTAGTCGTTCTCGGCGCGCACCGCCGGTCGAGCGGATGCCGGCAGTTCCCACCAGCCGTCATCGCGGGCGGTAAGTTCCAGCCTTCGCGTGCCCAACACCAGCTGCACGGTCTGCGCGTCGGGTGCCCAGACCTCGAATCTCTGCTCGTTCATGTGTGACGTCCGATGCGGTGGGAAGGGCGGTCTCGGTCGTCGGCAGCCACCAGTAACGCCACCGGATACCGGGCCAGCACATCGGCGACTCGCAGGCTCGGGCCGTCAAAGCGCTGGCGCGTGAACACATCGACGATGGTGCGACCGGCCACGGCAATGGTCGTGTCGCGCCAGCCGCCGGCCTCGTGCAACCCGATCGGCAGCCGCGTGGCCACGGTGATCGCTCCGCCGCGGTCGAACGCGACGATATGGCCAGCAGCCGGGCCGAAGGCGGGTACGGGCAGGTAGCGGGTGAACAGGTCTGACCGGTCGCCGCGCAGGTGCAGGGCGCTGGAGGTGACCAGCAGCTTGGCGGCGCCGGTCTCGTCGACCGGGGGGAGCCATCCGCTTTCCAGACGGGTCAGCAGCTCGCGGCGCAGCGCATAGTCGACCGGGCGACGATTGTCGGGGTCGACGAGCGAGGTCTCCCACAGCTCGCTGCCCTGGTAGACGTCTGGGACGCCCGGCATGGTCAGCTGCAGCAGCTTCTGGGAAAGCGAATTGCTCCACCCGGGCTGCTGCAGCCGGTCAACCAGTGCGGTGAGGAGATCGCGGGTCGGCCCCGACTCGACGGCGGCTGTGACGAGGTCGTCGAGAGCCGCTTCGAAACCGGTGTTCGGCTGGGTCCAGGTGGTCGACGTGCCGGCTTCGCGCGCGGCCTTGAGGGCGTAAGCGGCGAGCCGCTCCCGGCTGGCCGGCCAGGCGCCCACGATCGCCTGCCAGAGCAGGTTCTCGAAGGGCGCATCGTCGAGCGGATGCGCTGCCCGCAGCTGGTGTAGCGCCTCCGCCCACTCGGCGGGGATCTCGGCAAGCACCGCAATGCGCGCCCGCACGTCTTCGCCGCGTTTGGTGTCGTGAGTCGACAGCGTCGTCATCGAGTGCGGAAAACCCGCCTGACGCGTGCGCTGCCGCTTGTGAAACTCAGCCACCGGCACGGCGAACTCGTCGGGATCGGCCCCGACCTCGTTGAGCGAGGTCAACCGACTGAACCGGTAGTAAGCCCGATCTTCAACGCCCTTGGCCATGACCATGCCCGAGGTCTGTTGAAAGCGCACGGCGGCCGGATGCCCCGGGTCGCCGAGCAGGGGCAGCAGCCGGTCGATCTCGGATTGAAGTTCCGGGCGGCGGGTAGCCGAGCGGCGGGCCGCCTCGCGCAGATTCTCCGAGCCAACGGGCAGGTACGAGCGATAGACCGGAAACCAGGCCAGCAGGTCGGCCAGGGCCTCGGCGGTCGGTGCCAGGTTCCCCGTATCGCTCGGCACGAGTCGGGCGATTCGCAGCACCTCGGAACGCAGAATGCCGTCGGTCACGTCGCGCTTGTTGCGATAGACCAGGTCGGCCCAGTCGGTGGCGACGCCCTGCAGGCTGGCCTCGAGCGCATCGAGGGGCTCCTGGCCGGCCGGATCGACGAGCACCCGGTCGACGTCGGCGAGGGCGTCATAACCGGTGGTGCCGGCAGTCGCCCAGCTGGTCGGCAGCGCTTCGCGCCCTTCCAGGATCTTCTCGACCAGAACGTAGCAGCCGTCGGTGGCCCGCCGCAGGGCTTCCAGGTAGCCGGCAGGATCGGCGAGCCCGTCGGGGTGGTCGACCCGCAATCCCTGCACGAGGCCGTCGCGCACCCAACGCACGATCTCGCGGTGCGATTCCTCAAACACCCACGGCACCTCGACCCGGATACCAGCGAGGCTGTTCACCGCGAAAAATCGGCGGTAGTTCAACTCGGCGTCGGCGCGACGCCAGTTCACCAACTCGTAGTGTTGCCTGGAGTGCACATCGGCCGGGCTGGCACCGTCATTGTTGCTTTCGGCCGCCAGGGGAAATCGGTTGTCAAAATAATGCAGCTCGCCGCCCACGATCTTGAGCCGGTCGAGTTCCGTGCGGCCATCCGAACCATCGTCGCCGAGAACCGGAATGCGAATCTTGCCATTGCCGAACGCCCAGTCGACGTCGAAGGCCTCGGCATAACGCGACTGCTGACCGTTCTGCAGCAGGTCCCACCACCAGGCGTTCTGCGCCGGGCTGGCGACCCCCATATGGTTGGGCACAATGTCTACGAGCACGCCGCACCCGGCCTGGTGCGCTGCCGTTGCAAGCCGGACGAGCCCCGCCGCACCGCCACGGGCCGGGTCAACCAGCGAGTGGTCGACCACGTCGTAGCCGTGATCCGATCCGGGTTCGGCCTTCAGCAGCGGCGACAGGTAGACCCAGCCAGCACCGAGGGAGCGCACGTAGTCCACGATTTCGGCCGCTGCATCGAGGTCGAATCCGGCCGTGATCTGCAGCCGATAAGTGCTCAGCGGCATTAGGTCAGACCCGGGAGGGAGATCAACCCGGTGTTGCCCGCGAGTGACGCGGCCACCGAATGATCCGGGGCAGCTTCGGGTTCGTGATACGCGCGCAGAACCACGAGGGACCGACCAACTACCGTTTGAATGGCTCCGGCCGGACGGGCAACGGAATCGGCCCCCTCGCCGGCGGTGTCGACGACGATCTCCCAGGCCGGGGCGTACTCATCGGGCGGCAGCTTGAATTCGACGTCCTCGGCATCCGCGTTGAACAGGAGCAGAAAATTGACGTCGACGACCTCTTGCCCGCGCACGTCGCGTTCGCGGATTCCGTTGCCATTGAGAAACTTGGCCACCGTGCGGGCCAGATTCTCGTCCCAGTCTTCTGACGCCATCGGCTCGCCGTCGGTGTTGAGCCAGACGATGTCGGGCAGGGACTCCCCTGCCACCCGTTTGCCCGGGCGTCCGTCGAAGAACCGGCTGCGCCGGAACGTCGGGTGCTCGCGGCGCAGGCGGGAGACCGCCGCCGTGAACTCGATCAGTGGCAGGTCGGCTTCGTCCCAGTGCACCCAGGTCAGCTCGGAGTCCTGCGCATAGGTGTTGTTATTGCCAAGCTGGGTGCGGCCCAGTTCGTCGCCGTGCAACAGCATCGGAACCCCCTGCGACAGCAACAGGGTGGCAAGGAAATTGCGCGCCTGGCGGGCGCGCAGCCCGCGAATCTCGGGGTCGTCAGTAGGGCCCTCGACGCCGGAGTTCCAGGACCGGTTGTGCGATTCGCCGTCGTTGTTGTCTTCGCCGTTGGCATCGTTGTGTTTCTCGTTGTAGGACACGAGGTCAGCGATGGTGAAGCCGTCGTGCGCCGTGACGAAGTTGATCGAGGCCATCGGGCGCCGCCCTGAGTGCTCGTACAGGTCGGCCGAGCCGGCCACGCGCGAGGCGAACTCGCCGAGTGTGGACGGCTCTCCCCGCCAGAAGTCTCGAACGGTGTCGCGGTACTTGCCGTTCCATTCCGACCACTGGGAGGGGAAATTACCGACCTGGTAGCCGCCCGGGCCGACGTCCCACGGCTCGGCGATGAGCTTGACCTGCGACACGATCGGGTCCTGCTGCACAAGCTCGAAGAAGGTGGACAGTTTGTCGACTTCGTACAGGTCTCGGGCCAGAGCGGAGGCCAGATCGAACCGAAAGCCGTCAACGTGCATCTCGAGCACCCAGTAGCGCAGCGAATCCATGATGAGCTGCAGCACGTGCGGGTGCCGAACATTGAGGGTGTTGCCGGTGCCCGTGTAGTCCATATAGTAGCGCTTGTCGTCATCCATGAGGCGGTAGTAGGCCTCATTGTCGATGCCCTTGAACGATAGGGTGGGCCCCATTTGGTTGCCCTCGGCGGTGTGGTTGTAGACCACGTCGAGGATGACTTCAATTCCGGCGGCGTGCAGGCTGCGCACCATGCCCTTGAACTCCTGCACCTGCTGACCGAGATCACCGGTGGAGGAATACGCGTTGTGCGGCGCGAAGAATCCGATCGAGTTGTAGCCCCAGTAATTGTTCAGGCCCTGCTCCATGAGGGTGCCGTCGTTCACGAACTGGTGCACCGGCATGAGTTCGATAGCCGTCACCCCCAATTTCTGCAGATGGTCGATGACCGAAGGATGCGCCAATCCCGCGTAGGTGCCCCGTTGGGTCTCCGGTACGGACTCCTGAAGCTTGGTGAGTCCCTTGACGTGTGCCTCGTAGATTAGGGACTCGCTGTATGGCGTGCGCAACGACCGGTCGCCGGTCCAGTCGAAGAATGGGTTGACGACCACGCCGAGCATCATGTGTGCCGCGGAGTCTTCGTCGTTCGGGGAATCCGGGTCGTCGAAGTCATAGGAGAACAGCGACGGATCCCAGTCGATGGCCCCGGTCGTAGCCTTGGCGTAGGGGTCAAGCAGCAGCTTGCTCGGGTTGAGCCGGTTGCCCGCTGCGGGGTTGTAATCGCCATGCACCCGGTAGCCGTAGCGCTGGCCCGGCTGCACGAGCGGAAGATAGCAGTGCCAGATATAAGCGGATGACTCGCGTACCTCGATGCGCGTCTCACCGCCGTCTTCATCAAAGAGGCACAGTTCGACTCGTTGGGCCGCCTCACTGAACAGGGCGAAGTTGGTGCCGCTCCCGTCAAAGGTTGCGCCGAGGGGGTAGGCGGTGCCGGGCCAGGTTTCCATGAGACTCCTCGAAGGGAAGGTGGGACACGGTCAGGTGCTAGTTGAGGGACACGGCAGCACCCGACGGTGGCCGCGCTTGGAAAATACGCTACAGGCATCCGCCGACATATCTGCCTTCCGCTCGAGCGGGAGTTGGTTGGGACCCTAAGAAGTTCCTCGCGGCGCTGGAGGGTCAGTCGCCAACCGGCACTGTCTTTCCACCGCGACTGCGCGTTGAACAAAGGCATGGCATCCTCAGTCGCAGATCAACCCATCGGCCAACTTCTGCGGGCGGGCGTGCGCCGAATTTATGGGATCGTCGGCGATAGCCCGAATCCCATCGTGGATGCGGTTCGCCGAACCAACGGCTCGGCCAATTCATCGTCCGATCCAACGGATGATCTCGCTGAACACGCTGAACACGCTGAACACGCAAGAATGGAGTCAGGCGCCGTCGGCGGTGCCACAACGAATGGAGCCACCATGACGGAATCCCAGCTCATAACTTTCTGGGGCAAGGCACGCGCACACATTATCGTGTCCCAGGCCGCCCCGACGTTTCTGCTGACCGCTGTCGTCGGCTTTCTCGCACTCGGACTGGCAACCGCTGACCCGGCCGTACGCATCGCTGCGGCAGGCATCCTGCTCGCCTCGGGTATTTTTGGTGCCCTTGCACAGATAAGTGCCGCCAACGAGGGTCTCGCCGTCATCGCCGACCTGCGGGCCCTGGAAGCGCCCAGCGCGCTCACCCGGTGCATCATTGCCATGGCGCCGTGGGTGAATGTCGTGCGCTACGTCACCCCGGCAATTTTCGTCATCGTTTACGTCGCCATTCTGGCGTCACTGTTCTTCAGCGCTCCCGCCATGCCCTTCGGCCGCTGAAGCAGCCGCCCTGGCGAGGGTTACGCCGAGCTCGCAACGCGGCGAGCACGGCGTGCGCGCCACCAGGCCCAGGCACGAGTGACGATCCGTTTGAGGAACGCACCCACCCGTCGAGCCGAGGCGAACTCCGTTCCAAGCACGGCGAGGCCCAGAAAAACGATGAGCCAGCCCGGCCCAGGCAGGGGGATCAGAATGACTCCCACAAGAATGACGAGGGTGCCCAGCAGGGCAACCGCCAGGCGATAGGCGAAGAGCAGATAAGCATGCCCATCAACCCAGGCCCGTGCCCGGCCCAACGCGCGACGCACCGGATGCCGGGGATCGGTGCCGGTGGCGATATCGCGGGAGAGGGCGTTAGACATGGCATTCAATCTATGACGCATGGCTGGGAAGACGCCGCCGGGAGTGGTCAGCCCGCCGATTCGCCGTCGAGGTAATACCAACACCCCGTCACCTTCTGAAAGCGGCTAACTTCATGTTGCTGCCCGGGAATACCATCCTGGCGATAGTGAGCAGTGAATTCGACGACGCCGTCGCTATCGAGCATTCCCCCGCTCTCGGTCCGCAGAATGTCAAGGCGACGCCAGGTGAGGGACGGGTCTAATTCGAGTGAGCTCGGCTTAGTGAGCGGATGCCAAGTGTCCAGCAGATACTGCGCGTGACCGAGTGCAAAGGCGCTGTAACGCGACCGCATCAACCACTGGGCGGTGGAAGGAACGGCCGCGCCGGCGTGAAACCGACCGCAGCAGGCGGAATAGGTGTCTCCGCTCAGGCAGGGACACCGCACATCCTCGTGCATAAAGCAGAACCTGTCTTAGTTGGCCAGTGCTCGTGAATAGGCCTCACGAACGGTCGCCGCAATGCGCCCGCGGTCGGAAACCTGAATGCCATTGGCCGCAGCCCATGCCCGCACGGCTTGAAGCTCGGCACGATCCGACTTTGATCCGCTGGCGGCTCGCGCTTTCGCGGGAACATAGCCAACTCTGCGGGCAACGTCGGCGTAGGGCTTCAAGGCTGCACGAAACTCAGCGAGATTCTTTTCTGACAGATCGACCTCATAGGAGTCGCCCTCAAACGCGAAAGAAACGGATGCCCCCGAGCCATTCTCGATAACGGAACCGTCGAGGTCGTCTAACAATTGAACGGTGGTCTTCTTCATGCTGTATATCTCCAATTTATGAGGGATGCATTCGGGACGCATATATTGAATTCGTGCTTGTGGGATCAACCACTAAGAGATTATCGCTGCCCAAAACTTTTTCCGATACCCGCCACGCGGTATTTCTTCGGCAGCTTTGAACCTGGCAAGGATGCCACTCTTGCCCAGCCAGGTCGGGGACTCGACTAACTCTGGCACTCGGCCGCAGAAACTCACGAAAAAACTCGTCATGAAGATTGCAACACTTTTTAGCCGGCTCCAAAAAATACCGGGAGAGGGCACAAAAAAGCCCCGACACTGTCGGGGCTTTTTTATTCTGGTGGATCCGAGGGGATTCGAACCCCTGACCCCCTGCATGCCATGCAGGTGCGCTACCAGCTGCGCCACGGACCCAGATTGTCGTTTCGAATCTCTCCGAAACAACTTTGTTAGCTTACAACACAGAATGTGATCTGCGAAACCGAAGCTACTCCGCGACCTCTTCCGCGTCAACTTCGGCTGCCACTTTGGCCGGAATCCCGGTCGGAATCACCGGGCAGTCCTTCCACAGGCGCTCCAGAGCGTAGTACTGGCGCTCTTCCTCGTGGAAGACGTGCACGACCAGGTCGCCGAAGTCAACGAGGACCCAGCGTCCGGCAGCGCGTCCCTCACGGCGGAGCGGCTTGTGGCCGGCCTCGATTAGCTTGTCTTCGATTTCACCGGCGATGGCAACGACGTTACGTTCGGAGCGTCCGGTGACGATGAAGAAAATATCAGCCAGGGGAAGCGGATTGGACACGTCAAGCGCAACCAGATCTTCCCCACCCTTCGAATCGGCGGCGGCAACGGCAATTTTGAGCAGCTCGAGGGCGTGCGGCGACGTGGTCATAACTGAATCCTTGAGATTGTGCCGCGGGGCGTGAATGCGCACGCAGCGATGATGGGGGGAACGGAGGGAAACGAGTCACATCGACGCGTCGGAGAAAATTGTGGGATCGATCCGCGTAGCGGCACTAGAAAATGCCCAACAGGTAGCCAGTCACGAAGAGAGCGAGAACACTGACCGCAAGGATCGCCGTCGTGATGACCAGAACCATGGGAAGCGACGCTCGCTGCTTCTTTGGCGGCGTCAGCATGCCGCGAGTCGAGGCATGCGTACTCACTGCGCGACTGGCACTGACCGGTGCCGAGTCGCCGCCAAGCTGGTCAGCATCGAGCTGGTCCATCATGTGGTCCATCTCGGACGAATCAAACAGATTGGGATGCGCCCCGGTGGAGCCAAGACTGCGTGGCAGATCGAAAGATCCCGTGATTATGATCTCACCGGTGTTGGAGATCGGACTCACGCTGGGGCCCTGATGCGGAATCGACGGCAGAATGAGCGCATTCGTCGTCGTTGGGATGCCGCCGGCGCCGATTCCGCGATTGATCAGTTCATCCAGCGACTGTTCGGGCGCGTGCACCGGCGTTTGCTCGCCCGAATCAACGGACCAGTGACCGACGGGCGGAGTCCAACCGGCGGGCTCACTCCGCCCCGATTCGATCTGCTCCGATTCGATCTGCTCCGGTTCCATCAGCTCGGCCTCGATCAGCTCGGCCTCGGGAACCGCGGCCTCGCGCGCGACCGGCGCTGACACCGTCGGCACGGCATCCTCTTGCTCTGATTGATTTTGACGCGCCTGCAGGGCTCGCAGTTCGCGGCGGCTGAGGGCGTGCTCGACGGCGGGAACCGCAGACGGGGGTGTCGGGGTTTCCGCTGGTGCAGTGGATGCCGCCGACTCGGCCGGTTCGCTGGCTCGGTCGGGCGTGTGGTGGCGACTGGACCGCCGCGCGACTGGGGCACTCCCCGGGGCTGCCAGCGCAGCTGGGCGTAAGGCTGCGGGGGTCAGCGCGGGCACGTCAAGAACGGGAACGGGCTCCTGATGACGCGCAAGTTCACGCGCCTGACGTCGGCTGAGCGGCTGAGGCTCTCCCAACGTCATGCCACACTCCGATACAGATGATGCTTTGAGATGTACTGGACGACCCCATCGGGGACCAGATACCAGACCGGGAAACCCCGATTGACCCGTGCCCGGCAGTCAGTAGACGAAATGGACAGTGCCGGAACTTCCAACAAGCTTACGTCCTGGTTGGGTAAACCCGAAACGCTCAGCTCATGCCCCGGGCGACTCACAGCGACGAAATGGGCCAGCTGCCACAGCTCGCGCACGTCTTTCCACCCGAGAATCTGCGTGATGGCATCCGCTCCGGTGATGAAGAACAGTTCGGCGTCTGGTCGTTCCTCGTGCAGGTCCCGAAGCGTGTCGATCGTATATGTCGGCCCGACCCGGTCGATATCGACGCGGCTGGTGGTGAATCGGGGATTCGACGCGGTGGCAATGACCGTCATCAGGTAACGATGCTCCCCGCCGGTCACGCCGCTTTTTTGCCAAGGTTGCCCGGTGGGTACGAAGACGACTTCGTCCAGGTCGAAGCTCTGCGCCACTTCGCTCGCGGCGACGAGGTGTCCATGGTGGATGGGGTCGAAGGTACCGCCCATCACGCCGATGCGCGGACGACGAACTGTCACGTTACGATCAGGCTTCTAGTGGCCACCGGTGCTGGAGCCGTGTCCGCCGTGCGCTGCCGCGTAGGCGTCGGCCTTACCACTGTGACGGTTGGAGACATCGCGAAAGCTCCACAGCACGATGCCGAGGGCGAGGAACAACACGGCCGCGACCATCGGGTAGGCAATCAGGGGCAGCGGCAGGGCGATGTGCTCGACCTCGGTCAGCACAGCAGTCACAAAGGACATCGGTTCTCCATTCAGGCACAACGACCAGCACGCTGCTCGAGCTGTTCAAATCAAATTATGGGTGCGACGTTTCACGCCGCCGTACCCATTCTAGCGGCAGCCAGCAGTGACCTGGCTAAAGCTACGAGCGCACCTGTCCGGTGCCGCGCACGATCCACTTGGTGCTGGTCAGCTCGGGCAACCCCATCGGGCCGCGGGCATGCAGCTTCTGGGTGGAAATGCCCACCTCGGCGCCGAAACCGAACTCGCCGCCGTCGGTGAACCGAGTCGAGGTGTTGACCATGACCGAGGCCGAATCCACCTCGTTCAGGAACCGCTCCGCGTTCTGCAGGTCGTTGGTAATGATCGACTCGGTGTGCCCGGTCGAATAGCGACGGATGTGCGCAATCGCCTCGTCGAGAGAATCCACGATCGCGACCGAGAGGTCGAGGCTCATATATTCGGTGGCCCAGTCATCGTCGGTCGCCGGGACGGCGGACGGGTAGAGGGCGCGGGTGCGGGCATCCGCGTGAATCGTCACCCCGGAGGCTTCCAGCTTGGCCAGCACGTCGGGCAGAAGTCGTTCGGCGGCGCTGCGGTGCACGAGCAGGGTTTCGAGGGCGTTGCAGACGCTGGGCCGGTGCGTTTTGGAGTTGTGCACGATGTCGATCGCCCACTGCTTGGTGGCCGTTTCGTCGAGGAAGATGTGCACGACGCCGGCGCCGGTTTCAATGACGGGAACCTGGGACTCGGTCACGACGGTGCGAATGAGGTTGGCGCTGCCGCGCGGAATGAGCACATCGACGAAGCCGCGTGCCTTCATGAGTTCGGTCGCGCCGGCCCGGCCGAAGGGATCGATGGTCTGCACCGAGTCGGGGTTGAGCCCGGCCGCGGCGATGGCGGCCTGGACGAGATCGATGAGAACTCGGTTGCTGTTCTCGGCGGCGGACCCACCGCGCAGCACGACAGCGTTGCCGCTCTTAATGGCGAGGGCGGCGAGGTCGACGGTGACGTTGGGGCGGGCCTCATAGATGACGCCGATGACGCCGAACGGCACGCGCACCTGGCTGATCTTGATGCCGTTGGGCAGGCTGCTGCCGCGCACGACCTGGCCGACCGGGTCGGTCAATAGGGCGATCTGGTCGACGGAATCAGCGAGAGCCGTGAGACGCGCCTCGTCGAGCTTGAGCCGGTCGAGCAGCCCGGCGGTCAGGCCGTTGGTCGCCCCAGCATCGAGGTCGATCTGGTTCGCCGTGACGATGGCCGCGACGTTCTCCCGCAAAGACTGGGCGATCAGCTTGAGCGCCGTGTTCTTCACCTCTGTCGGTGCCGAAGCGAGCGACAGGGAAGCGGTGCGAGCGGCCTCAAGGGTGGGCGTGAGCTGGGCGACATCGTTCAGTGACTGCAACATGCCCGCCAGTTTACCGGAGGGCCTGCCGAGAGACTATTTAGACTTTCTCAGCGGATGCGCTGGGCCGACGGTGCCGGCGAGGGTTCAAACCAGGTTCCGACCGGTTCGCCGCGCAACGCTTCGGACACGAGTCCGGTCGCGGTGACGAGCACGGCGGTTCCGGCCTGCGCGGCGATCCGGGCGGCCGTGATCTTGGTGCTCGCTCCCCCGGTGCCCACCCCGTTGACCTTGGTCGCGCCAAATTCCATGCCGATCAGTGGATCGCCGGAAGCGACGTGGCTGATGCGCTCGGCGCCGGGCAGGTGCGGCGGGCAGGTGTAGAGCGCGTCGACGTCGCTGAGTAGCACCAGCAGGTCGGCATCGATCAGGATGGCTACGAGGGCGGCGAGTCGATCGTTGTCACCGAATCGAATTTCGTGGGTCGCCACCGTGTCGTTTTCGTTCACGATCGGCAGGATCCGCAACGCCATCAGGCGCTCCATCGCCCGCTGGGCATTGCCGCGGTGGGTGGCGTTATCGAGATCGCTCGCGGTGAGCAGCACCTGCCCTGCGACGATGTCATAGCGGTCGAGGCTGTCCTGGTAGCGAAAGATCAACAAATTCTGACCAACGGATGCCGCGGCCTGCTGGGTCGCCAGGTCGGTGGGGCGCTCCTGCAGCTTCAGGTACGGCATGCCTATGGCGATCGCACCCGACGACACCAGGATGACCTCGGTGCCGCGGCCATGGGCTTCGGCGAGGGCATCAACGAGCGGTGCGATCTGCCCGGAATTCTCGCCGCTGATCGACGAGGAACCCACTTTGACGACGATGCGCGCCGCCGAACGAACAAGTTCCTGCGAGCGGGCCCTCACTCGGAAACCATGAATAGTGCACGTATCAACGGACTGCAACCGCACATGTAACTGGTCCTCCGGCGAGAATTACGGACGCAACGGAAGCGACCAGAGGCAGTTTAGCGCAGCCGGGTCGGGCTCCCGATCCGGCTCAGACCCGATCCGGCTCAGAGTAGGGCGCGACGCTCTTCGCTGGCCGTCGGCTCGAACCAGGTGCCGACGTGCTCGCCGCGCAGGGCTGCAGCGGCCAATTCGGTCGAGGTGACCAGAACGGCGGTTCCGGCCTTGGTCGCGAGGCGGGCCGCGACGACCTTCGTGCTCGCTCCCCCGGTACCGACCCCGGTCGCTCCACTAGAGCTGAACTCGAAACCGTCGAGCGGGTCATCCGCCGCGATGAAATCGAGCTTCTCGGCGCCGGGCAGGTGCGGCGGCTTGGTGTAGAGCGCGTCAACGTCGCTGAGCATGATGAGCAGGTCCGCGTGGATGAGCGTGGCAACGAGTGCGGCGAGACGGTCGTTGCTTCCAAAGCGCAGGCCGTACACGGCGACGGTGTCGTTCTCGTTGACGACGGGCAGGATGCGCAGGTCGAGCAGACGCTCGAGCGCGCGCCGGGTATTGCTGCGGTGCGGCTCCTTGAGGGCGTCGCCCTCGGTCAGCAGCACCGTGCCGGCGGCGATGCCGTACCGGTCCAGGCTCTCCTGGTATCGAAAGATGAGCACGTTCTGACCGACGGCGGCAGCCGCCTGCTGGGTGGCGACGTCACTCGGACGTTCTTCCAGGTTCAGGAATGGCATGCCGGTGGCAACCGCGCCGGAGGAGATGAGCACGACCTCGGTGCCGCGACCGTAAGACTCGGCCAGAGCGTCGACCAGTAGGGTGATCTGGTCGGAGTTGTCGCCGCTGATCGACGACGAGCCGACCTTCACGACGACCCGTTTCGCGCTCGCTACATTTTCTCTAGCTAAGCCACTCACTTCTGTACTTCTTCCGTTGTGTCGTTCTCGCTGTCGGCGTCGACGTTTGTTTCGACCTCGACCTCGACCTCGACCTCGACCTCGACCTCAGTGTCGACCGGGGCGACGCTGCCGTCCGCAGCCACCGTGACGTCGGCGAGGCGCACGTCCTCGTTGTATTCCTCTTCACCGGTCTGCCACATTCCGGCTTCGCGCTCACGAATGAGTTCGGCGCGGGCCGATGACTTGGCATCCATCCTGCCGAAGTACTCCTCGCGGCGTTCGTTACTGGTACGACGTTTGGGCTCGTCAAGGCGGGCGTCTGTTCCGCGGGGAGCCGTGATGAGTTCGGCGGTCGAGGTGAGCGTGGGCTCCCAGTCGAAGACGACACCATGGCCCGGGCCGATGATGACGGTCGAGCCGGCGATGGCACCCGACTTGTACAGTTCGTTCTCGATACCGAGTTTGGCGAGTCGGTCGGCGAGGAAGCCGACGGCCTCGTCGTTGGTGAAGTCGGTCTGCTGGATCCAGCGTTCCGGCTTGGTGCCGAGGATGCGGTAGATGTTGCCGAAGGTGCCACCCTCGACCTTGATGACGAAGCCACCCTCGTCGACGGCCTTGGGACGGATGATGATGCGCGGCTTCTTCGCTTCGGCTGCAGCTGCCTCGACGCGGCCCTGTTCGACGACCTCGGCGAGGGCATAGTTGAGCTGCTTGAGGCCCTCGTGGGTGACGGTGGAGATCTCGAAGACGCGGTAGCCGCGGGCTTCGAGGTCGGCCTTGACGAAGGCGGCAAGTTCGCGGCCTTCCGGTACGTCGATCTTGTTCAGGGCGATGAGCTGGGAGCGCTGCAGCAGCGGCTTCTGGCCCTCGGGCACCGGGTAGGCGTCCAGTTCACCGAGGATGACGTCGAGGTCGCTGATCGGGTCACGGCCGGGCTCAAGGGTGGCACAGTCGAGCACGTGCAGCAGGGCGGTACAGCGCTCAACATGGCGCAGGAACTCCAGGCCGAGGCCCTTTCCCTCGCTCGCACCCTCGATCAGTCCGGGTACGTCGGCGATGGTATAGCGCGACTCGCCGGATTCGACGACGCCAAGGTTGGGGTGCAGCGTGGTGAACGGGTAGTCGGCAATCTTGGGCCGAGCCGCGCTCATGGCGGCGATGAGGCTGGATTTGCCGGCGGAGGGATATCCAACGAGCGCGACATCCGCTACCGTCTTGAGCTCAAGGTAAACGTCGCCTTCCCAGCCGAGCGTGCCGAGCAGGGCGAAGCCGGGGGCCTTGCGCTTGGTCGAAGCGAGGGCAGCGTTACCGAGCCCGCCCTGACCGCCGGGCGCGACGACGAGGCGCAGCCCGGGTTCATTCATATCGAGCAGCTCGTTGCCCTCGATGTCCTTGACGACGGTACCGATGGGCACCATGAGCTCACGCAGGTCGCCGTTGTGCCCGTTGCGGTGGTCACCCATGCCGGGGCCGCCATTGTCGGAGCTGCGGTGCGGTGAGCGGTGGTAGCCGAGCAGGGTGGTCGTGCTCGGATCGGCCACGAGCACGAGGTCTCCGCCGCCGCCGCCGTTGCCGCCGTCCGGGCCGGCGAGGGGTTTGAACTTCTCGCGCTTGACCGAAACGCATCCGTTTCCTCCATTGCCCGCTCGTAAATGCAGCGTCACGTGGTCAACGAATGTGGCCATGGAGTGCCCCTTTCAGGTGGCGCAAGAAATGCTTCAAAACAAAGGTGCTATGAAACGTTGTGCGGTAAATCGGTGCTGCGGTAAATCGGTGCTGTGTTTGATCAACACCGCGGAGAAACACGTCAGGGCGGACCGAAGCCCGCCCTGACGATGTGCTGAAAAGCACCGTACTGTGAAAACCTACTCGGCTGCCACCACGATGTTGATGACCTTGCGGCCACCCTTGGCACCGAACTGCACGGAGCCGGCTGCCAGGGCGAAGAGCGTGTCGTCGCCACCACGGCCGACGTTGACGCCGGGGTGGAAGTGCGTGCCGCGCTGACGAACGATGATCTCGCCCGCGCCGACAACCTGACCACCGAAGCGCTTCACGCCGAGGCGCTGAGCGTTCGAGTCACGACCGTTGCGAGTGGAACTCGCACCTTTTTTATGTGCCATCTGTCTATCTCCTCAGGCCTAGGCGATGCCGGTAACCTGAACGCGAGTGAGCTCCTGACGGTGCCCCTGACGCTTCTTGTACCCGGTCTTGTTCTTGAACTTCTGGATGACGATCTTCGGACCGCGAAGGTTGTTCAAAACCTCAGCGGTGACCTTGATCTTGGCCAGCGACGCCCCGTCAGAGGTGATCTTGTCGCCGTCGACGAGAAGCACGGCGGCCAGCTCGACGTTGCCGTCCTTGTCAGCCTTGATTCGGTCCATCGTCACGATGGTACCGACCTCTACCTTCTCCTGCCGCCCTCCGGCGCGCACAACTGCGTAAACCACTTTACGTACCAATCTCTGGGGAGCCCAAGGCTCCGAATCTGAAAATTCACTAGTGTGAATTGACTGCTGTAATTGACTGCAGCGTACGAACCGGCTGGCTGCGCACACTCAGAAAACCTTGGCATTTGCGTTGATTTTGCCTAACGCACACCAAGGGTTGACTTTACCTGATTCGCTACCCGCGGTCAAACCAACGGCGCGGCGTGTCTGAACCACATCTGAAACACGGTGCGGCTCGTAGACTTCGATCATGGCAATACTTATCGACCAGCCTAGCTGGCCGGCGCACGGAACGGTGTGGGCACACCTCGTGAGCGACTTGAATCTTGACGAATTACACGCCTTCGCCGCTGCCGCCGGCCTTCCGCGGCGCGGATTCGACCTGGATCACTACGACGTGCCGGAAGCCAACTACCACGAGCTGGTGGCCGCCGGCGCTCTCCCGGTCACCTTTCGCGAGATGATCGTGCGGTTGCGCGCCAGTGGCCTGCGGGTGACCGCTCGAAAGCGCCGCGGGCTGTAGCCGGGGCGTTGGCCACCCGGCAACTACTGCCAGGTGGCGTCGAAACCGAGCACGCTGCGGCGCAGCTCACCGGTCGCCACGTTCACAAACAGGGTCGTCGCATCCGTCGCCTGGGCATTCTCCGGGTAGCCGTCGGAGAGTTCGCTGTCTCGATTGGGCACCACCTGCACCGCCAAGTACTGGTCGTTGGGTGAGATCTCGAAGCCGATGATGGTTTCCAAAGCGGATGCCGGCGCGTAGACCGTGCGCGCCTCACCCCCCGCAACGAGGGACAGGTACTGCCGCACGGCACCGGTCGCCGGATCAAACTCGGCCACCCTCTGCACGTACCGGTCGGTCTCCGTATCCCCGTCTCCCCCGGCCAGAAACTTGAGCTCGGCCGTGTACCGCGTGGTGCCTTCCACGCTCTGCGGCACAATCGCCGACTCAGTGCCCCGCGAGAGATCGAGCACGTATTGGCCATCGCGGTCGGAGACGGCGATGCGCACCCCGTCGGGGGCAAAGGCGGTGAGGTTGGCAAATTGGCCGAGCGGTACCGGCGGGTCGAGCTCTGGTTCGTTCTCGAGCGGGTTGCCGCCGGACTGGTCGATCGGGTTGATCAGCAGCATGGTCGAGTCGTATTGCTGCGCGACGATATCGGCACGATTCGCCATGAATCCCCAAGTAGTGACGCTGAGTGGGTCACCGTTCAGATCGGCCACCGGAGTGGACGCGTTGGTGCGCAGGTCGAGGATGAACAGCACATTGTCGTAGCGGGGGCCCGCGGCATTCGCTGCGCTGGTGAATCGAAAGCCGACCAGGGACTGGCCGGGAGCGGCCTGCAAGGCGTGCACGATGCCAACTCCGGGCAGGTTGAGCACCTCGGCGCTGCCGTCGGCGTCGACCCGGTAGAGCGCGTTGGCCAGGTCGTCGTTGACCGTAACGACGGCCAGCTCCGTGCCCATCGGCACGAACTCCTGAATATTCGCGGCGGCAAAGGCAACGCTTGTTTCAGTCGAACCGACCGTGGTGCGAAGGATCCGGTCGAGGGCCCGCGCGTCGGCACCGACCGAAGGGGCGGCCCGGCTGAGGTAGTACAACGACGGTTCGGAGGTGCTGAACTCCGTACTGAAGGACGACTGGCGGTCAACGGCTGCCCCGGTAACACCCCGCACGGAGACGACGTAGTCGGTGTTGTAGGCGAGCGGCTGGGGAAAGGAGATCACGACGGAGTTACCGCTCGTCGTCACCTGGAAGTCCGTGGCGGGCGCGATATCCACCTGGTCCGGCGTGACCTCGACGAGCTGACGATTGGTCGCGATAACCAGGCGCTGGTTGGCGGCGGAAACCACAGCGGTCGTGTCGACGTCGACGGAGGTGAGCCGGGGACCACTAATCAGGTTCACGGCGACAAGGGCGAAACAGGCCACGACCAGACCGCCAACGAGCAGCCAGAGTGCGCGACGAAACGGACGCAGTGCTGGCTGCTGCTGCTGCTGCGTAGCCTGCTCAATAGACATAGGGATCATTCGGCTGATCGACGGGAAGAATTTCGACCGGGGTAATCGCGAGCGGGTCGCTCGCCGCTGCGCTCGCGCTCACCTCGAACCGACCGGTGACCTGCACCCAGTCATCGACCTCGTACTCGGCCTGCCAGCCGGGCAGATAGACCGGGACGCCAATTGGCTGGGCGTCGACGGCGCAGCACGTCACGACGAACCGGGCGACGTAGAACACGTTCTCCGGGTCGCCGGCATCGGGGGTCACAAACCCGGTGACCTGCGCGGTCTTATCGGAGTAAAAGGCTGGGTCGGAGGATTGCGCGAGCAGGGAGACCCATTCCCGTACGCTCAGCTTCTCGAAATCACCCGTGCCGATGAGTGCAGCCGCCTGCTCGGCATCCTCGTCGGTGCCGAGTCCGCCGGAGTTTACCTCGCGCTGGGTAGCGGTCGCGCTCGTCAGTGTGGTCGGCGGCAACACGACAATGGCGACACCCATGACGAGCAGCAGCACGACCCCCACACCGGTCAGGGTCGTTTCCACCCAGCCGGTACGTTCCACCGCGAAGTGGCGGCGGCGCGCGAAACCGGCGCTCACCAGCACGAGCCCGACGACCGCCATGGCGATCGTGAAGACGAAGTAGCGCGGGTGGATATACAGCCCGAGCTGACCGCTCAGGCCGAGCCACAGGGTCGCCACGACGACGACGAGGCTGAGCAAAACTCCCTGCCAGCGCTCAGCCCAGTAGCGGAGCGCCGAACCGTTCCTACGCAACATAGTTCACCAGCAATCCGAGCGCCGCGCTCATCAACCCCACCACCACTGTGATGTGCAGGAGCGTGCGACTCGTGAAAGTCGTGCGCATAAGGGCGAGCATCTTGACGTCGATCAGGGCGCCGAACACGAGGAACGCCACGATACCGCCGGGAAGAAAAGTGCTACCAAAGGACAGTACGAAGAAGGCATCGACGTTGGAACAGACCGCCACGATGAAGGCCAGGGCCATCATGGCCAGCACGGACCAGACCGGGTTGCTGCCGAGGGCCAGCAGCACCGAGCGCGGCACGAACACCTGGGTGAGGGCGGCCACGGCCGATCCGATGAACAGGGCCGGCATGATGACCGAAGTCTCGCGAATGAAAATCTCGGTGGTGCGGCTGAACCGGCTCTCACGGCCGTGCTCATGATCGTGGCCTGCACCGCCGTGGCCGCTGGTCGAACCAACCGCGCAGGCGGCAGCGAACCTCGTCGTCAGCAGGCTTTGGGGGTCTGGGTGCTTGCTGAACAGCCAGCCGACGACGTTAGCGATCAGAAACCCGCCGAGCAGCCGGGCGACCAGGATGTGGCCGTCCCAGCCGAAGGCCTGGTGCGTGGTGATGATGGTGATCGGATTCAAAATAGGCGCGGCGAGCAGAAATGTGATCGATTCGGAGACAGTGAAGCCTCCCACCATGAATCCGCGCGCGAGCGGAACGTTGCCGCACTCGCAGACCGGAAAGAACATGCCGAGGAGCGAAATGGATGCCCGCCGCAAAATCGGATTGCGCGGCAGGTGCCGGGCCAGCACGCCGTGCGGCAGCCAGACCTGCACGACCGCGGACAGCAGAATGCCCAGAAAAACGAAGGGCACCGACTCGATGATGACGCTAATGGCGAGAGTGAGGGTGTCCTGTACCCGGTCGGGCAGCTGCCAGTCGGTGAGCTGCTCGTCGACGAAGGCCGGCGACAGGGCCCGCACGACGAAAACGGCGAGCACCACCAACACCCCTGCGGTGAGGCCGAGAGGCCATCGCCGCAGGAGCGGAAGCCGCCCGCCGATTACGTCGTCGCCCAACTCGCTGCTCGCGCCTACTCGCCGTGCGGCGGCTGGCTGGTGGCAGAGGCGGCGGACGCGACCGGAACCGTTCCGGTCGCGGTCAGAATGGCCTGGCCGGCGGCACCACCAGCGGTTGTGACGCGACGGCTGCGCGCGCGTCCCTGACCGGGCAGTTTCGGTTCTGGCAGGGAATCGAGCACGGAGTCCAACAGCTGGTCGGTGACCTGCTTGCTGGGGCGCCGCGTATTGCGGGTGGACTTCTGAACCGGGATGTCAAGAATTTCGACGGATTCCGACTGCTCGGGCGCGGGTGACTGCACGGCCGGCGCACCGGCTGCCAGGTTGCTGCGACCGCCACGGGTGCGGGGTGCTGCTTCCGTGGCGACCGACTCGACTGCCGGCTCGACTGTTGCCGCGGGTGCTGTCTCAGCGGCCGGGGCAGCGGATGCCGCTGGCTCGGCCGGCACGGTGTTCGCCGGTGCAGTGCTGGCCTGAACGGTGCTGGCCTGAACGGTGCTGGCCTGAGCGGTGCTGGCCTGCTCCGCCTGGCGGGCGCGGGCCTGTTCGGATCGCGACTGCTGGCCGCGCCCACCCTGGCCGCGCGAGCGCGACTGGCGACCACGCGAACGCTCGGTGCCCGTCGTCGGGTCGCCCGGTTCCGTGCTGACTGGCTCGGCTGTCGACTGATCCGCTGCTTCCGGTTGGACTCCGGCCTGCGCGGTACCGGCCTGCGCGGTACCGGCCTGCGAGACCGCAGGTGCCGGAGCATCCGGTGCGGTCACGATGGCGATGGAACCGGTGCGGGTGATGGTGCGGGCGGCGATCAATGCGAGGGCATGCTTGGCGTCTTCGGTTATGCCGTGCGTGCCCGCCCCGCTCTTGGGAGCGTCGGACGACGAGTTGGAACCCGCGTGCTGGTCGCGGTTGGAGCCGTCACGCTGGCCGGAGTTGTGCGCGTTGTCACCGTTGCTCGTGCCCCCGTTGCTTCCGCTCTTGGTGCGCGGGCGTCGTTCCTGCGGCGGCTGCGCCGTCTGGCGGTGCTTGATGACCGGGTCGTGGTGCACGATGATGCCGCGGCCAGCGCAGGCCTCACAGTTCTCGCTGAACGATTCGAGCAGCCCGAGGCCCAGCTTCTTGCGGGTCATCTGCACGAGTCCGAGCGAGGTGACCTCGGCCACCTGGTGCTTGGTGCGATCCCGGCTGAGGCATTCGATCAAGCGACGCGACACGAGGTCGCGGTTGCTTTCGAGCACCATGTCGATGAAGTCGACGACGATGATGCCGCCGATGTCGCGCAGGCGCAGCTGGCGCACAATCTCTTCGGCCGCTTCGAGGTTGTTCTTGGTGACGGTCTCTTCGAGGTTGCCGCCGCTGCCGACGAACTTGCCGGTGTTGACGTCAACGACGGTCATGGCTTCGGTGCGGTCGATCACGAGGGATCCACCGGACGGCAGCCAGACCTTGCGGTCGAGGGCCTTTTCGATCTGCTCCGAGATGCGGTACTCGTCGAAGGCGTCGACCTCGCCCTCGTGGGTTTCCACGCGCTCGAGCAGGTCGGGGGCGACTTGACTGAGGTAGTTCTCAATCGTCGAGCGCACGTCGGGGCCGGCCACGACCATCCGCTGGAAATCTTCGTTGAAGACGTCACGCACGATCTTGACCAACAGGTCGGGCTCGCTGTGCAGCTCGGCGGGCGCCTGCGCCGACTCGACCTGCTCTGCGATGTTCGCCCACTGCAGGCGCAGCCGGTTGACGTCGACGGTGAGCTGCTCGTCGGTGGCGCCCTCGGCGGCGGTGCGCACGATGACGCCGACGTTGTCGGGCAGAACCTCCTTGAGGATCTTCTTCAGGCGGGCCCGCTCGGTGTCGGGAAGCTTACGGCTGATACCGTTCATCGACCCGTTGGGCACGTAGACCAGGTAGCGGCCGGGTAGCGAAACTTGGCTGGTGAGGCGGGCACCCTTGTGGCCGATCGGGTCTTTGGTGACCTGCACGAGCACCTTGTCGCCGGGCTTGAGCGCGAGCTCGATGCGGCGGGCCTGGTTGCTGGTGCCGGAGTTCTCGGCGGCGGCGTCCCAGTCGACTTCACCGGAGTAGAGCACGGCGTTGCGGCCGCGTCCGATGTCGACGAAGGCGGCTTCCATGCTGGGGAGCACGTTCTGCACCCGGCCGAGGTAAACGTTGCCGATGAGCGAGGCGTCCTGGTTCTTGGCGACGTAGTGCTCGACCAGCACGCCGTCCTCGAGTACGCCAATCTGGATCTTGTTGTGCTTGGCGCGCACGACCATGAGGCGGTCGACGGACTCACGACGGGCCAGGAACTCGGCCTCCGTGATCACCGGGCGACGACGTCCGGCATCGCGGCCGTCGCGACGACGCTGCTTCTTCGCTTCGAGCCGGGTCGAGCCCTTGATGCGCTGGGGTTCGGTGATGAGTTCGGGTTCGCGCGGGGCGCGCACCTTGACCACGGTGTTGGCGGGGTCGTCGGTACCCGAACGGTTCTCGTCGCCGGTGCGACGACGGGCCCGACGACGAACCGTCGTGGACTCTTCTTCCTCGTCGTCATCCAGCTCGTGCAGTCCCTGCTGCGATTGCTGCTGCGACGAGCGGATGCCGGTGCGCGCCGGCAACGGCAGAATCTCCGGCGCCTGAAACAACAGGGAGAACGACGGGCGAACCTGGGCCTGGGCCTGACCGTCCTTCTGGTCGTCCGTCGTCTTGGCGCGCTCTGGCGTGGAGTCGGTCATCTGCTGCGCTCCGGTGACGTTGTTGTACTCGGCGATGGTCACCTTGTTAATCGGAGGCTCCGGCGGCATTGCGGGCGCTTCGATGGCGGGCGCTTCGGCTGCTGGCGCAACGGTCGGCACAGTGACCGGCGTCTTCCGGGTTGACTTGCGAGTGCCGAACAGGCTCTTGCGTTTTTTGTTTTCGTTGTCTTCCACCATCGCTGGTGCGCTCCTTGACCGCTGTGAATGACCGCGCCATCCACCGGTTACTCTCTCGTGCGAGGTCTCCACCTGCGTGAAATCCCCGCGAATCTTTTACTGCTGCACCCGGCTTTGACCCCCGGTGTAAATTCGGGGACCTGTGCTCTGGCTGCTAATACTGCGGGTCGTGGGACCCTTCTACTGGGCGACTTTTGCCCATTAAGCTCTGTACTCGTTAAGCACTGTGGCGTCTGCTTGAGCGCGGCTCAACGACTACCAACGATTATCGCATGCAATCGCACTAAGCCACGCCGTGCGGGTGGCATAATCACAAGAGTGCCGCAGACAGAGCGTTATCACCGTCCAACGGGGCTGGCCTTTTTCCTGATCATCGCCGGAATCATCGCGTTTGCCGCCGCATTCGCCCTCACGCTGGACAAGATCCACCTGCTGGAGGATCCCAATGCGCAGCTCAGCTGCAGCTTCAGTGTGTTGATTGGCTGCGCGACGAATCTGTCCTCGCCACAGGGCGCCGTTTTCGGTTTTCCGAACCCGCTGATCGGGCTCGCCGCCTGGAGCGTCGTGATCACGATCGGCATGGCCATTCTGGCCGGCGCCCGGTTTGCGCGCTGGTTCTGGGTCGGCTTCAACGTCGGTGTGCTCGGTGCGATCGTGTTTGTGATCTGGCTGATCGGGCAGAGCATCTTCGTGCTCGATGTGTTGTGCCCCTGGTGCATGGCCACCTGGGCGGTGACCATTCCGGTCTTTTTAGCCGTGACGCTGTACAACTTCAAGGTCGGCAATCTGCCGGGTGGGGCATCCGTTCGCCGCGCGGCTGCTGGGGCTTATTCGTGGATGTTCGTCATCACGATCGTCTGCTACATCGTGTTCTTCATCGTTGCCCAGGTCAATATGGACGTGCTGAACCGCCTGTAACGATAACCAGAAAAGGCCCCCGTCTTCTCGAGACGGGGTCCTTTTAGATGGTGCCTAGTCGAACCAGAGCGCGAGTTCACGCGCGGCGGATTCGGGCGAATCGGAGCCGTGCACGAGGTTCTGCTGCACCTTGGAACCCCAGTCGCGGCCAAGGTCACCACGGATGGTGCCCGGAGCGGCGGTCGTGGGGTCTGTGGTTCCGGCCAGGGCGCGAAAGCCTTCGATGACCCGATTGCCGGCAACGCGGAACGCGACGATGGGGCCGCTCTCCATGAATTCGACGAGGGGCTCGTAGAAGGGCTTGCCCGCGTGCTCGGCGTAGTGCGCGGCGAGCAGTGAGCGGTCGGGTTCGACGAGCTTCACGTCGACCAGGGAGTACCCCTTGGCCTCGATGCGCCGCAAAATTTCGCCGGTCAGGTTGCGGGCAACGCCGTCGGGCTTGACCAAAACGAGGGTTTCTTCAATCGGGGTGTTCATTCAATCTCCTTGTGTTGATCTGGATGCGTGTGATCTATTCGGGAGCCGGTGACCATGCAGTAGGTCCACATGGCGGCAAACAGCGCGCCGACAAAAAACATGGCCGGGGTGACGAACCCGGTGGCGATAATGATCGCCTGCAGCGCCCAGCCGATCGGGTACGACCAGCGGTAGCGGAGCAGTGGGATCAGGGCGACCATGGCCGCACAGAGCAGCACGCCGCCGATGATCACGCCGAGCGGTGCGACCGGGCCGGGCTCGGTCGCCACGGACACCAGCCCCAGGGTGACGACGCCGCCCAGAAAGACGACGATGGTCTCGAAACCGAGCAGAATCGTCGCGAGCGACCGCTTGACCGAGCGCGGACCGCTCACTTCTCCATCCACTCACCGGCGGCGGCGAGGATGATCGCGTCGCCGACTAGCACGATCGATCCGGTGACGAGCACAGCACGCTTGGGCGCCTCGGCGGCCCATTCACGGGCGCTCTCCAGGGCACCGGCCAGGTCATCGAAGCGGAAGGTGATCTGGTCGCTGGTCCACTCGGCAATGTTGTCGGCGAGGTCGTCCATGCGCACAGCCCGCTCCGAGTGCGGCTCGGTCACGTAGAAGCGGTCGACCTGCGGCGCGAGCGCAGCGATGATTCCCTGCGCGTCTTTCTCGGCCAGAATTCCCACGACCACGGCGATTTCGTCGAAGTCGAAGTACGCCTCGAGGGCTGTTGCGAGGGCTGTGGCACCGTGCGGGTTGTGCGCGGCGTCCACGAGCACGGCCGGTTCGATTCCGACAAGCTGCAAGCGGCCGGGAGACGTCGCCGTCGCGAGGCCCTCGGCGAGGAGATCGCTGGCGAGGGCCTGGCTGCCGGCGCCGAGAAACGATTCGACGGCGGCAATGGCCACGGTGGCATTCTGCGCCTGGTGGGTGCCGTAGAGCGGCAGGAAAAGTTCGCTGTAGGTGCCGGCCAGGCCGCGCACCGAGATGACCTGCCCGCCGACGGCGACGGTGCTCGAGAGCAGTTCGAAGCCCTCATTCTCGAGGGCCAGCGTTGACTCGGTCAGTTGCGCTGCGCGATTAAGTTCGGCCTGCACCTCAGCGCTCTGCGCCGCCGAGACCACGGATGCCGCCGGCTTGATGATTCCGCTCTTGGTGCGGGCAATCTCGGCGACGGTATTGCCCAGGCGCAGCGTGTGATCGAGGGCGATCGGGGTGAAGACGGCGACCTGGCCGTCGGCGACGTTGGTGGAATCCCACTCGCCGCCCATGCCGACCTCGATCACGGCGACATCCACCGGCGCGTCAGCGAAGCAGGCGAATGCCAGCACGGTGAGCGCCTCGAAGAAGGTCAGCGGCGCTTCGCCGGCGGCTTCAAGCTCGCCGTCGACCAGCTGCAGGTAAGGCTGGATGTCGGTCCAGTTCGCGGCGAGGATCTGGTCGCTGATCGGTTCGCCATCGATGACGATGCGCTCGTTCAGCCGGACCAGGTGCGGACTGGTCAGCAGGCCGGTGCGCAGACCGTAGGCGCGCACGATGCTCTCGACCATACGACTCGTGCTGGTCTTGCCGTTAGTGCCGGCGATGTGAATGATCGGATACGACGTCTGCGGGTCGCCGAGGAATTCCAGCGCCCGACGCGTCGGTGCGAGACGCGGTTGCGGCTGGGCCTCGCCCACCCGCAGCAGCAGGGCGGCGAAGACGGCGTCGCCGGCTTCACGAAAAGCATTGAGCGGAGCCGGCTGGTTCATCGGCTCCTCATCGTCACCGCGACCGGTGATGCTCTTCCAGCCGGCAGTGTCGTCGTCGGGAGTGCCCTCAGCAGGGGCGTTGGTGTCAGACAAGGATGGCTCCATTCACGCGTGCGACGGCAACAATGACGGCACCCAAATTGACATAGTGGTCGGCTTCAAAGCGCACGTAGTGTTCGACCGGCGCGCCGACGCGCGCTTCGAGCCACTCGGACGGCAGGTCGGCGGAGAATTCGCCCTGCGACGGGCGATGGGTGCTGAACGTCGTGGCGAGGGTTTCGTCCGCGACGTTCACCCCGAGGGCCAGGTCGAAGGAGTCGGCATCCGCTTCATTCTGAAACAGCAGATCGAGACGGATGCGGTCGCTCACCTGAAAACCGGCCGATTTGCGGGTGTCCTGCACGGCGCGAATGAGGTCGCGGGCAAAGCCCTCGGCCTCGAGTTCGGGCGTGGTGCTGGTGGCGAGCAGGGCGAACCCGCCGCCGGGCAATAACGCCAGCGCGGTGCTGCCGTCACCCGCCTCGTTGTTCGCTTCGAGGGTCAGTTCGAATTCCCTCGGCTCAAGGGCGATGCCGCCGGCCGTCACGATGCCGTCGGTCTCACTCCAGTCGCCGGCGCGAGCGGCCTTGATCACCTGCTGCACCTGCTTGCCGAGGCGGGGACCGGCGGCGCGGGCGTTGACGACGAGTTTGCTGGTGACGCCGTACGCGGCGGCACTGTCATCTTCGAGCTCGATCAGGGTGACCGTTTTCACGTTGAGTTCGTCGCGGAGGATGCCGACGAACGCAGCGAGAGCGGACGTGTTTCCGGTGACGACGGTGAGGTTGGTTAGCGGCAGACGCACGCGCAGGCCGGCCTGTTTGCGCAGCGACAGCACGGTGCTACTGATCAGGCGCACCTGGTCCATCGCGGTGACGAGTTCTTCGTCGGCAGGGAACAGGGCGGCATCGGGCCAGTCTTCGAGGTGCACGCTGCGGCCGCCGGTCAGGCCCTGCCAGATGCGTTCGGTGACGAGCGGCAGCAGCGGAGCCGTGACCCGGCAGACGGTTTCCAGCACGGTGTAAAGGGTGTCGAAGGCTTCGTGCGAGGTGGCACCGGCAGCGGCGCCGCCCCAGAACCGGTCGCGGGACCGGCGTACGTACCAGTTGGTGAGCACGTCGGCGAAGTCGCGCAGGCGGGCGGCGGCGACCGTGCTGTCGAGGGCTTCGAGGTCGCTCGTGACGCCGACGATGAGGTCGCGGGTCTTGGCGAGCAGGTAGCGGTCGAGCACGTCGGTCGAGTCGGTACGCCAGGTGGCGTCGTAGCCGGCGGCACCGGCGGTGTCAGTGGACGCAGACGCGTTGGCGTAGAGGGAGAAGAAGTACCAGGTGCTCCACAGCGGCAGCATGACCTGGCGGGTACCCTCACGAATTCCCTCCTCGGTGACGACGAGGTTGCCGCCGCGCAGCACCGGTGAGCTCATCAGGAACCAGCGCATGGCGTCGGCGCCATCGCGGTCGAAGACCTCGTTGACGTCGGGGTAGTTGCGCAGCGACTTGCTCATCTTCTGGCCATCGTTGCCGAGCACGATGCCGTGACTGACCACGTTCTTGAACGCCGGCCGGTCGAACAGGGCGGTGGAGAGCACGTGCAGCAGGTAGAACCAGCCGCGGGTCTGCCCGATATACTCCACGATAAAGTCGGCCGGGTTGTGCGCTTCAAACCATTCCCGGTTCTCGAACGGGTAGTGCACCTGGGCGAACGGCATGGAGCCCGAGTCGAACCAGACGTCGAGCACGTCCGTGATGCGGCGCATGGTGGACTGGCCGGTGGGATCGTCGGGGTTCGGTCGGGTGAGTTCGTCGATATACGGGCGGTGCAGGTCGGTCGGGCGCACCCCGAAATCGGCTTCCAACTCGTCAAGCGAGCCGTAGACATCCGTTCTGGGGTAATCGGGGTTGTCGCTTTTCCAGACCGGAATCGGGGAACCCCAGTAGCGGTTGCGGCTGATCGACCAGTCGCGGGCGTTGCCGATCCACTTGCCGAACTGGCCGTCTTTGACGTTCTCCGGAACCCAGTTCACCTCTTGGTTGAGCTCGACCATGCGCGGGCGAAAGTCGGTGACGCGCACGAACCAGCTCGACACGGCCTTATAGATGAGCGGGTTGCGGCAGCGCCAGCAGTGCGGGTAAGAGTGCTCGTGGCTGGCCTGGCGCAACAGCCGGCCGTTGGCCTTGAGCAGCGCGGTGAGCGGCTTGTTGGCGTCGCTCCAGAGCTGGCCGGCCACCTCGGAAATGTCGCTGAGAAACTTTCCCCCGTCGTCGAGGGAGAGAATGACCGGGATTCCGGCGGCCTCGCAGACCTTCTGGTCCTCCTCGCCGTAGGCGGGAGCCTGATGCACGATGCCGGTACCGTCGCTCGTGGTGACGTAGTCGGCGACGACGAAACGCCAGGCCTGCTCGGTGCCCCAGACTGCGGTGTCGGCGTAGTAGTCGAACAGGCGGTCATAGCCGACACCGGCGAGCTCGGTCCCGGTAACAGTGCGCGAAACGGATGCGACGGCGTCCGCCGCCGACTCATAGCCCAGGTCCTTGGCATAGTTGCCGACCAGGTCGATGGCGATCAGGTATTCGGCGCCGAGTACTTCTGCCGTGGCATCGGCGGCCTCCCGCAGCACCTCGGCGTCCGGCGTGCCGTTCGGGCCGGCCGGAACGATGGCATAGGTGATGTCGGGGCCGACGGCGAGGGCCATGTTGGACGGCAGGGTCCACGGGGTGGTGGTCCAGGCCAGGGCACGCACCGCGGTCAGGCCGAGGGCTTCGGCCTTCGTGCCGATCAGCGGGAACGTGACCGTGACGGTCTGGTCCTGGCGCATCTTGTAGACGTCGTCGTCCATACGCAGCTCGTGGTTGGAGAGCGGGGTCTCGTCTCGCCAGCAGTAGGGCAGCACCCGGTAACCCTCGTAGGCGAGGCCCTTGGTGTGCAGCTGCTTGAAGGCCCAGATCACCGATTCCATGAAGGTGATGTCGAGGGTCTTATAGTCGTTCTCGAAGTCGACCCAGCGGGCCTGCCGGGTGACGTACTCTTCCCAGTCCTTGGTGTATTCGAGCACCGACTCGCGGGCGACGGCGTTGAAGGCAGCGAGGCCCATCTCTTCGATCTGGCTCTTGTCGGTAATGCCGAGCTTACGTTCAGCCTCGAGCTCAGCCGGCAGACCGTGGGTGTCCCAGCCGAAGCGGCGGTGTACTTGCTTTCCGCGCATGGTCTGAAACCGGGGGAACAGGTCTTTGGCGTATCCGGTGAGCAGGTGCCCGTAGTGCGGCAGCCCGTTGGCGAACGGCGGGCCGTCATAAAAGGTCCACTCTTCGGCGCCGGCGCGTGCGTCGATCGAGGCCTGGAAGGTGTCGTCGTTCTTCCAAAATTCCAGCACCTCGCTCTCGAGCGCGGGAAAGTTCGGTGACGGAACGATGGCCTCGGCGGGCGTGCCGTGGGGGGTCGTGTTGCGGCTCTTGGGGTACAAAATGCTTCTCCTACCGGGACGGGTCACTGGGGCCCTGCTCCACGAGGACGAACGATTCTGTAGAAATCGCCGCGGTACCACCTCGCTTGCCGCCCAAAACCGCCGGGCGACCGCTTGTTCACAGGCTGTAACGGGCCCGACTCGTTCGGTTCTACTGAGCTGTCCACCCGAAGGTGGGCATCCGTTCTTCCGAAGACTTCCCGGTGATGGCCGGGTCACTGTCATCCACTTTTGATTGTACTGGAGTGGGACGGCGTTAGTGTTATAGGTCGGCCCATTCGCACGATGGGTCGGTTCAGTTGAGACCAACTCGGCAATGGATGAAAGAGTTTGTGAATGTCTGCTCCCCACCGCGTTTCCACGCGCACCGCTCGGTCATTCGGAGGGCTCGTCGGCCTGGTCACCGTCGGCCTGCTGGTCGCCGGCTGCACGCCGACCACCTCGAACGACCTCGTCGGCGAGCCGCAAAGCGGCGGCACCCTCACGTACGCCTCGGGCGATGCCGAACCGAGCTGCCTCGACCCGCACGTCGGGGGCAATTTTCCGCAGGGAATGATCAGCGCGCAGTACCTGGAGTCGCTGGTTTCGCGCGATTCCGCCGGCCAGATCATTCCGTGGCTGGCCGAGACCTGGACGCCGAGCGCCGATGGCCTGACCTGGGACTTCACTCTGCGCGATGACGTCACCTTCACCGACGGCACGGTCTTCGACGCCGCAGCCGTGCAGGCGAATGTCGCCCACCTGCAGGACCCCGAAACGCTCTCCTCGACCGGTTACCTCGCCCTCGGCAAGGTCGCCAGCACTGAGGTTGTCTCCCCCACCGTGGTGCGTTTCACCCTGACCGAACCCGACAGCGCTCTGCTCGAGTCGCTGTCGCAGGTCTGGCTCGCGATGGAATCCCCCACCGCGCTCGAGCGCAGCCAGGACGAGAACTGTGCCACCCCGGTGGGCACCGGCCCGTTCCGTGTCGACAGCTGGGTCAAGCAGAACGCGATCACCCTCGTGCGCAATGATGACTATGTTTCCCCGCCGGCGGATGCCGACCACAGCGGTCCCGCCTACCTCGACAAGGTGATCTGGCGCTTCATTCCCGACTCGGCCTCCCGCTATGCCGCGCTGCAGTCCGGCGAGGTCGACGTGATCGACAACGCCCAGCCCGACACCATCGTGCAGGCCGAGCAGAGCGACTCGATCGAGCAGCTCGACTCGCCGCGCCCCGGCGCCTCCAACCGCATCGAACTGAACTCGGGTCAGGCACCGTTCAACGATGTGCGCGTTCGTGAGGCGTTTATCCGCTCGGCCAACGTCGACGACGCGGTGTCGAGCCTGTTCCAGGGCACCGCCACTCGGTCGTACTCGGCGCTGTCGAGCGTTGAGGCCATGGGCGTGTCGAACGAAGCCCTGTTCAACTACGACCCGTCGGCCGCCGCGGAGCTGCTCGATGCGGCAGGCTGGCGTGAGACGGATACCGACGGCTACCGGGTCAAAGACGGCGTGCGACTCTCGGTGGAATTTCCGGTCAGCACCAACCAGTCCATTCCGGCCGAGCAGAGCGTGTTCGAACAGATCCAGGCCACGGCCAAGGAGACCGGTTTCGAAGTGAAGCTCGCCCCGATGGATCTCTCCAGCTGGTATGCCGCGCTCGCCACCAACGACTACGACGCCGTGAGCGCGCCGTATACCAAGGTCGGCCCCGACGTGCTGCGCATCCTGTATCACTCCGATAGCATCGTGCCGGCCCCGAGCGGGTACTTCGCCAACCTCGCCCAGGTCAACGATCCCGAGATCGACGAACTGCTCACGACGGCGGCCCGAACCGCGGATGAAACAAAGCGCACGTCGCTCTACGCCGAAGCGCAGGACCGCATTCTGGCGGGCTTCTACATTCTGCCGCTCTACGACCAGCAGAACCACTACCTGCTGCGCAGCGACGTCGTTGGCCTGCGCACGCTGCCGACCGTGGCCGTTCCCACGCTGTACGACGCGTGGCTGAACCGGTAGCGCCGACCGATCGCTCCGGGCCGCGGGCGCTCGGCCGACTCGGCGTGCGTCTGGGCGGAGCGGTCTTCGTGCTGTGGGCCGTGGCATCCGTCACTTTTTTTGCGGTGCGGTTGATTCCCGGCGACCCGGCTCAGGCTGTGCTCGGCGGCCCGGGGTCGCAGGCCTCCCCCGAAGCACTCGCTGCGGTCACCGCGGAGTACGGCTTCGACCAGCCCGTTTTCACGCAGTACCTGGTTCAGCTGGGACGCCTCGCGACCGGTGACCTCGGGCGTTCCTACGCCCTTAATATGGAGGTCGGTCCGCTCGTTCTGGCCCAACTCGGGGGCACCCTGCTGCTCGCCGTGCTCGCCCTCGGCCTGGCCTGGATGATTGCGCTGGCCCTGGCCACCTGGTCGACCCGCGGTGGTCGGGTCGCTGCCCGGGTGGGGTCGAGCCTCGAAATCGTCGCGGCGGCGATGCCGCATTTCTGGCTCGCGACCTCACTGATCGTCGTGTTCAGCATCTGGCTCGGCGCACTGCCCCCGATCAGTACTGGCGGGGTGGCCGGACTGGTCTTACCGGTGCTCACCCTGGCCATTCCGCTGGCCGGTTTTCTCGGGCAGATCATGCGTGAGTCCCTCATGATCGCCCTGGAGAGCCCGTTCGTGCTCTCGGCGCGGGCGCGTGGCGAGGGTGAGCGCGGCGTCCGCTGGATCCACGCACTGCGTCATGCCTCCCTGCCGGCGATCAGCCTCTCCGGCTGGGCCTTCGGCTCACTGATCAGTGGCGCGGTCGTCGTCGAGACCATTTTCGCCCGCCCCGGACTGGGCCGCACCCTGCTGAACGCGGTCACCCTGCGCGACGTTCCGGTGGTGATCGGCGTCGTCATGATCGTCGCCGTCGCCTATATCCTGATGACTTTGCTGACGGATGCCGTCAGTCGCCTGGTCGATCCCCGGCTGCGACTCTCGTGAGCGATCTCGAGGTACAGGCCGAACTCGCCGTGCGGTCCAGCCAGTCCTTTCGGCCACGACGTCTGGGAGTGGCCGAGGGCGTGGCCGGCTTGCTCGCCCTCCTGTTATTGATCGCGGCAGTGGCGCCGCAGTTTCTAGCCCCTGGCGATCCACTCGTCATCGACCCGCTGGCGGCGTTTTCGCCACCGACCTTCGCTCACGGTTTCGGCACCGACGAATCCGGCCGCGACATCTACACCCGGGTCGTGCACGGCACCCAGTACTCGCTCGTGATCGGTATCGCCGCGACCGCGATCGGTCTGGGGCTCGGCGTGATGCTCGGAACTCTGGCCGGAATGCTCGGACCCATCGTCGATTTCACCGTGAACCGGGTTCTCGAGGTATTGTTCGCGTTTCCGGGTCTGCTGCTGGCCCTGCTGTTCATTCTGGTGTTCGGCCCCGGCGTGGCGACGGCGACCATAGCGGTCGGGCTGTCCACCGCCCCGGGCTACGCCCGCATTATTCGCGCGCAGCTCATCGCCGTGCGCGGGGCCGCCTTCGTCGAGGCCGCGACCGTGCTCGGCCGCACCCGCTGGCAGATATTGGTGCGTCATATTCTGCCGAATACGCTCGCGCCGTTGTTCGTGCTCGCCACCCTCGGAGTGGGCCAGGCGATCGTCTGGGCCGCAACACTGAGCTATCTCGGCCTCGGTGCCGAACCGCCGACCGCAGAGTGGGGCGCGATGCTCTCGGCCGGACGTACTTACATCACCTCGGCCTGGTGGATGAGTTTCTTTCCCGGTCTGTTCATCGTGCTCACCGCCGTGACCGCCACCGTGCTCGGCCGCAGCATCGACCGTCGAATGCGGCACGCATGAGCGCCACCGCGGCGCTGACCGTGCACAACCTGCGTGTGGGCTTCGGCGCGACCGAGTCGGTCGTGAACGGAGTGTCGTTCGAGATAGCGCCGGGCGAGTGCCTCGCCATCGTCGGCGAATCCGGCTCGGGCAAGAGCGTGACCGCGCGCAGCCTGCTCGGACTCGCCGGCGGCAACGCCCGGGTGCAGGCCGACCGGCTCGACCTCGGCGGGCGCAGCGTGCTGGGGCTGACCGACCGGGCCTGGCAGTCTCGGCGCGGCAAGGACGTCGGCCTGGTGCTGCAGGATGCCCTGGTTTCGCTCGACCCGCTCCGGCCGATCGGGCGGGAGATCGCCGACTCGCTGCGGCTGCACACGACCCTCGGCGCCGCGGCTCGTGCCCGCCGGGTGGTCGAACTGCTCGATGCCGTCGGACTGCCCGACCCGGCTCAACAGGTACACAAACTGTCCGGGCAGCTTTCCGGCGGTGAACGCCAACGCGCCCTGATCGCGGCGGCGATCGCGCTGGGCCCGCCGCTGCTCATCGCCGACGAACCGACGACGGCGCTCGACGTGACCGTGCAGGCGCAGATTCTGGCGCTGCTCGAGCAGATCAAACTGAGCGGCACTGCCCTGCTCCTGATCAGCCACGACCTCGCGGTGGTGAGCCGCATCGCCGATCGGGTTGCGGTGATGCACAACGGCCGGTTCATTGAATCCGGCCAGACCGAACAGGTTTTGGGTTCCCCACAGCACGAGCAGACCCGCCGCATGGTCGCCGCGGTTCCGGCGGACAAGCCGCGCGGAAGCCGGCTGAGCCCGCTAGATTCCCCCGCCACCCAAACTGTTCCCCGCTCCCCGGCTCCGGCCCCGAACGCCACGGAGCAGGGCGAAATCGTGCTCGAGGCCATCGGCCTGACCAGGAGTTTTCGGCGTCCCGACGGCAGCCGGCAGCTCGCCGTCGACGACGTCTCGTTCGCACTGCACCGGGGTAGCACCCTCGGCATCGTCGGTGAATCCGGCTCCGGAAAAACCACGACGGCTCGCCTGATGCTCGCACTGCTGAAACCGGAACAGGGCGAAGTAGCGCTGTTTGGCCGGCCGTGGAGTTCGATCGCCGAGAAGGACCGGCGGGGACAACGACCCGGCATTGGGGCGATCTATCAGGATGCCCTCGGCTCGTTCGATCCGCGCCGCAGCGTCGCCGAGATTCTCGCGGATGCCCTCGGTCCCGCGCTCACCAACTCACGGGGTTCGCGGCGGTCCCCGCAGAGCCTTGCCCGGCTCACGACTCTGCTGGACGAGGTCGAACTGGCCGGAACAGTACTGCCGCGGCGCCCGCTCGAACTTTCCGGCGGACAGCGCCAGCGTGTCGGTATCGCCAGAGCACTGGCCGGGCGTCCCGAAATCCTCATTTGCGACGAGCCCGTGTCCTCCCTCGACGTGAGCGTTCAGGCGCAGGTGCTCGATCTCCTCGACGACGTGCAGCGGGAACGCGGACTCAGCCTGATCTTCATATCGCACGACCTCGGGGTCGTGCAGCACATCAGCGACGAGGTCGCCGTGATGCGCAGCGGGCGCATCGTGGAGAGTGGTCCTGCGGCGCGCGTATTCGCCGCACCGCAGCATCCGTATTCGGTGCAATTGCTCTCAGCTGTACCCCGACTACTCGGGTAAACACCTGCCGACGCGCCCTACCGCTCTGCCCGTTCGGGGAAAAAGAGCCGATCGGGTAGATTAGACGGGCAGACTTAGGCACCTCACCACCGACACGGTGCCGCATACGAACCGGAGAGCTATGACCACCGCCGATCGCGCCGCAGACAATCGAGTGCCAGAGAAACCAGCCCTCGAAGGGCTCGAAGCTAAATGGGAGTCCCGCTGGGAGACCGACGGCACCTATCGCTTCGCCCGGGAGAACGCGACCCGCGAGACGATCTACTCGATCGACACTCCCCCGCCGACCGCCTCCGGCTCGCTGCACATCGGCCACGTGTTCTCGTACACCCACACAGATGTCGTCGCCCGCTTTCAGCGCATGCGCGGCAAGAACGTGTTCTACCCGATGGGCTGGGACGACAACGGCCTGCCCACCGAGCGTCGTGTGCAGAACTACTACGGTGTGCGCTGCGACCCATCGCTCGGCTACACCGACGACTTCGTTCCGCCGTTCGAGGGCGGCGATGGCAAAAGCGTCAAGGCCGCCGACCAGCTGCCGATCAGCCGCCGCAACTTCATCGAACTGTGCGAAACCCTCACCAAGGAAGATGAGAAGCAGTTCGAAGCGCTGTGGCGCACCCTCGGCCTCTCTGTCGACTGGACCCAGACTTACCGCACCATCGGCCAGGAAGCCTTGTTCACCTCGCAGCTGGCTTTTCTCGGCAACGTCGAACGCGGCGAGGCATACCAGGCGATGGCACCGACCCTGTGGGACGTCACGTTCCGCACCGCGGTCGCCCAGGCCGAACTCGAAGACAAGGACATGCCGGCCGCGTACCACCGGGTGTCGTTCGCAAAGCCCGACGGCACCACGATAGAGATCGAAACGACCCGCCCCGAGCTGATGCCGGCCTGCGTGGCGCTGGTGGCGCATCCGGATGACGAACGGTACAAGCACCTGTTCGGCACCACGGTGACCACCCCCGTGTTCGGCGTTGAGGTTCCGGTGCTCGCCCACCACCTCGCCCAAAAGGACAAGGGCTCGGGAATCGCCATGATCTGCACCTTCGGCGACGTGACCGACGTCGTCTGGTGGCGGGAGCTCGATCTGCCCAACCGTGCAATCATGGGCTTCGACGGTCGCATCATGGCCGAAGTGCCAGAGGCGATCACCTCCGAAGCCGGTCGTGAAGCGTATGCGCAGCTCGCCGGCAAGACGGTGTTCGGTGCGAAAGCGGCCGTGGTCGAGCTGCTGAAAGCCAGCGGCGACCTGATCGGCGAACCCAAGCCCATCGTGCACGCGGTGAAGTTCTTCGAAAAAGGCGACAAGCCGCTCGAAATCGTCTCGACCCGCCAGTGGTATATCCGCAACGGTGCTCGCGACGAAAAGCTGCGCGCCCGCCTGCTCGAGCACGGCACCGAGCTGGCCTGGCACCCCGAATTCATGAAGGTGCGTTACGAGAACTGGGTCAACGGCCTCACCGGCGACTGGCTCGTCTCGCGTCAGCGCTTCTTCGGCGTGCCACTGCCGGTCTGGTATCCGCTCGACGCCGACGCCAACCCGGTCTTCGACCAGCCGATCGTCGCCACCCGCGACCTGCTGCCGGTTGACCCCTCGTCGGATGCCGCCCCCGGCTACACCGAGAGCCAGCGCGGCCAGGCCAACGGTTTCGTCGGCGAGGTCGACGTGATGGACACCTGGGCGACCTCCTCGCTCACCCCGCAGCTCGCCGGCGGCTGGGAGCGGGACCTGGAGCTGTTCAACCTCGTCTTCCCGTACTCGCTGCGACCGCAGGGCCAGGACATCATTCGCACCTGGCTGTTCTCCACCCTGCTGCGCGCAGAGCAGCAGCACGGCAAGTCACCCTGGCAGCACGCCGCGCTCAGCGGCTTCATCGTCGACCCCGACCGTAAGAAAATGTCGAAGTCGAAGGGCAACGTGGTCACCCCGGCCGACATGCTCGAAAAGCATGGTTCCGATGCAGTGCGCTACTGGGCGGCATCCTCTCGCCTGGGCACCGATGCGGCCTTCGATCCGCAGAACCCGACGCAGATCAAGATCGGCCGTCGCCTCGCCATCAAGATTCTCAACGCGAGCAAATTCGTCTCCATGTCGCAGGGCAGCATCGACGCCCCGGTGACCGAGCCGGTCGACCAGAGCATGCTCGCCGGCCTGACCGCCGTCGTCGCCCAGGCCACGACCGCGTTCGAGAACTATGACCACGCTCGGGCGCTGGAAACCACCGAGAGCTTCTTCTGGACTTTCTGCGACGACTACCTCGAACTGGTCAAGGAGCGCGCCTACGGCGAGCCCGGAACCGGTCAGGCTTCCGCTGTTGCTGCGCTGCGCACCGCGCTGGCCACCCTGCTGCGCTTGTTCGCACCGTTCGTGCCGTTCGCGACCGAAGAAGCTTGGTCCTGGTCGAATGAGGGTTCGGTGCACACCGCGCCGTGGCCCGTCGCGGCGGAGCTGCTCGGCAGCGATGAGGTTGCCACCGGCAACATCGCCCTGCTGGATTTGGCCAGTCGTGCGCTCACCGGCATCCGTCGGGCTAAAACGGATGCCAAGGCCTCCCAGAAGTCCGAGCTGGATTCCGCAGTGATCTGCGGTGCACCGGCCGAAATCGCGCTGCTTACCCTGGCCGCCGCCGATCTCAAAGCGGTCGGCCGAATTCAAGAATTAACCTTTGTCGACGGCAGTGAACTCGCCGTGACCGACATCGTTTTCGCCACCGTGTTGGAAAGTTAGGAAACCAGATGTCAGTTACCGTACGCCCGCTGGGTGACAAAGATTTCTTCCCCTGGCTGGGCCTGTTTGAGGGTTACAGCGCGTTCTACGCGAGCGAGTTGACCGACCAGATCGCGCTGCAGGTCTGGAGCTGGATCATCGACGCGAACAACTCTCTCGACGGTGCCGTCGCGGTCAATGACGCCGGCGACTTCGTCGGTTTCGCGCACTACCGCACCGTGCCGCGCACGCTCAGCGGCGATCATGCACTCTTTCTCGATGACCTGTTCGTGGCCGAGGATTCCCGCGGCCAGGGCGTCGCAACGCAGCTGATGGATTTCACCAAGTCCTACGCGCGTGCGCGAAAGCTGGCCCAGGTGCAGCTGCTGACCGCCGCCGACAATGCCACCGCCCAGGTGCTCTATGACCAGGTCGGCACCCGCACGGACTGGGTCACCTACGAGATCGACGTCTAAGTCATGCAACTCGGCACTCGCTGGTCGCTCGGCGGCACCCTGCCCGCCGGCCTCCCCCACGTCGTGGAAATCGCCCTGCACACCGTGGAGGAGGACCTCGCTGCCCTCGCCGTGGACACCAGCACCTGGCGCTGGACACTGACCTGGCTGGAGTCCAAGCCGGTGATCGAGCTGGACGATGGCACCATCATTCGGTTCAACCCGGTCGATGACAGTGCCACCATCACGCAGCCGTCCACCAACACGGATGACGATGACGAGGAGTGGATCTAACCCGTAACTCCTGGGTCAATCCCGCGCAAGAATTTCGCCGTGCGGCATGCCGAACCACCCGGTCGGATCGCGCAGCCACACGCGCCAGGCGGCCGCCATCCGTTTGAGATCGGCCAGCTCGGCCACGCCGGCTTCGATGGCGTGCGCCGCGAAGCTCGACTCGGTCACGCGCACAGCCCAGGATTCTCCCCACCATTCCCGTTCGGCATCGGACGCGAAACACCACATGGAGGCACTACTCGTCACGCTGGTGAAGCCCGCCGCCAAAGCCCACGCTTTCAGCGAGCGTCCGGCGTCCGGGTCACCGCCGTTCCAGTAGTGCACCTCGCGGTAGACCCGCATCCACTCGGTGAGACCATCGATCACGGGAGCAATCATCACTCCCCCGTAGTCGACGTCACGGGCGGCGAAGACGCCGCCGGGCCGCAGCACTCGCCGAATCTCGGCCATGGCGGCGACGGGACGGGCCAGATGCTGCATCACCTGGTGGGCGTGCACAATGTCAAACGACGCATCCGGAAAGTCCAACGCGTAGATATTTCCGACCTGGAACTGCGCGTTGTGCACTCCCGCATCGGCGGCCAGCCCGGCTGCACGCTCGACGATCTCGGACGAAGCGTCCAGGCCGACAACTCGGCCGGGGGCGATCCGACGGGCCAGATCAACCGTGATCGTGCCGGGTCCGCAGCCGACATCCAGCAGCACGCCGCCGGCTGCGAGCTCGGGAATCAGATAGGCGGCCGAGTTGGCCACCGTGCGCCAGGTGTGTGAGCGCAGCACGCTTTCGTGATGACCGTGGGTGTACTGGTCACGTGGAGCGGACTCGGAGCTCGCGGTCTGGTCTGTCATGGTCAGATCCTACGACCCCGCGGCAGCCTGCGGCTGATTTGCGCGCCGCGCGCTGGCGAGCGTGCTCGGGCCGGTCGCTAGTCTGGGAGCATGGCTTCCACCGCGAACAATCCCTTCTTCGCCCGCAGTACGCTGCCCTACCAGCTGCCGCCCTTCGCGCAGATTGCCGACGCCCATTACCGGCCGGCTTTTGTGCAGGGCATGACTGACCAGCTCGCCGAGGTCGCTCTCATCACCGGCACAGCGGATGCGCCCACCTTTGAAAACACGTTCGTCGCCCTCGAGCGCAGCGGGCAGACCCTGGGTCGGGTTGCCGAAGTCTTCTTCACCCAGAGTTCGTCAGACTCCAGCGACTTCACCAACGACCTCGAAGAAGAACTCGCGCCGTTGCTGGCCGCCCACGCCGATTCGATCCGACTCGATCCCGCACTGTACACGCGCATCTCCGCCGTGCACTCGCAGCGAACGAGCCTGAGTCTCGATGCCGAGTCGCTCTATCTGATCGACCGCTACTACACCGAGTTCACGCTCGCCGGAGCCGGGCTCGACGATGAAGACAAGCGGGCACTGGGTGATTTCAACTCACGCCTGTCGACCCTGACCACCCGCTTTGAGAAGAATCTGCTGGCCGATACCAACGAACTCGCGTTGGTGATCGACGACGTGGCCGAGCTCGCCGGGCTCACCGACGGCGAGATCTCGGCTGCGGCTGAAGCGGCCGCCGAACGCCGCCTCGACGGTAAATACCTGATCAGCCTCGTTCTGCCCACGTCGCACCCGTACCTAGCGAGCTTAACCAACCGGAGCGTGCGGGAACGGTTGCTGACGGCAAGCCGGGCCCGCGGCATCCGTTCTGATGAGGCCGGAGCCGGCAACGACAACCAGCCGCTCGTGATCGAGATCACGCACCTGCGTGCCCAGCGCGCCGGCCTGCTCGGGTTCGACAGCCATGCCGCCTACGTTACCGCCGACGAGACAGCCAAGACTCCCGGCGCCGTCTGGGATCTGCTCGGCGGCCTCGCCCCGGCCGCCGCCCGCAACGCCCTCGTGGAACAGGCCGACCTGCAGGCCGTGATCGATGCCGAGGGCGGTGGCTTCGAGCTGGCGGCCTGGGACTGGGCGTTCTACACGGAGAAGGTGCGCCGGGCGAAGTACGACGTCGATACCGCGGCGATGCGCCCCTATTTCGAACTCGAAAGCGTGCTCGCCAACGGAGTATTCTTCGCGGCCCAGCAGCTCTACGGCCTCAGCTTCACGGCGCGGCCCGACCTGGTCGGCTGGCATCCCGAAGCACGCGTGTTCGAGGTCAGCACCGACGACGGCACCGGTATCGGATTGTACATCGGCGATTTCTACACCCGCGATTCTAAGCGTGGCGGGGCGTGGATGAATTCCCTCGTCTCGCAGTCCGCGCTGCTCAGCACGGACACAACCGTGGTCTGTAACAACCTCAACGTGTCCAGGCCGGCAGCTGGCCAACCCACGCTGCTCACCTATGACCAGGTCACCACGCTGTTTCACGAGTTTGGCCATGCCCTGCACGGGCTGCTCGCCCGCGCGACCTATCCCAAATTCTCCGGCACCAACGTGTATCGCGACTTCGTGGAGTTTCCCAGCCAGGTCAACGAAATGTGGATGCTCTGGCCCGAAGTGCTGGCGAACTACGCCCACCACTACGAGACCGGCGAAGCGATGCCGCAACACCTGGTAAGTCGCATCCAGGCGTCCTCGGCCTTCAACGAGGGATTTCTGACCAGCGAATACCTCGCCGCCGCGCTTCTCGACCAGGCCTGGCACCGCATCGACGCCGACACGGTCGTTACCGACGTTGCCCAGTTCGAAGCGGATGCCCTCGCCTCCGTTGGACTCGACAATCCTGCCGTGCCCACCCGTTACGCGAGCACCTACTTCGCGCACACGTTCTCCGGCGGTTATGACGCCGGGTATTACTCCTATATCTGGAGTGAGGTGCTCGACGCGGACACGGTCGAATGGTTCAAGGAGAATGGCGGGCTAACCCGCACCAATGGTGACCGTTTTCGTGATCGGCTGCTCGGCGTCGGAGGTACGAAGGACCCGCTTGAGGCCTACCGCCACTGGCGCGGGCGCGACGCAGCGTTGCAGCCGCTCCTCGACCGCCGCGGCCTGAACTAGGCTGAGGCATCCGCTCAATAGACAACTTTGGTGGGTGCGGACCCGCCGGCACCCACCAAAGTTGTCCACTGAGCCGGGTCCATGGTCGTCTACGCACCGAGGGGCCGCCGCCAGCCAAGCCAGAGCATAAAGATGCCACCGACCACGAGGCCCCAGAACGCCGACCCGATGCCCACGATTGTAATGCCCGATGCGGTCACGAGAAAGGTCGCCATCGCGCTGATGCGGTGTTCCGGTTCTTCGAGCGCGCTGGTCACACTCGTCACAAGCGCACCGAGCAGGGCCAGACCGGCGACGGCAATGATCAAAATGGGCGGCGACGCCGCAACGAGGGCTGTGGCTAGCCCTGACCCGAGTCCAAGCACGAGATAGCCGAAACCCGATGCGACCGTGGCAATCCAGCGTTTCGACGGATCGCGGTGAGCATCCGGACTACCCATGAGGGCCGCCGTAATGGCCGCCAGGTTCATATTGTGCGCGCCGAAGACCGATCCGAGCATGGTGCCGATCCCCGACCAGACCAGCACCGAACGCGGCGGCGGCCGGTAGCCGAAGGTTGAGAGCACGGCGAATCCGGGAACGTTTTGGCCCGCCATGGTCACGACGAACAACGGCAAGCCGAGGCTCACAATGACGAGCGGATCAAAAACCGGCGCGACGAAGACCAGACCGGGAGCGGATGTCGGTGCTGACAGCCAGCCCGTTCCCGCGGTTATGCCGATACCGATCGCCGCCACGACCATGGCCATCGGGACCGCCCAGCGCGGGGCCAGCCGGTAAAGCACCAGCCACACCAGCACGACGGGAATCGCCAGCAGCGGCTGTTCAATTGACGCCTGAATCGGCGCGAGACAGATGGGAAAGAGGATACCGGCCAGCATCGCGCCGGCGAGGGGCCTCGGGATGCTCGTGATGACCCGTCCGAGCGGCGGCCAGACGCCACAGAGCACGATGAGCGCACCGCAGACGAGAAAGGCGCCGACGGCCGCGCCGAAGTTGTCGGTCGTGGCGCCCGCCGCGACGAGGAGTGCCGCGCCGGGTGTTGACCAGGCAAATGAGATCGGCATGCGAAAGTACAAGGGCAACGCGATGCAGGCCAAACCGACGAGTAGGCACAGCGCCAGCAGCCCTGAAGACGCCTGAGCTTCGGAGGCGCCGACGGCGCGCAGCCCCGCAATCACCAACACGAACGAACTGGCAAACCCGGTGATCGCGGCGACAATGCCGGTCGAGATCGGCTGAAACACACCGGGGCTTGCGCCGGATGACTGCTCGCTCATCGTCGCTCCCCCATGCGACTATTCAGCGGCCTACGCCGACTTCACCTGACGGGTCTTGTGCAGAACCATTTCAGCGGGGGCATTGTTCAACACGGTGTCGCGGGTGATGATGACCCGCTCGACGTCGGTGCTGGAGGGCACCTCGAACATGACCGGGCCAAGCACTTCTTCGAGGATGGCGCGCAAACCGCGGGCACCGGTCTTGCGAAGCACAGCCAGGTCGGCAATGGCTTCCAGGGCGGGCTGCTCAAATTCCAGCTCAACGCCGTCGAGCTCGAACATGCGCTGATATTGCCGCACGAGCGCGTTCTTGGGCACGGTGAGAATCTGCATGAGCGCCACCTGGTCGAGCTGGGTGACCGTCGTGACGACGGGAAGCCGGCCGATGAACTCGGGAATCAGCCCGAACTTGTGCAGGTCTTCGGGCAGAACCTCGCTGAACAGGTTGATGTCGTCGCCCTTGATGTGCAGCGGAGCGCCGAAACCGATGCCCTTCTTGCCGGCCCGAGACGAGATGATGTCTTCGAGCCCGGCGAAGGCGCCGGCCACAATGAATAGTACGTTCGTGGTGTCGATCTGAATGAACTCTTGATGCGGATGCTTGCGCCCACCCTGTGGGGGCACGGAGGCAATGGTGCCCTCAAGGATCTTCAGGAGCGCCTGCTGCACGCCCTCGCCGGAGACGTCACGGGTGATCGACGGGTTCTCGGCCTTGCGGGCGATCTTGTCGATCTCGTCAATGTAAATAATGCCGGTCTCGGCGCGCTTGACGTCGTAGTCGGCGGCCTGAATCAGCTTGAGCAGAATGTTCTCGACGTCTTCACCGACGTAGCCGGCCTCGGTGAGGGCCGTCGCATCCGCTACGGCGAAGGGTACATTGAGACGCTTGGCCAGGGTCTGGGCCAGGTAGGTCTTGCCACAGCCGGTCGGGCCGATCAGCAGAATATTGGACTTGGCAATCTCGACATCGTCGTGGATCGCCTCGGCTGCGGTGAGCGTGGCACGAGACCGCACACGCTTGTAGTGGTTGTACACGGCGACGGCGAGGGCACGCTTGGCGGGTTCCTGGCCGATGACGTATTCCTCGAGGAAACCGAAGATTTCTTTGGGCTTGGGGAGGTCGAATTCACCGGCGGTCGCTTCAGAGCCGGCCTCGGCCAGTCGCTCTTCAATGATCTCGTTGCACAGCTCGACGCACTCGTCACAGATGTACACGCCGGGGCCGGCGATAAGCTGTTGTACCTGCTTCTGGCTCTTTCCGCAGAAGGAACACTTGAGCAGGTCGGCACTTTCGCCTATTCGGGCCATGTCCGCCTCCTCCATTGGTCTCGCTGCAATCGAGCCTAGCCTGTGCGTACGACACTTGCGTGCAGCGCGCCACAAACCGAAACGGCGCGGCGCCGGAAGGCGACGCGCCGCAGCGGTATATAGGTGTGCGGCTACTTTACCAACATCGGAAGGTTCTTGCGGCTGGTCAGAACCTGGTCGATCAGGCCGTACTCGAGGGCCTCGGCCGCGCTCATGATCTTGTCGCGGTCGATGTCCTTATTGACCTGCTCAACGCTCCGGTTGGAGTGGTGCGCGAGGGTCTCTTCGAGCCAGACCCGCATGCGCAGAATCTCGGCGGCCTGAATCTCGATATCCGAAGCCTGGCCGCCACCCTGCCCACCAACCGAGGGCTGGTGAATCAGGATACGCGCGTTCGGCAGCGCGAGGCGCTTGCCGGCGGTTCCACCGGCGAGCAGCACGGCTGCAGCGGATGCCGCCTGGCCGAGGCACACCGTCATCACGTGCGGGCGAATGTACTGCATGGTGTCGTAGATCGCCGTCATGGCGGTGAACGATCCACCGGGCGAGTTGATGTACATCGTGATGTCGCGGTCCGGGTCCTGGCTTTCGAGCACGAGGAGCTGGGCCATCACGTCATCGGCGGAGGCGTCGTCAACCTGCACGCCGAGGAAGATAATGCGGTCCTCGAACAGCTTGGCGTACGGGTCTTGGCGCTTGTAGCCGTAGGCGGTGCGTTCTTCGAAGGTGGGGAGGATGTAGCGCGATTCAGGTGCGCCGTTATTAGTCAAGTGCTTGGTCGAGCCGCCCATCGAGCTGTAGGCCGTTCCACCGAATGTGGGGATAGTCATGATTTCTTCCTGTTCAGTTTCGGCGGACTACTTGGTGGCGTCGGGGTCGGTGCCGCCGCCGCCGATGACATCCGAAGCGGATGCGCGGAGATGGTCGACGAAGCCGTACTCGAGGGCTTCCTGCGCACTGAACCAGTTGTCGCGGTCACCGTCGGCGTTGATCTGCTCGGGGGTCTTGCCGGTCTGCGCGGCCGTGATCTCGGAGAGGCGCTGCTTCATGTCGAGGATGAGGCGCGCCTGGGTCTGGATGTCGGCGGCCGTGCCGCCGAACCCGCCGGACGGCTGGTGCAGAAGCACGCGAGCGTTCGGGGTGATGTACCGCTTACCCTTGGTCCCCGAGGTAAGCAGGAACTGACCCATCGAGGCTGCCATGCCGATACCGACCGTGACGATGTCGTTGGGTACGAACTGCATCGTGTCGTAGATCGCCATGCCGGCGGTGATCGAGCCGCCGGGAGAGTTGATGTAGAGGTAGATGTCGCGTTTGGAATCTTCCGCTGCCAGCAAGAGGATCTTGGCACAGATCTCGTTCGCGTTTTCGTCACGGACCTCTGAGCCGAGCCAGATGATGCGGTCCTTCAGCAGTCGGTCAAATACACCATTGGTGGGTGTCGGGTCGGCCATGTCGTGCTCCGTTTCAGTTGTCGCTTCTCAATGAATCTATCGGAGCGCGAGCGTCAAAATGGCTCTGTTCGCCCTCGGCAGATTACCGGCCCTCGCACAGGTGCCCGGCAGCATGCAAGAGGCCGGCTGGCCAGCACTTCTGAAAAGTACTGGCCAGCCGGCCTTTCACGCACACAGGTACTACTTCTTGGCAGCAGCCTTCTTCTTCTTGGGCTTCTCGTCGGCCTCAGCTGCGACCTCAGCGTCAGCCTCGGCGGCCGGAGCTGCCTCGACTGCGCTGTCAGCAGCATCCGTTTCAACAGCCGTGTCGTCGCCGACCGGGCCGGTGAATTCACTCAGGTCGACCGGCTTACCGTTGGAGTCAACGACCTCGGCCTTGCCCAGAGCAATGGCGAGGGCCTTGTTGCGAGCGACCTCGGCCACCATCGACGGAATCTGTCCGTTGGTGTTGAGCGTCTGCACGAACTCGCTCGGGTCCATGCCGTACTGGCTGGCACCCTGGATGAGGTACTGGGTGAGTTCGTCCTGGCTGACCTTGACCTGCTCGGCTTCGGCGATCGTGTCGAGCAGAATCTGCTGACGGAACGTCTTCTCGCTGGCTTCGGTGACCTCGGCGCGGTGGGTGTCGTCTTCGAGGCGACTTTCGCCCTCGAGGTGACGGTTGACTTCGTCGAGGATGATCGCGGCCGGGATCGGAACCTCGACCGAGCCGAGAAGCGTCTCGATGAGACGCTCACGGGCCTGGCTGCCCTGGCCGAAGGCCTTGGACTTCTCAACCTGAACCTTGAGGCTCTCGGTCAGCTCGGCGATCGTGTCGAACTCGCTGGAGATCTGAGCGAAGTCGTCGTTCGCCTCGGGAAGCTCGCGCTCCTTGACAGCGATAACTGTGATGGTGATCTCGGCCGTCTCACCCTCGTGGTCTCCGCCCATGAGGTCGGAGTTGAAGGTCGTGGTCTCGCCGGCGCTGAGCGAGTCAAGCGCCTCGTCGATGCCGTCGATGAGGTCGCCGGAGCCAACCTCGTAGGAGATTCCGCTCGCGGTGTCAACCTCTTCGCCGTCGATCGCGGCGTTCAGGTCGATTTGGGCGAAGTCGCCGGTCTTTGCGGGGCGGTCCACCGTGATGAGCGTGCCGAAGCGGCTGCGCAGCTTGTCGAGCTCTTCGGCGACTTCCTCGTCGGACACCGCGACGGCCTCAACGGTGAGTTTGAGACCGTCGTAGCTGGGCAGGTCGATCTCCGGGCGCACGTCAACCTCGATGGCGAGGAGCAGGTCACCGGAGAAGTCGGTGTTGCTCGGCCATTCGACGATGTCGGCCTCTGGACGGCCGAGCGGGCGCAGCTTGTTCTCTTCGACAGCCGCGCGGTAGAAACCGTCGAGACCCTCGTTGACGGCGTGCTCCAGAACGGCGGCCTTGCCGACGCGCTGGTCGATGATTGCCGGCGGGACCTTGCCCTTACGGAAACCGGGGATGTTGATGTCTTCGGCAATGTGGCCGTAAGCATGGGTGATGGCTGGCTTCAGCTCGTCGGGGCTCACCGTGATGGTGAGCTTGGCGCGCGTGGGGCTCAGTTTTTCGACCGTGGACTTCACTCGAGACTCTCCTGTGTATTGAAACGGTGTGCTGCGGATAATGTCGGGGCGACAGGAATTGAACCTGCGACTTCTCGCCCCCAAAACGAGCGCTCTACCAAGCTGAGCTACGCCCCGGATCTACTTCGACCCATCGGTACTACTTTGTTGGGGAACCAATCCGGTGGCGCACGCAATAGCTCGCGACACGCGGATTGACCTCCGCCAGTCTAATGCACGCCTTTCGAGCGGATGCGCCCGCACTGGCAAACGACCCCCGGTTTCCTGTACTACGATATTCGAGTGCCCAGATTTTGGGGCTGGGGTCGTAGCTCAATGGTAGAGCCTGAGTTTTCCAAACTTATGACGCGGGTTCGATTCCCGTCGACCCCTCTGTTTAATGCAGAAACACTGAAAGCCGCCGGCTCAAGCTGGCGGCTTTCTCTCTCAGAGCGGATGCGGACAGTTAGTGACCGTGGGCCGGCGCGAGTGCCCGCGGCCCGCTCCCGACGGCCAGGTTCGACTGTGGAACAATGGCGTCGTGAGCGGTCGGCGGGGTGCCTGCTTCCTCGCCGGGCTCGACCACGACGAACTGGCCCATCATTCCGGCGTCCTCGTGCGAGAGCATATGGCAGTGGAACATATACGGAAAGTCGGGGTCGGTATATTCCGCAAACTGCATAATGAGTTCGTAGCGCACTCCGGGCTCAAGGTAGATCGTGTCCTTCCAGCCGGCCAGCTCGACGGGCGGCGGCTCGGTGCCCACCCGCAGCATCTGAAACTGCACGCCGTGCACGTGAAAGTTGTGGGGCAGCGGCATGGCGTTGTCGACGGTCCAGACCTCGGTCGCGCCGGCCTCGATCGTCTCGTCGATGCGGGTCATGTCCATCAGCCGATTGTTGATCGTGTAACCGTTGAGGGTGAACGACCGGTCGACTGTGGCATCCGCTTGGTCGAGCGGTTCGATGCTCGCGAGGGTGCTGGCGGTCTCCCCGATGCTGCTGAGCGTGTCGGCGGCGCGCAGCTCCAGCACATCGAGGGTGTCGTCACCGGCGTTGCGCGTCGCGGCACTGGCTGAGATGCCGAGGTCTGGCGGGTTCGACTGCAGATTCACGGTCTCCCCCGGCACCAGCTCAACGAGCACTTCGGCGCGTTCCCCCGGCGACAAACGGATGCCGTCCATCGGCGCCGCCTCCTCCAGCAGTCCGCCATCGGTTCCGATCAGGTCGAAGGACCGGCCGTCACTCAATCCGAAGTCGTAAACCCGGGAGGTTGACCCGTTGAGCAGTCGGAGGCGCACCACCTCGGAGGTGACGTCGAGGTAGGGCGCGAGGGTGCCGTTGACGAGCAGCTGGTCACCGATCGGACCGATGTAGCCGCGCACGTCGGTGACGAACTGCCCGTTCTCGTCGAAACGGCGGTCCTGCACCACCACCGGAATATCGTCGACGCCGTAGCTGCGCGGCAGGTTTAGGGCTGCCTCCTCGTCGTCCTGCACGATGAAGACCCCAGCCAGACCCATCTCCACCTGGTGCTCGGTATCGCCTTCCGGGTGCGGGTGATACCAAAGGGTTGAGGCTGGCTGGTCAATCTCGAAGTTGGGGCTCCATTCGGCGCCGGGCTCGACCATTTGGTGCGGTCCACCGTCCATTTCGGCGGGCAGATTGGCGCCGTGCCAGTGCACGGTGGTGGCTACATCGAGGTCATTGTTGACGTTTATGCGCACGTTTTCGCCGCGCCGGGCGACGATCGTCGGGCCGAGGTAGCTGCGGTTGTAGCCCCAGGTCTCGGTCACGACGCCCGGAGTGAACTCGGTCGTGCCAGCCTCCGCCGTGAGGTCGAACACCCGCTCACCGACGGCATTGACCGTTGATTCGGCGAGCGGCGGGATCGCCAGCGGGTTGACGAAGTCAACGCTGCCGACCGTGTCGATCACGCCGGCCCCGTCTTCGCCGGAACACGCGGTGAGGCCGAGGGCCAACACGACCGCGCCGACGACGCTCACAAAGGTTGCGACGCGACGACGGGGCCTGGCAATTCGGATCATGCTTCTATTTTCGCAGTCCACCCAGTGCGCTGACACCACAGGGACTCAGGCCTGGCAGCGCGGGCACCAGTACAGCTTGCGGGCGGCCATCTCTTCAAGCACTATGTGGGTGCCGCAGACCCGGCAGGGCAGCCCCTCCCGCTTGTAGACCCAGTGCCGGTCGGCCCGATTCTTCATGGCGAGTCGGTACGGCTCGCCATCGAGGCCGTCCATGGTCATCATCTGGCCGGTCGCCACCCCGATGTGAAGGAGGTGTGCCCAGTCGCTCCACAGGTCGCGTACGGTTTCGTCGCTGAGCGATTTTCCGGGCGCGTGCGGGTTGAGTCCCGCGCGAAAGAGCATTTCGGCGCGATACACGTTGCCGATTCCGCTGACCACGGTCTGGTCCATCAGCAGGCGGCCGATCGGCGTGGGCTTCTTGCGCACGACGCTGACGAAGCGCTGCTCCGCCTCCGGCGTATTATCCAGCTCGGGGTCGGGCCCCAGCTTGGCGATGACGGCCTCGACCTGGGACGGGTCGAGCACCTCGCAGGCGGTCGGTCCGCGCAGGTCGGCACACACCGTGTCGCTGAGCAGCCGCACCCGCACCTGACCGACCGGCTCCGGCGGGAAAGCGTCGGCGAGGTCGATCTCTTTCTCCTGCTCCGACATGCGCACCCGGGTGCGGCGGGGCGCACCGATGCTGAAGATCGAATTCTCCCCCGCGGCGTCAAACGTTGGTAGATCCGTGCCGTGCTGGTTGGTTTGCCCCATCCGGCCGTTGGCCGAAGCCATCGTGGCATCCATCTGAATCTCGCCGCTGAAATCCCACGCCCCATACATGCCCAAGTGGATGCGCAACCACAACCAGTGGTCGAACTCCAGAAACATCTGTTTGCCGACGGCGCGGGCATCCGTCACCGTGTGCCCGCTGAGCTGGGCGGCACCGATCACGAACCGTCCCTGCGGTGAGGAGACGGTGACCCGGTGACCGACGAAGTTGCGCTGAAACTGGCGGGTGATGCGGTGAACGGAGTGGCCCTCTGGCACCTCAGTTCACGACGCCGTCGACGTCTTTTCCGGCGATGGTTCCGGTCGTTTCATACTCTCCGAGCTGGTGGATACGACGCACGTGACGCTCCTCGGAGGTGAACGGCTCGGCGATGAACGCGTCGATGAAGCTGGTGGCTTCCTCGATGGTGTGCTCGCGGGCACCGATGGAAATAACGTTGGCGTCATTGTGCTCACGGGCCAGACGGGCCGTACTGAGGTTCCAGACCAGGGCGGCGCGGGCACCGGACACCTTGTTGGCGGCCATCTGCTCGCCGTTGCCGGAACCGCCGAACACGACGCCGAGCGCTTCGATGCCGCTTTCTCGGTCGTCGACGGTGGCCTGCGCGGCATTAATACAAAAAGCAGGGTAGTCATCGAGGGCGTCGTAGGTCTGGGGCCCGTGATCGACGACCTCGTGCCCGGCCGCACGCAGGTGCGTGATCAGGTGGTGGCTGAGGTCGAGACCGGCATGGTCCGTGGCGATGTGGATGCGCATATGAGCAGTCTATTTTGTGCTGGCCGACGTGCTGACGGCCTGGGCGAAAATAGGCTCGCGGGTTCGACTGCGCTTGAGTTCGAAGAATCCGTCGTAGCTCGCCAGCGCGACGACGCCGTCCCAGAGGGCCAGGGCCTGCTCACCCATCGGGGCCGGGGAAATGACCGGGCCAAAGAAAGCGACACCGTTCACCGCGATCACGGGCGTTCCGACGTCCTGGCCGACCCGGTTGATGCCGTCAAAGTGGCTCGCCCGCATCTGGCGGTCGTACTCGTCGCTGTCGGCGTAGGCGGCGAAGCTGGCAGGCAGGCCGACCTCGGCGAGCGCGGCCGGAATGACCTCGTCCGGGTTCGTATTGCTGCCTGGGTGAATCTGCTGGCCCAGTGCGTCGTAGAGGGCCTTGACCATCGCCTGGCCGTGCAGTTCATTGGCGGCGGCGACGAGGCGGGTGTACTTGAGCGCCCGCGGAAAGAACGCCGCGTACTCCTCGCTCACCTGCTGATCTTCGTTGAGCACGGCGAGGCTCATGACATGCCAGGTCACCTCGAAATGACGCAGCCGGGCGACCTCGTCCACCCAGCGCGAAGTCATCCAGGCCCAGGGGCACGAGGGGTCAAACCAGAAATCCACAGAATCAGTCATGCAACCAGCCTAAGCGGGGGCGTGCGGTCCCGTTCATCCCCAAACCCGAGAATTCCCATTAGAGCAATGCCCCCCATTCAGGTATTGTCGACGGGTCGAAAAAAATCTGCAGTATGCAGTACAGCTCTACGTCGCAAGCACAATATCTCCCCGGGAGAAATTAACATGCCCATTGACCGAAGCACGCCCAACGCGAATTCCGGCGCCACGAGCGCCGCCGCGGTGAAGCCCAAAAAGGCGCTCCTGCGCCGCCGCATCTCAGTATCCGACGTCAACGTCGTCGACAAGCCCATTATGAAGCGCGCCCTCGGCGGCACCATCGTGGGAAACACCATGGAATGGTACGACGTCGGTATCTTCGGATACCTCATCACCACCATGGGACCGGTCTTCCTGCCAGAGGCCGACGCATCCGTTCAAACCCTGTTTCTGCTCGGCACCTTCGCCGCGACGTTCTTCGCCCGACCGCTCGGCGGCGTGTTCTTCGGCTGGCTCGGCGACCGGATCGGTCGCCAGAAGGTGCTCGCCACCACACTGATTCTGATGGCAGCCTCAACCTTCGCGGTCGGCCTGCTGCCCGGCTACGCGCAGATCGGCGTCTGGGCGGCGGTGCTGCTGGTGTTCGTCAAGCTCGTGCAGGGGTTCTCCACCGGCGGCGAGTACGCCGGTGCGACGACCTTCGTCAGCGAGCACGCACCCGACAAGCAGCGAGGCTATTTTGCCAGCTTTCTCGACATGGGCAGCTACCTCGGTTTCGCCATCGGAGCCTCGCTCGTCTCGGTGCTGCAGCTCACACTCGGTCAGTCGGTCATGGAAGATTGGGGCTGGCGCATCCCGTTCCTCATTGCCGGGCCGCTCGGCCTGATCGCCATCTACTTCCGTATGAAGATCGACGAATCGCCCGCGTTTCAGGCCACCCTCGACGCCCAGGAAGCCGCCCAGAAGAACCCAGTGGGGGCCACTGCCGAAACCCCTAAGGGCCCGATCCAGATCTTCAAGGCCTACTGGCGCAACATCATCATCGCAATGATCCTGGTCGCCGCTGCGAACACCGTCGGTTACGCGCTCACCTCCTATATGCCCACCTATCTCACCGAGAACAAGGGCTATGACGAGCTGCACGGAACGGCGCTGACCATTCCGATTCTCGTGATCATGGCACTGTGCATCCCGCTGGCCGGCCGCCTGTCTGACCGAATCGGGCGCAGGCCGGTGTTGTGGATCGGAGCCATCAGCACGGTGGTGCTGGCCTACCCGGCGTTCCTGCTGATCGGCATCGGTGACATCTGGTCGACGCTGTTCGGCCTAGCGCTTATTGCGTTCCCGGTCACGTTCTACGTCTCCAACCTCGCCTCGGCCCTGCCTGCCCTGTTCCCGACGGCGAGCCGTTACGGAGCGATGGGCATCTCGTACAACTTCGCCGTAGCCATTTTCGGCGGAACCACGCCGTTCATCATTGCGGCGCTCATCGTGGGCACCGGCAACGATATGATGCCGGCCTTCTACCTGATGGCCACCTCGTTCATCGGGGCGATCGCCATCTTCTTCCTGCGGGAATCGGCCAACCGCCCGCTGCCGGGCTCCATGCCAAACGTGAACACCGACGAGGAAGCGCACGAACTGGTGAAGACGCAGGACGACAACCCGCTGCTCGACACTGACCAGATGCCCTTCGACCACACCTACGAGCCGCCGACCATCGCCATTCCCATTCAGGAACCGGCCAAGGTCTAGTTCAGTAGTTGCCGGCGGGCGTGGGCGGTTTCGATCGCGCACGCCCGTTTGTCGTCGGTTGAACGGATGCTCACAGTCGGCCCGCGTAGAATTCGCGGATGACCACCGCGCCCCCCACCACTGCGCCCACCAATGCGAGTGCGGCCGAATCGAGTGCGGCGGCCCCCGAATTCGCCGGAATCGACCCGCACGACCTCGAAGTGACCCTGCGGGTGCTCGCCTCGCTGCGCGACGTGGACCCGGACAGCGCCGACTTCGTCACCGTGCGCCAGGCGACCGCCAAGATGTTCAAGTCGGTCAAGATGTCCAGGCGTCTGGAGAAACGCGCGGTTATCGCCGACGCCGATCGCAGCGTCATCGCCGCCACAGCGACCGGCGCCCCGACCCGCATCGACGACGAGACCCGCGGCGCCCAGCTCTCCCTCGGCACCAGCGCGGCGACGGCCGGCGAGCTGCTCGTTCCGCGCGCCTGCTATATCTGCAAGCAGAAGTACACCGTGGTCGACGCGTTCTACCACCAGCTCTGCCCGAGCTGCGCCCTCTCGGGTCACGCCAAGCGCGACGCTCGCACCGATCTCAGTGGCAAGCGGGCGCTGCTCACCGGCGGCCGCGCCAAAATCGGCATGTACATCGCGCTGCGCCTGCTGCGTGACGGCGCTCACACCACCGTCACCACCCGGTTTCCGCGCGATGCCGTTCGTCGCTTCGCGGCGATGGACGATTCGAAGGATTGGCTGCACCGCCTGCGCATTGTCGGTATCGATTTGCGTGACCCGGCCCAGGTGATCGCGCTGGCCGATTCGGTTGCGGCCCAGGGTCCGCTCGACATTCTCATCAACAACGCAGCGCAGACCGTGCGCCGCTCGCGCGGCTCGTACTCCCCGCTCGTCGAGGCCGAGGAATCTCCCCTGCCCGACGGGCCGCTGCCCGAGATCGTGTCATTCGGGCACACCAACGATGCGCATCCGCTCGCCCTGGCCGCGTCGGTCTCCGGTCACCCGCTGCTCGCGGTCGCGTCCGGTGCCGGCGCCCTCACCGCGGATGACCTCACCCGGCTGGCCCTCGCGGCGGGGTCCTCGTCGCTTGAGCGACTCGCCGCTGGCACCGCGATCGACGCCGGCGGTCTCGTACCCGACCTGCACTCGCGGAACAGCTGGACCGCGAACGTCGAAGACGTAGACCCGCTCGAGATGCTCGAGGTGCAGCTGTGCAACACGACCGCACCATTCTTGTTGGTGAGCCGTCTGCGGGCCTCGCTCACGGCATCCGCTGCCCGCCGAACTTACATCGTGAACGTGTCGGCGATGGAGGGCGTGTTCGGTCGCGGGTATAAAGGACCGGGCCACCCGCACACCAACATGGCCAAGGCCGCGCTAAACATGCTCACCCGCACCAGCGCCAAGGAGATGCTCGAAGACGGCATTCTCATGACGAGCGTCGACACCGGCTGGATCACCGATGAGCGTCCGCACCCGACCAAGGTGCGCCTGGCCGAGGAGGGCTTTCATGCCCCGCTCGACCTGGTCGATGGCGCGGCCAGGGTGTACGACCCGATCGTGCGCGGCGAGGCCGGCGAAGACCTCTACGGCGTCTTTCTCAAGGACTACCAACCGGGCGCCTGGTAGTCAGTCGAGGTCGAATGCCGCGGCGATGGCGGCACTCAGCCGCACCTCTTGTTGGGGCAGCAGAAAGCCAATCTGGCGGCCGAGGCTGGCGACCGGAATGGTCACGACATTGTCACAGCTCACCGCGCAGTCCTGGTCGAGGCCGTTCGCGGGGCCTACCGGGACTTCGGTCGACAGGCCCCGCACGGTACTGGTGATCGGTGCGACGGTAACTCGGGTGAGGTGGGGGCGCACGAGTTCGCGCGTTAGAACGAGGACCGGCCGGGCCTTGTCGAGGTGCGCCATGTGAATTGCCCGCATCGTTAGGCGAGGTCAGACGGAATACTCGCGCCAAAGCTGGCGAGTTCGTCCAGATCGTCGGCTTGAGCGAAACGGTCGGTCAGAATGCGCACGTCGTGCAGGGCGAGTTCGCGTCGCCGTTCTCGTTCGAGAGCTCGAGTGATCACGGAAGCACGGCTACTTTCCCGCCCTTCACCCACCGCCTGGTCAAGGTATTCCACTAATTCGTCGGGCAGGCGCACCGCTATTTGTCGGCTCATTTCCTGAGCATACCATTATGGGATCCATTCAGGTATGCTCTCCTTTTGGTTACGGAACATCAAGGAAAGCACAGTTCATGCGGCAAAATGCCCGCTGCTAGGCTGACCGAATGTTACGCCGTGGTCGCATCGCGCCGACCGTTCTTCTCGCCATCGTGGCGCTCAGCGGATGCACCGCTCAGCCCCCGGCAGAACTGTCAGAATCGCCAGCGACGATCGCACCGACGACAGCGGCGGCAGCGGCGGTGAGCGCCGACACCTGTGACGACATTGCCACCCTCGGTAACGTCGCCGAGGCAGTCATCGCCCAGTCCCGCTAGCTACCCGATCGAAAGGACTTATTCATGACCGAGGACACTTTCGACCGAGACGTCGTACGTTCCTTCAAACAGTTCATGGACCGCGTCGTCGCCAACGCGGATGACCGCGGCCGGTCCGCGCTGTCACCGCTCGGCGAGAAGGTCACCGAGCACCTCGGCGCTGACGCGTCGACCTTGCCGGTCGTGTCTGAGACCCTCGCCGATCATCGACTGGTGGATGCCGATATCGCCCTGACCGGCCTCAGCGGCCCCGACCCTGATGCATTGCTCGGCGTATCCGGCGGCCAGCAGCGGTTTCACTCCACCCTTTCCGAGCTCGTGGCCAGCCCGTTCCAGGGGTTCGGCCCCGGTCCGGTGGACTACTCGGCCAGGGCGACCGGTCCGACGTCGACCCGTCAGGTGGTCTCCTTCGGACTCCGTCTCCTCCACTTTGACGGACAACCGCTTGCGGTGCTGCAGCGCGCCGCGAACCCGCAATTCGGGCGAAACACCGCCGAACTCGAAATCATGGCAGTCGCGCCGGAGATCGTGAACGCCTTTCTGGCTCACCTGCGCGAGCTCATGATCGAGCACAGCGTGCTGCGCGGGCAGGTGCTCTCATTCGTGCAAACCGAATACGGGTCCGGCGCCGGAATCACCTTTCTGGAACGCCCCCTCGTGCCCGCTGCGGCGATCGTGCTGCCGGAGGGCATCCTCGGCACCATTTCCGACCACGTCATCGGAATCGGTGAGCAACGCCAGGCGCTGCTCGCCGCCGGCCAGCACCTGAAGCGCGGCGTGTTGCTCTACGGTCCTCCCGGCACCGGCAAAACCCTCACCGTGCGCCACCTGCTGAGCGAAACACCGGGCATCACGGCCGTACTGCTCACCGGGTCCAGCATCGTGCACATCGCTGCAGCCGCAGAGATCGCGCGCACCTTTGCGCCCTCCATCGTCGTGCTCGAAGACATCGACCTGGTCGCGATGCAGCGCCACGCCACGCCGCAGCCGCTGCTGTTCGAGGTGCTCGACGCTCTCGACGGACTCGACGGTGACGCCGATGTGGCGTTCGTCATGACCACCAACCGGGTCGAAGTCCTCGAGCGAGCCCTCGCCGAACGGCCCGGCCGGGTCGACCTCGCCGTCGAGGTGCCATTGCCCGCGCTGGCAGAACGCGAGCGGCTGTTCCGCCGCTATGCCGAGGCCCTGCCGTTCGGCCCGGCCGCGCTTGATGCGGCTGCCCTGCGTGCGGAGGGCGTGACCGGGTCCTTCGCGAAGGAACTCATCCGCCGTGCCGTGTTGCGCGCCGCGCTCCGGTCCGAACCCGTTGACGACGACGATTTGCAGGTCGCCCTCGACGATTTGTTGTCAGCGGGTGCGGCCCTGACCCGGCGACTCCTGGGCACAAGCAGCGGCGAAAATGAGCGCTGGCAGCCCGATGATGAGCCAGGCGACGGGCCGAACGGCGGCAGCTACGTTCCACTGCACGGTGCGGCGGCCGTAATGACGCGCCAATTCGCCTCCTTCAGGGCGAGCGGTAGCACCCCGCCAGTCACGGTCAAGCCACCCGCCGACGTCCCGGGCGCACCTGACCATACCGACGAAACTCACTGACCGGCACTGACCGGCACCGACAGACCCTGACGAGTTGTCGCCGAACCTGCAGATCTTTTGCTCACTCTCACCAGGATGACCAAAGCCACGCCCTAGCCAGCGCGGCAACCAGTCATGGTTAGGCTTAAGGGGTGCGATGGCGCCACGAGCGCCAAAGCCTCACAATCGTGAACCGAATTGGAGAACCAAGTTGCCTGGAGAAAATCTCACCCGCATCGAAGCCCAGGAGCGCGCCGCGCTCGTGACCGTCGCGAGCTACGACGTCGTGCTCGATCTCACTACCGGTCCAACCACCTTTGGCAGCACCACCACGGTGCGCTTTATTGCGACCCCCGGCGCCTCGACCTTCATCGATGCCATTACTTCCACGGTGCACTCGGTGACCCTCAACGGCGGGGCGCTCGACCCGGCCGTCGTGAGTGACGGCATCCGTATTCAGCTGGACGGCCTGCAGGCCGAAAACGAGCTCATCGTCGTCGCCGACGCGCTGTACACCAACACCGGAGAGGGCCTGCACCGCTTCGTCGACCCGGTCGACAACGAGGTCTATCTCTACAGCCAGTTCGAGGTGCCCGACTCTCGCCGCGTCTTCGCCGTGTTCGAGCAGCCCGACCTCAAGGCGAAATTCGCTTTCACCGTCACCGCGCCGAGCAAGTGGCAGGTCGTGTCCAACTCAACCACCCCCGAGCCGACCGACGCCGGCAACGGTGCCAGCACGTGGGCGTTCGCACCGACCCACGTGATCTCGAGCTACATCACCGCCCTCATCGCCGGCCCATACGCCGTCGTGCGCGGCGAACTCGTTTCGAGCGACGGACGCACCATCCCGCTCGGTGTGTTCAGCCGCAAGAGCCTCAGCGAATATCTCGACGCCGACTACATCCTCGAGAAAACCCGCCAGGGCTTCGCCTACTACGAGGAGAAGTTCGGCTACGCCTACCCCTTCGACAAGTATGATCAACTGTTCGTGCCGGAGTTCAACGCCGGCGCCATGGAGAACGCCGGCGCGGTTACCTTCACCGAAACGTACATCTTTCGTTCCAAGGTAACCGACGCCATCAAGGAACGCCGCGTCGTCACCATTTTGCACGAGCTCGCCCACATGTGGTTCGGCGACCTCGTCACCATGACCTGGTGGAACGACCTCTGGCTCAACGAGAGCTTCGCCGAGTGGGCGTCGACCATCGCCACTGCCGAGGCCACCGAGTGGCATGAAGCCTGGACCACGTTCGCCGTCATGGAGAAGAGCTGGGCCTACAAGCAGGACCAGCTTCCCTCGACCCACCCGGTCGTCGCCACAATTCGCGACCTCGACGATGTGCTCGTCAACTTTGACGGCATCACCTACGCCAAGGGTGGCTCTGTACTCAAGCAGCTCGCCGCCTGGGTCGGCATCGACGCGTTCTTCACCGGCGTCGGCTCCTACTTTCAGAAGCACCAGTGGGGCAACACCGAGCTTTCCGACCTGCTGGTCGAGCTCGAGGCTGCCAGCGGCCGCGACCTCAGCGGCTGGGCCCAGCTCTGGCTCGAGACCGCCGGCGTCAACACCCTGCGCCCAGAGATCGCCGCGGACGAGACGGGCACGATCACCGGCTTCACTGTGCTGCAGACTGCGGCCGCCGACTACCCCACGATTCGCCCGCACCGCCTCGCGATCGGTTTCTACACCTTCAACGACGCGCAGAAGCTCGTGCGCACGCATCGCGTCGAGCTTGACGTTGACGGTTCGACAACGGATGTCCCCGCTCTCGTCGGCCAGAAACGCCCAGACCTGATTCTGCTCAACGACGACGACCTCAGCTACGCCAAGGTGCGCCTCGACCCGGTTTCGGAGGCCGTCGCGCTCGAGCACCTCTCGGCTATTGAGAGCCCGCTCGCCCGCGCCCTGGTCTGGGGTTCGGTCTGGGACGCCACCCGCGACGCCGAAACCACGGCCCGCGACTTCGTGCGCCTGGTGCTGAACAATGTCGCCACCGAAACCGAGTCGACCACGCTGCGCACCGTGCTTGGCCAGGTCGTGCTCACCGCGAGCTACTACGTGGCGCAGCCGTACCGCGAAGCCGTCACAACCGAGGTCGCCGATGCACTCTGGGCGCTCGCCCAGGGCGCGGCGGCGGGAAGCGATGCCCAGTTCCAGTTCGTGAAGTTCTTCGCCTCCGTCGCAGCCACCCCCGCTCAGCTTGAGAACGTGGCTGCGCTGCGTTCGGGCAGCACCGTGCTCGATGGCCTGACCGTCGACACCGACCTGGCTTGGGAGCTGCTCACCGCTCTCGCGGCCGGTGGCCGCGCTGACGCCGCTGAGATCGACGCGGCCCTCGCGGCCGACAACACGGCGACCGGCGCACAGTCGGCTGCCCTGGCCCGGGCCGCACTGCCCACTGCGGAGGGCAAGCTCGTCGCCTGGTCGTCGCTGATCGATGTTGACACGGCTGCGACGACCATCGTGCGCACGACGGCCGCGGGGTTCCTGCGGGTGAACGACTCAGGCCTGCTCGAGCCGTTCGTCTCGACCTACTTCGAGATGCTGCAGCGAGTGTGGGAGGCGCGCAGCTTCTCGATCGGCGAAAAGCTCGTGATCGGCCTCTACCCGGCACCGCTGAACAACCAGGCCCTCGCCGACGCGACGAAGACCTGGCTCGACGCGAACCCCGAGCCGGCCGCTCTGCGTCGCCTCGTGGTCGAGAACCTGGCCGGAGTCGAGCGCTCGCTTCGCGTGCAGGCTCGCGACGCCGAATAGTTAGCACCAACGAGCACTGCGAACCCCGCGACCAGCCAGGTCGCGGGGTTTTCCCGTGCGCCGACGCGTTCACAGCCAATCGAGAGGATGCCGCTGCCGGCGTTCTCTGCACCGGGTTGCGCTGGCCGCGTGGGTGATCGGTCACCAGCGACCGGGGCTACCTCCCGGGTACCGCCGAGGCCCCTCGGTAGACTGGCTTGGATATGAACTGGGAAACTTTCTGGGCCAACCTGGCCACCTCCATCGCTGGTATTCCGTGGACCGATTACGTCGGAAAGATTTTCGCCATTGCGGCAATTATCGTCGTCGCCTTCGCACTGCGCTGGGCTCTGCAATTCGTGATTCGCCGGGTCGTGCAACAGATCGTCTCTGGCGTCAAGAAGAACCAGAAGGTCGACGACACCCAGGCGCTGAACGTCTCCCCCCTGGCTGCCGTGCGCGTCGTGCAGCGCTCGCGCACACTCGGCGCGGTGCTGGCGAACATCGTCAACGTGTTCATTCTGATCACCGCACTGTTGCTCATCATCACGACCCTGAACAAAGACATCCTCGGCTCCTTCGCGCTGCTGACCGCGGCGATCGGCGCCGGCCTCGGTTTCGGTGCGCAAAACATCGTCAAGGACATCCTCAACGGCTTGTTCATGGTGGTGGAGGATCAGATCGGCGTTGGCGACATCGTCGACGTGGGATTCGCATCCGGTGTCGTCGAAACGGTCGGAATTCGCATCACGCAGGTGCGCGATGTCGACGGAACGCTCTGGTTCGTGCGCAACGGTGAGATTCTGCGGGTCGGCAACATGTCGCAGGGCTGGGCCCGCGTCATCATCGACCTCGCCATCCCCTACAGTTCCGACGTGGAGGCCGTGCAGGACGAGCTGCTGCGCGTCGCCAGTGCCCTGGCCTCGAGCCGCAAGTGGCGCGCCTATATCCTCGAAAAGCCGGAGATCTGGGGCCTCGAGTCGATCACCGCCGAAGCCCTCGTCACCCGGCTAGTGGTCAAGACCCGGGTCTCGGCCAAGTGGGACTTCGCCCGCGATCTTCGCCTGCACATGAAGAAGGCCCTGGACGGCATGGGCGTTCCGCTGACCCCGCTCAACAGCGTCGTCATGACCACCGGCGACGGCACCATCGACGGCTCGACCGTTGAACCGGTCGAGGGTGCCCTCGACGCGGCCGAAGAGGCCGCGGCAGCCGTGCCCGACGTCGTAGCCGGCGTGCGCACCGGTCCGGTCGCGGTGCGGAAGCCCCGCGGGCCGCGCAAGGCCAAGCCCAAAGACGTGCCGGCTCCGATGAAGGCACCAGACCCCGAAGTTCGCGGCGACGGCATTGACTGACCCGTACCGAAGAGAAAGCTGCACCGAATGACCTCTGAACGACACCCGACCGATCAGCCCGCCACCCCCGCCGGCGTGCACCTGCGCGATGGCGAGAACGGCCCTGCCGCGGTGTCGACGTTCTTCGACGAGGTCGGTGGAACGCCATTCTTCGAAAGGCTCGTGCACGATTTCTATGTGGGCGTTGCGACCGACCCGGTGCTGAAGCCGATGTATCCCGAAGAGGATCTCGGCCCGGCCGAACACCGGCTGGTCATGTTCCTCGAGCAGTTCTGGGGCGGTCCAGGCACTTACAGCGAGCAGCGCGGTCACCCGCGTCTGCGCCAGAGGCACCAACCGTTCAAGGTCAATCCGGATGCCCGCGACCGGTGGCTGGGCCACATGAAAGTCGCCGTGGGCGCGGCTAACCTGCCACCGCTGCAGCAGGGCATCCTCTGGGATTATCTGGAACGTGCAGCTTTCGCGATGGTGAACAGCTTCGAGGACTAGGTGTACCGAGCCGACGGCGATAGCTCCACGGTGCTCGGTGCGTTCGGGCAACGACTTGGTTTTAGGGTTTTACGAGTACCTCGGCTACGAGGACGCCAGCGTGCAGGTGCGCTCCAAATGGTTGATCCAGCCGACAAACTAACCGGGCTGGGCCTGTTACTGTGCGAGCGACTCGGCGGCCGCGCAGGGGCTCGCCGTTGGATCGGCGCGGTGCACGCTCGTGGCCAACGCGCCGAGCAGCCCGGCCAGCCGGTGGGCGTCATCGTCGTCCATTCCGGAGAGGATGCTGGCTTCCACAGCGGCAACGCGCGTCTCGTACCGAGTGAGCACGCTCAAGCCCTCTGTTGTGGCCCGAATCCTTCGGGCCCGACGATCGGTGGGGTCGGGAATGCGTTCCACCAGCTTGGCGTCCACCATGCCGTCGAGCAGGTAGGTCAAGACCGTGCGATCGATGGCGAGGTGCGCCCCGATGGCTTGCTGAGACGGCAGGTCTCGGTGAATGACGGTCGACAGCACCTGATAGCAGCGCACTCCCCCGGGCAGCCCCACGACAGCGGTCTCCAGCTGACGCTGATAGCCGCGCAAAACCATCGCGAGGTTCCACCCCAGATCTCCCGGCACGGTGGCCGGCAGAATCGATTCGGAAGTCATGCCAGCCATCCTATCCCAAACCATGCGGTTGCATAGATATTCTTAGCGTCATATGATCTGTAAAGCATCATATTTCGACGGGAGCAGCGCGATGAGCAGTCAAAGTGCCAGGAGCAGTCAGCACACCACCACCATCGGCATTCTGGGCGCCGGGCGGGTCGGAACAGCTCTGGCTCGGCAGGCGCTGAAAGCCGGTTACCAGGTGTGCATCGCGACCACGCAGCCCGCGGCGGACAACGCGCTACTGGTGGACATTGTGGCCCCCGGGGCGGTGGCGGTGAAATCAAGCCAGGCCGCGGCATCCGATCTGGTGGTACTGGCGATTCCACTGCACAAGTACCGCACGCTCAACCCCGGCGAGCTCGCCGGCCGAATCGTTATCGACGCGATGAACTATTGGGCACCGGTCGACGGCGTGTTCGATGATTTCGAGCGCGACTCGCGCACAACGAGCGAGGTCGTCGAAGAGTTTCTGCGCGATGCCCGGGTGGTGAAGTCGCTCAACCACATCGGTTACCACGAGCTCGAAGAAGACGATAGGGCCGCGGGCGCGCCGATGCGACGAGCGCTCGCCCTGGCCGGTGACGACCTCGAAGCCAAGGCAGTCGTCGAAAGTTTCATCGACCGACTCGGCTACGACGCGATCGATGCCGGCCCCCTCGCCGCCGGCCGCTCGTTTGAGCCGGCCACCGAGATCTTCACCGGCAGTCACACCGCGAACCAGCTTCGCGCCCTCATTCAGAAGGCCCGTCCGCTCGCGGTCGCTGCCTAAGCCACTCACACAATGGAGAACACCTTGGAAATCGGCGCCTACAGCTTCGGTGACACTCAACGGGGCCCCGACGGCAGCTCGCGTTCCACCGCGGAGGCGATCAAGAACCTGTTCGACGCCATCGTGCACGCCGACCAGGCGGGGTTGGACTATTTTGGCATCGGTGAACACCACACCGTCTCCATGCCCGCCTCATCACCCGGCGCGATCATCGCCGCGGCCGCTGCGGCGACGACTCGGATCAAACTCGGCAGCGCCGCCAGCATTATTGGAACGGATGACCCGGTGCGGGTGTTCCAGCAGTTCGCCACGGCAGACGCCATCTCCGGCGGCGGCCGCATCGAGATCACGGCCGGCCGCGGCTCCTCGGTCGAGACCTTTCCGCTGTTCGGCTACGAATTGAACGACTATGACGAGCTCTACGCCCAGAAGCTCGACCTGCTGCTCACGCTCAACAACAGCTCCACGGAGAACGTGACCTGGTCGGGAACCGCGCGTCCCTCGATCCCCCAGCTCGACGTCGTGCCGCGTCCGGTGCAGGGCTCCTTGCCCATCTGGATCGCCACCGGCGGCAGTGCACCGTCGTCGGCCCGGGCCGGGCGCCTCGGCCTCCCGCTCGCCTACGCCATCATCGGCGGGCAGCCGCACCGGTTCGCGCCCCTCGCCAATCTCTACCGGCAGTCAGCGGCGCAAGCCGGCCACAGCGGCGACAACATCAAAGTCTCGGTCGCCACCTTCGGCCTGGTAGCTCCGACCAAGAAGGAAGCGGTCGAGCGGATGTATCCGGGCTGGGTCAACCTCAACGTGGAGATGGGTCGGCTGCGCGGCTGGCCAGCGCCGCAACGAGGTTCCTACCTGGCCCAGGTCGACGCCCCCAATGCCTACTTCATCGGCGACCCGGACGACGTTGCTGAACGCATCGTCGACCTGCACCGGCACCTCGGCCACATGCGGCACTTTTTGCAGGGCGACCACGGCGGGCTCCCCCAGGAACACCTGCTTGAGTCCATCACCCTGCTCGCCACCGAGGTCAAGCCACGCGTGGAACGGCTGCTCGCCGCTAAATAGCAGCAGACCGATCCGGTCCGAAAACAGTTCTCCCACACTCCCTAGAAGTAATGTATAGTCGCCATACATATACTCGCCAGTGATTTAGGGAGCGCGATGTCGGTAGCGATGAGCCTCCTGGCCATGGTGGCGCAGGGACCCCGCTACGGCTACGAATTGCGGGCCGAGTTCGATCGCAGAACCAGCGCGCAGTGGCCGCTCAACATCGGCCAGGTCTACAAGACGCTGGATCGCCTGGAACGCGAAGGCCTGGTCGAGAAAAGTGCGAGCACGGATGCCGATGGGCACGTCTACTATGCGGCGACGCCGGCCGGCCAGGACGCGTCGCGAACCTGGTTGCAGCAGGCCGATCCACTACCCTCGGCCGCGCGCGATGATCTCGCGATCAAGCTCGCCATTGCCGTGACCCTGCCCGGTGTCGATGTGGCCGCGCTTCTGCGTGCGCAGCGCCACGCAGCCATCAGTCGGCTGCAGGAACTCACCCGCCAGACGGGTGGCGGTCCCGTTCTGACCGCGCAGGATCTGGCCACCCGCATCGTCAGCGACGCCGCACTCATCGCGGCGGAGACGCAACTGCGCTGGCTCGACCAGGTATCCGCACGCGTTCGCGACGCACTGGCTCGGGGCATTCCCCTCACCGTTCCCTTCAACACCGAACGGCCCCGACGTGGACGTCCCCGCTCGACCTCCCCCATACCCTCGAAGGAACCACGATGACGCAGGCTCTGCAACTGATCGCCGTCTCCCGCGACTTTGGCTCCGGCGCCCTGCGCGTGCGGGCCCTCGAAAACGTCAACCTCACCGTGCGGGCCGGTGAATTCGTCGCCGTGATGGGGCCGTCAGGTTCGGGTAAGTCAACCCTGCTCGATATTGCCGGCGGCATCGAACGACCCAGCCAGGGCGATGTGCTCATCGACGGAGTATCGCTCGGTTCGCTCGATTCCAACGCCCTGGCCATGGTGCGGCGGCGATCAGTCGGGTTCGTCTTTCAAAAGTACAACCTCATCCCGATTCTCACGGTGCTGGAAAACGTTGCCGTTCCGATGGAGCTCGATGGCTGGCCGCGCGGGCGAGCGCTCGAGGCGGCGCGTCAGGCACTTGACGAACTCGGCTTGCAGGGCGTTGCCGATTTTTACCCGGAAAATCTGTCGGGGGGACAACAACAACGAGTCGCGATCGCTCGGGCAACGGCGGGAAGCCCCCGACTGATTCTGGCCGACGAGCCGACCGGCGCCCTCGATACGATCACGGGCGAGGCCATCGTGCGCCTCATTCGCGACCGAGTCGACGCCGGGGCGGCCGCCATTGTGGCTACCCATGACCATCGGTTGGCAGCCTGGGCAGATCGCGTCTTCACCCTCGAAGACGGCCGCCTGTATGCCACGGAACAGGCTCAGCGATGAAATGGCTGGGACGCTGGCGGTTCGCCGGTCGGATCGCCGTGCGGGACATCCGTCACAATCGCCTGTCGGCTGCGCTCAGTGTGATTGCCATGGCGATACCGGTCAGTGCGGTGGTGGCCGTGGCGGTCGTTGCACCGAACGTCAGCCCAGTATTCGACGACGGCACGAGCTCCGAGTCTGGGTCTGCCGCCGGCATGATCGCGGTGGCGGCGTACTTCGCCGTGCTGGCCCTGCTGCTCGTGGGCGCAATGGTCGCGGCCGCGATGATCGTCTCCGTGCGTCGCAGCGAACGGATGCTTGCCCTCCTCGCTGCTACCGGTGCGCCGCGAAGCATGCTCGCGCGTGTGATGACGGCACGGGGGCTTATTTTCGGAGCCGTGACGGCCGGCACCTCGGTCGTGATCGGGATCGCCGCGGGCAGCGCGATACTCCTGGCCGGAGGCACCGTCATCACCCGAATCGACGTTGTTGCCATCGTTCTGGTCGCCATCGCGACCATCGGGGTGGGCTGGTCGACGTCGCTGACAGCGGCGGTGCGGGCATCCGGAATCAACGTTTCCACGGTCTTGCGAGATGCCCCGCGGCCGGCGCGATCAACGCCGCACGTAGCCCGAGCCGGCCGCATTGTGATGCTGACCGGTCTGGGCGCTCTGCTGCTCGGTTCTGCGCTCGGGATTGCCGGGCGCGCTCTGCCCGCAGGGCTGTTCGCTAATCTGCTGCCGTACCTGAGCGGAATGCTGGCTGCGCCAGCCGCGATCACGATTCTGGTCGGCGCACTTCTCGCGTTTCCCGCCGTGATTCGGTGGGTCGGTCGGGTGCCAGCACTCCTTCCCGGCGCGGCCGGACTCGCAGCGCGCACTGCGGCTCGGGACGCGGAGCGAAGCGGGGCGCGTTCGGGCGCTGCCGCGGCATCCATCATGCTCGTGACCTTCCTGGTCAGTTCCTATCTCACATTCTTTTCCGCGAACGATGCGTGGTCGGTCACCGACCACGACTGGCAACTGCAACGAGATCAGGTCGCTGTCGACCTGATCGTGCAGGAGCGCGGGAATCCGAGCGAGCGTGGAGTCGTCGACAACCCAGAAGCCGTCGCCTCGGCCGTTTCCGATGGTGTCGATGCGACCGACGTACGAGTCATCGATGGCGTTCTCGGCCCCTTCTGGGGAACGCCCGTTGACGACGATGAAGGCTATAGCGGTCGTCAAGCAATGATCTTTCCGCCGGATGGACTCCCCCAGCCCCAGATTGCCACCGACGGCATCTGCGCCCAATCGTTCGAGCAAACCGGTGTCAACGAATCGCTCTGTGCGCCGGGGCCCTACGAACAATTCGAACTTTCACCGACCCGACCCACGATCTGGGTCGGCGATGCTGCCGACCTTGAGCTTATTTTGGGCCAGACGACGGATGCTGCCACCCGCGCTGCCCTCGCCGCTGGCACGGTCATCGTGCTCGATCCCCGCTACATGGCCACCGACGGCAGCGTCACAATTCACTGGTGGGGCGCGAAGCAGTTCGTCGCGGAAGATGAACCGGGCGAGTTTTTGCCTTCCGGTACGCCGCTGAGTTCCGTGCGCCTGGACGGCATCACCGTGCCGATGGACCATCAAGTCGGGTACGGACTTTTCCTGAGCCCGTCCGCGGCCGATGTGGCGGGGCTCGTTCCATTGCCCGCTCGCGTTCTGGCACAAGCGCCGCCTGGCCTGAGCTACACCACGGTCTATGCCACCGATCTGCGCGTCTTCTCGGAGTATCTATTTCTCGAACTCGAAACGGGGCCGAGCACCGGTGACCGAGCCTGGTTCTGGGGCGCTGTCATGCTCGCAACCGGTCTGGTGCTCGCGATCGCGATCGCAGCGATCGGGCTCTCCCGCAGCGAAGGCCGCCAAATTGACCGGACCCTTGCCGTACTCGGCGCGGCCGACGGACTGCGCCGACGGATCAACGGCTGGTACGCCCTGTTCGTCGTCGGCACAAGTTGCCTGATCGGCACCTTCTGCGGAGTGCTTCTGGTCCTCGCCTTCTCTGTGGCGAGGTTCTCGCCGCCCGTCATCCCCGTTCTTGCACTCGCGATCATCGGGCTCGGCGTGCCGCTGGTCGTCGCGCTCGCTGCCCGCATCCTTCCCGTACGCTCACAGACGGATGCGCGCCGCGGCTGAGCCCTAATCCCCCAACGCAATCGGATGGGGCGTGCGCCTGCCTGCACTTGGATTGCCGTCGCGGGGCGGCGTGCGATTTACTGGGGTGATGACCACAACGGATGCCGCAGCACGCGCCAGAGACACCGGCGCGCACCGCCCGCCACGACCGAGCCGCCAAAGCCAGGTCCGATGAGCGCGGTCGAAGTCGCCCTGACTATTGCGGCAGCACTCGGGGCCGGCCTGACCGGAGGCGTCTACCTGGCTTTCTCCTTTTTGGTTCTGCCCGCCTTCCGCACGCTTCCCGCTGCGCCCGCCGTGTCCGCCGTGTCCGCCATGCAACGCATTAACGTGAGCGCGGTTCGAGCACCGTTCATGACGGTCTTTTTTGGCGGCGCCGCAGCATCCGTTGCTGTGATCGTGGTGCAACTCACGTCAAACGTGCCTGCCGGACCCACGCGAATCCTTGGAGCGGTTCTGGCCCTGGCCGCCGTCGTGATCACCGTGGTGCGCAACGTTCCGTTGAACAACGCCCTCGTGAGCGTCGACGCCAATTCACCCGGCCTGACGGCTGCCTGGCAGTCCTTCGACCGGAGCTGGTCCCGGGCCAACTATGCGCGTGCCGCCGTGTCCGTCGCTGCCGCTGTCGCTCTGATTTTTTCGCTCACCTGACCGGCAACACCGGGTCAGCGAGCACCTGCGGTTAAATGGGACCATGGCCGGAACCTGCGTGTACACGATCGGGCATTCGACGCATCCGCTGGATGAGTTCGTTGGAATGTTGAAGGCCAATGGTATCGAGCGGCTCATTGACGTGCGCAGCGTGCCGGGGTCTCGTCACAATCCGCAATTCGGGGAGAACGAACTCGTCACCAGCATGCCGGCGGCCGGTATCGACTACCAGCGACTCACCGCGCTCGGCGGGTTACGGCATACCCCGGTCGCAGCGGCAACGATCAACGGCGCGTGGCGCAACAAGAGCTTTCGTGCCTACGCCGACTACATGCAAACCCCCGAATTCGTCGGCGGCGTCGACGAATTGATTGCGCTGGCGAGCACGCAGACGGTGGCCATCATGTGTGCAGAGGCCGTGCCCTGGCGTTGTCACCGATCGCTGATCGGAGACGCGTTGCTCGCGCGCGGACTGCAGGTGGCCAACGTGATGAGTCGCACCTCCACCACGCCGCACACGCTGACCAGTTTCGCAAAGGTCGAAGGTGACCGCGTCTGGTATCCGCTCGAAGATTAACTCTCAGGCCAGATTACTGGCGGCCCGGTTTGTAGGCCGAGACCGACGAGGCATCCGCTACCCAAAATCGCCAGGGGAAGTTCGTCGCGCTGCCGCCGGGCCCGCTGACGCCCACGCGTGGTCCGGTCAGATGCGGCAGCATCACCGGGTCGTCAGGCACAAAGAATGTCCATTCTCCGCCGAACAGATCGTCACCATCGTTGGCCAGGGTCGCCCCGAAGGCTTGGGCAACACAGCCAGGCCCTCGCGCCAAGCTCCGATCGAGAAGCGGAACTTTTCGTGGCTTGCTTTCTCGGCGGCTGCGGGCGATGTCGGCTCCTTGCAGCACGTCCCCGGCCCTGATGAGGCAACCGTAGGGCTGGCCTGGTTCTCCGGCGACGAGGTTCAGCGCGTGGTGCATTCCGTAGGTGAAGTAGCAGTACAGGTGCCCGGCTGGACCGAACATGGTCTTGTTCCGATTCGTCATACCCCGATAGGAGTGCGCGCCGGGGTCGCGTTCACCGGCGTACGCCTCGACCTCGGTTATTTGAATGGCTACAGTGCCGTCGTCATCCGTGCGTTGCAGGATGCAGCCGAGAACTTCGGGTGCGAGTTCGAGCACCTCGCGGGCAAAAAATGCCCGGTCGGCGGGGTGGAATCCCTCTGGCACGTTCACTCCAACAGTGTACGCAGGTCCCTGGCACGATAGCGTGGGTCGTGGGTGAAGCGGGGTTGTTCACCTCGACAGTTCTGGGGGCTCTCATCCGTAAATCATTTGCTTTAATCGCCATGCTCGCTCTGGCCGGTGCCTTGTCGGCCTGCACCGCCGCATCACCCCCAGCACCACCGACCGTCGAACCGGTAGCGTCCGAAACAGCGGCAGCAGAGCCCTCCCGCATTCTCATCGGTGCTGAGACCACCGACGTCGTTGATGAGGGCGGAACCGTGCTGCTCTCACTCCGCTATTCCGAGAACGGTGACGAAGCCGTAGCGGCCGTCATCGACCTTCTCGGCGAGCCAGAAGCCACTCATCATCAGGATGGCTCCAATCACTACCCCGAGATGGATGGGACGTCGTGGGGCGGTTTCGACGTCGTGGTGAACCGTTACCGGAGCGAGCGACCGTCCACCGACGCGGCCATCCCCTACCTGCCCGCATTTAGCGTGCAGGCCACGGCGGCCACAACAGCCGGTGGCATGGCCATCGCCTCGGTCGACGGCACAAGCGTCGGAGATGACTTTGACGCTGTCTCTGCCGGGCAGGATGCGAACCGGGTGCACGTTGACGACCTCTTCGGCGTGCGCTCGGTGGCGCTCAACCTGCCCACCTCATTCCCCGGCATCGTCGTCGATCCCGGGATCGACATGGCCTACGGCGTCATTGGCCAAGCCGATCAGGGATCAAGCACCATCACCAAAATCGTCGCACCGAGTTTTCTGTTCTCGCAGGCCTAGTTCAGTCACTGGGGGGTCGTCAGGATCACCAGTTGCTGCGTGGCCCGAGTCATAGCGACGTAGCGGTCGACCGCTCCCTCGATGCCGGTGCCGGTGCCGGTGCCGGTGCCGGTGCCGGTGCCGGTGCCGAACGATTCCGGGTCGATGAGCACGACCAGGTCGAATTCGAGCCCCTTCGCCAGCTCCGGCGACAGCACCTTCACGCGTGAGTTCGGCGGGACGGTCGTCAGTTCGCCGATGATACAGGCGGTGCCATCGACGTGCTCGGCCAGCCAGCGCCCCAGAATCGATTCCAACGCTGAAACGGATGCATGCTCGACCGCAATCCCGCTGCTGCGGATCGACGTGGGCACGTTGGCATCGGGCAGCACCGAACGGATGACCGGCTCGGCCTCCGCCATCACCTCCTGCGGCGTGCGGTAGTTGATGCTGAGCGACGCCAGTGTGACGGTATCGAGCCCGATGCGAGCCAGCCGTTCCTGCCACGACTCGGGGAACCCGTGCCGAGCCTGCGCCCGGTCGCCGACAATGGTGAAGCTTCGCGACGGGCAGCGCGCCAGCAGCATTTGCCACTCGGCGTCGGTGAGTTCCTGCGCCTCGTCAATAATGATGTGCGCAAACGGGCCGGCCAGCAGGTCAGCATCAGCGCTCGGCAGTGCGGCATCATCGACCAGGCTGTTCTGCGCATCCTGTCCACGCAGCATCGACATTAGCTTCAGCTCGCTGTCGTCACTCTCGATGAGATCGTCGACGACCCGCGCCATCCGTTCCTGTTCGACGGCCAGGGTGGCTTCACGGCGACGCTGGCGCCGGGACTCCTCCGGGTCGCCGATGCGCTGTCGGGCCGCGTCGAGAAACGGGAGGTCGGCGCGGGACCAGGCGCGAGCATCCGTTCGCTGCAGTGTCTGCACTTCAGCCGAGGTGAGCCAGGGAGCGCAGAGTTTCAGGTAGGCCGGCACCGACCACAGGTCGGCGACCACGCCGGCCGGGTCGAGCAGTGGCCACGCCCGAGTGAAAATGCCGGTCAGCTCGTCATTCTGCGCGAGGGATTTGCGCAGCAGGTGCGGCGGCACGTCGTCGTGCTTGTCGATCAGGATGCTGAGCAACTCTTCCCAGACCTCATCGCGCGCTTCATTGTGCGGCGTGCCGGCGTCAGCCGCGTCGAACGCGTCGGCCCACTCGGCGGGGCTCAGCCACACATCGGACCACGGCGTCTCCACCAAAAGCGCCGCGGTGGGTGGCCGTTCATACCAGCGCACCGCCGCTTCAATCGACTTCACCAGCAAAGCGGATGCCTTCAGCCCGGCTGCTCCCAAATCGGCCTCGACCACGGCCGCAGTGCCCTCGGCGACGAGGTCGCGCAGGGTGCAGGTCTGCACGCTGTCTTCGCCGAGCGCGGGGAGCACATCGGCGACATAGGCCAGGTACGGCTGGTGCGGACCGACCACGAGTACCCCGCCCCGACCGTCGCCGAGGCGCGGATCGGAGTAGAGCAGGTACGCGGCACGGTGCAGGGCGACGACGGTCTTGCCGGTGCCGGGCCCGCCGTCCACGACAAGGGCGCCACGGGATCCGGCTCGGATGATGGCATCCTGATCGGACTGGATGGTGCTGAGCACATCGCGCATGCGGGGCGACCGACTGCTGCCGAGGCTCGCGATGAAGGCGGATTGATCGTCGAGCGCGGCGTTGGATTCGAGCCCGTCGGGGGTGAAGACTTCGTCCCAGTAATCGGTGATCTGACCGCGGGTCCACCGGTAGCGGCGGCGGCTGGCCAGTCCCATCGGGGTCGCATGGGTCGCACCGAAGAATGGTTCAGCGGCCGGGGAACGCCAGTCGAGCAGCAGGTGCCGACCGGCAGTGTCGGTGAGGCCGAAGCGGCCCACATAAACGGGCTCCTGGTCGTCGGTACTGACCATGCGGCCGAGGCAAATGTCGACGCCGAAGCGTCGCAGCACCCGCAGGCGGGCCGTCAGCCGGTGGATCTCCAGGTCGCGGTCGAGGGCGGCCTGCCCCGTGCCCCCGCGGGTCAGACGCTGGGCGTCAAGCCGATTGGACACCTCGATGATCTGCTGCTCGAGGGTCTGCCGAATGGCGACAAAGTGCTGCTCGTCGACGCTGATCAGCGTGGACTCGCGCTTGTGGGCGAGGCTGCCGGGCAGGTTGAACGCGGTCGCTGTGAGGTTCACGACACCAATCCTTTCGTGGCTGCGCGTGCGCCACCTGAATGTCAGCAAGAACAGTCGCGGTTCTATTCCGTGACGCGTGCGATGGCAGCGTCTATTCTGTGCGGCATGACTCGCTTTGTGATCGACGTGCCGACCCTGCTGCACATCGTGGCGACCGGCCTGCGTGTCGACGCGAGCCATCATCTCGTCGCGCCCAGCGTCATCCGTGCGCAGGCACTGGCCCTGCTGTTTGCGGCCGTACGTGCCGGGGACCTGACCGAGGAGCAGGCGCTCGAGCAGCACTTGCGCCTCACCGAACTGAAGAGGCGGCTGCTCGGCGACCGGGTATCGCGCCGCGCCGAATGGCGGATCTCGCGCGACCACGGGTGGGAGAACATGCACGATGCAGAATATATTGCGGTCGCCCGGTTGCAGGCCGACGCTCTGGTCACCGTTGACCCGGCGTTCGCGGCGAAGGCCGAAGGTCTCGTACCGTTCGCCGGTCTCGACGCGCTGACCGCGGTCTAGGCATTGTGGAAATCATGACACTCGAGCAGCTTCTGCACACGATTCGCGCCTTCGACAACGTTTTTGACCTCGCACCGGTTGAAGGCAGCGATGCTCCCGAGATCGCTTGGGGCGATCACTTCTTCTACTACGCGCCCGATGCCAACATCCCCAAAAGCGTGCAGCCGTACGCCACGATTGTGACCAAGGACTATCCCGGCGACGAGCACTCCCGCCTGAATCCAATCGGTCGGTGGCGGGTGAGTATCCAGGTCGGCCCGGCCAAATTTACCGCCCTCACCGGTGAGACCACCGGTGACTTCTCCGCCCGGGATTTCAGCGTTGCGGACGTGATCATGCCGCATCCCGTCTACGGTGCCTTGGGCTGGATCGCGGTCGTCAACCCTGGTCCCCGTACAGAGAACACGGTCATCGACCTGCTCCACGCGGCACACGACGACGCGCGACGACGACTCATACGTCGATCAAGCCTGACTGCTGAGGGCGAGTCTGCCGCGGATCGCTGAGTTGGGTCGTGCCCGCGCAGGCGAGCAGCCGCGGCGCTGGACAATCCGGCGGGCACTCGGCCATGATCAAAGGCATGGGGATTACGTCAGGAACTCCGAAGGGAACCGCTTCGCAGGGGGCGACCAGGTCGCGACGAGCGCGGTCGTGGCCGATGGGTTTCGGAACGGCCCGACGGCGCGGGCGTGAGGCAGCGAGCCTGGCTGCCGTGCTCGTACTTGCGTTGACGGCCTGTGCGCAGGCTCCACGAGGACAGGTTGAGCCGACTTCGGACTCACCGCCCCCGACCAGCCCTCCTACCGGCGCGGAATCTGCCGCGATTGGATTGGTCAACATCTGGCGCGTTTCGGGCGCAGCGGGCGAGGCAGCCGCTACCTGGTTGCGGATGGACGTCCCGGAGTTCCAGCTCTGGCGAGACTGCGGCATGATCCAAGGCTCGTGGCGGGCGAGCGAAAACCTGCTGCTTGCCTCCACGTACAGCGCCAGCGGTGAGTGCGTCACCGGGACCACCTTGCCACGAGTCGCCTGGCTCGAATCTGTCACCGGGTATCGGGCTGCCGGCGCGGGCTGGGAGCTCACCGATGCGAGCGGCGCAGTGGTCGCCACCCTCACCATCGATGGCAAGCCCGATGCGATTCCGACAGCGGCCGAGTTCTACACCGAGCCGCCCGTCATCACGGAGGCGATGCGCGAGACGTTGCGATTACCGGCCTCCCTGCCGCCCGAATTCACCCCGGCAACGCCTGACGGCCTCGTCGGACGGTGGGTCCCGATTTCTCCCAGCGGCGCAACCGATCCGCACGTACTGTTTGCGGCGGACGGTACGTGGACGGGCTCCGACGGCTGTAATGGTGGGCAGGGCCGCTGGGCCGCGGACGGGCACGGCGCGCTCCTCGCCACAGCCGGCGCATCGACCCTGATCGCGTGCGAAGGCGCGCCGGTGCCGTCTTGGGTGTCCGAGGCCAGAGTGGCCGCCGTCGATGGTGGAGTACTGCGGCTCCTCGACGCGGTCAGGGCAGAACTGGGGCAGCTCAAGCGATACTAATCGTCCCGCACGATTCGATCACGATCATGAAGCCGCGAGCGTGCGCGCCGTGCAGGGCATAGTGTTTTGCTATGTCAACACCGACGCGCACAGCTGAGCCGAAGCTTCGATGGGTACTGGCAAGCCTGCTGATCATTGCCGTCAATGTCGTGCTTCTAGGCACCCGCACGGGCGAGTGCACGGACTACTCGCCCGAGTCGGGGGCGGTGAGCACCTGTAGCAGCGGCCCACTGGTGGGAGTCCCCGGAACGTGGGCAATTGCAATACTCAGTCTCGTCGCTCTGGCCTATTTCGTCTATCGACTGGTACGCCGCCCCGTTGCGAGTTGAAGCTGGGACGGCCGATCACCAGCGCAGCACTAGACACTCGCTGGCTGCCGGGCGAGCTCGTCGAGACCGCCACCGGCACGACGCGACGCGACCCAGTCTCGCCAACGCGCCCGACTTCGTCGGTCGAGCCCGTCGCGACCACCATAAGCACCACGTCCTCCGTCGGCACGACGTCCGCCGTCGGCACGACGTCCGCCGTCGGCACGACGTCCTCCAGCCTCTCGAATGCCACCAGCCGTTGGTCGAGCCTGCCGAGACCGCCATAGGCACGACGCGACCCAGTCTCGGCGTCTGGTCCAGCGGTGGCGCTACTTCTCCCAATGGGGTTTTTCTGCCGGGGTGGCGGCACGGTTCTGACCGGCGGGGCGCCAGGTTTGGGTGGGGTCGAAGAGGAGGGGGCCGCGCACCCAGGGACGTCCGTCTCGCATGTCGATCTCCCAGCCGGACGTCTCAATGCTGGCATGCCCGGCGTTGCAGAGCAGGACCGCGTTGTCGATATTGGTCCGGCCGCCCTTGTTCCAGGCTAGGACGTGGTGCGCCTGCGTCAGGTGCGGCGGCACCGTGCAGCCGGGGATGACACAGCCACCATCACGGGCCGCCAACGCCCGGCGCTGACTCGCGGTGAAGAACCGGTTGGAGTCGCCGAGGTGCAAAACCTGACCCTGGTGGCCGAACAGCACGGGTTGGTACCCGCCGGCGCAGAGGAGCTCGTCGACTTGTTTGACGGTGAGGGGGCCGTCGATGCCGTCGATCCAGCCAGCACCGCGCCCGGCGAGGAGGTCGTCGATGTTGATATGCACGAGCACCGTCGGTGCGGCCCCACCCATCGTCGGGGTTCCCGGCTGCCGAGCAGCCGCCTCAAAGACCGCACGGAGGATGCCGGCCTGCTTCTCACCGATCGAACGGACGTCGCCGGGTTCCTGCGGGCAGGGACTGAGCGTGGCGGGCTGGCCGGCGCCGAGCGTCTCACCCGCCTCACCCGTCGCGGCGGTGTTGCCCTGAGTCTGCTCGTCGCAGCCTTCGTCGTGGCCGTTCTGGCCGTTCTCTTCCTGCTCGGTCGCCGTGGTCTGCGCGTCTGGGGCATCGAGTTCGACCTTTTCGGAGTCGGCGCCGGTTTCGGTGAGTTCGCTGACATCGCTGTCGGTGTCCTGGTCACTGCTGGTGCTGGTGCTGTCCTCGGTGGACGGGTCCGTCGCACGGAACGCGACCTTGGCGCGTGGAGCGGCGCCGGGAACGGGGTTGGCCGCGGCGGAAGAAAGGTAAGCGTCGAAGACGGTACTGATGATGGCACGGTCGAGGGTGGTCAGCCAGCCGTTCAGACTGTAGCCGCCGTTTACCAGCCCACCGAAAGAGAGCCAGCTGCGCCGTTCGGCGGTGGCCTCGCCGGGCGCGGACCCGTCGGGCGCCAGGCGCGCCTGCCACGCAATGCCCTGCTGCCGGAGCAAATCCGGCGCGAACGCGATCCCCGCGCCCGGGAGCCCCTCGGTTTCGGGCGTGATCGCACCGGAACCGCTCGCTACCAGCGACCGCTCCACCCGGTCGAGATCATCGACCAGCACCGACGGGCGCAGGCCGTCGAGGACGGACACGATCACTCGGGCCTGCTCGACGCCGAGCTCCCCGCCCTGCAACGCCTCCCCCACCACGGGATAGGTCGGTGTCAGGGGCCTGTCGAGCAGCATCCGCTCACCCGCATTCTTGCCCAGGCTGGCACGCTGCCGAACCTCGCTGCGGGAGATCCGGGCGAGGGTGGAGACCAACACGAGGCCGCTGCGGCAGCCCAGCCGACGCGCCAGGGACACCGCGCCGGAAGCTTCAACCTCGGTCTGCTGCGCCGTTTTCGCCGCAGCCTTCGTCGCCACGGCCTTCTTAGCCACAGCCGCATCAAAGTACTCGGGGCGACGGAGCACATCCGTCGTGGAGAGCACCCGGGCCCCATCAACGACCCGGCCCACACTCTCCAGCGCGAGCAGCATACTCAGGGATTCTTCATCACCAAGAGACCCGAACGACAGCCCACCCAACGCCGCCAACAACGCATCCCGCGCCTGCTCCACCGCCACAACAACGGGGTTCGAACTGGACTCACCGGGGTTTTCCATGAACATGGGCGCCATTGCCTCCTTCCCAATGATTCTACCCCGAATCGAACACAAAAGCGAGAAAAACTCAGAGAATTTCTAGAAACCAAAATTGACACACTGATCGAATTGCTTCAACATCACGGTCTCTTCTCGCGGCAAGACTGCCGATGTCACTCATGAATCGCTGCCGCAGCGGTCAAGCGACCTCGAAGTAATAAACGATTTGTCCTCTCATATACGCCTGAGCCCCTGCACCCGCTCGTGCCCCGCGCACCAGCGCTCCGCCAATGCCCTATCGGCGACGCCCGACCGCGACGTTCGACGTAGTGGTCGACCGCTGGCATCCCGACGACACAGAGGGACTGGCGGCACGTCCGCGCGTGTTGGTACATTGCCAGCATGGGGAAAAACAGTGTGGTTCCAATTACCGTTGCCCTGATCCTTGCGCTGACGGGGTGTGCGGGCCCGGCGACGCCAGCTGCCTCGGGACCGTCGACATCTCCGTCGACAACACCGGCGGCCGAGCTCTCGTCGGCGCCCGCTTCGCGGTTCGACGTGACCTGCGCCGACCTGGTGTCGATCGCCGAACTGGAGGCGCTTTTCGGTGCGAACGACTACGAGCCACGATTGGACTGGGCACCATCCGTATCCCCGGTGAAGTATGCCGTGCAGAACACCGGTGGGTTGAGCTGCACCTGGGGCAATGACGATGTGCCCGTGGGTGGTATTCCCAATCCGACATATGACGAACTGACCGTCCAGGTACTGCCCGATGCCACGGCCGCGCAGATCGAATTGCATGTGGCCGACCATCCGCAGGGTGACGCCCAGCCATTCGGAGACTCGTCCGGGACGATCTGTTTCGCGCACTCCGGCCTGTGCACGTCCAACATTGTCGTCGGCGAGGCCTGGATCGAAGTATTTCTGGAGGGGGCCAACGTTTCCGATCCGGCCTCCGACGCCGATGTGCTGGCGCTCGCAGCGCCGGTCCTCCGCACCATCACCAAACGGGTCGCCACCGCCGCGGCCTCGAACACCACGCCGGCCGTTGCCGCAGTCGCTGCACGCACCGACTGCGAGGTAATCCTGCCGGCTGCAACCGTGCAGTCCGTCTTCCAGGCGGCCGAGCTGCCCGTGCACACCACTTACCACGGCGGCGGTTGGAGCGTCATGACCGGAGCGGCGACGCTCGCTGGGGTGACGCGCTGCATCGTGGGGCCCGCCGGTTCCGACGCAGCCCTCGCCAACCTGGAGATGCTGCCGCACGGTGCGTGGGCTTTCGATTCCGCTCAGGTGCAGAGCGGCGTCTGGGCGGCGCACGAGCCCGTCGATGTCGCGGGAGTAACCGAACAGGCCTATCTCCTGTGCCCGGTCGGCACGATCTCGGCTTGCTCGGTCGACTTCATCGTCGGCGATGACTGGGTGCGACTGGGCACGTTCATCAACGGACAACGGCCGGTAGAAGCCACCGACCGCGACCAGGTATTGGAGCTGGCCGGGCACGTCGCAGCCGCTCTGGAATGAACTAGCCGGCCGATCGAGGGCGGGTCAGCCCAGGCGGCGGGCGGCCTGCGCAGCGGACGCGTGGGCGGCCGCCAGTTCCTGGTGCTGCTTGGCGACCTCGTCGGCGGGGGCGCCGAATCGTTCGCTCAGCGTGCGGGTGGCCACGATCGTTTCGAGCGTCATTCCCAGTGCGTCCGCCAGAATCAGGCTGAGCGCGGGCAGTGCGTGATCGTCGTATTCCGTGGATGTTCCCGCGTCGTAAACCCCGCCGCGAGTCGAAACGAGCACGGCCGGGCGACCGGCCAGTGGCTGCTGGCTGGCTGGGTCGTCGAACGGAGCGGTCACCGCCGGCAGGTGGATGTAATCGATCCACGCTTTCAAGGTCGACGGCATCGAGTAGTTGTACAGCGGAACGCCGATCAGCAGCACGTCAGCGGCGACCAGTTCCGAGATCAAAACCTGCTGCAGGGCCTCCTGCTCCGCGCTCGGGTTCGCATCCACGGGGCGTAGCCGGGGCGGAAAGTGTAGCGCGGCATCCGTCAGGTGGGGCAGCGGTTCGCGATGCAGGTCACGGTGAACGACTGTGTGGTCGGCGCCGAGACTGCGCCAGGTATCGGCGAAGGTCGCCGTGATAGCCCGCGACCGCGAAGTCACGAGGTCTGCGGACGAGTCAAGCTGCAACAGTATGGGCATTCCCACAGCCTAGAGGACGGCAGCCCACCGCCCAGTGGTCACATCAGGCTCACGGCACCCATTGCCGTTCGTGGCACCCCCTACCCACGGAGTGCCGCGAGCGGCACTCACCTAGGGCGTGTCTCTTAACCCAGTGAGTTGGTTGTGAGAGCATTTAGATGTGACTCGCACCGTTTTCCTTACTGATTCGCAGTGGTCGTTGATTGAGCAGTTGATGCCGCCTGCTGCGGCGAAGGGTGGCCGCCCCTTTCAGGATCATCGCCGCGTGGTGGAGGGGATCATTTACCGGTATCGAACCGAGACTCCTTGGCGGGATTTGCCGGAGAGTTTTGGTCCGTGGCAGACGGTATGGAAGCGGCACCACCGGTTCAGCGGCGACGGCACTTGGAACAAGATCCTCACAGAGTTGCTGTCTCAGGCTGATGCCGCCGGGCTGATCGAGTGGGAAGCGTCGGTGGACTCGACCGTGAACCGGGCGCATCAACACGGCACGAACCTCGGCCGGGCCACGGGGGCAACTGTCAAATTACACGAATCTGCTTGTCGAGCCACCTGATCATGCAATTGGCCGGTCACGGGGTGGTTTGACCACGAAGATCCACGCGCTGTGCGACGCGAATATGCGTCCTCTCGTCCTTCTTCTGGGTACGGGGCAGGGCGGTGACTCGCCCATGTTTCCGCGCGTAATGTCGAGCTTGAGAGTGCCACGCCGCGGCACGGGGCGTCCTCGGACCAAGCCTGATCGCGCCATGGCTGACAAAGCTTATGCGTCAAAGGCGAACAGAAAGCTTCTGCGCGACCGCGGTATCCAAGCCGTGATTCCGGAGAAATCCGACCACATCGCCAACCGCAAACGGCGGGGAGGAGAAGGCGGCCGGCCACCAGGATTCGACAAGGAGGCCTACAAGCGCCGCAACGTGATCGAGCGATGCTTTCAGGCGTTCAAACAATGGCGCGGCATCGCGACCCGATACGACAAGCTCGCCGTCAACTACCGCGGCGGAGTCATCCTCCGGACGATCACAATCTGACTCAATCCGTTAGGAGACACTAGGTGCAAGACAGAATTCTCATGTCCATTCCTCCCTAATGCCCGGTGCGTCTCCGCGCTGACACTCGTTGGGTGACAATGACGGATGATCTCCTAACGGTTCACGGGTCCCCACGCGACCAGTGCTGCGTTCATCGTTTGGTGGCGACTTTCGGACCGTGTACATACACACGATGCCAAAGGTAGACAACTCCCAAGGTGAAGGTGCGGCTTTCAACGAGTTAAAGAGCCACTCGGCGGCGAGGGTTTCTCCACCACTGGCGTTGTCACCCTCCCCCGGCTCGGCGGCGTCGGGAGAGCGATACTGTTTCTTCGAAATCAGTGGCATTTGACATCGTCCTCGTTTTTGCATAGTGTTCAGACCACCTGATCACCTGCTTTTCAGCGTAAAATCGCGGCATCACCTGGACTGCCTCGGACTGACTCATGAGCAACACCTTGAAACGAAGGCACACTTCGATGAAGAAGTTTATGAACGATCCCGCAGACGCAGTAACCGATTATCTTGTCGGCCTGGCTGCAGCTCACCCGACGACAGTGACCTTCGATGCCGAGCGACGCATTGTTGTGAGAACCACGCGCGCCAGAGCAGGCAAGGTCGGTCTGGTGGCCGGCGGCGGCTCCGGCTGTGAACCGCTGCACACGGGGTTCGTAGGCCACGGCATGCTCGACGCCGCCTGCCCCGGTGAAATATTCACGTCCCCAGTTCCCAAGCAAATTGTCGCCGCCACGCTGGCCGCTGACAGTGGTGCCGGGGTGTTGCATGTCATCAAGAATTTCAGTGGAGAGGTGATGAACTTCGGCATGGCCACAGAGCTGCTCGCCTTTGAAGGCATCGCAATCGACTCAGTGCTCGTCACCGATGACGTCTCCATCCCGCAGATGCCCGGAACTGCCGGACGACGGGGACTCGGCGCGACCGTGCTGGTCGAAAAGATCGCGGGTGCAGCGGCCGAACGTGGTGACGACCTTGCCTCCGTCACGGCAATAGCCCGCCGCGTCACTGACCGCGCTCGTACGTTCGGTGTGGGCCTGAGCTCCTGCACACCCCCACTTCGCGGAAAACCTATTTACGATTTGCCCGACGGCGAGATTGAATTCGGAATCGGTATCAGCGGCGAACCTGGTCGGGAACGAGTGGCCATGAGAGACGCGCACCAGATAGCCGACGCCATGGTTTCCGAGGTCGTGACCGATCTGCAGCCCTCCCCTGGCGCACAGCTGCTCGTCCTGGTGAACGGAATGGGTGCGACCCCGCTCAGCGAGCTGTACCTGCTGTACGGCGAGTGTGACCGGCTGCTTCGCGCTCGAGGACTGGAGCCGGTACGCAGTCTGGTCGGAAATTTCGTCACCTCACTCGATCAGGCCGGAGCTGCCCTGACCATTCTGGAGCTCGACGATGACCTGACAGTTTTATGGGATGCGCCGGTGCGCACCCCCTCAATCACCTGGGGAGCAGAAGCATGAACGACCAGATCACCACGGCACAGCTGACCGCGTGGGTCACCGAATGTGCCCGCCTGATCAACGTTCACGCCGACGCTCTGAACGACCTCGATGCGACCGCTGGCGACGCCGACCACGGCTCCAACCTCGAACGCGGGTTCACTGCCGTGATGGCGATCGGATTCCTTGACCAGCTGGACTCACCGCGGGAACTCCTCAAACACGTGGGCTCCACAATCGTTGACGTGGTCGGCGGTTCCAGCGGCGCCCTCTATGGCACCTTTTTTCTGCGAATGGCTGTGACGAGCGGGCCGAACGGCGTGTTGGATGCTGCCGGTTTTGCTGAGCTGCTCCGCGCCGGTGGGCAGGGAATTGTGGATCGCGGCTCCGCCCAGGTCGGCGATAAAACGCTCTACGACTCTCTCGCTCCGGCCATCACTGCCCTGGACCAAGCGCTGGCGGCCGGTGACACGCTGGCCCGTGCATTGGTCAGCGCGTCTGCCGCCGCAGACGCCGGTCGGGACGGCACGGTGGCGCTGGCTGCCCGCAAAGGACGTGCAAGCTATCTCGGCGATCGAACCATCGGCTATGCCGATGCGGGGGCGACGTCGATGGCTCTGATCATTCGGGCCGCCATGACAACTCTGGGCTGACCCGTGCACGCTGCAAACACTCGAGCTTCTCGGGCATCTGCCGGGGTGGAAGTTGCCCTCGAAGCCGCAGCCGAACTGGCCGAAAGCCCCTGGTGGGACACCGAACGAGCCGAGTTGCTCTGGGTAGACATCTCGAAGGGTGAAATTCACCACTTTGACCCGGCATCCGGAACAGACCACAGCATCGCTGTCGGGCAACCGGTGGGAACCGTGGTCGGCCGCCGGTCCGGCGGCGTCGTGTGTGCGGTGCGCGACGGGATCGGCTACGCAGACTTGGAAACGGGTGCGTTCGAACTCGTTGCCCCCGTCGAAGCAGACCGAGCATCGAACCGGATGAACGACGGCGCCTGTGATGCAGACGGCCGGCTCTGGGTCGGCACCATGAATGCTGATTTAGTTCCGGGGGCAGGCAGTCTGTACCGCGTCTCTGCAGATCTGGCCGCAGATCGCATGGTTTCACCGGTTTCGATCTCCAACGGTCTGGACTGGAGCCCGGACGGTCGGACCTTCTATTACATCGATTCCCTGACCCGACAGATTGATGCTTATGACTTTGAACCCGGCGCCGGAACGCTCCGCGGCCGTCGCACCCTGGTGAAGACTCCCGGCCTCGTGGCCACCCCCGATGGCATGGCCGTCGACGCGGAAGGCTGCCTGTGGGTTGCCATGTGGGACGGCGGCAGCGTGCTCCGCTACAGCCCAGCGGGTGAGCTGTTGACGGTCGTTGACCTGCCGGTCACTCGCGTCACGAGTGTGGCCTTCGGCGGCGCTCGCTTAGATCAGCTTTTCATCACATCGGCCCGTGCAGGGTTGACACCTGAACAACTCATGCACGACGAACCACTCGCCGGCGCGATCTTCGCCGTCGACCCACACGTGACAGGACTAGCCCCGCACCGGTTCGCCGGTTAGAGCCACGGCCGGCGCTCAGCGGCCGGCCCTCAACGAATGACGGGTTCGGTTGCCGCGAGGAGACCGAGTTCACTGCGAAGGGGCATACCCTCCCAGTCCCCGGCGACCGTGCAGGCAAAGGCACCCACAGACACCGCGGTCTGCAGGCGCAGCGCTACAGGAGAGCCGCGATGAACTTCAGACAGGTAACCGGCGACGAATCCGTCGCCGGCACCGACGGTGTCTTCCACGGTGACAGTGAAGGCCACCTGGTCATAACTGACCCCGTCAACAAGGGCGAAGCAGCCACGATCCCCCAACTTAATGATCACTTGCCGCGGTCCCAGTTCGCCCAACAGACGGGCGGTCTCAGCCACACTGTCGGCACGCCCCACGGCGATCTCGGCTTCGTCTTCACCGGCGAAGACGATGTCGGCGAGGGCAATCAGGTCGCGATAGCTCTGCCTTGCCGCCTGGGCGTTCCACAACCGTGATCGATAGTTCAGGTCGAAGGAGACGAGCACTCCGGCGTCCCGCGCCAGAGACATGGCATGACGGGTGGCCTGTGCCGCTGATTCCGAGAGCGCCGGAGTGATACCGGTGACATGCAGCAAGCTCGCCTGACGAATGACGTCAGCCGGGATGTCTGAGGGCTCAAGCCGAGAACCGGCGCTTCCGGCCCGGTAGTACCAGACCCGGGTAGCGGTGGCCATCCGTCGTTCCTTAATCATGAGTCCAGTGGGGGCGTCCTCGTCAACGGTGATGATCGCGTTCACCCCTTCGGCGGCCAGCTCCCGCTGAATGAGGTTTCCCAGGCTGTCGCGGCCCACCCGACCGACCCAGGTCACCGGGGTACCCAGACGCTTCAGGGCAATCGCCACATTGCTCTCCGCACCCCCCATCCCTAGCTGCACGCTGCGGCTGAGGGCCAGCATGCCGGGTTGCGGGTCTCGAAAAAGCCCCATCGTCTCGCCGAAGGTCAGCACTCCTCCCGGTGTCGCGCCGGCAGTCATGACTCACTCCTGAAACCGCTCACCAGGTTCACGGCGTGTTCAGCCCGTTCTGCCAATTCGGTCAGACTGCCGCCGGAGAACGCATTACCGATCAGCGGTCCACCCAGCGAAACTGCCAGCGCTCCGGCCTGAAGCCAGGGCTCCACATCGGCCATCTCGACCCCGCCCGACGGAATGACCTGAATATCAGGAAAGGGCCCACGAAGCTGGGACAGATAAATCACGCCCACCGTCGAGGCAGGAAAAATCTTCACGGCCGTGGCGCCCGCAGTCCAGCCAGCGTGCAGCTCTGTCGGGGTGAGCCCGCCCGGGTAAATCGGCACACCACGACGGCAGGCCAGCGCGACGATCTTGAGGTTCGTGGTGGGTGTCACCAGAAACTCGGCGCCGGCATCCAGTGCGAATTCGGCCTGTTCGAGATCGGTGACGGTTCCCACGCCGAGGTCGACCGTGGTCGGAACGATCTGGCGGAGCGCGGAAAAGTGTTCGAGAGTTCCCGGAGTGCTCAGCGTAAATTCAAGAGATCGGATGCCCGCATCAACAAGAATTTTTACAACGGGATCGTAGTCGTAAGCCTGCCGTGCTCTCAAAACAGCGATGAGAGGCGACTCGAGAAGATTAGAAGAGGGAGGAGTTGCTGAAGAGCTGGCCCGAAGTACCATAGTGTCGTTTTTTCCTTTGATGTCAGTGACAGAATGATTCTTCGGACCAGCTCAAACAGCCAGACCGATCGAATCCGGAGGATCAGTAGGTCTTGGCGGGCTTCAGCGCATTGTTGATGTAGGCCTGGGCTGCCGCGACGTTCGTCTTAGTCACAACCCGGGTGGGCACCTCAATAAACTTGCCCACCGATTCGCCCAGCACGACGTTGTGGAAGATCGTGTCGATGAAGGTGCGGCCCTGGTCTACCGATCCCACGTCAATGGTGGCAGTGAGTTTGCCCGCAACGATTGAGTCCATGCCCGAGATCAGACCGTCGGCGCCGATGATGACGATGCCGTCTGTGCCGTCCCACAACTTGAGGCCGGCAGCCTCCACCGCCTGCAGCGCGCCTAGAGCCATGTCCTCGTTTTCACCGTAAATGGCGTTCACGTCACGGAAACGAGTGAGCAGGTCCTGAGCAGCGTTCAGACCCTTTTCACGAACGTAGCCGCCGTCAGCACTGCCGACAACCTCCATGCCCGGGTTTTCTGCCATAGCCTTGGCGAAACCAATCAGGCGTGCCTTCGTCCAGTCCGAACCAGACGGTCCCATAATCTGAATGACCTTGCCCTTGCCGCCGAGTGTGTCGGCGATGAACTTGCCAGCCAGGTAACCTGACTGCGAGCGGTTGTCATAACCGATGTTGGAGACGGTGCTGATCTGATCGGGCTCGTAGATTTCTACCGGCTGGTTGAACTGGAAGACCGACGTCCCGCTGTCGGCCGCTTCCGTGTAGACGTCCTGCATCGTGGCGAAGTTTGCCCCGGTGCATACCAGAACTGCATCGAATTTACGGGTGGTCCAGCCCCGTACGGTGCTGATCTGCTGCTCGACGGCATCAAAGTTTCCCGTGGGGGAGGAGCGTTCCCACTTCCACTTCACCCCGTAGGCTGCCTCAAGTTCTGCCATCCGGCCGAAGGCGGCATTTTCCATCTGGTTGAAAAACTCCGAGAGAATCGGAGGCGTCCAGCCAACCTGAAGCTCTCGACCAGCAACGAGCTTCTTAATTTCAGCGTCGTAAACGGAGCCGCCGATGCTGCCGGCAGCGGCAGCGCCGCCCGTTGCCGCGGCTGATCCGGTGGGGGCAACGGTCGAGCAAGCCGACAGAAGACCGGTCGTGGCGATGACTCCCGCGCCCAGTCCCATCGAAGTGAGCAGGCTGCGGCGAGAAACTCCATTTTTCTTGACCTCTGAAATGATTTTCGTGTCAGACACTTTTTTACCTTTCGCTGTGTTGATTGAATTTCCGCTCGTCATCTTTGACGGGTCGGGTGTACCGGTGAAGATCAGGCGTGTGCCAGCCTGGTCGCGAGTCGGGCCGAGCGAGCTCTGATGAGCGAGCTCACTCGGTCGAAGACGACGGCCAGGAGAAGAACTCCTCCGGTCACAACTTGTTGCCAACTCGAACTCACCCCGGCGATATTGATGGCATTCGCAGTAATACTGAGCACCAGCGCCCCGATGACCGCCCCGAAGGCAGATCCACGGCCCCCGCCAAGTGCGGCGCCCCCGATGATCGCAGCGGCGATGGCGGCGACCTCGTAGCCGAGTCCCATGGTCGGGGCGACGGTGGTGTTTCGACCGGCCATAATCATTCCGGCCACGCCAGCCATCAACCCGCTGATCATGTATGCGATCACCTTGATGCGGGCAACGGGTACCCCGGAGAGCACGGCTGCATGGGGGCTGCTGCCCAGACCGTAAGCGTGCCGTCCGTAACTGGTGAACTTCAGCACGACGGCCACCACGACAACCGCAACAATGGCAATAAGAATGGGAACGGTGATGAAGCCAAATGGCTGGCTGAGGCCGCTGATGACGTAGTACTCCGGCAGCATGTAGCCGATAATCGGCACCCCGCCGGTCCACAAAAATAGAGCGCCGCGGGCAACTCCGAGCATTGCCAGGGTGGCGATGAAATCAGGCAAACCCAACTTGGTGATCATGATCCCGTTGATAAGGCCGAGAAATGCACCGACCGCCATCGTCGTCAGCAGACCCACCACCAGGGGGGCGCCGCTGGTGATCGTGTACGCACCGATGCCGGCGCTCAAGCCCATCACGGACCCGACCGACAAATCGATCCCGCCGGTAATCAGCACCACGGTCATCCCCAACGCCAGCAGCAGCACGAACACCATCTGGTTGGAGACGTTGCCGGCATTGATCCCGGTAAAGAAGTTGGGGAAAGCCACCGACATGGCCACGATCAGAATGACCAGCAGGAGAATGGCTCCCGCACTCGGGTTGGCCAGAAGACGGCTGAACCGCTGGCTCGGGGCAGTAATGGCGATCATTTCGTGTTCCTCACAGACGAACGAGTAGCGGATGTTGTGGGCGCGTCGGCAGACACAGACGCTGAGGCATCCGAGTCATCGAAAATCTGACGCTTGGTGGTGGCTGCCGCCAGCTGTTTGATCACCCATTGCTGCACCGCACGGTCGAACGCAACGGCGATGACGATGCTGGCGCCGGTCACGATGCTGAACCAGAGCGGATCCACCCCGATGAGCTGCAGCCCCTGGGCCATGGTCGCCAGGAAGAGTGCACCGATCACCGCGCGCCAGACACTGCCACGGCCACCGGCGAGCGATACGCCACCCAAAACCGCGGCCGCGATCGCGCTGAGTTCATATCCCTGGCCGAGGCCTGGCTGCACGGAGTTCAGATGAGAAGCCAGGAGAACGCCGGCCAGGCCGGCAATCGTTCCGGACAACAGGTACACGCTGAAAGTCAGGCGCCGCACCGGCGTTCCCGCCAAAAAGGCAGCCCGAGGATTTGTCCCCACGGCGAAGATCGTTCGGCCAAACGTCGTGAATAGAAGCACCCACTCCAGCGCAGCCACGATCACCAGAGTGATCACCACCCCGGTGGGGATTCCGAGGATGCTCCCCTTGGTGAGCCAGGCAAACGCGGGCAGTGACACGCCGGTGAGCTGGGTTCCTGTCGTGAGGACCTGAAGGGCGCCGGCTCCGATGCTGAGCGTCGCCAACGTCACGATGAATGCGTTGATCTCCATCACCGCGATGAAAAAGCCGTTGATAATTCCAAAAGCCATACCCGTGGCGATGCCCGCCAGAATACCCAGCGGCAGTGCCCCGCCGTTCATCAGAACCAGCATCGTCGTCGCAGCGCTCAGTCCCGTGGCTGCGCCGACGGAGAGGTCAAAACCGCCGACGATAAGCACGAAGGTCATGCCCGCCGCGAGAATGATGACGAACAGTGACTGCGTCAGCAGATTCGAGATGTTCTCCTGGGTGAGAAAGAACGGTGAGGCCAGAGAAAAAAAGACCACAGCCAGCGCCAGAGCGGCCGCGACCGGCAGCCCGTCAATCGCTAACGTCTGGGTCAATCGCGTACGCACGCTCATGGTGTTTCCTCCGCTACTCGGCTCTGCTCTGTTACTCCAGCCACCATGGCCATAATTTTTTCCGCCAGTTCGTTGTCGGTGCCGCCAGTCGTATTCCTGCGCTGTCCAGTGAGTTCTCCCACCAGGCGTCCCTCACGCATCACGACAATGCGATCGCTGAGGTTCACCAGTTCAGGTAATTCAGAGGAGATCACAATCGCCGCCCCGCCTTTATCGACGAAATCATAGATCAGACGGTAAATTTCGGTCTTGGCGGCGACGTCGATCCCCTGGGTGGGCTCATCAAATATGAGCAGAGAAGGCTTATTGAAGAGGGCTCGGGCGATAATCACTTTTTGCTGGTTTCCGCCACTGAGAGTGCCGATTTTCTGCGTCACACCACTGCATCGAATGCGCAGTTCAGTGACAAAGCGATTGGCCGCGTTTTTTTCCTTGCGGTTGTTCAACACGATGGTGCCGGTGGAGACGTCGTCCAGGCTGGAAATGGAGATGTTTTGGGCGATCGACATGGAGCCCAGAATGGCCTGTGTCTTTCGCTCTTCAGGAACGAGCGAGATTCCGAGTTTGGTAGCCTGACGGGGATTTCTGATCAGTACTCTGCGGCCTCGAACAAAGACCTCTCCGCTGTCAGTGCGGTCGGCGCCCAGAATGACCCGAGCCAGTTCGGTGCGGCCGGCTCCGGCGATCCCGGCAATGCCGAGAATTTCTCCCTGTCGCACGGTGAGCGAGATGTCCCGCAGCAAAGGCAGTCGGGTAACCTCAGTCAGTTTAAGAACCTCTGCCTGTTCTGTATCGGACAACCCTTCGCGGCCATCGTGCACAGTGGACGACTCGGCCAGATTACGGCTGCGCCCCACCATCAGTCGCACCAGCGAGTCGGGCGTCTGGTCCGTCGGCGCCACATGAGCGACCCAGCGGCTGTCGCGGAGAACGGTAATCACGTCGGCCAGGCCGAAAAGTTCGTCGAGCCGGTGAGTCACCCAGAGCAGGGCCACTCCTCGTTCCCGCATACGCCTCATGTGGTCAAAAAGCATCTGCCGTTCGCTGTCTTCCAGACCGGATGTCGGCTCATCGAGAATGACGACGCGTGCGTCGAAGGCCAGCGCTTTGAGAATCTGCACCACGTGCTGTTTGAGGGCACCTAGGCTGCCCGTCGGTAAATCCAAATCTGTTTTGCTCAATCCGAATTCTTCGCAGAGCGATTCAACACGGCGCCGCATGGCTCGCTCGTCCAGGAACGGACCGCGCTTCAATTCGCGACCGAAGTAGACGTTCTCAATCACCGTCAGGTGCGGTGCGAGGGTCTGCTCCTGGTAAATCGTGCTGATTCCCAAGTCCTGAGCCTGTCGCGGGCTGGTGAAGTTGCGCGTCTTATTGTCGACCAGCAACTCGCCACTATCTGGGTTCGAGAGACCAGAGAGCAGACCGATCAGGGTCGATTTTCCCGCCCCATTTTCTCCGAGGAGAGCGTGGATCTCTCCTGCGCGGAGCGACAGACTCACGTCGTCGAGGGCGATGACTCCGGGGTAACGCTTGCCCAGTCGGCGAGCTTCCACAATTGGCGCCTCGGCAGCGAGGCCGACCTGTGTGGCTGCTGTCACGTTGGAGGGAAACATTCATGCTCCTTTGCATGTCTGTCAGGACGACGGGTGCCGTCACGGTTTCGTACCACCTAAACAGGGTGTTCAGGTTAGTTGGAAATCAGGTGGTCTGAACTCTTCGATTACAATTCTCCCCTGTCAAGAGAATTCAGGGCGTGTTGAACGACTCTGAACCGCCACATTTCACCGGCGGAAAACGATCAGACAGCTCTGTTATAAGACAGCCTCAAGGTGTACTTCAATGTCTTTCTGAACTTCGGCTAGATGGTTGGCCACGGCAATTTCAGCGGCGGCCGAGTCTCCCCCGGCCACAGCCTCCACAATGAGCACGTGGCCGGCATGGGCTGTTTTCCGGCGGCCTGGCAAGCGAATCACCCGATGAGAATAGACCACGAACAAGTGCTCAATGCTCTTGGACAGGTCAACCAGAAGCTGATTTCCACTAGCGGCTGAAATCGCCTGATGAAGTTGTCCGTCCAGCTTGATGAATTCATAATCGGTGATGCCCGGAACCGCGGCCTGCTCAAGAAGTGAGTGCAAATTTGCCACCTGTTCTGCGGAGATTTTCTTGGCCGCGAGTGAGGCACCTTCCCGTTCCAGAGCCAACCGTGCTTCAAAGAGGTCTGGAACGGTGTAATCACCCGTCAGAATCATGTCCGAGGGCAGTAACGTTGTTTTCTCGTTACTCACGACGAAGACACCCACACCGTGGTCAGTCCTGAGCAGGCCGCCCGCCTCCACCATGCGAAGGGCTTCGCGCATAGAGCTGCGCCCCACACCAAAGTTCTCGGCCAGAACGCGTTCCGGGGGAAGCTTCTCGCTGATCTTGTATTCACCCTCAATAATGAGCCGCTCAAGTTGGAGAGCCACGGCGTCTGCCAACTTGACCCGCGGTACGCGTTCGATCATTTTGTTGGCACTCATCGCGGGTCTCCCTGATCAAGATAAAATTGCTTGGAAAAAAGGTGCGGTTCACCTATTGGTGGTCTGAAGATATGAAGTCTCAAGTTTAGTGACCTCTCACCGGAGCGGGCGTAATGACACGCTCATCACAACAAGGCGGGAATGGCCTGAAGCGCGAACCGACCGTAGGCATCCGCGGTCAATTCGATTCCCAGACCGGGGGCATCCGTCGCCTCGAGGAAACCGTTCTTCAACAGCGGAGCAGACGCCAAGAGACCGTCCCAACCGGGACCACCGTAGGCATCATATTCGATCATCGGCGCGTTCTCACAGGCAAGAATGAGGTGGAGTCCGGCAGCCAGAGCGATACCGGTCCCCGAGGAACAGGCGATGTGCGGAACACAGTCAATGTTCCACGAACTGGCCATGTCGGCGACCCTCTTGGCCTCCGAGATTCCCCCTACACTGGTGCAATCAGGCTGGAGAATGTCGAAAGTTTTACGTTTGAGTAGGTCAAGGTATTCAAATCGGGTCAGGAGAGATTCTCCGCCGGCCAGGTTTATGGACACCCGGTCCGAGAGCCAGGTGTGCTCATCGATGTACTGGGTCAGGCTGCGAGACAGAATTGGCTCTTCGAGCCAGGCAATCTGAAGCTGCTCGAGTTCCCGGGCCAACGTCAACGCTTCCCGTCGATCAAAGGCCATGTTGGCATCGACCATGATGTCAATGTTCGGACCCACGGCGTCGCGCACGTCGGCCACCATGTCGACCCCGGCCTTGAGATCAGGACCGTGCCGAAGTTTCATGGCAGTGAAGCCCTGTTCAACGGCTTGGATGGCCTCTTCCACCACCAGATGGGGGGCTTTCAACGAGGGCGCGAAATAGGCGCGAACCTTCGACTTGGCCGCTCCCAGCAGGCGATACACCGGTTGACCGCTCACCTTGCCGAGCAGGTCCCAGAGGGCAATGTCGACCCCACTTAGTGCATAGGTTTCGATGCCTCGCCTGCCCCACATGTGTGTCGCATCCAGCATCTCTTGCCAGAGCGCGGCAATATCCTGGGGGTCCCGACCGATAAGCATGGGACCCAGTTGATTATTGATGATGGGCCCGACGGTGCTGAAATACTCCGATGAGAACCCGGCTTCGCCGATTCCCTCGAAACCCTCATCAGTGCGAATGCGCACCACAATTCCGCCCTTGGAATTGACCGCCATGGCGCCCCAGCGCAGGGGCTCATCGAGAGCGACTCCTACCGGGAAGGCTCTGACCTCAGTGATCTTCATTATTTTCCTTCGTCTAGTGAACAGCGGCCACCAGTTTCCCGGGGGCCGCCGTGGTGAGGTTCCTTAGAGCGTGCCGCCCGCGTCGCGGTAGACCTTCAACTGCGGAATCAGGTCTTCCCACTCGAACTCACCCTGATAGAAGTACTCAGCGGTGCTGTAGGTGCCGTCCATGGTGTCCTTGAGCGACTTCGGGCCAGGGAATCCAATGAACTTCCAGCCCATCTGTTCCTTGTTACCGCCGTAGACCGGGTCACAGTAAAATCCTTGACGGGTGTGCAGGCAGAGAGCACTAAAAAAGTCCAGCCCCTCATCAAAAGACCCCTGCAGGAACGTCGTCACCGGCTCTTTGGTGCCGAGAGTTACCTGACCAGGCTTTGGCGCTCCGGAGAGAAGCTCCAGCACGTGGTCGGCTTCTGCGTCGCTGAGATCAGCAAACCTTCGACCTGACTCAGAATGTGCCAATTCATCGAGCCGGACGAGCCCGTGTCGGTACACATTTTGCATCTCATCCATTCGAGCACGCCAAGCATCCGCATATTTTCCCGACATTTTCAGGAACCCGCTGCCGTCGGCGGCTGCGTAGACATAGTCTGTGCCGGAGAGGTAACGGTCGATGAAAACCACCACCCGGGCCTCGCGTGCACCTGGATCCTGATCGGTCGGCATGATCCGCGCAGTCGCGGCCTCGACCGTGTCCCATTCGGCGTCGGTAAAGAAGAGTCGTTCGGTGGTGTCCGGATCTACCGGAGCCCCAACGATCTCCCATTCTGATTTCAGAGTCATGAGTGTCTTCCTGCCTGTCTCAGCGCTTGGTGTTCGAGAGAATGAGACGTTCTTCGCGTCCCTTGGAATAGACCTGGGCAATGTATTCACTGCACCGCCAGGCGTTGGCCATCATGGTCAACGTCGGGTTGACACCAGTGGCCGTCGGGAAGCCGGAGCCGTCGAGAACGAAGAGATTGTCCACTTCGTGGGCCTGACCCCATTCATTCAGCACGCTCTTGGCCGGGTCGGTGCCCATGCGCGCAGTGCCGTGCTGGTGGCACGTGTTGCCGGTCATCTTGTCCAGATAGACAGGGACGGTCTTGCGTGCCCCGGCCGCCTCCAGAATCTCAACGTTCTTGTCTACTTGCCATTTACCCATCGCGATGTCGTTGCGGTGGGGACTGTGTGTAATGCGTGCAACCGGCCGACCAAAGGCATCTTTCACCGTGGGGTCAAGATCTACCCGATTGGATTCCACCGGCAGGTCGTGCAGAATCAGGCCGATCTTCATGGCGTAGTTGTAGTAGTTGCGGTCCGCGTCTTTCAACGCTTCGCCCCAGCTCGGCCGGCCCGGAAAGACCCAGTTGATGGGGTGGCAGGTCTGCGAGGCGGAGATGATGGAACCACCGATGTGACCACGGTTTTCGTCGGTCTCATAGAATTCCAACGATCCGCCGCTGATGTAGTTGCCGGCAAATCCGTTCAGCGGCTCGTCGATGTCTTTATCGAACAAACCCACCGCAAAGAGGTATTCGTGGAAGGTGGCGTTCTTGCCGACCAAGCCACTGCCGTTGGCCAGACCATCGGGAAACCGAGGCGACTTGGACATGAGCATGAGGCGCGCGGATTCAATGGCACCAAGCGTCAAAATCACGACGCGTGCATCCTGCTCTACTTCGTTTCCATCCGGGTCGATGTAAACGACACCGGTGGCTTTGCCATCATGACCCAACTTCACCGACTGCACGAAGCACTCGGCGCGGACTTCCAGGTTTCCCGTGGCCACGGCTTCCGGGATAAAAGAGGTCAGCGTGTTGGAGCGGGCGCCACTGGGATCGCCATACTGGTTCCAGAAACTGGTCTGATTAAAGGGGTCACGACCGTTGTGTTTGTTCGTAACCATGGCATGCGGAATAGGAAAGGCGTTAATGCCCATTTTGTTGCAGGCATCGTAGAAACGCTTGCCGTACTGGGTCGGTCGGAGCGGCGGGCTGGGATAGCCCTTGCTGCGGTACGGTTCGTACTTGTCGGCCCCCGCGATACCGGAGACGCCGAAGGCCCACTCAACCTTGGTGAGGTAGGGCTCCAGGTGTTCGTAGCGGAAGGGCCAGTCGGCGAGACTTGCGCCTTCGATCTCGCCGTGGAGGGAGCGCATCATGAAGTCAGACTCGCGCGGGCGCGGCACCCAGCCGGCCCAGTGGTTTGTTCCTCCACCGACCATCTGCGGGGTCGGTGAAAAGGGGAATCTTTCTGCCACGGCGTTTTCGTCGTAGCGCACGGTTCGGGGGAACATTTTCGGGTCCGGCCACATGTAGTCACGGTTGACGAACTTGAGTTCATCGCCGGAATAATGTTCCAGGGGTCGCAGCCACGGGCCACGGTCAAAGCCCACTACCTTCAGTCCTGCCTCGGCCAGCACCTTGACAGCGGTGCCACCGTTGGCGCCAAGTCCCACGACGATCGCGTCTACAGGCTCGGGCTTCTTCCGATTCAGCATGATTTTCTCTTCCTTGAGACGGTTTTGTGAACTTCTTGATCACTTTTTACCGCGTCGTCAGTGATCCACGCGGAAGTGTTGTCTGGTGTTGACTAGACGCTGAGTTGCCGGCGAAATGATCGAACCGGCAACTCAGCTTCCCCAGTGCGCGCCTAGTGGGTCTCGAGGTACGTAACGAGAGCCGCTCCGAAGGCAGGCAGGTCGATCGGAGTTCGGGAGGTGATGACGTTGCCGTCAATGACGACTGCTTCGTCAACCCAGACTCCCCCTGCGTTTTCCACATCGTCCTTGATCGGCAGGTAACCGGTAACCTTACGACCGTTTTTGAGCACTCCGGCTGACGCGAGGACCCAGCCACCGTGGCAGATGGCGGCGACCAGCTTGCCCGACTCGTGGGCGTTACGAACGAGGGAGATCATCTCGGGGTGCAGTCGCATATTGTCGGGCGCAAATCCGCCCGGCACGACGACGGCGTCGAAATCTGCCGACGTCACGTCAGCGGCGTCTGCGTCGACGTCCATGGGGTAGTGCTCTTTGGAGTCATAGCTCTTCTTGGTTCCGCTGCCGACGACGACAACGGTCGCCCCGGCCTCTTCGAGGCGGAGTTTGGGGTACCAACCTTCGAGGATCTGGTATTCGTCCTCGATCAGCAGGGCAACTTTTTTTCCGGAAAGTGTCATTTCTGGGAGTCCTTTTTATCGCGAGTTGTGGGGTCACACGGGGTGAGAGGCTGGCGCCTTATTTCGCCAGCATCTTGAGAAACTCAATGCTCGTGCGCACGTCACCGTGATTGGCCTGAATATTGCGCAGAGCCTCCCAGTGCTGGCCGTAGCCCAGCGGGTCGTCCTGACCAGACGGGATAGCTGCGGTTGTGTCGGCCAGGACGACGATCTTGTAGTCCTGGTTGGCGCCATCGATGGCCGTTGCAATCTGGCAGTTTCCGCTGGACAGGCCGGCCACGACGAGCGTGTCTGCTCCCGCGCGGCGCATGTACTCGTTCAGCGGAGTACCGAAGAAAGAAGAAAAACGGTGCTTGCGCATCACAGGCTCGTCGGGAGCCGGAACGAGTTCGTCGACGAGTTCATCGCCACCATTTCCCCATGATCCGGGGAAGCCTGCAAGCTGGCCTTCGAGGCCCCACTTGACATCGGCGTACCCAGCGTCTTTTCCATCGCCACGCAAGCCCCAGAGGGACCAGACGACGGGGATGCCCGCTTCCCGGCAAGCATTCAGCACGTTCACGACCGGCTGTACCGTGTCTTTGCCCTCCGGAGCGCCGCCAACGCTCTCGATGTACATGGCACCGCCAACCTCGGCACACGCCTTCTGCATGTCGAGCACAAGCAGCATCGTCTTCTTCGGGTCGATCGTGGGAGCGACCCACGTGGACCGGTTAATTACTTTGTCAATGTTCTCGTAGGTGAAATCAAGCGAGGACAACATTGTCTCTTTTCTATTCGAGATACTACCGAGGTAGGTTATCTAATGGTCTGGTGGTCTGAACTATGACACAGTTGAGGCGAATCAGTCAAACTATTTTTGAAAATTCACGACGGATCACGCGGATCCAGAGCTTCACTCACGATGCGGCGCGGGTCATATTGGCGCGGATCGAGCTTTTTCCAATCGAGATCCTGGGCATCCTCCCCCAGCTCTTCAGTGAATCGACCCTTGGCACCATTGGCCATGGACCTACCTCGCTTGACCAGCTGAGCAAGATTGGCCGTGTAGAGCGGCAGCCGTTCCGGCCCAATAAGGAACGCGGCGATCACGCCAATGATGACTAATTTGTCGAAGGTTAATCCAAACATGTTGACACCATAACACGCAGACCACTAGACATCAGATCACCATCACAGATAGTCTCTACGTCACCGCACACAGCGCTCAAAACGATCGAAGGGTCCAGCTCATGCTTGCAAATCTCAACGGATGGCACGCCGTCATCATCCTCGCCGTCGTTCTGCTCCTCTTCGGTGCACCAAAAATTCCGATGCTGGCGCGCAGCCTCGGGCAGTCGATGAAAATCTTCAAGAACGAGATCAAGCCAGACGCCAAACGTGCCGACGACGAACTGCTCGCAACCTCATCGACCGAGGCATCCGCGTCCCCGAGCAGTAATTCCCCTCTTGTTTAAGAGCGTGCACATTTCTCCGAACTTCGCATCCCCTCGCCGAGCCGACTAAATCCTGCGCATGAACGCAGACAACACATGAACACAGACAACACATGAACACAGACAACACATGAGCACAGACAAAACAGAGACCACGGCCGAAAAAAGTCGAATGTCACTTGCCCATCACCTAATTGAACTGCGCAAAAGGCTCTTCAAATCAGCCTTCGGGCTGCTCGCGGGCGCCGCGGCGGGCTGGATTCTTTCCGATTTCGTGATGAACAGCCTGCGAGTGCCGGTGAGCCTCATCGCAACGGCTCAAAACCGTTCTGCCACACTGAACTTCGCTGACATAACGAGCGCTTTCGATCTCAAGCTTCAAATTGCACTCACCGTCGGTGCCGTGGTCTCCAGCCCGATCTGGCTTTTTCAGATTTTTGCCTTTCTGGTTCCCGGTTTAACAAAAAAGGAGAAGCGCTACACGTTCGGTTTTTTCTTCACGGCCGTGCCTCTCTTCCTGGCCGGGTGCATCTCAGGCTGGTTTGTTCTGCCACAAATCGTTGCACTCATGACAAGTTTTGCGCCCGCTCAAGATGCCGCATTCATCGAGGCCAAGCCCTACTACGACTTCGTACTGAAGCTAGTTCTCGCTATCGGGATCGCTTTTGTCCTCCCGGTATTTATCGTCTTGCTTAATTTCATCGGGATTCTGAGTGCAGTGTCGATCATCAAATCCTGGCGCATAGCCCTTGTGGTGATTGTACTCTTCACGGCCGTCGCCACGCCCGCCGCCGACATCGTCTCTATGTTCATGTTGGCAATTCCGATGATCCTTCTCTATTTCCTGGCCGCGGGAGTCGCTGGGATACATGACCGACGGGTCGCGAAGAACCTGAGGCTTACAGACACGTTGTCTCCCTTTCTGTTGGAGACCTGAGTCAGTTGTCGGCTCATTATTCTTCGGTGAACCGCAGCTTCGGTGTTTTGTTTGCGCGTGTCGGTGGGCTGGTGATGTCACCATCCTCAGCTTATCTAAAGCGAGAGTGGTGGAAGAAGCGGCCTCACTCATGCGCCCAGCCAACTCGTGGGGTCTGACCCCCGGGGTCGCGGAGTACCGCAAAAACCGCATGGGCGTTCAAAGCGGATTCCACGACGCCCTCCAGATCGTTGGTGAGACCTGCTGCCCGGGTACGCCAACGCCGCATGAGGACGCATCGAAGGATCACCTGAGTGCACTGATCGAAACGCCCGCGCATCACCCGCGCATCAAGTCAAGAATTCCCGCGGCACCAGAATGAAAATGGCGAGTAGTCTGGGGAGTAAATCCTGATGGTAGCGCTAGTCCGGCGACTTAGTATGTGTGGTCCCAGCACAGTGTTTACAGCCTGTCTCATGACCTTGTTGGCACTATGTCTCAGGACGTTGTTTACAGGGTGTCTTACGACCTTGCATACACGTTGAGCAGTGGACGAAATCCTCACGTGGCCTCGGTTTTGATGGAGAGTGCCCAAATCTCTCCCACCTTTCGTCCGCCGCCAGATTATCGAATTTGATCCTCTTGCCGCCGATGGCCCCAGTATTTCCGAAATCTGCCAACGTCTGAATATCAGCCGGCCGTCGTTTATGATATCCGGCGACGCTTCCTTCAGGAGGGGAATAAGGCGCTGAATCCGCACTCGTCGGCACCAAAGAATCCGGTGCGGACGTTCGACAAGAAGACGACGGAAATTGTCCTGCGCATCCGTGCTCGGCTGGAAAAGGATGGCTGGGATAACGGTCCCAAATCGATCTAGTTCACCGGTGTGAACACGAATGAATTCAGTCAACCGGTTCCGTCGGTGGCGACCATCGCCCGGATCCTGTCATCCTCCGGCGTGACGAAGGCCAACCCGCGTAAACGGCCACGGACGGCCTGGCTGCGGTTCGCGCGCTCGTCGGCGATGGAGATGTGGCAGCTGGATGCATTCGAGTATCGCCTGGCGACCGAGCTGGCCTCGAAAGTGACGGTCTACCAGCTGCTGGATGATTCCACCCGTTTCGACGTGGGCAGCATGTGCTTCGCCGAGCCCGAGAACGGCACCGATGCCATCATCACCCTGAGCGCCGCGATCGACGATCACGGCGTGCCCAAAGAGTTGCTCAGCGACAACGGGACCGCTTTCAACCAGAGCCGGCGCGGCAACATCTCGGCGACGGAACGCTTCTTGGCCGACCGTGGGTGCTTGGGGATCAGCGGCCGGGGCGGCCACCCGCAGACGCAAGGGAAAAACGAACGCAGCCACCAGACGCTGCTGCGGTTCCTCGATGCCCGCGCCCCGGAGAGCCTCGAGCAGCTCGCCACCCTCATCGTGGATACCGCAACTATTACAACTACCGTCGCCGGCACCAAGCGTTGCCCGGCTCCATGACACCGGGCCAGGCCTGGGACGCGGCCGAACACCGACCCTAGGACGGAACACACCCGTTAATTTCGTCCGGGAAACACGGGTTTGTGCCCGCCGAGGCTGAGCATGGCGTGGGCGATGAGGGCGTCGGGTGATGTGAAGCCGTAGGCGATGCGGGTCATGAGGCGGATCTTGGTGTTCATGGATTCGACGCGGCCGTTGGAGAGGCCGTGTTCGATGGACGCGAGGATCGCGGTGCGGTGCTTGACGATGCTCTTCTGCAGTTTCACGAAGGACGGAATGCGGCAGCGTCGGGCCCAGCCGACCCATTTGTCGAGGGCTTCGGTCGCTTCGTCGAGGGGCAGTTTGAAGATCACCAGGAGGCCTTCCTTCAGGTAGTAGGCGCGTGCCAAGCGGGGGTCGGTCTGCACGATCCAGGCGAGCTTGGCTTGCTGCTTCTAGGTCAGGTTTTCCGGGTTCTTCCAGAGGGCGTAACGGCAGTTCTTGATGCCGGCAGCTCGGGCGCTGTCCGGGCGAGCTGGAGCATCGACGGCAGGTCGGCCACGGGTGCGTCGGGCATCGTTTTGGCGGGCGGCTTTGCGAGCATCATTCCACGCAGTTCGGCAGACCTCATCGAGGGCTTCGGTTGCCCATTTCACGACGTGGAACGGATCAGCGCACCGAACGGCGTTGGGCGCTTTCTCCGCGACAACACTGGCGATCCAAGCCGCGCCGTCCGCGGAAACATGCGTGATCTGCGCTGAATGCTCCGGCCCTAACGCGTCAAAGAACGTCGCGAAAGTGGCTTTGTCTTGACCCGGTGCGGCCCACACAAGACGGCCGGAATCGTGGTCGACGACACGGGTCAAATACTTGTGGCCGCGCTTGTAACTGATCTCGTCGATCCCGATCCGCGTCAGGTCCGCGAACTGGTCGTACTGCTTTTCGGTATCGGCCCAGACCCGGGTGATGATTGCGCCGACGGTGCGCCACGCGATGCGCATCAGCACGGTGATGGCGGTCTTGGACGTTTGCGTGGCCAGCCACGCGACCTGGTCGTCAAAGAACATCGTTTGGCCGCTTTGGTGCCGAGCCCAGGGGACGGCGGCGACGGCGACGCCGTGGACGCGGCAGGACACTCGGGGTGCGTCGGCTTCGAGGTGAACTCGAATTGAGCCCACGTCTAACCCTCGCCAGCGACGCCGCCCGTCACCGAGGTCGTAGCGTGGGCTGCGTTTCTGACAGGACCCGCATCGGTTCCGCCTCGGCGCCATCGGACGCACCGACGCGATCAAAATCCTGCCCTCCAGATCAAGATTGATGTCCTCGACGAACGTGCTCTCGACACCGAGGAGGGTTCGCCATATTTTTAGGGTTGGCACGCCGCTTTTTCCCTTCGTAAGTTTCTTACCTTTGACAGTTAGAAACCTAGGCGGAGAGCGGCGTGCGGCCGTTAAGGCGCTCCCAACGGACCCACGGTTTCGTCAGGAGAGCCGATCAAACCGCCGATGCAGCCAAAAATAAACGCCGTCATAGTACTAGGTGGACACCAGCTTGTGCGGCATCCGCTTTTACTCAGCGGATGCCGCAGCGCGGCTATTCCTCCCGCTCGCCAAAGCGCGGCGCAGCCAGGCTGAGCGTCTCGCCGCGGAAGAACGCCGGGCGTACCCGCGACTGCACGATCATGATGACAACACCGATCAGCAAAATAGCCATGCCGAGCACGAAGACCAGACCCAGCCCGAAGATCTCGGAGCCGCTGCCGTAGTTCGGGTCCATGCTGTCGACCAGGGTGGTGCAGAACAGCACCGCCAGGATGATGCCGCCGACCAGGGGAAACAAGAAGGTGAAGAAGGCGTTGCGCACGGTGGCGAACCACTGCCGGCGAAAATACCAGACGCAGGCGAACGCGGTCAGACCGTAGTAGAAGCAGATCATCATGCCGAGGGTCGTAATGGTGTCCCAGAGCACATCTTCGCTGACGAAACGCATGATCGTGTAGAAGCCGGCTGCGACGACAGCGGAGGCGATGGTGGCGTATCCGGGAGTGAAGAAGCGCGGGCTGACCCTCGCGTAGGCCGGCGGCAATGCGCCGTAGTGGCCCATGGCGAGCAGGGTGCGTGCAGGGGAGACGAAGGTGGATTGCAGCGAGGCGGCCGAGCTGGAGAGTACGGCAATCGACATGAGCACGGCGAACGGGCCCAGTGCCGGGCCGGCCAGCGCGAAGAACACATTGCCCTGAATCTCCGGGTTGCCGAGGCCAACGCCCACACCGCCGACACCGGCAAACGAGATGGCCGCAATGGCGACGAACAGGTAAAGCACCATGACGATGATCACGGTGAGCGTGGCAGCCCGGCCGGGAGTCGAGCGCGAGCCCTTGGTCTCCTCCGACATGGTCAGGGTGACGTCCCAGCCCCAGAAGATGAAGATCGACAGGCTCAGGCCGGCCGCAAAGGCGGAGAACGTGGTGACAGCGAAGGGGTTGAACCACGACAGCGAGACCGGCGTCGGGTCGAACGCGGTGCCATTGGCGATGTGCACGAAGGCCATGATGCCGAATCCGACCAGCACGATCAGCTGAAAGCCGACCAACCAGTACTGCACCTTCTGGGTGGTCTGCATGTCCCGGTAGCTAATCCAGGTTGCGATCAGAATGAACACCAGGCAGGTTCCGACGTTGATGAGCGGGTTTCCGGCGAGCCCCGCGATCTCGGCGCTGTTACCGAAGATCTGCGAGAGCATCAGATAGAAGAAGTCGACGGCGATTCCGGCGAGGTTGCTCAGCACGACGACGGTTGCGGCGATCAGGCCCCAGCCGGCCATCCAGCCGATCCATGGCCCGAATGCCCGCGTCGCCCAGGTGAACGAGGTGCCGCTGTCCGGCATGGCCTTGTTCAGCTCGCGGTAGCCGAGGGCGACCAGCAGCATCGGAATGAATCCGGCGACGAAGATCGCCGGCAGCTGCAAACCGACTTCAGCCACGGTAGGTCCGAGTGCACCGGTCAGGGTGTAGGCCGGAGCGATGCAGGAGATGCCGATGATGACGGCGCCGACCAGTCCGACCGAGCCAGCGCTCAGCCCCTTCTTGGAGATTCCCCCCGTCGGTTTTTCAACGGCTTCACTGGCGTTGATTTGTAGCGTCATGTTGTATTTACTTCCCCACCGTCTCGGTGAATTCGGTCGTCACGGTGGCATCGGGCGGCACGGTGAAATCTCGGGGCACCACGATCAGGGGCACCGGCAGTTCGCGCAGCATCTTGGCCGCGATGGAACCCAGAAAGAGGCGATGGGGCTGGGCCAGCCGGCTGGAGCCGACCAGGCAGACCTCGGTCGGTTCCCAGGGCAGTCCGCGCACGGCGTGCTCGATGCTGCTGCCGGAGGCGACGCTGGCGGTCACCTCCAGCCCGTCCATCAGGTGGTCGGTGGCGTAGTCGAGCACTGCCTGGGCATGGTCGGCGGCCAATACGATCGTCTGATCGTCGGCGCCGGGACGATCGATCGCGACGAGGGAAACCAACCGCAGGGGGGCATCCACTGTGCGCGCCAAGAGGATGCCGGCCGTCAGTAGTCCGTCGGCTCCCGGCTTGGTGCCGACCGCGCAGGTGACCCGGCGGATCGGCTCGTCGGTACCCATCACCCGGGTGCCTTCAGGGGCAAGGGCAACGGGGACGTGGGAGGAGTGCAGCAGGCCGCCGGCGACGCTGCCGATCGCGAAGCGTCCGAGCAGGCCGTGGGTTGCCGCGCCGACGACGATCAGGTTCGCCTGCAGCCGAGCGGCGGCGGCGAGCAGCCCCTGGGTGAAGGAATCGGCGTGTTCGAGGTGGGTGCGCACCGAAATTCCGGCGGGTACCAGGGTGAGCGCTTCGGCCAGCCAGCCCTCGGCCGTCTCGAGCAGCAGCCGGTCGTAGCTGGGATCGGTGGGGGTGAGCGTCGCCCGGTCCCCCGCATTGAGAACGAGGACCACGTCGAGTTCGGCGCCGGGCGCGCGGGCAAGACGCACGCCGAGGGCGAGGGCATCCGCTCCCCCCGAGGTCGCCGTGTAGCCGACCAGAAACCTCACGCGACCACGCGCGTGGCAAGGATCGCCGCAGCGGATTCCTGCCCGACCCGGATCGCCCCGTCCACGTGCTGGTAACCCTTGCCGGCCATGTCGCTGCAGGAGAACGAGATCGGGCCGACGGGACTGCGCAGTTCGGCGCCGTACCGGGCCAGTCCGCCCATATCGAAGCTCGCCGCGTAGGCGCCGCGGGTCCATTCCTCGGAGCCCCAGTCGCTTTCGTAATAGACGACCGGGTGCAGCGCCTGCTCGCCGTAGTAGTGCGAGAGCGACTCGAGAATGCGGGCCTTGCGCTCGAGCGCGGTCAGCGCGAAGACGGCATCCGCTTCTTCATCGGAGACGAAACCGACCAGGGTGCCGCGTGGGTCCTCAAAATTGGTGTTGTCGTAGGCCTCATGCACGAGCTCGTACGGGCTGAACGCGGTGCCCGAGAGATCGTCGGCGCGCCAGAACGGCGTCTCGTAGACGGCGTGCACCTTGATCACGAAACCCATGGAGAGGTGCTGGTGCAGCTGCTGCTGGCGGCGCGGCAGGGGCGGGTCGAAGCTGATCCGACTGATCAGGGGCGGCGGAACCGCCACGATCGCGTGCCGGGCGGTGACCGTCATACCGTCGGCAACGACAATGACCCCGTCCTCCTCCCAGGTCAGGCTGCGCACCGGCTGCCCGAGATAGACATCGCCGCCAAGCTTCTCGGCCAGCAGCAGCGGAACCTGCTGCAACCCGCCGACCACGCGCTCGTCCAGAATGAAATCGGCATCGACGAGGTTGCTGAACGACCCGGCGCTGGCCGCCATGAGCAGCGCCTGCAACGCCGAGAAGGCGTGCGCGGGCTTGGTGAGCATGGCCCCGGCAATGAACATGCCCATGTTGTCGCGGGCCTCCTGATCGTCGGTCTGGGTCTCCAGCCAGCGGCTGAAGGAGACCTCGTCCAATTCTTTGGCGAGCGGGTGCTCCCACGGGGAATCAGGGTTGATCTCGGCCACGAGGGCGTCGAGTTTCTCGATCAGGCCAAGGATCTGTGCCTCGGTGCCGGCTGGAACCGGAAATATCTCACCGTCGAACCGGCTGACCACGCCGGAACCGTTGATGTACACGTTGCGGCCAGCCCGGTAGCGCGGGTAGGTCTTGAGGCCCAACTCGGCCAGGGTGGTCTTGAGGGCGTGCTGGTCGGGCGAGACCCACTGACCACCGATCTCGAGCATGGCACCCTCGATCTCATGGGTCCACAGCCGCCCGCCGACCCGATCGCGGGCTTCGAGCACCGCGACACTGAGGCCGGCCTTCTGCAATGCCGTGGCGGCGGTGAGACCGGATGCCCCGGCGCCGATTATGACGACGTCACGATCAATCGTGGTCATGGTTGCTCCTGTGTTGACTGAGTTATGACGAGGGAATGAGGGTGTACTTGGTCGAGAGGTATTCGTTGATGCCTTCAAGGCCGCCCTCACGGCCGAGCCCGGACTGTTTGACGCCGCCGAATGGTGCTGCGGCATTGGAAACCAGGCCGGTGTTCAGGCCCATCATTCCGGTATCGATACTCTCGATCATACGGTGCCCACGGTTGATATCGGTGGTAAAAACGTAACCGATCAGACCATATTCGGTGTTATTTGCCATTTCGATGGCCTCTTCATCTGTTTCAAAAGTTTGGATGCCGACGACCGGTCCAAAGATTTCCTCCAGCACGAGGCGGCTGTCGGCGCTCACTCCGGTCAGCACAGTGGGGGCGTAGAACGAGCCGGGCCCCTCTGAGCGGATGCCGCCGGTGAGCAGCGTGGCGCCGCGCGCGAGGGCGTCCTGCACGAGGGCAGCCACGTTGTCGACGGCCGCCTCGGTCACGAGCGGCCCGAAGCTCACCGTGGGATCGATGCCGGGTCCCGACACGAGGGCATTGACCCGCTCGGTCAGTCGACGGGCGAACTCATCGGCCACAGACGCGTGCACGATGAACCGGTTGGCGGCCGTGCAGGCCTGGCCGGTGTTGCGGAACTTCGCGAGCATGGCGCCGGTGACGGCCTGCTCGAGGTCGGCGTCGGCGAACACTAGGAAGGGGGCATTGCCACCGAGTTCCATCGAGGTGCGCAGCACGTTCTGGGCGGCCTGGGCGATCAGGGCACGCCCGACGCCGGTCGACCCGGTGAAGCTGAGCTTGCGCAACCGGGGGTCGGCGATGATCGGGGCCGACACCGCCTGCGACCGGGTCGTCGTAATGACGTTCACCACGCCGGCCGGCACGCCGGCATCCGCTAACAACTGCACGAACAGCAGCGTGGTCAGCGGGGTCAGCTCGGCCGGTTTCACGACCACGGTACAGCCCGCAGCGAGCGCCGGGGCAATCTTGCGAGTGGCCATGGCGAGCGGAAAGTTCCACGGCGTAATCAGGTAACACGGGCCCACCGGCCGCTGGGTGACGACCATCGTGCCGGTCCCCTCCGGGTTGGCACCGTACCGGCCGCTGATACGCACGGCTTCCTCGCTGAACCAGCGCAGAAACTCGCCGCCGTAGGTGACTTCACCGTTGGCTTCGGCAATCGGCTTGCCCATTTCGAGCGTCATGAGCGTGGCGAAATTCTCCCGACGCTCCTGCAGCAGGTCGAAGGCGCGGCGCAGAATCTCCGCGCGCACCCGCGCCGGGGTCGCTGCCCAGACATCCGCTGCGGCAACCGCTGCGTCGAGGGCTCGGGCACCATCGGCGACGGATGCGTTTTGAATCTGTTTGAGAACCTGCCCAGTCGCCGGGTCGGTCACCGCAAACGGCTCCCCGGTCCCGTTCACCCACTGGCCGTTGATGTACAGTTGGTCGGGCACGCGGGCCAGCAGCTCTGCGCTGCCCTGCGCTGCCGGCTGGCCGGTGAGGGTCACGGCGCTCATGCGACGGCCAGTGTCTCAGCCAGTGCGTCGGCGATAACCTGCAGGCCCTCGAGCAGCAAATGGTCCGGAATGCTGAGCGGCGGCAGAAAGCGGATGACGTTGCCGTACGTTCCACAGCCCAGCAGGATGACGCCCTGGGCGTGGGCGGCGGCGATGACCCGACCGGTCAGGGCGGCATCCGGCTCCCCCGTGGCGGGGTCGACGAGTTCGATGGCGATCATGGCGCCGCGGCCCCGCACCTCGATAATGCGCGAGTCGGTGGCGGCGAGCGCGCCGAGCCGCTCGTTCAGGATGGCTCCGATGGCGACGGCTCGTTCAACCAGGTGGTCGCTCTCGTAGGTGTCGATGGTGGCGAGCGCTGCGGCGCAGGCGAGCGGGTTGCCGCCGTAGGTGCCGCCGAGGCCGCCGGCCTGGGGCGAATCCATGATGTCGGCGCGCCCGGTAACCGCCGACAGTGGCAGGCCGCCGGCGATCCCCTTCGCGGTGCAGATCAGGTCGGGCACGATGCCCTCGTGTTCACAGGCGAACATGTGGCCGGTGCGGGCGAAGCCGGTCTGAATTTCGTCAGCGATGAAGATGACTTCGTTGGCGCGGCACCAGGCCAGCAGAGTGGCCAGGAATCCCTGAGCTGGAACGATGAAGCCACCCTCGCCCTGAATGGGTTCGATGATGATGGCGGCGAGGTTGCTCGCGCCGATCTGCTTCTCAATCTGCGAGATGGCCCGGTTCGCCGCTACGACGCCGTCCAGGCCGCCGTCGCGCAACGGGTACGACATGGGCGCTCGGTACACCTCGGGAGCGAAAGGGCCAAAACCGTTCTTGTACGGCTGGTTCTTGGCGGTCAGCCCCATCGTGAGGTTGGTGCGGCCGTGATAGGCATGGTCGAAGGCGACGACGGCCTGCCTTCCGGTGAAGTGCCGGGCGATCTTGACGGCGTTCTCCACCGCTTCGGCGCCGGAGTTGAACAACACGCTGCGCTTCTCATGGTCACCGGGGGTGAGGCGGTTCAGGGCTTCGGCAACCTCGATGTAGGAGTCGTAGGGCGCCACGGTGAAACAGGTGTGGGTGAACTGGGCCAGCTGCGCGGCCACGGCCGCCACCACGCGCGGCGCGCTGTTACCAACGCCGGTCACGGCGATGCCGGATCCCAGGTCGATGAGCGAGTTGCCATCGACGTCGACGACAACGCCCCCGCCGGCGGCCACCACGTACACCGGCAGCGTGATCCCGACGCCGGCCGACACGGCCTGGGCCTTGCGTTGGCTCAGCGCGCGTGATTTCGGGCCGGGGATGCTCGTGACGAGCTTGCGTTCCTGCGCCAGCTGGGGGCCACCAACCGGTGTGCTGGTGGGGCGAGGGGTATCCAGGAAGGTCATCAGAGTTTCCGATCCAAAACGACGGGCGGCATCGCGGGACGATACCGCTGTGCCATGGGAGCACTGTGCCATTTGCAGCACGGAGCAATGCTAGGCAACACCGGGCCGCCGCAACATAGCCGGGTTGTATAGTTGGGGCCACCGAGCTCTCCAATCTGTATAAGGCCTCCCATGCTCCCCACACTGCGCCGCCTGCTTGCTGATCCCCAGCTCGGTCTGACTGTGCTCGGCATCGCCGAACCGGTCGCGCTCGAGGCACCGGTGGAGTGGGTACACAGCTCCGACCTCGTCGACCCCACCCCCTTCCTGTCCGCCGACCAGGTGCTGCTCACCACCGGCACCCAGTTCGGCACCGATCCGAAAGCGGATGCCGACTACCGCCGCTATGTGCAGCGCTTGCGCGACCGAGGCCTCACCGCGCTCGGTTTCGGTACCGAGGTCATTCGCAACGGCACCCCGGAGGGGCTGCTCGCCGCCTGCCAATCGCTCGGCCTTCCCCTGTTCGAGGTGCCGTATCGCACACCGTTCATTGCCGTGGCGCGAGCGGCCGGCGACCTCGTCGCCGAGGATCGCTACGCCGGGGCGACCTGGGCGTTGCGGGCACAGCGTGCGATCGCGCTCGCCGCACTCCGCCCCGACGGTTTGAGCGCGACCCTCGCCGAGCTGTCGAACCAGCTCGGCCACTGGGTCGCGCTGTTCGACGCGAGCGGTACCCTCGATCGGGTGTTTCCCCGCGAGACGTTCAGCGCAGCCCCCGACACCCGCGCGACCGTGCAGCACGAGGCCCGCCGCCTGCTCGGGCGCGGCAAGCGATCGAGCAGCAGCGTCGAGGCCGGCGGCGAGACGCTTTCCCTGCAGACCCTCGGCGGGCACGACCACCTACGCGGCGTGCTCGCGTTGGGCGGGCCGCGTGCCCTCGACCAGGCAAGCACCGAGGTCGTTACGAGCGTGATCGCCCTCGCCGGTCTCGCCCTCGAGCAGAACAACGCCCTCGATCGCGCGCAGGGGCTGCTGCGCTCCGGGCTGATGCACACCCTGCTCGGCGGTGACCAGAAACTGGTGGATCAGATTTCCCGGCAGATGTGGGGTGCACTTCCGGTCGGGCCGGTGCTGGTCGCGGTCGTTGACGCGCCGGCCGCGCGCCGCGACGCCATCACGGAGTACCTGGAGCTGCGCGTCGAGGACTCTCCAGGGCAACTGTTCTTCGCCCGCCAGGAGGACACCATCGTGCTCTGTCTCGACCGGGCGGCCGACGGCATCCTCTCGGACCTGTGCACGCTGTTTGAGTTGCACGCCGGCCTCTCGGAGCCAACCGAGTATCGCCAGCTGCCTCGGGGCCTCGACCAAGCCCAGCAGGCGCTCGCCCGGGCGCGGGAGGGCGCCGTGGGCGTGATCGGTTTTGACGTCGTCGCGCGGCAGGGCGTGCTCGCGCTGCTGGCCAGAACGGATGCCCGCGAGGTCGGCCTGGCCACGCTCGCCCCGGTCCTCGCCCACGACCAGACCCACGGCACGGAACTACTCGCCACCCTGCACGCCTGGTTGCTCTGCAATGGGCAGTTCGGGGCCGCCGCCGACCAGCTCGGCGTGCACCGACACACGGTGCGTGCCCGCATTCAGCAGGCAGAGCAGTTGCTCGCCCGCGACCTGGGGTCGTTTCCGGCGCGCGCCGACGTCTGGGCGGCACTGCTGGCCACCGATTCTGCCACCGAGACCGGCCGGACGACGAGAGAAGGGGGCTGAAGAGGATCGATACGGAAATTCACGTTTAGGCTGCACCGGTGCGGGTTCCGGCGCTGCACGGTGAAGCTTTTTTCGAATCAAACCGGCAGTGGCGCCGGCGCGCTGGATTGCACGGTAAACGGTTGACCGGGCTACCCCGTTGATACGCGGGTACCCTATAAGCATCCTGGTCAAGCTTATTGTGTGTACCGGTCAGCCCCCTTGATCAGGCATTTTCTCGGTCAGGGCTTACGGGCATCGGGCGCCGTTTCGGAGTGAACGTTGGCTCTGGCGTCCGGATCAATGGACTCTGGCCGAGGTTCAACGCAGACGTCATGGTCGCAACCATGAACAGTGTCCTCCGACCCCGCTGGGCTGAATGGGAGAACGTCACTGCGCCGTCTCTTGTCGTCTACGCAGAACCGGGGATGTTCACCGCTCAAGAAGCGGCTGAGTTCATCAACCGCGGCCGAGACGTGAAACGAGTTGATCTCGCCGGGGCGTCCCCCGACGGACACCTCGATTCATTCGACTCCCGGATCATCGCACTGCGTACATTCCTTCTGGCTTGACATTGTCTCGATCAAGGTACCGCCTCTGGTACGCGCGCTAACGGCAATGATGACGAGCCTGGATCCTTCTTTGACGGTTATCTCCGGACGATCACCCCGTGTGGACGATTTCCCACAAATCTCCGAGAGTCACGGTGAGCTGCTCTTCACTCGGGCAATCGTCGCACAACGACTGAAACTTGCCGCGCTCAGTTTCACTCGCGCCGTGCTGATCGAGGTAGTGCCGACGTAGCGGGCCATCAGCGACGCCGACCGGACGCCGGTCCATCAATCTGCGCGGTGCGTGATCATGGAAGATCAACTGTTCTTCGAGCTCCGGCCGCATCGCCAGCGCGAGCTCAAGCTGACTCGTTGTCGCCGCCCAATGCCTGACTGTGGACTCCCGTACTGCCTCTTCGGGGTCATCGATCAAGGCTAGGAACACGTCAGCCGGCAACACAAATGGGTAAGCGCCAAGCTGCCACCTCACAGAGACGTCATCGGACCCCGCGGCCGCGCGAAGCACGTCATCAGGAAGTGGAACCGGAGGCACGAACGTCCTGCGGTACTCAGCATCGTGTGCCGCAATCAGCGCCAGCTCAATGTCATCATCGTCTGCCATTCGTCAATGATGCTTCCTGACGTTCATTAGCACCAGCCCCGGGCGCACCACGGGCGGACGTGCCGCAGGGGGGTCCACTTACGGTTGAACCCCTGGATGGCGTTGGGCGGATCTCGCTAGAGAAGTCGGCTCCACGCCACTTCGCGTTGGAGCTGCCCGGATTCTGTAAAGAGCCGCACCTGATGCGTTGACGCGAGTGCGATCGCGAGTTCGTTCCTGTCTGCCGAGACGAAGCCGACCTTGTGCCAGAACGGGCCGGATCGTCGGCTGAAGAGCCAGGCTCGAGTTGCTCCGGATTCGTCGGCTCGGTCCAGCGCGAAGCGCGCCAATTCGAGGCCCTTGCCGCGACCTCGGAGTGCCGGATCGACAGCAACGCTGCGAATGAGGACGTGATGGTTGTCGTCGCTGCGCTCGTAGCCGGTGCTGGCGACGATGCGTCCGGTTTCTGCGTCGCGTGACGTCCACAGTCGCACGGAGGGGGAATTGAGCCCACTGAGCGTCAGGTCAGCGAGTCGAAGGAACTCGGTCACTTCGTCGAGATCCTGGGGAGTCGTGGGCGTCAGGTGGAGCATTGCTCCACGATATCGCTCACGTAGATCAACTTGACCGGCACTGCAGGGTTGACTGCGTGTGCCGTGCCATAGTCTGTGGCTGGGGAGCGCGGGCATCCGTTCTTGAAGAATTTCTTGCGGGCGAGAGAACGGAACGAGTATGGAATACAGCGGCAGTCGCATGATCAACGCAGATGAGATCGCAGCGATCCGCTGGCCCGGCCACGAGATAGGGCGCGCTTAAGACCCCGGGAAGCATGACGCCCGACCGAGACGGCCAGCAGCACAAGCCTCCGGGGTGATCGTTGCTACGGCTGGAGGGTCCAGGGCTTGCGCCGCACCAAAACGTGACCGCGACTCGTGCTGAGGCGGGTCCACAGGCCCGACTCGTAGAGCTGCACCGGTTCGTCGGCAGCGAGAAAGCCGAGGCTGAACGCGGCAAACCCGGCGCCGGTCGGCACGAATTCGAGTCCATCGACCTGACGGCCCCACACTTCGGCGCGCACCCGCTCGACGATCATTTCGCCGGTTCCTTCCGGAATCGCCGCAGCGACCTCGTCGATGCCGGCGCGGGCGGCGGCTTCGAGATGCGCGGCCGTCGTCTGCCCGTGCCGGTCCCAGCCCCCCTTGGGCGGCGAGATTCCGGCCCAGGTCACGGTGTTCACCTCGAGGGGAACTGTCACCGTCACCGGCAGGGTCAGGTTGCTGGTCGTCGATTCGAGCCGTTTGAGGCGCTCGATCAGGGAACGCACCGGCACGACCTTGTCGAGATCGACCGGCGTGGTCAACGCAAAGGTGCGCAAGCCGAGCACGGTCGGGCTGACATCGAGCAGGCCGCGCGGGTAGAAGATCGCGGTGTACACCGCGATCACCCCCTCCGATGCGATCAAGCGCACGGAACCATCGAGAACGCGACCGGACCGTGACAGAAACACGATCAGATCGCTGAGGGACTGGGAATCGGTAAGAGTGAATGACTGGCTCATCACCTTCTAAACTACCAAGATGCGCCACGACCGTTGGCCGCGCACGCAAACTTGCCAGAGGAGACAGCATGCACAAGCCGATGGAAGGCCTTCTGGCTGTTCTCGATCTGACCGACACCGGAGCCCGCACCAACGAAGACATCTTCACCGGCCCTTCCCAGTGGATGCCGCTCGGTCGCGTCTTCGGCGGGCAAGTTCTGGCCCAGTCCCTCGTCGCCGCGATGCGGACCGTGCCCGATGAACGCCATGTGCACTCGATGCACGGCTATTTTCTGCGCCCCGGTGATGTCAACCAGCCGATCACCTTTTCGGTCGAACGCATTCACGACGGACGCTCGTTTTCGACCCGCCGCACCCAGTGCTATCAGGACGGTGTGCCGATCCTGTCGATGATTGCCTCGTTCCAGGACGCCGATGAAGGCCTGGAGCACCACATCGAGATGCCGGCAGACATTCCCGACCCAGAAAGCCTGCCGACGGCATCCGATTCGCTCGCGCACATCGACCATTCGGTGGCGCGCTACTGGGCAAGCGAGCGCCCCTTCGATATGCGCCACGTTCCCTCTCCGATCTACCTCAAGGTCAATGGCGAGCACACCTCGCGTCAGGCCGTATGGATGAAGACGTTTTCGCCGCTGCCGGACGACCCCGACGTGCATCGCGCCGCGCTCGCCTACGCGAGCGATTACTCGATCATGGAACCGATCTTGCGTCGGCACGGCGTCGCATGGGCCTCGCCGGGCCTCAAGGTCGCGAGCCTCGACCACGCCATGTGGTGGCACCGCTTCGGCCGGGTCGACGAATGGCTGCTCTACGTGCAGGATTCGCCGAGCGCGCAGGGCGGTCGCGGCCTCGCCACCGGTAGCATTTTCAGCCGCGACGGCGTACTTCTGGCCACCGTGGCGCAGGAGGGCATGTTGCGCGTGCCCATAATCCTCGAATAGTTCCGCAGCTACCAGCTCGGTTTGGACTCCAGCAGCACGCGTTCGTCGGGCATCCACCGGATGTCCACGCTCGCGATATCGTCTTCGGCGACACTCGTGGTGCCCGCGGCGGTGATCGTGGTGCCGGGGCCGGCAATCCAGCTGGCCACCAGCCTCTCGTCGCCGGCGGTGTCGGTCACGAACAGGGCGTAGGGCTGCGGGCCGAAGTTGTTGCCGCTCTTCGCGTAACTGCAGCTCGCGTCGATGCGGGTGCCCCAGTTTTCGCCGGTGAGGCGAAAGCTCGCGGTGAGCGGACTCGGGACGACGGCGGTCATGGCCACGGCCGGTTCCCTGGCACTGGTGACTCGCTGGTCCAGCCAGCCGGGCACCATCAGGGCAGCGGATGCCGCGATCGCGGCGGCCGCAAGCACGGCCCCCACCGTGCGCCGGCGGGCCCGCCGGGAGCGGACCCGTGCCTCGGCCAACAGCCGGGGCAGCAGTTCGGCGGACGGCGATGTGCCGGAATCCACTGCCGCACCGGTCGCGTGACCGAGCTGCGCAGCTTGATCCAGTGGCACCAGAGCGAGCAGCCCGGGCAGCCCGGCGAGGTGGGCGACGGCCTGACTGCAGGCGGCGCAGTCGTTCAGGTGTCGTTCGTAGTCACGCCGGTCGCCCGGCGTAAGCGCGCCCAGTACGTAGGCGCCGTCCCAGTCTGCGTACCGGTCAGCAGGAGTGGTCATCGCTCCGTAACTCCTCGCTCTTGCAGTGCGAGACGCAGGGCTCGCAGGCCATAGTGCAGCCTGGATTTCACGGTTCCTTCGGGAATATCCAGGTGTCGTGCAGTCTCCGCGACGGACTGGCCTTGATAGTAGGCGTAGACAATGACGGCCCGATGGTCGAGCGAGAGGTCGGTGAGGGCATCCGCTACCAGCCAGGCATCGAGCAGGGCGTCGGTCTGATCGTCGGTGGGCAGTTCGGGCAGCTGGTCGGTCGGCATCTCATGTCGGGCGCGGGCCGAGCGTCGGTCGTCGATCACCAGGTTTCGAGCCACCGTGAACAGCCACGCCCTGGCCGACACCTCGGTCTGATCGAGCAGGCGTGGCCGGCGCCAGGCGCGCAGCAGCGTCTCCTGCACCACGTCGTCGGCGAGGGCGGTGTCGTGGGTCAGCCTCACAACATAGCGCCACAGAATAGGCCCGTGCGTGTCGTGGAGGGCACGCAATAGTTCGGCACGCTCATCGGCCATGGCCTACCTCCCCTGGTAACACGGAACCGGGGCCATTGCGGTTCAATTGACGTCCTGAAACACTGAACCGAACCACCGGCCGCTTCGTTGATAGCTGAAGCAGCGCCAACCTACCCGCTAATACGTTCCTCAAGGAGAATCATGGCCCCGGCAATCAACCTGTCCCGTCGAAGCATGATCCTAGTGGGGGGAAGCGCCGCCGCAGCGGTCGCCCTGGCTGCCTGTAGCAGCACCCCGGATACCGGTACCGCCTCCACGGACGCGTCCCCGACCGAGACCGAGAGCGCGACCGATCCGACCGGTTCAGCCACGGATCCCGGCGCGGAAACTGCACCGGCCGGGACCGAGGTCGCCAAACTGGCCGATATCCCGGTTGGCGGTGGCATCGCGGCCACCCTCGATGGTCAACCAATCCTGCTCGCCCAGCCGACGGAAGGCACGGTCGTCGCCTTCAGCGCGATCTGCACGCATCAAGGCTGCAAGGTGGAGCCCGCCGCCACCGAATTCGACTGCCCGTGCCACCAGTCGCGCTACGACCTCGCCACGGGTGAAGTGCTCGGCGGCCCGGCACCACGCGCACTGGACCGAGTCACCGTCACTGTCGCTGGCGACACGGTTCTGGCCGGTTAACGATCCCGGTAGGCGCGGCGATCGATGGCCCGCGCTGGCTCATCGGCGGGCAAACTCGATCGGTTCGTCGAGGTAGGGAGTCCAGGCGGCACGTTCGGCATCGTTGATGCGGCGCGGGCGTTCGCTCGTCGCATCGACGAGCACGATGGTCGTGTTCGCCCGCGCATACAGTATCTCCGGCGTGACCCCCTCGGGGCTGTACACCTCATAGCAAACGTCGAGGCTCGCGCCACCGAGCTTACCGAGCCACAGCCGCACGTCGAGCGGCTGACGCAGGTAGGGCACCGGCGCCAGATACTCGATCTCCTGCCGGGCGATCAGCGTCAGGGTCGCCGCGCCCGGACGCCCGTCGAGCACGGCCGTGCTCGCGCCGATCGCCCCGTCGTCTTCGGTCACCCAGAAGGCCAGGATGCGGGCCTCTTCCAGCAGGCGCAGCATCTCGGAGTTGTTGACGTGACCGTAGGCGTCGAGGTCGGACCAGCGCAGACGGATCGGTACGTGCAGCTTCACTTTCTTGACTTTCTAGTCGCGAGTGAGCTTGCGGTAGGCGGAACGGTGCGGCTTGGCCGCGTCGGGGCCGAGTCGCTCGATCTTGTTCTCTTCGTAGGACTCGAAGTTGCCCTCGAACCAGTACCAGTTGGCCGGGTTTTCGTCGGTTCCCTCATACGAGAGGATGTGCGTGGCCACCCGGTCCAGGAACCACCGGTCGTGGGTGATCACCACGGCGCAGCCGGGGAACTCGAGCAGCGCGTTCTCGAGCGAACCAAGCGTTTCGACGTCGAGGTCGTTAGTGGGCTCGTCGAGGAGCAACAGGTTTCCGCCCTGCTTCAGGGTGAGAGCCAGGTTCAGGCGGTTGCGCTCGCCACCGGAGAGCACGCCGGCCTTCTTCTGCTGGTCTGGGCCCTTGAAACCAAAGGTCGAGACGTAGGCGCGCGACGGAATTTCGGTCTTGCCGACCTGAATGTAGTCCTGGCCGTCGGAGACGACCTCCCACAGGGTCTTGTTCGGATCGATGCCGCCACGGTCCTGGTCGACATAGGAGATGTTGACCGTGTCGCCGATTTTCAGCTCGCCGCCGTCGAGCGGCTCCTTACCGACGATGGTCTTGAACAGGGTGGTCTTTCCCACACCGTTCGGGCCGATGATGCCGACGATGCCGTTGCGCGGCAGGGTGAAGCTGAGATTGTCGATGAGCATGCGCCCGTCGAAGCCCTTTTCGAGCTTGGTCGCGTCGATGACCTGGGCACCGAGGCGCGGGCCAACTGGAATCACAATTTCTTCGAAGTCCAGCTTGCGGGTGCTCTCAGCGGCGGTGACCATCTCTTCGTAGCGGGCCAGACGGGCCTTCGACTTCACCTGACGGCCCTTGGCGTTGGAGCGCACCCACTCGAGCTCGTCGGCGAGACGGCGCGACAACTTCGCATCCTTCTTGCCCTGCACGAGCAGTCGTTCCTGCTTCTTTTCGAGGTAGGTGGAGTAATTGCCCTCGTAGGGGTAAAGGTGTCCGCGGTCGATTTCGGCGATCCACTCGGCAACATGGTCGAGGAAGTACCGGTCGTGGGTGACGGCGATCACGGCGCCGGGATACTTGGCGAGGTGCTGCTCGAGCCACAGGACACTCTCGGCGTCGAGGTGGTTAGTGGGCTCATCGAGCAGCAACAGGTCGGGTTTCTGCAGCAGCAGCTTGGTCAGCGCTACGCGGCGCTTCTCACCACCGGAGAGGTTGGCGACCTCGGAGTCACCCGGCGGGGTGCGCAGGGCATCCATGGCCTGCTCGAGCTGGGAATCGAGGTCCCAGGCATCCGCTGCATCGATCGCTTCCTGCAGAATGCCCATTTCGGCGAGCAGGGTGTCGAAGTCGGCGTCAGGTTCGCCAAGAGCGAGGCTGATCTCATTGAACCGGTCGACCTTGGCCTTGATCGGCCCGACGCCCTCCTGCACGTTTTCGAGCACGGTCTTGCTCTCATCGAGCTGCGGTTCCTGCATCAGGATGCCGACGGTGTAGCCCGGGGAGAGTCGCGCCTCGCCGTTGCTGGGGGTATCCAGACCCGCCATGATCTTGAGAATGGTGGACTTTCCGGCGCCGTTCGGGCCGACCACACCAATCTTGGCACCGGGGAAAAAGGACATGGTGACGTCGTCAAGAATCAGCTTTTCACCGATCGCCTTGCGAGCGCGGACCATTGAGTAAATAAATTCGGCCATAATACCTACCAGTCTATTTGTCGACTGGACCCAACCAGACACAAACCGGTCGAGAGGATCGGCGCGACCACGCTGTGGAAGCCGTCGCTGGCCGGGCCGATTTGACCGATCAGGCATTCGCCGGCGAAGCGCACGGAGAATTGTACGGAGTCGGCGACGAGATCGGCCTGGGTGCGGTCGAAGCTCACTTCCATCGCGCTGCGGTCGAACCCGCCGGCGACGAGGGCGTCGATGTAGGCACGGCCGTCAGCAGCGGGGTTGGCCTTGGTTACCGCCGCGGCCAGAAAGTTGAAGTAGACCAGATTCTCCCCGGCGGTTCCAGTCGGTACCAGCGCCGGGTCGGGCGCTGGAGTAGCCGAGGAGTCCGGTGTCGCCGACGTAGTGGGCACAGCGGTGGTCGCGGCGGGCTCTGCGGGGACACCGGTACACGCGGCGAGGCTGACGCCGAGGAGCAGCGCAGCGCCCACCGCGACCACGGCGGACAGGGAGAACCGCGAGCGGCCGGCGCGCCGACCGGCCGTAGTCACGACGAACTGATCCTGCGGTTGTGGTTCTGCCACGATCACGTATTGCCTCTCCCCGTCCACGCGCGTGGACGATGTTACGAGTCTAAACGCGCGTAGGCATCCACATCCGCGTCGGTGTCGATCGGTACAAAGCCGTCTCCGGCCGGGTCGACCTGCCCGCGCTCCGCCTCGAACGCACTGGCCGATTCCTCCGATTCAGGGGATTCCACCGGGTCCGGCTCAGCCTGATCGGTGCTGGTACGCGAGGGTGCCACAGAGCGCACCGGCGTCGTGGTGTACCAGGTGAGGTCATGGCCGACAGAGTCAGCAATGATCTCCACGGAAGTTCCGGATTTCTCGGCGTTGGTCCATTTTCGAACGACCAGCCGTCCGGTGACGACAATGTGCTCGCCTTTGTTGAGCGACTTGCCCGCATTCGTGGCCAGCTGGCGAAAGGTCTTGACGGAATACCAGCAGCTTTCGTCGACGATCCATTCGTCTTTGGCCTGGTTGTGGTGGCTCTGGCGGGAGGCCAGCCGAAAGGAGGTGATCGGGGTCCCGTTTTTGCCGAAAGTCACACTGGGAACGGTGCCGATGACTCCGGATATCGTGATGTGGTCGCTCATGGTTTCTCCCGGCACGGTTGTCGCGAAGACGCTCGTTGGGCGCTCGACAGAGAGTGAGCGCACACGGCCCGGGAACGACAACTCGTGCCAGTCTTCGTCGCTCCCGGGTCGCACACTGCGAGTGTGCCGCCCCCATGGGCTGCGACGGATCGATTCAAGCGAATCAGTGGAGAATCCCGCCGACGAGCCGTTGTGGAGAAGAAACTAGCCGACGAGGTACTCGGAGTACGACTTGCGAATCTTGTTGACTTTCGGCACGGCAACGGCCATGCAGTAGCCCTGCCCGGGGTTCTTGTTGAAGAAGTCCTGGTGGTAATCCTCGGCATCGTGGTAGTCGCCGAGCGGTTCGATTGTGGTGGTGATGCCGGAGCCCCACCACTCGCTCGCCCGATCGCGGGCCGTCTCAAACAGCCGCTTCTGCTCATCATCGGTGTAGAACATGGCCGACCGGTATTGGGTCCCGATATCGTTGCCCTGCCGGTTGAGCTGGGTCGGGTCGTGCAGTGTGAAGAACACGTCAAGGATGACGCTGGCCGGAATGACCTCCGGGTCGAAGGTGACCGCGACGGCCTCGGCGTGGCCGGTACGCCCGGTACAGACCGCTTCATAGTTCGGGTCGGCGGTGGTGCCGCCGGTATACCCCGACACGACCTCGCTCACACCGCGTAAGACCCGATAGACAGCATCGAGACACCAGAAACATCCACCTGCGATCACAAAAGTTTGCACTCCTCCACCCTAACTCGTCCGGCGTCGCCGCTGCCGAATGCTGCGTCAGCATCGCCGACTGTTCGCCGAAAGCGGATGTCGGTGGTCGCCCATACGGTGGATGAAACAACCGCGGCCGGCCGAAGCAGAAGGAGCAATCATGACCACTCTCATCGCACCGATCGCCCGCATTCGTGGCCGTGACTTCATCCTCGTGCGCGAGGGACTGTGGCGCGTCGTCGACCCCCTTGGCGCTGTCATCGGCTATCTCGAATGCCACGCCGGCATCGACGGCGACCGGTACAGCGCCCGCAGAATAGTCTTCGCCACGCGCACGCGCGATCTCGGTGTGTTCTGCCGCATCGAAGACGCCATCGATTGTTTCCGCTAGTGCTCTAATAGGTGCCGCGCTGCACCCATTGGTTCCAATCGCGTGGGGGCACGCCGAGGCTGGTCCCGCAGAACAGAAACTGCGCGGATAAAATCCTCGACATGGAATGGTGGAATAGCTTCGTAACCTGGCTCACAGACGTCAGCACAGAACCGGTGGTTTTCAGTGCAATCGTCTTCATTGGTGCGATTGTCATCGCCAGCGTGCTGGCGGCGTTGATCTCCCGGGGGGCCGTCAAGCGGCTCCTCACTCAGCGGGATCGGGAGATCAAGGTGGCCGCGATCGCCTCTCTCGTCGATGCCGCCACCGAGGCATCCGTTTGGAATTCACTGACCCCGCAGGAACAGGTCATGAGCGAACGGGCCGTCGGACAGGCCGACATTCAGGTTCGACTGCTGCCGATCCGCGGTTCGGGCATCGCCGCGAACTGGGCCGCCCACGAGTTGTACGAGCTCAAGCGCACCTCGGCCACATTCGGGTACCAGCTGGAACCGGCTTTGGTCGAGTTTCGCGACCGCCTGGTGGAGTGGCAGAACAAGCCCGGGCGTGCCCGCAAAATCTTCCAGGGCGATCTCGATCGTTGGAAGGCCCAGAATTCCGGCGCCGAGAAGAACCTGCTGGCCGAGCAGGAAGCCTGGGTTGCCCAGCAGCACCACGACCAGCACAGTGCGGCAGAGTCCGCCCCCGCACCGGTGCGAGCGGCACCGCTCACTCCTGCGGCGGTCAACCGTGCGCCGGCAGCCACTTCGACGGCGGCTGCGGCTGCGGCCGACGCATCACCGGAGACCCAGCGTCTGCTCGACGACGTGAACAAGCTCGAGGTGCGCAGCACAGACCCGCTCACTCGTTCGTCCTCCGCACCGACCACCTAGGTCAATCAGCACCACCTGAACAAGCCGGTCGGCGCTCTCGCAGCACTGACCGGCTCGTTTTTTCGTCGCGCTGGGGCGCTTACTGCCACCAGTCGTCAAACAGCGAAGCTGGCACTCGCCGCTTATGCTCCGTACTCAGGAAGCGTGCTTCGATTGCCTCGGCCACTTCGTCCTCGACCGGAAGCCCCTCGAGAAAATCGTCGATGTGGTCATACTGCAGCCCCAGATTGGCTTCGTCGGTCTGGCCGGGCGTGTGATCGAGCAGATCAGCGGTCGGGTCCTTCAAATAGAGCTGTTCGGGGGCGCCGAGCTCCATCAACAGGGCCCGGCCCTGACGCTTGGTCAGGCCGGTCAGCGGGAGAATATCGGTGCCGCCGTCGCCGTACTTGGTGAAGAATCCGGTGACCGCCTCGGCAGCATGGTCGGTCCCGACCACGAGCAGGCCGAGCTGGCCGGCGAGCGCATACTGCGCGATCATGCGGGAGCGCGCTTTGACATTCCCCTTGGTGAAGTCGGTCATCGCCACGTCGAGGCTTGCAAGAAACTCGGTTTCGAAACCTTCGACGGCGAGTTCGATATTGAAGACGGCCTGCGATTGCGGGCGGATGAATTCCAACGCGAGTTGCGCATCCGCTTCATCGCGCTGCACCGCGTATGGCAGGCGTACAGCGACAAAGGTGGCCGGATGACCCTCGGCGACGAGATCATCGATGGCGAGCGCACACAACCGGCCGGCCAGGGTGGAATCCTGGCCGCCGCTGATGCCGAGCGCCAGGCCCGCAGCGCCGGTGCGCTTGAGGTAGTCCTTGAGAAATTTCACCCGGCGGCCAATCTCGGCGGTCGGGTCGATGGTGGGTGAGACGTTGAGTTCCGCGATGATTCGCGCCTGGAGTTCTCGCATACTTGAATCTAGCAATCCTCGAGAATTAGTGCTGCCGCAGCACCCAGACGGCAGGCGAAGCCTTGGCCTTCACGTCGATTCGCGCCACACTGGCAACCGCTCGTGTCCAGAGTCAACGACAAGAGTGAGGCGGATATGACACGACGAACAAAAGCACCGCTGCGCTGACGATATTGGGCCTGGTCTTCTTCGGCCTCGGCGTTTGGAGTGCCGTCAGCGGCGACAACGTGTTTTATTCGGTCGGAATGCTGGGGCTCGGTGCAGCCCAGACGATCTACTACGGCCGAAGATACATTCAGCAGAAACGCGCTCGCACCTGATTGTGCCGTTCGCTACAGTGCGGTGCCCCCGGTAGGAATCGAACCTACGACAATCGGATTGCGGCGGGCCCTTTCTTGACGAGCGAATCCAACTGCGAGACTTAGACTGATCTCGATCTGATCAGGAGTTCCCTGTGATATCGGTTGCCATTCTATCGCAAAACCTCGACTCATCTTGGCTGGTCTCGACGCAATAAACGTTGAATAAACGTGCGCGCATCAAGTCCTCACGCTTGGTCCCAAACCCGCCCAATCGACGTACGATATCGAGCGCTTGCCGAACACCTGGTCTCGGGCTGCACACCTGGTGTGGTGATCGGCTGTGACTAGCCACGCACTTACGCACAACGGTCGCGACCGAGCGAGGGTCACGCTCATCGCTACGCTCGATCCGCCGCATCGCAATCGTGCAGCCCGATACGATCCGCACCCTCCTGGCGGATGCGGGTGAATTCGGCATCTTGTGGAGTCTGCGTATGCCGGTGCGGAAAGAACAGACCCCTGGTTTCCAAGGAAAATCAGGGGTTAGAGCTGGGGTACCTGAACTCGAACCAAGAACAAATGATAGGCGTCGGGGTGGTGGTGCGCACCTGCATATGGGGCAGACTTCCGCGGAATTCCGCGGTTCTCATGGACTTTAGTGTACGCGCTGTACGGCGAGATACGGCCTGAATCTGGTCCTATTTTGGGGTTTATGGTGCGTTTATGGTCATGGTCGCAGAGCCTTGAGCCGACGGCTCTATCTAAAGAGATCATCCGGCGGGACGTGACCTCCCGCGTCTTCGTTGAGGGGAAATCGCCGTCGGGAACGGTGGTGGCTTCGGGTGATTCCGAACGAAGGGTTCGGGGTGGGCGGCATGGGGCGTCGTGAGGACGCGGGCTCGAGCGTGCTGGTCCGGGTGCTCATCGGAATAACAGCCAGGTGAGGCAGCACCACGCACTAAACATGTGTGAAACCCCCTTCTTCTCGTTAAAAAAACTGAGAGAAGGGGGTCTCATGGTGGCGCTTGCGCGATTTGAAAAGGCTATGAAGCCCTCACGGACGCACCGAGGTGGCCGTCCAATCGGCTGACTGCGCGATCTCTACGTCAGCTGAGGGTGCAAGGGAGCGAACCAAACTTCCAAGCAACCACGCCTGAGCGCGGTTTGGGATGGTAGCACTAGCACCGAGGTGACAAGTAAGACAGTTCCAGAATAGGGCCTCGCCTGCCCTATGCGCGCCCGTCAGTCACGCCCTCGGCGCAAACATGACCGCTTCCTCTCCATGAAGAGCCATGTCCTCGTCGGCAGCCCGCCGCTCGCGATCATGATCGATGCCACGAGCGAGGATCACGTAGGCGACAGCGGAGGCTGCCAACCCAACGAACAGGGCGAGGTCGGCGCCGCCCAGGCTTTCTGCGATTGGCCCGGTGTACCAAGCAGTAACCGCGAAAGGAATCATCGCGACGATGCCGATTGCGTAGGCGGTCATGCCACGCCAACCCCAGTTGCCATAGATACCTCCCGGCTTGAAGATTTGTCGGATGGCGTACTGGCCGCGCCGGACGAAGTAGTAGTCGACCAGGTTCACGGACGTCCAGGGCACGAGAACGTAAAGCAGGATGACTAGGAAGCTGCCGAAGTTCGCAAGAAAGTCGCCCGTGCTGACTAGTGCACCGAAGAACGCCGCCATTGCAATCAGCGTGCAGGCAACTATTCGCACCGTTCGTGTCGGCCGAATGGGACGAATCGAGTCCGCGATCGTGATTAGTTCCATTGCTGCGGCATAGATATTCACGGTGATGACGCTGATTAGACCCGGAAGAGCTGCCAGGAGGAGCCAGAAGCCCGAACCCGGCAAAATCATATCGGCCGCGTCTCGAACGCCGTCAAGTGGGCCTGCCGCGGTGAAGACCGCCGCGATGAAGGCACCCAACACCATGAGCCACACCGCACCGACAAATACTCCACCGTAGGTGTGGAAGAGGGCTTTTCCAGGACGAGTTTCCGGGGGGAGATATCGGGAATAGTCCGACACATAAGGCGCCCAGCCCAAGGCGTACGCTGCAGCCGCGCCGAATTGAACGAGGAACGCCGGCCAGTTGAAGCCGTCAAAGGATAGCTGGGTGGGGTCCAGCGGCACCGCGACGATCGCCGCCACCGTGAATATTCCGAAGGTCAGCAGGAACAGGAGGGTTAGCCACTTCTGAGTCTTGTGGATCCAGTGGTAACCGAAGATTGCGAGGACGAGGGCGAGTGCGCTGATGACGAAGTACCAGAGCCCGTTCGCTTCGACACCAGTGGTCATCGTGAGAATCTCGCCCGCCAGCATCTGATTGAACATATTGAAGCCGACCAAGCTGAACACGACGACGGCGCAGATGAGAGCGACCCCGCGGAAACCAAACTGGGCCCGGGATTGAATCATCTGCGGCAGGCCGAGCTGCGGACCTTGTGCTGAGTGGAACGCAGTGAAAATTGTCCCCACGGCGACCCCGAGCACGATCGCAGCCAGTGAAGTCAGAAACGAAGCACCGAGAGCAGCACCGAGCATGCCGGTGGCAAGGGTTGTGACATTCGCATTCGACATGAACCAGAGCGGGAAGAGGGTCCAAGGCTTACCCCGCCGCTCTGAAATGGGCACCCAGTCAATCGAGCGTGACTCAATGGCGTTCGGCAGCGCTGCGGACGGCAGCGTGTCACGTGGATGGGTCATTCTTCCCCTTGATTTGGACGGTGAGAGCGACAACCTGCGCTCGGTTTTTTTCAGAATAGGGGGACCAAATTCGCTGCACAAGACGATGCGGACCTATATGAACCATAGGCTGAGGCTATAGCGGATCGGTGCTCAATGACGGGGCGCGCAACATCTCTGTCGCCAATCGCGCTAGCTCAGCTGTGGCCGGGGACAGAGTCGCCCCCTCGCGCGTGATCAGTGCGATGGTGTCAAAGAGAGGTTCTGCGAACGAGACCGTACCCACCGATGCGGGAAATCCAGCGCTCGACGCGACAGCTCGCGACAGAAGCGTGTCTCCCATGCCCCGCGCCACCAAAACCAGCGCTGACTCAACATTCTCAACCTCGATCATCGGCTCCAGTCGCACCCCGATCAGTTGGGCACGCTCAGCGAGCTGTCTGCGCGTTGGATCATTCCAGCCGTAGTGGGCGTCGTAAAGAATGAGTGGCGCGTCACCAATCGCCGCGATCGTCATGGGCGCTTGAAGCCGACGAGGATCCGCGCTTGCCCAGACCACCTCGTCGCGAAGCAGCGGAGTCACGGACAAACCGTCATTGTCGATCGGAAGAACCGCAAGTCCGGCTTCAAGCTCGCCGCCACGTACGCCGTCAGCGACCTCTACCGAGTTCTGGCCCACGAGCCGCGTGCGAACGCCCGGGCGTTCCGCGTGAAACCGTTCGGCCAGATCCGAGAGAAAGTAGTATCCGGCGTTTCGCAAAACGCCAAAGGACGCGACACCGCCCGTAATTCCGCGCAGCGCATCCAAGGTTTGCCTCGCGCCGTCCACGCCGTCCACGACCCGACGCGCCCACGGCAGCAGTTCTTCCCCAGCAGATGTCAGAACAAGGCGCCGTCCCGTTCGCGCGAATAGTGGCAGCCCCCCCTCCACCTCGAGCTTGCGAACGAGTTCAGACACAGTCGGCTGGGCCGTGCCGAGGGCCAGCGCTGCCGCGGTGAAGGACCCGAGGGTCGCAGCGAGCAAGAATGCCCGCAGTTGCGTGATTGTCATAGCTTTACCCTATGCCACTGATAGTTTACCTCGGTCTTGTCCTCCGAGAAAGAGCCACCTAGGCTCGCCTCATGCTCTTTACATCCGCTGCCCTCCTTGCCGCCGCCGGCTCCTATCGCCATCTCAAGACTCCCCGTCTGGACGGCCCTGCCGCCCAGCGTGACCCAAAAGTGATCGCCACTGTCTCCGAAATGCTCAGCACCATCGAGGCAGGGGGGATGGATGCAGTCTTGCAATACGCCGCGAAGCTGGACTCTTGGACCCAGTCCAACGTTGAGCTGAGTGCCAAGGAACTCGCCAGTAGCGGGGATCGGCTGCCGGCCGACCTTCGCGCGGCGATCGAACTGGGCGCGTCCCGAACACAGGCCTTCGCCCGCGAGCAACGCAACCAGCTCAAGGACTTTGAAGTCGAGCTTGTGCCCGGATTGATCGCGGGCAGCCGCTACGTTCCCATCTCTCGGGTTGGTGCCTACCTTCCTGCCGGACGGTTCCCACTTACCGCGAGCGCTTTCATGACGGTCGGCGTGGCGAAGGTAGCGGGTGTCCCTTCCGTCCTTGCGTGCACACCGCCGCAGCCGAACGGTCGCGCCAATGATGCCGTGTCGTATGCGGCGCACCTCTCCGGAGTGGACCGTGTATTCATTTTGGGAGGAGTCCAGGCTTTGGCTGCGATGGCCTTCGGGTTGCTCGGCGAGGCGCCGGTCGACATGCTCGTCGGGGCGGGGAACGCTTATGTCGCCGAAGCAAAACGACAGTTGTTCGGCACTGTAGCAATCGACCTACTGGCCGGGCCATCGGAGGTTGCAGTCATTGCCGATCACACCGCCGATGCTGAACTCGTTGCCGCCGATCTTCTCGGTCAGGCCGAGCATGGCCCCAACTCACCGGCCGCCCTGATTACCACTTCCGAAGAATTGGGCCACGCCGTCATTGCCGCCGTCGACCGCCAGCTGGAAACGCTTGAGACTGCCTCCATTGCTGGGGCGGCCTGGCGTGATTATGGCACCGTGACTGTCGCTGCGAGCCGCGATGTCGCCATTGCGCTCATGGACGACTTGGCTCCCGAGCATCTTGAGGTGATGACCGACGATGACGACTACTACCACGACAATCTTCGCAACTATGGCTCCCTCTTTATCGGTGCCTGGAGCACAGTGGCCTACTCTGACAAGGGCATGGCTGGGACGAACCATGTACTTCCCACGGCAGGGGGCGCGAAACACAGTGGCGGTCTGTCCGTCTCACGGTTCCTGAAACCACTCACGTATCAGAGAGTCGCCCCCCAAACGACCTCCGAACTCGCACCGGCAGTCGAAATAATTTCGGCGTCTGAGGGAATGGCCGCCCACCGCGCAACCGCCAGCATGCGGACAGCGCGCGCCTCCGCACTGACACGTGAGCCGACGGCAGCCAGCGTTTAGGCTCATGATGCCCAACGAACCGACCGCGCCAGAGACCCCGGAGACACGACACGTTCGTGTCCGCTGCCATGAGCTGGCGCCCCAGCTGGGGCAGTTATCCGCGAATCTCACGATGATCGAAGATGCCATACGAGCCGCTGTCATCGATGAAGTGGACCTGTTGGTCCTCCCGGAGCTCTCGACCAGTGGGTACTACCTACGCGGCAAGGATGAGGCCACGAGCTGCGCCATCCCGATTGCGCATCCAATTCTGGAGCGTTGGGCCGGTTTGCTGTCCCCGAATATGACTGTGGTTGTGGGCATCTGCGAATCCCGCGATGAAGCGCTATTCAACACCGCTGTCACACTCGGGAGCGGAGGGGTTCTCGGCGTGTATCGGAAGACCCATCTATGGGATGGAGAATTGACAATATTCACCGCCGGTCAAGACCGACCTGCCGTCACTGAGACGCCGGTCGGCCGGCTTGGTGTGCTGATCTGTTACGACCTCGAGTTCCCAGAAATGCCTCGCTTCCTCGCCGTGGGCGGTGCCGAAATGATAGCCGTGCCTACAAACTGGCCTTTGGTGCCAAAACCGTCGGGGGAACACGCACCGGAGGTAATTCAGGCGATGGCCGCCGCCCGAAGTTCTCGCGTGGCAATCGCCTGTTGCGATCGACGCGGCGCCGAATTGCACAATGAGTGGACCCAGGGTTCATCCATCATCGGCTCAGACGGCTGGCCGACCGGAACTCTAAGCGGTGATCGAGTCGACGCCCTTCTGGCAATCGATCCGCATCGCACGACTATCAGCCCACGGAACAACGTCATCCAAGACCGCCGACCGGCACTCTACTGAGCCCTGACCAAGGCATCCTTAGTGCCGGTGACGATGTAGCGCACGAGCGCCCCACCACCGCTGTCGACGACGGTCAAGAAGTGAGCCAAAAATGACGGTGAAAAGTGAGCCATCCGATCACGATTGATGTGACCGCCTTGCTTTCTCGGCTTCGTTTACGATCCGCCGCGTTTGTTCCACCGACACTGGGTTCCACCAAACCCCGCCCTCTTTCATAGCACTCCCGACTATTGCGCCGCTAGCGACGCCGAGCAGCGCCACCGCATTTGAAGCGTTCAGGCCGCTGCCAACAAGGACCGGGCGGGTGGCGACTGATGAGATGTCCAAAACTTCCTCCACGGTGGTCGGGTTGCCTGTTCGGTGGCCGGTGGCGATGAGAACATCCGCATCGAACGCCTCTGTATCCAGTGTTAGCTCAGCGATCGATCTATCGGCGACGATTGCATGGCTACCGTGCTTTACGTGGACGTCTGCGAAGACTTTTATGTCGTGCGCATATATTGCGGCCCGGTACCGGAGGGTTGTGGCGGCCGCTCCTTCGATGAACCCTTCGTTTGCGACGTAAGCATTGGCCCATTGATTCGCGCGGATGAACTGCGCACCGGCTGACTTGGCGATGGCGATGCTTTGGTGGGTTGCGTTAGCGAGACAGAATACGCCGACCGGAACACGAACCGCTTCGACGACGGCTGCGGTAATGACGGATAACGCCGCGACAGTTTCGGGGCCCACCTGGTCTGGTTTAAGAAAAGGGATATCTCCTTCGTTTTCTACAATGAGACCGTCGATGCCCCCGTTCACATAGCGACGTGCGTCTTCCACGGCGCGCTCGATAATATCCCGCATGGATGCTCCACGGTATCGGGGTGCTCCTGGCAGAGGCTGCAGATGAACGGTTCCGATGAGTGGCTTGGTATTGGCAAATAATGAGATCAGCGGATCATCGACGGGGGCAACGACCGGGGCGGAGGTATTCATGAGACCTTTCTTAGTAAGCGCCGTGCCTTGCTGGCCCGGCGCTCGACGATTTCAGGATCAATTCGAACAGCCGCGGCGACGGCTCCTCGTGTTTCGCATACAAAGGACGCGGAGACGCTACCTCGGATGGCGGCTTCGATGGGGTCACCGGTTGCGACCAGACCTGCGAGAAAACCGCCGCAGAATGCATCGCCTGCGCCTGTGGGATCGACTAGTTTGTCGACTACGGAAGGAACGTTTGTGACTGTTCCTCCTATGAGGACGTCGACTCCGTCACTGCCGCGCTTAATCGCAAGTGTTGCGTTGCTGCCGTGTTCGCTCAACCAGTTCGAGAGGGCATGGATGTCTGAGTGTCCCCAAACGTCCCGGACCTCTTGGGCGCTGGGAAGAAACGCATCGAGTTCTCTAAAAACACAACCATCTAAGTAAGGGGTCTTGTCAATGGAGGGCTCGATGAGCAAGTCCATTGTGCGGACCACGTCACGTCCGGCCAGGTGTTCAAGGGCAAGCACCTGTCCTTGACTGGACTGCGGTGCGATGTGGACGCCTAACGGGTTCAGGCCGGCAGTATATGGGGAAGCCCGGAGACGGTCTAAATCGGCGAATGTCGCTCCACGCTTCTTCTCAAATTGTCGGCGTGTTCCGTCGGATTCATAGAGTAGCCAAAGCCCGATGCTCAGTGCGTGGGGGGACTTATAGACAGCATCGAGACAAATACCTGACGCGTCCAAACTCGACAGCAGCCCGTCAGGGAAGTCCGTGCCAACAACGCTGTTCAGCGCTACGTCATTGCTCCATACCAGTGCACCGACTGCACTGTAGAGCGCGCCTCCGCCAGCTTGCTTCCAATCTGCGCAGTCATCTTCGACAACCACATCATCGACAGTCAGCTCTCCGATGGTCAGGAGTCCATGCATCTCCCCCATCACCAGTCCACCGCCAGCTGCTTTGAATGCACGGCAACCCCGAGCACAACCAGCGCCCGCGAGAGATGTTGCAGGTCTTCCAGATTGGTTGCCGGTAGCCCGCGATCGAAATGCCTATTCACTCCTGGGTATCCGAGAATGATGACGCGGTTGCTGTGCGTCATGGCGGTTACGTCGTCGGAGCGCGGTACGTATCCACCGACGTTCAGTTTCACATTCACTCCGTGATCCTTCAACGAGCACAGTAGATCCTTGACCCCTGCAAATAGATGAGGCGGGGCAACCGAGCCCCTGCCGTGGCTGGAAAATTCTGCAAGCGAAGCGCCCCATGGCTTAACGTGATCCTGCACCATCGTCAGGTCCTCGGTCGGAACCCCATGAATGTCAATCGCGATAGCCAGGGGCGCGTCCTCCAAGTGACGCAGCAGCCGTGCAGCTCCTCGGGAAATCGTTTGACTGCTGGCCCCACTGGGACCCTCCTCCTCGTCGGTCAAGCCGAGGGAGAATGGGACTCCCAGTGCACTTAGCACCGAGGCAGCCAAGAGTGCGGATGCAACTCCAGCCGCGTTATCCAAAGAACCGGTTACGCGATTCGTTTTGAGGTCGACAGAGACTTCACTGGCCAGCACGATTCGATCCGCCGGGCCCAGCTCGGTTGTTTCCAACGTCGAGAACACGTGCCGTGTTCCGAGCATTGTGACTTCACCGGTGGCGACCGTTGTCCACGAACCGTCCGAAGCGAATCGAATGGCGCGGGCCGGGGCAGGTTTCTCAGCCAGGTGGTAGCAATACGGTGCTACCCACCAGAGTCCTGGTGATCCGGCAGGTCCGTCGAGCAGGTAGGAAACCTCGTCGAGGTGAGCCAGCATACGAATTCCACCTGCACCAAGGGACAACAGGTCGCAGCCGCTGCGGTGTGCATCCAACGTCAGTTGCGCACCCGAACTCGCCGATGCCTGCTTTGACCACCACAGCTCCACCTGTTCCCCGCGGGTGATGGACGATGCGCCGGAGGGTGCAGGCGTATCGGCAATGGAAATCAGCAATTCGAGCACCGCGTCCTGGGTAATCAGCTGATCACATTTCTCCCACATATCGGCGCGTAAAGTGAGCCATTCAGCAGTCATCGTCAGCGCCCCTGCGCATTCCGTCGCTGCAGCATCACGGCGGCCACAATGAGCATGCCGCTGAATAGGTTCTGCGCGTACGGGCTCACTCCTGTGAGATTGAGCAGGTTCGAAAGTACGCCCAGGAGTGCGGCGCCGATAAAGGTCCCGCCCACTGTGCCCAATCCGCCGAACAAGCTGGTCCCGCCCACGACGGTCGCAGCGATGGCATCGAGTTCATACCCATCCCCCGCAACAGGGGTCCCGACGCCTAACTGGCTGGCGTAAAGTATCCCCGCTACGCCGGCCATCACCCCGGAAATCACGTAGACCGAACATTTAACTCGCTTTACCGGAATCCCGGACAGTCGTGCTGCCTCTTCGTTTGCCCCGACCGCATATACCGACCGTCCGAAAACGCTATGTCGGAGCACTACCCAGGCAATAACGAGCAAAATTAGGAACACCAGTGCCGGATTGGGTATGCCCAAAGTTCGTCCGCTCCCGAACTGCAGAAATGCTTCGTTCGTAATCGGTATCGGCCGCCCCTGCGTGTACAAAAGCGATATTCCTTTGGCGAATGCCATCATTCCGAGTGTCATCACGAAAGGTTGAACGCCGCCCAGAGTGATGCCGAGACCGTTGAGCAATCCCAAGAAGGCACCCACCACCAAAGCGACGGCTATTGCGGGCAGCACCCCCAGAGTTTGCACCGTATCGGCCGTATAAACCACGACGACCGTCAGCATCGCGCCAACAGACAGATCGATCCCCGCAGTGATAATCACAAATGTCATTCCAAGTGCCAGCACACCGACGATCGAAATCTGGCGCAAGACATTCAGAATGTTTTGAACTTCGAGAAAATTTTCAGCGGTAACGCTAGCGACTACAACAAGCAGGCCGAGGGCGCCAGCGGCGCCATACTTTCGCACATACGGTCCGATACCGCTTGCCCGCCCTGATGTGCGATGTTGATCCGGAGTCCCGCGACTGCCGCTTCCATCAGTCATTGACTACTCCTCGTATAGTTGAGAGGCCTTCGGCCGCATTTGTTCTTGAAATCGGATTATCGGGTGAAACTTGGTCAGGTGAGACGATCGCGGCACGCGTGACTGCCTCTTCCGAGATCTCATCACCAGCAAACTCTGCGACGATTCGACGCTCACGCATGACGATGACCCGGTCTGACATAGCCAGAATTTCCTCTATTTCGCTTGAAATCATGACGACGGCAAGGCCACTATCGGTCAATTCCTTCATCAGCCTGTATATTTCACTTTTGCTGCCGACATCGATTCCCCGGGTTGGCTCGTCAAGAATGAGCACGGTAGGGGAAGCGGCAAGCCACCGCGCAAGCATCACCTTTTGCTGGTTTCCGCCGGAAAGGGTCGCCGCAGTGGAGTTTAGGTTTGAGGCCTTCAGCCCGACGGCGCTTGCGTGCCGCTGTGTGTCTGCTTTATCGTGTGAAGATCGGAGCAAGCCCCACCTTGACCGGGTTTTCAGGCTTGCCAAGCCAATGTTCTCTCGAATCGATCGGTGAAGAAGTAGACCTTGATCTTTTCGATCCTCGGGAAGGTAAGCGAGCCCTCGTCGACGGGAGGATCTGGGGTTGCGCCTATGAAGAAGTTCGCCGTCAACATAGACGCGTCCGGGTGCTTTGTCTGCTCCAATAATGGCCCTAGCGACCTCTGTCCGACCGCATCCCACAAGTCCCGCAAACCCGACAATCTCTCCGGCTCTGACCGAGAAGTTGATAGGAGCGCGCCCTCCCCTGACTTGAAGATTTTGCACATCAAGAATTACAGGAGCATCCAGGGCTATGCCTGGCCTTACAGGTGCAGTTAGTTCTCGCCCTGTCATTAGAGTTACCAGTCGTTCTTCAGACAGGTCTTCGACTAGAAGCGTGTCTTGAAGGACGCCGTCCTTCAGGACCGTCACACGGTCGCTCAGACTCATTACCTCTCCGAGGCGATGGGAGATATAGACGATGCCCACGCCTTGTTGACGGAGACTGTCAACAACCGTGTAGAGAACTTCCAGCTCCGCCTGTCCAAGAATGGCTGAAGGCTCATCAAGGACCAGTATCTTCGTATCTCGAACTAGGGCCCGCGCGATCTCGATGAGTTGCTGTTGCCCTAGGCTTAGCCGGCTCATTTCCGTTCGTTCACTGATATCCACGTTGAGCCGGTCTAGCACCGCCCTAGCTTGGCTGTGGGCGGCGGCCCACAGAACCCGGCCCCCTCGCCGGGGGAGCCGGCCAAGAAGGATGTTCTCGGTCACACTGAGCATTGGAGCACTGACCAACTCCTGATGCACGGTCACGTCCCGCCGGTTGGTGTAATTCATCGTCACCGTGCGGGTCAGCTGATTTGATTATGCGGCAATGAGCTCGGGAACGGGAATCACCCCCGTCAGGGCGCTGGC
>NZ_SOFE01000004.1 GCF_004402405.1 Cryobacterium levicorallinum
CTCGATCGGGCACGTCACGCCTGTGGACTTCGAGCTGCAATACTCGTCACAGGCCGCAGAGATTCAACTCGCCGCTTAACCCGTGTCCACTCTCCGGGGTCAAGGCCAGATCGCTTTCGAGGAGTCTGGATAGCGCCGCGAGAGTTCTGGTTGATGTCATGTCCACCCACCAACCAGGCGGATATTTCAGTCAATGAATCGGCCGGCCGTCGCGCCCCACCAGTTCGACGCCACGCCGAATCCAGAAAAACAGGAATGTGGGCAAAGTGTGGGCAAAATCGTCAAGTTCGGTGAGACGTTTCGCCGAGATCGGTCGAAGAATCGACAGGGACAAGCATTTTTAATGGAGCCGCCTGTCAGAATCGAACTGACGACCTTCTCATTACGAGTGACCGATGGGTGCCCGGAAACACGCCTCACGGTGTCAAAATCGTTGATTTTACGGGCTTTTTGGGCTTCACGTGATCACCGAAAACAGCATCATTTCAGTTCAAATGTGGGCAAATTGTGGGCAAGAAAATGATCCATTCACTCGAAAAATTGTGACGTATCAGGACGCCTCTGACAGTTCACTTATCGGGACCCAACACCACATAAGGGTCAGAGAGCTGTTGAGTCATACGGGTCAGTGATGTCCTGACAGATCTCCTTGCGACCATACGCTGGCAGAATCCGCGACAATGGGGGCGTTGTCGTTGTCGACAACGATCCCTCTGCCGCAGGTGTCGGCAGCTCGCCACCCAGAGCGAGGGCGAGACGATTTCACCGCTCAGGACACTCCTCAATATGACCTCGAAATCTGAACCAGCGGACCTGCTCATTTCGATGCCGTCCCCAGCCGATGTCAGTAGCTGCGCCGTTTCTGATCTGGCGCATCTCACCCAGGTTCAGGGCGGTGATCGCAAGGCGTTTGTCGTGCTGTACAACTGCCACGTCCGGGCGGTGTATTGGTTCGCGCTCAAAATGGTTCGGTCTATCGCGGACGCGGAAGACATCACCCAGGACACGTTTGTCATCGCCTGGAGCAAACGGCATGCGATCAGGCCCGTGGACCAGTCCGTTTTGCCGTGGCTTCTCGTGACCGCCCGCTACCTCGGAAACAATCGCATCCGCAGCCGCGCTCGCGACGACCATCACCGCACTGACAGTGATCTCTCGAATTTTCCCGACCCCCAGCACCGTTCGGTCCACGACGAAGTGCAGAGCCGGATGTTGTTGGACGCGATCGACCACGCCGTCGGCCAACTCTCCGAGACGGACCAAACCCTCTACTACCTCTGCATTGACGAAGGCCTGAGCTATGAGCAGGCGGCACGCGCGCTGGGGACGTCCCATGGCGCCGTTCGAAACAGGCTCGCTCGGGTCCGCATCACTCTCCGAGGCAAACTCTCCGCACAGAAAGAAGCGCTCTCATGATCACGACAATTGGTCCATCGGAAACTCAAATCAAGCGGATGCGGGACGACATCGTCAGCAGAATGAGTGAATCGGTGCCGACTCTCGAACACGCAACAGCCCTGCGCCAGTTCATCGGGGCACCAGCACCTGAGCAACTCGTGCGTGCACCTCGAGAATTTCCACACAACGTGCGGCAGCTGCCTAAACGATCCGCCCGAACGCGTCGCGTCTCCGCACTATCGCTCGCCGCGGCAGCCCTGGTCGCCATAGCCATTCTGGGAAATGCCTTCGGATGGGGACCAAACGGGGGTGCATCCGCCGAAGCCTCCAACTTGCTTGAGCAAACGGCCGTCGCAACGATTCAGACGTCGGACCCGGTGGTCGCGCCCGGGCAGTTCCTCCAGATCAGCACTCAGGCGGTCTTCGTTACCTACGCTGTCGGGCCCAACGATGATCCCAAGAATCTGGCCAGCCGATCGGTCTTCTTGACCCCCTCCGCGAGCACTCTGTACATACCGGCGGATAGATCCGGCCAGTGGGTCTGGGAGCGCACCGCCCTCAAGCCCGACATCTTCTTCAGCGAGAAGGCCAGGGAGTACGCGCTTAACAGCTGGGCGCAGCTCAGCCCCGCCGAGCGCACAGAGATCGCCCGAGCCGCGGGCGGCAATTTCGATGGATCACCCTGGACCGCTGAGGACCTTGCAGCTATGCCCAGCGACCCCGCCGCTTTGCTGTCCTACTTTTATATGACCTCCGTAGGCGGGTCGAACTCACCCGAGGAAGACGCGCTGTCCCGAATCTCCGATGTCCTTCGATCCGGGCTGGCACCGGCCGAATTGCGCGCAGCGCTCTACCGGGCCATCGCAATGATTCCCGACGTCACAATCGTCGAACGCTCCGCCACGCTCAACGGACAGGTTGGCGTAGCCATCGGGCGGCAGGACCCGACGCGTGACTTCAGACAGGACCTCATCATCAACCCCGCCACCGGACTATTGATTGGCGAACGCCAAGTGCAGGTCACAGCCGACGCCAACGTGCCGGCGAACACCGTCATCGGCTGGACCTCGGTCACGACCACCGTCGTCGATTCCACGCCGTAGCCGTTCTAAACGACGCCTATCAGCTACTAGAGAGGCATGGAACATGCACTACGGCGCGTCGATGACAGGCCGTAGTGCATTTCTCAAGTTGGATGGTGCCTAACCCGTTGGGGTCAGAGGACTGAGAACCACCGGTCGTAGCTGCATGACCTCAGGGCCTGGATGGCGATTGCCATTGTGGGCACCCGCCTCGACACGACTGGAGACTGCCTTGGGTTCTTCGACCGACCCTCGCCCGGTCATTCGGCGAGTCGCTGCGTCCAGTAACCGGGGCGACGAGACTCGTGAGCATAGGCAAGCACGAATATCCCATCCCCTCCGACGACGTAGACCAGGTTGTACGGAAACTTGCCGAGATGCCATGAGCGCACAATGGGCTCGCGCTGCCGACCCCGGAATGGCGACGCCGCATCCGGCCATTGAAGGATCAATTCAGCAGCGGCCTCTGCTGCATCTGCGAACTCGTCGCCGAGTTTGCCGTGATCGATGGCCGAGTAGCGTTCGTGAGCATCCAGAAACTCGTCACGAGCGTCCGGATGCTCGCGCCAATCGAGAGTCACCGGCGCCGTAAGGCCGATCGTGCCCGCGCGATGGCGATGGTCTCCCGGCCGCTGACCGACTCGACCTTGCCGCTGATGAGTTCGTCAAGTCGGCGGTCGATCACCTCGCCCCAAGCGTCGTCAATCGCAGCCTGGTCTGCCTCATCGACCTGCTGAAGAGCGAGCGCGGCAATCTCGCGCTCGTCAGCATCGAGGGCCTTACCTGCCGCGATGTAAGCCGAAAGCTTCGGTGTCATCTGGCCAGTGTACGACGGCATGCTGACATCAGCCAGTGTCCGAATTTACCGCCCGTGTCGGCGCTGGGCCGCAGCCCGACGCGTCTCGTTAGGAAGAGTGGCGGACTCGTCAGGCAATCACTGGAGTCACTGGACGTTCCAGAGCCGACTCCGCCGCCCAAGTCTCCGACCACGGGATTCACCGAGCACGAGACGTCCGTAAGGGGATGCGCCCGTCAAGTTATTGAGACAATCTGATTGATTTTTCTTCTACGCTGCAGCCGTTTGGCGGGCGTCGCGGTGAGCGGCCAACGCGACCGCAGGTTGGAGCCCTCCGTTGCGTGAATGAGGGCGCCGCCGGTTGTACCAAGATTCGATAAATTCCATCACGGCGGTCCTCGCGGCGAGGTGGTTCTCGAACTCGTGCTGGTAATACATTTCGGTCTTCAAATGCGAGAAGAAACTTTCCGCCACCGCGTTGTCCCAACACAGACGGACGGCTCCCATCGACTGCGTGACCTGGTTCGCGGCGCACCACTTTTGGAACAGGCTCGACGTATATTGCGTGCCACGGTCGGAGTTAAGCCGAATTCGGCTTAACTCCGATGCGAGATCACAGTGTACGTCCATCAAATTCACAGAAACCGTCGTTCTTGAGGGACTCGTGGCCTCGATCGGGACGGTCGGAGACGCGTACGATAACGCGGCCGCAGAGACCGTCATGGGGCTCTACAAGAACGAGGCCGTCGCGAAGAATTCCCCCTTCCATACGGGCCCGCTGAAGACCCTCGCCGACGTCGAAGAACTCACCTTCGACTGGATCGATTGGTACAACAATCGGCGCCTCCACAGCTCCCTCGGGAAAATGCCGCCCGAGGAATATGAAAGCAACTACTGCGCTGAAACGAACGGCCCGATAAATATCGAAGCCGCCCACAGAATGGCGGCATGAAAACCGTTACGGTTCAGTTGCAGGCGCCCTCAATAACCGTGCACTTAAAACAAATGTGGGCAAATTGTGGGCAAATTCGGCAAAACGTACCGTTGAGAGGGTTTTAGAAACAAACTCTGACCAGGAGTTTTAGTGGAGCCGCCTGTCAGAATCGAACTGACGACCTTCTCATTACGAGTGAGATGCTCTACCAACTGAGCTAAGGCGGCGTTACCAGATCACCTCGAAAAGCAGTCGGTGACACAGCAGCCAAGCCTAGTCGTTTCTACGAGTGATTCTGTACACCTCGGCGAATGAGGCGTTCACGCACTCCGAAAGCGGGGCCACATCGTCGCCTTCCGCCCAGACCCGCCAGGCATGACGGATCGCCGCGACGGCTACGAGCGTGAACAACAGGGCCCGCTGATTCAGCTCGGCCGGGTCCTCGGCTCGCTCCGGGGCATCCGCTCTGAAACGGCGCTCGATAATCTGCTGCAGCTGGTCCTCGAAGTCGCGCAGGGTCGCCATGCGCATACCGAACAGGTAGGCGTTCTCCTTCATAATCGTGCGGCGCAGTTGGTGAATCTCCCGGTCGGCCTCGGTGCGCTGCAGACTCTTGGCGAGCAGCAGGGCCAGATCGGCGAGCACGTCGCTGCTCGGGCCAGCCGCGACAAAGATTTCTATATCTTCAGCGGATGCCATTCCGGGCGCGTCCCCAATTAGGGCGGCGTCTTTCGAAGGGAAATAGTTGAAAAAGGTGCGCGGCGAGATATTGGCGAGGCGGCTGATGTCCTCGACCGTGACGTGCTCAATGCCGCGCTCGCGGGACAGGGTCAGCACGGCGTGTTGGATGGCTCGCCGGGTGGCGAGGCGCTTGCGCTCACGCAGGCCCGGCTGTTCCGTTTCGATCGACATGCCCCAATTGTTCCACAGCGCTCGAACGCCCTTGAGTGGTTAGCACTGCGGGTCGGCGGCCGGCACGATTCCGTCGACGAGATAGGAGTCGACCGCATCATTCACGCAGGAATTCGACTTGTTGTAGGCGGTGTGACCTTCACCGGTGTAGGTCACCAGGGTGCCGCTGTCGAGCTGCTCGGCCAGCTGCTGCGCCCAAACGTAAGGGGTCGCCGGGTCGTTGGTGGTGCCGACGACCAGAATCGGCGCCGCGCCCGCCGCGTGGATCTCGTCGCGTTCGCCGGTGAACGTGTAGGGCCAGTTGGCGCACCCGATGTCGCCGAAGCTCATGTACGGGCCGATCACCGGGGCAGCTTCGGCGAGTTCGGCGGCCTGGGCGCGCATCGACGCCGGGTCGGCGTTGTAGGCGTAGTCGATGCAGTTGATGGCCATGAATGACTCGGTCGAGTTGTCGGAATAGTTACCGTCGGCATCCCGGCCGTTGTAGGCGTCGGCGAACTGAAAGGCGCCGTCGGCGCTGCCGTGCATGACGGTGTCGAACATGACACTGAGCTGCGGCCACGCCGTGGCCTGATAAAGCGGATAGATGATCGCCGTGAGCAGCGCGCTCGCGCCGAGCTGACGGCCATCCGTTGCCGTGATCGGGCTCGCGTCAACCGACGCCATGAGCGCCCCGATTGTCGTCAGAGCGTTGTCAACACTGCCCCGGAACGGGCAGTCCTCCCCCGTCACACAGTCGGCGAGGTAGGCGCGCAGCGCATTTTCAAAGCCCACCGCCTGCGTCTTGGTGACCTCGAAGTTGCTCGTCGACGGGTCGACGGCCCCGTCGAGCACGAAGCGCCCGACCTTCTCGGGAAAAAGCTCGGCATAGGTGGCGCCGAGAAAGGTGCCGTAGGAGTAGCCGAGAAAATTAAGCTCAGTATCGCCGAGGGCGGCGCGCAGTAGATCGAGGTCACGGGCGGCGCTCTGCGTGTCGACGGTGCCGAGGAGCGGACCGGTCTCGTCGGCGCAGGCCGCTGCGAAGGCGTCGGACGAAGCTGCAAGCTGCGCGATCCAGGCATCCGTGCCGCGTTTCGCCTCGGTCAGCCCATACAGGTACTCGTCCATCTCGGCGGAGTCGTAGCAGGACACCGCCGAAGAACGGCCCACCCCGCGCGGGTCGAATCCGACGATATCGAAGCTCGCCTGCAGTTTTTTGTCGGTGGCGTAGTCGAGGGAATCCGCGACAAAATCGTAGCCGGAACCGCCGGGTCCACCGGGGTTCACCAGCAGGGAACCAATGCGATCGTTCCCGGTGGCCACGTGGCGCACGAGGGCGAGCGAGATCTCCCCGGCGGCCGGATCGCCATAGGAGAGCGGGGCGGACGCCTCCGCACACTGCAGGCCGTCGCCACAGCCGTCCCACTGCAGCACCTGGCTGTAGAACGGGGCGAGGTCGCTGTCAACCTGTTCGCCGGTAGGCGTGGACTCGGCCGGGCCAGCATCCGTCGCAAACCAGGCGGAGCATCCGCTCAAAATAAGCGTGAGCGCCAGTGCGGCGGCCGTGGCGCTCAGTGCGCGGATACTGCGGTTCAACGGATTTCCTCTTTCCTGAAGCGGATGCTGCGGCTCACGCTACCGAAAGCGGCTGGGAGTCCCTGTGGGGGACGTCGCTGTGTCATTGGTTTCGACGTCATTGGTTTCGACGTCACTGGTTTCGACGTCACTGGTTTCGACGTCACTGGTTTCGACGTCACTGGGGGCGGCGGATCGCCGACACCAGCATCGCCTCGAGCGCGAGCGCGGGCGCGACGTTGCCCTGGATACGCTGGCGGGCCACGGCGATCGCGTCCATGGTGGCGACGGTGGCCGCCGGAGCGCTGGCCGCACTCGCGGTGCGCAGTTCGGCGAGCAGCTCGAGATTGATCACCGCTTGGTCCCGGCCCAGCTGCACCATCATCACGTCACGGTAGAGCGAGGCGAGGTCGACCAGGATGCGGTCGATGCCGTCGCGCAGGCTGCGCACGGCCCGACGCTTCTGGTCGTCTTCGAGGGCCTTGATCTGGCTGCGCAGCCCCGGCGGCACCGACTGGCCAGCCTCGACCCCGAGAGAGCGCAGCATGCCGTCGCGCTCGGCGGCATCCAGCTCGAGGGTGATGGCCTTGGCGTCGTCGCCGGCGATGGCAAGCAGCCGCGCGGCAGCGTTGACGGCCGATGACACCGAACGGATGCCGAGGGCCGTGCGCAGGGTTTCCTCGCGTCTGGCCCGGGCGTCGGCATTGGTGGCGAGCCGCTTGGCCATGCCGATGTGGCTCTGGGCGAGGCGGGCGCTGAGTTCGGCGATGACCGGGTCGACACCGTTGCGGCGCACCAGCAGGTCGGCCACGTCGGCGACGCTTGGCATGCGCAGGCGCACGGTGCGTACGCGTGAGCGGATGGTGGGGAGCAGGTCGGCCTCGCTGGGCGCGCACAGAATCCACACGGTGCGTTCGGGCGGCTCTTCGAGGGCTTTCAGCAGCACGTTGGAGGTGCGCTCGACCATGCGGTCGGCGTCTTCGACCACGACGACGCGGTAGCGGCCGACCGAGGGCGAGTACTGCGAGCGGGCGACGGCTTCCTTGACGGATTCCATTTTGATGATGACACCCTCGGTGGCGAGCACGCTGAGGTCTGGATGGGTGCGGGCCTCGACCTGGCGGGCCGCGGCGAGGTCTTCGGCGGGGGTGCCCGGGCTGAGCAGGGCTGCGGCGAAGGCGAATGCGAGGTTCGAGCGGCCAGACCCGGGTGGCCCGGTGATGAGCCAGGCGTGCGTCATCGAGTTGGACTCGGCGGAGCTGCTGCTGTCACTGGCGGAGGGCACCCGCTGCGCCGCCGCCCTGAAGATGGCGATTGCGTCGGCCTGTCCCGTTAGGTTGTCCCACACTGCCATGAGTCAAGGGTAACCCGCCCCACCGACACCGCCCGCGTGCGCGCGCTCGGGCCCGGGCCCGGGCCCGGAAGGTGGGCGACTGGTAGATCCTGGGCCCGGTTGCGGAAGCCACGAGGTCACGACCGACTCAAGATGAGAACCCTCTCATGCTGCTCTGCGTGAGAACCTTCGTCGAGGCCCCAGACTAGAACAATGCAGACTTTCTGGAAGGTGGCGCTCGGTGCCGCGATTGTGGCCGCCCTCGGCGCCGGATCGGCGGGTGCCGTCGCGATGACGTCCGCTCTCACTATCACCGACCAGCCCGGGCTGGTTCAGCGAATCGATCCCGTGGGAACCGACTCTGACTCGAGCACGACCGATGCGGATACCACGCCCAAAATCGCACCGACGCCCACGCCCACTTCGACCGCCACCGCTGATGTTCCGGTCGCCCCGCCCGTCGCTGTTCCCCCGGCCGGATCACAGACCATCGACGACGACGTTGACGAAATTGACGTCGTAGACAACGTGGACGACGTAGACAACGCAGACAACGTTGACAACGTTGACGACGACGTTGACGACGACGTTGACGACGACGTTGACGTTGACGTTGACGTTGACGTTGACGTTGACGTTGACGTTGACGTTGACGTTGACGTTGACGACGACTGAACCCGGCGGGTCGCGTCCGCTGGAACAGGCGCCGGAGATTCTCGAGGCCGTCGCAGAGTCGCTCGGAATGACCCTGGTACGGCTGCACCGGTTCAGCATCGAAACGACCGCTCGCGGCTTCACTGCCGGGTACACGATCGAGCTGGATCCCGGCACCCAGACGACCGAGTCCCACACCGTCTACCTCGAATCGAATCCGACCAAACGTGACCGGCCCGGCGTGCTCGCCTTCCGTGACGAGCAAACCGGCGAAACCGTGGCCGCTTGGCTGTACCCGAACGATCCCGAGCTGCCGGCCCTGGCCGCGGCGGTCTACCCGGACGCCGCACAGGTTCTGCTCGCCCGGCTCGGCCTGCACGCGAGCAGCCTCGTCGTCACCATCGCGGCCTATCGGCCAGGAAAACGCGCCGTTGTGCGTATGGTCGCTCCCGAGTTCACGGTGTATTTCAAAGTCGTTCGCCCGGCCGCCGCAGGGCCGCTTCATGCTCGCCACGTGTTCTGGGGAGCCGCCGGCGTTCCGGTACCGCGCAGCCGCGGCTGGAGCGCCGACGGATTCATCGCCCTGGAGTCCGTTCACGGTGTCGAAGCGAGCCAGGTGGTCGCGCAATTCTCGCCCGAACCTTTCCTCGACGAGCTCGATCGGATCACAACAGAAATCGGCCTGATCGAGAGTTCCGGCCCAGCACGAGTGTCGCTGTCAGCACGCCTGCCCTGGTACGTGCAGCGGACCGGTTCTCTGCTGCCGGCCGAATCGCCCAGGATCACCGCCCTCGGCGCTGCCATAGAACGGATGCGCGCGGCCGCGATTCCCGCCGCCCCCGTCACCGTGCACGGCGACCTGCACCTGGGGCAGATCTTTCTGGACCCCGACACTCTCGACTCCCCACGCATCTCCGGCGTGCTCGACATCGACACGGCCGGGCTCGGCGACCCGGCCGACGATGCCGCTGCGCTCTACGCGCACCTGGTCGTGAGCGCCCTGCACCACGACGACCACTCCAATCCCGAATCCGCCGAAGGCTGCCGCGTCCTGGCTGCCCGCGCCCGCAGCCGGTGGCCTCGCCGCGGCGAGCAGTTTCTCAACCGGGCGCGGTACATCGCGGCAACCCACCTGCTTGGGCACGTGTTGACCCCGGGTGCACACAGCGCGACATTGCTCGGCGCGGCCACCGAACTCGTCGTCGACCCCGCCTCAGCCTGAGACCAGCGGATGCCTTCGACCAAGATGAGAGTCCTCTCACGCCGGACTCCGAGGCTTCTCATACTGGGGCAGGAATCTTGAAGTAACAGCAGACGAGCACAGGCTCGACCCGCCAACGACAAGGAGACACCATGAACCCCAAGATGACAGCCAAGAAGCGTTGGATTGCTATGGGCGCCGGATCCGCACTCGGTATCGGACTGCTCGCCGGCGGTGCCGTGACCGCAGCGAACGCCTTCGAGATTGAGGACAGTTCGGGAAGCTCGATCGGTGTGCAGCCGGTGAGCTCCATCTCGACGAGCACGGCGATTCCATTCAGCACGGCGAGTGTCTCGACATTCGACGACTCGGTGTCCCTCTCGAGCGATGACTCCTCCAACACCTCGTCCAACTCATCCGACAACTCAAGCAACGACACAAGCAACGACTCGTCGAGCGGCTCGAGCACCGTGAGTGTCGTGTCGGCGGTCTCAGCCGTTTCGGTGGTTTCAGTCGTCTCGGTCGTGACCCCGGTGTCCGCACCGTCCGTCGCGAGCCCGGTGTCTGCCGCCTCGGTTGCCTCGCCGGCCAGCCCGGCATCGGTGCAGAGCCCCGCGTCCGTCGACTAAGCAGAGCGTCGCGGCTCAGATCGAACAACGAGCAGCAGAAAGCCCGGGCCCGCGCCCGGGCTTTCTGCTTCCCCGAGCGGGATTACTTGAGCCGATATCCCATGCCGCGCACCGTCTCAATGCGTTCCGGCCCGAACTTCGCCCGAAGATATCGCACGTACACGTCAACGACGTTGGAACCTGGATCGAAGTCGTAACCCCATACCCGGCTCAACAGCTGCTCACGGCTGAGTACCTGGTCGGGGTGCCGCAGAAACTCTTCAGCGAGGGCAAACTCCCGGGCCGACAGTTCCACGGTGCGCTCCCCCACCGTTGCACGGCGGGTGCGCAGGTCGAGGGCGAGCTCCCCATAGGCCAGCCTCGTCGGCGAGCTCTGTTCGGCATCTCGCAGTCTTAAGCGGATGCGCGCCAGCAGCTCATCAAATTTGAACGGTTTCGCGAGATAGTCATCGGCACCACCATCGAGGCCGGCGACCATGTCGCTGGTCGTCGACCGAGCGGTCAACATGATGATCGGCAGCGGCAGCCGTTCGGCCCTGATCCGTTTCATCACCTCGAAGCCATCTATGCTCGGCAGTCCAACGTCAAGCAGTAGCAGGTCGAAGGTGCCGGACTGGGCATAGCTCACGGCGTCGAGCCCGTCATCGACCACGGTCGAGGAATAGCCGGCGGCCCTCAGGCCCTTGCTCACGAACAGAGCGATTCGAGCCTCGTCCTCCGCGATGAGGATGCTGGTCATGTCGCGGCCACCACATCAACGGCGCGGCGCGGCACCAGGATGCCGAACCGGGATCCGTCGGGCGACGTCACCAGGTCGACATAGCCGCCGTGCGCCCGCGCGATAGCGTCGACGATCGGCAGCCCGAGGCCGGAACCTTCGACACCACGCCCGGAATCGACACGGCCGAACCGTTCAAAAATGCGGGCCTTGGCCTCCGTCGGAATGCCGGGGCCGCTGTCGCGGATCCAGAATTCCACCGCTTCCGCGTGTTCGGTGCTGCCTATCTCGATGGTCGTGCCGGAAGCTGAGTGTTTGGCGGCATTGTTCGCCAGCTGCAGGAACGCCTGAGTGAGCCGGGCCGGATCGACCGGCACGACAACGTGCGCGCGCTCGGCCAGAATCCAGACGTGGTCGGGCAGCGCACTAACCTTGAGGAAGAACTGCTCGGTGAGGTCGCCGGCATCCGTTGGCACCCGCTGCAGATTGCCGCGCTGGGCGTTGGCGAGCGACTCGATGTCGTCGATGAGTCCGGTCATCCGGTCGAGTTCGTCAAGGGCAATTTCCCGAGCGGATGCGACATCGTCGGGATTGCGCGGATCCAGCAGCTCAAGATGGCCGCGCACGATGGTGATCGGAGTCTTGAGCTCGTGGCGCACATCCTCGAGCAGCTGTCGCTGCGCGGTCAGCGACTCGTCAAGACGCTCGAGCATGTCATTGACCGTTCCGGTGAGCTCAGAGATGTCGTCATGGCCGATCACCGGGATGCGCTCGTGCAGGTCGGTTGCGGTGATCCGCGACGCGGCGGCCTGCAGCTGGCGCACCGGTCGCAGCAGGCGGCCGGCGACGAACCATCCGACCAGCCCGACCGCCACGAGCGCCGCAGCCGCGACGGCCGCATAGATGCGAAAAGCGCTCGTCAACTCTCCGAGCTCGGCGTCCAAATCAAAAGCGGTGACGAAAATTCCCGCTTCCCCGCTAGCCTCCACCGTCACCGGCGCGGCGATATACCGCAGGTTGCCGAGTTCGGAGACGGCAGTGCCGCGCACGACATTGACACCGGCCACTTCATCGAGAATGCGCAGGATGAACCCGGCATCATCCTCCAGGTGGAAGGACAACTCGGTGCCGGGGATCAGTGCCGGGACGCCATCGATGATTCCGAGGGTGCTCTCGTTGGGACTCGGAACGAGTCGGGCCATGACCGCTTGCAATGCCTCCCGGGTAGACGGGTAGCTCGCGCCGGACGCCTCCGGCAATGCCTCGATCTCGTTGAGGTTGGTAGTCGGCACGCCGGTGACGATGAAGCGCACGCTCTCGACGCTCGTCGCGAGGCGAGCGTCGATGTCGCGCAGGGCGCGGTCGCGTTGCACGAGATAGGCCGTGCCGCCCGCGACGGCCAGGCCGAGGCCGGCTACGACGAGAATGGCGGCGAGGATGCGCACCCGCACCGACCAGCCGGATCGCACAGCGGACGAGGCAGTCGAGGTCATAGCTTCAGTATCCCTTAGAGAGTTGCCACCCCGCCCACGTTTGGGGCCCGGGCGCCGACCGTGGGCCCAGTTATAAACCGGGCCCGGGTTCCGGGCCCGGAACGCTAGAGGAGGGTGGAAACTCGAGCTCGGATGATGGCGGCGACCTCGGCGGCGGGGGCCGAAGCATCCACTACCAGAAACCGGGCGGGCTCGGCAGCGGCCAGCTCGAGAAAAGCGGCGCGCACGCGGGCGTGAAAGTCGTTCTTCTCGGCCTCGAGCCGGTCGAAGACCTTGTCGTCGGCTTCGAGGCGGGCCCGGGCGGCGCGCGAGTCGAGGTCGAGCAGCACGGTCAGATCGGGCAGAAGCCCCTCGGCGGCCCAAAGCGACAGGTCCCGCACCTCGGTGGCGCCGAGCACCCGGCCCGCTCCCTGGTAGGCGACCGAGGAGTCGAGGTAGCGGTCCTGCACGATGACATCGCCGCGGGCGAGCGCCGGCCGCAGCTTCGTACCGACGTGCTGGGCCCGGTCTGCGGCGTAGAGCAGGGCTTCGGCGCGCGGATCCACCTCGCCGCGGTGGTGCAGTACGATCTCGCGAATCGCGACCCCGACATCCGTTCCGCCGGGCTCGCGGGTGCGCACGACGGTGCGCCCCCGCTCCTCAAGCCAGTTGGTGAGCAGGAGCGCCTGCGTGGTCTTGCCTGATCCATCGCCGCCTTCCAGGGTGATGAAGAGGCCGGTCACGGCGCAATCGTGGTGGTCGAGACCGCGTCAGCGGCAGAGCTGGCCGACTTCTTCACTGGCGCTTTCCTGGCGGCGGGCTTCTTGACCGCGGCCTTCTTGACCGGAGCCACTGGTGTGCCGGCCAACGCTGCTTTGGCCGCCGCGTTCGCGGCACGGGTCGCAGCAGCCTTCTTGGCGGTGGCAGCCTTCGCTGCTGCCGTCGGCGCCTTCTTCACGGCCGGCTTCTTGACGGCGGCCTTCTTGGCCGGCGCCTTCTTGCGAGGAGCCGCCGGCCCCTTGGCCCGCTTGTCAGCGAGCAGCTGCACGGCCCGCTCGAAGTCGATCTCCTCGATGTCCTCCGACTTGGGAATCGTCGCGTTGGTGACCCCGTCGGTCACATACGCGCCGAACCGCCCGTCCTTGATCTTGATCGCCTTGCCACTTTCGGGGTCGGGCGCTTCGAATTCCTTCAGGGCGCTCGAGGCACGGCGGGCGCCATACTTCGGCTGGGCGTACAGCTCGATCGCACCGGGCAGGTCGATGTCGAAGATCTGGTCTTCGCTCGTGAGCGACCGGGTGTCGATGCCCTTCTTCAGGTACGGCCCGAACTTGCCGTTCTGGGCCAGAATCTCGGTGCCGGTCTCCGGGTCGAGCCCCACCATGCGCGGCAGGGCGAGCAGGCGCAGCGCGGTTTCCAGGTCGACGGTGGCCAGATCCATCGATTTGAAAATGGATGCTGTGCGCGGCTTGTCAGCAGCGGCCACCTTCTTGACGGCCGGCTTGCGCTTCGGCTTAGTCACCGTGACCTCGCCGGTTGCGGGGTCGATCGTTTCCACGGGAACAGCCACGACGACCGGAACAACCGGCTCGTCCGGAGCTGGCGCGAGCTCGGTGACATACGGGCCGAAGCGGCCGTCCTTGGCGACGATCTCCTTGCCGTTCTCCGGGTTGAGTCCGATCACACGGTCGGTGACGACCGGGGCGTCGATGAGTTCGCGGGCCTTCGCCGCGGTCAACTCGTCGGGAGCGAGTTCCGGCGGAATGTTCACCCGGCGGGGCGGGGCATCCGCTTCAGCATCGGGGTCGATGACCTCGAGGTAGGGGCCGTACTTGCCGATGCGCAGGGTGATGTCATCGCTGATGGTGACCGAGTTGATCACCCGCGGGTCGATCTCACCGAGGTTGTCGATGACCTGGCGCAGGCCGCGATGCTTATCGCTGCCGAAGTAGAAGCTGTTGAGCCAGTCCAGACGGTTGGCTTCGCCGCCGGCGATGCGGTCGAGGTCGTCCTCCATCTCGGCGGTGAAGTCGTATTCGACCAAGTCTCCGAAGAATTCTTCGAGAAGGCGCACGACCGAGAAGGCGATCCAGTTCGGAACTAGCGACTGACCGCGCGGCGTGACGTAGCCACGCTCCGTAATGGTCGAGATGATGGACGCGAAAGTCGAGGGGCGGCCAATGCCGAGCTCTTCGAGCTTCTTGACCAGGCTGGCCTCGGTGTAGCGGGCGGCCGGGGTGGTCTCGTGGCCCTTGGCCTCGAGGTCGAGCAGCGCCAAGGTCTGGCCCTCTTCGAGTGGCGGCAGCTTGGAATCGGTCGCATCCGTCGACGCGTTGCGCTCTTCGTCCTTGGACTCTTCGTAGGCGAGCATGAAGCCGCGGAAGGTGATGACGGTTCCGCTGGCCGAGAACTCGGCGAGCGCGCCCGAGGCTGCGGGGTGCTCCGACGTGCCGGTCGGGCCGGCGGCGATGGTCACCGAGGCGGTCAAACCGGTGGCGTCCTTCATCTGCGAGGCGACGGTGCGCTTCCAGATGAGGTCATAGAGCTTGAAGTCGTTGCCACGCAGGCTCGACGCGAGCGAGGTCGGGGTGCGGAAGGTGTCGCCGGAGGGGCGAATTGCCTCGTGCGCTTCCTGCGCATTCTTGCTCTTGCCCTTGTAGGCGCGCGGGGCATCCGGAACCGTTTCAGCGCCGTAGAGCGCGGCCGCCTGGGTGCGGGCAGCGGTGAGAGCCTGCTGCCCGAGCGACGGCGAGTCGGTACGCATATAGGTGATGTACCCGTTTTCGTACAGCGACTGCGCGACGCTCATGGTCTGCCGGGCGGTGAAGCGCAGCTTTCGCGCAGCTTCCTGCTGCAGGGTCGAGGTCGTGAATGGTGCGGCGGGGCTGCGACGGTACGGCTTGGAAGTGACCTTGGTGACCTCGAGCTTGACGTCCGGGCTCTTCAGAGCGATCGTCAGTGCCTGAGCAGCGGACGCGTCGAGGGTGATGGCCTTCACGGTCGGCTTGAGCGCACCCGAATCGTCGAAATCGCCACCGGTGGCGATGCGCTCACCGTTCAGACGCACGAGCTTCGCGTCAAAGGCTTGGTCTGTTTCTGAAGCGGATGCCGCCAGTCGCGCCAGCAGATCCCAGTAGCCGGCGGAGACGAACGCGAGGCGCTCCTTCTCCCGGTCGACGACGAGGCGGGTCGCGGCGCTCTGCACGCGGCCAGCGGAGAGGCCCGGGCCGACCTTGCGCCAGAGCACCGGGGAGATCTCGTAGCCGTAGATGCGGTCGAGGATGCGCCGGGTTTCCTGCGCGTCGACGAGGGCGGTATCGAGGTCGCGAGTATTGTCCTTGGCAGCGAGGATGGCGTCCTTGGTGATCTCGTGGAACACCATGCGCTTGACCGGAACCTTGGGCTGCAGCACCTGCAGCAGGTGCCAGGCGATGGCCTCGCCTTCGCGGTCCTCATCAGTTGCGAGCAAGAGTTCGTTCGCATTCTTGAGGGCACGCTTGAGTTCGCTGACGGTCTTCTTCTTGGCGTCGGAGACCACGTAGTACGGTTCGAAACCGTTTTCCACATCGACCGAGAATCGGCCGAGCGCACCCTTCTTAAGTTCCGGCGGCAGGTTTTTCGGCTCGATCAAGTCGCGAATATGACCGACCGAAGACAAAACTTCATAGCCGTCGCCGAGATACGCGGCGATCGACTTCATCTTGGTCGGTGATTCAACAATGACCAGCTTCTTAGTGCCTGGCACCAGACTCCTCTTTATAGGTAGTGGCCAAATGATGGGCCAAGGCACACCATACACACTGGAATGGAGTGCCCGCCTAATCGACGGGTGCCGGTCGGCGCGTCCCGCTGGCATACACGCCACTCCCAGCGACCATCCAGTTCGCTCTGGGCGTGCCGCGTGTCGGCTCGATACCCTTGCCGTTTGTAAACCAGAGTGCAGAATAGACCCATGGGTACAATGACGGCCACATACACCGCGATGTTGACGGATGGCCCCCTCCAGGGCAAGACAATCACGACGACCTTTCTCGATTCGGGCGATCCGCAACCGCGCATTGAGATTCCGGCCGACGCTGGCAAACGATATCTCTATGCGCGTGGTGCCGGCCGGGAGTTCGAGGGCTCCGACTCCGGTCGTCCTACGGCGGTCGAGTACCGGTACCTCGAGGTTCTGCTCTCTTAGGTGGTGTCGCCTTCGGGGGGCTGAGTTTCAGGCGGTGCAGCCTCCGGCAGTGCAGACTCCGGCGGCGGCCCGGCCCGGGCGCTCGCCGAGAGCTCGATGCCCAGAACCGTGCGACTCACCGAAACGGATGCGAGCAGCCCGGTCACCGCGCAGCGGGTTACGGCCACCTCGTTGAGTGCCGCGACGGCATCCGCCGCTGGGCAGGGGTAGCCCGCGATTGCCCCGGATGCGGTGTCGGCCGCAGCGAGCGCGGCCGCGTCAGCGGCATTCGCGACGGACCGGCCGACCGCGAGCAGCGCGAGGGTGGACACAACGAGGGTCGTCAGCAGCACGGTGGCACCGAGCACCGCGATCGCGAGGATCGAGCCTGCCCCCCGCTCGGCCCCGTCCCGCCGCCCGCCCGCGCTCACTGGCCACCGGCGAGGGCGCAGGAACGCGCTTCGAGGGTGAGCTCCGCGAACAGACCAGAGCCGGTCGCGGTGACTCGGGCGCAGACGAATTCGCCGCGTCGTTCCGCCGCCAGGCCGGCTCCCGACACTGCACCGGCGACGAGCGCCGCTGCGCGGGCCACACTGTCGCCGCGGGACAGGACCCGCGCCGCGGTGGCGGCGGCATCTGTCAGCCGCACCTGCACCCCGACGACCTGCACTGCGCCCAGGCAGCAGGCCAGCACGAGCACAACGGCCGGCAGCGCGGTGGCGAACTCGGCCGTGATACTGCCCCGATTCGCCTGACCGCTCATCCTTGACCGGCTGGCCCAATTTTCCCGACTCGCCCGGCTGGGCCTGCTCGGCCAGGCCTGCCTCCGATGCGCGCGCCCTCGACTACCCGATGCTGAGTGCACGGCGCACCAGGTCGGTGAGCATCCCACGCACCTCGTCGCTGCGCAGAATGACGATGAGCAATCCGGCGAAGCCAACCGCGGCCATCGTGGCGACCACGTATTCGGCGGTGGCAGCTCCGGCCTCGTCGGTCAGCCGTCGCAGGGCACTTCGTGCAGGCAGCACAGTGTTAGCCGCTGATTCCTCCGGCACGGTTTCGGCCAGCACCACGTCGGCAGACACCACCGCGACAGGCACCGCTTTTTCCACTAACCCGATCTTTGTATACACAGGCTCGTCTCCTTCTGGCGTCTGTCGACGCGGGTTGGGCGGCACGAGCACATTCACTCTGCTCCGATCTGGAAGTGGCGGCCGCACGCATCCCCTGATCTGTGCACAGCCTCAGAACGTGGCGAGGGTGGAGGAGAGCACGCTGATCAGCAGTGGCACGACGCCGACGAGCATGAAGGCGGGCAGAACGCACAGGCCGAGCGGCAGCATGAGCGTCACCGAGAGGGTCCCGGCTCGACGCTGTCCCGCACTTCGGGCATCCCGTCGCACTTGTTCGGCTTCGCTGCGCAACAATTCCGCTGCCGGAACCCCCGCCCGGGTCGACAGGTCAAGCACCCGCTCGATTGGATCATCCCCCGACTCCGTTCCAGACCCGATCGCATAGCGCTCAGCCGCAGCGTGCACGAACGCCCGGGAACGATCGATCGACCCGCCCCCGGACATGGCAATGGCCATGAGTTCGAGTCGCAAACCGGGAGTCAGCTCGGTCGGCGCCGCTCGGTGTACCAGCGCGCGGCTCCAACCCGCAGCGGCGGCCATGAGCACACCGCCGCCGGCCAAGCAGAGCAGCCCGGGCACGGTCGCGAACAGCGTGTGCACCGAGTCGAAGCCCATCAGGCTGCCAAAGAGGATGCCGATCACCGGCAGCACCATGACCAATCGTGCCGTCGCGCGCGGGGTGGCCAGCGCGACCTCGAGGTCGCGCTGCACCTGCGCCAGGTCACGCAGTGATGCGGCGAGTTCCCGCAGGCAACCGGCCAGTGGTGCCCCGGCCTGGGTGGCGACCTGCCAGGCCGCAGCGAGTCCCCGCCAGGCGGATTCGGTCTCGCCGCATGCCTGCCCGGCGATCGCATCGGCCACGCTGTCGCCACGGGCCGCAGCCCGAGCGGCAGCCCGCAGAATGCCCGTGGTCGCGATTTCCGCGCCGCCCGCCGCGGGCGATCCGGCGCGTCGCACGGTACGACTCGTTGCCGCCGGCAGGCCATCCGAAGTTGGTAACAAGTAGCCCCATGCCGAGACCGGAGAAACGCCAGCCGAGAGCAGCACGGCCAGCCGTTGAGTGACCGCCGCGACCTCCTCGATCGGCGGTACCGATTCACCGTGCCGCAAGAGCGGATCCTCCCCTCGCGACCGTGTGCAGAGGCACATCGCACCACGCGATCGCTACCCTTGGCCGCATCACAGGGCCTCGATCGCCAGGCGGTCTCGACCATTGAGCGTGAACCGGCCGACCGCCTCCAGCCGCCGCACCCCCTCGGTACGTTCCAGGTGCAGCACAAGCCCGATCGCGCTCACCGTTTGGCGGGCTACGGCCGCCGCACTCATTCCGGCGAGCGCCCCAAGGGCTTCCAGACGGGCCGGTACGTCGTCGAGGGAATTCGCGTGCAGGGTGCCAGCTCCCCCATCGTGCCCGGTGTTCAGCGCCGCGAGCAGCTCGCGAATCTCGGATCCGCGGCACTCGCCCAGAACGAGCCGATCCGGCCGCATGCGCAGAGCTTCACGCAGCAGGGCCTCGAGGCCGATGCGTCCGGCGCCCTCCAGGTTGGCTTGCCTGGCCTCGAGCGCGACCACGTGCGGATGCAGGATGCGCAGCTCGGCCACGTCTTCGATCGCGACGATGCGCTCGTCGGCCGGTGCCTCGCCGAGCAGCGCGGCCAGCAGGGTGGTCTTTCCGCTGCCGGCCGCGCCGGTGATGAGCAGGTTCTGCCGACCGCGCACCGCCGCACGCAGTCGGTTCAGCCGGGCAGCGGATGCCTCTCCCACGCCGAACAAACCGGCGTCCGCGAGCGCACCGAGGCTGCGATGCGCGGCGTGCGGAAGCCGAATCGACAGGAGCGTTCCCGTGCTGGATACCGGAGGCAGTACCGCGTGCACCCGAATGCCGTCGGCCAGCCGAACGTCAACGCAGGGACTGGCCTCGTCGATGTGTCGCCCGCCGAGGGCGATCAGCCGCACGGCCAGAGCACGTACCTCCGCCTCACCGAGCTGCCAGGCCGGTGCGAAGGCGAGGCCGTGGCCGGCATCAATCCACAGCCCGGATTCCCCGTTGACGAACAGGTCGGTGGTCTCAGGGTCTTCGGCGTAGCCGGCCAGCGGGCCGAGCGCCCGAAGGTCGGAACGGTTGGTCTCGGAGCGAGTCGGGCTGTAAGCCGGTTCGGCGCCGATCCTGCCGGGGATCCCGCCAGCGGCGACCGCCGGCTGAACGGCGCTGTCCTGCGGCACGGTACCTACGGCATCCGTGGGCACCGTGCGATGCCGGGGAGTCGGCGCTCGCTGCGGCGCAGCGAGCGGTCGAGTGCCCGACGCGGTGCTCGGATTCGCAGGCGACGCCGCAACCGCGCCGGCGCAAGACGAACCGGCGACACCCGGAACGGCGTAAGACGGAACGGCGACGAAGGGCTGGACCATGCTCCGACCGTAGAGCGGGTCCGGGCGCGCCGCCGGGCCGCCGCCGGGATCGGTAAGAAACGGCTGCTGGTCGCGCTTGGGGAGGATCGGCACCAGCCCCACGCAGCGCGCCTGGCAAGCCCGACCTGCCCTGAAATGAGCTGCCACGCAAGCAACCCGCGCCAGACGACCTGCGCATTTAAACAGAAGGGGCGGCACCTATTGGGGGGAACAGGTGCCGCCTAGCAACACGCAGATTGGGGGGAACCATACGTCTTGCTGGTCAGAACTTTCGTCCAGACGTGGTTCAGTTTACGCGGCCCGAGACAAATTGCAAGTCCAATGTCCTCCAAAGGGAGGACACTCGCTTGGGGGCGTACAGAATTGCCATTTCGAATCTATTTTCTGGGTTCCTGTTGCTCAAAAAGTCCCTCTGTATACAGAGATCGGCCCGGAACCGGTAGGGTTCAGTTGAGCTGGCAATGTCCTGCATGCACGTACCGCAAAGGAGCGAATTACAAATATGACGGTCAACATCGATACCCTCCTCCACGAATCGCGCCGATTCCCACCCACTCCGGAATTTGCAGCGGAGACCGCAGCTACATCGGAACTGTACACCGAAGCACAGAAGGACCCGGCCGCATTTTGGGCCGATCAGGCACGCAATCTGCTGCACTGGCACAAGCCGTTCACCAAGTCCCTCGACTGGTCCAACCCGCCGTTTGCCAAGTGGTTTGAAGACGGTGAACTCAACGTCGCGTACAACTGCCTGGACCGTCACGTTCTCGCCGGTAACGGCGACCGCGTCGCCCTCTACTTCGAGGGCGAGCCCGGCGATTCCCGCAGCTACACCTACGCCGAGCTCACCATCGAGGTCAAAAAAGCCGCCAACGTGCTGCTCGGCCTCGGCGTCAAGGCCGGCGAACGCGTGGCCATCTACCTCCCGATGATTCCGGAGGCGGTGATTTCGATGCTTGCCGTGGCCCGCATCGGCGCCGTGCACTCGGTCATCTTCGGTGGTTTCAGTGCCGAAAGCCTGCGCTCGCGCATCGACGATGCCAACGCCGTGCTCGTCATCACGGCCGACGGCGGCTACCGCAAGGGCAAGATCAGCGCCCTGAAGCCGGCCGTCGACGCTGCCCTCCAGACCAACGACTCCTCGGTGAAGAACGTTCTCGTGGTCAAGCGCACCGGCCAGGACGTGCAGTGGAACGACCGCGACATCTGGTGGTCCGATGCCATGGAGACCGCCTCTCCCGAGCATGAGGCTGAGGCCTTCCCGGCCGAGAACCCGCTGTTCATTCTGTATACATCGGGTACGACCGGCGCCCCCAAGGGCATCCTGCACACCAGCGGCGGCTACCTCACGCAGAACGCGTTCACCCACCAGAATGTGTTCGATCTCAAGCCCGAAACGGATGTTTACTGGTGCACCGCCGACGTCGGCTGGATCACCGGACACAGCTACGTCGTCTACGGCCCCCTCGCCAACGGCGCCACCCAGGTGCTGTACGAAGGCACCCCCGATTCTCCGCACACCGGTCGCTGGTGGGAAATTATCGAGAAGTACAAGGTCTCGATTCTGTATACAGCGCCCACGGCCATCCGTACCTTCATGAAGCTCGGCCGCCAGATTCCGCAGAAGTTCGACCTGTCGAGCCTGCGTGTGCTCGGCTCGGTCGGTGAGCCAATCAACCCCGAAGCCTGGATGTGGTACCGCGAGGTCATCGGCAGCAACATCACGCCCATCGTTGACACCTGGTGGCAGACCGAGACCGGATCGATCATGGTCTCGGCCCTCGCTGGTCTCACCGAGACGAAGCCGGGCGCGGCCCAGGTTCCGGTTCCGGGCATCACCATCGACGTGCTCGACGATGACGGCCTGCACGTTGGCCACGGCAACGGCGGACTCCTCGTGGTCACCCAGCCCTGGCCCGCCATGCTCCGCGGCATCTGGGGCGACCCGGAGCGTTTCAAGGAGACCTACTGGGACAAGTTCGAGGGAACCACCGGCGCGAAGGACGGCCCGCTGTACTTTGCCGGCGATGGTGCCCGCCTCGACCACGACGGTGACATCTGGCTGCTCGGGCGCGTCGACGACGTGATGAACGTCTCGGGGCACCGCCTGTCGACCGCCGAGATCGAGTCCTCGCTCGTGGCGCACTCGCTCACCGCTGAAGCGGCCGTGGTCGGCGCCGCCGACGAAACGACCGGTCAGGCCGTCGTCGCGTTCGTGGTGATCAAGTTCAGTCAGGCCGAAATCGCCTCGCACGAAGACATCGTGGGCATTCTGCGCAAGCACGTCGCCCAGCAAATCGGTGCGATCGCCCGCCCGCGCGACATCTACATCGTCGACGAGTTGCCGAAAACCCGCTCCGGCAAAATCATGCGCCGTCTGCTGCGCGACGCGGCCGAGGGGCGCGACGTCGGTGATGTCACGACCCTCGCCGACACGATGGTGATGAACACCATAACCTCGCAGATGAAGAAGTAGCCGCGCCAAACTCGCGTTTAACCACTGAGGCCGCCCCACCAGGGAGCGGCCTCAGTTCTTTGCGGTGGCTAATTCAGGAAAACCGGGTCAGCCGTGTGCCAGCACCCCGCGATTGCGGGCCGCGCTGGACGCCGCCGTCGCATTTTTCCTGAATTCGCCACCGCGGGACGGGCATCCGTTTCGAAAGCGGATGCCCGGCGCGCCGGACACGGACTTATGCGAAGGCGACGACGAACTCGATCTCGACCGGAGCATCGAGCGGCAGCACCGCAACACCCACGGCGGAGCGGGCGTGACGCCCGATGTCGCCGAAGATCTCGACCAGAACGTTCGAGGCACCGTTGACCACGGCCGGTTGGCCGGTGAATGCGGGATCGGAGGCGACGAAGCCGGTGACCTTGACCACCTGGGTGATGCGGTCAAGTGAACCGATCACGCTCTTGATGGCGGCGAGGCCGTTGAGTGCGCAGGTGCGGGCATACTCCTGAGCATCAGCCGCTGGGATCAGGCCGTGGCCGTCGCCGACCTTGCCGGCAGCGGGCAGCGCGCCAGAAACCATCGGCAGCTGGCCGGCGGTGTAGACGAAACCGTTGCTGATCACGGCGGGTACGTAGGCGGCGACCGGCGGCACGACGCTGGGCAGTTCAAGGCCCAGTTCGGCCAGGCGTGCTTCGATCTTCGACACGACTATGCCCCTTCCTTGGCGGCGAGGGGGCGTTTCAGGTAGGCAACGAGGCCACCTTCTGGACCGGGTACGACCTGCACGAGTTCCCACCCGTCAGAGCCCCAGTTGTTCAGAATGGCGGCCGTGTTGTGGATCATCAACGGCGTTGTGAGGTACTCCCAGGCGGGCATGTGACTCCTATTGAGGCGGGCTTTCAGATTTGTCGCTTACGCTCAAGTCTATGTCTGCCAAAAATCGAACCGTGAGCGGGGCTCTGGGGGGTCTCCTGGGTCTCGTCGGGATGAGTGCCGTCGCCGGCATTCTCGTGACCGCCGCCGTCGCCCCAGCCGTTGCCCTGTCCGGCATGGCCGCCACGAACACCATCAACGTGTTCGACAGCCTGCCCGAGTACCTCTCCATAGATCGGCTCTCCCAGAAGAGCAACATCTACGCGTCGACCGACGCCGCGGACCCGGTGGGTAGCCGCGTACTCCTCGCCTCGTTCTACGAGCAGAACCGAGTCGATGTGGCCTCCGACGCGATCAGCCAGTTCGCCAAGGATGCCGCCATCGCCGGTGAAGACCCGCGCTTCATGGAGCACGGCGGCGTCGACATTCAGTCCAGCTTCAACGGTGCCGTGCAGACCTTCGCCGGCGGTGAAACCCGCGGTGGCTCGTCGATCACGCAGCAGTACGTGAAGAACGTGCTCATTCAAAAGTGCGAGGTGATGCCCGACGCCGACGAGGCCGACGCCTGCTATTCCGATGCCACCAAGCCGACCGCTGACCGCAAGCTGCGCGAAATGCGTTTGGCCATCGGCATCGAGAAGAAGTACGAAAAAGAAGACATTCTTCGCGGCTATCTCAACATTGCCGGGTATGGCGGATCGGTCTACGGCATCGAAGCCGCTGCCAACTACTATTTCAACACCACCGCGGCCCTGCTCACCCTTCCGCAGGCGGCCAGTCTGGTGGCGATCGTGAACAACCCGGTCAAGTTTCAGCTCGACCGCCCCGACAGCGAAACCAACGGGGCGGCAAACGGCTACGCCGACAATAAGTTTCGTCGCGACTACATCCTGGGCGAGATGCTCAAATACGACAAGATCGCCCAGGCCGACTACGACGCCGCTGTGGCAGCACCGGTCGAGCCTGTCATCACCGTTCCGAGCACCGGATGCCAGACGGCCGGAGGCAGCGCCTACTTCTGTGATTACGTCACCAAGATTCTGAAGTCCGATCCCACCTTCGGAGCGGATGCTGAAACGCGCCTCGAGAACTTCAAGCGCGGCGGATTCGACGTGTACACCACGCTCGACCTCGAACTGCAGGTTACCGCCGAAAATTCGCTAAATAAGTACGTCCCCAAGTCGTATCCCGGCTGGGACGTTGGCGGGGTCGTTTCGAGCGTCAGGGTTGGTACCGGTGAGGTGCTCGCCATGGCGCAAAACAAGGACTACAGCCAGGCTGAGCAGCCTGCCGGCAGCAACTTCACCAGCATCAACTACAACACGGACTACGCCACGGGCGGTTCCGGAGGCTTTCAGCCCGGTTCAACCTACAAGGTCTTCACGCTGGCCGAGTGGCTGAAGGAGGGGCACGCCCTCACCGAACGGGTTGACTCACGAGTCAAGTCGGACTGGGGCACGTTCCAGGACAGCTGCCTCGGCCCGCAGAGTTACGGCACGAAGTTCAGCCCGCGCAATGACGGTGGCGAGGGTGGCCCGAATGAATCGGCGCTGCACTCGACCACCCGGTCGATCAACACCGGCTTCATCGGTATGGCCAAGGAGCTGGACCTGTGCGGCATCAAGAACACGGCTGAGGCTTTCGACGTGCACGCAGCCGACGGCGGCCTTCTCGGTCAGAACGCGTCTTCGGTGATCGGCACGAACTACGTCGCCCCGCTCACGATGGCTGTCGCGTTCGCTGGCATTGCCAACAACGGCATGACCTGCACCCCGATCGTCATCTCCAAGATGGTCAGCTCCGACGGTACCGAGCTGCCGATCCCCCAGACGAAGTGCACGCAGTCCGTTGAACCCGCGGTCGCTGCTGGAATGCAATACGCCATGGCGACCACGACAATCGGCGGAGGAACAGCGGCCGCCTCTGGATCGCGCACGTCACCCCGGGTTCCGATCATCGGTAAGACCGGAACCACCGACTCCGCCAAGGACACCTGGATGAGCGGTGCCAGCAGTAAGGTTGCCACCGTCGTCGGGGTGGTCAACGTGAGCGGCGATTACAAGAATCAGCGCTTTACCACGCTCAACGGCCTCAGTGCGCAATATATCCGCCACTACGTATGGCCCGAAGTCATGAGTGTCGCCAACGCCAGGTACGGCGGAGATGCCTTTCCGGAGGCCTCGTCCAGCGTGATCAACGCGGTGTCTGTTCCGGTACCCGACGTGCGCGGCAAGTCGATGTCCGACGCCAAATCCGCCATCGAAGCCTCCGGCTTCCTGTTCGTCGACGGCGGCGTGACCAGCTCCGAGATGCCGGCCGGCACCGTGGCCAACACCGACCCGGCCGGCGGGTCCTCCTCGAGTCGAGGTTCCAGCATCACGGCTTACTCGAGTGATGGCACCGGCGTCACCATTCCGTCCGTCATCGGCAAGAGTGAAGCGGATGCCCGCAGCACGCTCACCGCCGCTCCCTACGGTTTCACGGTGGCCAAGCTCGAACAGGCCACGACGGACAAGGCCCAGGACGGCAAGGTTGTCGCCGTGCAGCCCGGCGAAGGAACGGCCAGTCGCCCCGGCGACGCCGTGACGATTGTCATCGGAAAATACACGGCCCCTAAAGCGGACGCCAGCACCGACAAGAAGAACGAATGACCGCGGCTCGTGGCCTCGGCGGTGGTGGCCGTCTCGTCGGCACTTCCCTCGTCGCTGCTGGCGCGGTCGGCCTCGCCGCCTTCGCCTGGGGGGCATTGGTCGAGCGCACCCGGTTCACGCTGCGTGAGGTGAGCGTTCCGGTGCTCGCACCGGGGTCAGCGCCCATTCGGGTGCTGCATCTCTCCGACCTGCACATGGCCCCGTGGCAGAAAAACAAGCAGGAGTGGGTGCGCAGCCTCGCCACACTAAAGCCTGATCTTGTCGTCGACACCGGCGACAACCTCGGGCATGAAAACGGTGTCACCGGCATCGAATATGCCCTGGCACCGTTCCGAGGCATCCCCGGGGTGTTCGTCAACGGTTCCAACGACTATGTCGGGCCACAGCTGAAAAACCCGTTCACCTATTTCGGCGGCCCCTCCAGCCGCCGCACCGTGCGGCGCGAGGAACTCGACACCGATGCCCTACGCCGAGTGTTTGCCGATCTCGGCTGGACCGACATCAACAATGCCGCCGAATCGCTCGACCTGAACGGCACGCACGTAGAGTTCTTCGGCGTCGACGACCCGCACATCGGGCGCGACCGGCTCGACCTGATCACCCGTGCGATCGATGACCTGCGGGCCAACGATCCCCTCGGTGACGACGTCTGGCCCGATCCGGAGGAAGCCGCGGCTCCGCGCTCCACGCTGACCATCGGCGTCGCCCACGCGCCGTACCAGCGGGTGTTGAACTCGTTCGTGAATCACGGCGCCCAGCTGATTCTGGCCGGGCACACCCACGGCGGGCAGGTCTGCGTGCCCGGTTTCGGCGCGCTGGTAACCAACTGTGACATTCCCCGCCGCCAGGTGAAGGGCCTGAGCACCTGGAACCACGGACTGCGCACCGCCTTTCTGAATGTCTCGGCCGGCCTCGGCACCTCGATCTACGCTCCAGTTCGATTCGCTTGCCCGCCCGAGGCAACCCTGCTGACCCTTTGCGCTGGATAAGGCCTACCGCCCACCTGCTCGCTCAATTCGTCAGGACGGCCTCGGAGCGCCTATACTGATCTAGGCTCAAGGGCCATCGGGGTATGGCGCAGCTTGGTAGCGCGCGTCGTTCGGGACGACGAGGTCGCAGGTTCAAATCCTGTTACCCCGACAGTAGTAAAGCACAACGACGCAACAGAACCCCCACTCCAGGCGAGTGGGGGTTCTGTTGTAGGGTCTTCTGTGACGTCTACGCCCGCTCCCCCCACAGCTCCGATCGTTTCCCGCCGGGCCTGGCAATCCCTGATCGTGCTGCTGGCGGGCATGTTCATGGCGCTGCTCGACACGACCATAGTGAACGTGGCGCTGCCGAGCATTCGCACGAGCCTCGATGCGTCGGAAGCGACGCTGTCGTGGATAATCTCCGGCTACGCCCTCGCCTTCGGCCTCGCGCTCATCCCGGCCGGTCGCGTCGGCGACCGTTACGGCCACAAATGGGTGTTCTTCAGCGGACTCGCGCTGTTCACGGTCGCGAGCCTCGCCTGCGGCCTCGCCCAGAATGACCTGCAGCTGATCATCGCCCGCGTGATTCAGGGACTGGCCGGCGGTATGTTCGTGCCGGCCGTGACCGCCGTCATCCAGCTGATGTTCCCGGCCAGCGCGCGCGGCAAGGCCTACGCCATCATGGGATCGGTCATTGGCGTCTCCACCGCGCTCGGCCCGATCGTCGGCGGTATCATCATCGAGGCCTTCGGCGTAGAGAACGGTTGGCGCCTGGTGTTCTGGGTGAATCTGCCGATCGGTATTCTCGCGCTCGGAGCCACCGTGTTTTTGCTGCCCGGCGGTGCAGCGCTGCCCAAGGCCGCACCGACGTTGCGGGCCGGTATCGATTGGCTCGGCCTTGTGCTCGTCTCGGCGGGCCTCGTTGCCCTGCTGGTGCCGTTGATCGAGGGCGAAGATCAGGGTTGGCCGCTCTGGACCTTTGGCACCCTCGCGGTCGGGGTGCTGCTCGTCGTCGCGTTCGGCGTCTGGGAAGTCGTCGTCGCCAAGCGAAACGGCAGCCCGCTCGTGCCGCCGCACCTGTTCTCCCACCCGGCATTCACCGGCGGTGTCATTCTCGCGCTCGTTTATTTCGCAGCTTTCACGAGCATCTTCTTCACCATCTCGATTCTGTGGCAGGCCGGCCTCGGGCACAGCGCGCTCGAGTCAGGGCTCGTCTCCATTCCGTTCGCGATCGGAACCATTCTGGGGGCGTCGCAGAGTGACCGCCTGGCCAAGCGTCTCGGGCGTACCGTGCTCGTGGTGGGCGTCGCCTTCGTCACGATCGGCCTGATCTGGATCTGGCTGGTCATGCTCGTGGTGACACCGGGCGAGCTGACCAACTGGCACCTGCTGCCGCCCCTGTTCATCGCGGGCCTCGGCAGCGGATTCTTCATCGCCCCGAATGTGTCCTTCATCGTCGCAACCGTCGACCGTTCCGAAGCCGGCGGCGCGAGCGGTGTGGTCGGCGTCATGCAGCGCGTCGGAAGCGCGGTCGGTATCGCCGTCATCGGCAGCGTGTTCTTCGGCACCCTCACCGTGACCGGCCCGGGAGCGGATGCCGTGGCCAGCGCCTTCACGCACAGCGCCACCATGGCGATGGCGGTCAGTGCCGGGTTCGCCATTCTCGCGCTCGTGCTCGTCTTCGCGCTGCCGAAACGCCTGGCCGCTGGTGCTCCGGCCAGCTAGCCGATGCGGGTGAGTGCGGTGAACGTCATGGTGGCACTCGAACCGTTCCGACAGGTCTGATAAAGCAGGTCGAACCCGCGCGGCACGTTGTCGGCGGTGTCGGTAGCGACATTCAGCACGGCGGTGACCGGCCCGACGCGAAAGGCGCCGCTGGCCGCCCCGGTCAGGGTGATCGTGCTGCCCTCCCTCGGAAACTGTGACCCTCCACACGACCAGTGCTCGGCAATCACCGGCACGCCGTAGTGCGCGCTGATGTCGACGGCACCCTGGCAGGCGTCGATCTCGTTCTGCCAGCCGGCGTCGGCATCCGTGCGGTTGGCGACGACACTGCCAGGGCTCGCGGCGAGCCGCCGGCGAGAAGGTCGGGTATTGTCGCGCACCCGGTGAGGCTCACGGCGAGCGTGATGAGCACCAGTCGGTGCAGCGGAACACGCCTGGCTTTAACCACAACAGTCCTCTTCGGGAGGGTCGGCTTGCGGAACGGGGCAGCAGCGCAACGGGAGGTGCGCGGTGGGGTGCCATTCAACATCCACTTCGCCGACTTCCACAGGCCCCAGCCGGACTAGACCGGGCGTTCACGGCCTGAAATGTAGGGCATAGTGACTAGTCGGCGTGCCGGCTCAAACGGGCCGGCAACTTGGAGGTGTCATGACCGCAAACCGACGACGTCGGCACACCATGTTGCGCCGCGCCGCGGGATGGCTGGCACTCGCCTACCTCGCTGCACTGGCCTTGATCGCGTTCTGGCCGACCCCGGTGGACCGCGGCTTGCACGGGTCGATTTCATCGGTCGTGCTGTGGCTTCGCGCGCACGGGGTACCGGCCTGGCTCGACTACCAGAGCATTGAATTCAGCGCCAATATCGCTTTGTTCGTTCCGGTCGGCCTGCTCGTCGTGCTGCTCGCCGGTACCAGGCGCTACTGGATCGGAACACTTATCGGCACGCTGATCGGCACGCTGATCAGCTGCACTATCGAGCTCGGCCAGCTCGTCTTTCTGCCGGAACGATTTGCCACCGTCAACGACGTGATCGCCAACAGTCTCGGCGCCCTGCTTGGAACCCTGATCGCTGCCGTCGTGCTGCGGGTGGCTCTCGGCCCGGCCCATCCGCCGGCCGCGGTGGCACAAACAACTTGATCCCGAAATTTGAGGTGGACCTCAGAGAGTCTCTCTGCTAGCTTCGGCAGAATGGATCGTCGAGAGTTTCTCACATTATCGTCCGCTGGCGCTGCAACGCTGGGTTTCAGTGCGCTGGGCGCACCCGGAGCCTTAGCCGCGACCGCCCCGATACTGCCAGGGGAGGTATCCCGCCTCTCCAATGTGCTCACCCAAAAGGGAAAAAAGCTCTACGACAATATTGAAGTGGACATCGGCGGCGACCGCGCCCGCCTGTTCATTCCCCAGACCGTGTCGCGCAATTCGACGGCCTCGATCGGAGCCGTCTGGTTCTACCACGCAGCCTCGAGTTCGCACAACGCGCTGAACGGCGGCTTCAAGTACCCCGGCGAACTCGTGGTCGACCAGAACGCCATCGCCATCTGCATCAATGCCGGCGGTACCCAGTACACCAACTCCGTTGCCACCAACGCGCAGAAGAATGCGTGGACCTACCTGAACGCGCTGTACACCGTGCGCCGCAACTTCTTACGCGCGACCTCGTTTGGCGGATCCCTGGCCTGCTACACCTACGGCAAGAAGCTCATTCCGTACATTCGCGGCCTGTACATGGTCAACGGACTCTACGACAACGAATGGCTGTACGCCTACGACACCAAGAACCAGGCCCACGTCGGCGATGCGTACAACAACGACCTCACCCTGATCAAGGGCACCAACCCGGCCCGGATCAGCGCCACCCCGTGGACAAACAGCCGGGTCAAGGTGCTGGTCTCCGACGACGCTCACCCCGACAATGTCGTCATTCCGAGCAGGAACGGCCTCGCCCTAATCAATAAAATCGCGCCCGTCGCCACTGCCGCCGAGGTGATGTACCACACGCTCGCGCACGACACCCCCGGGTTCGCCCACACGGACATGATCAAAACATTCGCGCAGTGGTCGATCTAGCAGGGAGGTAGTTCGTGGCGGAACGCACGCGGGTCGACTGGGTTGACGGGGCCAAGGGCATCGCGATTCTGCTTGTGGCCCTCGCGCACGCGGTGCAGTGGACGGTACTCTCCGGCCTCGCGCCGGAGTTTTGGAACAAGATCAACCTGGTCTTCATCGTGTTTCGCATGCCGTTGTTTTTTCTCGCCTCCGGCCTGTTTGCCGCCTCGATCATCAAACGCAGCTGGCCAACGCTGTGGCGAACCCGGCTGAGCCTGCTGGTCTGGGCCCTTCTCCTGTGGACCCTCATTCGTTTCGGCTATTTCTCGCTCCTGACCAACCCGGCCGGCTTCGACGAGACCAACCCGTTCGATCTGCTGCTCGCGCCGGTGCGCCCGAGCAACGGCCTGTGGTTTCTCTACGCCCTCGCCCTGTTTTTCATGGCCGCCAAACTCATGCGCAACCGCATCGACTGGCGGGTGCAGCTCGGCGGCGCCGTCGTGCTGTCGGTGCTGTTCTTCGCCCGCGCGGACACCGGCAACATCGCCTGGAACGGCATCGGCCGCTACTTCGTGTTCTTTCTGCTCGGCTGTCACCTGCGCGAGTGGATCCTCGCCTTCGTCAACCGCCCCAGCCGCCTCGGCGCGCTCGGTCTCGGCCTCGGCTTCGCCGCTGCCTTTCTGGTGTTGGCCGGGCTCATTCTCACCGTGGATTCACGCCTGCCGTTCATCACAGGAACGCTCGTCGTGGTGAGCCTGTTCGCCCTCGGCGCTGGCCTGCTCGTCGCCCGATTCCTGGTCGGCTTTCGCGCCATGGCCTGGCTCGCCTATGTCGGCCGCAATACTCTGCCGATCTACGTCGTGCATGTACTCCTGGTGTCGCTGATCACGAGCCTGCTGCTGCTCTACCGCGTCCAGGCCTGGCTCGATCGCCTCGGCCCGGCACTCCCCCCGCTGGTCGCTGGCCTCGCGGTCGCCGCGTCGCTGTTGCTCTGGCGACTGGTGCGCGACCTGCCGGTGCTGCGCTACGCGTTTGCGGTACCGATCTGGTTTGCCGGACGGGCACCGGCGGCGGGTGAAGCAGCGGCATCCCCTTCAGGAGAAACAGCAGACCCGGCAGAGCGGATGCTGCCGCGCAGCGAGTGAGATCGCCGCACCAGCGCGCCCTCGTACTCCTCACCGGGCTCGTCCTGCTGACCGTTGGCCTGGTAGCCGTCACCACGCGAACGGTCATGTTTCCGCGTGAAGACGCTCCGAGCAGCGCCGACGCCATCGTCGTGCTCGGCGGGCTCGGGAGTGCGGCCGTCGTGCAGAAGGCCCTCGATCTGGCCAGGGCCGGGTACAGCGATCATGTGCTCATTTCGGATGCCTTCGGCGGGGACACCCGCCCGGCCAACCTGTGCGGGCGCGACCCGGCCGTGCCGGGCACGGCGATCGAGGTGGAGTGTTTCGACCCGCACCCCACGAGCACGCGCGGGGAGGCCGAAGCCATCGCCGCCTTCACGAGCGCTCAGGGCTGGAACCGCGTGATCGTGGTCACCTCGAGCTATCACGTGAGTCGGGCCCGCCTGCAGATCTCCCGCTGTTACCCAGGGGTACTCGCGGTGATCGGCGCCGCGCAGCCGATGGATCCGCCCAAATGGGTGTACCAGTTCGGGTACCAGAGCGCGGGATTCATCAAGGCCTGGCTGACGCCGGCCTGTTGAACGCGCCGACTCAACGCGCCGGCTGAAGCCGTCAACGCCGGGCCATCAGCCCCTCGGCGATCGAATCGACCCGCTCCCGGTAGCTCTGGCCCACCATGTCGGACTCGGCCGGCCACCCGCGCAGCGCCGCGTGAAACTCGGGCCAGGCCTTGATCGGGCGGGCCGGAACGCCGGCCACGATGGTGCCGTCCGGCACCGATGCCGTCACGACCGACCCAGCACCCACCACGCAACGGTCGCCGATGCTCACTCCGGGCAGCACTGTCACGCCGGCGCCGATAAAGACATCCGAGCCCACCCGAATCGGCGCGAAGCGATAGCGGCGGCCACGCTCATCGCGGTAGAGCCAGCCCGATCCGTCGTGGGTGATGAAGGTTACCCCGGAGCTGATCGTCACGCGGTCACCGACCGAGATGAGCCACGGCTCGGTGGTGGCGATATCAGAGAGGATGCGACATCCACTGCCGATCTGCACACCCAGCGCCCGAATCGCGTAGACCCTCCCGCGGGCACGCCGCAGAATCTTGTAGGTCAGTCGGGATAATTTCACCGTAAGACTCCATTTCGTCGGCTGTGCGGTGCTGGAGCAGCTGGAATTTTGCGGCCTGTGCAGCCCAACCCGCCTAAAGTATCGGTTTTCCGGCCGTCTTACTGGCGCTGAGGAAAATTCACGTGTTATCGTTGCGCCTAATCGCATCAACAGCGCTGCGGCTCTATCCCGTCCATTCCCTGCGCGATCAACAGTTTCTGCGCCACCACTCTGCGCTACCACCCGAAGGCGGCCGATGTTCGATTTCACCATGTTGCGAGTGCGCCGCACGCCGATCATTATCAGCGCGCTCGCCGCCCTGTTCGTCATTGTGGCGAGCCTGGTGCTGCCGCGCTTCGTGGCCAGTCTCGGCTTTATCGTGATTTTGCTGGCCCTGCTCGCCTTCGTCGCCATGGTGACCCTGTTCCTGCTGCCCGTGCACGTTCTGCCGGCCGTGGCACTGGTCACCTTTGCGCTCATTCCGGCCCGCGTGCTGCCCCAGGACGGCCCGATCGGTGCCTTACCGCTGACCACCATGATCATCGTCGTCTGGGCGCTGCGCCGGCTGATCACCACCACGGCGAACGTTCCGCTCACGACGGCACCGGCCCCGTTCAAGTCGGCTACCCGCTTCTTCGCGGTGCTCTTTCTGGTCTGGTCACTGTTCACGCTGCTGCGCAGCCCCGACCTGCAGGCGAGCCTCGGCTGGACTATCAGTTTCAGCGCCGGCGCGTTGCTTCCGCTTTTCATCGGCACCGCGAGCCGGGAGTCCTTCTGGATTCGGCGGGCCTGGCTTCTGCTCGGCGCCTGGCTCGGAGCGTACGCCCTGATCGAGGGGGCGCTGCGCGCCAATCCGATCTGGGGCACGCTGTACACGGTGCTCGGCCTGAGCGACAGCCAGCACTGGTCGGTGTATCGCGCGACCGCATCGTTTGGGCATCCGCTGTTCGCCGGCCTATTTTTTGCCGTCGCGTGCGCCCTGGGGATCGGCGTCTGGCTGCGCGAGGACTCGAAACCGGCCCTCGTCACCGCGATCCTGAGCGGCCTCGGCCTCGTCGCCACCGTCTCGCGCGGTGCCATCCTGTCGGCGGCGATCGCCATCGGTTTCGCCTACTTCGTGTCGCTGGTGCTGCGCGGCGAAAAACACTGGGGCAAATTCGCGCTGCTCGCGGTGCTCGTGGCTGCGGGCATCGTCGCACTCTTCCAGTTCGATGCCTTTACCGCCCGCAACAACTCGGTCGAGGCCGAACTGTCGTCGCAGGCCCGCGACCTCGGCGTCTGGGTGTCCCTGCAGGCCGCGAATCTGACCGGTTGGATCGGGTCGGGGCCTGGCACTTCCGGCATCACCGGGCGCCTGTTCAACGAGGTCACGATCGAGAATTCGCTGCTGCAGCTACTGATCAGCATCGGCCTGCCCGGAGTGCTCCTGTTTCTGCTCGTGATCGGCTCGGCCGTGGCGCACGCGCTGTCCCAACGTGCCGTCGGCGCCGCGGCCGCTCTCGTCGCCTACACCGTCTGTATCGCCGGATTCAACGCGATCGACGCACTGCGCCCGATGCACCTGTTGCTTGGTTGTCTGTTGATTCTCACGCTGAATCCGGGCAAAACGGATGCCGCCGCCGGGCTTGTCACGGCGCCGGCACGACGATCACTCGCTCGCCCCAAACGGGGGTATGCGCGCATCTAACGTGCCGCCGGCTGGCACGCTACTCTAAACCGACAGATTATCAGTTACCGCCGGCATTCCCTGCCGGCCCGTAAGGGGTATGGGCGTGACGACGATAGGTTCGACAGGCACGGGCTCGACAAGAATCACCGTGTTGCAATCGCTGAGTGCACCCGATGGCACCACTCGCTACGTCAACCAGGTCGTCGAGGGCGCTCCGGACGCCGTGACCATGCGGTTCTTCACCTGGCGCACCGCGCTACTGGGCCGGTACGACGTCTTGCACGTGCACTGGCCGGAGCTGCTCATTCGCGCTCCCCGGCCGCTCAAGGCGAAGCTTCGTCGCGCCGCTCTCTACGCACTGCTGCTGCGCGCGCGGCTGCAGCGCATTCCGATCGTGCGCACCATGCACAACCTCACCCCGCACGAGGCCGGACAGAACGCGGAAACCCGCGCCCTCGAGGCACTCGATTCCCGTACGGCGCTCGTTATTCGACTGAATCCAACCACCCCGGTCGAACCGGAGTCCAAGGCCGTCACCATTCTGCACGGCCACTATCGGGACCGCTTCGCCGGCATGCCGATGTCGGACTCCTTGCCCGGGCGCATCCTCTATTTTGGACTGATTCGACCCTATAAGGGGGTCGAAACCCTGCTGCAGGTGTTTCGCGCGGTGCCGGGCGCGGATCTGACGCTGCGCATCGTCGGCCGCCCGTCCAGCGGCCTCGGTGCGGTCATAACCGCCGAACAGGCCGAGGACGAACGCATCAGCTCGGTACTGCGTTTCGTCTCCGACGAGGAACTCGTGGTGGAGGTCGGCGAAGCTGAACTGGTTGTGTTGCCCTACCGCGAAATGCACAATTCGGGCGTTCTGCTCGTCACCCTCTCCCTGGATCGGCCGGTGCTCGTGCCATCGACACCGTCCAATCTGGCTCTGGCCGAGGAGGTCGGCCCCGGCTGGATCTATCTGTACGAGGGCGAGCTCACGCCGTTGATCCTGCGCCACACCCTGGAGCGGATGCGCGCCGCCGGCTCCCGGCCGCGCCCCCACCTTGACGGGCGCGACTGGAAAACCCTGGGTCTGCAGAGTTATGGCACCTACCTGCGGGCCTTGCAGTTGACCGGTCGGCCCCGCCGGAGCATCCTTTGACCGCGACGATGCCACCTTCGACCCCCTCAGCCCCGCTTCCCCGTTCCACCGCCGGACTCGGGCACACAGCGGGCCGGGGCGCATCGACGACCCTGGTCGGCCAGCTCATTCGCATCGGCGTGCAGCTCGGCGGCATCGTCGTGCTGGGCCGGCTGCTCGACCCGAGCGATTACGGGCTCGTCGCCTCGGTCGCCGCCATCATCGGTGTCGGCGAGGTGCTGCGCAACTTCGGGCTGTCGTCGGCGGCGATTCAGGTGCGCGAGCTCAGCCGGCAGCAGAAGGACAATCTGTTCTGGATCAACAGCCTGATCGGGCTCGCCCTCATGCTGCTGGCTGTGCTGTTCAGCCCCTTGATCGCGACACTGTACGGCGACGACCGGCTCGTGCTGCTCACCCAGGTACTCGCCGGCACGTTTCTGCTGAACGGCCTCGCCACCCAGTTTCGGGCCGATCTCAACCGCAACTTTCATTTCAAGGCACTGGCCGGCTCAGAGATCGGCGCGCAGGTCGGCGGGCTGGCCATTGGCATCGTCATGGCGCTCAATGGTTTCGGCTATTGGGCCCTCGCCGGGCAGCAGATCAGCCAGGGCATTCTCACCATCATCATTCTCGTTCCCATCACCAACTGGTTTCCGGGCTGGTTTCACCGCAAGACGCCGATGCGACACCTGATCGCGTTCGGCTCCAACCTGGCCGGCACCCAGCTGCTCGGCTACGCCAGTCGCAACACCGACACCATCGTGATCGGCGCAACCCTCGGCGCGGGCCCGCTCGGCCTGTACAACCGCGCTTTTCAGCTGCTGCTGCTGCCGCTCAACCAGATCAACGGCCCGTCCACCCGGGTGGCGCTGCCGGTACTGGCGCGGCTGCAGGACGACCCCCCCAAATACGACCGGTTCATTCTGCTCGGGCAAACCATCATGCTGCACGCCGTCACCATCGTGCTCGCGTTATCCTGCGCTCAGGCGCTGCCGATCATCAGCATCGCGCTCGGCAGCAATTGGCTCGGCTCCGCGCCAATCTTTCAGATTCTGGCCATCGCCGGGTTCTTCGAGGCTGCGGCCTACGCGACCTACTGGGTGTTTCTGTCGAAGGGCGTCACCAAGCAGAACCTGTACTTCGCCCTCTGCACCCGGCCGCTACTGGTCGCGTTCGTGCTGCTCGGCTCCTTCTGGGGCGTCTACGGCGTCGCCGCCGGATATTCACTCGGCGTCGCCCTGATCTGGCCGATCGGCCTGTGGTGGATCAGCCGGGTAACCGATGCCCCGGCGCGCGCCATGTTTTTCGCCGGCGTTCGCGCCATCCTCGGATACGGCTTCGCCACCGGGGCGTCCTGGGCTGCCGTGCAGTGGATTCCGATCGAACTGCCCCTCGCCCGGGTGGCGCTCGGCGGTGTTGCGCTGCTCGTCGCGATTGGCATCGTCATGCTGGTCTGGCCCCGGTTTCGGCGCGATGTTCGCTCGATCGCGCAGGCCCGCAGCTTTCTGCGGTCGGCAAAGGTCTCACCCGCTGTTGCCGGTGGGTCCGCGACGGCGACCGATCAGCTCACTCCGGCGCCCCCCGCCGCCGCGCGCAGCACCCGCCGCGGTGGGCGCACCCGGCTGCGCATCGTGCGCAAACTGGACCGGATTTTGCACGGCCTGGCCGCGGCATCCGCTCTGCCGTATCTGTGTGATCGGGCCGCACTGCACCGGGCGATCGGGCAACTGGGGCCGGCCCCGGCGGGCACCGAGCGCTGGCACGTGCTCGTCGCGCCTCCCGGCGAGGGAAACATTGGCGATCAGGCCATGATCGAGGCGTACCTCGAGAACGTCACAGGGCCGGTGCGGGTACTCGTGCGGGGCCCCAATGATGTGCGCATTCCGGCGGAATATTCCGCCCGGGCACGGCTCGAGCCGATCGCGCACCTGATCTATGGCAACGACCGCGCCCACCGACAGTCCATGGTGCAGCTCGCGGCCGTGCTGCGCGGGGCCCTGTCACTGACCGTGGTCGGCGCCGACATCATGGACGGCGCTTACAGCGTGCGTGCCTCGTCACGGCGAGCGGATGTCGCGAGCCTGGCCCGCAGCGTCGGGGTTGAAGCGCGCATTCTCGGCTTCAGCTGGAACGGCCACGCCAATCTGGGGGTACGCCGTTCACTCGGCCGCGCCGGTCGGTTGGGAACCCGGCTGCAGCTGCGCGACCCGGTCTCATCCGCGCGAGCTCGCGCCGACCGATTCAAGAACGTGATCGACGTCGCCGACGCCGTGTTCGCGGTGCGCACGAGCTCGCCCACCGCCGCCACGGAATACCTCGGCACCGCGCCGACGCCCTACGCCGTGGTGAACGCGAGCGCGCTGGTCGGGCGCAGCTTCGACCAGATCTCGGAGTACGCCGTGATCATCACCACCCTGCTCGAGGCCGGGCTGCTAGTGGTGCTGCTGCCGCATGTCGTGCGGCACAGCGGCGACGATGCCGCCGCCTGCCGCGCGGTGTTCGACCGGTTCGCCCAGGGGGCCGGCGCTGAAGATCGGGTTGTTCTGGTGAACCGGCTGCTCACGCCGGCCGAGGTGCGCGGACTCTGTGCTGGGGCGTCAATCGTGCTGACCGGTCGCATGCACCTCGCCGTGCAGGCGCTGTATCACCGGGTTCCCGCCGTCGCGCTGTCCACCCAGGGCAAGGTCGCGGGCATGATGAGCCTGTTCGGAACGCAGGACCTGTGCGTAGAACCGGGCGTCGGCCTGGCCGAGCGTATGGTTCCCGTCGTGCGCGCGGTCCTCGCCCAGCGAGGCGAGTACCGCGCCCGCCTGGCCGCCCAGCTGCCCGAGGTACAGCGCCTCGCCGCCCTCAATTTTGCCGGGCTTGCGAGCGGCGCCCGAGCCGATCCACCCCGATCTAACCAGCCCCGATCCCGCCCCACATTCTCGCGACCACGCGACGACAGAGAAGGCCGAGCATGACCCAGCCCACATCGCCCGACACCACCCATCCCCCGATGAACCCGAAGCCGACGCACCCACTGCTGCGCCGCATCCTCTTTGTCATTCCGTCGCTGCACGGCGGGGGCGCGGAATTCGTCGCGCGCACCTGGATGGGCTGGCTCGCCGACCAGGGCTACGAGGTACGTGTTGTGCTCACCGCCGGCGATGTGGAGCCGGGATACCTTCCCGAGGGGGTCGAGGGGCGATCTCTCGCCGGACAGCACGGGCATGTCGCCAAGGCCGCGGCCCTGCGGCGCAGCCTGATCGACTGGCAGCCCGATGTCGCCGTGGCCCTGCAGGTGTATCCCAACCTCGTGCTGCTGACCGCGGCCCGGCTGCTGCCGGCGCGCGTGCGACCCCGGGTACTCGTGAGCGAACGGAATCTGGTCTCGCTCGGCCTGCCCGGATCGAATCTCGCCCACCGGATCAAGATCGGCATCGCCAAGCGGATATATCGGTGGGCTGACCATGTCATCGCCATCTCGCATCCGGTCGCCGCTGAGCTGGTCTCGGCGTTCGGCGTGCGCGGAGACCGCATCACCGTCGTCGCCAACCCGGCCACTGCGAAGCTGCGCGGAACACCGCGCGGGCCGGGCCGGACGAGTGTGCACGCCCGCGTTGCCGGCGTCGGAGCCGGAGCCGTGACCGAGAGCGGAGCCGACCAGACCGGTACCGCTACGATCGTGGCGCCCGGGGCTCGGCGGCCCGGGACGGCCAACGGAATTCAGATCGTGCTGGCCTGCCGGCTGGTCGAACAGAAGCGACCGCTGCTGGCCATTGCGGCGGCGGCCGAACTGGCCAGGCGGGGCGTCGCTGTCGAGGTCGTGTCGTTCGGCGGTGGTCCGCTGCTTGGCGATGTGCAGGCCGCAGCCCGACAGGCCGACGTGATCTTTCACCACCGCGGCTGGGTCGAGACCTGGTTCGACGAGTTCGGCGACAACGCCGTGGCCCTGCTCACCTCGAGCCGGGAGGGCTTCGGCAATGTACTGGTCGAGGCCGCCGCGGCCGGGTATCCCTCGGTGGCCGTATCGGGGGCGCTCGGCGTAGCGGATGCAATTGTGCCCGGTATCACGGGCGAGCTCGCGTTGTCTGCGCGGCCCGCGGACCTCGCAGACGCCATTCTGCGCGCAGCCGAGCTCCCGCTCGACCACATCGGGCCGTGGCTGGCCCGCTTCTCCGAGCAATCGAGCGGCGCCGACCTGGAGCGAGTGCTCATTTCGACGCTGGAGCGCGCATGAGAATCTTTGCCTCGGCCATGGGCCAGATCGACAATGTCGGCGACACCGTGCTGCGCCGGGCCTTCCTCGACGCCCTGCGGGAGGCCGGCGAGCTGCAGGTGTTCGTCGGATCCCGAGCTGACTCCTACCTGAGCGGACTCGGTCTGCACGACGCCGATCGGCTGTTTCGCACGAGCACCGACTGGCGACGCGAGATTTCACGGTCGACGCTGCGGGAAGCATCCGTTTATGCCTTCAATGCCGGGGAAATGGAGCTGCAACGCGCCTACGCGCTGCGCTATCTGCGCCTTGCGCCGCACCTCGCGCTCAATCGGCTGCGCGGCGGGCACGCCGTGCACACCGGGTTCGGCGTGCGGCAGAACACGAAGTGGCGCATTCCGGTGGCCGCGACCCTGCGCCTCTGCGACCTCGTGGCCTGGCGCGACGACTATAGCCTGGCAGCGATGGGGCTCGGCCGCATCGCTCCCGACTGGGCTTTTGCCACCGGGGCAGCGGATGTCGACCTGCTCGCGTCGACGCCCGACCGGCCACTGCTCGCCGTGTCGGTGCGCTACAACGGGCGGCGCCCGGACTCCGCGTGGATTCAGGCCATGCGCGGCCTCGCCGGCGCCTTCGGGCTGCAGATCGTCGCGGTCTCCCAGATCGAACGCGACGGACCACTGGCCGAGGAACTCGCCGTCAAGCTCGGCGGAACCGCGCTGGTTTGGGATGGACCGGACCATGCCCAGCAGGAAGTGAAGCTGCGGGCGGTCTACCAGCGGTCGCTGCTCGTGGTGACCGACCGGCTGCACGCGGCGGTGATCGGACTGACCGAGGGCGCCCTGCCGCTCGTGATCGCCGAGGGCGGACACTCCAAGGCGGCGCGCACGCTCGATGCGGTCGGCATCAAGGGCGCCACGATCGGCTGGACCCTGCCAGACGCCGCGGCGCTCGAACGTCGCGCCCGCGATGTGATCAGCCGTCGGGAACCGATTCTGCGGCACGTGGTCGAGGCCCGGGCTTCGCTTTCGGAGTTGACCCGCGCAATTCGGAAGCTGACCGAGTGAGCGAGGGCGACGCGACCGAGTGGCCGGTCGTGAGCGTCATCGTTCCGGCCTACAACGCCGCCGAGTTTCTGGAAGGTGCCATCGACCGGCTGCTCCACCAGACTCTGTCCAACATCGAGATCATCGTGGTCGACGACGGCTCAACGGATGCGACGGCCGCGATCGGTGCGCGGGTGGCCGGCGCGCACGCATCCGTTCATTTCTTTCAGCAGGAACGCAATGGTGGAGTCGCGCTCGCCCGGAGCCGGGCGGTCGCCGAAAGCCGGGGTGAGTTTCTCTGGTTCGTCGATTGTGACGATGATTGGGCCGAGTCCGCGCTGGACAAGCTCGTGACTGCGGCCCGGTCGACCGGCGCCGACGTGGTGATCTGCGGCGCGGAGTACGTCTATCCCGGCCAGCGGCGCGGCCTGGCCGCGCCCGCCCTGCCGCAGCCGATCACCGGTGCGGCGGCATTTGGGCTGCTGCTCGACGGCGACATCACCGGGCATCTCTGGAACAAGCTGTTCCGACGTGCTCTCGCCAGCGAGATCGAGTTCACGCCGGCCCGGGTGCACTCCGATCTGGCCATGGTCGCGCAGCTGATCGCCGCGTCCGATCGGGTCGCCGCGATCAGCGACACGCTCTACTCCTATGTCGTGCGCGACGGGTCGATCATCCGCTCCGGGTCGCGCCGGGCTGAATCGCTGCTGTTGGTTGAGCAGGCCGTCACCACTGCCGCGATCACCCTCGACACCCGCATCATCGGCTCCAACTCGTACGGCTACTTTCGACTGCGCTACGTGCTGCTGTCCGGGCTGAAAGACGCCCTGAGCGGTCCATACGACGCCGAGGAGCGCGACGAGATCGTCGCCGAACTGCGCTCGCGGCTGACCTGGCGGCTCGTGCTGCTCGCCGCGCGCCGCCGCGATTGGAAGCGCCTCGCGCTGGCCGCCACCGCCAAGGTGAGCGTTGGGCTGCACCGTCGTGTGCTGCGCCTCGCGGCCGAGCAGGGCGCCGCCTGAGTTGCCTCCGCCCGCCGGGATATTTCGTCACGCGAGACAGCGGCATTCGTGGCACTTTCACAGGAAAGTGAAACGGATTCGACTTTGATGATCGATAGGCTCGGACCCATAGTTCAATCCGAGTAGTCCCTACGCTGTCGGTCATCGAACGCCGAATACGCACCCTGCACCCACCGGGCCAGCATCCGCCACCAGGCACCTGTCAGAACGACACGCTGCTTCAGATAACGCGGAATCACGACACTCCTGCCCGGATCGCCAAGGTCGACGAACCGACCCTCGCCCGCGCAGCCGGCGACCGCTGCATCAGCTCGTTCGAACCGTACCTAGCGCTTCGAACGCGTACAGCACCCGCTGTCCATTCGTGAACCCGATTCTCCGGAGGACGTCCACCGTGCCCCTTTTTCGCCAGCCCACTGACAGTAAACCGCACGCTCACCGGCCCACGACGTCCGCCCGCCACGCCGTGATCGCTGTCGCCACCTTCTTCGCTGTCACGATTGCGGCGCTCGCTCCCCTCACCATTCCTGTTCCAGGCGGTGAAGTGGCGGCCGCCGCGACCGTACGCACCGTGATCGACAGCAAGTCGTCAAAGATCAACTATTCCGGAACCTGGCGCACCACCCGCAATGCCGCCGACCGCGGCGGATCGGTGCGGTTTCAGTTCAGCCCGGGCAGCGCCTCGATGACCTTTGAGGGATCCAGTGTCGCCTACGTGACACGCACCACCACGAGCTCCGGAAAGAGCACGGTTTCCATCGACGGCAAGGTCGTCGCAACCGTCAACGGTTACTCCGCGACCACTAAACACAAGCAGACCGCGTTCAGCACGACGGGCCTCGGCAGCGGCAGCCACACCATCACAATCACCCGCACCGGCAAGAAGGACCCCCGCTCCACCGGTACCAACAGCATTATTGACGCGTTCGTCGTCAATCCCCAAGCCGCTTCCGCTCCAGCACCGGCGCCGATCGCCGCCCCAGCTCTCCCGTTCATGCAGACGCCGTCCGGCGTGCACCGCTACGCCGACTGCCCGTCCGCGACCGAGGCGGTGAGCAACGCCGACGAGCTCATATCCGCCGTCGACCGTGCCCGACCCGGGACCGTCATCCACCTGGCGCCCGGCACCTACCGGGACCAGATCAACATGCACGCGAACGGCACGAAAGCCGACCCGATCTGGGTCTGCGGCCCGCGTGACGCCGTCATCGATGTCGGCAGCGTTCAGGACAACCACGGCATCCAGATCAAGAATTCCTCGAACCTCGTGATCGCCGGTATGACCGTCACCAACAGCCTCAAGGGCATCAGCGTGGTTCACAGCACCAACGTCACGATTGCCGACACGCGCGTCGAGAACATCGGCTACGAGGGCATCCACTTGCGTGATTTCACGACCGACAGCACCGTCGTCGGCAACACGATTTCACGCACCGGCCAGCGCGATGCGCAGTTCGGCGAGGGCATTTACATCGGTACCTCGGAGAACAACTGGTGCGCGCAGACCGACTGCAGGCCGGATCGTACCGATCGCATCCGGGTGCTGAGCAACACGATCAGCAGCACCAGCGCCCAGCCGATCGAGGTGAAAGAAGGCACGTCAAACGGCGTCATTCGCGACAACGTCATCGACGGCGCCAACGGCATGCGGGACGCTCAGGAATGGGTCAAGGTCAAGGGCAACGACTGGACCATCGTCGGAAACACGGGCAGCAACAGCCCCCTGCACGGCTTCGCGGTCAACGGCAGTGTCGCGGGCTGGGGCCTGCGCAATACCTTCACCGACAACTCCAGTGCGGTCAATGCCGAGGGATACGCCTTCTTCATCCACGAGAAGGGCCGCAAGGGCTCGAGCGACACCGAGGTCTCGTGCTCGAACTCGGTCACCCGCGCGGCCGAGGGCTTCTCTAACCTCCCCTGCACCGGGTAGCGGCTGCGGCGCGCGGCCGAACGCTGCACGCGCTGAGCTGAGTGGCTCGCGCCAGCAGCAACCCCGCGCGGCCGAGCAGTGCGACAGAAGTCCGGGAGACAGAAACTCAAGGGTTCAAAAACCACTCTAGGCACTTTCACAGGAATGACGGGTGCCGCACGTCGGACAGCCCGCTGCCTCTTTTCCGTCGAGTCGGTGACTTAGCCCACAATGGGCATTAGCACTGGTCAGGGCCAAATCAAGAGGCTCGCTCAGTTTCGCAGCGGCCGACCGCCGAGACGGGCGCTGAAGCGCACGCGCACGCACGCGCGAGGAAAGGCGTTCGCATCCTCTTAATTCGTGCCCACAAACCCATTTGCACACGGGTAACGTGCAGCAGTTCAGACGCTAATTGTCGAAGTGAGCACGGCGATCACCGCCGAGCATCACGAAGATCATGTGCGTCGAAAACCCCCGGGTTCACGGACGTAACCACCAAGTCCATGAACATCCGGAAGGTCCACTACGTTGTTCCCCCGCTTCACCCGACGTGCCACCATCGCCGCCGTCGCCATCGCCGCGCTGGTTCCGCTCAGCGCCATGATCCCCGCCGCAGCGGCCTCCGCCGCGACAGCGCCCGTCGGCACCACGGTGATCGACAGCGCCTCCACACAGGTCAAGTACGCCGGCACCTGGCGCACCACGGGCTCACCCTCCGACAGCGGAGGATCGGTGCAGTTCGCCTCCACAACGGCAACGAGCGCCTCACTGACCTTCACGGGCTCGACCGTGGCCTTCATCACCCGAATGACCAGCAGCTCCGGCAAGAGCGATATCTCGATCGACGGCAAGGTCGTCGCCACGGTCAACGGCTACTCCGCCACGACGAAGTACCAGCAGAGCCTGTTCAGCACCACGAACCTCTCCAGCGGGACCCACACCATCAAGGTCAGCCGCACCGGCCAGAAGGATTCCCGATCCACCGGAACCAGCAGCATCGTCGACGCGTTCCTCACCAAGTCCCCCGCAACCGCAACCGCGCCAGCGCCAGCACCCAACCCGATCGCCACCGCGGTCCCGGTGACCACGACGGCCACGATGGATGCCCCGGTCGGCTCGACCACCGTCGACAGCGAATCGGCGCAGGTCAAGTACGCCGGCACCTGGCGCACCTCCGGCTCCAGCAGCGACTCCGGCGGATCGGTCAGGTTCTCGACCACCTCGGGTAACGCGTCCTTCACCTTCCAGGGCACCAGCGTCGCGTTCATCACCCGTCTGACCAGCGCCTCCGGCACGAGCGACATCGCCATCGACGGCCAAGTCGTCGCTACGGTCAACGGCTACTCCGCGAGCACGGCCTATAAGCAGGTTGCTTACAGCACGACGAGCCTCTCCGCCGGTACCCACACCATCACGGTATCCCGCACCGGCCAGAAGGATGCCCGCTCCACCGGCACCAGCAGCATCGTCGACGCATTCGTCGTGTCGGCCGTACCGAGCACCGCGCCCACCCCGGCACCGATCAGCACCCACCGCTACGCCGACTGCCCGGCCGCAACCGTCACGGTGACGACCGCCAAAGAGCTCATGACCGCTGCAGCCCAGGCACAGCCCGGCACCGTCATCAAGATGGCCCCCGGCACCTACAACGCCCAGATCAACATGACCGTCAACGGAACAGCCACCAACCCGATCTGGGTCTGTGGACCGCGCACCGCCGTGGTCAACGTCGGCAGCATCCAGAACAACCACGGTATCCAGATCTCCAACTCCTCGAACGTCGTAGTCGCCGGAATGACCGTCACCAACAGCCTCAAGGGCATCAGCGTGATCCGCAGCAAGAACGTCACCATCGCCGACACCCTGGTTGACAACATCGGCTATGAAGGCATCCACCTGCGGGCTTTCACCACCGACAGCAAAGTCGTCGGCAACACCATTCGCAATACCGGCAAGCGCGACCCGTTCTACGGTGAGGGCATCTACATCGGAACCTCAGACGCCAACTGGTGCGCCCAGACCGACTGCCTGCCCGACCGCACCGACCGCACCCTCCTGATGGGCAACACCATCAGCCTGACCGGCGCCCAGCCGATCGAGGTCAAGGAAGGCACCTCGTACGGCATCATCCGCGACAACGTCATTGACGGCACCAACGCCATGCCGCGCGCCGAGGAATGGGTCAAGGTCAAGGGTAACGACTGGCAGATCTACCAAAACAAGGGTACCAACAGCACCATGCACGGCTTCGCGGTCAACGGAAGCGTTGCAGGCTGGGGCCTGCGCAACGTGTTCTTCGATAACACCGTTCCGGTCAACGCCGCAGGCTTCGGCTTCTTCATCCACGAACAGGGCAGCAAGGGTGCCAGCGGCACCAAGGTCTACTGCTCCAACACCGTCACGGCTGCTGGGTCCGGTTTCTCGAACCTGGCCTGTACCTCTTAGCCACCCGGTCGCTTCGTCGTTCGAGTGCAGTGGTCCAGCTGCGCTCGATACGCGGAAAGACCGCGGCAGCCGAATAGGTAGTCTCAAAGGCGGATCTGGCCAGATCCGCCTTTTTGGCGCGCCAGGGGGCATCCGTCATCGCCCGGTGCAGGGCCGCCTCGAGGGCGTCGACGTCGCCGGGCTCCATGAGCATGCCGACCCCACCGGCCAGGACGGCCGGCACCCCACCGACGCTGGTCGCCACGACACAATTGGTGCGCGCCATCGCCTCGAGAATGAACATAGGCATCGCCTCGTCGCGGGAGGGCAACACCGCGATCGCGGAGCGCTCGAGCATCTCCATTAGGGCAGCATGGCTGAGCGGGCCGACAAATTCCGCCCCAGTCAGCGGCTGCGCAGGCTGGTCGCCGATCGGCCCGGCAATGACCAATTTCCAGAGCGGATGCTGCGGCGCGAGCCGTTCCCACGCCGCCACGAGTACGTCGACGCCCTTGCGCTTGCTGACCGCACCGCCGAACACGACGAGGTTCTCGATCTGCCGCACGGCACCAGCGGCGACGGCGTTCGGCACGAGTACGACCCGCTCCCCCGGCACGAACTCCGCCGCAGCAGCGTGCGATTCAACCGACAGGGTCAGCACCACGTCGGCGGAGCGCAGCACGCTCCCCACCAGACCGGGGCGCTTGCGGGCGAAGTCGGCAAACGAACTACCGTGCAGCTGTGCCACGGTCGCGAAACCACGCGCGTGGGCCAGGGCGAGCAGCGCGCCTTCCCGCGCGAAGGATCCGCCCTGGGACAGGTGCGCAACGACGACGGTGCGCTCCGGGTTGGCCAGCCGCAGCAGCTTCCAGAAAGCGGATGCTGCAACCCCGGCCGCGCGCAGCCCGCCGCTGCCGTCCCGCGAGGACACCATACGCAGCTCGAAGTCGACAAAGGAATGCGCCAAATAGCCATTGACCACCTGACTCATGCCGCCGGCGACCTCACCACTGCGTCCAACGTGCACGGCAATGAAACGTTCGGCCGTGCGCCGGGATACGTGCCGCTGGGCGGCGACCGGGGTGGTATTGAGCGGGTCAGCGTTTTGCGGGTTGATCGTGAGCGCCGCTATGTTGATCGGCTCGGTATTGGCCGCCTCGCCGATGCTCACCGCACACTTTCGATGCTCAGCACCTGGTCGAGCAGGCGACGCACGGTCTGTAATTCGGCCTGCGCTTCGGCCAGGCCGGCCAAAATGGGCTCGCGCCGGCCGAGCAGGTTCTGCAGCCGATCCCGGATTTGGGCGCTACTGAGTCCTGCGCTGTCAATGCTCACGTCGTGCAGGCCGGCCGCGGCAAAATGCCGGGCGATCTTGTCCGCCCGACCACCTTTGGGCTGTCCGCTGACCAGGAGCGCGGCCGGAACTGCTCCCTCGGTGAGCGCGCCGACGAGCACGTGCAGCCGGTCGCTCACGGCGAGCGCCGCCAGTCGGTAGAGGTCGCGCAGGCGCTGCTCCTGCTCGTCGTGGCCGGTGCCGTTCCAGCGCAGGGCATGCCCGTCGAGGTCGGCGGCGAGTTGGCCGCATTTGTCGTCGTCGCGCAGAACCTGGGTCACGCACCAGATAGTGAGGCCATTGTCGGCCGCCACGGCTCGCACCCCGGCGAGCCACTCATCGCTCGGATAGTCCAGATCGGAGCGCATGGATACGACCAGCACGTCGCGAACCTCGTCGGCCAGATCACGCTTTTCTGCCCGACCGTCGCTCGCAAAGGCGAGGTCGGGCATGATGCGGCCCTGCCCGAGATATCCGGCGGTGGCGGCATCGCGCCAGAGCGACAGATTGGACAGTGCAATGGACGGGCCCATCAGGGCGCGCGGCAGCGGTGCAAAATTGCGGCTGCCCACGCCCACCCGGGCCACCCGGCCATGTCGAGCGCGCACGAGCGCGAGCACCGGCAGCATAGCGAGGTGCTCCTTCATGCCGATCAGGGTCAGCTGAATTTCTCCCGGCTTGAACACGTACGATGCCCGGCCGCGGGCGGCGCTGCGTAGTGCCGCCGCGTACCAGGCACGAAACGACCGGTACTGCACATCGTCCGGCGCCAGGCCGAGTCCTTCCGCGTAGCCATCGGGGGCTTCGCCGACATAGATGTGCAGCGGGCCGTTGGGCCGCAACCAGTCGAGCAGCTGCCGGCGAAGCAGAATGTCACCAATGTTGTCGTACTGTCCGCGGGCCGGCACGAAAATTTCGCGCAGCATCCGCTCGCCTGGTGCGGTGGCGCTCATCGGTCGGTGGTCAGCGAAACGCTGACGCCGGTGTCGATCACGCGGCCGGCAGCGAAGCGGATAACCTCAGCCGTCAGGTCGGGCGCATCAACGGCCCGAGCGACTCCGAGGCATTCGGCGAGCTCGGCGATCTGCATCTGGTGGTCGTCGACGTGTTCGCCGCGGTGCTTGCGGCGGGTCACGATCACCGGAAAGACCCCCAGCTCAAGCAGGCCCATGAAGGTGCCAACGCCGGCGTGGGTGATCACGACGTCGGCCGTGAGGGCAGCATCGACGAACATCGCGGTCGGCATCATCTGGTGTACCTGACCGGGCAGGTCGGTCCGGTCGGTGGTGAAACCGAGCTGCCAGACGGTGCGTTCGTCGGCGAGGCCGCTCGCCAGCACGGCATCGACGAGGGAGTCGAACCGATACCCCTCGATGGTGCCGAGGGTGACGAACAGGCTGGGGCGGTCCGGCGCGTGTTTGACCAGCGCATGGTACGTGGAGAGCACACTCGGGTATGTTCTCCACCGCCCCGTCGCCCAGGCCAGGTGCTGGGTGCACACGCTGACCAGCCGGCTGGCGGCGAGCACCCGCCCGCTGAGTGAGGGGCCTTCCACTCGCGAGACGCTCTCGATGTACAGGCTGGGCACGCCGCTGATCGCAGCCTGGGGCAGCGCGGCCACGGCCAGGCCGGCCCCCGTGCTCACAGCACCGTCGAAGGATTCGTGCTTGAGCACCCGCCGGACGATTCCGGCCGCGCGCATCATGCCGAGGTAGTCGCGCGGGCGTACATAGGGCACGTGGATGCGGCGCTGACCGGCCAGCAGGGATCTGCTTTGCATGGAGTCAAAGGTGACCCAGAGCGAGCTCGGCGAGGCGCCAAGTCCGGGGGCGAGGCGAACGAGCTGAGCGAGATGGCCGCCGGTTGAGGCGACGAGCAGAAGCTTCCGTTGCGTGGGCGGCAGCGGATCGAGCGGGTAGGACGAGTGCACGGACACTGAGGCTCCCTTCGGGTAAAGCCTGGGTGGGACGGTTTCGAACGTGCGTCATCGAACGTGCGCTATTCGGGCGGTGGAGTTGTCGATCGGCGAAGCTGAACTGGTACGGCTGAGCAGGTGTCGCTGAATTACCAGGTGACGCGGGTGTGGGTCGGGTTGTCTGTCGAGGAAGTGTCGCTATCGACCGGCGTTGGGCCGCGATCGATCGCGGCCGCGGCGGTGGATCGACTCGGCCGCAGGGACGGGCGCAGGGGCGGACGAGGCGAGACCGCGAATCCGCCGTCACGCACGAGCGCGTCGGGGCCGCGGGTGGGGACCATGGCAAGCACGACGCCGAGCGGCGTCGTGCCGACGGCTTCGAGGGCGTCGAACGCGGCGAGCAACTCGGCCTCACTCACCCGGTTGGCGCCAACCACCAAAACCGTGCCACCGGTCCAGCGGCTGAGCACAGCAGCGTCGGTGACCGCGAGTACCGGCGGGGCGTCGATGAGCACGTAGTCGTAGCTGCTGCTGAGCACATCGAGCACGGTGCCCATGGCCGTCGAACCGAGCAGTTCGCTCGGGTTGGTGGGGATCTTGCCGGAGGAGAGCACGGTGAGCGGATGCAGCGTGCCCCACGATTGCAAGGAATCCTTGAGCGGCACATCCCCGACCAGCACGTCGGTCAGGCCGCGGTCTGGGTCAAGGCCGAGGTAGTCGGCCAGCCGGGGCGTGCGCAGATCGGCGTCGATCACGGCGACGGTCGCGCCGCTCTCGGCGAGTACGATGGCAAGGTTGACCAGGGTGGTGGTCTTGCCCTCACCCGTGACGGACGACGTCACGACCAGGCTGCGCCGGCTGGTATCGGCGTCGGCGAACTCGAGGTTCGTGCGCAGCACCCGGAATGCCTCGGCGCGTGCGGTGGCCGGACCGTCGGGGGTGATGATCGGGTTGGCGTGCGCTTCAAGGGGGATGCCGCCGAGCACTGGAACCACCGTGAGGCGCTCGATGTCGTCACGGTTGTAGATGCGACGATCGAGCAGTCCGATCAGGAACGCGGTCACCAGGCCGACCAACAGTCCAATGAGCAGACCGACAGCGAGGTTAAGATAGAGCTGGGGCAGCGCCGGGTTGTCCGGCACCACCGCGGGGTCGAGGACACCAACCGTGACCGGGCTGGCTCCGCCGTCCGCTGGGGTTTCCAGCTGGTTGATGACCACGTCGGTGAAGCTTTCCGACACGGCCTCGGCGAGCTGCTGCGCGGCATCCGCTGTCGAAGCGAGGGCGGTGATTTCGATGACGGCCGAACCGGGCTGGGTGGTGGCGGTGACCCGCTCGGCCAGGTTGGCGGCGGTCTCGTTGAGGCCCAGGCTCGTGATCACCGGGTCGAGCACGCGGGGGCTGGTCGCCACGTCGAGGTAGTAGGGCAGCTTCTGCACGACAAAGTTGTTGCCCTGCACCAGGTCACCGGGGGTGGATCCGATCTGAATCTGCGCGGCTACGAAGACCCGGGTCGAGGCCTGGTATTGCACGGGGGTGAGCAACGCGGCTGCGGCCCCACCGACGACGCCCAACAAGGTGAAAGCCACGATGAGAATCCATCGCTTTCGTAGAATTCGAGCCAGACGCTTCAGTTCCATGCGCGCTTCTCTCCGAGTGATTAATGCGTCGTACTTCGGGTGTACGACGACAGAAACCTATGTTGGCATAAAAATCCTCACTTTTGGACCGTCAGTATTGAAGATTTAATCCGTCCGTGTTGAGGAGTTCACGAGATTGTCGATCAGAAACTGACGAATATTCGCTCGGGTTGCCTCGTCGAGCAGCTCCAAAGCGTGTCGTTCACCGGGTTTCACGTCGAGGGTGACGGGAACGCCGACGGCCGTGAGTGCGTCCGCCATCGCCTCGGCTTGCTGCACCGGAACAAATTCATTTTTCGAGATGGCGACGTAAAACGGTGGATCGGTCTTGTCGACGGCGTACAGCGGCGAGGCTGTACGCGAGTTGGGACAATCGGTGAAGTCGTCGCAACCGAGGTATTGCAGGATCGACCCGACGGCCAGCCTCGAGGGACGACCACGCCTGAGGCCCGTCTCGGTGAGGTCAACCGCCGGCGACAGCGCTACGACCGCGGCAACCCGGTCGCCCCCGGTGAGGCTGCCGGAGCCGTTGGTGCCGATCGACGAGGCGATGATCGCCCCGGCCGAGCTGCCGAGCAGTCCTATGCGCTCGGGGTCGATGTTGAATTCCCTGACCTGCTGCGGATCGCGCAGCCACTCGAGCGCGTCGGTGACATCGTTCACCTGCGCCGGAAAGGCGAATTTCGGGGCGAGCCGGTAATCCACCGCGAACGCCGCCACGCCGCTGCCGGCCAGCTCCTCACACAGGGCGGTCATGCCGCCGAAATCTTTGCTGCCGCTGTCGAATCCGCCGCCGTGGATGAGAATAACGGCCGGGGCGCGCTGAGTCTTCTCCTCGGGCAGACAGGCGTTCAGCATCAGGTCCTGCCCCTTGGACGTGCCGTACTGCAGGTCGTGCTCCACCACGACCGGGCCGGGCGGCGCAGACCGGTCGGGCGTGGTCGGCGTGGCGGAGCATCCGCTCAAGAGCAGACCAACGGCCAGCAGGCCAACGGATGCCGCGCGGGCGGGCTTCACAGCGGGTCTCCGTTCAACCGTGCGCGATGCGAGACCGATTTGGCCTGCCGCTTGCGGAACGGGCTGACCCAGAGGAAGGAGAACCGGCGCAGGAGCTTGGCGAGGTAGACCGAGCCGACGAGCGCGATTGCGGCGAGCAGAAACGGCAGGGCGTTGGCCGCGCGTTCCAGCCAGGCTGCCTCGGCGATCGGGGCGAGCAGGGCAAGGGCTGTGGCCACGAGAAACAGGTGCAGCAAGTAGATCTGAAAGCTGTACTGGCCGAGCGTGTTCATGAAGTTCAGCCATTTCACGCGCACCAGCAGGGTGGCCAGGGCGATACCCATAGCCACGGCGACGGCGCTTTCGAGCAGGATCAGGCCGGGCAGACGGGTGAGGTGGAACGGCACGAGAAGCACGGCCAGGCCCAAGTAGGCGACTACCAACACGATGGCGTGCCAGACCCGCACCCGCGCGGCCAGCCGATACACGGTGTGCGGAAAATAGACCGCGACGATGAAGAAGATGAAGTTGGCGGCGACTCGGTCCCAGCCGACATTGTCGAGGTCGAGCAGGTTTGGTGTCGTGGACGCTGCGGCGACCAGTGCGGCGAGGGTGATCTGCACGCTGATCGGGAATTTGCGTAGCAGCCAGGCGAGCAGGGTGAAAACGGCGAGGGCCCAGATGAACCAGTAGCTGCTGGTCGGCCAGACCGGCAGGAGAATGATATTGAGCAGGTCGGTGGGGGAACGTTCGGTTCCCCGCAGGTGCGGCACGACGAGGTAGAACAGCACGCGAATAACCGACCAGAGCAGGTACAGGTAGACCAAGGTGAGCAGCCGACGCCGCCACAGGTCGTGCAGGTTCCAGGTGAGCATGCGCCGGGCAGTGAGACCCGCGATGAAAAAGAACACCGGCATGGGAAAGTAGCTGAGCACCAGGCGCAGCCGCGGGGTACTGCCGGCCAGTCCGAGATCATTGAGAAACAGCGATGAATGGTAGAGCACGACGAGGATGATCGCCGCTCCCTTGGCGAAGTTGATCCACTCACGGTTCTCGGGGGCCTGTATCTCTTTCACAGACGAAATGTACACGAGAAAAACTCAGGATGGAATCTTGGGCCGGTTGCAGGGGTGGTCAGAGGCTGCCAAAACGAGCCGCTGCAGCAAAAGAGGCCGTGAACTGGGGGTCAAGCTACTGCACTGCAGACCTCGTGACCGCGGTCGATGAGTTGCCCCCGTGGCTAAATCAGGAGATCTGCCGGGACCGAGGTGGCGCCCCGCGTATTTCTGCATCTGCCTGCAGCAGGCTTCCGGAATTAGCGGCGGCGCGCCGGCGTACTGGGGGCTGCCGGGCAGTCAGACGGCGACGTAGCGCGGAATCAGATCTTCGAGCAGGGCGACGGTGTCGGGCCAGCCTTCGACGGCGATGCACTCGACGCCGAGAACCTTGACCGGGTAGTCATTGCCATTCTCGTCGAGGCGATCGCCGACGAACAGCATGTCGTCGAGGTCGACCCCGGTAAGGGTGGCCAGCCGCTTCATGCCATAGGCCTTGTCGATGCCCTGCCGGGTGATATCAACGGATGTCGACCCCCCCGAACGCACTTCAAGGTCGGGCAGCAGTGCCTGCACGGCCTCCCGCAGAGTGTTCTTCTTCTCCCCGGTCGGGTCCCAGGCGATCTTGGCGGCGACCGGGGCGGCCTGGCCGAGTGCGGAGAAGGTGATCTGCGAGCCGCGGTCTTCAAGGATGGGGCCCCAGGTGTCGTTCTCCCAGTAGCCGAGGCTGCGCGCGGTCTGCTCGACGGCATCGAGAGCCCGGGTCTTTTGCTCGTCGCTCAAGTTTTCGGCGTAGACCTGCGTCCAACCCTGGGCTTCGCTGCGGTAGTACTGGGTACCGCAGGTGGGCAGGAGGTGCAGCCGGGCAAGCAGATCGGGGGGAATCGAGGGCAGGTTGTCGATGATCTGCGCCTGGAACTGGCCGAACTGACCTCCGGAGATGACGCAAACCTCGGTGACGCCGAGCAGCTGCACCAGCAGGTCGATCATGGTCGGGTCGAGCGCGGACTTGGACGGCGCGAGCGTATCGTCAAGGTCGAAGGCCACCAGGCGGGGAAGGATAGGCATCAGACCACTCTATCGATCGTGGCAGGCCGGCCGGGGTGAGCGGCGCCGGGGATGGGGGCGAGTTGTTAGCCTGAGCGAGTGCGTACTGACTTCGATCCCCGAGACCTTGCCCGCCGCGACTTCTACCGCCTGCTGAACTCCCTCGTGGTTCCGCGGCCGATTGCCTGGGTGACCAGCCGCTCGGCGGCCGGGGTCGACAACCTGGCGCCGCATTCATTCTTCACCGTGGCATCCGTTTCGCCGCCGATCGTGCAATTCACCTCGGTGGGTGTCAAGGACACCGTGCGCAATATCCTTGAGACCGGGGACTTCGTGGTGAATTTCACGCCGGAATCGTTGTTCGAGGAAGTGAATGCCACCGGGACCGACTTCGGGCCGGAGGAGAGCGAGTTTGACCGCGCCGGGCTCACCCGCGAACCGAGCCTGACCGTTTCATCGATGCGGGTGGCCGAGTCCCCCGCGGCGATCGAGTGCCGCCTGCACTCCACGCTCGAACTGGGCGATTGCACGCTAGTGTTCGGCGAGGTGACGCACGTCGCGGTGTCGTCTGCGGTGTTGGACGGCGGGCATCCACTCATTGAGAAGTTGCGACCGTTGTCGCGGCTCGGCCTCGACGAGTGGGGAACCACCGGCGTGGTCAAGGAGATCAAGCGCATTCGCGCGAGCGATTGGCCGCGCGAGTTTCGGCCGCGCGAACACTGAGGCGAGTCTGCAGCGAGCGGATGCCCGCGCCCCATTTGGGTGCGCGCTACGGCGATTACCGTAGCGGCTGCCGAAATCGGGGGCGGTCGCGCGCCACGAGACCACGGCGAGCGGATGCGGCGGCCAGGCCGGCAGCATCCACTCGCGAGCGCCTTGGGCGGCTACGCGGCCGGCGGGAACAGAGCCTCGGCGAGCAGCGGGCCGAGCTGGGTGCTCGCCTCACGCACGAAGTGCTGGCCGTCGAAGAACACCGGGGTGTTGTCGATGAAGGCCGGGCAGCGCTCGTCGACGCAGAGCCACGGCACGACGTTCACATACTGGGCGAAATCGCCCAGCTGCTCGACCGCGGCCTGCTCGGCCGTCACCACCTTCTGGTACAGGTTCGACGGGCTGTAGATGCAGTCCGTCGGCACGCTCGTGAGGGTCTTGCACTCGGCGAACGGGGTGCTGGCCGGCGGCGGTGAGAGCACAGCGACGTGGTCGGTGGACTCCTGCAGCGCGGTAATCGTGGCGGCCGTGGCGGTCTGCCACTCCGTGAGGGCATCGGCACCCTCGTTGCCGCTGGCGAGGCGCACGATGGATCCGGCCAGGCTCGACATGAGCACGAGGTCGGGCGACAGGCGAGCGACCTCGTCGTAGACCCAGGCGTGGTGGGCGTCGCACTTGGCGGCGGACGCATCGGTGGCGCTCTTGGCCGCGACCGAAATGTTGACGGCCGGGCAGGAGAACATGGTGAGCGAACGCAGGTTGTAGCCAAGCGGTTCGAGCGCGGCGCGGATGGCCGGCATGTAGCTGATCGCCATGGAATCGCCGAGCAGAACCGCGGTCTTGGCCGCGGCCGGGTCGCCATAGACACAGCCGGCGGCGTTCTTCTCGCTCACCGAGAGACAGTTGTCGTCGACCCATTCCGGTGCGCCCGAGTTGTCGCTGAGGGCGTCGAACGCCGGCGTCGCCTCGGGCCAGGCCGTGTTCGCCAGGGTCGCGGTAATGGCGGCCTGCCGGGTGGCCAGCAGGGTGGCGGGTTCGGCGGGAGCTTCCACACCCAGGTTGGCCTCGGCACCGATCGGCGCGGCATCGGCAGACGGGTCCGACGACGTGCGGGACTTCAGCGCAACAAAGGAGACCGAGACGATGACCAGGGTGACGACGACAAGGGCGCCGATCCAGGCCTTGGCCGGGGTGAGGCCGGAGCGGTGCTGGGTGGCGGGGCGGCGCATCCGTTCTCGCTGACGGGTTTGCGAACTTTCGAGCCAGAGCGAGTGCCGAATGGGATCTTCGACGAAGTGGAAGGAGAACATCGAGAGGGCGACCATGAGGACGAGGGCAAGCGGCAGGTAGAGCGGCGAGTTGGTCGCGAAGACGGTGGCGAGCAGGATGACCACCGGAAAGTGCCAGAGGTAGAGGGAGTACGAGATCTTGCCGATGTAGCGGCTGAGCGGGTTGGTGAGGGGAAAGAGCAGGCGCTGTTCGGAGGATCCGATGCCGGCGGCGATGACGAGGGCGCTTCCGGCTACCGGCAGCAGGCCCCACGGGGCGGGGAACGGCGAGTCTCGGCTGATCAACACGAGGCTGGCCACGATCAGGACGAGGCCGAGCCAAGCCAGCACCGGACGGAGGGCCGCCGGCAGGTTGGCGATGCCGGGGGCGGCGGCGGCGAGGAGGGCGCCGATGCCGAGTTCCCAGGCGCGAGCGCCGGTGGAGAAGTAGGCGATGGCGCTGCTTGTGGAGGTTTCGAAGACGCTCCAGGCCAGAAAGCCGAGGGTGATAACACCGGTGCTGACGGCGACGGTCGTGATCAGGGCGCGGGCGCTCAGTGTGCGGCGGCCGGCCAGGGCGAAGATGACGATGAGCAGAAACGGCCAGACGAAGTAGAACTGTTCCTCAACGGCGAGCGACCAGTAGTGCTGCAGCGGAGAGATGGCGTTGGTCGCCTGCAGGTAATCGGTTCCGACGAGGGCAAAGTGCCAGTTGGCCACGAACATTGCCGAATAGACACCGTCCCAGAGGGTGCTGAGGGCGCGGGCACTCGGCAGGAGCAGGTAGCCGATCGCCGCGGTGACGACGAGCACGAGCAGTGATACCGGCAGGATGCGGCGGATGCGTCGGCGGTAGAAGTCGACGAGCGAGATGCGGCCGGTGTGGGCGTGTTCCTTGAGGAGCAGGCTCGTGATGAGAAAGCCCGAGATGACAAAGAAGATGTCGACGCCGATGAATCCGCCGGACGGCCAGCCGAGCAGGTGATCGAAAATGACGACGATCACGGCGATCGCGCGTAGGCCCTCGATGTCGCCGCGAAAGGTGCGCGTGGCGGACTTGCCGCCCGTGCCGGTGGCTCCGGGCGCGGGTTGTCGCCGTTCCAGGGTGGACTGAACGGACATGTAGCCTCCGACTCGGATTGCGGAACTGGCACCTGTTTTCACCCGGCGACTTTTACCCGTCGACCGGACACGTGCTGCGATTATGACGTAATCTCAACTACCGAGGCAAACCCGACCGAATTATTTACCTGCCGGATACGACCTCACCCGTGCGCGTGAGACCGACGTATATACAGGAACGCCACATCGAGCCGCCCCACCCTGCCGACGAGCCTCCCACCTCCTCCGCGCAACTACAGTGATTGAGAAGCCTAGTTTTCGATCAGTATCAATCAGTTTCGACCCCTTTATGACCCCTCTGCTTGGGCCCGGCGCCCCCGTGCTCGCGTTCGACATCGGCGGCATCGACATCAAGAGCGCCCTGGTCGACGCCGACGGCCGCCTGCTCGGGGCGGCGCTGCGGGCGCGCGGGGTGCTGGCGGCGTCTGCGCCGGTCGCAGCATTCGCGCCTGCGGCGACCGCGCACTGTGCTGGCGCCCGCATGTCTCTTGAGGATCCGGCCCCCCACGAAAGCGAGTGACCATGAACCGTGCCGAACGGCTCGCCGATTCGGGGCAAGTCGAGGTCGATGACATCATCACCAAGCTCGGAGTGTCGGCCGCGACCGCGCGCCAGGGCCTCGACACCCTCGCCGAACAGCAGCTGCTCACCCGCACGCGCGGCGGTGCGATCGGGCAATCCGTCGCCTACGACCTGCCGGCACGCTACAAGCAGGAGCGTCACGCGCCCGAAAAACTGCAGATCGCCCGGGCGGCGAGCGCACTCGTGACCCGCGGCGACGTTGTCGGCCTCTGCGGCGGCACGACCAGCACGGCGATTGCCGGTGTGCTCAGTGCCCGCGCGGATATTGCGCAGGCCAGCTCGCACGCCGACCTCACGGTCGTGACGAACGCGATCAATATTGCCGCGCAACTCACGATGCGACCGCAGATCAAGACCGTGGTGACCGGCGGAGTCGTGCACGCGCGCTCCTACGAGCTGGTCGGCGCCTACGCTGAGTCGGTGCTCACCCAGGTGAGGCTTGATCTGGCGTTCATCGGGGTAAACGGCATCGACCCGGTCGTCGGTGCCACGGTGAACGACGAGCGGGTTCGCCCGGAAGGACGCCGCGAGGGCCGCATAGACCGGCAAGGGCGTGGACCCGGTCGCGAGCCCCCGCACAGGATCGGCCTTCGACTCGATCAGCCGGCGAATTTCTGTGGCTACCAGCTCCCCCGCGGCCTGCTTGCTCCGGGCCACGACGATCTCAGCCACGCGCACGCTCCTAAGTGATTGCTTCTGACTCAGGAGTAGCAAATTCAATCATGATTGGTCAGGAAAGCTGCACGGCACCCAAGGCCAGTACAGCGATCAGGGTCCAGGAGAGCAGCCCGACGGCGAGTGCGCGGCCGCCCGTGCGCAGAAGCGTGCCGAGATTGACGGCCGCGCCGAGGGCAAACAGCGCCATGGCCAGCAGTGCGGTTTGCAGCAGGTCGGCGGTCTCGAGCGCCTCGACGGGTAGCGGAACCAGCGTACGCACCAGCATCGCGACGATGAACCCCGCGACGAACAGCGGAACGATCGGTGGCCGCGTCGACCGGATGCTCCGGGTGGCTGGGCCGGGCACCCAAGTGTCACCGGCAGCGGGGTCGACCGAAGTGGCGGCATCCGCTTCGATCACGCCGAGACGGCGGCGCCGGGCGATGGACGCGACGGCCACGATCGGGGCGAGCATGAGCACGCGGGTGAGTTTGACGACGAGGGCGACAGCGAGGGCGGCCGAGCCGGCGATTTGTGCGGTCGCGACGACCTGGCCGACGTCGTGCACGCCGGCGCCGATCCAGTGTCCGAATTGCAGCGCACTGAGCCCAAGCGGATGCCACAACAGCGGCAATACGGCGATTGCAAGAGTTCCGCACAGGGTGACCAGCGCGATCGGGGTGGCGGTCTCCTCGTCTTTCGCCCTGACGACGCCGCTCATGGCCCCGATTGCGGAGGCGCCGCAGATGCTGAATCCGGTGGCGATGAGCAGGGGCTGATGACCGGGCAGGCCGAACCAGCGGCCAAGTCCGAGCGTGCCAGCGAAGGTGATGAGCACAATCGCGACGGTGGTGGCGATGGTCACCCAGCCGAGCGCCATGATGTCGACGAGGCTGAGCTTAAGGCCGAGGAGCACGATTCCGAGCTGCATGAACGGCTTGGTAGCGACCGCGAGGCCGGGTGCGAGGACTCCAGCCAGCAGGGGACGTGCGGCCGGGATCTGGCCGACGATGATTCCGAGCACAACGGCCACGGTGAGCAGCGGGAAGGCGGGCACGGCGGCGTGCACGCCCCAGGCCGAGACGGCGGCGAGGGCCGCCACGAGTACTCCCCGAAGCCACATTCAGTCGAGTTTACGCTCGCGCCCACGGGGTGTCCTGCACGGGGGCCCAGGCCCGGGCCCAGGTTCTAACCTGGGCCCACGTTCACGGGGTGGGCCCGGCCTGCGGGACGGCGTTCGAACGGCCCGCCCCAGGTTACGGAGCTGGGCCCATGATCAATCATGGGCCCAGTTTCTGGGCCCGGGCCGGGTCAGAAGTAGGGGCCCAGGCTATGACCATGGGCCCAGTTTCTAAGCTGGGCCCATGGACGGGGCCCGGGCCCCGTCCGAAGTACTACGGCCGACCGAGCCCGTGATAGGTCCACCCGGCGGCACGCCAGACGGCGGGGTCGAGCGCGTTGCGGCCGTCGATCACGGTTTTCGTTTTCACGAGCGAACCCGCCCAGACAGGGTCGAGGTGTCGAAACTCGGGCCACTCGGTGACGAGCACGACAGCATCCGCTCCCCGCAGTGTGTCTTCGAGGGACTCCTCGTAAGTAAGCTGCGGATGCCGCGCCCGCGAGTTCTCGATGGCCTCCGGGTCGGTCGCCACCACCTCGGCCCCCAGACCGCGCAGCTGCACGGCCACGTCGAGTGCCGGCGAGTCGCGCACGTCGTCGGAGTGCGGCTTGAAGCTCAGTCCGAGCACCGCGACCTTGGCGTTGTAGACCGTGTTGCCGAGGGCCTCGGTGGTCAGGTCGACGACGCGCTGGCGGCGACGCAGGTTGATTTTGTCGATCTCCTTGAGAAAAGCCACGGACTCGCCGCGACCCAGCTCTTCGGCGCGGGCGGTGAAGGCACGAATGTCCTTGGGCAGGCAGCCGCCGCCAAATCCAACGCCGGCACCGAGAAAACGGCGGCCGATGCGGCCGTCGTAGCCGATGGCATCCGCCAGCTGGGTGACATCGGCACCGGTGACCTCGGCGATCTCGGCCATGGCATTGATGAAGCTGATCTTGGTCGCGAGAAACGCGTTCGCGGCGACCTTGACGAGCTCAGCCGTGGCGTAGTCGGTGATGACCAGGGGGGTGTCGGCGGCGAGCGCCGTGGCGTAGATCTCGTTGAGCAGCTCGACCGCGTGCTCGCCGGGCGCGCCCGGGGCGACGCCGTAGACCAGGCGGTCGGGGCTAATGGTGTCCTGCACGGCGAATCCCTCGCGCAGAAACTCCGGGTTCCAGGCCAGCGACGCGCCACTACCGGCGGCGATGACCTCGGCCAGGCGGGCCGCGGTTCCCACCGGAACGGTGCTCTTGCCCACGACGAGATCGCCGTCGGCTAGATGCGGAATGAGCGACTCGATCGACGCATCGACATAACGCAGGTCGGCGCTGTAGCTGCCGGGTTTCTGCGGTGTGCCGACGGCGATGAAGTGCACCTGCGAGCCAGCGGCATCCGCTATATCGGTACTGAATCGCAGACGACCACTGTTCATGGCCGAGGTGAGAACCTCGGGAAGTCCAGGTTCAAAGAACGGGGGTTTGCCGATGGCAAGTTGCGCGATCTTGGCGGCGTCGACATCGATTCCGACGACATCGTGCCCCAATTCGGCCATAGCTGACGCGTGTACGGCGCCCAGGTAGCCACATCCAATGACAGAAATTCTCATATTATCCCTCTCGGTCCACCCAGAGCATAGCGGCAGTGGCAGATTGCCCCAATTCGCGGTCTCTTTCAGAGCGGATGTCCACGCGGCCCGGCCCGCGCGTCGGTCTACGGGTTCCCGAGACCGGCTTACGCCGTCCCGCCGGCGAGCAGAATGGGCGCACCGAAGGCGCCGGCCAGGCGGAACAGTTCGTGCGCGAGCCCGTCGGCCTCGGCGGTCGAACTGGGAATCTGGGAGCCGAACAGTACCCAGAGACTGGTCAGCCAGAGAGAGCCGACAGTGCGGGGCGTGCGCAGGTCGCGCAATCCAGACAGCAGGCTGGACAGTATCGTGCCCCCCTCCGCTCAGGGGCAACGCATTTCTTCGTCCATAATGTAGTCCCGCCCGGTTGGTTTGCCCAGCGGCACCGGCGAGGTCGCCGCCCGCCGCCATTCTGCTGACAAGCGGATGCCCCGGCTGGCCCTACGCGGTCCGCGCCAGCAGGTACGAGTTCAGGGCGTCGGTCACCGGCTGGTCGGCCGGGAACGGCTCACCGTCCAGGGCGACCACTGATACGGCGAGGCGCACGCTGGAGACAAGCCAGGCGGCATCCGCTTGACGAAGTTCATCGAGCGTGACGTCGCGGTATTCGACGGAAGCACCCTGCCCGCTCAGATACTCGAACATGCTCTGCTGCGTGGTTCCGTGCAGAATCGCGCCGCTCGGGGCGGGCGTGACGTATGCACCGTTGCTGCGCAGCACGACGCTCGAGGTCGGGCCTTCCATGACGAAGCCGTCGGTGGTGAGAAAGATGGTGTCGTCGGCGCCGCGGCGGTGGGCCTCGCGAATAGCGGCCATGTTCACCGCGTAGCTGAGGGTTTTGGCGCCCATCAGCAGCCAGGGGGCCTTCTCGGCGACCCCACGCGGGTAGCCGCGGTCGAGGGTCACGACGCGCACGCCGGTCGCGCGCACGGCACTGAAGTCCGCCGCGGCGACCGCGTGCAGCCAGGCGGTCGGTGCCGGGCCGTGCTCGACACCGCGGCTGAGCACGAACTTGAGCGCGATCTCACCGCGCTGCGGAACGCGCGCGACAGCGTAGGCGATCGCGGCGCGCCACTGCTCGGCATTCGGAACCGGGAGATCGCAGATGAGGGCTGAGTTGCGCAGCCGACTGATGTGCGGCTCAACCTCCTGCGGGTGACCGTCGACGACAGCGAGGGTCTCGAAGATTCCGTCGCCACGCTGCGTGCTCAGTTCGCCGACCCGCAGGGCCGGGGCGCTGGATTCCATCTCGTGGAACGTGTCGTCGAAATTCTTCTGCAGTGAATCGGCGGGGACGGGGTCGATCAGTAGCGTGAAGGGCAGTCTCATGCCCCGAGCCTACTTCGCGCGCATCAGGGCGCGTGCGGCGCGTCTCCGGCCGCTGCCCGATGAGGGGCCGTGTGGAAGCCAGAATTAGGACATTCTGCGACCCTTCACCGACGAGCGGCCGCGGCGAGACCGCTAACTCTGGAACGCGACGATCGGGGTGCTCGTGGGCTGGTCGGACCCACCGTTGGGTTCGACGGTGATCCCGACCTGATCGCCGGCGTGCATGGTGCCGTCGAGCACGCGCCAGGCGGTGCCGTTGCCGGTCGAGTCGAAGGTTCCGGCCGAGGCCGGGCCGTCACCGTTGATGTACCAGAGTTGATAGTCCTGATCGCTGGGCAGCGCGGGCAGGTCGTCAACGAGCACGGCGGAGATTCCGAGGGTGTTCGACCAGACCAGCGTCGCTTCCTGCCCCTCGGCCGTGAACGTCGCGGCACGCTGGGAGTCATCGGCCGCGTTGATCTGGGCGAGCCCGGCGGCCTGCTGCGACTCAAATTGGTAGTTGTTGAGGGTCTGGCCGAACAAGGATCCGCCGACGAACAGGGCTCCCGCCGCAGCAGCGGCCAGCAGATACCGCGCCGGCCGCTTGAACCAGCGCGCCTCGGCACGCTCGGTCGCCGACGAAAGGTGTGGGCGGGGCGCATCACCGGGTGCGCTGCCGGAGGACGGCGGCGTAGCGGGCGAGTCCGGAGTCGTCCCGGACGGTGCCGTCCCGGACGCGACCGGGGGAACGACGGGAGTCGTCTCGGAAGCGGAGGCGGCAGCATCCGTTGTGGCGGGGCCAGCGGCGCGCGGCAGTGGCGCGAGTTGCGGGGTCGACGCGAGCATCGACATGAGGTTGGCCTTGAGCGCGCTCGAGGGCTGGACCGGTGCCACGGCGAGGCCGAGGGCCACCGCGGTGTCGTTCAACTCGGCCGACTCGATGCGGGCCCGCTCGGATTCGGCCAGGTGCGCTTCGAACGCGGCCGTGTCGTCGGCGTCGAGGGCGTGCAGGGCGTAGGCGCCGGCGAGGTCGGCCGGGTGCTGCTCGTTGCGGCCGGTCATGATGCCACGCCCAATTCGTCGCGGAGGCGGATCAGTCCGTCGCGGAGCCGTGTTTTCACGGTACCCAACGGGATGTGGAGCATGTCGGCGACCTCGCTGTGACTGAACCCGCCGTAATACGCGAGGCTCACTGCCTGACGCTGCAACTGAGTCAATCGAGTCATCGCCTTCTCCACCCTCTCATGTTCGATTCGTACTTCAACGGTTTCGGCCACGTGATCGTAGGCAACGGCCAGGTCACGGATTCCGATTTTGGTATCGCGGTCACGGCCGGCCTGCGACGACCGAATTCGGTCGACCGCTCGCCGGTGTGCCATGGTGAGGATCCAGGTACTCGCCCCGCCACGCGTGGGTTCGTACCGCGTGGCCGACTGCCAGATCTCCAGAAAAATCTCCTGGGTCACTTCCTCCGACTGCGCGTGGTCGATGAGCAGACGCTTGACCAGGCCAAGCACCCGCGGGGCGATCTGGTCATACAGCTCTCCGAAGGCCGATTGGTCGCCGAGCGCTACTCGAGCGAGCAGCTCCTCCTTGGTGGCAGGGGCTGCCGATGCAAGATCTCCGGCGGAATCAGCTGTCATGAGATCTAGCATGTCAGGTCTCGTCCCGTTCCATGACTAGGGTTCGGTGCGAAGTCGCTAATAGATTGGTCAAGACGCGAAATAAGCTTCGAAACGGATGCCGGCGGCCGGTCTCATCGCGCCCACCGCGGGAATGCAGAAGGCCGGGCCGCAGAGCACCTCTCGGCGCGAGGCCGCTCGAAGCGGCGAATAATGGAACCCGGGATTACTGCGGCCCGACCAGACTCCAGTGTATTCGAGCCGGGCGGCCGGCGTCGAATGTTCGCCGTCGGCGCACAGGGGATTTTCGGGTTGCGGGGTGCGGGCCTCCGGGCCCCCCCCCTACGGAAGCGGGCCCACGATAGATCATGGGCCCACATTCCGGCCCGGGCCCGGCAAAAACAAGGGCGGGGACTACTCCAGGGAGTCGCGGCGCCAGAGGCGCGCGCAGGCCGCGAACTCGGCGGCGGTCGTGGAGAACCGCAGTGCTCGGGTCGTCAATTCCGAGGAGCGGTGCGGCTCGGTCAGCTCGAGGTCGTCGGCGATGCTCGTGGCGCCGAGTGCGGTGACCCGGCAATACGCCGCGCCGCGATCGAGCGCCACAGCGAAATCTCCCGTGAACAGGCCGCGCAGAATCTCATCGGCGAGCACGATGATCTCGGCCGGACCCGTCGGCACCGCGGCACCCGCGACGAGCGGATCGATCGTGGCGGCAGCATCCGTTCCCCGCTGGTACAGGTACGCACAGCCCTCAGGGTCCTGCCGAATCAGCATGCGGACGAGGTAGATGCGCCAGAGTGCGCCGGGCAGACTACGGGGAGTGGCCCGCGACCACAGCTCGGCGACTGCGTCGATGCCGTTTTCGTCGGTGTAGGCGACGAGGCGCTCGACCGTCGCCGGGTCGGGGTTGCTGCGCACCCGGTTGAGCAGGGCCTGCGCGGTCTCGTGCGCGACGCGGCTGATGTTCGCCGGGTCATCGCCGCCCTGGAATGCCTCGAATTTGTTCCCGGAGAACAGGGTGGGCTTGTGAAAGTTGTCGGCCACGGCGGGTTCTCCTTCGGGTTTAGATGGCTGGTTTTTGCTGCCCTCAACGCTACCCAGAAAAGCTGAGCGCGAATCCACGGTAGATTAGAACCTACGGGCCTCTAGCTCAGTTGGTAGAGCAAAGGACTTTTAATCCTTGGGTCGTCGGTTCGAGCCCGACGGGGCCCACAATGATCGCGCAGGTGGCGCGGCAAATGCGCACTGAATCCGCTGGATTCGGTGCGCATTTTGTGTTTCCGCCTCCCGTTTGCCTGCGGTTAGTGGGCCGCTCGGTGGCTACTTCAGGAAATCCGCCGCCACGGCACACTCACGCCCGCTGTATTGCTGGCCCAGCCACGACTGCGCGACCGGCTGTTCTGAATCAGCCACCGCAACCGAGACCGACGTGGTCAGCGGATGCTGCCGGGCGGCTTTCAGAGGTCGTAGCGGTGGCGGATATGACGGCGATCCGGGCTGGCCTGCCAGAATTCGACCTCGGCGGGGTGCAGCGCGTAGAGCTGCCAGTCGGGATTGGCCCGACCATCGGCTCCTGGCCGCTCTTCCCAGTCCAAAGCGGATGCCTCGGCCGTCAGCAGCGAAACCGCTCCGACAACGCGCACCTGCCGCCCGAGAGCCGGCCAGTAGAAGTTCATCGCCGCATGGGGGTTGGCGGCGAGCTCGCGTCCCTTGCGGGAACCGCGCGTGCTCGCGAACTGCCAGGCCCCGCCGTCAACGTTCTTCAGGATGAGCATGCGCGACGACACGCGGCCATCGGGGGTCGAAGTCGCGAGACTGAAGGCGTGCGGCTGCGGCACGCCCGCGGCGAGCGCGTGATCGAGCCACTGCAGAAACAGGTCGACCGGGTCGGCCGGTGCGCTGGACGGATCGAAAGCGGGCAGCAGGTCGGGAAAGTCGGGCAGGGCGCGCAGTCTGCGCCGTAAGGAGTCGCTCACGCCGCGAGCTTATCGTCATGGATGCCGACAGCAACAGCGAAGGAACCGACGTCGCCAACACCGGCCAAACTCGTACTCGCCTACCGCATGCGGCCGCTCGCTCGAGGTCAGCCGAAGACCGACGGCACCCGCAGTTCGCGCTGCACCAGCAGCGCGAGCTCGCGCAGCAGCACCTGGTCGACTTCGGCGAGCGCCCGCGGCTGGGGGTCGAACACGCACAGGGCGCCGACACGCTCCCCCGAGGGTGATTCGATGGGGAACCCGGCATAAAAGCGGATGCGTGGCTCATCCACCACGAGCGGGCTGCCGCTGAACCTGCCATCCGTTCGCGCGTCCTCGACAACGAGAGCACCGGTCCCCTCAATGGTGCGTGCACAGAAGGAATCGGCGCGCGGAATCTCCGTGGCGGCGAGCCCGACCCTGGCCTTGTGCCACTGACGGTCGCGATCGATAACACTGATCACCGCTGATTCGGTGCCGAAGAGCCGCTGAGCCAGGACAACCAGTTGGTCGAAACGGGCCTCTGGCGGGGTATCGAGAATGGCCAGGCCATCAACGGCCGCCTGCCGGGCGCGTTCCTGGCCGGCTGCATCCGTTTGACGCGGATCGGGGGGAGGCACGATACCGACACGCGCGGAGTCGAGGCTGTCGGCCAGGGCGTCGGCCAGGAGCACGGCCCAATCGCGGTAGTCGGCGGGGGTGCGGTGCCGGTCGGTTTCGACCGTCGCTGACGGCGAGAACGGTACGAACGTGGTGCGCGGGGCCCCGGCGGCCAGCCGTGCGGTGACCGCGTTGAGGTCGGTGGCCGAGCAATCGGCGATGCGCACGAGCGGACGTCGAAAGATCTCGATGCTGTGAACGGGCGGAATCCCAAGCAGAAATATCTGGGTACTGCGTGAGGTCTCGCGTTCCAGCTCCTGGAGCAGGGCGGTCAACCGCTCGCGCCATTCGGTGACGCTGGTCAGGTCGAGCGCTTCGTTGAGGCCGAGGATGACGACGACCGCGTCGAAACGGCCGAGCCGGGTGTCCGCAAGCGCCGTCAGCGCATTCTCGGCGGTCATGGTACGGCTGGCCAGGAGGTCGATGTCGACGCCGCGCCCGGTGCGTACCGAGAGTTCGCGGGCGAGCGAGCCGGGTAGGGCGAGCTGATGACTGAGCACCCCCCAGCCGACCGCGGGACCGCAGCCGAGGATCAGCACGCGGTCGCTGTCGATACCGGGGGCGTGGGCCTGCGGGGCATCGCTCGGGCGAGGCAGGTGGCGGTCCGCCCGTTCAGCGGATGCCGTCCAAATGCGCATCACCGGGCGAAGGGCCCACCGGACGAGGTCGTGCATGGGCGCCTTTCGGAACAGGACAAAAGATCATTCTGCCCCGAATGGATAAAATCCCATCATCTTGCCCCAGATTTGCAGCCAATTGGCGGCGAAACCCCCATCAGGGTTTTCTTGGGGTGTCTTCGAGAGAGCGCGCGGCAGTGCCGGCAGCCTCGACCAAGGCTGTTACGGCATCCGCTCCCAACCGGTGTTCGATGGTTTGCCCCCACGCGGAGACGATTTCACGAATGCGTGCGAGCCGCTGCCGGCCCCGATCCGACAAATGCACGGTAATGCGTCTACGGTCGGTCGCGGTTGGCAGGCGGAACGCCGAAGCCGAATCTTCCAGTGAGTCCACCGTTCGACTCAGGCTCGCATTTGCCATGCCGGACGTCTCCGCCAGCTCACCCATGGTCGGCGAGTCGAGGCGGTCCAAGGCTTCCAGAATTCGCCACTGATCCATCGTGGTGTTCTCTTCAGACAGGGCAACGCTCAGTCCGAGTGTGAGGCGCCGTTCCAGGTCAGCGAGGGCCCAGACGAGCTCGGCCAGGGGTGCCACGATTCCTAGCGCACGCGCCCCGCTCCCCAGCTGCTCGGCCATGGTACTCCTCCATGTTCGCGAAAAATAAGGTCCGGGATTCCCGCTACGTGATAATGGTCAGATGGCGCCCCAGGTCAGAGTAGTGCTCTCCAGTGAAGTTTTCCTGTGCGGTCCTACGCAGCAGACACTTCGGCTGGGACTGCTCGCGCCGTTGTCGGGCCTGATGGGCGTGGCCGGCCCAGCCATTATCAATTGCGCGGTTCTGGCGGCCGAAGAAGCGTGCCGTGCCTCGGGAACGACCATCGACCTCGTCCTGGTCGATGCCGGCAGAGCCCCGGAAGACGTCGCGCGCGAGGTGGATCTACTGGTGGGTGCCGGGCTCGTCGACGGGCTGGTGGGTACACACACTTCGAATATTCGTGTGGCCGTCGAGGCACGCGTGAACAATCAGGTGCCCTATGTCTTTACGCCGCCGCACGAGTTTGGGCGAGCGTCGGCCGGATCGGTATTTCTCGGCAGCGACCCGGCCGAGCATCTGCGTCAGCCGATTGCGTGGCTCGCCAAACACCGGCGGGTAGAACGATGGGCCCTCATCGGCAATGATTACGTCTGGCCACGTCAGGTACACGCTGCCGCCACTCGCGTCCTGCGCGATCTGCAGCAGCGCGTCGTCATGGACCGACTCGTGCCGATGGGACACGTCGACGTTGCGGAGCTCGTGGCCGCCGCACAGCGAGCACGGGCCGATGCAATCTTGGTCTCCCTGGTCGGCCGCGATGGCATCGAATTTCATCGCGGGGTCACCGAGCTGGATGCCAGCACGGCGTTCGTTCGACTGTGTACCGCTCTGGACGAGAGCTGTCTGGTCGCGGCGGGCGGCGACAGCAGCGGGGAGCTCTACACCGCAATGCCCACATTTCTGCTGCAGGATGATGACCGGCACCGCCGATTGCTCGAGTCGTACGTCGCTCGGTTTGGACTGACCGCACCGCTGCCCGGCTCCTACGCCGAAGGATGCTACGACGGCGTGCACCTGCTGGCCGCCATGTGTGAAAGTGGCTTGCTCACTACAAACACCGCGACCCAGGTGGCCGAGCGGCTTTTTTCAGACGCCAATCGGTCGGATTTTGCCCAGGCGGGAATCGATCTCAGACGTCGACCCATGAGCATGGCGCGGGCCAGCGGCACCGACCTAGAAGTTGTCAGAACACTGCGCCAGGTGTAGCATAAACAAAATTTCCACATGGAAATAATGACGGCTGTCGATGACGATAGGAAAACGCGTGAACAGCTCCACAACCCCGGGCACCTCTGCAAGTACCACGAGTGCGGGTATTGAACAATTTGGTTACAAGCAAGAGCTGAAGAGAACGCTGACGTTCAGCGATCTGATCATCTACGGCCTCATCTTTATGGTGCCCATCGCACCATTCGCCATCTTCGGCGGCGTCTTTCACGACTCGGGCGGAATGCCGCCGATCGCGTACATCATCGCCCTGGTTGCAATGATGTTCTCGGCGAATTCCTACTCGCAGATGGCCCAGGCCTTTCCGATGGCCGGTTCGGTTTACACCTACGCGGGTCGCGGAATCAACCGCCCAACGGGCTTCATCGCCGGCTGGATGATCCTGCTCGACTACATCCTCATTCCGACCCTGTTGTACTTTGTCGCGGCAATCGCGATGAATGGCATCATCAGCCAGGTTCCCATCTGGCTGTGGCTGATTGCCTTCGTTGCACTGAACACCGTGATTAACTACCTCGGAATCCACCTGGCCGCGGTTGTCATCCGGGTCATGCTGGTGCTCGAACTCCTCGTGCTGGCGATCTTCCTGGTCGTTGGCATCGTCGCAGTCTCGCAGGGCAAGGGTCAGGGTTTCAGCTTCGACGCGTTCTACAACGCTGATACCTTCTCCCTCCCGCTGCTGTTTGGCGCAGCATCCATTGCTGTGTTGTCCTTCCTCGGTTTCGATGGAATCTCCACCCTGGCCGAGGAAAACAGCGGAAGCAGCAAGTCCCTCGGTCGGTCCATGATCGCGGCCCTGTGCCTGCTGGGCGTCCTGTTCGTCGTGCAGACCTGGGTGGCCTCGATGCTGGTTGAAGACCCCGCAGCGCTCATCGCCAATGGCGACCCGGCCGGGGTGGCATTCTATGAAGCGGCCGCCGTCGCCGGCGGACCGTTCATGTATATCCTGACCGCTGCTTCGACGGCCATCGCCTGGGGTTTCGCCAATGCGCTCGTTGCCCAGGCGTCCACCTCTCGCCTGCTGTACGCCATGGCGCGCGATCGCCAGCTGCCGAAATTCCTCGCGAAGGTCAGCGAAAAGCACAGCGTGCCGGTCAACGCGACATTTCTGGTGGCCGGGATCTCGCTGGTGCTCGGATTATTCCTGACCCTCCTACCCGACGGCCTCGGCGTGATCGCGGCCCTGGTCAACTTCGGCGCCCTGACCGCATTCCTGCTGCTGAACGTGTCGGTGGTGTGGTGGTTCATCGTGCGGCAGAAGTCCCGGCGCTGGTTCGTGCACCTGGTCTTCCCTGTACTGGGCTTCGTGGTTCTCGCCTTTGTGCTCTACAACGCGCGAGTGTCGGCGCAGGTCGTCGGCGTGGCCTGGCTGATCATTGGAATCGTCATCGCCTTCGTGCTGTACAAGACCGGCCGGATGAAGGTCAGCACGGCCACGGAGCCTGCGATGGCGGATGCGCGGTAGCTCGATGGCTGCACACAAGCTCGCTCCGCTCCCCGAACAGTATTCCTATGTGTTCGGGGGTCGGGAGCCGCTGCTGAGCGTTCGCCCCGGCGATATCGTCGAGGTGAGCACGGAAGACTGCTTCGGCGGACGGGTCACGACGCCCACAGACGTTCCCAGCCAAATCGTGCCTTTTTCCGAGCTCAATCCTGTCTCCGGTCCGATCGAGGTGATCGGGGCTGAGCCCGGCGACCTGTTGGCCGTGCACTTTGTCTCCATCGTGCCGGCACGTTCCTACGCGATTTCGAGCACCTTCCCGCTCTTTGGTGCGCTCTCCGCAACGCACGAGACGGCGATGCTGCACGAGCCGCTGCCGGAGAGGGTCTGGTTTTACGACATCGATTTGGATGCCTGGACGGCCACCTTTCGTGCCACGAACTCGGATTACACGCTGGCTCTCCCGCTCGATCCCATGCACGGCACCGTCGGCGTTGCTCCCGCCAGCGGCGAGGTGCGGTTGGTCGTGACCCCATCCACCCACGGCGGAAACATGGATACCCCGGAAGCGCGGGCCGGAACGACGCTGTATCTTCCGGTGAATGTGGCCGGCGCGATGCTGTCGCTCGGTGACGGTCACGCCCGCCAGGGTGAGGGTGAGGTCTGTGGAACCGGCCTGGAGTCGGCGATGAATTCCGTCATCGCACTCGACCTGGTCAAGGGTGGCGCTTCGGCCTGGCCGCGGCTTGAGAACGACGAGTTCATCATGAGCACCGGGTCGGCTCGACCTCTGGAAGATGCCTTTCGGATCAGCCAGAAAGACCTCGTGAATTGGGCATCCGACCTCACCGGCCTAGACACGATGGATGCCTATCAGTTGGTCAGCCAAATGGGACTCGCACCGGCCGCAAACGTGTGCGATCCCAACTATACGATGGTGGCGAAGCTGCCCAAGTGGACCCTAAAGGACGCGCAAGCCTACGGCGGCGTTCACGGCCGCCTGCGCGCCGCGGCAGCGGAATACACCGCCGCTCGGTAGCGGGTCTCCGCCAGACCCGGGCCGCCAGTCGCTTAAAACAGCAGCGACACGGCCCGGGCCAGCGTGAAAATAACCAGACCGGCGAGGGCGCCGACGACGGTTCCGTTGATGCGAATGAACTGCAGGTCGCGGCCGACCTGTAATTCGATCTTCGCGGCGGTCTCGGCGGCGGGCCAGCGCTCCACGGTTTCGGTGATGACCCCGGCGATCTCATGGCGATAGTTGGCCACGACATAGCTGGCCGTGTCGGCGAGCCAGCGGTCGATGCGGGAGCCGAGCGCGGCATCCGTTGTCAGTCGTCGGCCGACGTCTTCGAGCGTCGAACGGATGCCGACCCGCAGCGCGCTGGCCGGGTCCTGGAGTGCCTCGGTGAGTGAGGCCTTGACCGCCGCCCAGGTGTCGCCGGCGAACTCGCGCAGTTTGGCGTTGTCGAGCACCTCGGCCTTGAGGGTTTCGACCCGGTTGATCATGGCCGGCTCGTACTGCAGGTCGTGCATGACCTCACTGAGGTAGTCGTCGAGGGCTTTTCGCACCGGATGCTGCCGGTCCTGTCGGGCGGACGCGACGAAGGCGAGCACCTCGCGGTAGGCCTTGTCGTCGACGAGTTTGTCGACGAATCCGGGCAGCCAGGTGGGCAGCCGCTGCGACACCACGCGGCCAAACGCCTGGGGGTGGGCGCGCAGCCAGCCGTCAGCGCGGTCGAGCAGCAGGTCGACGGCCGCGTGCTGCTGCCCACTGGTGACGAGGCGCTCACCCACCCGTCCGAGACTCGGGCCCCACTCGGGCTTGACCAGATGTTCGCGGGCGACGGACTCGATGAGGTTCTTGATGGCGTCGTCGCCGAGCAGGTTGAGGAGCCCCTGGCCGGCCACGGCGAGTTCGTCGGTGAGCTTTTCGGCGTTTTTCTCGTCACTGAGCCACGCGCCGAGGCGGCGGGAAGGGTGCACGGATTCGAGCTTGCCGCGGATAACCGCCTCGGAGAGAAAGTTGGTCTCGACGAACTCGCCAAGGCTCGCACCGATCTCGTCCTTGCGGTTGGCGATGATGTTGGTGTGCGGGATGCGCAGGCCGAGCGGGTAGCGAAACAGGGCGGTGACGGCGAACCAGTCGGCGATGGCGCCGACCATGCCGCCCTCGGCCGCGGCGCGCACGTATTCGAGCCAGGGGTAGCGTTCCTGCAGGGCGAAAGAGACCGTGAAGATGAGCGCCATGAGCACGAGCAGCCCGCCGGCGAGCCGCTTCATGCTGGTGAGCGCGGTGCGGCGGGCGGTGTCCTGCGGGGATTCAACGGGTGGTGCCGTTTCGATCTGGGCCATGGGTCAAGCCTGCCCGATTGTGCGGTGCGGTGTGCGCACATTTGGATGCGGCGTGCCACGGAATCTTCGGGGCGAACCCGGGTCGTGGGTTCTGGCGTGGTTCGCCGCGGCATCCGCTCGCCGAAGCGTGAGTTTCGTGCAGCGAACCGTGAGTCGTGACCCGATTTGACCAATCCAGCGACTCGAAACTTACGGCTCGGTGAGGCGGCGCACAGCGGATGCGTGAGCGCAACTTTAGGGATACCCTAAGGGGGTATCGATCGATTCAGTACCGAGGAAACTATGACGAACCCCAACGAGCACCACGGCACAATCACAAGTCCCGAGCACTCCGCGATGGACCATTCCGCCATGGACCACGGCGCCATGAACCACGCCGGGCACGGTGACCACGTCGGGCAGTTTAGGCGCTTGTTCTGGACCATGCTCGTGTTCGCTGTGCCCGTGGTCGGATTCAGCCACATGTTTTCGATGTTCGTCGGCTACGCGTTGCCGAACGTGGTGGGCATCAGCTGGATCTCCCCCGTACTCGGCACCGTCATGTACGTCTGGGGCGGCCGGCCGTTTCTGACCGGGGCTTTTTCCGAGCTGAAAACTCGCAAGCCCGGCATGATGCTGCTGATCGCGCTCGCGATCACGGTCGCGTTCCTCGCGTCCTGGGGCGCGAGCCTCGGCCTCATCGATGCCGAGCTCGACTTCTGGTGGGAACTCGCCCTGCTGATCGTGATTATGCTGCTCGGGCACTGGATCGAGATGCGGTCGCTCGCGCAGACAACCACTGCCCTGGAATCGCTCGCCGCGCTGCTGCCGGATGAGGCAGAGCGAGTTGAGGGCGACGCCATTGTGGTGGTCTCGCCGAGCGATCTGGTGCTCGGTGACCTCGTCGTGGTGCGGCCCGGCGGGCGCGTGCCCGCCGACGGAGAGATCACCGAGGGCACGGCCGACGTCGACGAGTCCATGATCACCGGCGAATCACGCCCGGTGCAGCGCGCTGTCGGCGACCAGGTCGTGGCGGGCACGGTCGCGACCGATTCCGCCCTGCGGGTGCGCGTGACCGCGGTCGGCGATGACACCGCGCTGGCCGGAATCCAGCGACTCGTCACCGAAGCGCAGGGCTCGTCGTCGCGGGCGCAGCGCATCGCCGATCGGGCAGCCGGGTGGCTGTTCTGGTTTGCGCTCGGCGCCGGAGTGATCACCGCGATCGTGTGGACCGCGCTCGGCCAGCCGCAGGATGCCGTGGTGCGCACCATCACCGTGCTCGTGATCGCCTGCCCGCACGCCCTCGGGCTGGCGATTCCGCTCGTGGTGTCGATCGCCACCGAACGCGCCGCGAAGGGCGGCGTGCTGATCAAGGACCGCCTCGCCCTCGAGAGCATGCGCCAGGTCACTTCGGTGCTGTTCGACAAAACCGGCACGCTCACCAAGGGCGAGCCCACGGTCAGCCACCTCGCCGTCATTCAAGCGGATGCCGCGGCTTCGGTTCCGATCACCGCGGACGAGGTGCTCGCCTGGGCGGCCGCGGTTGAAGGTGACAGTGAGCATCCGCTTGCCCGCGCCATTGTCTCGGCGGCGCGCACCCGCGGGCTGACCGTGCCGCGTGCGAGCGAGTTTCAGACTGCCGCGGCGGTCGGCGTGACCGGCCTGGTCGACGGGCGTCGGATCGGTGTCGGCGGGCCGAATATGCTCGATGAGCACGGGGCGGCGCCGCTGGCCGAGACCGATGCGTGGCAGAGTCAGGGTGCGATCATTCTGCACGTGCTGCGGGACGGTGAAGTCATCGGTGCGATCGGCCTCGCCGACGAGATTCGCGAGGAATCACGGCAAGCCGTTGACGCCCTGCACCGACAGGGCATCGAGGTCGTCATGATCACCGGCGATGCCGAGGCGGTGGCCCAGTCGGTGGCTGCTGAGCTCGGAATCGACCGGGTGTTCGCGGGCGTGCACCCGGAGGACAAGGCGCGCAAGGTCGCCGAGCTGCAGCACGAGGGCCGCCGCGTGGCGATGGTCGGCGACGGCGTCAACGACGCTCCAGCGCTCGCCCAGGCCGATGTCGGTATCGCGATCGGCGCCGGCACCGACGTGGCGATCGCGTCGGCTGGCGTCATTCTGGCGAGCGACGACCCGCGCTCGGTGCTCTCGGTGATCGAGCTGTCGCGGGCGAGCTACCGCAAGATGAAGCAGAACCTGTGGTGGGCGGCGGGCTACAACCTGCTCTCGGTTCCGCTCGCCGCCGGAGTGCTCGCGCCGATCGGGTTCGTGCTGCCGATGGAGATCGGCGCGCTGCTCATGTCGGTGTCCACCGTGGTCGTCGCGCTCAACGCGCAGCTGCTGCGTCGCCTCGACCTACGGCCGGAGTCGAGCGTACGCGAGCGCTAGCGGTCTCGAACAGTGGATGCCCGCGCATCCACTCACCGAGCCGTGAGTTTGCCGCCAGAATCGGGCCGAAACTCACGGCTCGGCGAGCTCGTCGGGCCGAAACTCACGGCTCGGCGAGCGACCGGGGCCCCCGACGTCGGGCTGGTTCGGGCACGCCGCGCTCATCCGGTGACCGGCCTCGATGCGCTGGCCCCAGAAGGTTCCGGCAATGATGAGGATCGCCCCGAGAGCGCCCATCAGGCCGAGTGTTTCGCTGCCGAGCGACACTCCCACGAGCACCGCCCAGATCGGTTCGGAGCCCATGAGCAGGCTGGCCCTGGCCGCCGAGGTGCGGCGAATCGCCCACATCTGGGCCAGAAACGCGAACACGCTGCAGGCCAGGCCCAGGTAGAGCACGCCGATCCAGGCGGTTACATCAAAAGTCGAAATCGCCGCGACCAGTCCGGCAACGTCGAATGCCGTGAACACGACCGCGCCGACGAGCGCCTGCAGCAGGGTAAGGGTGATGGTGCTGTCGCTCCGGCCGCGAGTGAGGTGGCCCATCATGGTCACGTGCAGGGATCGCACGAGTGCCGCCGCCAGAATGAGCAAGTCGCCCACATTCGGTTCGGCGAATCCGTTGCCCGAGACCAGCAGGGCGACGCCGACGACCGCGAGCACCGCCGCCACAAAGAACGGGCGCGGCAGCCAGCGCCGGGCCGCGACCGACTCCAGCACCGGTGTGACGATGATGGTGAGGCTGATGATGAGCCCGGCATTCGTGGCGGAGGTGAACGCGACTCCCTGGGTTTCCAGCCACAGGATGCTCGCCTGCGTCACCCCGAGGAGCAGCCCTAGCCCGAGCGCTCGCCGCGTTGGAAGCCGTTCGCGCCGCACGACCCAGACGATCAGCAGTGCCAGGGCCGCCACCAGAAACCGCAGGGCGAGCACGGCCGACACGCTCGCCTGCTCGGTGAGCACCTTCGCGCTCAGATAGCTGCCACCCCAGACCGCGGCCACGAGCAGCAGCACGAGGTCGACGCGGTACCGCCCGAGATCGTGCGGCAGGCGCGTACGTCGGTTAAAGACTGTGATCATGGGGCAATGCTGCTCGGCGACATCCGCGTTAGGCCGACAGGTCAAACCCGGTAGGACGGATGCCCCAGCGCACGACCCACTGCTCCCCCGGCTCCAGCCAGTGCAGGCCCGCACCGGAATTGAAGGCATCGGCGGGTGCCGTCATGGGTTCGATGGCGATCGCCTGGCCGCGAATCGGCTCGGCGCCGGCGGTGCTCACCGGAAAGATGCGCGGTGTGAACACCTGCACGTAGCGCATGTTCTCGTCGCCCCAGAGGGTGACGCGGCGGCCATCCGCTGCGGTGAGGGTGTGTTCGCCAGCACTTCCAACCCCGCCAAACCCATCGTCAAGATCGAGGTCGCCGACCGCGATGCCCGCGCGAAGGTCAAACCGGGTGTCGTCGACCGGGGTCTCGCCGGTCGGGTTGAGGCGGTCGTCCACGTCGAGGTGGGTCGCGGCATCCACTCTCACGACGAGGTCGCCGGTCGGTACGTCGCCAATTTTCAGATACGGATGCGCCCCCACGGCCACCGGCGCAGCCTCGGCGCCAACGTTGGTCACCCGGTGCGTCACGTTCAGGCCCTCGGCGGTGAGGGCGTAGGTCACCTCGGTCTCGAGGTGGAACGGATAGCCGGACTGGGGGAAGACGGTGGCGCCTAGCGTCACCGAGTCGCTCTGCCGGGACAGTTCACGATAGGCGGCAAAACGCAGCAGCCCGTGGATGGCGTTCTGCCGGGTCGGCTCGGTGAGCGCCAGTTGACGTTTGATGCCGTTCTGAGTCCACTGACCGTCACGAATGCGGTTGGGCCAGGGCACGAGGACGATTCCGGCTGCCATCGGTGGCTGCACGAACTCGTCGAAGGTCTCGACCAGGTCTATGCCATTCACGGAATATGCCCGCAGACCGGCCGCCACCTCCGTCACGACCGCTCGGGTCGTTCCGCTCGGTGTCTGCAGGGTCAGGTCATATTGGATTCCGGTGGGTGCGCGCATCCGATCAGCCTATGGCCGCGGCTGCGCCGCTTGGGCGAGCAAAACGCAGAGCCCGCCCTCGCGCAGCGCTTTCAGTGCTCCAGCGTCTGCAGCGGCATCGGTAATCAGGGTGTGGAAAGCGCTCAGCGGGCCGACCCGACCGAGGTGCACCTGGCCGAGCTTGGAACGATCAGCCACGACGATCACCCGCTCCGCCGCGGCGAGCATGAGCGCCTTGACCCCCGCCTCTGGGAGGTTGATGTTGGTCACGCCGCCGTCCAGATCGACGCCGTTGCAACCGATAAAGGCCAGGTCCGCGTGAATCTGGCTCAGCACCAGGCCGGCGAGCGGATCGACCAGGGAGTGCTGCAGCGGCCTCAGCGCCCCGCCGGTGACGATCACGGTAAATCGGGGGATGGCCTTTTCCAGTTCGAGGGCGATGCTGAGCCCATTGGTGATGATGACCACGTCGTGCAGGTCTTCTCGCGCAACCAGGGCGCGGGCGATGGCGTGGGTTGTCGTGCCGACGTCAAGAATCACGCTCTGCCCGCTCTGCACGAGGGCAGCCGCGATCTGGGCAATCTGCTGTTTGGGAACAACGGATGCTCCGAGCGCCTCCTCGAACGAGGGCTCACGTTCGGCCCGTTGACCCGCACCCGGGGACTGGGCCGGCACCGCTCCGCCGTGTACGCGCCGCACGCCACCCTGAAGCTCGAGGGCATCGAGGTCGGCCCTGGCGGTCACACCGGAAATGCCAAAGGCGCTGCGCAGCTCGCTCACCCGCACAAACCCGCGTTCGTCAACGAGTTGCTGTGCTTGCTCCCGACGAACGTGTGCGGGAAGTGGATCGGGTAGCGGGCTGCGCGTCTCGTCGTTCTCGATCATTCCCCCAGTATCACTTACTTACTTTTACTTTTCAATACGACATATTATGGTTTCGCTTGCGCAAATTTGATATTGTGGCAGTGCCATGACGAACTCAAAGCCCCGCCTCCCCCACTTTGTCGTCGACGAGACCATAGCCCGGCAATCCAGCACCCTGGCCGACGGTCGCGACCTTATCTATTTCGACGACCCCAACACCACCTTGTCGCCCGATCGCGCCCCCGATCTGCGGGAGCCCAGCGAACGCGCGACCACCGCGACGATGCGTCAGGACCCCCTCACCGGGGAATGGGTCTCGATCGCCGCCAACCGCCAAAACCGGGTTTTCCTCCCGCCGGCCACGCAAGACCCGCTCGCACCGCAGTCGCCAGGTAATGCGTCGGAGATCCCGAGCAATTACGACGTAGCCGTGTTTGAGAACAAGTCCCCGTCGTTTGGTCCACTGGTAGCGGATGCTCCCACGGATCTGGCCGATCTCGACCGCATCGGTATCGGTCGCACCCGCCGGTCCGTCGGCCGCTGCGAAGTGGTCTGCTTCAGCCCCGAAAACGAGGGATCCTTTGCGAGCCTGTCGGCAACCAGAGCTCGAACCGTGATCGAAGCCTGGGCCGAACGCACCCACGTACTGTCGCAGCTGCCGGGTATTGAACAAGTATTCCCGTTTGAGAATAGAGGCGAGCAGATCGGGGTGACCCTGCGGCATCCGCACGGCCAGATCTACTCCTACCCCTACGTCACCCCCCGAACGCAGCGCCTGGCCGACTCGCTCGAGAGCTATGGGCCCACCCTGTTCGCCGATATTCTGGCCAGCGAACAGGCCAGCGACCGGGTGATTCTCCGCGGCGAACACTGGACCGCGTTCGTGCCGTTCGCCGCGCGCTGGCCCATCGAAGTGCACATGCTTCCGCACCGCCAGGTACCCGACTTTGCAGAGACCACCCTCGCCGAACGCGACGAGCTGGCCGTGTTGTACCGTCGGCTGCTGCGCGGCATCGATGCGATCTACTCAACCCCGACTCCCTATATCGCCGCCTGGCATCAAGCACCGGTTCGGGTGCATCGCACGGACATCCGTCTAATGCTTCAGCTGACCAGCCCGAGGCGTGCCGAGGACAAGCTCAAGTTCCTCGCTGGCTCGGAGGCAGCGATGGGTGCTTGGATCGGCGATGTCACTCCAGAGGATGCCGCGGCCACGATTCGCGCAGCCGTCGCGCGAGCCGCCGAGGCGGACGCTGCCAACGAAACTGACGGAACACCCTCGTGAATGATCTGGATCGCGCCGCCCAGGCCGACTTCGCGAACCGCTTCAATCGCACCGCGACCGGACTGTGGTCGGCGCCCGGTCGAGTGAATCTGATCGGTGAGCACACCGATTACAACGACGGATTCGTGCTGCCTCTCGCCATCGACCGGCGCACCGTCGTTGCGCTGGCGACGAGGACCGACCGGGTTATTCGCGTGGCCAGTTCTTTCGCCGCCGAGACCGTCGCTGTGTCGCTCGACGAACTGGTTCCCGAAAACCTGAACGGCTGGTCGGCCTACCCGCTCGGCGTAGCCTGGGCGCTGGGACAGTTCGGAGCAGACCTCGCTGTTCTGCCGGGGTTCGACATCTATGTCGACTCCGATGTGCCGGTCGGGGCCGGACTCTCCTCATCGGCCGCGCTCGAATGCGCCGTCGCGGTCGCCCTCAACGAGGTCTGGGGCCTGAACCTCGATCGGCCGACCCTGGCACGGGTCGGCCAGCTCGCCGAGAACCGCGTCGTGGGCGCCCCAACAGGCATCATGGACCAGTCGGCGTCACTGCTCGGCCAGGTCGACGCGGCCGTGTTTCTGGACTGCCGGAGCCTCGCGGCCGAGGTGATCCCGCTCGGACTCAACCCGGCCGGCCTGGAACTGCTGATCATCGACACCCGGGTCAGCCACTCGCACGCAACGGGCGGTTACGCCGCGCGCCGCGCGTCCTGCGAGGCCGGCGCCCGCATCATGGGGGTGCCCGCCCTGCGCGATCTCAGCGTCGACGATCTCCCCCGAGCGCAGGCGCTGCTCGACGACGAAACCTTTCGCCGGGTGCGCCACATCGTCACCGAGAATCAGCGCGTACTCGACACCGTGCAGACCCTGCGAGTGAGCGGATGCGCCGCGATCGGCGATCTGCTCGATGCCTCGCACCGGTCGATGCGGGACGACTTCGAGATTTCAGCGCCGGAGCTCGACCTCGCCGTGGTCACCGCACGGGCGGCCGGCGCGATCGGTGCGCGCATGACCGGTGGCGGTTTCGGCGGCGCGGCCATCGCCCTGACTCCGACTGAATTCGTGCCCGCCGTACAGGCCGCCGTTCTCGCCGCCTTCGCCGCCCACGGCTTCACCACCCCCGACCTGTTCGTGGTGCACGCCGCCGATGGAGCCGCCCGCGACGGCAGTCCGCTCAACTAGCGGAACGAGCGCGGCGCTGACCCGGCGCCGCGGTGCTGTCGCGCACCACCAGGACCGGCTGGATGACCGGGATCAGCTCCGCGGGCTCGCCGCCCATCAGCCGCAGCACCCGGTCCACCGCCAGCCGGCCGACCTCGTTGAAGTCGAGCCGAACGGTCGTGAGGCCAGGTTGAAAATAGCGGGCCTCGCTCATGTCATCGAAGCCGACGACGCTCACGTCGCCGGGCACGTCGATCCCTCGTTCGGTGAGGGCTTTAATGACTCCGAGCGCCATCGCGTCGTTGGCCACCAGGACCGCGGTGATCGTGGGATCCTCGGCAATGGCCACTCCGGCCCGGTAGCCGGAATCGGCTGTCCAATCCTCGGTGCAGAACTCGGGATTGACCGTTCGGTGGCGCCGCGCGAGTTCGGACAGCCATCCGGCGCGCCGTGCCTCCGAAGCCATCCAGCCGGGTGGCCCGCCGACGTGCCAGACCGTGTCGTGCCCCAGATCAAGCAGGTGCCGGGTCGCCAGCTGTGCTCCCAGCGCATCGTCCATCGACACCGCCGTCGAACTCGCGGGTGAACCCTGCTCGAACCGTACGATCGCCACCTCGGGATCCAGCCCCAGCAATACCGGGGCGGCGGCCGTCATCGGCGCGAGCACGATGATCCCATCGACCGCATCGGCGACGAGCGTATCGAGCGCGGTACGGATGCCGGCCGAATCGATCCGGGGAATGGTCACCAGACTGGTCGTATAGCCGTTGCGCCGCGCCTCTTCGGCAACACCGAAGAGCACCAGGGCGGAACCGTGCACTGGAAGGGAATGGGACACCACACCCAGATTCATGGATCGGTTCGTGGCCAGGGCATGTGCGGCCCAATTGCGGTTGTACCGCAACTGCGCAATGGCCCGTTCGACGCGGTCCCGCACCTCGGCGCCCACGTTGCTGTGCCCGTTGACGACCCGGGAGACGGTTTGTTGTGACACCCCGGCGAGTTTCGCAACGTCGATCATGCGTACGCTCTGACCGCGCGGCCGAGGTTCCCTAGCCATGCGACTCCTCCCCTCCGAGGCGACAACCCCGGTCGCCCCATGTTAGCGCACCATGAATAGCGTCAGAAGGGCTCGAAAACCAAGCCGAACAGTCCTCTGACCAATTGTCGATCAGCGAAACCAGGGTAGAAATTGTCAATTGACAGGAAGTGATAGTGCGCTAACATTCAGTAATCGTGATCGGTCATCGACGGCGAGTATCTCGCGCACGTGACCGATCGCATCCGCATGCCGCCAAGGGAGTCGATCAGTGAGCACGACCGCAGAGCAATCGCGCGCAGACGCACCAGCCGGGACCGAGTCCTACGTCATCGGCATCGATTACGGAACACTATCCGGCCGCGCGGTCGTCGTGCGCGTCTCGGACGGCGCCGAACTCGGCTCGGCCGTGCTCGACTATCCCCACGCGGTCATGGACACCACCCTCCAGGCTACGGGCGCGAAGCTGCCACCGGAGTGGGCCCTGCAGGTTCCCCAGGACTACGTTGCCGTGCTGAAGAGCGCCGTTCCGGCAGCACTAGCCAGTGCGGGAATCGACCCGGCCCGGGTCATCGGCATCGGCACCGATTTCACCGCCTGCACGATGGTTCCGGTCATCACCGACGGTACCCCGCTCAACGAGCTGCCGGAGTACGCCGACCGTCCGCACGCCTACGTCAAGCTGTGGAAGCACCATTCTGCGCAGCCCCAGGCCGACCGCATCAACGATCTCGCTACCTCGCGCGACGAAAGCTGGCTGCCCCGCTATGGTGGGCTCATCTCCAGCGAATGGGAATTCGCCAAGGGATTGCAGCTCCTCGAGGAAGATCCCGAGTTATACGAGCGCATGGACCACTGGGTCGAGGCCGCGGACTGGATCGTCTGGCAGCTCACCGGCCGGTATGTGCGCAACGCCTGCACCGCCGGCTACAAGGGAATCTTGCAGGACGGCGAGTACCCGAGTGAGGAATTTCTCGGGGCGCTCAATCCGGCTTTCTCCCGGTTCGCCCTCGACAAGGTGACCCACGAGATCGGCCAACTGGGAGCATCCGCCGGCACCCTCACGGCCGAAGCCGCGGCTTGGACGGGACTACCCGAGGGTATTCACGTCAGCGTCGGCAACGTCGATGCGCACGTCACGGCACCGGCCGCGCGCGCCGTGAACCCAGGCCAGATGGTAGCCATTATGGGCACGAGCACCTGCCACGTCATGAATTCGGATCGACTCGCCGAGGTACCCGGCATGTGCGGCGTCGTTGACGGTGGCATCGTCTCCGGGCTGTACGGGTACGAAGCCGGCCAGTCCGGCGTGGGCGACATCTTCGCCTGGTATGTCAACAACCAGGTTCCCGAACGGTACTTTGCCGCGGCGGAGGCTGCGGGCCTGAGCGTGCACCAGTATCTGACCGAACTGATCAAGGACCAGCCGGTCGGCGGGCACGGCCTGATCGCCCTCGACTGGCACAGCGGCAACCGTTCGGTACTCGTGGACCATGAGCTCTCCGGCCTCGTGCTCGGCACGACGCTCACCACCCGACCGGAGGAGGTCTACCGCGCCCTGCTCGAAGCCACGGCGTTCGGCGCCCGCACCATCGTGGAAACTTTCAACGCCAGCGGAGTGCCGGTGACCGAGTTCATCGTGGCCGGCGGACTGCTCAAGAATGCGTTCCTCATGCAGACCTACAGTGACATTCTGCGGATGCCCATCTCCACGATTGACAGCGAGCAGGGGCCTGCACTCGGCTCCGCCATCCACGCCGCCGTGGCCGCCGGAGCGTATCCGGACGTGCGCGCGGCGGGCGAGGCCATGGGCAAGCTCAACCAGAACGTGTACACGCCCGATGCCGAGTCGGCCACGGCCTACGACCAGCTCTTCGCCGAGTATTCTCTGCTGCACGACTACTTCGGCCGCGGCGCAAACGACGTCATGCACCGACTCAAGGGCCTCAAACGCGACGCCGGCGCGGCGGCGTGACCACCTGCCTCGACGCCGCAATCACCTCACACTTCAACCGCTAGCAGCACAAGGAGCACTCAACCCATGCCTTCTCTCACCACGACCCTCGATCACGTAGAAGTCTGGTTTCTCACCGGCAGCCAGAACCTCTACGGCGAGGAGACGCTGCGGCAGGTCGCCGATCAGTCCAGAGCCATCGCCGACGCGCTCGGCGCGACCAGCGATATCCCGGTGAAAATCGTGTGGAAACCGGTGCTCAAGGACTCCGAATCGATCCGCCGGGCGGCACTCGACGCGAACTCCGACGACGCGGTGATCGGCCTGATCGCCTGGATGCACACCTTCTCGCCCGCGAAGATGTGGATCTCCGGGCTCGACGCTCTGACCAAACCGCTGCTGCACCTGCACACTCAGGCCAACGTGGAGCTGCCCTGGAGCGAGATCGACTTCGACTTCATGAACCTCAACCAGGCCGCCCACGGCGACCGTGAGTTCGGCTATATCCAGACCCGGCTCGGGGTATCCCGCAAGACCGTCGTCGGCCACGTCTCCAACCCGGCCGTGACTCGCACCATCGGCACCTGGACCCGCGCTGCCGCCGGCTGGGCGGCGAGCCGCAGCATGAAACTCGCCCGGTTCGGCGACAACATGCGCTACGTCGCCGTCACCGAGGGCGACAAGACCGAGGCCGAATTGCGCTTCGGGGTGCAGGTGAACACCTGGCCGGTCAATGAACTCGCCGAGGCAGTGCACGCGGCAACGGATGCCGAGATCACCGCCCTGATCGCCGAGTATGAAGAGCGCTACGACGTCGTTCCCGAATTGCGCACCGGCGGCGCACGCCACGAGTCGCTCCGCTACGGCGCCGCGATCGAGATCGGGCTCAAGTCCTTTCTCGAGGCCGGCGGCTTCAGCGCCTTCACCACGAGCTTCGAAGACCTCGGCGCGCTTCGCCAGCTGCCCGGCCTTGCCGTGCAACGACTGATGGAGCAGGGCTACGGCTTCGCCGGGGAGGGCGACTGGAAGACGGCCATCCTCGTGCGCGTGGCCAATGTAATGGGCGCCGGTCTCCCCGGCGGCGCGAGCCTCATGGAGGATTACACCTACGACCTCACCCCCGGGGCCGAACTCATCCTCGGCGCTCACATGCTCGAGGTGAACCCGGCGCTGGCGACCGAGAAGCCGACCCTCGAGATCCACCCGCTCGGCATCGGTGGCCGCGAGGATCCCGTACGCCTCGTCTTCAACGCTGCCCCCGGCACCGCGGTCGTGGTCGCGATGAGCGACATGCGCGACCGGTTCCGTCTCATCGCGAACGTCGTCGAGGTGGTCGAGCCCACCGAGGCACTCCCGAAACTCCCGGTCGGTCGCGCCGTCTGGCGTCCGGAGCCCGACTTCGCCACCTCAGCCGCAGCCTGGCTAACCGCCGGCGCCGCCCACCACACCGTCATGTCGACGGCCGTCGGCATCGATGCCTTCCAGGACTTCGCCGAGATCGCGCGCACGGAGCTCCTCGTGATCGACAAGTCCACCACCCTGCGCGACTTCACCCGCGAGGTGCGCTGGAACCAGGCCTACTATCGGCTGGCGCAGGGCATCTGATCCCGCCGGGCCGAGTTCGGTCCCGAACTCGGCCGCCAGCGGCCCTCGCGATCGGCCTCCCCAATTCCGGGGCGGGCCGCCTGCGCGTTGCGACGAGCGCGGGCCGCTGCCGGTCGCCGGCTCACCGCCCGGGCTCGCTGCCTCCCTGCCGCTGCGCCTCCCGGCCCCGCCTGCCTTGGTACTCGGCCGCCCCCGCTGCCCCGCTCTCTCGCCGCCCCCCCTGCCGCACTGCCTGCCCGGCCGCTCCCACTCCCCGCTGCCTGCCTCGTAGTCTCACTGCCTCGCCGCCTCGCCGCCCCGCCGCCCCGGGCTAGGCTGACGCGTATGACTGCTGACAGCGCCGCCCGAATCATCGTCCTGCCGAATACGCCGGCCCCGAGCATCGCCGAGAGCGCGTTCGTCGCTCCGGGCGCGGTGATCGTGGGTAATGTCACCCTCGCCGACCGGGCCAGCGTGTGGTACAACTCCGTGCTGCGCGCCGAACTGGAGCCAATCACGATCGGGGCCGGCTCGAACCTGCAGGACAACGTCTCCTGCCACGTCGACACCGACTTTCCGCTCACCCTCGGCACCGGCGTCTCGGTCGGGCACGGCGCCGTGCTGCACGGCTGCACGATCGAAGACAATGTACTGGTCGGTATGTCCGCGACCATTCTCAACGGCGCCGTCATCGGCACCGGATCCCTCGTCGCTGCCGGAGCCGTCGTGCTCGGCGGAACCGTGGTGCCGCCCGGATCCCTCGTGGCCGGCGTTCCCGCCAAGGTTCGACGCCCGCTGACCGACGACGAGATCGACAGCATCCGTCACAATGCGCAGAACTATTTGGAACACACCGAGCTGCACCGCGCCGCCCTCGCCCAGCCGTAACAAAACGGATGCCCCGCGCGGCCGCTACTGCCGGTAAATAGGCGACGCGCCGTACGAGGCGCACGACGGCAACGGCGTGTAGCGAAACTCACCGGCGTTAGCTACGGCCGGCCGAACCGTCGGCAGAGTCGCTACGCGGGCAGCGTTCACCGCGGCCCGCCGAGCCTCGTGGCCGCGCCGCTACGCGAGCAGCGACTGCTCGGCGGCCTTGACCACGTTCGAGACCAGCATCGCGCGGGTCATCGGGCCGACGCCACGCGGATTCGGCGACAGGTGCCCGGCGACCGCGGCAACATCGGGATGTACGTCACCGGTCAGACGGCCTTTGCCGGTGACTTCGTTGTGCACGCGGGTGATTCCCACGTCCAGGACGGCGGCGCCCGGCTTGATCCAGTCGGCCTGGATCAGGTGCGGCACTCCGACTGCGGCCACGACGATATCGGCACGGCGCACCTCACCGGCGAGGTCGACGGTCCGCGAGTGCGTCAGGGTGACGGTCGCATCGAGGCCCTTGCGGGTGAACAGCAGGCCAAGCGGGCGACCGACGGTGAGGCCGCGACCGACCACGACGACCTTCTTGCCCACGATCGGCACGTCGTAGCGGCGCAGCAGCTCGACGATTCCGGCCGGGGTGCACGGCAGCGGGGAGCGCAGTTCGCCCTCGATCCCGAGCACCAAACGCCCGAGGTTGGTCGGGTGCAGGCCGTCGGCATCCTTCGACGGATCGATCAGTTCGAGCATCGCGTTCTCGTTGTGGCCGACCGGAAGCGGCAGCTGAATGATGTAGCCGGTCACCTCGCGGCTGTTGTTAAGATCCTTGATGGCGGCACGCACGTCGGCACTGGTCGCCGAGCCGGGCAGGTCGATGCGAATCGATTCGATGCCAACCTCGGCGCAGTCGCTGTGCTTGCCTGCGACGTAGGTCTTTGAGCCGGGATCATTGCCGACCAGCAGGGTGGCCAGTCCGGGCACGACACCGTGCGCGCGCAGGGCCACGATGCGATCGCGAAGCTCAGCCTTGATATCAGACGCGGTCTTGACGCCGTCGAGTGTGATTGCCGTCATTTGCGGTTCCCTACTGTTGTGGTTCAGATCGGTATTGTCGTCCAGGTCACTCGGTCGGGGCCCGGGCCCCGTTCGCGGGCCCAGGTTATAACGTGGGCCCAGGGACGGGGCCCAGGCCCCGGACAAAGGTGCGGCGGGGGTGCATCGCGCTGGTCACTCGCAGGCGGGCACGAGAAGACGGATGCTGCCGGCCAGGCCGGCCGGCAGCATCCGTTCTCGAAGGAGCTACTGCTCCAGCCCGGAGTACAGCGGGAACGCCTGCGTGAGCGCTCCGACACGGGTGCGGAGCGCGGCGATGTTGGCGCCGGGCTTGAGTGCCGCGGCGATGACGTCGGCAACCTCGGTGAACTCGGCGTCGCCGAATCCGCGGGTGGCCAGGGCCGGCGTGCCGATACGTAGGCCCGACGTGACCATCGGCGGGCGCGGGTCGAACGGAACGGAGTTGCGGTTCACCGTGATGCCCACCTCGTGCAGGGCATCCTCGGCCTGCTGGCCGTTGATCTCGGAGTGGCGTAGGTCGGCGAGCACGAGGTGCACGTCGGTTCCGCCGGTGAGCACGTCGATGCCGTGCTCGCGCGAGTCATCAGCGGTCAGGCGCTCGGCGAGGATTCGGGCACCGCGCAGGGTACGCTCCTGACGTTCCTTGAACTCGGGCTCGCCGGCGAGCTTGAACGCGGTCGCCTTGGCGGCGATCACGTGCATCAGCGGGCCGCCCTGCTGGCCGGGGAACACGTTGGAATTGAGTTTCTTGGCCAGGGTCATGTCCCGCGAGAGGATGAAGCCCGAGCGCGGGCCGGCGAGGGTCTTGTGCACGGTGCTCGACACGACGTCGGCGTAGGGCACGGGCGAGGGGTGCAGGCCGGCGGCGACGAGCCCGGCGAAGTGGGCCATATCCACCCAGAGCAGCGCGCCGACCTCGTCGGCGATGGCGCGGAAAGCTTCGAAGTCGAGGTGACGCGGGTAGGCAGACCAGCCGGCGATAATGACCTTCGGCTTGCTCTCGAGTGCCTTGTCGCGCACGACATTCATGTCGACGCGGAAGGTCTCCGGGTCGACTCCATAGGCGACCGGGTTGTACAGCTTGCCGGAGAAGTTGAGCTTCATACCGTGGGTGAGATGGCCGCCGTGGGCCAGCTCGAGACCGAGGATGGTGTCGCCGGGGGTGGCGATGGCGGAGAGGACTGCGGCGTTCGCTGTGGCGCCGGAGTGCGGCTGCACGTTCGCGTAGGCGGCTCCGAACAGGCTCTTGGCCCGGTCGATGGCGAGCTGCTCGGCGACGTCGACGTACTCGCAGCCGCCGTAGTAGCGGCGTCCAGGGTAACCCTCGGCGTACTTGTTGGTGAGCACGGAGCCCTGCGACTGCAGCACGGCGCGCGGAACGAAGTTCTCGCTCGCGATCATTTCGAGGTAGTCGCGCTGGCGGCCGAGCTCCTGCTCGAGCACAGCGGCAATCTCGGGGTCAACGACCGAGAGCGGTTCGTTGAAGGTCGACTTCAAGACGGTAGCGGAATCAGGCACGGAGTTCTCCTTATATATGGATGTTGCGGCCCAGGCGTGCGGCCACTAACCGTGTCAGTCGCTCCCCAATGGTGACCCATCTTCGTGCTACGCCAGTTGCGACTCAACCATTATATCAGCGGATGCCGCCGCGCGCGTCTTTTCGTGGCGCTGGTCGGCGCGGCTCCGGTCGCGCGGCACTCGGCAGCCTCGCGGGCACCGCTAGCTCGGGGCGCCACGACCGCTAATGAGTGCCGCGAGCCACGCTGGGGCGAGCGGGCCGGGTCAGCGGGCAGCGCGGCGATCGCGCAGCTCGTCAACGATGAGCAGGTCGGGCCGCAGGTGCTCGGTCTCGTAGGCGGCCCGACCCACGAGGTGCGCGGCCATCGGCGCGGTCAGCGCCTGAAACACCACGATGGCGACCACGAGGGTGACGGTGCCGACCGAGAAATTGTTGATCGCGACATCCGCTGTCACGGCCATGAGCCCGAAGATCTGCGGCTTGGTCGCGGCGTGCAGTCGAGACAGAACGTCGGGAAAGCGAATCAGCCCTATTCCGGCGGCGAGGCACATCGCAGCGCCGGCGAGCACCAGAATAGCCGTCAGCACGTCGTGCAACAGGGCGCTCATGCGCTGTCCCTGGCCGGCAGAAAGCGGGCGACGCTGAGCGATCCGAGCACCGCGAACAGCGCCAGCACGAGCAGCACCGGCAGGGTGTCGGTGTGCCGGTTGAGCGCCATCTCCGCGGCGAGGGCGCAAATGATCGTCGCGACCAGCACATCGGAGGCGATGACCCGGTCCAGCACGCTCGGGCCGACGACGATACGGTAGACGGCCAGGAGCGCGCCGACCGCGAACATGATCGACGCGACGACGGCCACAATCTGCAACATCATGAGGTTCCCTTCAGGCGAGATGCGCGCCGATCTGCGGGCCGCACCCCGCGCATCCGTTCAACGTCTTCGCTTGAGCCGAACCCGCGCACGATGCGTCGCTCGGTGTCCAGCACCCGGCGGCGAAAACTCTCGATATCGCGAGCGCTCTGCATATTGAGCACGTGCAGGTAGAGGATCGACGATTCCCGGTCGATGTCGACCACGATCGAGCCGGGAACGATCGACGTGGCCACGGCGGTCCAGGTGAGAATGAGGTCGCTGCGGGTGCGCAGTCGAATCTCCAGAATGGCGTTCGACGTGACCAGGCGCGGCTTCACGGCCAGCCAGGACACGTCGATCGAGGCGCGCACAATGTCCAGGATCAGTCGCACGAAGAATACGACGGTGTGCAGCGGATGCAGCCGCCCACTCAGCTGCACCGGCACCAGATAAAACGCCACGGTAACGACGATGCCAACGACGAGCGCGATGAGCAGATTGAGCCAGGAGAATTCGCCCCAGAGCAGCATCCACAGCACGATCAGGGCGATCAACGGCGGAATCTGGTTGCCGACGGCGCCCCGCCGTTCGCGCGGCGTGGTCATCGGGAACCCCCCTCGAAGTTGGTGCCCACGTTGCTATCTTCGATTGAACCGGTACCGTTCGGGAACACGGCATCAATGTAGGTCGACGGATAGCTGATATTGGCGGCAGCTCGGGTGGCCAGGGCGAAGATCGGCCCGGCGAACACCGTCAGCCCCAGGGTCAGCACGAGCATGGAGGAGGTCGCGCCGACCATGAGCGGCGAGATCGTCTTCTTCAGCACGAGCCCAGCGTCCTGCGGGTCTTCCACGAGCTGCGCCGACATTGACGAGGTGTAGTCCTTCACCTGTTTCTTCGGCCGCCAGAACGCCAGGTTCCAAGCCCGGGCGAGGGCGTAGAGGGTCAGCAGCGAGGTGAGCGCGCCGACCCCGATCAGCACGTAGATGAGCGGGTCGGCCACGATCGTGCCGGCCTGAAACAGGGCGATCTTGCCGAGAAAACCGGAGAACGGCGGGATTCCGCCGAGGTTGAGCGCGCCGAGAAAGAACAAAATGGCCACCAGCGGCGACGATTTCAGCAGCCCGCCGAGCCGCGACAGCGAGGTGGTTCCGCCGACCCGATCGATCAGCCCGGCGGCCAGAAACAGGGTCGTCTGCACGGTGATGTGGTGCACGACGTAGAAGATGGTCGCGGCGATGGCGAGCGGGGTGCCGATCGCGATCCCGAACAGCATGTAGCCGATGTGACTGACCAGGGTGAACGACAGCAGCCGTTTGATATCGGCCTGGGCGAGCGCGCCCAAAATGCCCACCAGCAGGGTCAGCGCGGCGACGACCATGAGCGGCGTCGAGAACTGGTTGTCGGGAAAGAACAGCGTCTGGGTGCGCAGAATCGCGTACACCCCGACCTTGGTGAGCAGCCCGGCGAAGACCGCCGTGACCGGGGCGGGCGCGGTCGGGTAGGAGTCCGGCAGCCAGAACGACATCGGAAAGACCGCGGCCTTCACCCCGAAGGCGATCAGCAGCAACAGACCGAGAATCAGCTGAATATCGGCGGGGAGATCGGGCATCCGCTCGGCGATGAGGGCGAGGGTGACCGTGCCGGTGGCGCCGTAGATGAGAGCGATCGCACTGAGGAACAGCAGGGACGACACCAGGCTCACCACGATGTAGGTGATACCCACCCGGATGCGCGCTCCCGTACCGCCAAGGGTCAGCAGCACATAGCTGGCCGAGAGCAGCATCTCGAAACCGACGTACATGGTGAACAGGTCGCCGGCGACGAAGGCGTTGAACAGGCCGGCGGCCAGCACGAGGTAGGTCGGGTGAAAGATCGAGACGGGCGTTTCGAGGTCACCGTCGATGATGCCCTGGCCGACGGCGAACAGCAGCACGCCGAGCAGCATGAGCGCCGAGATGAGCAGCATGATCGCCGACAGTCGGTCGACGACGAGCACGATGCCCCACGGCGCGTCCCAGCCGCCGACCTGCACCACGGCCGGTCCGTGCCGGTCGACTAGGACCAGCAGTACGGCGCTCATCACGGTCGCCGCCCCGAGGCTGAGAACGCTCACGAGAACCTGCAGGCGGCGGCGCTGGCCGAGCATCAGGGCGACCGCCGCACCGAGCAGCGGCAGGCAGACGATCAGGGGAACCAGGGCGGTCATCGCGCGTTCCTCTCGTCTGAAGCGGATGCGCCGGCGCGGCCGGCAGCATCCGCTTTCGACGTGTCTTCATCGCTGGTGGCGCCGTCGCCGCGCTCGAACTCGTCGATGGACTCGGCGATGGCGTCGTCATCGTCGGAGGAGGAACGGAAGGTGGCGTCGGCGTCGCCGGCACTTTCGGTGGCGTGCTCGTCGGTAAGGGTGTCGCCCTCGTCGCCGAGCTGGGCCAGCCACCAGGACCGGTAGATGAGGGCGAGCAGCAGCGCGGTGATGCCGAAGTTGATCACGATCGCGGTGAGCATGAGCACCTGCGGAATCGGGTCGACCATGTCCTGAACGCTCGTGCCGGTGACGATCGGCGAGCTGCCGGGACGTCCGCTCATGATGAAGATGAGCAGGTTGGTGGCGTTGCCGACCAGCAGAAATCCGATCAGCACCCGGGTAAGGCTGCGTTCGAGCATGACGTAGACGCCGGCCGCGTACATGACGGCCATGACGATGACGAGGGTGAGGGAGGCGCTCATCGCGTGCCTCCTCCGTTCGGGATCTCGTGCAGGGGATGGATGTTCAGCCCTGCAGCCGTGTCGGTCGAGGGCTCGGCCGGGGCAGCTGTGTCATCGGGCGCGGGCCGCGGGCCGATTTCGTCGTTCTCGCTCTGCCGATCGATCTCGCTGCCGAGGCTGCGCAGAATGTCGTAGGTCAGGCCGATCACGACGAGGTAGACGCCGATATCGAAGATGGTCGAGGTGCCAAAGGACAGGTCACCGAGTACGGGCACTGTGGCGGTGAAGTAGGCCGATTCGAGGGGGATCCCGTCGAAGAACAGCGAGACGACAGCCATGCCCACGGCGAGGATGACGCCGAGGCCGAGGATCTTGCCCGGGTCGATCGGTGCGGCTTCGCTGAGTTCGTAACGCCCCCCGGCAAGGTAGCGAGCCACCAGGGCGAGGCCGGCGAGCAGCCCGCCAGCGAAACCGCCGCCGGGCAGGTTGTGGCCGGCGAAGAGCAGGTAGATCGACACGATCATGGCCGGGTGGAACAGCAATCGCACGAGCACTTCGATCAGGATCGACCGGTTGCGCGGGTCGTTCTTGCGCCCAGCGAGCAGGAACGCCTGCCGGGTGACGGCGTGCCCCTCGCTGGACAGCTCCGGGTCGGCCACGATGCGGCGCCGGTTGGCGCCCGCGCGCAGGCTGCGGGATTCCTTCAGGCGCGGCAGGACCGAGTAGCGGCCGGAGACGAACAGCAGGCTCGCGACACCGGTCGCGACGACGATGAGCACGGACACCTCGCCCATGGTGTCCCAGGCGCGAATGTCGACGAGCATCACGTTGACGATATTGTCGCCGTGCCCGTCGTCGACCGAGAGGCGCGGCAGGGCTCCGGCGATGCTCGCAAAGTCGCGGGCGCCGAGGGCGATGAAACCGATCGTGCCCATGACCAGGCCGACCAGGCTGCCGATCAGCAGGCGGCGTTTGCGGCGCACCGGTTTGTTGTGCTGGGCGATGTTCGCCGGCAGGCGGCGCAGCACGAGCACGAAGATCACCAGGGTGATCGATTCGACCAGGGCCTGGGTCAGGGCGAGGTCGGGCGCACCATGAAAGGCGAACAGGGCGACGAGGCCGTAGCCGGTGACGCCGGCGAGGATGACCGCGGTCATCCGCTGCCCGACCCGAGCCGCCATCACCGCGCAAATGGCCATGATCAGGGCAATCAATACCTGGCCTGGATAGTCCCAGAGCACGATCGTTTCGGGCCAGGTACGGTTGACGAACGCTGCGAAGCCGAGGGCGACCACGAACACGCTGAGAATCGTGCCGAGGTACTGCGGCAGCCCGCCCTGCTGGGCGAAGTGGGTGACCCGGGCGGCGACCCGGTCGACACTGCGGATGGCCTTACCATAGCCGCGGCTGGCGTCGATAACGTCGGGCACCCTCGCCTGCAATTTCGACACTCCTCGGCGCGCCCGGAACAGCAGCGCACCGAGCAGTAGAACGACGGCGCTGAGATACAGCGCCGGCTCGAACCCGTGCCAGAGCGCGAGATGGTAAGGCGGCTCGGTGATGCTGCCAGCGCCCGGCACGGTGTCGGCGTAGGGCGCGAGCAGCGGGTCGAGCAGCGCGGCGAACAGGCCGAGTCCAATCGTCGCGACGGTGAGCACGCCGGGGGCGAGCAGGGTGTCCCACGGGCTCGCGTGCAGCACGGTGTCCGGCTGTTCCCTGCGCGTTCCAAACGCACCCCAGAAGAAACGGATGCTGTAGGCCACCGTCAGCACGGATCCAACGGCCGTACCGATGAGGGCCGCGTAGCCCCAGCCGGATCCCCCGACGCCGGCATCGAACAGCGAGGTGAAGACGGCTTCCTTGGCGACGAAACCGAACAACGGGGGCAGCCCGGCCATCGACGCGACGGCGACGAGCGCGATCAGCGCGAGCGCCGGGGCGCTGCGGCCGACGCCGCTCAGTTTGCGCCAGTCCCGGGTGCCGGCGCGGTGGTCGATCACGCCGACGACGAGAAAGAGGGTGGCCTTGTAGAGGGCGTGCGCGAGCAGCAGGGCGGCCCCGGCGAGCGCGGTGTCGCGGGTATTGAATCCGATCGCGATCATGAGAAAGCCGAGCTGGCTGACCGTGCCATAGGCGAGCAGCAGCTTGAGGTCGTACTGGCGCAGCGCACGCCAGGCCCCGACGACCATGGTCCAGACGCCAAGCGTGACCAGCACCGGCAGCCAGCCAGCGCTGTCGGCGTAGCCGGGAGCGAGCCGGGCGACGATGTAGATGCCGGCCTTGACCATCGCGGCGGCGTGCAGATAGGCGCTGACCGGGGTGGGTGCGGCCATCGCGGCGGGCAGCCAGAAGTGGAACGGCACGAGCGCACTCTTGGAGAGCGCCCCGACCAGGATGAGCAGAATCGCCCAGGTACCCATCGTGCTGGTCACCGGGTTGGCGACGATATAGGCCAGGCTCGTGGTGCCGGAGGCGACCGAGATCATCACGACGCCCACGAGCATGACCAGGCCGCCGAAGGTCGTCACGATCAGGGCTTGCAGGGCAGCGCCGCGACTCTCCCGTTTATGGGTGTAATGCCCGATCAGCAGGTAGGAGAGCACGCTGGTGATCTCCCAGAACATGAACATGATCACCAGGTCGTCTGCGGTGACCAGGCCGTACATGGTGCCGGCGAAGGCCAGCAGCAGCGCCGCGAACCGGCCGAGACTCGGTTCGTCGTCGGTAAAGTAACGCGCGCAATAGATCAGTACGAGGGCACCGACGCCGGTGACCACGAGGGCGAGCAGCCAGGCCAGGGTATCGACCCGTAAGGAGAGGCTGATGCCGAGCTGCGGAATCCACGGAATGGACTGGGTCACGGCCCCACCCGCGGTGACCGTGGCGGTCTGGGTGAGCGTGTAGGCAAACGCTCCGGCCGGCAGCAGGGCGATCAGGTAGAAGACGCGGGTGCCGACGCGCCGGGTGAGCCACGGCGTGAGCACCGAGAGAACGACAAACGCGAGGAGGAATTGAACCATGCGGCCTCCAGGCTTGTCAGGTCGGGGTGTGAAGGTCTAGTCTACCCGCCGACAAGGGACGGTCTGCCGTCGGCGCCGCAAACGTGCAGCGGTCGCCTCCGGTGCGGTCCCCGTCCTGCACGAAGTCAGAGTGATGAAAACGTCAGGAGCGGCGGCTGCCGACCAGGTCGGTGACGACCACGAGCGTGAGCGCGACGACGAGCAAACCCACGTAGACCAGCGGCACGAACTCGAGCCCGACGGTCTCGATCAGCACCGCGCCGAGCAGCGCGCCGCCACCGATTCCAGCGTTGAATGCGGTGGTATAGAAGGCGGAGGCGGTGTCGCGAATCTCCGGGGACGCAGCGTGCAGCATTCGGGTCTGCATCAACGGTGGCAAGGTTCCGAAGGCCATTCCCCAGAGCACGAAAGCGGCGAGTGCGACCGGCAGAGTGGCACTGAACAGGGCGAGCAGGGTGACGCTCACAGCGCTGGCCGCCAGACCGAGCACGAGGCCGAGCGTCGGACGCGGACCAAAGACGGTGCCGACGAGCAGCAGCCCGATCGCCCCGGCGACACCGTAGGCGAAGAGCAGCGGTGCCAGCTGGCTCGCGGCGACGCCGAGACCGTCGAGCAGAAACGGCGCGATGTAGGTGTAGAAGCTGTAGTGGCCGACCATGGTGATGCCGGTGATGAAGCAGATCAGCACGACAGCGGGAATGGTTGCGTCGCGGCGACCGCCCTGGGGAGCGGATGCGGCGGCATCCGTTGTGGACGTGCTTGTGGAATGCCGGGCGACCGGGGGCAGGAACTTCCAGACCAGGGCGGCGCCGATCAGCATGAGCACGCCGAGGGCGACGAAGGAGAGGCGCCAACCGAGCAGGTGGCCGGCCGCGGTACCGAGCGGCACACCGAACACGAAGGCGAGCGTTCCGCCAGCGACGGTGATCGACACGGCGCGGCCGATTTGCGCCTTGGGCACGAGGTGGGCGGCGTAGGCACCGACCACCGACCAGAACAGGCCGTGGGCGACGCCGCCAAGCACCCGCGCCGCGACGACCAGCTCGTAGGTCGGCGCGATGGCGGTGAGCACGCTACTGAGCGCGAAGATGACGAGCACGATGATGATGAGTCCGTGCCGCGGAAACCGGCGGGTCAGGATCGCGACGGGCGCGCTCGTGACGACGACGGTGAACGCAAACCACGACACGAGCAGGCCAATCTGGCTCTCGGTGACGTTCAGGCTCTCGCTCATCTCCGGCAGCAGGCCGGTCGGCAGCATCTCGGAGGTGACCGACAGAAAAACGGCGGCGGCGAGGGTGATCAGGCCAACCCAGGGGAACGGCTGCGTGGCCTTCGCGGCAGGGGTGCGCGGCACGGTGGGCAGAAAGATGTTGGCGGTATTGGTCATGGATGCACTCATACTGGTGGCTCGGCGGGCGTCCGGTCGTTCGCACCGGAGCCGGCTGCGCGCCGACGTGCGCGCCCGGGGCCGGCTTGTTCAGCGCGACCACGTCGAGTGTACCGGACGGTGCCGGCGGGTCAACTGGGCGGGAAGGCGGCCAGTGCGTCGGGATCGAGCATGGCTCGGGCACACTCGATCGCTCGGGCCGGGGCTGCAGGTCAGCAGCATCCGCTCGCCGGCCCGGTATTCTGGTCGGATGACTTCTCCGCATCACTGGGTAATCACGCTGGTCTGTGCCGATCAGCCCGGAATCGTGCACGCCGTCACCGGCGCGATCGTGCAGGCGCACGGCAATATCTCGGAGAGCCAGCAATTCTCCAACGCCGACACCGGACGATTTTTCATCCGCCTGCAGGTGCAGTCCCCGGTGACCCGACCCGAACTCGAGGCGGCGCTCGCCCCGGTGATCGAGCGCTATGCGATGGCGTCGATCGTCGATGTCGTGGGGCGCCCGCTGCGCACGCTCGTGCTCGCGTCCTCGGCCGGGCACTGCGTCAATGATCTGCTGTTTCGCCAGCGCGGCGGCCAGCTTCCGGTGGAGATTCCGCTCGTTCTGAGCAATCACGGCACCCTGCGCGACCTGGTCGGGTTCTATGGCGTGCCGTTCGAATCACTGCCCATAACGGATGCGGCCAGCAAGGCCGACTTTGAAACTCGCGTCATCGAGGCGGTCGACGAACTCGATATCGAACTCGTCGTGCTCGCCCGCTACATGCAGATCCTCTCGCCGGAGCTGTGCGCACGGCTGGGCGGGCGCGCCATCAACATTCACCACTCATTTCTGCCCGGTTTCAAGGGTGCCAACCCGTACCGCCAGGCGCATGCCCGCGGCGTCAAGCTCATCGGCGCGACCGCACACTTCGTGACCGGCGACCTCGACGAAGGACCGATCATCGAGCAAAACGTCGTGCGCGTCGACCACTCTCGCACTCCGGCCGAGCTGGTGTCGATCGGGCAGGACGAGGAGAGCCGCACGCTGACCCAGGCGGTGAAGTGGTTCGCCGAGAACCGGGTGCTGCTCGACGGTGCCCGCACGATCATCTTCAAGTAGCCGGGGACGGGGCCCAGGCCCGGCCCGGCCTGAACCACCCAGCACCCTCGCGCGGCCCGGGCCCACCTTACGGTCCGGGGCCCATGATCTATCGTGGGTCCGCTTTCCGGGCCCGGGCCCGGAAAGCGACGGCACGACGGATCGGTAAGATTGACGAGTGACAGACACGCGCGCCCTGCCGAAAATCGGCCCCAACGACATGCTCCGGTTCGTGCTCGAACTCTTCGCCTTCATCAGCCTCGGCATCTGGGGCTTCCTGGCCTGGCCGCTTCCCTGGCCCGGGGTGCTGGTCGGACTCGCCGCCCCCGCCTTCGCCATTTTGGTTTGGGCACTGTTCCGCTCCCCCAAGGCGGTGTTCCGCCTCGACCCGTTCGGCAAGGCCTTCATCGAAATCGCCATCTTCGGCGCGGCCGCGATCGCCTGGTGGGACCTCGGATTCCCCATCATCACGGTGATCTTCGCCGTCGTCGCGACGGTCAGCGGCGTCATCTCCGGTCGCACAGAACTCCGCTAACCCGTTGCGCGAGAGCGCAAAAAGTGCCCGATTGAACGTGTCAAACGGGCACTTTTTGCGCTCTCGCGGGGCTAGGCCAACCAGGCCACCGCGGCGGCGACATCCGTTTCGGTGATGCCGTGGCCACCGGGGCGCAGCTCCGACTGCACCTTTGCACCGCGCTCCTCGAGCATGGTCGCGAGCTTCTGCACACTGCCGAGCGGAGCCATCGGGTCGGTTCGACCGTTCAGTAGCAACACAGCGGATGCGCTCAGATCTCCGGCAGCGACCCGCGCGTCGATCCCTCGGTCGGCGTCGAGCGAGGGGGCGAGCGGATGCATGCCGGAGAACGCAATCACGCGAGGCAGCACCGCCGGGTGCAGAAGCGCCGTCGCCAGGGCAATATTGGCGCCGTTGGAAAAGCCGACGGCAACAATCGGCCGGTCGCCGAGCGCGTAGGTGGCGCGCGCCCAGGTCAGAAACGCGGCGAGGTCGTCAGCGCGTCGGGCCACGTCCGCGGTGTCGAACACACCCTCGGACAGTCGCCGGAACCAACGATTCATGCCGTTCTCCTGCACCCGACCGCGCGGGGCGAGTATCGCAGCGGTGGGATCGAGCGCGCTGGCGAGCCCGGCGATCTCCTGCTCGTTGCCCCCGGTCCCGTGCAACATCAGCAGCACGCGGGCGTCGTCCGATCCCGGGCGAAACAGGTGCGGCCACTCGGCCTGCGGCATCGCGTCGCTCATTCGGTGACCGAGGCGGCGACCGGCGCGGCGACCGGCGCTGGAGCATCCACTACCCCCGGGTTGTTCTCGGGCGGCAGCACGATCGGCGCCACCGCGTTCTCGATGGCCTCGCGGCTCGGCTCGAGCCACGGCGGCAGCTTGAGCGAGCGACCAAGCTCGAGCAGCGGCTCGTCGATGTCGAAGCCGGGGGTGTCGGTGGCGAGTTCGAACAACACGCCGCCGGGTTCGCGAAAGTAGATCGAGGTGAAGTACTGGCGGTCCAGGATAGCGGTCACGCCGTAACCGCGGTCGGCGAGCTGTTCACGCCATTCGGCCTGGGTGGCGCGGTCCGGCACCCGGAAGGCCACGTGGTGCACGCTGCCGCCGGCGGTCAGGCCGGGGGTTCCGGAGGGGTCGGCGAGCACGTCGACGAGGTTTCCGGGCGCGCCATCGCCGGCACCAACGCGAGTGCGGCCATCCGTTTCAGAGATGACGTGCATGCCGAGGTCGTCCGTGAGCACCTGAACGGTCTTCGCCGGGTCGGCGACGGTGAGCACCGACGAGTGCTGCCCACGCACCGCGAATTCAGCGGGAACGGATGCGGAATCCCAGGGATTGCGCGGATCCACCGTTGAGGATGCCACCAGGTCGAGCTGAAGCCCGTCGGGGTCTCGCAGCGAGAGCCGCTCCTCGTGGGACGAGCGCCCGGTCACGGCGGATTCCACACCGAGCTTGGCGAAATGGTCCTTCCACCAGCCGATGCTGCCGGCCGGAACGGAGAACGCGGTCGTGGTCGACTGGCCGGCGCCGGTGTGGCCGCTGCGAATGCCGGTCCAGGGAAAGAAGGTGAGCAGCGAGCCGGGCCGGCCGGAATCGTCGCCGTAGTACAGGTGGTAGGTGCCCGGGTCGTCGAAGTTGACGGTTTTCTTGACGAGACGAAGTCCCAGCCCGGTCACGTAGAAGTCGATGTTGCGTTGTGGGGCACCGGCAATCGCGGTGACGTGGTGCAGTCCGGTGGTCTGTACGGTCATGAGGTCCTCCTAGCGAGTTTGATATTCATGCAAACGCATGAACTTGCCGCGGTATTCCCAACCCGACCACTCACGCGCGCTTTCCTGTGGCTATTTCGGGACATCGGCCACCGCCGCCCTGCGGGCGCCCCGCAATCATGCGGAAGTTCGGCGTACGGCATTGGCCTGTCCTGAATAAGCCACGCGCGCGCGACCGACCTGACGCCGCCCCATCGGACTCAGGCGGCGACGCGACGCTCGGACGGCATCCGCAGCGCATAGGCGGCGGCGATCAGCAGGAACACGGCGCCGACGGCAAATCCGGCCGAGAACGAAAAAGCGTCGACGAGCAGGCCGGCAACCAGCGGACCGACGATCGCACCGGCATCCGCGCACATGGAGAACACCGAGACCGGGCGGCCCCCGCGCGCCCCGGCCGCATCGCCGACCGCCGCGGCGGGAGCGGTGCCCATGAAGGCGGCGGCGACCCCGTAGACGCAGAGCAGACCGCCGAGCACCCAGATGTTCGGCGCAAACGAGATGGCAACGATCGCGAGCCCGGCCACAGTGAATGCCCCAATAATGGCAGGTTTGCGGCCGACGGTGTCGACAAACCGGGCAGCCGGCGCAAGAGCGAGCGCCTGGGCGACGGCTGCGGCAGCCAACGCGATCCCGGTCCACGAACTCGTCCCCCCGAGCACGACGACCACGAACAGTGGAATGAGGGTGGTGCGCACCCCGAGCGAGGTCCAGCCCTGCGCGAAATTCGCGAGGCAGGCCGCGCGAAAGCGCTCGTCCCGCAGCACGGTGCGAAACGGCGTGCGCACAGCGGATGCGTCGGCGCTGGCCAGCGCGCTGCCCCGGCCGCCCGAGCGCAACAGGAACAGCCCGACCAGGCCGGCCACGGTGAGGGTTCCGGCGTAGAAGAAGAAGGGTGCGGTCAGCGAGATGGTCGCGAGCAGACTTCCGATCGCCGGGCCGGCCATGCCGCCGATGAGGAATCCGCCCTGGTAGAAGCCGATCGCGCGGGCCCGGCGGCCCGGTTCGGCCGTGCGCAGCAACAGCGTCATGGCCGACACGGAGAACATGGCGGAGCCGATGCCGCCGGCCCCGCGCAGCAGCAACAGTTGCAGGTAGCTGTCGGCCGCCCCGACCAGTCCGCTCGAGAGTGCGACAATGCCGATTCCGACGGCGAGCACGGTTCGTTCCCCGGCCCAGTCGATCAGGCGACCACAGGCGGGGCTGAACACGAACCGCATGAGAGCGAAGGCCGAGACGACCGCGCCGACCTCGAGGTTGCCGACACCGAAGCTCTGCACGTAGACCGGCAGCACCGGTACGACGACGCCGAAGCCCACCATCACGAAGAAGGCGATGACGCCGAGCACGATCACGTCGCGGTTCAGCCGCGGTTTCGGGCTGACGCCCGGTTCGGGTACAGCGGATGCCCGGAGTCGCCCCCGCACCCATCCCGCCAGTCGCATCCCTACAGCCTAAACTGCCAAGCCTCGCAACCCGTTCCCGGCCCGGGCCCACCTTATGAAACCGGGCCCGGGCCCCGTCCAGAGTGCGGTCAGGGACCGGGCACCACTGCCGCGGGGGCTACCGCACGATCAGTAGCGAGCGCGACGCGCTCTTCGCGGCCGCGACCAGGTCGTTGCCGGCATACTGCCCGGCGACCTTGTAGAGGCCACGGCTGAGCTTCGGCAGCGTCACGCTGCCGCGACCGTTCTCATCGAGCGCCACCGTGAAGCGGCGCGTGTCGACCGTGATGGTGGCAGTGTCGCCCACTTCACCCTTGCTGGTGACCGTGATCGACGCGGTGACGCGACTGGAGAAGAACACGGCTCGGTGGTTGAGGCTCACCGCAACCTTCGCGGCGTACTTCAGCACGACCCCGGCCGAGGTCGCCGCTACGCTGGGCCCGTCCGGCACCGACGCAGTGACCAGCACGGTCAGTGTCGTTCCGGCGAGCGCCGCCGTAGGCTTGAACGTCGCCGAGGTCGCGCCGGCGATGTCGACTCCGTCGCTCTGCCATTGGAAGCCGAAGGTCAAACCCGCGGTGGTCCACTGGCCGGGGTCAGCCGTCAGCACCGAACCGATCTCGGGCGTGCCCGAAATGCTCGGCGCCACCGTGTTCAGTACCGGTTCGCTGCCTTCGCTCGCCGCGATGGCGAGAACCGTTGACGCCGAGCTGTCGCCATAGTCGACCACGCCCAGATACGGCGTGTTCGGCACCAGACCGGCCCAGCTCAGCGCGTACGTGATTGGCACACCCTGCGGCCCCTGAATCGTCGGCGGCGTCGCCGCGAACCCGTTCGTGGGCTCGCCAGACGAAACCGCGAACGTGTTCACGTCAAACGTGGTCGTGCCCGAGAAGACGTCCACGATGACCTGATAGAAGCCAGCCTCCGGGTCGCTCAGGTCGACATGCTCATCGGCGGACCCGGTGGCCGACTGCCAGCCGGCGATCGGGTTGCCACCCGGGCCGTCGAGCAGCAGCACGAACAGGTCGAGGTCGGAAGCATCATCCACGGCGTTCAGGTCGAACCGTGCCAGCCGGTCGCCCTGAATCTCTACCTCGTAGGCGAACTGGTCGCCGGTCGTGCCCGCATCGGTGTGCGGGCTGGACGGGTCGTCGGCGTTGTTCTGGTGCACCCCCTTGGCCAGGCCGCTGAGGTTCAGCGCCACCGGCTCCGACCCGCCGGGGGCGACGGTCACATCGACCGTGCCGTCCACGCCGGCGCCAGCCACCTCGGTCGGGGCAATGACGGTGACCGGACGAACCGCGATCGGGCTGTGCACGATGGAGAAGAAGTCGCCAGGGTCACCCGAGCCGCCATCGCCGTAACCCCAGTCCAGCGAGCCGGTGGCGAAGACGTCGAGCGGGGCATCCGTTCTGGTGAACGTCACCGTGTAGCTCTGCGTCTCACCGACACTCGTGAACGTCATCTCGGTTGGAGAAACGACCGCATCGATGCCGCCAATCTCGATCGGAGTGGCGGTGTAGGTGCCGACCTGGACGGCCGTCACCGTGCGGGTGATCGTCTCCGGCGCCGTGAGAGCACCGATCTGGATCGACGCCAGGTTCAGGTTGCTCGGGTCTATCGGTGCAACGCCGGCATCGAACCCGATCCCCTGCAGGTAGGCCAGCCAATCGGCCGGACCACTCTGGTAGATCAACCCCGGAAAGTCCATTGCCGACGGGGTGACTTCTCCGGCACCCTGCGCGAACGGGTCGGTCACGCGCACACCGGCGGAATCGACGGTGTCCAGCGCGGTCGTCATCATGACCGACTTGATCTCGGCGGGCGTCGCGAGCGGCCGCACCCCGAGATAGAGCGCGGCCAGGCCGGCGATGTGCGGGCTGGCCATCGAGGTGCCCGAGAGGAACTGGAACGTCGGGTTTTCCCCAGCCGCGTTGGCACCGTCGGCGAGAATTCCCACGCCGGGGGCCGCGATATCGGGCTTGAGCAGGTCACCGCCGTCGGCCAGCAACGGTCCACGCGAGGAGAATCCGGCAACCTGCGGCACCGGAGTCTGCTCGGCCGTCGTGTTGTCCGGAGTGAACGTGACCGTCGCACCGCCGGTCGCCGCGTAGGCGAAGATCGGGTCGAAGGCTGGCGCATCCAGGTGGATGCTCGGCACCGAGTGCTCGTCCGGGTCGACGTCGAGCGGGGTGCGGTTGACCAGCACCATTCCGCTGCCGCCGGCCCGCAGGACCTCGGCCGATTTGGCGACCCGGTCGTAGACGCCGCGCTCACAGAACACGATCGCGCCGGCCACCTTCGCAGTATCGAGCGAGTTCGGCGCGCAGAGCAGCGCGTCGGCCGGCTCGAAACCGTCGACCGACACGAGATCGGCCCGCACCAGGGAACCCGACAGCGGCGTCGCTCCCGGCTTACGGTCCACGGTGATCGACGCTCCGGCGTAGGCCGAACCGTTGCCAAGGGTGGCCGTGGCTTCGAAGGCCGGAATGGTGCTCGCCGCGACCGTGGTGATCCACGGGGCGACGTTGTCGACGGTCGACGGGCCAGGGCCGGCGTTTCCAGCGGATGCCGCCACAAAGATTCCCGCCGCCGCAGCTCCCAGAAATGCTTGGTCAAACGGTGAAAACGTGGTTTGAGCCGGGCTGCCGCCGATTGAGAAGTTGATCACGTCGACACCATCGGCGATCGCCTGGTCGAGGGCTGCCAGAATGTCGGAGCCGGCGCAGCCGTCATCATCCGCTGTCGTGGCATCGGGGCCGGACCAGCACACCTTGTAGGCCGCGATTTTGGCGGCCGGAGCGACACCCGAGATGGAACCGAAGTCGACGCCGTTGACGTTGGCGGCGACCTCGAAGTTGCCGCCGGCGGTGCTCGCCGTGTGCGAACCATGCCCGTCGCCGTCGCGCGGGGAGACGTACTCGCCGGTCGCGGCCGTGCCGATCTGGTCGGCGCCGAACCCGTCGAGGTAGTACCGCGCACTGACGATCTTGGTGCTGCAGTCGCTCGCAGCGAACTGCTCGCCGGTCTGGCAGGTGCCGGTGAAGGTGCTGCCGTCGGCCTTGTTCATGGTGATCGTGTCACCGTCGAGCCATGGCTCGTCGCCGGGCGTTGTGCCGAGCGCGTCGCCGGCGAATGACGGGTTTTCCGGCGCGATTCCCGAGTCGAGCACCCCGATCACCACGCCCCTGCCGGCTTTGCTCGGGCCACCCAGCTTGGACCAGACCCCGGTCGGGCCGCTCAACTGCAGATAGTCGGTCGACGACTCGGCGGTCATGTGCAGGAGGGTGTCGGGAACCACCGACACCACGTTCTTCTTCGCGGCGAGCGCCGCCGCCTGCTTACCGCTGAGCTCTGCCGAGAATCCGTTGAGCCCGAGCGTGTACGACGCCCCCACCGTGGCGTCAACGGATGCCGCCAGTTCACTCTGCAGGCGAGTCAGGTAGTCCCGGTAAGTTTCGGCCGAGCGACTCTGCGCGTCGAGTTTGGCGCCCAGGCCGGGCATCGTCGCCGAGAACCCGTTGACTCCGCCGCGATACAGGGCGACAGCATCGTCGCTCAGGGTCACAATGTAACGGCCCGCGGTGAAGTCCATCCGCTGCCCGCTGGGCGAGCCGATGCTTCCGGCGAGGCCGGTTGCGGCTGGCGCTGCCAGCGCGGGCGGCGCCCCGCCGACGAGTGTTGATGCGCCCACCAGGGCAATGGTGACGGCGGCGGCGATTGTGGCGCGGCGCCGTGTGCGCGATGTGAACGCTGGCTTCAGCGCAGCATCCGGCGACGACATCGTGCGCCTGAAGAAAGAACTCACGTGGGTGTCCAATCCGATAAGGGTGTGAGGTGGTCTCGTTCCACAACAGAAACAAAAACTGTTCCGATGCACAGTTCGCTCGTGACCGTAGCGCGCTCGGCCACCCCCGGATAGGGGCAGTCCCCAGGTCCCGCAGGCGGGGAGTCTGGGTCAGCTCTGCACGACCTCCGACGTTTCCGCAACGGCCGGCGCACTCGCCGGCTGACGCACCGCCGGCTCACCACCAGCGCGCAGATTCGGGTACCGCAGCGGGTGGGCATCCACTCGTGTACGCAAAAAGGACCCCGACCGAAAACGGTCGAGGTCCTTTGGGCTGGTTCGGGTTACGCCAGGCGGGTCTGCAGGTTCTCAGCGAGCGAGGCGAGGAATTCCTCGGTGGTCTGGTACGTCTGGTCCGGGCCGACCAGGAGTGCGAGGTCCTTGGTCATCTTGCCGCTTTCGACGGTCTTGATGACGACGTCTTCGAGGGTCAGGGCGAACTCAGCCAGGGCCGCGTTATTGTCGAGCTTCGCACGGTGGGACAAGCCGCGGGTCCAGGCGTAGATCGACGCGATCGGGTTGGTCGAGGTGGGCTTGCCGAGCTGGTGCTGGCGGTAGTGACGGGTCACGGTACCGTGGGCTGCCTCGGCCTCGACGATCTTGCCGTCGGGGGTGGAGAGCACGCTGGTCATGAGGCCGAGCGACCCGAAGCCCTGTGCGACGGTGTCGGACTGAACGTCGCCGTCGTAGTTCTTGCAGGCCCAGAGGTAGCCGCCCTCCCACTTCATGGCCGAGGCGACCATGTCGTCGATGAGGCGGTGCTCGTAGCTGAGACCGGCCGCTTCGTACGCCGTCTTGAATTCGGTGTCGAAGATGTCCTGGAAGATGTCTTTGAACCGGCCGTCGTAGGCCTTGAGGATGGTGTTCTTGGTCGAGAGGAACACCGGCACGTTGCGCTCGAGGCCATAGCTGAGCGTGGCCCGGGCGAAGTCGGTGATCGACGAGTCGAGGTTGTACATGCCCATGGCGACGCCGTCGCCGGGAGCTTCGAACACCTCGAAGGTCGACGGCTCGCTGCCGTCCTGCGGGGTGAAGGTCATGCTGAGCGTGCCCTTGCCCTTGAAACGAAAGTTGGTGGCCTTGTACTGGTCACCGTAAGCGTGACGGCTGATGATGATCGGCTTGTTCCAACCCGGCACGAGGCGCGGGATATTGGAGATGACGATCGGCTCGCGGAAGATGGTACCGCCGAGGATGTTGCGAATGGTACCGTTCGGCGAGAGCCACATCTTCTTGAGGCCGAATTCTTCAACCCGCGCTTCGTCGGGCGTGATGGTCGCGCACTTCACGCCGACGCCGTGCTTCTGAATGGCGTGGGCCGCGTCGATCGTGATCTGGTCGTTGGTTTCGTCGCGCTTCTGAATGGAGAGATCGTAGTACTCGAGGTCGATATCGAGGTACGGATGAATGAGCGTTTCCTTGATCGCGTGCCAGATGATACGGGTCATCTCGTCGCCATCGAGCTCGACAACTGTTCCCTCAACCTTAATCTTCGACAAAAATATCTCCTCTTTATTCAGTGTGGCCGTCACGACCACCGTCAAGCTTACTAGAGGCCGGCAACTATCTTGACATCGAGATAAATTTGCGAGATGAATTGCGGGGGTCAAACGCCCTCTCGACTACCGGCTACCCCGGACGCACGTTAGCCTGAACACATGGGTGAGCTGAAGCTGGAAGAATTATCTGCACGAAACATCGTCGCGGCCAACAATCTGAGCCTCAAGCCTGGCCAGGAACAATTCATTGCACCGGTCTCGTATTCGGTCGCCGCCTCGGTGATCAACCCGGCCACCTCGTGGCAGCGCGTGGTGCTCCTCGACGGCGTCGTCGCTGGTTTCATCCACGGCAACTTCGACCCGAACTCCGAGCACGAAGAATTTCGCGCCTGCATCTGGCGCATCAACGTCAACGCGGAGACCCAGGGCCAGGGCGTCGGCAAGTTCGCCGCGGAAGCCCTCGCCACCGAAGCCCGTGAACGCGGATTCGACCACGTCAACGTTATCTGGGAGCCGGGCACCGACGGCCCGGAGGCCTTCTTCCACCGGCTCGGTTTTGTCGATGTCGGCGAAACCCAGTTCGGCGAGGTCATCGGCTCCCTGCAGCTCTAATTTCTTTAGTGAGTGGGCCCGAGGACTTCGTCTCCCGGGTGCTCGGCGTGGTCGATTCGATCCCGCCGGGTCGGGTGATGACCTACGGCGGCGTGGCCGCGCAGCTCGGTTCCCGCGCCGCCCGTGCCGTCGGCCAGGTAATGGCCCGCTACGGCTCCGACGTGGCCTGGTGGCGGGTGATTCGCGCCAGCGGGCATCCGCCGATCGGTCATGCGGCCCAGGCGCTGCCGCACTACGAGGCCGAGCACACGCCGTTGCTGCGGTCTGCCGCTGCCAGCACCATCGAAGCGGATGCCGCCTACCGCGTCGATTACCGCGCCGCGCGCTGGTCACCGCCCACGTAGCGCGCTCGATTGCCGCGCCGCACGCTCGGCTCAATCACAGCGGTCGCCGCGCACATAACGGTGCCAGGCCCCATTCCTGGCCCGGCACCGGCATCTCGCGCTGAACCTTCAGCCTCGGTCGGTGACGCCCTGCTGCGCGGCCTGGGCACCCTGGATCAGGCAATCACCGCCGAGAAACTCGCCGCCGCCTGGCGGGTACTTCTGATGGAGGTGCCGGGGATGAATACCGAGCAGGCCTACAAACGGGCCAGACAGATGCGCGTCGAGCCAAAGATGCCTCCGGCGATCTCACCTGCGACGATCAGATCAACAAGTGGGTGGCTGCGGTTCGCGCCGACCCACCAGACAAATGTGCTTGCGGCGGCCATTCCGGCCAGCCTTCTTTGCCACCACCCCACAGTGACAGCAACGAGCTGAGCGTCGGGAACGTGAACCACGAGCCGCGAAATGCGGTGCGCCAGTTTGCCCAGCATTCCGTCGCTCGCAGCAGCAGCCGCCGCCGCCGCAACAATTGCGATGGCCACCCGTGTGCACGTCGTCAAATTGGTTAAATCGATCAACGAGAAAGTGCTCATATCTGTATGTCTATGTATGAAGTTATGTCGTGTCTAGCTAATACAAACTTCAGGACATAATCGTCATGTCGCCAGACGCATCTCCGAACCCCATGAATACCTCGGCCTCCTGCCCGACGAGTCCCGCCCTGCTCGACTACACAAATTGCCCGGCTTCGCGAGGCGCGGGAGCCCTGGCCGGACCCGAAGTCCCGCGCACTGGCTCAACTGCCGCGCAGCGTTCTCGACCGCCACCGCTGTGGTCTCGAAAGTCCCGCACAGTGGCGCATCTCCAGGGCAGCGCGTCGCAGCGCGCCATCGCCGAGCGGATGCCCACTGCCCGATTTCCCGTGCACTGGCGCAAGTCCCGCGCAATGGCGCAAGTCCCGCGCATTGGCGCAAGTCCCGCGCATTGGCGCAACCGTAGCGCGGCACAAACTCGTTGGCCGGGGCGACGAGGAGGCTCGTCGCCCCGGAGGCCCTTACACCAGGGAGTCGCGCCAGGCGGCGTGCATCGTCGCGAAGCGGCCGGTCCCCGAGATGAGGTCGTTCGGGGTGCCGTCTTCCACGATGCGGCCGTGTTCCATCACGAGTACCCGGTCGGCGATCGCGACCGTCGACAGCCGGTGCGCGATGATCACGGCCGTGCGATCGGCCAGAAGAGTCTGCAGCGCCTCCTGCACGAGGCGTTCGCTGGGAATGTCGAGCGACGACGTGGCCTCATCGAGGATGAGCACCGCCGGGTTCGCCAGAAAAGCCCGCGCAAACGAAATCAGCTGGCGCTGACCGGCCGACAGCCGCCCGCCGCGTTTGTTCACGTCGGTGTCGTACCCGTTCGGCAGGGTCTCAATGAAGTCGTGAGCACCGACGGCGGCCGCGGCAGCGCGAATTTCTGTCGCCGAAGCATCCGGTTTGCCGATGGCGATATTCTCGGCGACTGAACCACTGAACAGGTAGGCCTCCTGGGTGACCATGACGATCGCCCGGCGCAGGTCCTTGGGGTGCAGGTCGCGCAGGTCGACGTCGTCGAGCCGCACCCGGCCATCCGTTGGATCGTAGAAGCGGCTCATCAACTTGGCGAGGGTGGATTTGCCGGCTCCGGTCGATCCGACCAGGGCGATGGTCTGCCCGGCCGGAATGTCGAGGTCGAAGTGCGGGAGAATCTCCCGATCGACCTGATACGCGAACTGCACATTGTCGAATCGCACCCGCCCGCGAGCCTCCCAGAGGTCGACCGGGGCAACCGGATCGGGCACGCCCGGGCGCTCCTCGAGCACACCCGAGATCTTCTCGAGCGCCGCCGCGGCCGACTGATAGGAGTTGTAGAACATCGCCATCTCCTCCATCGGATCGAAGAACCGGCGGGTGTAGAGCAGCGTCGCGAGCAGCGCGCCGATGGCCAGCTGGCCGTCGGCCACCCGAAATCCGCCGACGAGCAGCACAGCCGCGACCGTCACGTTACCGATCAGCACGAGCCCCGGATCAAACACTCCGAACAGCTGAATCACGCGCGCGTTGACCATGCGGTAGCTTTCGACGAGTTTGCCGAACACCCTTTCGTTGTGCTTTTCGGTGCGAAACGCCTTCACCGCGCGAATGCCGGTCATGGTCTCGACGAAGGTCACGATCAGGCTCGCCGAGGCGACCCGGGACTGTCGAAACAGGCTCTGCGAGCGCACCTGGAACCAGCGGGTGAGAATCACCAGCGGTAGCAGCGCGCCGAGCAGCACGAGTCCGCTGGTGCCGTCGAGCAGCACGAGAGCGATCGCGGTGAACGACATATAGAGGATGCCCTGTACCAGCTGGTTGATGCCCGAGTCAAGCAGCTCCCGAATGGCGTCGAGGTCGCTGGTCTGGCGCGAGATGATGCGGCCCGAGGTGTACGACTCGTGAAACTCCAGGCTGAGCTTCTGGGTGTGCAGGAACACCCGCTTGCGCAGGTCGATCAGCACGGCCTGGCTCACGCGGGCGCTCAACACTGTGTACCAGGCGATGAGCAGCGCGCCGAGCACCCCGGCGACGAGATAGATGGCGCCGGTCGCGGCGAGCGGCATCCAGTCTTGCTTGAGCAATGCGGGCAAGCCTCGGTCGATGCCGAAGGCGATCAGCGCCGGGCCGGACACCTGCGCGGCGGTCGAGACGACCACGACCAGCATGGCAAGCACGACCTTGGCGCGCACCGGAAACAGCAACGAACCAAGCAGCCGCAGCGAACGAGCCCGAATCTGTTTGCTTTCGGCCTTGGTGAAGTCGTGGCGTTCCTCGCCCTTGACGCCGCTGACACTCACAGCGATCCTCCCGCTCGGTTCGATTCTCTGCGTTCTTCGTCTTCGAGGCTGGAGATGACGAAGGTGTAGTGCGGGCTGGTGCGCAGCAGCTCCGAGTGCGTGCCGACCGCAGTGATACGGCCGTTCTCGAGCAGCGCCACCCGGTCGGCGAGCATGACCGTCGACGGACGGTGCGCCACGATGAGCGCCGTGGTGTCGACGAGAACCTCGCGCAGTGCGTTCTCCACGAGCGATTCGGTGTTTACATCGAGCGCCGACAGGGGGTCATCCAAAATCAGAACGGATGGCCGCGCCGCGACCGCGCGCGCCAGCGCCAGGCGCTGCCGTTGCCCGCCGGACAGGCTCATGCCTTCCTCGCCGACCAAGGTGTCCACGCCGAGAGGCAGGTCGTGCACGAAACCGGCCTGCGCGATCTGCAGGGCCTGCGCGAGCGCGGCATCCGCTTCGGGAGTGTTTTCGGACAGGTCGGCACGCCCGAGCAGAACGTTGTCCCGGACGGATGCCGAGAACAACGTCGCATCCTCGAATGCCATGGCCAGGTGGCTGCGCAACTCCTCGCGACTGAGTGCCCTCACGTCGACGCCGTCGAGCGTCACAGCGCCTGCGGTCACGTCGTACAGGCGGGTCGTGAGCGCGGTCAGGGTGCTCTTGCCGGAGCCGGTGAGCCCGACCAGCGCCATGGTCTCCCCCGGTTCGAGCACGAGGTCGATGCCGTCGAGCAGGTCGGGAAAGCGCTCCGGCGAATCCGGGTAGCGAAAGTGCACGTTCTCGAAGGCGAGTCGGCCGAGCGGCGCGGCCAGGGTGGACGGCTTGTCGGGGTCGGTGATCTCGTTCGGGGTGTCGAGAATATCAAAGAATCGGTCGGTTGCGGTGCGCGAGTCGAAGGTCATCGACAGCAGAAACCCGATCGACTCCACCGGAAACCGCAGCACGGTTGCGGTGGCGAAGAACGCCAGCAGTTCGCCGCCGCTGAGGTCGCCCTGGCTGGTGAGCCAGACGCCGGTCACGAGGCAGAGCGCGAACGCCACGTCGGGCACGAGCAGCAACCAGAGCCAAATTCCGGCGATGGCGCGTGCCTTCTCGATCTCGGTTCCGCGCAGGCTTTCCGCCTGCGAGGCGAAGTTCTTCAGCGCAAACGAGCCGCGCCCGAACGCTTTCAGGACGCGAATGCCGTGCACCGACTCCTCGACGGCGGTCGCGAGGTCGCCGGCCTGATCCTGGCTGCGGCGCGCGATCACCGAGTACTTCTCCTCGAAGACGTAGCCGTAGATCCAGATCGGAATGGAACAGACGACGAAGATCACGCCGAGCAGCCAGTGCATCCAGAGCAGAATGGCGACGCCGACGACGATGGTGAGAAAGTTGACGACGAGCAGCACGAGTCCGAACGACACCCAGCGGCGAATGAGGTTGAGGTCGCTCACGGCCCGCGAGAGCAGCTGGCCGCTCGGCCAGCGATCGTGAAAACTTACCGGCAGGTCCTGCAGCCGGGCATAGAGGTGGTTGCGCATGCGCGCCTCGATGTGGGTGCCGGGGGTGAGCACAAACCAGCGGCGCAGGGCGATCATGATGGCCTCGAGCACACCGAGAGCGAGCACGATCCACACGGCTGGCCAGATCTGTGATGCGCTGTCGCCGTTGCCGACCCGGCTCAGCGGGCCGTCCACCAGCCAGGCCAGAACCTGTGGGATGGCCAGGGCTACGAGACCGGCGAGCAGCGCAGCCACCATGCCGAGGTAGATGCGCGGCAGGGCCGGCTTAGCGTAGGGGTAGAGCCGTTGCAGGCTGCGGAACGTGTTGGCCCGGCCTGCGGGGACGTCTGCTTCGGACGGCGGTACGAGTGGAGCGGTGGTGGTCATGGTCCAGTCCTGATGATGATGCGGCTGCGCCCCGCGCCCCCGAATTTCAGAGTGGGCGGTGCAGCGAATGACTGTGGTCGCCAGACCAAACAGTACCGGCGACAGGAAAATTGCAAACGACGACACTTATCGGCGCTACAAACGCGTCAGCGGGGTGCCCAACGGCCGTGATGAGTGGATGCTGACGGGACAAGATCGATGCCGGCGTCGGCACCAGGCCGAGCGCGACAAGAAGGTGGCTAGTCGACGAGGGACGCAGTTGCGGCGGGGACCGGGGCGCCGGCGCCAAAGTGAGCGCCGTCGTTCGCAATCAGTGCGAGCGTGATCGGTGCTGTCTTTGTCATGTCTGCCTCCTGGGCGCCTGAAAGTTATGTGTGTCTCATGCCCCCGGATCAGGCAGCCTTCCAGAATATGGGAAACCGGGGGCGGAAGGCAAGGATTTTCTGGTGCGGCAGCATCCGCTTGCCGCGCGTCGCCCACTCGGCAATTCACAGGTAGGTGTCCCGTAGTCTGGGTGCAACGTCTATCGCGGGCATGCCAATTTCTGTGCCATCGCGAGTTCCGGAAGGATTCTTCATGCTGCCCACCCTGTTCGGAATCGATTTTCTCGACTCTGAGTGGCTGATCCATTCGTTTGGATCGTTCGTGCTTCTGGGCGTTGCCGTGGTTGTGTTCGTCGAGACCGGCTTCATCGTACTGTCGTTCCTGCCGGGTGATTCGCTGCTGTTCACGGTGGGGTTGCTCACCGCGACCGGGGTGGTGCCGCTGCCGATCTGGGTGACCTGTCTGGTCGTATTCGTGGCAGCGTTCGCCGGCGATCAGCTCGCCTATGTCATCGGCCGAAAAGCGGGGCCAGCGGTCTTTTCGCGGGAGAAGAACCGATTCTTCAACCCGAAGAACGTCGAGCGCACCAACGCCTTCTTCGCCAAGCACGGCGGCAAGTCGATCATTCTGGCCCGTTTTCTGCCCATATTTCGGGCCTTCGTGCCGGTCGCTGCCGGCGTCGGCAAGATGCGCTACCGCAGCTTCGTGACCTACAACGCGATCGGGGCCTTCGCCTGGGGCGTCGGCCTCACCCTGGTCGGTTACTTCCTCGGCCAGTTCGCATTCGTCGCCAAATACTCCGAGTTCTTCATCATCGGCATCATTCTGCTCTCCGGCATTCCTATTCTCACGGAGCTGGCCAAGGCTGCCCGCACGACGCTCAAGGAGCGCCGGGCTGCCGCGCGGGTGCTGCCGACCATCCCAGCCGACCTGCGCGAGTAGTCGCCGGCGGCGCCGGCCGCAGGCCCGTTCGTGGCCGGAACCCGCGCCGTGCCCGTGGCCGCGCCCGTGGCCGTGCCCGTGGCCGCGCCCGTGGCCGCGCCCGTGGCCGTGCCCGTGGCCGCGCCCGATATCGGCAGCGGTCCGGTAATCGGCGTAGCGGCCACCCGTTTCGGGCGCAGTCCTGAATACGCCCAGGGACTGAAGAGGCTACCGGGCGGCGTGCAGGCGTGCAGCGGCGAGCATCTCGGCGGCCGCGAGCGTCGTGATCTCGCTCGCGCGGGCATCCGTGAAGATCTGCGTCAGCACGGTGCCGATAGCAGCGACGCGGGCCGTGATCTGGCCAAGGTCGGCGTTCGGCTCGCTCGCCATGGCGAGGTAGACGACTCCCCCGGCGTTGACGACGAAATCCGGTGCCCAGAGGATGCCTCGCGCGCCCAGCTGGTCCGCTCCGGCAGGCACCGCGAGCTGGTTGTTGGCGGCGCCGCACACGCCCAGCACGTTCAACTCCGCGATAACGCCGGACGTCAGCACGCCGCCGAGGCCGCACGGTACGAACAGGTCGGCGTGCACGCGGTGCGCGTCAGCGACCGACACCCAGCTCGCTCCGAGCTCTTCGGCCAGGGCGTGCTTGTCGGGGTTGATATCCGTGACGGTGAGCGTGGCCCCGGCCGCGGCGAGGGCTCGGGCCAGGCGTCCGCCAACCTGGCCGAGTCCGGAGATGACGAGGTGGCGGCCGCGTACCTCCCGGCTGCCGAAGAGCGCCTCCAGGGTGGATTCGATGCTCGCGTAGACGCCGGCCGCCGTTGCATCGGCCGGTTCGCCGACGCCGCCGCTCGCGGCGGGCAGCCCGCAGACATGGTTCGTGCGTTCGGCGACGATCGCCATGAGTTCGGCGCTCGTGCCGACGTCTTCGGCGGTCATGTACGCGCCGTTCAGGCTCTCGATCGCGTCGCCGAGGTCGAGCATCGCCAGGCGCTTCTCGGCATCGGTCAGCACGGTGCCGAGCGGCAAGTAGATGACCGATTTGCCGCCGCCGAGATTGAGGCCCGCGGCCGCGTTCTTGAGGGTCATGGCGGCAGAAAGGCGCAGGGCGTCGGCTACGGCGTCGGTCCAGGTGGCGTACTGCCACAGGCGCGCACCGCCGAGGGCCTGGCCGAGCCGGGTGGAATGAACGGCGACCGTGATCAGGAGCCCTGAGCGTTCTCCCGTCGTGATCAGCACTTTCTCGTGGGAAAGTGGAATCTGTGCGAGGGAATCGAGGGCGGCGGCTGGGTGCGTGAGGGTCATGGAAACTCCGTTGTGTCGGGCCTTGTGAGCCGAGTGCGGTGGCGCCGTTATGTGGCACCGCCTCGAACAGGATAACTGGCACGCGCAGCGGGGGGGAACACCTGCGCGGCCCGGGTACGCAAAAAGCACCCTGACTGCGAGATTCAGGGTGCTCTGCGCGCGCTCTAGTGGAAGAAGTGGCGCTCTCCGGTGAAGTACATCGAGACGCCGGCCGCGGTGGCTGCGGCGATGACTTCGGGGTCGCGCACCGATCCGCCGGGCTGCACGACGGCCTTGATTCCGGCGACGAGCAGAACTTCGAGCCCGTCAGCGAAGGGGAAGAATGCGTCAGAGGCGGCGACCGATCCCTCGGCCCGCTCGCCGGCGCGGCTCACGGCGAGGTGGCAAGAGTCGACCCGATTGACCTGGCCCATTCCCACCCCGACGGATGCCCCGGCATGCGCGAGCAGAATGGCGTTCGACTTCACGGAACGGCAGGACTTCCACGCGAATTCCAGGTCGGTGCGAGTAGCGGCATCCACTTCGGGGCCGGCCACGAGGGTCCAGCCGGCCGAGCTGAATTCTTCAAAGCTGTCGGTCTGCTGCACGAGCAGGCCGCCCGAGATCTGGTGCAGTTCGAGCGAGGAACGCTCGTAGTCGGCCGGCAGCTCGAGCAGGCGAATGTTCTTCTTCTGGGTGAGCAGCTCGACCGCAGCCGGCTCGAATCCCGGGGCGACGAGCACCTCGGTGAAGATTCCGTTGACCGTTTCAGCCATGGCGAGCGTGACGACGCGGTTCGCAGCGATCACGCCGCCGAACGCGGAGATCGGGTCGCAGGCGTGCGCACGCAGGTGGGCTGAAGCGATTCCGTCCGGCGCGTTGGGCTTGGCGATGGCGATTCCGCACGGGTTGGCGTGCTTGACGATCGCGACGGCCGGCTCGCTGAAGTCGAAGGCGGCCCGCACCGCGGAATCCGCATCGACGTAGTTGTTGTACGACATTTCCTTGCCGTGCAGCTGTCGGGCCTGGGCGATGCCGCGGCCCCCCTCGCCGACGTACAGCGCGGCGGCCTGGTGCGAGTTCTCGCCGTAGCGCAGAATTGCTTCGCGGGTGACCTCGATGCCGAGCCCCTCGGGGAACGGCGCCTCTTCCTCGTCCTCGTCGTCGTCGGCCGCCGCAAACTCGACGTCCTCATCGAGCGCCTCGACGTCGTCCTGCCACTGGTCGTAGACGTTTTCGGTGAACCAGGCCGACACGCTCAGGTCGTAATCGGCGGTGTGCTCAAAGGCGAGCGAGGCGAGCTTCTGGCGCAGCTTGAGGGTCGAACCGCCAGCAGCGACGGCCTCGATGATCTCACCGTAGCTGGCCGGGTCGACGACGATCGCCACGTTGGCGTGGTTTTTAGCGGATGCCCGCACGAGCGCCGGTCCGCCGATGTCGATCTGCTCGATCACATCAGCCGGTTCGGCACCGCTCAGGGCGGTTTCCACGAACGGATACAGGTTGACGACGACGAGCTGGAAGGCCTTGATGCCGAGCTCGGCCAGCTGCGCTTCATGGGTTTCGAGGCGCAGGTCGGCGAGGATGCCGGCGTGCACGCCCGGGTGCAGGGTCTTGACCCGGCCGTCGAGTGATTCCGGAAACCCGGTGACGGCCGACACGTCGGTGACGTCGTAGCCGGCGGCGCGGATCGTGGCCGCGGTGGATCCGGTGGAAACGATTTCGACGCCATCCGCTTTGAGGGCGGCGGCCAGGTCGAGCAGGCCGGTCTTGTCGCTCACGGAGATGAGTGCGCGCTCGATGGTGATCTGGTCCCGGTTACGGTACGTGCTGGGCGCGTTGGTGTGTCCACTCATGCTTTGGAGTTCTCCTTGAGGTTCATATGTCCGTTTGCGATGTCGAGCACGGCCTGGATGAGTAGGCGTCGTTCGACGATCTTGATGCGATTCTGCAGGGAAGTTTCGGTGTCGCCGGGCTCGATATCGACGCGTTCCTGGACGAGAATGGGGCCCTCGTCGACGCCGTTATCAACGACGATGATGCTCGCGCCGGTCTGCACGGCGCCGGCGGCGAGGGCGTCACGCACGGCGTGGGCTCCCGGAAATTCGGGCAGATAGGCCGGATGCGTGTTGATCAGGTTCGGCGACAGCGCGGCGACGACGCGCGGCGGCAGCAGTCGCATCATGCCGCTGAGTATGACCAGGTCGGGCTGCCACTGCTGAATCTGGGCGAGCAGTTCGTCGCCCCAGGCCGCCCGGTCTTTAAACGACGAGAAGGGAACGGAGAAGGCCGGGATTCCGAATTCGATCCCGAGCTCCAGCCCGTCGGCGTCGCGGTCGGCGCCGATCGCGATGACTCGCGCCGGAAATTCGGCGTCTTCGGACACCTCGAGCAGGGCTCGCAGGTTGGATCCTCCGCCGGAGATCAGCACGACAATAGACAGCACCGTTTGAGCTTACCGTTTGACCGGGAGCCCCGACGGGACTCGCACCCGGCCGGCAAGCATGCCGAGGGCCGCAGCGACACCGATTTCGGCTGCGGCGAGCGCGCCGACCAGCAGCGGATTCGGGCCGACCTCGACGAGGCGGCCGGGGCCCATCGCGCCGGCCGACCACCAGGAGAGCAGCCCGAGCAGCGCTCCGGCGACCACCCCCATGCCGAGGCCGGTGAGAATGTGTTCGATCGCACTTCGTTCGGCCACACGTCGCTCGGGCACATCGGGGAGAGCCAGCCGTTGCCGGGTCACGACCGCGAATGCGAAGCCGATCAGCACCGGAACGAGCAGCCCGATAAATCCGTAGGCCGGCGTGCCCTGCGGCAGCGCGCCGAAGATGGGCAGGCCGGGCAAGGTGCCCACCACGGTGCCGATCGGCGAGACACTGGTGCCGACTCCCATCGCGATTCCCGGGCCAATGAACCAGGCTGCGGCCCAGATGACGAGGTTGGGAATGAGCGCGAGCTGCGCGAGGGTGATCGTGGCGCCGCCGAATACCCCGGCCTGCACCGCCTCGTACAGCCCGATGATGGTCGCATAGTTGAGAGCGATAAGCACGGCCACGGTCGCGGCCGACACGATCAGCACCCCCGCGGCGGCAGCGGTTCCGCCGCGCAGGGACCCGGCGATCACGATGCGGGTGGTATGCGGCAGCTTTCGATACCACGAGCGGATGCGCCGGCTCACCGGATCCAGACGCTCCGCCACTTCCACGGTCTGGCGCCGCCCCAGTTCCGCCCCGACCACAACGCCGACCGCATAGATGAGCGTCGGCAGCAGAAGCCCCTGCAGCTGGTTGGGCGTGACCGTCTCCGAGACGGCGGACAGGGTCACCAGCGCGGCGAGGACGGCGTAGGTGCCCACGGCGACGCCGACGCCGGTCCAGCGGTGCGGGGTTTCGGCGGCGCGACGGCCGGTGTGCATGCCCATGAGTACGGAGAGCATGGCGAAGCCGAGCGGCACGACGGTGACCAGAAAAGGGGTGTCGGCACCCGCCAGGCCGAGCGCGGCCGCCACGTCCGGGCCGAGCTGCACCGTGAGGTCGACACCGTTGCCGAGCAGCCAGATATCGGCCGCGGCCCGCCAGAACACGAACCATTCGACGGACAGGCCGAAGTGGGCGGCCCAGAGTATGGTGAGCGGCACCATGGCGATGCCGATGCCGATGGCGACAACAAGTAATGCCTCAAGAGCGGCGAGCAGGGCGGTCGTTATGCGGTTCATCCGTTGTGAGCCTATATCGCCCCGGTGACAATGCTTGCCAAGGCCGCACGTAGAAAGGGGCCCGCCGGTCACCCGGCGAGCCCCTCAAACGTTCTACTTACAGTGCGGCAAGTGCCTCGCGCAGCAGGGTCGCAGCCTCGCTCGGCGTCTTGCCGACCTTGACTCCGGCGGCCTCGAGGGCCTCCTTCTTGCCCTGGGCGGTTCCGGCTCCGTCGGAGACGATGGCGCCGGCGTGGCCCATGGTCTTTCCCTCGGGGGCGGTGAAACCGGCCACGTAGCCGATGACCGGCTTCGTGACGTGCGCCTTGATGTACTCGGCGGCCTTTTCTTCAGCGTCGCCGCCGATTTCGCCGATCATGACGATGGCGAGCGTCTCCGGGTCGTTCTCGAAGGCCTCGAGGGCATCGATGTGCGTGGTGCCGATGATGGGGTCGCCACCGATACCGATCGCGGTGGAGAAGCCGAGGTCGCGCAGTTCGTACATCATCTGGTAGGTCAGGGTGCCCGACTTGGAGACGAGTCCGACCGGGCCTTTGACGGTGATATTGGCCGGGGTGATGCCGACGAGTGCTTCACCGGGCGTGATGATGCCGGGGCAGTTCGGGCCGATAATGCGGGTCTTGTTGCCCTTTTTGATGGCGTAGGCCCAGAACTCGGCCGAGTCCTGCACCGGGACACCCTCGGTGATGATGACGAGCAGCGGAATCTCGGCGTCGATCGCTTCGATAACGGCGTCCTTGGTGAACACCGGCGGTACGAAGATGATCGACACGTCGGCGCCGGTCTTCTCGACGGCTTCCTTGACCGTGCCGAAGACGGGGAGTTCGACGTTGCCGTGCACGACGGTGGTGCCGGCCTTGCGGGCGTTGACGCCACCGACGACCTGGGTACCGGCCTTGAGCATGAGGGCGGTGTGCTTGGTGCCCTCACCTCCGGTGATGCCCTGAACGATGACCTTGGAATCCTTGTTGAGGAAGATTGACATTGTTGTCCCTTACTTCGCTGCGTGGGCGAGTTCGGCGGCCTTGGCGGCGCCCTCGTCCATAGTGGCGGCCAGTGTTACGAGCGGGTGGTTCGCCTCGGCGAGGATACGACGACCCTCCTCGACGTTGTTGCCATCGAGGCGCACCACGAGCGGCTTGTTGGCGGCGCTTCCAAGCTCGGCGAGCGCGCCCACGATACCCTTGGCGACAGCGTCACAGGCGGTGATGCCGCCGAAGACATTAACGAACACGCTCTTGACCTGCGGGTCACCGAGAATAACGTCGAGGCCGGCAGCCATGACCTCAGCGGATGCTCCGCCCCCGATGTCGAGGAAGTTGGCCGGCTTGACACTGCCGAAGTTCTCGCCGGCGTAGGCGACAACGTCAAGGGTTGACATGACGAGTCCAGCGCCGTTGCCGATGATACCGACTTCACCGTCGAGCTTGACGTAGTTGAGGCCGGCGGCCTTTGCCTTGGCTTCGAGCGGGTCAGCCGCGGCAGCGTCCTCGAGGAGGGCGTGCTTGGGGTGACGGAAATCGGCGTTCTCGTCGATCGTGACCTTGCCATCGAGGGCGATGATGTCGCCCTCTTCGGTGAGGACGAGCGGGTTGACCTCGACCAGGGTCGCGTCTTCACCCGTGAATACGTCGTAGAGCTTGACGAAGACCGGAGCGACCTTGTCGACGAGCTCGGCCGGGAACTTTGCGTCGATCGCGATCTGCTTCGCGACGGCGAGGTCGATGCCGACCGCGGGGTCGACGGCCGTGTAGGCGAGCGCTTCGGGCTTCTCGACGGCGAGAATTTCGATCTCGACGCCACCCTCGTAGCTGGCGAGCGACAGGTAGGAGCGGTTGGACCGGTCCAGCAGCACGGAGAAGTAGAACTCCTGCTTGATGCGGGCGCCTCCCGCCACCATGACGCGGTGCACGGTGTGGCCCTTGATGTCCAGGCCCAGGATGCCCTGGCCTGCGGCCTCGGCGTCATCCGGAGTCTTGGCTACCTTGACACCGCCGGCCTTGCCGCGGCCGCCGACCTTGACCTGCGCTTTGACGACGACAACGCCGCCGAGCTTCTCGGCCGCTGCACGCACTTCGGCGGGGGTGTCGGCGATAATGCCCGGCAGAACCGGTACACCATATTCCTCAAAGAGGTCTCTCGCTTGGTATTCGTAAAGGTCCACGCTGCTCTTCCAATCCGCGTCGTGGCGATCACCTGCCGGTGCCGGTAGATCGCTACATGATGATGGGTAATTGAGATTGTTGGTGACAGCAGTCGTTGCCGCAAAATAGCTCGACATCAAGACATACCGACCATCTGAAACTCTATCGCGTGAATCAGGCGTCGGGTCGCACCCTGAATCCGCGTCCGCCCACGCCAACCGCCCGCGCAAGGCTAGCCACACCTTGCTGGACCAGGCCTCGACACCCTGCCTATCCTTACTCATGACCAATTTGTCTCACGTGGTGGAACCACACGCCGCCGGCCTTGCCTCACGGTTGAACTGGCTGCGCGCCGGAGTTCTCGGCGCGAATGACGGCATCGTCTCTGTCGCCGCCCTCGTCGTCGGTGTCGCCGCCGCGACCACGGATTCCCACGTCATCCTCATCGCCGGTGTCGCGAGCCTGCTCGCCGGGGCGATCTCGATGGCGCTCGGGGAGTACGTGTCGGTGAGCAGCCAGCGCGACTCCGAACGCGCCCTGATCGCGAAGGAAACCTGGGAACTTGAAAACGAGCCCGACGAGGAACTCGCCGAACTCGCCGGCTTCTACCAGGCCAAGGGCCTGTCGCCCCAGACTGCCCAGCAGGTCGCGGTCGAACTGACCGAGCATGATGCCCTCGGCGCGCACCTCGAGGTTGAACTGCACATCACCGAGCAGGACGTCTCTAATCCCTGGCACGCAGCATACGCATCCGCTATCGCCTTCACCGTCGGCGCGGCGCTCCCCCTGCTCGCCGTCCTGCTGCCCCCGGCCGAATGGCGCATCGCGGCCACCTTCGTCGCGGTGCTGATCGCCCTCGTTATCACCGGTTGGCTCAGCGCGCACCTCGGCAACAGCCCGAAACCGCGCGCGATCGCCCGAATTGTCATCGGCGGCATCCTCGCCCTCGCGGTCACCTATGTCATCGGTGCACTGATCGGCGGCAACGTCTAGCGCATCTAGGCTGAAACCATGTCTCGACAATCCATCGTCACCGCGGGTGTGCTCGACGCCGCCCTCGTGCTGTTGTTCGCCGCGATCGGTCGACTGAGCCACGGCGAGACCCTGGCCGGCCTGGGCGTGACTGCCTGGCCATTTCTCGGCGGGCTGATCATCGGCTGGCTGTTGCTGCGCGCCTGGCGCCACCCGCTCAGCGTGGTCTGGACCGGCCTCGGCATCTGGATCGCAACGGTGGCCGGCGGCCTCCTGCTGCGCCTCGCTGGCGGCCAGGGCGTTCAGCTCAGTTTCGCGATCGTCACGACCATCGTGCTCGGCATCTTCCTGCTCGGCTGGCGCGCCATCGCCGCGCTGGTGCGTCGCACTTCTCGCAAGCGGATGCCCGCCCCGGTCTGATACCCCAGCCGTCTCGTACCCCAGAGGTCTCGTTGACTCCTTCACTTGGCGGCGCGAGAGGCGGCATGGGCGGCCGGGAGTATTCTCGGCGCCAGGAGCCAGGACCGACCGCGACGCGCCTGTTTCGCCTGCCGCAGGATGATCTGGAGCATCCGCTTGACGTGATTGCCGGTGCCGATACGGACTGACGGTCAGTAGCTGTCGTCGTTGTCGAAGTCGATGTCGGGGTACAGGTCGGGGTCAAGATCAAGGTCGATACTGCGGTCATCCGCATCCGGCCCCGCCAAATCCTGGTCGTCGTTCTCCCGGTCCAAATCCCGGTCGAGATCGTCGATTTTCCGGTTCTCGTCGCTCCAGAACTCATTGGCATCGCTCATGATCTGCCTCTCTTTGACGTGAGCGCGGATATTTCGCAGGTCACGGCACCCCACGCCCATGGGGCTTCAAGCAGGGCGAGCTATCTGTCCGGGCCGGTCTACTCGGCACGGTGCAGCCCCGGTGTCGCGAGCAATTGGCCGTCGCGCAGCACGGCAAGCACGTCGATGGCGAACCGCGCGGTCATCTCGTTCAGCGTCGCTTCGCCGCCGGCCACGATCGCCGTCGCGAGCACATCTGCCGTGACAATGTCGGCGGCGAACACGCTTACCTGGCGAAACGGCGATAACTCCCCGTTCAGCGCCGTCCAGATGTGTTCGCCGCGTTCCGCGCTGCCCGACGTCGCTACCGCGCGAAGCGGATGCCGCAGCGGCACGCTGGCCAGCACGTCACCTCGGTAGGCCGGATTGACTATCGCCACGACCCACTCCGGATGCTCGGTGACCACTGCCGGAACGGCCACCCCGTGCCCGGTCGACATCGCGCCGTCGCCGAACTCCCACGCTCCAAACCGACCTTTCGGCTCGCCGCTGACCAGAACATCGCCGCCCGCATTTATGGACCAGTTGAGCAGACCCCGAGAGGTCAACGCCGCACCGGCCTCAGCTATCGCAAGAGCCTTCACCACCCCGGAGAGATCGATCACACCATCGGCGCGATGCGGTGTGAACACGCCATTGCTGCGGTCGCGCCAGGTCAGCGCGAGCGCGTAAGCGTCCCGCACACTCGCACTCGAATCCGTCAAACGGATGTCCCCACGCGCGATCCGGCTCAGCTCCGAGTCGTCCCGGTATAGGCTGAACCGCTCATCCCAGCGCCGAAACATCGCCTTGGCGAGTTCTGCGGCTTCGACCCGAGCGCTCTCCCCCACGGTGTGCGCATCGGAATCGGCCAGCCGCAGGCTCACCATCGTGCCCATCGTCTCGAAAGTCAGCGCTGGCCAGGTGCGATCGACCGATGCGCGGGCGGCCGTGCGGGCTGCCACACGGGCGGACTCCACCGCGTGCGGCAGCCCGGGCGCGGGACGCACCGGCGAGCCGGCGAGTGTGCGTTCGTGATCGGATCCGATGGCGGCCACGTTTAAAAGCCCGCCGTGTCGAGGGCTGATTGCAGGGACCGCAGGTAGCCCTGGGTCGTGTAGGTGGCGCCGCTGACGCTTTGCACGTTCGCGGACTGCGCGGCGAGCACCTCGGATCGCAGAATCGGCGCGGCCTGGTTGCTGATGGCGACCGATCGGCCGCCGCGGTTGGTCAGCTGCAGCGGAGTGACCTCGGTGATCGCGCCGTTGGCGATGGTCACCGACACCTGCATGTTGCCGAATTGGGTCTGCACCACCGCGCCGGTGAAGGTTCCGGACTGCGCGGCCGCTGACGCGGCAGCGGCTGTCGCGGCGGCCTGGGCTGTGGCGGCAGTGTTCGCCGCGGCGGTGGAGGCATCAGCGGCATCCGCTGCAGCCTGGGCTGACGCTGCAGTGTTCGCGGCGTCGGCCTGAGCCTTCGCCGCAGCTGCGGCATCAGCAGCCGCTTTGGCCGTGGCGGCGGCCTGCGCCGCGGCATCCGTTGTGGCGGTCACTGTCGCAGCCGTCGCGGTGCCGCCGGTGAAGGCGGTCAGGCTCTGCGAGACGTCGATCGCCTGGGAGCCCAGCTGCCAGCCTATGCCGACGATCGAGACGGAGGCCAGGGTGGCCAGGGCTACTGCACGTGCTCTCACCAGTCGAACCTTTCGTAGTGGATCTGCTTCTTGGGAACCCCGCCGGAACGGGCATCGCGCACGACGGCGTCGGTCCACGGCCGGGGGCCGCAGATATAGATGTCGCTGCTGGTCAGTTCCGGCACGATCTTCTTCAGGGTGATCCCGGCTTTGGCGGCATCCGCTGGCAGCCAGGTGCTGACTCCCTTGGGTCGTTTGCCGGCGATGACGCGCAGCTGCGCGCCGCGCACCCGGCAGAGGTCCGTCAGTTCGTCGACCAGGTAGGTGTCGCCGACCGAGTGCGAGCGGAGCAGCACGGTGGCGTGGCCCGGCGCGAACGAGACCGTTTCCAGCAGGGAGCGGATGGGCGCCACGCCGATGCCGGCCGCGATCAGCACGACCCGCGGCGACGTGCGGGCGTTTTCGGTGAACAGGCCATACGGGCCTTCGAAGCTCACCCGGGTGCCACGCGCCAGTTGGGGCAGCTGCCGGGAGGCGTCCCCGAGACCGCGCACGGTGACGCGCAGGCCCCGCCCGCTCGGGGCGGAGGACAGGGAAAACGGGTGTGCCTGCCACCAGAGTCCGTGCGCCCAGAACCGCCAAATGAAGAACTGTCCTGATGTCGCGCGCAGCTGCTCCAGCTTTCGTCCGGTCAGGGTGATCGAGACCACACCGGGTGCGACCTGCTCGATCGAAGCCACCCGAAGCTGGTGCCGCGCTGAGCGCACTACCGGCAGCAGGAAGCGAAACACGACGATGCTTCCGGCGACCGCAACGTACAGGGCCAGCCAGTAGTAACGGGCGATGGAACCCTCGCTGAGCAGGCCACCGACGCTTAACTGGTGCGGAATGGCGACGAGCACCGAGAGGTAGGCCAGCAGGTGCACAGCGTGCCAGGCCTCGTAGCGAAACTTTCGACGCACCACGACGAGCGAGGTCACGACGACGCCGATCATGAGCGCGAGGCCGAGAAAGGCGAGCGGCATGTCGGGCAGGCCTGTGAACATGTTCCAGGCCTCGATGAAAACATTCACATTTTCAGCGAGCGCGTAACCGGTGATGAGCAGCACGGCATGGCCGAGGATGAGGTAGAGGGCGGGCTTGCCGAGCGACTGGTGCACGGCCATCGCCTGATCGTGCCCGAAGGCGCGGGCGACCGGAGGCAGGCGCGCGGCCAGCACGAGCATCACGAGCAGCAGGTCGGTGCCGACCAGGCCCGCGACAATTCCGAGCGAGGTGAACACGTCGGCCGGGGTCGAAAAGCGGGCGGCTCCCCCGTCGGCGAGAAAGATGGCGATGACGATGGCGACCGACGCCACGCAGAGGATCTGCAGGGTGTCGGCCAGTCGCATCCGCTTTTTGTAGGCCGGATGCAGCAGCGCCGGGCCGGTGCGGGTGGTGCGCGTGTCGAGGCTCATGAATAGAGCATCGAGCCACTGCCCATCGATGGCCTATCGATGACCTGTGAACGGCCTGTGTGTCGTCTATGCCTCATTTTCGCGGGGTAAATGGGGGCGACGGCAGCTTTGAGTGAATCCCGACAGCCCCGTTATCGACTACCCCGGCAGCTCCGGTCGTCTCCGGGCCTGCGCGCGCACGAGCAGCACAATGACCAGGGCGACGACGCTGCCGAGTATTGTCTCCAACACGCGATCGACGAGCAACGCCGGCACCGGCACCGGGCTCGTGAGGTGCACCACGGTGAGGGCGAGCGGGGTCACGAACAGCAGGGCGGCGCCGTAGTGGCGGCCGATCAGAATCTCGGCACCGAACTGACCGAGCGCGACGACCAGAATGAGCACGGCGACCGGCGGGCCCGGCAACAGCACGAGCGCGGTCACAACGACGCCGAGGGTCGTGCCGATCATGCGGTGAAATGCCCGCGAGACGGAGTGCTTCGCGCCGGGCGGCGGCAAGACCGCAACGACACTGACCACGGCCCAATACGGATGCCCGACGCCCGCCACGAGCGCGACCGAACCGGCGGCGAGCGCGCCGGCCACGTTTTGGGCGATTGAGACCCCCACCTGAGCGTCGCGGATCGCACCGGGATGAACGCGCGCAGCCGCACCCGATAAGGCTCGTTGCGGCCGAACAGCGCCGTCAGCGAGTCGAACGCCGCTTAGGCGGCCCAGTCGCGCTGGCCGGTGAGGACGAGCACGCTGAGCGGCAGCGCCGCGGCGACCGCGGCCCGGGTAGCGACCTCGAACTGGAAGCCGCGCAGGGAGCGCGCCCACAGCCACAAGCTTTCGGGCTTGGCGGGCTAGGCGCTAGATCTTTTCGATTGGAGCGATCTTGATCAACAGCTTTTTGGCGCCCGCTGTGTCGAACTGCACGTGCGCGATGCGCTTGGTTCCTTCGCCGGTGACCTGGTTGACCCGGCCCTCGCCGAAGTCGTGGTGGCGGATGCGGTCGCCCGCCGCCAGTTCGAGGCTGCCGTTGTCGCGCACCGTTCCGGTGATCTTGTTCGCCCACTCCGTCTTCGGCTTGCCCGGCGGCAGGCCGGCCGGCTTCGCGCTGGTGCCGTAACCGCTGCGCCCGCCGTAACCGTCGCTCGAACTAGTCAAAGAGTTGCCAAAGCCACCAAAGCCGCCATCGCGGCGCGCGTTCAGAGCGCGCGGCTGGGTGCCGCCGCGCGAGTTGGCCATTCCCGGCGACTGCTTCCAGTCGATCAGCTCGGCCGGGATCTCCTGCAGGTAGCGGCTCGGCATCGCCACGTTGATATCGCCGAACTGGGCCCGGGTCATGGCAAGTGAGAGGTAAAGCCGCTTGCGGGCGCGGGTGATGCCCACATAGAACAGGCGGCGCTCTTCAGCCGGACCGCCCGGCTCGTTCGCCGACATCTGATGCGGCAGCAGCCCCTCCTCAACGCCGGTGAGGAACACGGCCTCGTATTCGAGGCCCTTCGCAGTGTGCAGCGTCATCAACGACACCGTTCCCGACGCGTCGTCGAGGTCGTCAGCGGCGGCCACGAGTGACACCTGGGTGAGAAAGTCGACAAGACCGCCGTCGGGGTTCTCCTTGTTGAAGTCCTTGGTCTGGGCGACGAGCTCCTCGATGTTCTCGGCCCGCACCTCGTCTTGCGGGTCACGGCTGCCCCGCAGCACGGCTAGCAGTCCGCTGCCGCCCAACAGAAACTCGAGCACGTCGGAGACGTTGGAGCCGCCGACCGGCACGCCGTCATCGGTGACCGACGTCGGCACAAGCAGGAGCGCGGCGGCATCGAGCAGTTCGGCCAGTTTGAGGATGGTGCCGGTCACCTTCGGGCCGAGACCCAGTGCGGCGCAATTGCGCATTGCCTGCCGAAAGGTGAGCTCGTTATCGTCGGCAAAGCTCGACAGTGCGGTCTCGGTGGCCGGGCCGATACCGCGCTTGGGGGTGTTCAGAATGCGGCGCAGGGCGAGTTCGTCGACCGGGTTGGCGACGGCGATGAGGTAGGCCAGGGCATCCTTGATTTCGGCCCGCTCATAGAATTTGGTGCCGCCGACCACCCGGTACGGTGTGGCCGAGCGCACCAGGATTTCTTCGAGCGCTCGGGTCTGCGCGTTGGTGCGGTAGAACACGGCCATGTCGCGGTAGGCCATGCCGGCCGCGTGCAGCACCTGGATCTCGTCGGAGACGAACTGGGCTTCGTCGTGCCCGGAATACGCCGTGAAACCGACGATTTTCTCGCCGTCGCCGCCCGCACTCCACAATTTTTTGTCGGTGCGGTCGAAGTTGTGGCCGATCACGGCGTTCGCCGCTGAGAGGATGTTCTGGGTCGACCGGTAGTTCTGCTCGAGCAGAATCACCTTCGCTCCGGGGTAGTCCCGCTCGAAGCCGCTGATATTGCGGGTGTCGGCGCCACGGAAGGCGTAGATGGACTGGTCGGAGTCACCGACCACGGTGAGCGAGGCGCCGGGAATGGCGCCACTGCCGTCGCGCAAATTGCGCACGTGCACACCGTCGTCTTCCATCTCCTGAGCGAGTTCGGCCGTGACCGGCCGGGTGAGCTCGTGCACGAGGGCGTACTGAGCGTGGTTGGTGTCCTGGTATTCGTCGACCAGCAGGTGCCGAAACCGCCGCCGGTAGAGCGCGGCGACCTTGGGGAACGCACGAAACAGGTAGACGGTCTCACCGATGAGGTCGTCGAAGTCGAGCGCGCTCGCGGCACGCAGCCGGGCGGAGTACTGCCGAAAAATCTCGACGAACATGACCTCCTGCGGGTCGCTCATGTTCGCGTTGCGGGCATAGGAATCGGCGTCGGCGAGTTCGTTCTTGAGCTTGGAGATCTTGGCGCCCGCCGATCCGGGCGTGAAGCCGTAGGTGTCGGCGTCGAGACCCTTGATGATGCGCTTGAGCGTGACCTTGCTGTCGGCCGAGTCGTAGATGCTGAAGGTGCTCGACAGACCGATCTTCTCGGCTTCGCGGCGCAGAATGCGCACGCAGGAGGAGTGGAAGGTGCTGATCCACATTCCGTCGGACGCTTGGCCGAGGATGGCGTGCACCCGCTCGCGCATTTCAGCGGCCGCCTTGTTGGTGAACGTGATCGCGAGAATCTGGCTCGGCCAGGCATCCCGCGTTTCGAGCAGGCTCGCCACCCGACGGGTGAGCACGCTGGTCTTGCCCGACCCGGCGCCGGCGATGATGAGCAGCGCCTGGCCGCGGTATTCGACGGCTTCTTTCTGCTGCGGGTTGAGCCCGTCGAGCAGCGGGCTCTGCTGGGCGCTGCCGGTGCCCGCATACCCATTGGAATCGAGAATGATCGGCGTGGCCGAGCGGCCGGCGGTGGCGGGCGCGGATTCCGCGTGAAGAGGTGTGATCATGTCGATTTCCAGTGTAGGCGAGGCCCCTGACACGCGGGCGGGTCGGGTTATGGAGTTTAGCGACGCCCCGACGATTACTGATCGAGTCAACTGGATGGATGATCGCAGGGGCGACAACCGTGAACCCCACCGCGCAGACGTTGACGAGGTCGAGCTTGTCGACGACATAAACGCGGAGGAGGACTATCTCCTTCTTCTCTTGGCCGCTTCCGCCACGCCCAATGGCCGCAACCCCTCCACGCCCCAGAAATCACCATTCAAACGCTTAGCTGAACGGTATTGATCTAAAACCCATGCGGCTCTCGTGGCTGGCCTGCCGCACATCAGGTGCGCGACCAGCGTGTCGAGGGCATGGGCAACATCACGGGTTGCAGTTGTCGCAAAAACGCGGGTCGGCGTAGCTTCGGTCGGTGAACTCGCGAGTGTGGCGATGCGGGCAGATGAGGCATCCATGAGTTTCAGCACGGGTCTCGTTCGTGGGCGCGGAGCAGTCGCTGCAGGGCAGTCCTGCCACCCGCTCTACCTTCCAGAAACCTGGGGTGCCGCAGGCTGGACACAGGGAACGTAGTTTCTGTGCGAGGTCTTCGGCCGCGAGACGGATGTTTTCCATACGCGTCGGATTGGCGTGGGCGCGCACGTCCGTTTCGAGAAACACGTGGCCGTTTTCCGATTGCGCCAGCGCCCACGCAAAGGTGTTTTCCAGTTCCGCCCAGGCGGCGATTCCCTTGCGGATGCGGGGGTCGTGCTCGCTTTCCGGGCGTACGACCACGTGGTGTTCGGGGAACCTCGATTTGAGGGCGAACGTTTCGGCGGCTGCCCAGTCCGCCGTCAGCAGGTGGGAGAAATTCGCTTTGCCTTGCGCCACGCCGACGACCTCCAAGTCGCGCTCACGGTCGATCCAGATCAGGAATTCAACGTTCCAGGGGAACATCCCCATGAACGGATCCTGACCAAACGACCCCTCGCTGGCAAGGCCCAGGGGTAATGCCGACAATTCCATGCCCACGCGCGCTTTCTTGCGTGCTGCCTCAAGCTGTGTGCCGGAGCGGGGGATATCGCGGGTGAAAGTACCGAGTAGATCCGTGTCGTAGCCCACGATGTGTTCGACCCGGCAACCAAGCTCCCGCTCCAACACAGGACCGACCACGCGCTCCTTACCATGTTGGGTCAGCAGAGCGACCCGTTTACCGGAGTAGATGGAGCTCGAGTCCGAATTCCCTGAATCATTGCAGACCACATCTCACCTGCCCTGCTGAGCACGAGCTGTTGGCACAGACTGTTCGTCGACCGGGCCACACCGCACGCGGCTGGCGGTTTCGACCGCGGTGGCTACTCACGGTTGACGGATCCAAGGGCTCTGAGAAGCTCACCAATTTGGTGGTGGCGTTCCAAGGGATGTCGAAGCGGTAAGTCTGGGTAGAGCTGATAACTGTTGCGCCGCCCGTCGCGTTGACGCGTGAGATAGCCATCTGCGACGAGTTCGGCGATTATTCGCTGGGCGGCGCGTTCGGTGATCCCCACTTCTACTGCGATATCGCGCAATCGCATGCCGGGGTCTTGAGAAACGCAGAGTAAAACGTGTGCGTGATTAGTAAGAAAGGTCCAGTCGGCCATCATCTCACCATAGCCGACACACGCTCCACAATGCACGCTATACTTAGCACGTATTGGTCAGCGTGCATTGACGGGGTTGGTCACCATGGAGTCGCGCCGCTTCTTCACACTTCGAGCAGAGTAAATAAGAGAGCCACAATGTGATCGATCCCATCATTCTCTTCTTCCTGCTCGGAGCCGTGGCCGGCCTCCTGCGTTCAGAATTGCGTCTTCCGGCGGCGATTTACGAGTTCGTCAGCATCGTGCTGCTGCTGGCCATTGGTCTCAAAGGCGGCGTGGAACTCGCCAGGCAGCCTTTCGCCAGCCTGTTGCCGCAGATGCTCGCCGTGGTGGCCATGGGTTTTGGCCTCACCCTGGTCGCGTTCCCGGTGCTGCGCTATCTGGGCCGTTTCAAGCGAGCGGATGCGGCCTCTATCGCCGCCCACTACGGTTCCGTGAGCGTGGGCACCTACGCCGTCGCCGTCGCCTACCTCGGCAGCCAGCAGATCTCGTTCGAAGAACACATGCCGCTGCTTCTGGTGCTGCTGGAAGTGCCAGCAATTCTGGTGGGAATTGTGCTCGCACGAGGCATCTCGCGCGAGACCCGGTGGAAGTCGATCGCCCATGAAGTGTTTCTGGGGAAAGGCATCGTGCTGCTCCTGGGCGGACTACTCATCGGCTGGGTAGCTGGCCCGGACGGGCTGTCGTCCATCCAACCGTTATTCGTGGACCTCTTCAAAGGAATTCTCGCTCTTTTTCTGCTGGAGATGGGCTTGATTATGGCCACACAGATGGGAAGCCTGCGCCGACACGGCCCCTTTCTGGTGGTCTTTGCCATCGCAATGCCGCTTTTTTCAGCGCTGGTGGGAACGTGGCTGGGGTGGTCTTTGGGCCTCTCCATCGGAGGAACGACCATCCTGGCAACTCTGGCGGCCAGTGCGTCCTACATCGCGGTACCGGCAGCCATGCGCATCTCTGTACCCGACGCAAACCCCACCCTCTCCCTGGCCGGTGCGCTCGGGATAACATTTCCGTTCAATGTCCTGATCGGGATCCCGCTGTACCACGCACTCGCCGTGTGGGCTCATACGTTCGCGAAAGGTTGAACCCGATGCAAAGCCATACCCGCAAGCTGTTGACCGTTGTCACCGAAGCCGCCCTCGAAAGCACTCTTGTCCGGGATATCGATCGGCTTCACGCCCACGGGTACACCATCACTGACGCTCGTGGCAAGGGGAGTCGTGGTACTCGCAACGCCGGCTGGGAAACAAATGGGAACATCCGCATCGAGGTGGTGTGCGACGCAGCGACGGCTGAAGAAATCGCCGCCCATTTTCAGGAGCATTACTACGACAACTACGCCATGATCCTCTTCGTGAGCGATGTCGAGGTACTCCGACCTGAGAAGTTCTGAGACCCCACTCAGGTTCCTCAGGTTTCGGTGACTGTCCGCTGAGTCTCCACAATCTTTCCTCAGGGCACCCATCTCGGGCGGCACCGAGCGATCCCGCATCCCGTCTCAACGCGCGTCGCCCGGCACTCGACAATTGTGCGAGACCGTCCCGTAACGGATTCGGCTCCCGGGCCACTCTGAGCCCTAAAGCACAGCGCAGCGCGCGCGTTTCACTTCGATTCGTGTTTGCGGTGTCTCGAAACCTACGCGTGTCGGAACACATGGATTACGAGACGCTGGCAGCCGCTCAGAACGCGTCGCGCACGTGCACGGCCAGATCCGGGTGGTCGGCGAATACCCCGTCGATGCCGGAGCCGAGAATGACGCGGAACTCCGACTGCCAGTGTCCGAAGTCGCCCTTGCGGGTACCGCTGCGAAAGGTTTTTGCCAGGAATTTGTTTTCCGGCCGCAGGGTCCAGCAGTAGATCTCGAGCCCGGCAGCGTGGGCTTCGTCCACCAGAGCGGATGCCCCGGTCACGTCACCCGCAGCATCCGTTTCGAGGATGAGCGATTTGGGCACGCTGATGCCATCGACGCCGATATCACTCGTGGCGGTACTGGAGCCCATACTGCTGCGGGACCCGCCAGCCGAGCGGCCAGCGGCGAGGCTCGCGAGCCCGTCGGCCGTGAGGTGGTCGGCGTAGCTGAGCGCGCCGGCGCCGTACTCCGCGACCTGGTCGACGGGGTACCCCTCGTCTTCGATCAGGAAGACGCGTTTGCCACGCACGCCCTGAGCCCGAACCTGGGCGAGCACGCTCGGTTCAAAGCTCTCCACGGTGAGCCGGTCGGTGTTCCAGCCGGCCGCGGAGACCTCGGCCGCGAACAGTTCGGGCAACGGCAGGTCGAGCCCTCCGAAATAGGTGGCGTGCTTGATCTCGGCGACGATCCCGAGCGTTCGGTTGGTCTGCTCGGCCGCGGCGTCGACGAGGTCGAACAGGTCGCGCAGGCGCAGAATCGGGTGCTGGTCGTCGAAGGTCGTATTGCTCTGTCGCAGGGCTGGCAGCCGTTCCCGGGCGCGCAGGGTGCGCAGTTCCTCCCAGGTGAAATCCTCGGTGAACCAGCCGGTGATCGCCTTGCCGTCAACGATTTTCTCGGCGCGGCGAGCGGCGAATTCGGCGCGAGTGGCGACATCCGTTGTTCCGGAGATTTCGTTTTCGTGGCGAATGACGAGCACGCCGTCGCGGGTGGCGACCAGGTCAGGTTCGACGGCGTCGGCGCCGAGCGCGAAGGCCAAATTGAAAGCTGAGCGTGTGTGTTCGGGCCGGTGGCCGCTTGCCCCGCGGTGGCCAATGACGATCGGTTGCATGGTGTCAGGCTAACCGCGCCAGCAGAACGGATGCTGGGGGCCGGCATCCGCTTGCAGCGAAATGGGTGCCAGATCACGGCTTGAATTGCTGCAAATCGGCTGATCCCCAGCACATTCGAATGCGCTCTCGGGTACCTTTAACGCAGTGCCGCACCAGGCGCTGCGTGTCGGTTCGCCCGCGCGCAACCGAATGACCCATCAGCTGATTGTGAGTACAGCAACCCATGGCATCCTCCAACCCCGCTTTCTCCCGCAACGAAGCGTTCGGCGCTCGTGGCGCAGTGGCGTCGTCGCAGGCCCTCTCTGACAACGATCTGCAGTCGATGTACAACCGGCCCGCCGCCGGTTCACAGGACACCGAACGCATGACCTACGAAGACACCATAACCAAGACCGGCCTCGGCTTCGCGCTGCTGCTCGTGGCGGCCATGATCTCCTGGGTCGCCACCCCGGTGCTGCCGTTCCTGTTCATTCTGGGTGCCATCGCCGGCTTCGTGCTCGGCCTGGTCAACACCTTCAAGAAGGAGCCGTCGGCTCCGCTGATCCTCGCCTTCGCCGGGGCCCAGGGCTTGTTTGTCGGTGGCATCTCCCGCTTCTTTGAAGACATCTACGGGGGCGTCGTGATGCAGGCGGTTCTCGCCACTCTCGTCGTGGTCGGCGTCACGCTCGCACTGTTCAAGAGCGGCAAGATTCGCGCCTCGAAGAAGGCCACCAAGATCTTCTTGATCGCCATGATCGGCTACGCCGCGTTCTCGCTGATCAACGTGGGAATGATGATTTTCGGCGGCAGCGATCAGGCCTTCGGCATGCGCAGTGCGAGCATCAGCATTCTCGGCTTCGACATCAAGCTCGGCATCCTCATCGGCCTGCTCGCGGTGCTGCTGGCCGCGTACTCGCTCGTGCTCGACTTCGATTTCATCCAGAAGGGCGTCAACAACCGCCTGCCGCGCAAGTACGGCTGGACCGGCGCGTTCGGCATTATCATGACCGTCGTCTGGCTCTATGTCGAGATGCTGCGCATCTTCGTGCTCACCCGCGAGTAGTAGCTTCCGCTTGATCAGGCGCCCTCGTTCTTTCGGAACGGGGGCGCTTTTTCGTACCCCGCGCACGCCACACTGTGGTTGGCTTGAGTAATGAGTTTCACAGACCTGCACGCGTTGCTCCCGCTTGAAGCCACCGGCATGACCGCAACGTTCGGCTACATCGGCAGCGCCATCGTGCTCCTCGGGCTGGCCTTTGTAGTCATCCGCGCTATCCGCAAATACATCAAGGCCCCCAAAGGCTAAACAAGCGGATGCCCGGTGCAAGAATATCCGTACATACCTGCATGCAAGCTTATTCTTCCATGCATGTCTGCAAGAGTATGCCTACATAGCTAGGGGCTACCCCCGGCCCCGCGAACGAGAGGCCTGAAATGAATACCGTGGCGGTGACGAAATTCCGCGACCTCGGCGCCGTGATCAAGGCCGTTCGCGAGTCCCGAGGCATCCGCCAAGACGACCTCGCTCAGGACCTCGCCATCTCCCGCCAATATTTGCAGGAGTTGGAGAAGGGGCGACCCAATCTCTATATCACCCGGCTCTTTCGCTCCCTGAACACGCTCGGCATCACCATCACCATTTCATACACTCTCAGTGACAAGACCGACGATCATGTCTGACGCACTGTCCGTCTTCCTCCACGAGGACTATCACGGCGTGGTGGAAACCTATCGGAGCGGCCGGCAGCACGACATGCACCGCATCATTTTCACTTGGGACAGCGACTACTGGCCTGGCTCGATCACCCTGACCGAATCGTTCGCGTCTCTTCCGGGTACTCGCCCAGACGCCACCTTGGTCTCCAACTTTTTCGGCGGCTATGCGCCGGACGGCAACCAGCGCGATTTGATTCCGATTGGCACGAGCCTCACGGTCGAGCCCACTCGACGCACATCCTCAAACCGCAACTGCAATCCCGGCCCGGGGGAATCTACAACGAGTTCTATAGCCATGAACTCGCCCGGCACATGGGGCTCTCTCAATTCAGCAGCGAGGTAATAACCCTGGGCCAGACCACGTTCTTGGCTATCGAACGATTCGACCGTCTGGTCTCTGGCCGAAACGTTACCCTCGTACATCAGGAGGATGTCACCCAAGCCCTGGGCCTGGACTGGCGCGACTCCGACGTAAAGTTTCAGGAGGCCCGGTCGCCCATGAACCAGAACAGGCCGAGCGCACTGCGCATCGCCGAGTTGACGGGAACCTTCCGGGAATCAGCGACTGCCACGACGCAATGGTTGCGGCAACTGGTTTTTCACGTTCTCATTGGAAACAAAGATGCCCACGCCAAGAACGTCGGGCTTATCCACGACAGTGATGGCACCAGCATCTCGCAAATTTACGACGCCGTTCCGAACCTCTTCCAGCGTGGCCGGATCAACTGGGATCTGGCGATGGCAATCGACAACGTGTTCGATCACCGCAAGATCACGGTCGAGCGGCTGGTCAATGAGGCTCAATCGTGGTCAGTGCTGCGTAGAGACGTCATCGAGTCCACCATCTACAGCACCATTCACAGGTTCCAAGAAGCGCAATCTGCGCTCACCGCTCCCGCCGGCATCGATCCCGGCGTTGTCGACGGGCTCTCGTGGAATGCCGCCAGACTCGCGGCCGGCACCGAGATCAGCCGGCCGAAGGAACGATGAGCCACGCTTGACCCCCCTCCCTCTGAGGTTGCGTGGAAGACCGGCAGGCTTTGGCGCCCTGGCAACGATGGCGGCCGAGATCGAGCCCAGAACGATGACGATTCCCGCTATCTGAATCGGGGCAAGGTGCTCTCCGGCGATCGCCCAGCCGAGCAGGATCGCAACGACCGGGCTCAGCAGGCCGAGGAAGGCAATGGTGCTCGCCGCCAGACGCGCAATGCCGTGGAACCAGGCGACGTAGGCGAATGCGGTGCCGACCACGGAGAGATACGCGTAGCCGAGGAGGTTGGGCGCGGTCAACGGCGTGGTCGGGAGGCCCTCGAGCAGGAGCAGGACGGGCAGGAGGCTGAGTCCGCCGGCGATGAGTTGCCACGAAGTTGTCGCGAGCAGCGGCGCGGGCTGCCCCCACTTCTTGGAGAGCACGATCCCGGATGCCATGCACAGCGTGCCGCCGAACGCGGCCAGAATTCCGATAGCGTCAAGCCTCGCCTGCGCTTGGAGCACGATGAGACTCACTCCGAAGGCTCCGGCCGCACCGCCCGCCAGCACGCGCCCGGTCAGGCGCTCGTGCATTACTCGACTGGCGAGCACTGCGACCACGAGCGGTTGCAGACCTCCGACGATGGCGGCCACTCCGCCGGGCAGCCGGTAGGCCGCAATGAAGAGCAGGGCGAAGAACGCCCCGATATTGAGCACGCCGAGCACCCAGGATTTCCACCACCAGTCGCCGTGCGGTAACCGGCGGCAGAGAATCAGCAGCAGCAGCCCTGCGGGGAACGCGCGCAGGAATGCTGCGAGCAGGGGCCGATCGGCGGGCAGGAACATCGTCGTCGTCAGATAGGTGGTGCCCCAGAGAATGGGGGCAAGGGCTGTGGTCGCCAACAGCAGGGATCGATTGCTAAGCACTTAGCTATTATAGCTAAGTGCTTAGCAATTGCTAGGCTGGAGCCATGGTAGACCAGGTTGATCGAATCCTTGAGCAGTGGAGCACCGAGAAGCCCGACCTCGATGTCTCCCCGATGGCCGTCATCGGCCGCTTGAGCCGCACCGCTCTGGCGATCGAGACCCGCCTGGCCGCGACCTTTACGCGGTACGGCCTGGACGCATCCTCTTTCGACGTGCTCGCCACGCTGCTGCGGAGTGGTGCGCCGTACCGGATCGCCCCGGCGGCGCTGGCCCGCGATGCGATGATCTCGACGAGCGCGGTGGCCCAGCGGCTGAACAAACTGCAGACGCGAGGTCTGGTCAGCCGCGAGGCGAACCCCGACGATGGCCGCGGCACTCTGGTCGCGCTGACGGATGCCGGTAAGCGGCTCATCGATACCGCCCTGGCCCCGCACGTCGAGACCGAGCGAGCCATCACCGCGATTCTCACCATCGAGGAACAGTCGATCCTCGTGGGGCTGTTGCAGAGGATCAACGCTGCGGCAACGCGCGATTAGCTCAGGTATCGCCCGAGCGAATCGAGCACGTCCTGCCATCCGTCGTAGAAGAATCCATCGCCCTTGGACCCGTCGCCACCGCGCAGATCGAAGGTCATGCTTGTGCCGTTGTCAACGGGCTCGATGGTGATCGTGACGATTGGACTGTCATCCGGTTCGCCGCGCGGCTCGCCCCAGGACTTTCTCCTGCTGACCGGCGCGTGCGAGTATCCGCCGCTACGGACGGCCAACATACACCAGGTCACCTCTCGCAAGCAGGGCAATGTCAACGTCTTGATGGGCAGGCTGGCGGATCAGGGTGTGGTCTACCGGCTACAAAAAGGTCTCTACGAATACACCGCACCGAAGTTTCACGGGTATCTGATTCGGCGACAGCGAAGCACGACCTGGACATGATGCCTCGTTCGATCAGCGGAGCGAACGCAGGTACCGCCTGCGCGCGACCAGTTGCGCGACGCGGAGCAGTGGGTAGAGAGCTCGCCACGGTTGCTGCGGCGCCGCTCTCGTGAGCGAACGCACGGTGAGTCGCACCTCGTCGCCACGGCGGTGCACGATGAACGCCTCCTCACCGCTGACCGGATGCCCGGGCAGGGTTCGATAGGCAAACCCGACCCGGTCCGGCTCATCGACGACGGCCACGACCTCCACCGGCTCGACAACGGTCAGGTTGAACAGGCCTGCAGTGACGATTACACGGTCGCCGGGCGACACCGCACCGGGTGAGTCAACCGCAAACCCGCTCGCGGTCTTCACCCGCCACCGAAGCACATCCCGGGCGGCGCGCTCCCAGACCGCGCCACCCCTCCCCACGACCGCCGACACTTCCGATCGGCGGAATCGTGGGTCGCTGGCCGGCCAGTCGCGAAGGTCAGGGCTGGTCATGATCGGCGTTCTGCCACGGGCCGCTCCCCCATCTCGTGGGCAGGACTGAGTGTGCGCGTCATCTGCCCAGTCAAGCGCATCGGTGCCGGCGACGGCGGTCAATACGTCAACCACCGCAGCACAATCCACCACGATCACGCGCCAGTCCGCTCCTGTAGCTGACCCAAACGCTCGGTTCGGGCGCTCGCGAGCGTCTCCAGTGCAGATACCTCTGCCCGCTCAGCCCGTCGGGCCGCACGATCGAGCACCTCACCAACGGTCGGCCGCGCCACCTCTCGGTCGAGGAGGGGGTGGCGGCATCCGCTTTGGTGCATGGCGAAGCGGATGATGCTGCTCCACGAGTGCGCGCTCGTCACCGTCGGCACGGAGACCTTCGCGCATCCGGTCGAAGTCGCCCGCGCGCTGCTCGCGCGACCCACCCGCTGAGCGCCGCGCGGTCGGGTCGGCCGCCGGTTCCGCCCGCCGCCCGGTAGGCCAGCGCCCCAGAAACGCATGAGCGCGCCCAAAACGGGTGGCCGTTTCGGGCGCGGCTACGAGCGGATGCGGGTGCCGGGCACACAAAAAGGGCCGGCTCACGAGAGCCGGCCCTTCTTTACTTGGGGATTACTCCCACTCAATCGTTCCCGGCGGCTTCGAGGTGACGTCCAGCACCACGCGGTTAACCCCGTCGACCTCGTTGGTGATGCGGTTCGAGATCTTGGCCAGCAGGTCGTAGGGCAGCCGGGTCCAGTCGGCGGTCATGGCGTCCTCGCTCGACACCGGGCGCAGCACGATCGGGTGGCCGTAGGTGCGGCCGTCGCCCTGCACGCCCACTGAACGCACGTCGGCGAGCAGCACGACCGGGCACTGCCAGATCTCGCGGTCGAGGCCGGCTGCGGTCAGCTCGGCGCGCACAATGGCATCCGCTTGACGGAGCAGGTCGAGGCGTTCCTGGGTGATCGAGCCGACGATGCGAATTCCGAGGCCGGGGCCGGGGAACGGCTGGCGCTGCACGATTTCGGCCGGCAGGCCGAGTTCGGCGCCGATCGCGCGCACTTCGTCCTTGAACAGGGTGCGCAGCGGTTCGACCAGTTCGAACTGCAGGTCTTCGGGCAGGCCGCCCACGTTGTGGTGGCTCTTGATGTTCGCGGTGCCGCTGCCGCCGCCGGATTCGACGACGTCGGGGTACAGGGTGCCCTGCACGAGGAAGGCGATCGGATCGCCGTCTGTTTCGGCGGCTTCCTTGATCAGTTCGGCCTGGGCCTGCTCGAAGGTGCGAATGAACTCGCGACCGATGATTTTGCGCTTGGTCTCCGGATCGCTCACGCCCTCGAGGGCGGTCAGGAACTGCTCGCGTACGTCGACCGTTACCAGACGGATTCCGGTGGCCTTGACGTAATCCTCTTCAACCTGGCGGCGTTCGTCCTGGCGCAGCAGACCGTGGTCGACAAAGACGCAGACCAGCTGGTCGCCGATGGCCTTGTGCACGAGGGCCGCGGCCACGGCGGAGTCGACTCCGCCGGACAGGCCACAGATAACCTTGCCGGTTCCGACCTGGGCGCGAATCTTCGCGACCTGCTCGGCGATGACGTTGCCGCTGTTCCAGTCGGCGTTGATACCGGCGGCGCGGTGCAGAAAGTTTTCAAGCACGTGCTGGCCATTTTCGGAGTGCTTGACCTCCGGGTGCCACTGCACGCCGTAGAGCCGCTTCTCGTCATTGGCGAACGCGGCGACGGGAGTCGACACCGACGAGGCGAGCACGGTGAAGCCCGCCGGTGCGGTGGCGACCGAGTCGCCGTGGCTCATCCACACCGTCTGGCTGTCGGGCTGGTTGGCCAGCAGCACGTTGCCTGCGTTGCTCACGGTGACCGGGGTCGAGCCGTATTCGCGGGCCCCGGTGTGGGCGACGGTGCCACCGAGGGCGGTCGCCATCACCTGGAAGCCGTAGCAAATGCCGAGCACGGGCACGCCGAGCTCGAAGATCGCAGCGTCGAAAGCTGGTGCGCCCTCGGCGTAGACGCTGGACGGTCCACCGCTCAAAACGATTCCGCGTGGGTTCTTGGCGAGCACTTCGGCGGCGGTGATGGTGTGCGGCACGATCTCCGAATAAACGGATGCCTCCCGCACGCGCCTTGCGATCAGCTGCGCATACTGCGCGCCGAAGTCGACCACGAGAACGGGGCGATCCAGCCCGGAGTCGGTGATGGGGGCATCCGCTGGAATGGTCATGCTTGGGCCTTCGCCTTCTCGGCAAGTGCCGCGGTCTTTTCGGTATTCTCGGCGAGGAAACGCTTCACCGTGCGAGCAACGGGAACCTCGACGATGAAGGACAGGGTGGGAACGACGCCACCGAGGGCGATGAGCACGAAGCGCCAGAACGGCCAGCGCATGAGGCTCCAGAGGCGAAAGTCGGCGAACAGGTAGAGCACGTAGAACCACCCGTGCGCGATTAGAACGCCGGTGCTGAGGTTGACCGCGGCGACCGTGTCGGTCGGAACGAGCGCGAGAAACCCCTGCGAACCGCCCATCTCGATCTCGTGGCCGAAGCCGTACTTGATGACCATTTCGATGCAGAGCAGCAGCAGGAAGACGCCGGTGATGGTCGATGACACCTGGTACAGCCGCAGCGCACCGGGAATTCTGGAGATATCGGCGGGCTTGGGTAGACGAGGCATGTGCCTAATTCTACGTGAGCGCAGTGAGGGCTTCGGCGTCTTCAATTTCGCGCTCAAGGGCGTCGCGCACCAGGCGGTACCAGAGGAAAACGGCGAAGCCGGCGAAGACGACCCACTCGATGGCATAGAAGATGTTCAGCCAGTTCAGCGACTGGTCGACTTCCGGCACCGGGGAATCGATCACATCAAGGCCGGGCGCTGCTTCGGCATCGACGATGTAGCCGGAATAGACCGACTCGTCGCTGAAATCGGCCCACAGATTGATCAGAGCGGATGGCGCGACCTTAGTCATTTCCATCGAGTCGCCCTCCGGGTCGGGCAACTCCGGGGCCTCCCCGGTGAGAAAGCGTCCGGTCAGCGTGACGGGAGCGTTCGACGGTTCCGTCGCCAATACCTCGATGACCGACTGGGCGGTGGCCCGGTCGGGAGCCCAGCCGCGCGCGACGGCGACGCTGGCGGCAGCATCCGTTTGAAAATGGCTGACCACCCAGAAACCATCGATGCCGCCGTTGAGGCGCGTGGTGATGAGCTGCTCATCGCCGGGCACCCAGGAGCCCGTCGTCGTGACCATTTGGCCGGTCGCGATCTGCGTCACCGTACCGTCGGGCTGCACGACATCGGCGAGCGGTTTGACCTGCTCAGTGCTGCGCTCCACGACCACGCCGGATTCGATGGCGCGCTCCAGCTGCCAGTGTCCGAGCAGGGCGAAGCCTGCTGCGACGCCGAGGGCCAGCAGCAGCGCGAGCACCCAGCGGGGGCGCAGCATCATTTTGATCACGAATAGTCACCTGTGTGGGTTTCTCGCCCGGGTTTGCGTGCCGGTCTGTCGGCGTCATCATCGGGATCTGGGGAGTGCTGACCGAGCGCGAAATCGGCCATTGAATCTAAGTGTTTCGCTTGGGTAACCGTAGCTTCCGTCGCTTGGGAATTGACCGAGTCACGTTTGGCTGCCCGCCGGGTGTGCTCGTCGGCGTCCGTGGCCTGGGCCGCCGTCGCCGCCTCGACGAGGGCGATCTCCTCGTCCCGCATCGGATTGCGCGATGCCTGTGGCGAAACGGATGCCGGCACGCGCCGGCGCAGTGCCGACCCGATCTTCTCCGAATTCGCCGCGAACAGCGGGCCGAGGATGGCCATGGAGAGCACGTACAGGCCGGCGAACGGTTGCAGGCGCGGGTCGAGCCCGGCCGACACCGACAGGGTCGCCAGAATCAAGGTGAACTCGCCGCGGTTGACGAAGATCGCGGCCGTATTGAGGGCTTCGCGTGGCCCCATTTTGTGCAGCCAGGCCAGCAGCGCGCCCGAGAGCAGACTGAGCACAAAGGTCATCCCGATGGCGATGAACACCACACCGATCACCGAACCGAACTGGGCGATATCGAGGGCGAGGCCGAAGTTGAGAAAGAAGAACGCCGCGAAGATATCGCGGAGGGGCACGGCGACACGTTCGATCTTGGCGCGGTAGCTGCTCGCGCCAAGCACGACGCCGATCAGGAACGCGCCGATGGCATCCGTCACGCCGATGATCTCGCCGATGCCGGCGAACAGCACGACCAGGCCGAAGAACAAAATGGTAAACAGTTCGTCGTCCTTGGTGCGCATGAGACGCGACACCACCCGGCCGCCCCAGCGGGCGAGAGAGAACATCGCGACGAGAAAGACGAACGCGATGGACAGCTGCAACACGATCGGCCAGATCTCGGTTTTGCCGCTGAGCACGACGGAGACGATGGAGAGGTAGATCGCGATGAAGATATCACCCACGACGGTCACGCCGAGGATCATCGGTGTCTCTTTGTTGGCCAGGCGGCGCAGTTCGATGAGCAGTTTGGTGATGATCGCGCTCGACGACGTGCCGGTCATACCGGCGATGACGAGGGCTTCGCGAGGGCCCCAGCCCACGAGCATGCCGAAGATGAAACCCGCGCCCATGTTGATGAGCACCCAGGAACCGCCGGAGATGATCAGCGTCTTGGCGTTGCCGAAGAATTCTTCCTGGTCGAATTCGAGGCCGAGGCTGAAGAGCAGCAGGATCAGGCCGAACACGGCGATGAGTTCGATATCGCCGGATTGGAAGTCGAGGGGGAAGAAGTCGGTGTTGGGGCTGGCGAGCACGCCCACGATCATGTAGATCGGGATGGTGGGGAGCCCGATCACCTTGCCCAGGCGGCCAAGAACGTAGGCGACGACGAGCAGGATGCCGAGAACGAGGAGGTCTTCGCCCACGTGCATCGCTTACCCCCCGGGTGGAGCGTCGACGGTCTTCGCCTTCACTTCACCGGTACGAAAGAACGCGAAGGCCTTGACGACCTTTTCCGGCGAGCCGGCGACGACGAGGGTGTCACCGGGGAAGACCTTGAAGTCGGCGGCGGGGGCCGGGTTGGCGGATTCGCCGCGCACCACGGCGACGACGGTGAGGCCCGCGATGCCACGGTCGGCCGGATTGCCCAGGGCCTGGCCGGCGATGTGGTCTTCGTAGTCGACGGTGAACCAGTCGATGCTGAGGCCCGGGATCTGGTCGAGGGCGCTGAGCGACTCGGTGATCTGGGTACCTCCGAGCAGCTCGGCGAGGGTGTGCGCCTCGTCTTCGTTAAGCCGCAGCGAAACCTTGCTCGCGTCCGGGCCGCCTTCATCATCGGCGAAGGTGATGAGGTCGCTGTGGCCAGATCGGTGGGCGATGACGCCGACCTTGCCACCGTCATCCGTGATGAAGGTGTGCAGTACCCCCACGCCGGGAAGTTTGACCCGCCGAACATCAACCATTGTCATGACTCCTGAGCTATAAGGGCAGTTCCCCCATTCTACCGGAGCCGCTTTTGCTCCAGCGCGCTCGGCACCACCCGCACGACTGCGCCCGAGCCGGGTGCCAGGCGCGGAGCGCCGCAGCCGCGCGCTAGGTGGTCACGACGATGTCGGGGGCTTCCAGGCGTACCCGGTCGGCGGACTCGTCGTCCGGTTGCTCCTGCGAAGCCCGCTCGGCGGCGACCCGGGTGAGGTAGAAGCCGACCTCACGGTCGATGCGCTCCTGGTCCCAGCCGAGCACGCCGGCCATGAGCGCTGCGGCGACCGGCGCAGCCGACACCCCGCGATCCCACGCCTCGATCGAGATGCGGGTACGCCGAGCCAGTACGTCTTCGAGGTGCAGCGCGCCCTCGTGCGAGGCCGCGTAGACCACTTCGGCGCCGATGTAGTCGTCGGCGCCGGGCAACGGTTCGGCGAGCGCCGGGGTGGCGCGAATGAGGTCGAGCAGCTCGTCGGTGAGGGTGCCGTACCGGTTGAGCAGGTGTTCGACGCGCACGGTGTGCAGGCCGAACGCCCTGGCGATCTTGCCGCGCTTGTTCCAGGCGGCTTGGTATCCCTCGGCCCCCAGCAAGGGGATGTCGTGGGTCGCCGACGCGGGAATGCGCCCGTCGAGAGCGGACACCGCAGCATCCACTGCATCTTTGGCCATGATGCGGTAGGTGGTCCACTTGCCGCCGGCGATGACGACGAGGCCGGGAACGGAATGCCCAACGAGGTGTTCGCGGGAGAGCTTGGAGGTCTCGTCACTCTCGCCGGCCAGCAGCGGACGCAGCCCGGCGTAGACGCCCTCGACATCTTCCCGGGTGAGCGGAACGCTCAGCACGGAGTTGATGTGCTCGAGGATATAGTCGATATCGGCGGCCGTCGCGGCCGGGTGCGCCTTGTCGAGGTACCAGTCGGTGTCGGTCGTGCCGATGAGCCAGTGTCGGCCCCACGGAATCACAAACAGTACGCTCTTCTCGGTGCGCAGCAGCAGACCCATCGCGCTCTGGAACCGGTCGCGCGGCACCACGAGGTGCACGCCCTTCGACGCCCGCACCTTGAAGGTGCCGCGTTCGCCGACCATGCGCTGGGTGTCGTCGGTCCAGACGCCGGTCGCATTCACGACCTGTTTGGCCCGCACATCGAAGCGTTCGCCGGTCTGCAGGTCGTGGGCGTGCACGCCGACGACGCGCTCCCCCACCTTGATGAATCCCTCGACCCGCACCCGGCTGGCGGCGTGCGCGCCGTAGAACGAGGCGGTGCGTACAAGCGAGGACACATAGCGAGCGTCGTCGACCTGGGCGTCGTAGTAGGTAATGCCGCCGACCAGGGCGTTGTTGGTCAGGCTCGGGATGAGCTTCTGCACCTGACTCTTCGACAGGTGGCGGTGATGCGGCACCCCGGGCGGGCGCCCCCCGGTGTACGAGAAGATGTCGTACAGCAGCATTCCGGCGCCGATGTAGAACCGTTCGGTGAAGCGTTTCTTGAGGGGATACAGGAACCGCACCGGCTTCACGAGGTGCGGCGCGATGCGCTGCAACAGCAGGCCCCGCTCGGTGAGCGCCTCCCGCACCAGACGAAAGTCCAGCTGCTCCAGATAGCGGATGCCGCCGTGCACGAGCTTGGACGACCGGCTCGATGTGCCTGAGGCCCAGTCCCGCGCCTCCAGAATGCCGACGCTCAACCCGCGCGTGACGGCATCGAGAGCGGCCCCGGCACCGACGATTCCGCCGCCGACCACGAGAATGTCGAGCTCTTTGTCTTTGAGCTTGGCCAGGGCCGCCTCGCGCTCCTCCGGCCCTAATCTCGAGGATCGCGTCACTGAATTAGTGACTGCTGAATTAGTCCCTGCTGAAATGTGCGGTACCGAATTGTGGGGGGCCATGACTACTCCTGTTCAGACTCCGTGTTCAAATTCAAGCGGCGTGTAGCAACAACGCTGTTGCAGTACTGAATTGTGGCGGGTGAATCTGGGTACCGGCGGAACGAGCTGACTTCGGTGTTGATCTAAACCGACGCCAGTTCTCACCGATATTGATTTAAGCTGACGTTAGTTCACTCGGTACGGCGCGACAACCACTTCAACCCGTTGAAATTCTTTGAGATCGGAGTAACCGGTGGTAGCCATCGACCGACGCAGCGCGCCGATCAGGTTGGCGGTGCCGTCGGCGACCGGAGCCGGACCGTAGAGGATCTCCTCGAGCGGCGCGACGGTGCCGACCTCGACGCGCTTGCCGCGCGGCAGCTGCGGATGGTGCGCCTCGGCGCCCCAGTGGAATCCGCCGCCGGGAGCATCCGTTGCCCGGGCGAGCGCTGTGCCGAGCATGACGGCGTCGGCGCCGCAGGCGATCGCCTTGACGATGTCGCCCGAGGCGCCCAGCCCTCCGTCGGCGATGACGTGCACGTAACGCCCGCCGGACTCGTCCATGTAGTCGCGGCGCGCGCCTGCGACATCCGCTACGGCTGTGGCCATCGGGGCGTGGATGCCCAGGGTCGCGCGGGTGGTCGACGCAGCGCCCCCGCCGAAACCGACCAGAACGCCCGCGGCTCCCGTGCGCATGAGGTGCAGGGCCGCCGTGTAGGTGGCAGCGCCGCCGACGATGACGGGAACGTCGAGCTCGTAGATGAACTTCTTGAGGTTGAGCGGTTCCTGGTTCTGCGAGACGTGCTCGGCCGAGACCGTGGTGCCGCGGATGACGAACAGGTCGACGCCGGCGGCAACGACGGTTTCGTAGAGTTCTTGGGTGCGCTGGGGCGAGAGAGCCCCGGCCACGGTGACTCCGCCGGCCCGAATCTCGGCCAGGCGCGCGGTGACAAGCTCCGGCTGGATCGGGGCGGAGTACATCTCCTGCATGCGCGCGGTCGCCTTATCGGCGGGCAGGCTGCGAATTTCGGCGAGCAACGGCTCGGGGTTCTCATGCCGGGTCCACAGCCCCTCGAGGTCGAGCACGCCAACGCCGCCGAGCTGGCCCATCATGATGGCCGTGGTGGGCGAGACGACGGAGTCCATCGGCGCAGCCAGCACCGGAATGGCGAACTGGTAAGCGTCGATGGTCCAGCCGACCGACACGTCCTCCGGATCGCGGGTGCGCCGACTGGGCACCACCGCGATGTCGTCGAAGGCGTACACGCGGCGAGCGCGCTTGGAGCGGCCGATCTCGATTTCCATGATTCCAGTTTAGAGGAAGCCACCGGCATCCCCTTTTCCAGCGGATGCCGTCACCCGGCATCCGCAGGCCGCCAGCGCGGGCCGCCTAGACAACGCGAGCGGCGGCCCGGGCCGGAACTACCGACGGTAGTTCGGAGCCTCGACCACGATCTGCACGTCGTGCGGGTGCGATTCCTTGAGCCCGGCCGGGGTGATACGCACGAACTTGCCCTTCTGCTTGAGCTCGGTGATCGTGCGCGCGCCCACATAGAACATGGACTGGCGCAGGCCGCCGATGAGCTGGTAGGCCACCGCGGCGAGCGGGCCACGGAACGGCACCTGCCCCTCAATACCTTCGGGGATCAGCTTCTCGTCGCTCGGAACATCGCTCTGAAAGTAGCGGTCCTTCGAGTACGACGTCTTCGACCCGCGAGTCTGCAACGCGCCGAGCGAGCCCATGCCGCGATACGTCTTGAACTGCTTGCCGTTGACGAACACGAGTTCACCGGGACTTTCCGTGCAACCGGCGAGCAGGGAACCGAGCATGACGGTGTCGGCGCCGGCCACGAGGGCCTTGGCGATGTCACCGGAATACTGCAGGCCACCATCGGCGATGACCGGAATACCGGTTTCGCGCGCGGCCAGCGAGGCCTGATATACGGCGGTGATCTGGGGCACGCCGACACCGGCCACGATGCGGGTGGTGCAGATCGAGCCGGGGCCCACGCCGACCTTGATGGCGTCGGCACCCGCGTCGATGAGCGCCTGGGCGCCCGAGCGGGTGGCGACGTTTCCACCGATCACATCGACGTCAGCGAAGGCCTTGTCCGACTTCAGACGACGAATGATGTCGAGCACGCCGGCGCTGTCGCCGTTGGCGGTGTCGACCACGAGCACGTCCACCCCGGATTCGAGCAGAGCGGTCGCGCGCTGCCAGGCATCACCGAAGAAGCCGATCGCCGCGCCGACGCGCAGGCGTCCGGCGTCGTCCTTGGTGGCGAGGGGATATTCCTCGCTCTTGTCGAAGTCTTTCACGGTGATCAGGCCGGTGAGCTTGCCGTTGACGTCGATCAGTGGCAGCTTTTCGATCTTGTGCTTGGCAAAGATCGCGAGGGCGTCTTCGGGAGCCATCCCGACCTTGCCGGTGATCAGCGGGGAGGTCGTCATGACCTCGCGCACCCGGGTGAGGGCCTTCTTGGCATGCGGCACGAAGCGCATGTCGCGGTTGGTGATGATTCCCACCAGGATGCCGTCACTGTCGACGACCGGCAGCCCGCTCACGCGGAACTGGCCGCACAGGGCATCAACCTCGGCGACGGTGGCGTCGGGCGAAGTGGTGACCGGGTTGGTGATCATGCCGGATTCGCTGCGCTTGACCAGGTCGACCTGTTCGGCCTGATCCCCGATCGACAGGTTGCGGTGCAGAATTCCGAGGCCACCCTCACGGGCCATGGCGATCGCCATGCGGGTCTCGGTCACGGTGTCCATGGCGCTGGAGAGCAGCGGTAGCGACACATCAATGCGCCGGGTCAACCGGGATTTGGTGACCGCCTCGCTCGGAATGACGTCGGTGTGCCCCGGCAGGAGCAGCACGTCGTCGTAGGTGAGTCCGGTGAATCCGAACGGATCTGGCTGATCCATGAAACCCCTTACCTGTAGCTGAAAAACTGAAAATTGTCCGGAAAATCGCGATACCACCCCACGGGACGTGAAGGGAATAGACCGGTCCTTCAATGTTAAGCGTGTTTGGGCTCATCACATTCCGCACACCATTGGCCAGCCGGTGCGGAGTTTCGAAACATATAGGACATAATCGGCAAATACTCTCAACAGAGAAGTTGGCATTAGTCACCCGGCGCCCGCCCGGTTACCCATCGGTCGGCACCAACATGGAGGTCCCGTGCAGCCCACACATACGGCTCAGAGATACGTTCCCAGGATGCTCGTGATCCTGTTTGTGACACTTCTCGCGGCCCTCACCATGGCCACCTTCTCGGCGGGCAGCGCGCACGCCGACGAGGTCGGCACCGAGTTCGATTTCACGATCTCCGGCAACGTGCAATTCGACGGGGAAGCCCTCGGCGACGTAGCGATCGCCGTGTCCGGCAACGGCTACGAGGCCGACACGGTAACGGATGCTGATGGCCGATGGGCCATCGGGGTTCCCGAAAAGAGTACCTATGAGGTCACCCTAGACGAAGAAACCCTTCCGGAGGGCGTCGTCGTCACCGAGGGCAGCAATGTGATCGAAACGGAGTTCGGGCTGACCGACCGTCGCTCGGTCAACTTCTTCCTCGGCGAAGGCGTCCGCAATACGGTGAGCTTCTTCGACCAGTTTGTGAACCGGTTCTTCAACGGCCTGAACTTTGGTCTACTGCTCGCCCTCGCGGCGATTGGCGTGTCGCTGATCTTCGGCACCACTGGGCTGAGCAACTTCGCGCACGCCGAGCTGATCACCTTCGGTGCGCTGATGACGCTGGTGTTCTCGGTCAACTTCGGATTGCCGATCTGGCTCGCCATTCTCATCGCCATTGCGTTGAGCGGCGCGCTCGGATTCAGCCTGGATGCGGTGCTCTGGAAACCGTTGCGCCGTAAAGGCGTGGCGGTGATCCCCCTCATGATCGTGAGCATCGGACTCTCGCTGGCGCTGCGCTACCTGTACCAGTATTTCTTCGGCGGCAGCACGAGTCAGCTGCCCGGCGCGGGCATGGCGGACCTCAAGTTCGGCCCGATCTCGCTCTCCCCGATCGACCTCGCGAGCATGGGCATCAGCATCGTGGTGTTGCTCGCCGTGGCCTACTTTCTGCTGCGCACCCGCATCGGCAAAGCCACCCGTGCCGTCTCCGACAATCCCAGCCTGGCTTCGGCCAGCGGCATCGACGTCGACAACGTCATTCGCATCGTCTGGGTGGTCGGGGCAGCACTGGCCGGGCTCAGCGGGGTGCTCTGGGCCTACTTCCGCCCGGGGGTCAGCTGGGACATGGGCTTTCAAATGTTGCTGCTCGTCTTCGCGGCCGTCACCCTGGGTGGTCTCGGTACCGCCTTTGGAGCCCTCGTCGGTTCCCTCATCGTTGGGCTCTTCGTTGAGCTGTCAACGCTCTGGCTTCCGTCCGACATGAAGATTGTCGGCGCCCTTGTTATTTTGATCCTGGTGCTGCTGTTTCGACCGCAAGGCATTCTGGGTCGTAAAGAGAGAATTGGTTAGGGGTTCACATGGACTGGGGAGCAATCTTTGGCAACGCAGCCGTCGAGCTGATTAGCCCGACCACTGCCGCTTACGCACTCGCCGCCCTCGGGCTCGCCGTGCACTTCGGCTACACCGGCCTGCTGAACTTTGGCCAGGCCGGCTTCATGGCCCTCGGCGCCTATGGTTACGCCATTTCCATCCTGACCTTCGGTTTTCCCGTCTGGGGCGCCTTTTTGGTGGGGGTGGGAGCATCCGTTATTTTCGCCTTGATTTTGGGTATTCCGACACTGCGACTGCGCGCTGACTACCTCGCGATCGTCACGATCGCCGCCGCCGAGATTGTGCGGCTGCTGTTCACGACGAACACCTTCGCCGCAGTGACCGGGTCGGCCAACGGCCTGAGCGGTTACAAGAACGAGTTCGCGGCGCTCAACCCGCTTGCCGAGGGCAGCTACGGATTCGGGCCGTTTGAGAACAACGCCTACGACACCTGGCTGCGCATCGTCGCCTGGTCGATCGTGATTCTCGCGGCGCTGTTCGTCTGGCAGATCATGCGCAGCCCGTGGGGCCGAGTGATCAAGGGCATCCGCGAAGACGAAGACGCCGTGCGTGCGCTCGGCAAGAACGTGTACGCCTACAAAATGCAGTCGCTCATTTTCGGTGGAGTACTCGGCACCATCGCCGGCATGATCTTCGCCCTGCCCCGAGCGGTCGTGCCGTCGAACTATCAGACCACGCTGACCTTCTTCATCTACGCCATCCTGCTGCTCGGCGGGGCTGCGACGGTGCTCGGCCCGATCATCGGTTCGATGATCTTCTGGGTGCTGCTGTCGTTCTTCTCCGGCTTCATCTCCCGGGCCGTCGAGGCCGGCTGGCTGCCGTTCATGACGGCCATTCAGGGCGGCCAGCTGCGCTTCATCCTGGTGGGACTCGCGATTATGTTAATCGTGATCTTTAGACCGCAAGGCATCTTCGGCAATAAGAAGGAGTTGGCTTTTGTCCGATAACGCTGTTTCGGCCGCTCCGCTCGAGCCGCCCGTTCCCACCCAGAAGCCGATCAAAACGACCGGCCTGCACATCGGCGAGGCCGAACCGGGCTGCCGCAAGGTCGACCCGATTCTCGTCGTCGACGGCGTGCGCCGCACCTTCGGCGGCCTGACCGCGGTGAATGTCAACCACGTCGAAGTTCCGCGCGGCGCCATCACCGCGCTGATCGGCCCCAATGGTGCCGGCAAGACCACCCTGTTCAACCTGCTGACCGGTTTCGACAAGCCCGACGCCGGCAAATGGACCTTCGACGGCCGCTCCCTGGCCGGCGTTCCCGCCTACCGGGTCGCCCGCATGGGCCAGATTCGCACGTTCCAGCTCACCAAGGCCCTGGGGCTGTTGACCGTCATGGACAATATGCTGCTCGGCGCCAAGGGCCAGACCGGCGAGAATATGTTCCGCGCGCTGATGCCGTTTCTTTGGCGCAACCAGGAGGAGGAGAACCGGGCCAAAGCACTCGATCTGCTCACCCGGTTCAAGCTCGATACCAAGAAGGACGACTACGCGGCGAGCCTCTCCGGCGGGCAGCGCAAGCTGCTCGAAATGGCCAGAGCGCTGATGAGCGACCCGACCCTGGTAATGCTCGACGAGCCAATGGCCGGCGTAAACCCGGCACTGACCCAGTCGCTGCTCGACCATATTTTGAACCTCAAGTCCCAGGGCATGACCGTTCTGTTCGTGGAGCACGACATGCACATGGTGCGGCACATCGCCGACTGGGTCATCGTGATGGCCGAGGGCCAGGTGGTCGCCGAGGGCGACCCGCACGAGGTCATGAGAAACCCGGCCGTGATCGACGCCTATCTCGGGCAGCACCACGACGAAGACATCGGCGAAGACCAGGCCGCCGAAGCCGAAAACGTCTCAGCCATAAAGGAGTTGCTCGATGACGAACGCTAATCCGCTGGCCCCGCCAGCACCGGCCGAGACTCGGGAAGCGGTCGTCGCGGTCAAGAACGTGACCGCGGGGTATGTGACCGGCGTGAACATTCTCAATTCCTGCTCGCTCACCGCCTACGAAGGCGAACTGATCGGCATCATCGGCCCGAATGGCGCCGGCAAGTCCACGCTGCTCAAGTCGATCTTCGGGCTGGTCAAGGTACGCGAGGGCGAAATTCTGCTCCGCGGCAACAACATCACCAACCTCAAGGCCAACAAGCTGGTCGCACAGGGTGTGGGTTTCGTACCGCAGAACAACAACGTCTTTCCCACCCTGACCATTCGAGAGAACCTCGAAATGGGCATCTTTCTCAAGCCCAAGGGGCTCGTGGAACGCTTGGAGTTCGTCACCGAGATCTTTCCAGAGCTCGGCAAGCGGATGTCCCAGCGCGCCGGTTCGCTCTCCGGCGGCGAACGACAGATGGTCGCCATGAGCCGCGCGCTCATGATGGGCCCGCACGTGCTGCTCCTCGACGAGCCGAGTGCCGGGCTGTCCCCGGTGCGCCAGGATGAAGCCTTTCTGCGGGTGAAGGAGATCAACAAGGCCGGAGTGACCACGATCATGGTCGAGCAGAACGCCCGCCGCTGCCTGCAGATCTGCGACCGCGGCTATGTGCTTGACCAGGGCCGGGACGCGTACACCGGCACCGGACGTGAGCTTTTGAACGACCCCAAGGTGATCGGCCTCTACCTGGGCACCCTCGGGCAGGATTAGCTCCCGAAATAACCCGTACCAGCCCGTGGCGGCGTCCGAGACTCTCTCGGGCGCCGCTTCTGTGTGTGGGCTTGCTGAGCGGATGCTGGCGGCCGGGTCGCCGCATGCGCTCGCGTGAATCAACGCGGTACGCAGAAGGGCCCCGACCGAAGCCGGGGCCCTTCAATCATTCAGCTAAACGGTGGAGCTAGTTGATGCGGGTGTACTTGTTGCCAGCATCGAACTCGTAGATGCCGATGCTAGCGCCGGTCGGGTCGCCGTTCTCGTCGAACGTGATCGGGCCGGAGAAGCCGTCGTAATCGACCTGATCGCCAGCTTTCAAGGCTGCAGCAGCCTCGGCGAAGTCGGTGACCTTGGTGCCATCACCGGTTCCGCCGGAGACCTGACGCAGGTAGCTCGCGATGGATTCACCCGACACGTCGTTGGCCGCGTAGGCGGCCAGGGCGATCAGGATCACGGCGTCGTAGGACTCGGCAGCGTAGCTGTAGTCGGTCAGCGTCGGGTCTACTTCGAGGAGGCGGGTGGTGAAGTCACCGAGCGAGGCGGTGTCGAGGCCGGGCAACGTGCCCTTGGAGCCCTCGATGAGGCCGGCTGCGAAGTCGGCGCTATAGTCGGCGACGTTTCCGTCGACGAAGTACAGCTTGTCGCCGGGAAAACCGGAACCGACGAGCGCCGGGACGATGACCTTGGCCTGGTCGAACGTGACAAGCGCGATCGCGTCGGGATCTGCCGCGGTCACTTCGGCGATCTGCGAGGCGAAGTTGGAATCGCCCTCGTTGAAGAGTACCTCCGCAACCACCTCGCCGCCGGCAGCGGTGAACGCGTCGCTGGTGTACTTGGCGAGGCCGGTTCCATAAGCATCGTTCAGCACGATCAGGCCGAGGGTGGCGTTGCCATCGTCAGCGATCTGGGTGCCGAGCACTTCGCCCTGCAGAACGTCAGACGGAGCCGTACGCCAGTACAGACCGTTGTCGTCGTAGGTCGTGAAGGCGTCCGAGGTGTTGGCCGGGGAGAACTGCACGACGCCGGCGCCGGTGATCTGGTCGATTATGGTTTTGGAGACACCAGAAGAGGCCGCACCGACGATCGCCGAGACGTCCTGCGACAGCAGGTCGGTCACCGAAACGGTGGCGGTGTCGGTCGTGGTGTCACCCGAGTCGCGGAAAATGGCTTCGACGGTAATGCCGAGGCCGGCCGCGTTGATGTCGTTGACAGCCAGCTGTACACCGGCTTCTTCGGGCGGGCCGAGGAACGCCAGTCCACCACTCTGAGGAAGGGCGGTGCCGATCTTCAGCGTCAGGTCGCGGTCACCGGCCTCTACCGTATTGAAGTCTGCGGCATCCGCCGACGGCGCCGCAGAATCACTGGGTGCCGTATCAGCGTCGTTGCTGCAGCCGGTGAGCAGAAGTGCGCTCACGCCGACGAGCGCGACACCGGTAACGAGGGTACGAACGGAGCGGGAGGCGGAGGCCTTCGCGAATACGCTCATGTTGCTCCTTGATAGATAACGAGAGGTAAGTCTGGTCAGCCGATTGACTGCCGTGGTGACAGATTAGGCAATCAACGGCACAGAAACCTACCTGTGCGTGTTACAACCGGGTAAAGCGATCAAATCGTTACGAACGGCGACCGGTCACACCCTGATAATCAATGGTTTGCTCCTGCCCCAGCGCATACACGCACTCGCCCCAGGAGAGGCAGACGGCCGTTCCCGAAATCACCTGCGGCCAGCCGGCATCGAGCGATGCGCCGCCGTCGTCCCCGGTGATCACGGCGGCCAGGGCGGCCGTGATCAGGCCGTCGTAGGCCTCCGCGCCGCCAGCGGTGGCGTTCAGTCCCGGGTCGGCGGTCTTCAGATGCGCGGTGAATGTCTCGTCTGCGGCGAGCGGTGTGCCACCGTTGGCGAAGTCACCCAGTGATACCAGAGCGGCGCTGCCAACGGAGCTGTGCGCATCCGCTGGCAGCGCGGTCGTCGCGTCCCACAAGACCAGGTCAACGCCGCGAGCGGCGAGGTCGGCGTAGGCGGCGGCGAGGTCACCGGCCGAGTTGCGATGCACGAGTTGGATCGGCTGCGTCGGCGTCGCCTGCTCGGCCAGGATGTCGCGCAGGGCGAGCTCGGTGCCTGCCACCTGCGCTGCGCCGCTCGCAGCATTGTCCCCGGTGGTGGGAAAGAGGGTGCCGATGCTCAAGGTTCCGTCACCGCTCGGAGCGGCCGTGACGACCGCGGCCGGGGTCGTGCTCGGCGCGGCCGGGGTCGTGCTCGGCGCGGCCGGGGTCGTGCTCGGCGCGGCCGGGGTCGTGCTGGTGCAGCCGGTGAGGGCCAGGGCGCCGAGCAGAACGACGACGGTGAGCGTGCGACGGGGCATCTAAAATCCTTTGGTACGAGCTGAGGTGACGTGTCGGTTCAGCGTATCGGCTGGGCCGGACGGGGGTTCGGAGCCAAGTCGGACGGTATTAGGCAGGCTCAAGCGAGCTGCGACGGGGTCCGCGGCCGGAGGCGACCATATCGACCATCAGTATGATCAAGGCCACCCAGACCAGGGCGAATCCGGCCCAGCGTTCGAGCGGCATCGCCTCTTTCAGAAGGACTACGCCGACGAGAAATTGAATGACCGGCGCGACGAACTGAATGAGTCCGAGTACCGTCAGCGGCAGGCGCCGGGCGGCGGCGGCGAAGAGCAGCAGGGGAACAGCGGTAATGACCCCGGCCGCGAGCAGGCCAGCCGTGTGCCAGCCGGAGACGGTGCCGAAGGTAAGGCCGGACATGCCGGAAACGACCAGAAGCTGAATGATGGCGACCGGGGCCAGCCAGGCCGTTTCGAGGGTGAGGCCGGTGACGGCGTCGACGTTCGGGCCGACGCGCTTCTTGATCAGCCCGTAGAAGCCGAAGGAGAACGCGAGGATGAGCGAGATCCACGGCAGCGAGCCGTAGCCGACCGCCAGCACGATCACGGCGATAAAACTGATGCCGATGGCCGCCCACTGCAGGCGGCGCAACCGTTCGCGCAGCACGAAGACGCCCAGAAGCACCGTGACGATCGGGTTGATGAAGTAGCCGAGGGCTGCTTCGACGACGTGCCCGGTGGTCGCGGCGATCACGTAGGTCTGCCAGTTGACGAAGATGAACGCACCGGCCAGGCCCATGGTCCAAACCAGACGCGGCTGCTTGAACGGACGCCCGAGCACGGTCCAGGTGCGGGTCACGGTAATGATCAGGGCGCAGAAAACGAGGGAGAACAGAACCCGCCAGGCCACGATTTCGAAGGCGCCGGAGGGGATGAGTAGCAGAAAGTAGAGCGGCAGCACGCCCCAGAGGCCGTAGGCCAGGCCGCCGAAGACGAGGCCGGTGCGGTGGGTGGCGCGAGCGGCCGAATCGGCCGGTGCGGCGGCATCCGTCATAAATATTCTCCCTACCGAGACACTAACTGCGCAAACAAAAACTCCCGAATGGCCAGGCCATCCGGGAGTTTCAGTCTAAAGACCAATTTCAGTCTGAAGGCTAGGTAGTGATGAAACCTACTTAGCGCACGACCACAGCGAGCACGTCGCGAGCGGAGAGGACCAGAAGGTCATCGCCGCCGAACTTGACCTCGGTTCCGCCGTACTTGGAGTAGATGACCTTGTCGCCGACGGCGATGTCGAGGGGAACGCGGTTGCCGTTGTCGTCAATGCGGCCGGGGCCGACTGCAACAACTTCGCCCTCCTGGGGCTTTTCCTTCGCGGTGTCAGGAATGACCAGACCTGATGCGGTGGTCTGCTCTGCGTCGACCTGCTTGATGACGATGCGATCCTCGAGCGGCTTGATGGAGACCGACACGGTTGACCTCTTTCTAAGACTTGGGTTAGCAGACTCACAGCGAGAGTGCCAAGTGAAGTTTAGGGGGGATGCTGGCACTCGCGCAACGTGAGTGCCAGATCGGGCCGTTTGGTACCGTTACAGAATGGATCGAACCGAGCTCGTTGAGCTGCTCTCCCCCGCGAGTTTACGGCTGCTGGATTCCCTGCCGCCCTACGAGGCAAACGGTGATGTGCTGAAGCTCGTGAGCGAGCTGCGCAAGGCCGGGCACGCCCCCGGGCTCGTGTCGGCCGTGTTGAGCCAGTCGCGACTGCGGGCGAAAGCCGTGGCCAAGTTCGGAGAATTTGCCGAGCGGATGCTGTTCACCGAGGCCGGTCTGGAACAGGCGACTCGGTTGCGGGTTGCCGCACTGCACGCCGGGCGATTCGCCGGGCTTGGAGCCGCCCTCGGCCGCGCGCCGCGGGTCGCCGACCTCGGCTGCGGCATCGGCGGCGACGCGATGGCCCTCGCCGCGATGGATCTACCGGTCGTGGCCGTCGACGCCGACGAGGTCACGGCCACGGTTGCGAGCTACAACCTGGCCCCGTTCCCCAATGCCTCCGCGTTGCAGGCCGACGCCGAGACGGTTGATCTGACCGATTTCGACGCGGTCTGGCTCGATCCAGCCCGGCGCACGGGCGGACACAGCAACACCAAGCGACTCACCCGCTCCGAAGATTACTCCCCCTCCCTCGACTTCGCCTACCTGCTGGCAACGACGCTGCCGCTCGGCATGAAGCTCGGTCCCGGCCATGATCGCGACCAGATTCCGGTCGACGCGGAGGCCCAGTGGGTGTCGGTGGATGGCCAGCTGGTGGAGATGGGACTGTGGTTCGGCGCTCTCGCCCGCCCGGGCATCCGTCGATCGGCGTTGCTGCTGACCCGGGATGGCGTGCAGGAGCTGAGCAACGATGCCGACAGCGAAGACGAGCCGGTCGGCGAACTCGGTCACTACGTCTACGAACCCGACGGCGCGGTCATTCGGGCGCGACTGATCGGCGATCTGGCCCGCTCGATGAAGGCCAGCATGCTGAGCGAGGGAATCGCCTACCTGACCAACGACACGCTGACGCCGACGCCGTTCGCAACCGCCTTTCGGGTGCTCGAAACGCTGTCGTTCGACGAGAAGAAGCTGCGGCTCGCGCTGCTCGAGCGCCGCATCGGAACGCTTGAGATCAAGAAGCGCGGCGTCGACGTTGATCCCGCGACGCTGCGCACCCGGTTGAAGCTCAAGGGGCCGGAAGTCGCGACGCTGATCTTGACCCGGGTGGCCGGACATCGGGTCGCGCTGCTCGTGGAGCGCGTGCGCTAACGGTCGGCCTCCAGCAGGGGCAGCACGGTCTGGCTGATGTAGACGAACCAGCCAGCCGCGAGCAGAATCCCGACGATGCCGCTCGCCAGGCCGCTGCTCCAGAGGGCACGCGCCCGATGCTCGGTGGTGCGCGCAATCAAGGCGAGGACGATCGCAACGAGCGCGACCGGCAGGCCGAACACTCCGAGTACGCCGAGCGCGAGCCCGATGAACCCGCAGACGACGGAGGCGACCGAGAGTCGGCGACGGCCGGTGATGCGCCGCACCTCCGCCTCGGTGTACGTGTACGGCACGAACTCGGTGGGCGCAGTGACGGTCGATTCCCAGCTGAGCTGGCCGCCCGGGGGCGCGGGGTCACGGGTGTAATCCCGATGCGTGTCGGAATCCTGGTGCGGTGTACTCATTGCTGTCCTCGTGCTGCGAACCGGGTGGGGTTAGTAGGGCTCGCTCACACCACTGTTGGCGATTCCGACGAGCAGCCCGATGGAACCAATGAGCACCAAAATTCCCACGACGAACCCGAGGTAGCCGACAATCAGACCACCGAGGGCGAGGCCGTAGCCCTTTTCGCCGGTCTTCTTGATCTGGCTCAGGGCGATGTGGCCGGTGATGATGCCCACGATCGAGATCGCGAGGATCGACGTGACGAGGGAGATGATCGACAGAACGTTGTACTTGTCCTGCGGGTTCTGCTGGCCATACGGGTTCTGACCGGTCGCGGGATTCTGGCCATACGCGGGAGCCTGGCCGTAAGCGGGGGGCTGCGTACCCGCCGCCGGATAGCTTGGATAGGCGGGCGCGGCGGGGGGCACGCTGGCACCGGCCGGATTCGAGTTCGTCGGGCCGCTGTTCGTCGGTTCGACGGGGGGCTGGGTGGGATCAGACATCTGCGGTCTCCTTCATAATTTCGTTCGGTGCTCGCCCTGCCAGATTATCCCGTTAGCGGGTACCCGGCGACTGGGCGTTACTCAAACCTGGATCTGCCCGACCGGCAGGGTGGAATCGGCGCCGAATTCGAGGGTCGAGGGCTCATGCCCGGCCATGATGAGTTGCGCGCCGAGGGCGGCGATCATGGCGCCGTTGTCGGTGCAGAGCGAGAGCGGCGGGATGCGCAGGACAACGCCGGCAGCATCCGTTCTCTCGGTGGCGACCTGGCGCAGTCGAGCGTTGGCGATGACGCCGCCGCCGAGCAGCAGCCGCGGCACGTCGTGGTCGGCGCACGCAGCGAGAGCTTTGGTGAGCAGAATGTCGACCACCGCCTCGCGAAAGCTCGCCGCGACGTCGGCTGTCGGCACGGGCTCGCCGGCGTCCTGGCGCTGTTCGACGAAGCGGGCGACCGAGGTCTTGAGGCCAGAGAAGGAGAAGTCGTAGCGGTGCGCGGCCATGTCCTTGGGCTGGCTGAGTCCGCGCGGAAAGCGGATGGCCTTCGGGTTGCCGAGGACTGCGACCCGGTCGATCTGCGGCCCGCCGGGGTAGGGCAGCGAGAGCAGCCGGGCGACCTTGTCGAAGGCCTCCCCGGCGGCGTCGTCGATGGTCTCACCGAGCAGCTCGACGTCGCTGACCAGGTCACGCACAAGCAGCAGCGAGGTGTGCCCGCCCGACACGAGCAGCGCGATCGTCGGGTACTCGAGTGGCTCGGTGTCGTTGGTATTGGAAGCGCCGCGCAGCAGGTCGGCGCCGACGTGGCCGACCAGGTGGTTGACCGCGTAAATCGGTTTGTCGAGAGCGACGGCGAGCGCCTTGGCGGCGCCGACCCCGACCATGAGAGCTCCGGAGAGCCCCGGACCGCAGGTGACGGCGATGGCATCGAGATCACTCAAGCGAATGCCGGCCTCGGCGACGGCCGCGTCAATGGCCGGCACGAGCTCATCGAGGTGGGCTCGCGCGGCAATTTCGGGCACGACGCCGCCGTAGCGGGCGTGTTCGTCCATCGAGCTCGCGATGGTGTTGGAGAGCAGGGTGGTTCCGCGCACGATGCCGATGCCGGTCTCGTCGCAGGAGGTTTCGATTCCGAGTACGAGCGGTTCTGATCGATTCAGGGCGGTGCGGTTCATGGTCGTCACGGATTCTCCGCGGAGGTGGGCACGGCTGATTCTGGGGCGGTGAGCATAGATTCCAATTCTGGAATATTCAGGCGCATGACGATGGCGTCGACGTTGTCGGGCTGGTAGTAGCCGCGGCGCACGCCGACCTCCACGAATCCGAGCCGATCGTAGAGACGCTGGGCGCTGGGGTTGTCGGCGCGCACTTCGAGAAACACCAGCCGGGCGCCGCGTTTGCGGGCCTCGGAGATGAGGGCCTGCATCAAGGTGCGTCCGAGGCCGTGGCCGCGGGCCGAGTCGGCGACGGCGATGGTCTGAATGTCGCCCTCGCTGGCTCCCTGCGGGGCGAGCAGTCCGGCGTAAGCCTCGATATTATCCGGGTCGTCCGGGGGAAAAGCAACAAGGTAATAGCAGGCGGGGTCGCCGAGATCCCGGGCCATCATCGGCTGTGACCAGGCATCGTTTTCAAAGATACTGGTTTCGAGGTGCATGATCGCCGCGAGGTCTGCCTCGTACGCACGGCGCAGCTGCCACGTCATCGGCTGACCCGCTTGGGTCCATTCGAGAGCGTGACGTCGGGTGAGCGCAGGTACAGCGGCTCGTTCGCGGCGAACGGGCGCCGATGGGCATAGTTGAGTTCGGCGACCAGACCGAGTTCCCCGGCCGACACCGTGGCGGCGTCGAGGCGCGGCCAGAGCGCGTGCTGCCAGGCGGGCTCGTCGAGTTCGGCCGGTTTGGCGAGTCCGGGTGGGCCGACGCGCACGGGCAGGCCGACGGCATCCGCTTCGCTGTAAGCACTCCAGTAGATTTCGCGGCGGCGAGCGTCGGTGACGACGACGAGCGGGCCGGTGTGGCCGCGACGGTAGTGGCCGTAGGCGATGGCGTCGTGGCTGATCACCGGCACGAGCGGCTTGCCGGCGCCGAGGGCGAACACGCGCGCCGAGGCGATGCCGACGCGCAGGCCGGTGAAGGGGCCCGGGCCCATGCCGCCGACCACGCCGGAGAGATCCGCCGGGGTGATCTTCGCGTCAAGGAGGCAGTCGAGAATGAACGGGCCGACGATTTCGGCATGGCGCATGGTGTCAGCCTCGCCGCGTTCGGCGATTATCCCGCGGTCAAGGTCGACCACGGCGACACTCGTGCCGGCAGAGGTATCGATGGCAAGTAGCACCCGCTCAGCCTAGCTTTGATGCGGCAGGCGCTGCGCGCGCGATCAGGTCAGCGGAGTCCCACAGGGCGCGTACCCCTGCTCGCCGACGGCGAGCACAATCTTGCCCAGGGAGGAGTTGGCGCGCATGAGCGTCTGGGCGGCATCGGCCTCGGTCCACGGCATGATCCGGTCAACGAGCGGCCGCAATTCCGGTGCATCGAGATCGACTTCCGCGCGCAGGGCGGCGACGAGAACAGCCTTGTCGCTGGTCGAACGGGTGCGAAAGGTGACACCGACGAGGGCAAGCCGTTTATAGGCGAGAGCCTCCAGATCGAGGACTCCTTCGGACCCGCCGAGGCGGCCCACACCGATCAGGCGACCGGCGATGGCTGCTGAGCGGATGTTCTCGGCCAAATACGGTCCGCCGACGTGGTCGACGATGACGTCGGCGCCTTGGCCGTCGGTGAGCGCCAGAACCTCGTCGGAGAACCCCGTCTCCCCCACCACAATGACATGGTCAGCGCCGACCGAGCGGATGAGCGGCGTGGTGTCAGTGTTGCGGGTCGTGCCGATTACGAGCCCGGCACCCAGGAATTTGGCCAGCTGCACACACTGCAGCCCCACTGATGAAGCGGCGGCGTGCACCAACACGATATCGCCGGGCTGCAGTCGGCCATGGGTGCGCAGGGCGTTGTGTTCGGTCATGAGGCCGAGAACGGCGGCGGCACCTTCCGCGTAACTCCACGCCTGCGGAATCGGAATGGCCAGGCGCGCGTCGACCACGATTTGCTCGCTCAGGCCGCCACCGACCAGGGTCATCACGCGATCGCCCACGAGAAGGTCAGTGACGTCCGAGCCCACCTCGATCACCTCGCCAGCGGCATCCAGCCCAACCACGGGCGGAGCACTTCCCGGCACAACCGGCTCATGGGTGCCGGCGCGCTGGGCCAGATCCGCGCGATTGACGGATGCCGCGTGCACGGCAATGCGCACTTCCGTCGGTCCCGGTACCGGAACGGATCGTTCACCCAAAACCAGCTGCGGTCCGGCGCTGCCTTGCTCGATCAGAATTGCTTGCATCAGTGGAAGTTTCCTTTCGTCGCCAGCGGGTCGGGCCTGCTCAGGCCCACCCGCTCGTTTCGTTTGATTATGGCTCAGGCACGTCTGGACAGGAATTCGCCCCAGCGCTTGGGGTGCTGCCCAAGTTTGTTTGACTTAGCACCACTCCGTGGGTAAGACTAAGTGGACTAGTCAGTTATTCACTTTCATTCCGCGGCGTTGCGGACACCAGAGTCATCGTGCTCCGGAGTCTGAACGCCAGACTCAGGAGATCAGCAATGAAGATTCGACGTTCGCGCAAAATTGGTCTATTCGCCGCTGCCATGCTTCCTGTGATCGCATTGACCGCGTGTTCAGCCGCCGACGACGGCGCCACTGCATCGGGCGAGTGCGGCGAGGTGAATCTGCGCCTGTCCCACCAGTGGCCGGATGCTTCGGGAGAAGACGGCGATTTCCGTTCGCTCCTCGCGGCAAACTTTGCGACCGACGTCGAGGCAGCGACGGACGGCCAGGTCAAGATTGAGATCTTCCCGAACAGCTCACTGTCGAAGGCAACCGAGCAGTACGACGCCATGGCTCAGGGCGCCATTGACATGTCGGTCTTTCCGCTCGACTACGCATCGGGCCGCGTTCCCGAATTCAGCGTCACCCTGATGCCGGCCCTCGTGCGCAGCCACGCGCAGGCTCAGGCCTGGCAGACCTCGCCCATCGGCGACAAGCTCGTCGAAACGATGGAAAAGAACGGCGCCAAGCCGTTGGTCTGGGTCTGGAACGCCGGCGGGATCGGAACCAAGGGAGACGCCGTGCAGACACCGGATGACGTGACCCCGGGCATGACCATGCGGGCCGCCGGCGGCTACGTCGAGCACATGCTCACCGATGCCGGTGCCGGCATCACGAGCCTCCCGTCGAGCGAGATCTACACGGCCATGCAGACCGGCGTACTGGACGCCGCCGTCACCTCGGCCGGTTCATTCGCCTCGTACAACTTGCAGGAACAGCTCTCGTCCTACACCTCGCCGACCGATAACACGTTCTGGTTCATGTTCGAGCCTTTGATCATCAGCACCGAGTCCTTTGACAAGCTGTGCACCGACCAGCAGGACGCCCTGGTCGAGGTCGGCGAAAGCCTGCAGGACTTCGCCTACGAGGCATCCGAAGCGGATGACGCCAAGGTCGACAAGCTCTTCGCTGAAGCCGGCGTCGACGTCGTACAAATGGACGATGCCGCCTTCGCCGAGTGGGAAGAGCTCGCGCAGCAGCAGTGGACCGACTTCGCCGCCGACGTTGACGGCGGCGACGAGCTGCTCGAACTCGCCAAGAGTGTCGACTTCGAGTGACGAACGCACAAGCCGCTCGCTGGAAGTACACCCTAGAATTTCGCTGGGCCAACGCAACCTCGAAGATCACCGGTTATCTGAGCGGTTTGGCGCTGCTCGCGGCAACGTTCACGATGATGCACGGCGTGGCCTCCCGCTACTTCTTCGGTCATCCCACGATCTGGCAAACCGAGTTCAGCATCTACCTGCTCATGTTCGTCACCTTCGTTGGGGCAGCTTACGGATTGCGCCACCACGCCCATGTGGGCGTTGACCTGCTGGTGCAGAGCGCCCCGCCACGCGTGCAGCTCATCTTGCGTCTGGTGTCGTCCGTGCTGTCCCTGCTCGTCATCATCGTCGTGGCGTACACCGCGACCGCTATGTGGTGGGAAGCCACCGAGGGCGGGTGGACGAGTTCCACCGCCTGGCGGGCTCCACTTTCGCTGGTCTACGCGATCCTGCCGCTCGGCATGCTGCTGATCGCCTGCCAGTACATCGCCTTCATCATTGAGGGCGTGCAGGGTCTGCTCGGCACGGTGAGCCTCGACCGGGTCGAGCTGCTGAGTCAGTTCAACCCCGAACTCGCCGACCTGCAGGCCGCAGCCGTCGACGAATCATCCCCCTCGCCGATCACGGCACCATCACTCACCGGGAGGTCCTGAAATGGAACCGTTGCTGCAGGGCGCCATTATCGCCGCCATCGCACTGGCTGCATTTCTGCTGGGTATGCCCATCGCATTCGCGCTGGGGTTCACCTCCATCGTGTCGATCTGGCTGTTCCTCGGGCCGAGCCAGGTTGATCTGTTCGGCAAGTTCGTCTTCGATTCGACCAACGACTTCGGGCTGCTGGCCATTCCGTTGTTCGTACTCATGGGCAACGTGTTCGGCGGGTCAACGGTCAGTAAACACCTGTTCGAGGCCGGTGAAGCCTGGTTGTCCCGCGTGCGCGGTGGGCTGGCCATGAGCAGCATCGTGGCCTCTGCGGTATTTGCGGCCATCTCCGGATCCAGCTCGGCCACCGCAGCGGCGATCGGCGGCGTTGCCGTTCCCGAGATGGAGAAGCGCGGCTACTCCCAGCGAGTCGCGGCCGGAGCAGTCGCCGCCGGCGGCACCCTCGGCATCCTCATTCCGCCGAGCGTCACCCTGATCCTCTACGGCATCGCCTCCGAGGAGTCCATCGGCCAGCTGTTCGCCGCCGGTGTCATACCTGGCATCATCATCACGGTCATGTTCTGCGTCTGGATTTACATCGCGACCGGAATCGACCAGCGCCGAGCCACCCGCATCGTCGAGCGCGAATTTGCGGTCGCGGCAGCGAGCGAAGCGGCGGCCGGCCGAACGATGACGCGAGAGGCGGAACCGAGCGGCACCGCAACATCCGTTCTGACCCGCCAGAGTGGGGATATCGTTGCCCCGACGTACAGCTGGCCGACCAAGTGGACCGCGCTGGTGAAGGTGCTGCCGTTTGTGTTCCTGATTGTGGCTGTGCTCGGCACGCTCTATGCGGGCGTCGCGACGCCGAGCGAGGCGGCAGCCGTTGGCGTCGTGCTGGTGTTGCTGCTCGTGGGCGTGGCCTATCGCGGCTTGAAGGGTAAGCAGTTTCTCAAGATTCTGCTCGACACGACCAACCAGAGCACGATGATTCTCATGATCACGGCCTTTTCCGGCGTGATCGCCCTGGTACTGAGCTTTCTGCGCGTGCCCCAGGAACTGGCCAGCATCGTCACCGAGCTGGACGTGAACAAATGGGTCGTCATGATCGTGATCAACCTCGTGCTGTTGGTGATGGGATTGTTCCTGCCGCCGGTGTCGATCGTCGTCATGGTCACCCCAATTCTGTATCCCCTGATCATGGGGCTCGGATTCGACCCGATCTGGTTCGGCATCATCATGACCATCAACATGGAGGTCGGCCTCATCACGCCGCCGGTCGGGCTGAACCTGTACGTGCTCAAGGGCATCCTGCCGCACATCGCGCTCAAGGACATCATCATGGGTTCTCTGCCCTACGTCGGTGTGCTCGGGCTGGCGATTGCGCTGTTCTCGTTCTTCCCGTCGCTGATCACCTGGCTGCCGGACCTTCTCTATTAGAACGGATGCTGTCATGACCGAAAACACCGTCGTCACCTTCGACCTGTTCAGTGCTCTTCTAGACTCGCGGGCCGGTGGTGCGGCGGTGTTTGGGCACCTGGCTGAGGCCGCGGGGTGGTCCCCTAGCGGCACCGAGATCTACGACACCTGGGATGCGCTCAACAAAACCGCCCAGCGGGATTGCCGGGACTGGGTACCCTACGTCGATCTCGCCGCGAGCGCCCTGGCCCGATGCTACGAGCGGCTCGGAATCGTCGGACGCCCGGAGCACGACTGGTCGGTGGTGCTCGAGTCGATGTCCGACTGGCCGCTGTGGCCAGACGTTGCGGAGGTCCTGCCCCAACTGGCGACGCGGTATCGCATCGGCGTGCTGTCCAACGTCGACACGGCCGTGTTCGCCCGCACCCGGGCGGCGCGGTTTTTCGAGGCCGAGCACGTTTTCACGTCGGAACGACTGGGCGTGTACAAACCCAATCCGGCCATCTATGACCGAGCTCAGCAGGCGTGTTCTGCCCTCGTGCATGTTGCCAGCTCGGCACGCGATGTGCGCGGTGCCCTCGAATCGGGGATCCCAGTGATCCGGCTGCGCCGCGACGGCCATCAGCTCGACCCTGCCGGCCCGACTCCGAGCCGGGAGGCTGCGAGTATGGCCGACCTTCAGACCTTGCTGGCCGATTTCTAGCCGCAACGACGTCGTACCCAACGAGTTCCATTGACTTGTGTGCGGAATCTGCGTAAGACTTACTGGACTGGTGAGTTGTTCACCAGGTAACCGTAGCGCTGCGGACAACTGAGTGATCAGTGCTCCTGAGCCGCCGCGCTCGACCCAAGGAGAGCACCCATGGCCATTCAAGGCTCACGACAAATACGTCCGCAAACGGCGGCGACCCTGCCCGCGGTCTGCGTTGTCGAGATCGAGGGGATCTAGACGTGGCCATAGCACCTCCCGATTCGAAGCCGAAATCGTCGGGGCTCTCGGCCCTGATGCGGCCGGTCAACTTGGTCGTGGAAAGATACATTCCGAGTGCGCTGGCGTTCGCCATCACGCTGACCTTCGTGGTGGCTATTCTTGCCTTGATCCTGACCGATGCCGGGCCGGTAGAGGTCATCAACGGGTGGGGTGATGGTCTTTCCGGCCTGCTGGCGTTCATGACGCAGATGGCGCTCATTCTCCTGCTCGGCCACACCCTGGCCAACACCGGGCCTGTGCGCAAGGCACTGGCCAGGCTCGGCGGCCTTCCGAAGACCGTTATTCAGGCCTACCTGTTTGTTTTTGTTATCGCCGCCGTTGCGTCGCTCATCTCCTGGGGGCTTGGCCTGGTGGTTGGCGTTTTGGTGGCTAAGGAAGTTGCCGAACAAGGACGGCAAAAGGGACTGAACCTGCACTTCCCCTTGCTGGTGGCCGCTGGCTATTCCGGATACGTCATCTGGCACATGGGCTATTCGGGTTCCGGTACGCTCACGGCGGCCACCGAAGGTTCGTTCATCGCCGAGCAACTGGGCCGCACCATTCCGATCAGTGAGACCATTTTTTCGTGGTGGAACATGACTGCTGCGGTCGTCACAATCCTCGTCGTGGCCCTCGCACTGGCCTTGGTCGCGCCGCGCCGTGGCGACAAGGTCATCGAATTGGGCTTCGATGCCCGGAACACCGACACAATCGACGATGAAGTCGTGACCCCGGCCGATCGCATCGACGCCAGCCGCATCCTCACTCTGCTGGTTGGCCTTGCCCTAACCGCATACATAGTCATCCACTATGTGCAGGGCGGTACGGCAGGCCTTGATATCGTCAATTGGACCTTCCTGGCGCTGATTTTCTTGCTCGTGCGTAATCCGTTTGAGCTGATTACGTTGGTCAAAAACGCGGCGTCCAATGTCGGTGAGATCCTGCTTCAATTCCCGCTGTACGCCGGAATTATGGGGATTCTGGCCACGACCGGGCTGATCACCGTCTTCTCAGACTTCGTCGTCAGCGTCGCCACGCCCGCCACGTTTGGCGTACTGGCGTTTCTCTCTGCCGGAGTTGTCAACTTCTTTGTGCCATCCGGCGGCGGTCAGTTTGCCGTGCAGGGGCCGATCATGCTCGACGCTGCGCAACGCCTGGGCGTCGACCCCTCGGTGGCTATCATGGCAATCGCCTACGGCGACCAGTGGACGAACATGATTCAGCCGTTCTGGGCGCTGCCCGTACTGGCCATTGCGGCCTTGAAGATGCGCGATATCCTCGGCTACACCATGGTCACCCTGATCGCCTCCGGACTCGTGTTCGGAGTAACGATGCTGCTGGTCGGCTCCGGAGCCTAATCCGAAGTTTCGAGCCTGTTGAGCTCCTCTCCCCCGGTCGCCGCGTGGGACAGGGGCTCAACAGTTCAGTCTGACCGCAAGGGCGACATAGAAATGCCCCGAGCCGGCGACCGGCACGGGGCACCTCTGCACGTGAGCTCTGGCTAGCGCACCTGCCGGCGAGCACATCCCGCGTGGTATCAGTTACGAGGTCAACGGGGCCGGTGCCTGCCGGGCGAACCCGGTTGCTTGCTCGAAGGCGTAGCCGACCTGCAGCAGTTCGAAATCCTCGCCGTGGTTCATTACCATCTGCATACCGACCGGCAGCCCGGAGTCACTGAACCCGGCCGGTACCGATAACGCTGGCAGCCCGGTCGCTGAAATCAGACAGGCCGAACGCATCCAGTCCAGGTAGGTCTCAAGCTCTGAGCCGTCGATCACGGTCGGAAACCGCAAGGATGCGTCAAAGGGAAGAACCTGCGTGCTCGGGCTGACGAACACGTCGTACCGGTCAAAAAAATCCTGCACGTGCATCTCTAACCGGGTGCGGGCCAGAGTCGTCTCGACCCAATCCCGGCTGGTGAGCGCCCAGCCTTTCTCTACGTTCCACCGCACTTCCGGCTTCACGATGGCGCCGTGTTCCCGCACAACGTCGCCGAGTTTCAGGGCGTATTCCATTGCGCGTACATTCGCAAAGACCATATCGGCCTCGCGCAAATCTGGCGCGGCCTGCTCAACCCGTGCACCTAGTTGTTCAAAAACGCCCAGCTGTTTCTCGAGCGTGCGGCGCACTTCCGGTTCAACCGGCACTCCGATGCCGAAGTCCGGAGAATAGCCGATACGGAGGCCGGTCAGGTCCCGCTCCAGCGGTTCGGTAAACCGGGCTGGCGGTACCGGGTTGGTGATCGGGCTGCGCGGATGAGCGCCGCCGATCACGGACATCATGAGGGCGATGTCGGATATTTCGCGGGCCATCGGGCCAACGCGGCCCAGCCACGTGAAAACGTCGGGCGAAGGCAGCATAGGAACGATTCCGGCGGAGGGCCGAAAACCAGCAATGTTGCAGAACGACGCGGGAATCCGAAGCGAGCCTCCCATATCACTGCCGTCGCCGAATGCTTGAATTCGCGCGGCGATCGCCGCTGCCGCACCGCCGCTGCTGCCGCCGGCGCTGAGGCTGGTGGCATACGGGTTAGTCGTCGTGCCGAACACCTCATTGAAGGTGTGTGATCCGGCCGCGAATTCGGGCACATTCGACTTGCCGGTCGTGACGACACCGGCGCTCTTCAGTCGTTGGACAATGAGATCGTCAAAGTCGGGGACGTTGTCCTGGAAGACAGGCGAACCGTGGGTCGTGCGCAGCCCCTTGGTGTTGTGCGTGTCCTTATGGGTCATCGGAATACCATGCAGCGGCGGAAGGTCGACCCCCGACACGGTGAGTTCGTCCGCTGCGGTGGCCGCTGCGAGCGCGGCTTCGCGGTCAAGGGTCACGATGGCGTTGATCGCTGGGTTGACCGCATCAATTTGCGCCAGGTGCGCGTCGAGGGCTTCGCGGGCGGAGATTTTCCGGCCGTGGATTGCCGACGCTAGGCTCCGTGCGGACAGATTGTTGATTTCATTGTCCATGGATGGTCTCCTTGAGTTTGGCCTGGTGGCTGAGGTGCAATCATGACGCAGGTGCCCGCGGCTGCGTCGGCCGAGCCGAGAGCTCGACCCGGCCGGGGTCAGGCGGTGTGGTGCAGGAAGGAACTCACCCGTCGGCTGAATTCCTGTGGGTCGGAGGCGAGTCCCATCGGCGCCTGCCGGGCCGGCTGCGCCAGTGGACGAAGCCCGAGGTCAACGGCAGCCTTGGCAGCGCGCAGCGATGCGGCCGAAACAGTGCTCCAACTGTCTAGCAACGCGGCGAGCTCGGTATCGATCTCATCCTCGGGAACGAGGGTCGTGACCAGGCCGATCCGCTCAGCCCGCTCAGCGGACAGCAGGTGAGTGCCGAAGAGCAGCGCCTTCGCGTGCGACGGCCCTACTCGCAGCGACAACCGGTTCGCGAACGAAGCCGGTGCCAAAATGCCCAGCCGGGCGATCGGCATGCCCAGGCGAGCCGTGCTGCTGACCAGCTGCAGATCGCAGGACAGCGCCAACTGGCATCCGCCACCGGTCGCCACACCCTCCACGACGGCGACCGTGGGCACCGGCAAATTCTCCACTGCCTGCAGGGCGCCCTCAATCGCGGCAAAACTCTGGCTGACGTCGGCGGCGGACGCGCTCTCCCACTCCCGCAGGTCGTTGCCGGCGCAGAACACGGGCCCGGTACCGCGCACGACCACCGCACGCAATTCTGGGCGCTCGGAGAGTGACTGTGCCGCCGCTTCAAGCTCCCGCCAACCATCGATGCCGAGGGCGTTGAAGCGCGCGCCGGAGCCGATCCTGAGCGTGGCAACCGTGCCGTTCTCGGTCAGTGTCAAAATGTCTTCGCGTGTGCTGGTCATGCCACCGCACCAATCTCTCGGAAGGACTCAATGTTTTCGGCGCTGAACCCGGCTTCGAGCAAGATGTCATCGGTATGCTGACCGAGCAGCGGCGGCGCCGTGCGCACAGCGACCGGCGTGCGGGTCAGCCGAATCGGACAGTTTATCTGCGCCAGGGTACCGATAGACGGATGCTCCACCTCGGTCACCATGCCCCGCGCGACCACCTGCGGATCGACGAGGGCCTCATCGACCGATTGAATCGGCCCGACCGGCACGCCCGCCAGATCGAGAATACGCACCCAGTCCGCGGTGGTTCGCACCAGTAGCAGCGGTTCCAAGGCAGCAATGAGCGCGTCGCGATGCTGCACCCGCAGGGGGTTGTTTGAGAAGCGTGCGTCGTCGGCGAGCTCGGGGCGTTCCAGCGCCGCCGTGAACCTGGTCCAAAGGCGGTCATTGCCGACGGCAATCATGACGAAACCGTCGGCCGAGGCGAAGGCCTGGTAGGGGGCAATGGTGGGATGGGCCGAGCCGTACCGGCGCGGAACATCGCCGCTGGCAAAATAGCCGCCGGCCACATAGGTCAGCCACGCGACGGAACCATCGAGCAGGCTGATATCGACCCACTGTCCCTGCCCGGTGCGGGTTTTTTCGTGCAGTGCGGCCAGAATGCCGATGGTTGCCCACATCCCGGCGACGAGGTCGGCGCTGCTGACCCCGACCCGCACGGGCGGGCCATCCGTTTCACCGGTCACGCTCATGATGCCGCTGCGCGCCTGCGCGATCGCGTCGTAGCCGGCGCGGTGGGCGTCGGGCCCGGTCTGCCCGTAGCCGCTGATCGAGGCATAGATGAGGCCGGGGTTGTCGACGACCAGATCGTCGTAGCCGACACCCAGTCGGCTGGCTGTACCCGGGCGAAAGTTTTCGACGACGATGTCGGCGGTACGGGCCAGCGCGCGGACTGCGGCGAGGCCCTCCGGGGTTTTCAAGTCGACCGCCAGACTGCGCTTGTTGCGGTTGATCGAGAGAAAATAGGCGGCTTCGCCGGCCTGGGACGGCGGTCCCCACTGACGCGTGTCATCGCCCGTTCCGGGCTGCTCGATCTTGATGACGTCGGCTCCGAGGTCGCCGAGCGTCATGGTGGCGAATGGGCCGGATAGAATGCGGGTGAGGTCGAGGACGACGAGTCCATCGAGAGCTGAGCCGCTGGCGGTGTCGGGCGCGTGGCGTTTCTGCATGACTTCCTTCATGATCTGGCGTCGAGACCTAGAGTTCGCGGCGCCGCGGGAAGGTGAATAACTCACCAGTCCACTTAGTCTGTCGCAGGCAGAGGTCTCGCGTCAAGGGAAAGCGGCACACTGGACAGTCCACTGGCGCAATAGGTGACTTAGCGCCTGATCCGGTAAGATATTTGTGAAAAAGAAGGATACGAGGACTCACGATGACCCCCCAGCGACTGATCCCCCAGCTTCTCCCCGAGCCCCTTGGCCGGGTGTCCCGACCGCGCCTGTACGAACAGCTGGTTGAGCAGCTGCTCGGCTATATCGAATCGGCCCAACTCGGTCCCGGGGATCTGTTGCCGAGTGAACGAGATCTGGCGGAACGCCTGGGTGTGTCGCGTCCAACGCTCGTGCAGGCGCTCGTCGCGCTGGAGGTTCTCGGCGTCATCGATGTGCGGCACGGCACCGGTGCAGTGCTGGTTTACCGGCCCAGCATCGCCACGGTCATCAAGGGGCTCCAGGCCCACCAAAACCGGCTCCCGGAGATCGTGGAGGCGCGCAGCACCCTGGAGATCAAGCTGGCATCACTCGCGGCGCTCCGGCGCACCGACGCGGACCTCGCAGCGATCGATGCCGCTCTCACCTCGATGGCCGCGGAGATCGCGGACGGCCAGAAGGGTGCCCTCGGTGATGAGTTGTTCCATCAGGCGGTGACCGCGGCGGCTCACTCGGCCGTTCTGGGTCAGCTCATGACCTTCATCGCCGAAATGATTTTGGAAACGCGGCTCGAGTCGCTCGGTCAGCCCGGTCGTCCAGAACAGTCGCTCGCGTCGCACCGGGCGATCGCCGCGGCCATCCGCTCGCAGGATGCCGACGCGGCCGCGGCGAAGATGCTCGCCCACATCGAACTGGTCTCGGATGTCGCGCTGCTGAAGTAGTGCCCGCCCGGGGTCAGTCGCGCGGGTACGTCCCGGATAGCAGGCTGCCGGCGCCGGCCACGGCCGGCCGGTGGCCGAGGGCCTTGAAGATCTCGTAGGCGGTGGCCGTGGCCGCGGTCACCACGGGGATACCCAATTCGTCTTCCACCTGTTGCACGGCGGCGAGGGACGGCATCTGCACGCAGGCCGACAGCACGATCGCGTCGGCGCCCTCACGTTTCAGGCCGCGGGCGATGGCCGGCAGGTTCTGCGGATCGAGGCAGCCGACGGCCAGATTGTCGTCAACTTCGAGGCTGACCGAGTCGATCACGGTGATTCCGGCACCCTCGATGTAGTCACTGACCATGCGCGTGAGCGGCTTCATATACGGGGTCACGATTGCCACGCGGCGGGCGCCGAGCTCGACGAGGGTGCGCACCAACGCTCCGGCACTGCTGGTGACGGCGGCCGGATGTCCGTTCCCCGCTGCGGCAGCGGCGATCGCTGCCTCCGACCCCTCGTGCGCGCCCGCGCCCTGAGCCATGACGGCCACGAGGCAGGCATAGGCGATCACGTCAACGTCGGCGTCCGACACGGCCACCGCACAATCACCGGCCTTGCCGACCATGGCGAGCAATTCCTCACGATTGACGTTCTTCAAGCTGGCCCTGGCCGAATGAAACGTGTATCGGTGCCCGGTCGTCTCGGATTGCAGCCGGAACAACTCCGGCAACTCGGTCTCCATGGTCGTATTCGAGCTGGGCACGATGAGGCCGATTCTCGACGATCCGACTATTTTCGGCACGGGGATAATTTCGCAGTTCAGGTCAGTTTCGGTCATGTTCTGCTCCACAACGTTGTGATTTCGATGCCAATAATGGGCGTTAGTTCCATCGTAAGCGCTCGATTAGCGTCGCGGATGCCCCGGAATACCATTGACGCTCAGCTCACAAAGCGCACGACGGTTGGACGAAACTTTCACGCATCCCAGTCGGTCGCATCCGTCCAGCGCGGCCCGTGGCCGATCAACGTGACGGTGCGCGGTTCGTCGAGGTCGTGATCCAGATCGATAACGGATACCGCGGCATCCGCTTCGCTGATGGCGTCAGACCGGCCCTGCGGTCGCTCGATTTCAATGTCGAGCCAGGACTCGGTGATGCCGTCGAGCAGGCCGCGACCCCATTCAACGACCACGATGGAGTGGGCGAAGTCGATGTCGAGGTCGTCGAGCTCCATGGCGCTGTTAAGGCGGTAGGCGTCGACGTGCACGAACGGTGGGCCACCAACCAGGCTCGGATGCGTGCGCGCGAGCACGAAGGTCGGGCTGGTGACGGCGCCACGCACCTGCAGCCCCTCGCCGACGCCGCGGGTGAGGGTGGTCTTGCCCGCGCCGAGCGGCCCGGTGAGCACGATCAGGTCGCCGGCCCGCAGCGTGGCCGCGAGTCCGATACCGAAGCGGTGCATCGCGGCGGCATCGGGGATGGTTCGCCGCAGTTCAGACCGACCCGACTCAGCCATGGATGTGCAGCCGGGGCACCCGGTGTCCGATGCGGGTGACGATCTCGTAGTTGATCGTGCCGGCCGCGTCGGCCCAGTCGGTCGCGCTCGGCGCTCCCGTGGCCGGGTCTCCGAACAGCACGACGGTATCGCCCACGGCGACGCCTGGATTGTCGGCTCCGAGATTGACCACGAACTGGTCCATCGCGACACGACCGACCAGCGGGTAGGTCGCGCCGTGAATCTGCACGAGCGCACTGCCGGAGGCCTGCCGCGGAATTCCGTCGGCGTAGCCGAGCGGCACGAGCACGAGCGTGGAGTCTTCCGGCGCCCGCCAGAGATAGTCGTAGGAGACGCCGGCGCCCGCGGCCACCCGGCGCACCTGGGCGACCCGGCCGCGCAGGGTCATGGCCGGCACCAGGCCGAGGTCGGCGCTGCTGGCATCATCAAACGGCGACAGCCCGTACAGGGTGATGCCCAGGCGAACCATCGAAAAGCGCGCGGCTGGCAGCCGCAGTGCGGCCGCGGAGGAGGCAAGGTGCACGAGGGTCGGGGCCAATCCGGCGGCACGCACTAAGGCGACACCGCGCTCGAAACACTCCAGCGCCTGCTGGTCGTCGGTGGCTGAGGTGTTGGAGAGGTGGCTCATCACGCCGTCAACGCGCAGCAGCCCCACCTGCTCGAGGGCCGCGGCCAGCGCGAATACCTCGGCCCAGTCGTTCTCGTGCACACCGTTTCGGCTCAGGCCGGTATCGAGTTTGAGATGAACGGATGCCGTCTGGCCGAGTTCCGCCGCTGCATCCGCTGCCCGTTGCAGTTGGCGTGCTGACGAGAGGCCGAGGGTGATGTCATCGTCGATGGCGGCGCTGAAATCGGCGTCTGGATCGTGCAGCCAGGCCAGGATCGGCGCGTCGATTCCGGCGTCACGCAACTGCAGGGCTTCGTCGATGTCGGCGACGCCGAGCCAGTCGGCGCCACCGGCGAGGGCGGCGCGGGCCACGGGCACGGCGCCGTGACCGTAGGCGTTGGCCTTGACCACGGCCATGGCGTGCGGGGTGCCGACCAGCGCACGCAGGTGCGCCATATTGCTTCGGATCGCGGCGAGGTTGATCACGGCCTCGCGAAACCCGCTCACGACTCGGCCACGACGAAGGCGCAGGCCACGCCGGCGTCGTGCGTCATGGTGACGTGCACGCGGCTGATGCCGCGATCTTTCACCGCTTGCAGGGCCGCCCCGCTGAGCTTGAATTCGGGGTTGCCGTGTGGGTCGTTCACGATTTCCATCTCCTGCCAGGTGGCCCCCGCACTGTCGCCGAGGGCCTTGATCAGAGCTTCCTTGGCGGCGAAACGCGCAGCGAGGGAATGTACCGGCAGACCGCGTTCGCTCTGGGCGAACAAGCGTGGTACCAGGCCCGGCGTGCGCGCGACCTGGCGGGTGAACCGCGCCAGGTCGACCACGTCGACCCCGATGCCCTTGATCACTGCGGACTATTCGACCGTGACGGATTTGGCGAGGTTGCGCGGCTGGTCCACGTCGAGGCCCTTGGCGATGGCGAGCTCCATGGCGAAAATTTGCAGCGGCACCACGGCCAGCAGCGGTTCGAACAGTGGAGCTGCGAGCGGAATGCGGATGACGGTGTCGGCAAACGGCAGCACGGCGGCGTCGCCGACCTCGGCGATGGCGATGACGCGGGCACCGCGGGCGCGGATTTCCTGAATGTTGGAGACGACCTTGGGGTGCAGGTGTGCCGAGCCGCGCGGGCTCGGCACCACGACGAACACCGGCTGGCCGGGTTCGATCAGCGCGATCGGACCGTGCTTGAGCTCACCGGCAGCGAAGCCCTCGGCATGGATGTAGGCGAGCTCCTTAAGCTTGAGTGCTCCCTCGAGCGCGATCGGAAAACCAACGTGGCGGCCGAGGAACAACACGGCGCGGGTGTCGCTCATCCAGCGGGCCAGCTGACGCACCTCGTCTTCGACTTGCAGAACGGTCTCGATTTTCGCCGGGATGGCCTGCAGTTCGGCGACCTGCGCGGCCTGCTCGGCCTCGGTGAGACTGCCGCGCACCCGGGCCAGGTGCAGCGCGAACAGGTAGAGCGCCGTGATCTGCGCGACGAAAGCCTTGGTCGACGCGACCGCGACCTCGGGGCCGGCGTGGGTGTAGATGACGGCATCACTCTCGCGCGGGATGGTCGCGCCCTGCGTGTTGCAGATCGAGATCGCCTTGGCACCGAGCGACATGGCGTACTTGACGGCCATGAGCGTGTCCATGGTTTCGCCGGACTGGCTGATCGACACGACCAGGGTGTCGTCGCTGAGCACCGGGTCGCGGTAACGGAACTCGTGGCTGAGCTCGACGTCGACGGGCACCTGCGCCCACTTTTCAATGGCGTATTTGGCGACCTGGCCAGCGTAGGCGGCGGTTCCGCAGGCGATGATGACGATCCGACGGATGCCGGCGAGCACGTCATCGCCGAATGCGCTCAGTTCGGGTACGACCACGTGGCCGTCGGCGATGCGGCCGCGCAGGGTGTTGGCGACGGCGTCCGGCTGCTCGGAGACCTCCTTGGCCATGAAGCTGGACCAGCCGCCTTTCTCCGACGCCGAGGCGTCCCAGGCGACATCGAATTCCTCGGTCTCGACCGGGTGACCATCGAAATCGGTGACGGTGACGGCATCCGCTGTGATGGTGACGATCTGGTCCTGGCCGATGGCGACGGCGCGACGGGTGTATTCCACGAAAGCGGCCACGTCGGAGCCGAGAAAGTTCTCGCCGTCGCCGAGCCCGATGACGAGCGGCGAGTTGCGGCGGGCGCCGACGACGACGCCGGGCTGGTCCTGGTGCACGGCCAGCAGCGTGAAAGCGCCGTCGAGGCGGGCAACGACGGTGCGAAAAGCCTCGGCCAGGTCGCCGACTCGCTGGTATTCGCGTCCGAGCAGCACAGCGGCCACTTCGGTGTCGGTTTCACTCAGTAAGGTGAAGCCCTCGGCGAGCAGTTCGTCACGCAGCGGGGCGAAGTTCTCGATGATGCCGTTGTGAATGAGGGCGAGCTTGTTATTGTCGCCGAGGTGCGGGTGCGCGTTTTCGTCGTTGGGGCCGCCGTGCGTGGCCCAGCGGGTGTGACCGATGCCGGTCGCGCCGTCGTTGATCGGGTGGGCTTTGAGCTCGTTGGTGAGGGCTACGAGCTTGCCGGCCTTCTTGGCCGTGTTGAGCACCCCGAACTCGTCAATCACGGCGATACCCGCGGAGTCGTACCCGCGATATTCGAGCCGTCCGAGCCCTCCCATGAGAACGTCAACGGTCTTGTTGCTTCCGACATAACCTACGATTCCGCACATAGAAGTCGATTTTAGCCGGACTAAGCTTGGTGGAATGTCCGATCTGGTGCTGGCCCCTGTAATGAACGGCCACGGTACCCCCTTCGTGGAACTCGACCGAGCCGACTGGGCGGCCCTCGCGCCGACCACCCTGCTGCCGCTCAAAGAGACCGAGATTGTGCAGTTGCGCGGCCTCGGTGAGCCACTCGACATTAACGAGGTGACGGATGTCTACCTTCCGTTAAGCAGGCTGCTCAATCTGTACGCGGCGAACGCTCGCAAACTGCATCGGGCGACCAGCGGATTCCTCGGTCAGCGTGCCCGGCCCACTCCGTTTGTGATCGGCGTCGCCGGCTCAGTCGCCGTCGGCAAGTCGACCACCGCGCGGCTGCTGCGGGAGATGCTGGCCCGCTGGGACGACACTCCCCGGGTCGAGCTCGTCACGACGGACGGTTTTCTGTTTCCCAATGCGGAGTTGAACCGCCGGGGGCTGATGGAGCGCAAGGGATTCCCGGAGTCCTACGATCGACGCGCCCTGCTGCGCTTTGTGAGTGCGGTCAAGAGCGGCGCCCCCGAGGTGCGGTCGCCGTTCTACTCGCACCTGAGCTACGACATCGTGCCCGACGCGCAGATCGTTGTGCGCCAGCCGGACATCCTCATTGTCGAGGGGCTGAACGTTTTGCAGCCGCCCGGGCCGGGCCGCGGCCTGGCCGTGAGCGACCTGTTCGACTTCACGGTTTACGTGGATGCCCGCACCCAGGACATCGCCCGCTGGTACGAGGAACGCTTTCTCAAGCTGCAGCGCGGCGCGTTCGCGAACCCGAACTCGTTCTTTCACCGCTACGCCGCGCTCACCGAGGATGAGGCCCGTGCCAAGGCGCGCAGTATCTGGACCAGCATCAACGAGCCCAACCTGCTGCAGAACATCCGTCCCACCCGGTCGCGGGCGACACTCGTGCTGCGGAAGGACCCCACACACGCCGTCTCCAAGGTGCTCCTGCGCAAGGTCTGACCCGCGCTTCCGCGAGGTCCCCTGTGACCGGGCCCGGGCCCGGAAAGCGGGCCCATGATAGAACATGGGCCTGGCTTCCGGGCCCGGGCCCGGTCGGTAGGGCTAGAGGGCTAGAGGGCCAGACGGGACCGCACTACGTCGGCGAGGGAGTGCGCCAGGCGGTCGGCGGTCGGCTGGTCGGCGGCCTCCACCATGACCCGCACCATCGGTTCGGTGCCGGACGGGCGCAGCAGCACACGACCGGTGTCGCCGAGTTCGGTCTCCGCGGCCACGACAGCGTCAGAAATAACCTGATCGGCAGCGAGCCCCTTGAGGTTCACTCCACGCACGTTGACCAGAATCTGCGGGTAGACCGTCATAACGGATGCGAGTTCGGCGAGCGTTTTACCGGTGCGCGCCATTTCCGCCACGAGGTGCAGCCCGGTGAGAATACCATCGCCGGTCGTGGCGAACTCGGTCATGATCACGTGGCCGCTCTGCTCACCGCCGAGCGAATACCCGTGGGCGTTGAGCTCTTCGAGCACATACCGGTCACCGACCTTGGTCTGCATCATCGCGATGTCGTTGGCCGCCATCGCCTTGCGCAGACCGAGGTTGCTCATGACCGTGGCCACGAGCGTGCGGTCCTTGAGCACACCGCGCTCGGCCATCGACACGGCGAGGATCGCCATGATCTGGTCGCCGTCGACAATGTTGCCGTCGCGATCCACTGCGAGGCAGCGGTCGGCGTCGCCGTCGTGGGCGATTCCGATGTCGGCACCGTGCTCGAGCACGGCGCGCGCCAGGTTGTCGAGGTGGGTCGACCCCACGCCATCGTTGATGTTGAGCCCGTCGGGGTCGGCGCCGATCACGGTAAGGCGAGCGCCGGCATCCGTGAACACCTGCGGCGAAACGCCAGCGGCAGCGCCGTGGGCGCAGTCGAGCACGACATGAATGCCGTCGAGGCGGTGCGGCAGGGTGCCGAGCAGGTGCACGACGTAGCGGTCTTCGGCGTCGGCGAAACGACGGATGCGTCCAACGTCGCCGGCGATCGGCATCAGGGTGTCGCGTCCAATGTAGGACTCGATGCGGTCCTCGACGTCGTCGGGAAGTTTGGTTCCGCCAAAGGCGAAGATCTTGATGCCGTTGTCGGGCGCCGCGTTGTGTGAGGCAGAAATCATCACACCGAAGTCGGCACCGATGTCGTTGATCAAGAATGCGGCGGCGGGCGTCGGGATGACTCCGGCATCGAGCACGTCGACACCGCTGGAGGCCAGGCCGGCCGAAACGGCAGCCGTCAAGAATTCGCCGGAAATTCGCGGGTCGCGGGCGACCACAGCAACGGGGCGGCGGCCCTGTTCGAGGCGTGCTTGAGCACGACGACCCTTGGTCAGCACTGCGGCGCTGGCCTGGGCAAGGCTCAGGGCCAGGCCAGCCGTGAGATCACGGTTGGCCAGGCCCCGAACGCCGTCCGTGCCGAACAGACGAGTCATATCGTCGTCGGCAATCGGATTAGCGCTTGCTGAACTGAGGTGCCTTGCGGGCCTTCTTGAGTCCGGCCTTCTTACGCTCCTTGACTCGAGCGTCGCGGCTGAGGAAGCCGTTCTTCTTGAGGATGGCGCGGTTGTTCTCTTCGTCGATCAGGTTGAGGCAGCGGGCAATGCCGAGGCGAAGCGCGCCAGCCTGGCCGGACGGGCCACCACCGGTGATGCGCGCGATGACGTCGTACGAGCCGAGCAAGTCAAGAACCTTGAACGGGTCGTTGATCAGCTGCTGGTGCAGCTTGTTCGGGAAGTAGTCAGCGAACTCGCGGCCGTTGACAACGATCGTGCCGGAGCCGGGGACGATGCGCACGCGGGCGATGGCCTGCTTGCGACGGCCGACGGCTGCGCCGGGAACGTTGAGGACGGCGCGGGGCGCCTTGGTTACGGTTTCGGCCGGAGTCTCGGTGGAGTAGCTCTCCGGAGCCTGGTCAATCTGGTCTGCGATCTTCGCCACGATGATGGGAATCCTTTTTATCTAAGAGTCGAGAAGTCTGGTTGCCGGCGCTACTGCGCGACCTGGCTGAGGGTGTACGGCGTGGGCTGCTGAGCGGAGTGCGGGTGCTCGGAGCCGGCGTAAACCTTCAGGTGGGTGAGCTGGGTGCGACCGAGCGAGTTCTTCGGCAGCATGCCGCGAATCGCTTTTTCAACCGCACGGGTCGGGTGCTTCTCGAGCATCTCGGAGTAGTTCGTCGCCGTGAGGCCGCCCGGGTAACCCGAGTGGCGGTAAGCGATCTTCAGGTCGAGCTTCTTGCCGGTGAGGGCAACCTTCTCGGCGTTGATGATGATGACGAAGTCGCCACCGTCCATGTGCGGGGAGAAGGTGGCCTTGTGCTTGCCGCGCAGCAGGATTGCCGCGTGGCTGGCCAGACGTCCGAGGACGATATCGGTGGCATCGATGACTACCCAGTCGTGCTGGAGTTCGCTTGCCTTGGGGCTATAAGTGCGCGTCACTAGTGTGCTGCTTTCTTCTTTTTCGAACGGAGGTGTTCGTGAATCCCGCTCCGGGCGTGTTCTGTCAAGCAGAACACTGTCGATGGAGGGCTCACGTTCGGGCGCCGCGCTGCAACGCACAGACACCAAGGGTCAACAGTAGTCTCAGAGTGCTGCGGACGCAACTTCGACGGGGCCGGGCAGCGAACGCCGGTTGCGGGTGGCGACGGCGCGCAGCGCCAGTTCGGCGTCTTCCGGGTAGCCGACGTCGATCAAGGTCAGACCGTGCGCCTGCATCACCTTGAACTCGCTGATGCGGTGTTTGTCGAAGTGCAGGTGCGCGAGGGTGCTGCCGTCGAGCCGCCCCTCCCCCACGGCGACGCAGGCGCCGACCATGGCGCGTACCATGCTGTGGCAGAAGGCATCCGCTTTAATGGTGGCGATGATGAGGCCGTCGTCGTCGCGCCGCCAGCGAAAGTCCTGCACCGTGCGGATGGTCGTGGCACCGGGACGCGGCTTGCAATAGGCGGCGAAGTCGTGCAGGCCGACCAGGGTCGCCGCCGCCGCGTCCATTGCGGCGAGATCGAGTTTAAACGGATGCCACGTAGTGCGCAGTCGCTGCTGCGGGTCGTGCAGCGCGAGGGGGTCGGCGAGACGGTACTCGTAGCGGCGCCACATGGCCGAGAATCGGGCGTCGAAACCGCCGGGCACGACCGTGGCACGGCGCAGCACAATGTCCGGCTTGGTCACCAGGATGCCGCCGAGGCGGCGCAGCACGGCAGTGCCGAGGTCGACCGGCGGGCGGTTTCCGGTGCCGCGCTGAATGCGCACGAGGGAGTGTGCCTGCTCGGCGGTGAGGTCGAAGTGGGCGACCTGCCCGCGGGCGTGCACCCCGGCATCCGTTCGACCGGCGACAATCAGCGTGGGGTGCGGGGGGAAGCTCTGCAGGATGCCGGCGAGCCCGTTTTCGATGTCGGCCTGAACGGTGCGAAAGCCCGGCTGGCGGGCCCAGCCGGTGAAATCCGTGCCGTCGTAGGCAAGGTCAAGTCTGATGCGCGTGGACCCTGGCGCGGCATGGCCGGCGCGGGGTACGAAAAGATTCACGAGGGTAAGCCTAGGCGGCGCGTGCGGGTTATCGTTGAATCCGGCCCAGCGCATGACCCCCGTGTGCGTGGCATCCGAATGCTCGTCTTACCCATGACCCGCCCTGTCGCACCGTCTCCCATTGCCGGGAGGACTCCGTCGTCGACCGGCGCCGCCGTGTTCGAAGAACCCGTGATCGGGCCGCAAACCAGTCCGGCTCGGGCGGCCGCAGCGCCGCTCGTGCGCCGTGGCCGTCTAGCCGGTCTCGACGGCCTGCGCGCCCTCGCCGTGATCGCCGTCGTGGTTTACCATTTCTTTCCGGTGCTGCTGCCCGGAGGCTTCATCGGCGTCGACGTTTTCTTCGTGATCAGCGGTTTTCTAATCACGGGTCTGCTCGTCTCCGAGCACACCCGCACCGGGCGTATCTCGCTGCGCCGGTTTTGGCAGCGGCGGGCCCGGCGCCTGGTGCCGCCGCTGGTTCCGGTGATTCTGATCAGCTGCACCGTGGCATTTTTGATCGGCGGCGATGTTCTCGTCGGCCTCGGCGCTCAGCTGCTGGGGGCCACGACCTTCGGCTACAACTGGGTGTCGATCGCGACGGATAACAGCTACTTCAGCGTGAACGAGCCCGAGCTGCTGCGCAACCTCTGGTCGCTCGCCGTCGAGGAACAGTTCTACCTGGTCTGGCCGCTCATGCTGCTGGCCGTACTGCTCCTTCGCCGCCCGCGTCTGCGGCTGGCCATCGTCACCGCACTGTTCGTCGCTTCCGCCGTCTGGATGGGCGTGCTCTACCAGCCCGGCGCCGACCCGACCCGCGTCTACTACGGCTCGGACACGCACAGTTTCGGACTGTTTGCCGGCGCCGCTCTGGCCCTGCTGCTGCGCCGTCCGAGCGGGCACCGCAACGAGCTGCCCCGGCTGCGGCCCTGGCTCGGCGCGGCCGCGGTCGGGGCGATCATCGCGTTCGCCATCTGGCTGCCTGAGGACGGCAGCGCAACCTACCGCGGCGGCCTGGTCGCGGTGAGCCTGGCCACAGCCGTCGCCATCTGGGCCGGTGTGCGTGGCGGCCGCTTCGGCCAGCTGCTCGACCGGGCGCCGCTGCGCTACGTCGGCGAACGATCGTACGGAATCTACCTGTGGCACTGGCCGCTGCTCGTCTTGGTGCAGCTGCTCTGGCCGACCGGCGGCCTGCTGCCGATCGGGCTGCTCGCCACGGCGATCACGCTGGCCTGCGCGGGCCTGTCGTACCGCTGGTTGGAGCAGCCGATCCGGCGGATCGGCCTGCGCGGCAGCATCCGTTTGATTGGCACGGTCATGACCGGCCCCGTGCAGCGACGCCGCCTGGTCGCGGCCGCCGCAGCCCTCTCGCTTCTGCTGGTCGGCGGCACCACGGCCGCCGTCCTGACCGCCCCCGCCCAGACCTCGGCGCAGTTGCGCATCGAACGCGGCCAACGGGCAGTGGATGCTGCGGCGCGCGCCGCCGCGCAGGCTGCGGCCGCCGAGGCGGCCCGCCAGGCCACGGTGACCCCGGTCCCAGCCGAGGGACTGATCACCGCCGTCGGTGACTCGGTCATGCTCGCCTCTGCGCCGGAATTGCAGGAGACCCTCACGGGCATCACGATCGATGCTTCGGTGTCACGCGGGATGTATTCCGCAGACGACATATTGCTGGCGCTCAAGGCTGCCGGCCAGTTGCATCCGGTGGTCGTGATCGGTCTCGGCACCAACGGCCCGATCACGGCGAGCGAGCTCGTGTCCATTCTGCGCATTCTCGGCCCGGACCGGCAGCTCGTGCTCGTGAACGCTTATGCCAACCGCGACTGGACCGACGGGGTCAATGCGACCCTGGCTGAGTTCGCAGCGGGCAATCGCCGGGTCGAGCTCGCCAACTGGCACGACACGATCGCCGGGCGCCTCGACCTGCTCGCCGGAGACCAGGTGCATCCCGGGCCGACCGGCGGGCAGCTCTACGCCGACCAGGTGCTGGCGGCGCTGGAACGTCTGGCTGCGCTGCCGCCGCTGGCCGACATGAGCTGGCTGCTGCGTGACGCCGACGCGCCCAGCGCGCCGCCGTACCGCTGACGCTTCAGAACTCGAGCACGTAGGCCAACTCGCGCTGGGTGGCGAAGAAGCCCATGCCCGTGTACAGGTCGAGCGCGCCGGTCGGACTCGCCGAGTCCACGTCGAGGGTGGCCCGCTCGTGCCCGGCGGTGCGGCTGGCGGCCAGCTGCGCGGCCAACAGGGCCTGCGCGATGTGGCGGCCGCGCCATCCGCTCAGCACACCGACCAGGCCGATGTAGCTGCTGCGGTAGCCGGCCGCTGCCCAGTCTTCTTCGTTGACGCTCGTCATGACGAAACCGACGACGTGCTCGGTGCCATCGGGTTCGGTTGCGAAGGCGACGAAGGAGAGGTCGTTCTGGAACGACGGCCCGGCGACGTACGCGTTCCAACTCTCGTCGGGAATGGGCTGGCTAGACCAGTGGTCCATGAAGGCGGCATTGCGCGCGGCGTGTACGGCGGCTGACAGCTCGGGTGTGTACCCGGCCAAGCGGATGCCCGCGCCCACCGTGACCTCGCGGATCGGGTCGGCGAGCATGCGGTCGAGGGTGAGAAAGTAGCGAGTGCAGGCCAAACCGAACCGTTCGTAGAGGCGCCCGTTCTGCGGGGCGCGCTCGTCGCAGAAGGTGGAGATCCAGCCGGGCAGCAGCTTGTCGGAGGTCGCGAGTTGCTGGTGGGCCCGGGCGACCTGCCAGCCCAGCAGCTCGCGCCCAATGCCCCGGTCGCGCATCTCGGGCAGCACCCCACCGCTCAGGTTGGACTTCACTAGGGTTTCTTGCCCGGGCTGCAGCACGACCAGGCCGTCGGCGACGACGTGACCGTCGGCGTCGAGAGCGACGAGCGTGTCGGTCGCCGGGTCGACGAACGAGAAGTCGAAGATCTCGGCGATCTGATCGCGCTCCAGCACATAGTTGGGGTGGTCGGCGCGGCCGATCGCCTTCTCCAGCTCCCAGATGGCGTCGATATCGGCGGGAGACGCCGGGCGCCACAGCGCGACCTCGGCGTGCTCGGGAACGGGGAGCTGCGCGGGAGCGGTCACGCGCGTAGAGAGTGGAGTCGTGTGATCGGTCATGCTTCACCCTATCCGCCGCCCTGAACGGGGCCAGACTCAGAACTCGAGCGAGTACGCCATCTTCTTGTGGGTAGGCACGAAGCCCATTCCGGTGTACAGGCCAAGAGCGCCGGTGGGACTCGCGGAGTCGACCGCGAGGGTCACCCGCTCGTGGCCGAGCGCCTGCCCCGCGGCCAGCTGGGCAGCCAGGAGGGATTGCGCGATGTGGCGGCCGCGCCATCCGCTCAAGACGCCGACCAGGTCGATATAGCTGCCGGTGAACCCCTGGGTGGCCCAGACGTTCTCGTTCGCGGTCGAGAGCACGAAGCCGACAACCTGCTCGATGTTGGCGCGGTCTGTGCCGTAGGCCACGAACGACAGGTCGGGGCGAAACCATTTGCCGCCGACGAAGGCATTCCAGTTCTCATCGCTCATCGGCTGGCTGCCCCAGTGGTCCATGAATGCGTCGTCGCGGGCGGCGTGCACCTCGGCCGAGGCCTCGGTGGTGAACGCGGCGATACGGATGCCGTCGGCCGGGTCGATTGCCCGCGCCGGGGCATCCAGCGGTCGTTCCAGGGTGAGAAAATAGCGCGCCAGGCTGAGGCCAGCGTGCTCGAACAGGGCGGCGTTCTGCGGGGAACGTTCGTCGGCATAGGTCAGGATCCAGCCGGGCACAGTGCTGGCCGACGAGGCGAGCTGCTGCTTCGCTCTCGCGAGCTGCCAGTCCAGCAGCTGGCGTCCGATGCCGCGTCCGCGTAGCAGCGGGTGTACCCCGCCGATCGGCAGCGAGCGTGCGAGGGTCACCTGGCGTGGCGGGAACATGACCATGCCGACAGCGACAATGCGGCCGGTCTGGTCGAGACCCACCAGCGAATCGAGCTCAGGGTGAAAGTGCGAGTAGCCGAAGTCGGCGGCGATCGCGCCGCGGGCCGTGAGGTAGTTGGGGTGATCGACCTCGCCCATGGCCTGGCGCAGCTGCCAGATGCCGTCGATGTCGCTCTCGGTAGCCGCTCGCCACCCAGCGACGTCCGGGTGCGACGGAACCACCGGCGCCGGGGCATCCCCAACGCGTTCCGTCAACGATGTCTCGTAATCAACCATCCCCCCACCCTATCTTTCGTCGAGAGCGCAAAAAGTGCCCGATTGAGGCGTCCAATCGGGCACTTTTTGCGCTCTCGACGACCTGGTGGGCGCAAAAAGGGGGGCCCACTTTCGTGGGCCCCCCTTCGGTGGTGGTGCTACTTCTTGTCGGCCTCGGGCGCAGCGTCTTCGACGGCTGCATCTTCGGCTACGACGGTCTCTTCGACGGCAGCGTCTTCGACGACTACGTCTTCAGTAACTACGTCTTCAGTAACTACGTCTTCGACAACGACGTTCTCGGACCCGACGGGGGTCGCGGCAACGGTCGCGGTCTTGGAACGCTTGACCTTGGGGGTCAGGGGCTCGAGAACGAGCTCCATCTGCACCATGGACGCGTTGTCACCCTTGCGGAAACCAAGCTTCGTGATGCGGGTGTAGCCGCCCTGACGCTCGTTGACCTGCGGGGCGATGACCGTGAACAGCTCGTGCACGACGGACTTGTCGGTGATCGTCGCGAGAACGCGACGACGGGCGTGCAGGTCGCCGCGCTTGGCGAACTGCACCATGCGCTCGGCGAGCGGACGCAGGCGCTTGGCACGGGTCTCGGTCGTCTTGATCGACTTGTGGGTGAACAGGGCCGCGGCCAGGTTCGCAAGCATGAGGCGCTCATGCGCCGGGCCGCCACCGAGACGGGGGCCCTTTGTGGGCTTAGGCATTGGTAATCTCCAGTATCAAAAAATCGAAAGGCAGCGGGAAGCCGAGCCTTAGTTGGTCTCTTCTTCGTAGCCGCTGTAGAAGTGCGCGCCGTCGAATCCGGGAACCGAATCCTTCAGTGACAGGCCGAGCTCAACGAGCTTGTCCTTCACTTCGTCAACCGACTTCTGCCCGAAGTTGCGGATGTTCATCAGCTGGGTCTCCGACAGGGCGACCAGTTCGCTGACGTTGTTGATGCCTTCACGCTTGAGGCAGTTGTACGAGCGCACCGACAGGTCGAGGTCTTCGATCGGAATCGAAAGCTCGGTCGAGAGCACAGCGTCAACCGGCGCTGGGCCGATCTCGATGCCCTCGGCTGCGGTGTTGAGCTCGCGGGCCAGGCCGAACAGCTCGGTCAGGGTGCGACCAGAGGAGGCGATGGCGTCGCGCGGCGAGATGGCCGACTTGGTCTCCACGTCAACGACGAGGCGATCGAAGTCAGTGCGCTCTCCGGCACGAGTTGCCTCGACCCGATAAGTCACCTTGAGCACGGGCGAGTAGATCGAGTCGACCGGAATCTGGCCGGCTTCGGAGAACTCGTTGCGGTTCTGGGTGCTGGACACGTAACCACGGCCACGCTCAATAGTCAGTTCGAGTTCGAACTTCGCCTTGTCGTTGAGGGTTGCGATGACCAGTTCCGGGTTGTGCACCTCGACGCCGGCCGGAGCCGAAATGTCAGCGGCGGTAACCTGGCCGGCACCCTGCTTGCGCAGGTACGCGGTGATGGGCTCGTCGTGCTCGCTCGAGACGACGAGGCCCTTGATGTTCAGGATGATCTCGGTGACATCTTCCTTCACACCGGGGACGGTGCTGAACTCGTGCAGCACGCCATCGATACGGATGCTGGTTACAGCAGCGCCGGGAATCGAGGAGAGCAGAGTACGGCGAAGCGAGTTGCCGAGGGTGTAGCCGAAGCCAGGTTCGAGCGGCTCAATGATGAACCGTGAACGGAACTCCGAGATGTTCTCTTCGGTGAGCGTTGGACGCTGTGCAATAAGCACTGTTGATTCCTTTCGGCTAAGTGTCCGCTATATGACACTTGCAATGACGAGAGTGTGAAAAGTTGAAAGAAAAGAGTCCCGACGGGGCTCGGCGCCATTCAAGTGCCGAGCCCGTCGAGATGACAGCGAGTGCTTTAGACGCGGCGGCGCTTGGGCGGACGGCATCCGTTGTGAGCCTGGGGCGTCACGTCGTTGATCGATCCGACCTCGAGGCCAGCGGCCTGCAGCGAACGGATCGCGGTCTCGCGGCCTGAGCCGGGTCCCTTGACGAAGACGTCAACCTTCTTCATGCCGTGTTCCTGCGCCTGGCGGGCAGCCGATTCGGCGGCCAGCTGTGCAGCGAAGGGGGTCGACTTGCGCGAACCCTTGAAACCAACCTGGCCCGAAGAGGCCCAGCTGATGACGGCACCGGTCGTGTCGGTGATCGACACGATCGTGTTGTTGAAGGTGCTCTTGATGTGAGCCTGGCCCACAGCAATGTTCTTCTTTTCTTTCTTACGCGGCTTCCGTACGGCCGACTTGGGTTGTGCCATGAATTTCTCCTGAATCCTAAAGGCGTTAGCGGGCTAGGCCGAGGCCTAGCGCGCCTTCTTCTTGCCGGCTACGGTGCGCTTCGGGCCCTTGCGGGTGCGAGCGTTGGTCTTGGTGCGCTGACCGCGAACGGGCAGGCCCTTGCGGTGGCGGATGCCCTCGTAGCTGCCAATTTCAACCTTGCGGCGGATGTCAGCGGCAACCTCGCGGCGGAGGTCACCCTCAACCTTGAAGGTTCCCTCGACGTAGTCGCGGAGAAGGACGAGCTGGTCGTCGCTCAAATCCTTGACGCGGATGTTTCCGTCGATTCCAGTGTCGGCGAGGGTCTTGAGGGCCCTCGTACGGCCAACACCGTAAATGTATGTCAATGCAACTTCCACGCGCTTATCGCGCGGGATGTCGACGCCGGCTAGACGTGCCATTGTGTCTCCTGTTTAGTGATGGAGGTCTGTAACAGTTCCTGTACACCGGCCTCCAACCGATGGTGTCACCCCGAAGGGCTCCCGGAACTGCTATTTACTTATGCAGGTGAATCTCGAAGAGAGAGATTATCCCTGGCGCTGCTTGTGACGCGGGTTCTCGCAGATGACCATCACGTTGCCGTTGCGGCGGATGACCTTGCACTTGTCACAGATCTTTTTGACGCTGGGCTTGACCTTCATGGTGATTCCTTGTTTTTCGCTGTCTTCGTACCAACGGGATGCCGTCGGCCGTTACTTACAGCAGTCGTTACTTGTAGCGGTAGACAATCCGGCCGCGGGTCAAGTCATACGGGCTCAACTCAACGATCACGCGGTCCTCTGGGAGGATACGGATGTAGTGCTGACGCATCTTGCCCGAGATGTGGGCAAGAACTCGATGGCCGTTTGACAGCTCAACGCGAAACATCGCGTTGGGCAGAGCTTCGACTACCGCGCCCTCGATTTCGATGACACCGTCTTTTTTGGCCATACCCTCACTGTCGCTCTGTATTGAATGCTGGTCACGCGGGATTGGTGCCAGACACGCCACAAAAGACGACACCAGACACCAAGGATCAAGCTTATGGTATGAGATTGCCTTTTGGCAATTCAGTCCTATAATCGGCCCCGGCGCAGTGCATCCCAAATGCTCACCGACTCCGCCTCGGCCATCTGCCTGGCGACCGCTTCATAGAACGGATGCCCCGCATCACGGCCCGCCCACGCCGGAAACGTTATCGCCCGTTAACCTTCCGTTTACCTTGGCGTCGGTCGGCGGTTACTTCATTTACTTAGCGTCGTCTACGGGTCAGCACCGGCCCATGCACCAGCAATCATGTCTTGTTCTTCTTGAAAGGGATTCACGTGAACTTCAAGCGTTTCGGCCGCCCCGCGGTCATCGCCATTGCCGCAGGCCTCGCACTCTCCTCCTGTGCAGCAAATGAAGGCGATGTTGCCACCACCGGCGACGAGGCATCTGCGAGCACGCTCACCGGCACCCTGAACGGTGCCGGTTCCTCCGCAATGGACGCCGCCCAGCAGGCCTGGATCGCTGCCTTCCAGATCGCCAACAACGGCGTCACCATCAACTACGAGCCCTCCGGCTCCGGCGGCGGCCGCGAAGCCTTCATCGCCGGCGGCACCGACTTCGCCGGCAGCGACTCCTACCTGGGCGACGACGAGCTCGCGGGAACCTTCGCTTCCTGCGCTCCCGACACCAAGGCTGTCGACCTGCCGGTCTACATCTCCCCCATCGCCGTGATCTTCAACGTCGAGGGTGTTGACGAACTCAACATCGACGCTGACACGCTCGCCAAGATCTTCTCCGGCGCGATCACCAGCTGGGATGACGCCGCAATCGTCGCGCTGAACCCCGACGCGACCCTCCCGGCCGCAACGATCAACGCCGTGCACCGCTCGGACGACTCGGGCACCACGAAGAACTTCAGCGATTACCTCGGCCAGACCGCACCAAGCGTGTGGACCGAAGAGGCCTCCGACACCTTCCCGTTCGACGGTGAAGGCGCCAAGGGCACCTCGGGCGTTGTTGACGCTGTCACCAACGGCACGAACATGATCGGCTACGCCGACGCTTCGCAGGCCGGAGACCTCAGCACCGCCAAGCTCATGGTCGGCACCGACTTCGTTGCTTACACCCCCGAGGCCGCGGCCGAGGTTGTTGCCGGATCACCCCTCGTGGCCGACCGCGCAGCCGACGACCTCGCGCTTGACCTGAACCGCAAGACCACCAACCCGGCGGAATACCCGCTGGTTCTGGTGAGCTACGCGATCGTCTGCAACGAGTACGCCGATGCCGCCCAGGGCGAGCTCGTCAAGGCTTACGTTGAGTTCATCTCCAGCGCCGAAGGGCAGGCCGTTGCCGCAGAAAACGCCGGCGTTGCACCGATGACTTCCGAGCTCGAAGCCAACGTCGCCGCTGTTCTCGCGACCGTCAAGTAGCACCTGGACACACCTGCCCGGTCAGCTTTTCGCACATGTGCGGGAGCTGATCGGGCAGACTGGGGTGTGCACGTCTTTTTATTGACGTTCGCACCCCAACACCGATACCCGGCATCAGGATTTCACCAGTTTTTGTTTTCTAGGGAGACCCCGGCATGACCACAGCTGCCGCCACGACCATCAAGGCCAGGCAACGACCGGGTGACCGCATCTTCTCCTCTGCCACCGTCATTGCCGGCAGCCTGATTCTTGCCATGCTCGCTGCCGTGGCAGTCTTCCTCCTCGTGGAGAGCCTGCCGGCGTTTGTCGCCGCACCCGATGATTTCAGCGGTGACGTGACCAACTTCTGGTCGTACGTGGGCCCGTTGGTCTTCGGCACCATCTACTCGGCTATTTTGGCCCTGCTCATGGCAGTGCCCGTCGCTATCGGCATTGCGTTGTTCATCTCGCACTTCGCCCCTCGTAAGCTCGCGCAGGGCCTCGGCTACCTGGTCGACCTGCTCGCTGCCGTTCCCTCGGTGGTCTTCGGGCTCTGGGGCATCGGCGTGCTCGCCCCGATGGTGCAGCCGTTCTACACCACCTTGGTCGAGTGGTTCGGGTGGTTCACCCCGTTCCAGGGCCCCGTCTCGGGCACCGGTCGCACCATCTTCACGGTGGCCATCGTGCTCGCCGTCATGATTCTGCCGATCATCACCGCCATCTGCCGCGAGATCTTTCTGCAGACGCCGCTGCTGCACGAGGAAGCCGCTCTGGCCCTCGGTGCAACGCGCTGGGAAATGATCCGCATGGCGGTGCTGCCGTTCGGACTGCCCGGCATTATCTCGGCCTCGATGCTCGGCCTCGGCCGGGCCCTCGGTGAGACCATGGCCGTGGCCATGGTGCTCTCCCCCAGTTCCGAGGTCATCTTTCAGCTGCTGACCTCACAGAATTCGAACACGATCGCCTCGAATATCGCGCTGAACTTTCCGGAGGCACACGGCGTCGGCGTGAATATTCTGCTGGCAACCGGCCTCATGCTGTTCGTGGTCACCCTGCTCGTGAACATGCTGGCCCGCGTCATTATCAACAGCCGTAAGGCATTTTCGGGAGCCAACTGATGACATCCGTTTTGGAAGCTTCGCCGCTGACCAACTCGCTTACCGCGGGCAAGCTGCCCCGCCGTTCCTCGCTCTGGGTACTGCTGGCCAGCTGGGCCGTTTCAGCCGCGTTTTTCGCCATGCTGTTTCTGTCGGGCAGCGTCGACGGCTTCAACGTCGTCGGCACGGTCGTGTTCGGCACGGTGCTGTACTGCGTGGCCATCTACGTGCTCTCCCGACTGGTCGAGGGTTCGCGTAAGGCCAAGGACCGCTTGATGACGGCGCTCGTGACGGCGGCCTTCGTCATCGCGCTGCTGCCGCTCGTGTCGATCATCTATACGACCGTGGTCAACGGGCTGCCCGCGTTTCTGACGCCGACGTTCTTCACCTCCTCGCAGCGCAACGTGGTCGGTGCCGGCGGCGGCGTGCTGCACGCGGTCATCGGCACGCTCATGGTGACCGGAATGGCCACGCTCATCTCGGTGCCGATCGGGCTGCTGGCCTCGATCTACCTGGTCGAGTACGGCCGTGGCAAGCTCGCCAAGGCCATCACCTTCTTCGTCGACGTGATGACCGGGATCCCCTCGATCGTTGCCGGGCTGTTCGCCTTCGCGCTGTTCGCGCTGCTGTTTGACGACCCGGGCATCCGCTTTGGATTCGGCGGGGCGATCGCGCTGTCGGTGCTGATGATTCCGGTCGTGGTGCGCTCGAGCGAAGAGATGCTCAAGCTCGTGCCGAACGAACTGCGCGAGGCCGCTTTTGCACTCGGGGTGCCGAAATGGCTGACCATTCTCAAGGTCGTGCTGCCGACATCCATTGCCGGAATCGTCACCGGTGTGATGCTGTCGATCGCCCGGGTCATCGGTGAGACCGCTCCGCTGCTGATCATCGCCGGATTCACCTCGAGCATGAACTATGACCTGTTCGGTGAGCGGATGATGACGCTGCCGGTGTTCGTGTACACGCAATACGCCAACCAGGGAGCGGATTCGCAGGCATATATCGACCGGGCCTGGGCCGGGGCGCTCACCCTGATTCTCATCGTGATGCTGCTCAACGGACTCGCCCGCCTCATCGCCCACTGGTTCTCGCCCAAGCTGGGCCGCTAACACTTCTTAGAAAGGGACTCATGTCCAAGCGCATCGAAGTCAACGACCTCAACGTCTACTACAGCAACTTTCTCGCCGTCGAAGGCGTGTCGATCGTGATCGAGCCCCGCACGGTGACCGCGTTCATCGGGCCGAGCGGATGCGGAAAATCGACGTTCATTCGCACGCTGAACCGCATGCACGAGGTCATCCCCGGCGCGCGCGTCGAGGGTGAAGTGCTCATCGACGGCAACAACCTCTATGGACCCGGGGTTGACCCGGTGCTCGTGCGCCGCCAGGTCGGCATGGTCTTTCAGCGGCCGAACCCGTTTCCGACCATGTCGATTCAGGACAACGTGCTGGCCGGCGTCAAGCTCAACAACCGTCGCATGAGCAAAACGGATGCCGACGACCTCACCGAAAAAGCCCTCCGCGGCGCCAACCTGTGGAACGAGGTCAAGGATCGCCTCGCGCGTCCCGGATCGGGCCTCTCCGGCGGGCAGCAGCAGCGCCTCTGCATCGCGCGCGCCATTGCGGTAGAGCCCGATGTGATTCTGATGGACGAGCCGTGCTCCGCGCTCGACCCGATCTCGACGCTCGCCATTGAAGACCTCATCGAGGAGATGAAGAGCGAGTACACGATCGTGATCGTGACGCACAATATGCAGCAGGCCTCGCGGGTGTCTGACCGCACCGCGTTCTTCAACATTGCGGGCACCGGCAAGCCCGGCAAGCTGATCGAGTACGACGATACGACCACGATGTTCTCGAACCCCAGCGTGCAGGCGACCGAGGACTACGTGTCAGGTCGGTTCGGGTAGGTCGCCCGCTGGTCGGAGTCGTGAGTTTCAGGGCATCGACTCAGTAGACAACTTTGGTGGGTGACGACCGACCTTCACCCACCGAAGTTGTCCACTGAGACCCGTCCAGGGACAGCTAGCCCGCGAAGAGGGCTCCTCCGTGGGTGACGCGACCGGCCAGGAGCGTCGCGGCGACGGGCATCCGTTCGAAGACTGCGTCGGAGACGGTCAGCGGGTCACCGTCGAGGATGGCGATGTCGGCGACGTCGCCGACGCGCAGGCGGGTGCGTCCGCGGGCTGAGGCGGCCAGTGCCTGGGCGCGAGTCACGACCTGGTCGGGGCGCCAGGGTTCGCGGCCGTCGCTGCGGGCCCGCGACGACGCGGCGCTCATGGTGGTGAACGGGTCGAGGGGTGCGACGGGGGCGTCGGATCCGAACGCGAGTGTCGCCCCGGCGTCGAGCAGCGAGCGCAGGGCGAAAACGCGGTCGGCACCGGCGGCCCAGTTCAGTTCCACGGTGTCGCGGTCGTCGAGCGCGTGCTCCGGCTGCACGCTCGCGATGACGCCGAGGCGGGCGAAGCGGGCAAAGTCGTCGGCCTGCAGAAACTGGGCGTGCTCGATGCGTCCGGTGGCCGCTGCGCGTTCGAAGGCGTTCAGCGCGATCGTGTTCGCCGCATCGCCGATCGCGTGCACCGCGGGCAGCAGCCCGGCCGCGGTGGCGTTCACGAGAATCTCGACCAGGTCGTCTTCACTCACGGTGAGTACGCCGTGCCCGCCGACCGGATACTCGTCGACGCAGAACGCCGTGCGGGTTCCCAGCGAACCGTCGATGAGCATCTTAAGCGGCCCCACGCTGAGCAGGCCACGGGTGCCTGCGATGCGGTCGCCGGTGTGCATCCGTTCGGCAATGGCGCGGTCGAGGTCGGCCAGGTAGATGCCGGCGTCGATGCGCAGGGAGTCGAATCCGTCGGCGATGCGGCGTTGCCAGACGCCCGGGTTCCAGGTCATTTCGAAGTCGACGATGCCGACAACGCCGCGGGCGGCAGCCCGGGCTCCGGCCTGGGTGGCCAGGGCGTCAACCTCGGCATCGGGCAGCTGCCCGAGCGCAATCGTGAGGGCGAACGCGGCCTGCTCGCGCAGCAGTCCGGACTCGTCGACCCGCACGCCGAAACGCTCGGCGGCCGCGCTGTTGAGCCAGACACAGTGCAGATCGTGGCTGATCAAAGCGGTCGGATGCCCCCGCGTCACCTCATCGAGACCGCGTAGCGTGGGCGCGTCGGCCCAGATCGCATCGCGAAATCTGACGCCGATCAGCGGGGTCGGCCGCGCCGCAGCAATGGCCTGCGCGCGCACGAGCTCGAGGGCTTCGCGAGCCGATGCTGCCGCCGAGAGGTCGAACCGAGCGCCGGTGAGCGCCCACTGGGTGAGGTGCACGTGTTCGTCCCAGAGGCCGGGGACGACGGTGCGGCCCTCGAGATCCACAGCGGCGGGGGTGCCCGTCGGGCCTGCAACGGCGGGGGCCGGGCGGGTTGGGTGCGGGCGGGTTGAGTCTGTGCCGGCGGGCACGATCTGCGTGATGATGCCGCCGGTTATGTGCACATCCGAGAATGTGGTGTCGCCGGGCTGCCTGACGGAGCGCAAAACGAGATCGGGCATGGTTCGGCTTTCGGTCGGGGCGTCCTGCCACCCTACCGGCGGGCAGTGTGCAATCGGCGGCGGCTGGCATCGCTTCGCAATGACGGCCAACGAGCGACAAGTTGCGCAAGGCGGGCGTGCCAAAGCAACCGCCACATCAGCAAGATTGCAGCACCGAAAGTCGGTGCACCCCGGTTAGCTCTGACGCAGCGGGTCAACGCCCGTACTTGGCGACCAGGAGCTCCAGTGCGAAGACGTAGCCAAGCAGGCCGGCGCCGGCGATGACGGCATCCGCTTTCTCGGCGATATAAGAGGTATGACGAAACTCCTCGCGCGCGTGCACATTGGTGACGTGCACCTCGACGGTGGGGATGGCGACGCCGACGATCGCATCGCGAATGGCGATCGAGGTGTGGGTGTAGGCCCCTGCGTTGAGGATGATTCCGGTGGCCCCACCGCGGGCGCCGTGGATGGCGTCAATGAGCGCGCCCTCATGGTTGCTCTGGAAAAACTCGACCCGCACGTTCAGCCGGCCGGCCGCAGCGGTGACGCGCGTCTCGAGGTCGAGCAGGGTTTCGGATCCGTACCGCTCGGGCTCGCGAGTGCCGAGAAGATTGAGATTCGGGCCATTCAGCACGAGGAAGAGCGGCAGGGGCGAAGTCTCGTTGGTCATACGCAATTGTTCCACGTCGCGCAACGCGCCAGGAGAGCATAACAGTCAGCACGAATAGATGATAAATCATCACCTACCCGTAGATATCTACGGTGAAGGTCGGTACGGTGAGGCCTTCGAGGCCCACCCGACGCCTCCACTGGTGCCAAAACGACCGTTCTGACAGGAATTCGCTCATGCTCAAGAAGCTCTTCGCCCTCACCGCGCTGACCGCGCTCACCATCTTTACCGTGCCGGCCGCAGCATCCGCTGCCACCTACGTTCCCGAAGGCAGGTCACCCCTGGCCGTGACCGGCACCCTGGTCCCGCCGGACGAGGTGTATGTCGGCTACAGCGGGCTCGCCTCCACCGGTTACGACGCTCCCGTGTTGCTGCTCGCGGGTGGTGGTGCCGCGCTCCTCCTCGGCCTCGCATTGGTGACCACGAGCAGGCGACAGCGCGCCACCGCGTGACCGGGTTGAACGACGCCGCGCGGACCGCGCGCCCTGCGCCCCGTTCAGGGGCTCCCACTGGCGCCGCCGGTCGTTAGGCTACAACCAGGGGGTAAATGGGCATGGCGAGGCACTACGAGGGCTACGCCCGATCCCTGCTGGAATTTCAGATTGTGGTGTTTGGGGCGCTGCTCGTCGTGGGCACGGCCCTACTGCTCAGTCGTCCGAACAGCCTGGACCCGATGTTGTACGGTACCGGGGCGGGCCTCATCGCTCTCACGACGCTCGCGACCGTGCTCGGGAACCGCACAGTGCTGTTCCAGCGGTTCTCTCTACTGGTGCCCCTGGTGGATATTGTGGGCATCCGCTTGACCGCACTAGCTGACGATCCCATGCTGTCGGGTGGGGCGCTGCTGCTCATGCTGCCGATCATCTGGATTGCCTACTCCTTCGGCCCCTGGGGCTTCGTGATCTGCCTCGCCCTCGTGGCAGCGACGAGCCCGAGCAGCTTTTTCGCGGGCTACGCCGACTTCGACTCCAAGGAGTTCACCCGCCTCGTCGCCTTTCCACTGACCATGGTCATCATGTCGGCGGCAGCGGGGGTGTCGGGCACCCGCATCCGTCGTAAACGTCGTGAACTGGCCGCGCAGACCGCCCTCACCGAGCAGGCGGTGCGGGCCCGCGACGACCTGATCGAGGCGGTCACCCACGAGCTGCGTACTCCGCTCACCTCCATTCTGGGCAATGCCGAGCTGGTGCAGCGCGCCAGCGAGCACGCGCAGACCGTCGAGCGGCGGGCCGGGGTGATCGTGCGGAACGCCGAACAAATGGAGACGATCCTCGCCGATCTGCTGCTGGCGCGCAGCACCGGCACCTCGCAGCTGGAGCTGCACCGGGCGGCGACCGACATTCGGGTACTCATCGACCATTCCCATGCGGCGAGCCGTGCTGCCGCCGATGCGCGGCAGGTCACCATCGACGTCACCGCGGCCTCCCCGGCCTGGGCCGAGGTCGACCCGAGTCGCATTCGACAGGTGCTCGACAATCTGCTCACCAACGCCGTCAAATACAACCGCGTCGGCGGCACGGTGACCGTGAGCGAGACCCGCGACGGTGACACGGTGACGTTTGCGATCACCGACAGCGGATGCGGAATCGCTGCGGCCGATCGCGCGCGGGTTTTCGAGCCGTACTTTCGCACCGAGTCGGCGCGGCTGTCGACCCAGTCCGGTACCGGGCTGGGCCTCGGCATCAGTCGCGACATCGCCCAGCGGCACGGCGGCGATCTGCGCCTGGCCCACTCGTCGGCTGCGGGCAGTCGGTTTGAGCTCACGCTGCCGCTCGCGGGGGTGACCGTGGCTGCGCCGCCGCTCAGCGTTTCTGCACTGCAGGGAGGGCGCCATGGCTGAGACCGCTGAACGCGTGGCCGTGGTGATCGAAGATGACGCCGACATTGGCGAGGTACTCGAGGTCATCCTCGGCGAGGCCGGATTCGTCGTGAAGATCGCCCGCACCGGCGCCGCGGGTGTGCAGCTCGTGCGAGACCTGAATCCGACGCTGACGACCCTCGACGTCAACATGCCCGGCATGGACGGTTTCGAAACCCTCAAGCGCATTCGCCTGCTCACCGACCGGAGCATCATCATGATCTCCGCCCGCTTCGACGAGATCGACGTCGTGCGCGGCCTGAGCGCCGGAGCCGACGATTTCGTGGCCAAGCCGTTTCGCACCGGAGAGCTGCGCGCCCGCATCGACGCCGTGCTCCGCCGAGCGCCGGCCGCGGCTGAGCCCGACCTATTGGAAAGCGGATGGCTGCAGCACGATGGCCTGCGCCTCAACCCCGAGCGGCGCCTCGTTGAGGTGGAACGGGCATCCGTTCTGCTGACGCGCAGCGAATTCGACCTGCTTGCGAGCCTGATCCAGCCCAGCAACTGGGTGCACAGCAAGGCCGAGCTCATTCTGGAGTTGCGCGGGGGGAGCTACGTCACGAGCGGTCTCGTGACGGATTCCGACCGGCGCTCGCTCGAGGTACACGTGGCCAATGTGCGCAGAAAGATCGGGCGCACGAGCTCCGGGGCCGAGCGCATCGAAACCGTGCGCGGCGTCGGTTACCGCCTGGCGGCGGCCTCCTAGGCCTTCTTGAGATCGCATCCGTCGATAAGTAAACAAGAGGGTGAAAGTACTTGCACCCTCTTGAAACGGATGCCGAGCGGCGATGCCCTCGAGGGTCACGTCCCGTGCAGTGGTGTAATTCCCGGGGTTCGATCGTTGGAATAACAACGTAACGAACCACCGTGCGATGGTCAGTGAGAACCGTTCAAAGTTCCTCACAGA
>NZ_SOFE01000011.1 GCF_004402405.1 Cryobacterium levicorallinum
CATTCTCCGCCAGACTTGTAGGACAGCGTGTTGGGTCACGCACAAACCCCACTCCCAGGGTCCGAATCCCCCATTCTCCGCCAGACTTGTAGTACAGCGTGTTGGATGACGCACAAACCCCACTCGCAGGGTCCGAATCCCCCATTCTCCGCCAAACTTGTAGTACAGCGTGTTGGGTCACGCACAAACCCCACTCCCAGGGTCCGAATCCCCCATTCTCCGCCAGACTTGTAGGACAGCGTGTTGGATGACGCACAAACCCCACTCGCAGGGTCCGAATCCCCCATTCTCCGCCAAAGATCCACTGCAGCGTGTTGGATGACGAACAGGTCAGGCGTCAGCGCGGTCGGCGAGACCGCGCACGAAGGCTGCCTGGCCGGCGTGCTGCAGGTCGTCAGAGAGCACACTCGCGAGGCGCACGCCGACGGTGACGGCGGGGGTCCAGGATTCGTCGATGACCCGGTCGAGATCGGCCTCGACGAGGGTACCCAGGTACGCCACGGTCGCGGTGTGCACGGCGTCGTAGTAGCCGACAAGCAGTTCAGCGTCAGCGCGAACGGCCGCGACATCGGCCGAGGTGTGGCCATAGCCGGTGGCCGTCGGCCCGAACGGAAGGTCGAATCGTTCAGCCCAGCCCTGCCCGGTGTACACCTGCGCGGTGCCCGCGAGGTCGGCGAGGTGGTCGTCCTGCACGCGGGACAGGTGCCAGATGAGCCAGGCGATCGTGTTGGCGTCGGCATCCGCTCGATACGTGAGGGTGGCGACGGTCGTGTTTTTCAGGGTCGCACCTACGTATCCCTGGATACGGGAAAACTCTTCGATGAGCAGTTCGGACGGGGTCATGGCTCTCCTTAGTCGTTCTGCCACCGTACCCCCGCGCTATTCCGCGATCCCGCCGGGACTCATACGCATCCGCTGAACCGCGGGTTGTTGCCACCTCCGACGACACCAGTTTGCGTGGCGCAAGCCTAAAGCTTCGTGCCTCGTGCTCACGTGAGAAACAACGCCCCGCCCTATTATTCGGGCCGTCTGCCCGGAGATCAGGAGGGCGGCGCGGGTTTGCGTGGCCCAGCGAGGGACAGCTCGCACTCGTCGGCGATGGGCGGGTCGCCCTCGCGGCGGCTGGTGCGTTGCTCAGGCTAGTCGCAACGTCGATCAGCGAGGCGAGCCAACGAGCAAGCGCTGCCGCGTCAGGTCGAGCCCGAGGGCAACGACGCGCGCCGAAAGGCCCACGGACCCTTCGGTGCGCGCCCTCACCTCGAGCGCGTGCTGCAGCACCGACGCACTTCGGACGGGGAGCGCACGCCAGATGTCAGCAACGGTGTGGCACAACGAGATCGAGCCGGTGGCGCTGGTCACCGACCATCCAGCGGCGAGCGCCGCGATGCGGGGTGCGCCGGGCACGCCGGCACACACGGCGGACACCGTTTGCGCCACCAGAATGCGATTTCTGAGGGTGTGTTCGTTGCCCATCACCGGGTCAGGGTAGACCGTCGTGCCGCATGCTCCGCACATTTTTTTGTTCCTGACTGACCTGACGGCCCGAGTTACTGCATCACGTCGCCGGAGTTGGGCCCGAGGGTCTGCCCTACATAGAGGTTTCCTCCGGGCTCACTCGCAAGCAGCAGCGCCGTGGGGGCGACTTCGGCCGCAACGCCGAAACGCCGAAGCGGCAATTCGGCGCGCTTGGCAATCTTCCAATCTTCGGAGATCCCCTGCACGAGCGGGGTCTCGATCGGGCCGGGAGCGATGCTGTTGACGAGCACGTTGTCGCTAGCAACTTCGAGCGCCAGCGATTTAGTCAGCGCCACGACCCCGGCCTTGGCCGCCGAATAGTGGCTCAGGCCGGTGCCGCCCTTGATGGCGAGCTGGGAAGCGATATTGATGATGCGGCCCCATTTCTGTTGGCGCATCTCCCCCACCACCTCCCGGCAGCACAGGAACACCCCGGTGAGGTCGACCGAGAGAGTCTCGTTCCACATGGCGAGTGTCATGTTTTGCAGTGGTGACTCGGTGAGCAGACCGGCACTGTTCACCAGAACGTCAATGGTGCCAAGCCGTTGGCGAGCGGTCGCGAAGGCCGTGCGCACGCTGTCTTCCTGCGACACGTCAACGTTGATCGCGTCAATGTCGGTGCCCGCGCGATCGAGTATGACCACGCGGTCACCGTTGGCGACAAACGCTTCGGCGATCGCCCGCCCGATTCCACTACTGCCGCCGGTGACGACGACTCCGCGGCCGGTGGACGCGCGATGGTGCGGGGTCATTTCTGTTCCATATCTATGCGCGCATTTTCACGGTGAGTCCACCATCAACGATGAGGGACTGCCCGGTGACGTACCCGGCCTGCGAAGAAGTGAGAAACGCGATAACACTGGCCACTTCTGCCGGCGTACCCACCCGACCCCAGGGGATGTCCTTGCCGGCTCGTGCGAGGCCGTCCGGTCCCAGCGAATTTACCGGGTCGAGTGACTGCGGAGTTTCGATGAGACCGGGAATGACCGCATTGGCCCGGATGCCCTGCGGCCCCAGTTCAACAGCCACACTGCGAATCAAACCGAGCACGCCGGCTTTCGCCGTCGCGTAGTGGGCATGGCCCTCCCACCCGTAGACCGCGCCGGCGATCGAGGACACCGCCACCATGGCGCCGCCCTCGGTCATGCGTTCGGCTCCGGCACGCAGTGTGCGCAGGACACCAGTGAGGTCGACATCGAGCATGTCGGTCCACCGGGCATCCGTCATGTCGGCGAGGGATGAATGACGCAGAATGCCCGCGTTGGCGACGGCGTAGTCGAGGCGGCCGTATTCGTCTACCGCTCGTTGGGCGAAAGCGTCAACGGATGCCGTGCTTCGCACGTCAACTTCGTGCACGACGGCTTCGCCACCGACGGCGCGCACCAGCCGCAGTGTTTCCTGCGGGTCGTGCGGGTCGCCCGGGAAGGTACCGATGATGCTGCGCACCCCCTCGCCGGCGTAGTGCACGGCGAGGGCCCGGCCGATACCGCTGGCGGCTCCGGTAATTATTGCGACGCGGGGTTCAGGCACGCTGGGTTTTCAGCTCGTTTTCCGGTGCGATAGCGAGGGGAGCTTCTGCCATGGGTTTGGCGGCGATCATGAGCACACCCGAGATGAGGGTGCCCAGGGCGCCGACCCAGAGCGCGGCGGTTCCCGTGTTGGCTCCGGCGGCGACGGCGGTGAATAGCGCGCCGCCGAGGACGATGCCGGGCTGGCTCATCGCGCCGATGAACGCGGTGCCGGTGGCGCGGCAGCTCACCGGGTAGCACTCGGCCATGAAGTACTGAATAGCTGCGTACGGGCCCACCAGAAAGAAAAGGCCAGCACCAAAGCTCGCAACGATGGTCACGGGGCTGTTCGCGAGGGGACTCAACATGATGGTGAAGGCGACCGATGCGAGGATCCAGCCGCTGATGATGGTGCGCTTGCGGCCGATCTTGTCGCCGAGCCACCCGTGGAACACGTAGCCGAAGTAGGCCAGGGCGTTGATGATGATGAGCATCCAGAAGGCGTCGGAGAGTTCAATACCCTTGGCGTTCTTAAGAACGGAGCTTCCCAGAATGCTGAAGATCATGATGCCCATGAAGTTGAAGATCCAGGCGAGCGAGAACACGATCGTGTTACGGCGCAGCTTCGGCTCCCAGATGAGCTTGAGTGGTGCGGTCGAGGAGTGCTCGACGCCGTACGACCCGGCGAGCAGGTGGGCTTCTTCGGTGCGCCCGGCCTTCTCGAGTCGGGTGAGTTCACTGTGCAGCTCGAACTGAGGAGTTTCTTTGAGCTTGCGTGCGATGGCCCATACGATGAGCGCTGCGGGGATGGTGGCCATCAAATACAGTGCACGCCAGCCGAAGGTCGGAAGAAAAGCCAGGGCGAGCGCACTGGCGAGCAGAAAGCCGAGCGGCCAGCCGCCCTGAATAAAGGAGTAGCTCAGGCCCGGGCGCTTGCGCTTCTTCTCGTCTTCGGTGACCTGGTAGACCTCGTTCATGTAGGTCGCGTTGACGGCCTGCTCGGAGAAGCCCAGACCGCCAAATGATCGAACGATCACGAGCAACCCACTGCTGAGGAAGGCCATTCCGGTGGGGATGATGGCGGTGAGGCCGGAGACGATGGCCGTGCCACCGACGGTGACCATCATGCCCTTGCGTCGTCCGAGGCGGTCAATGACCGGACCGACGCCGAAGCAGACGATCGCGGTGCCCACGGCGATCCAGGTGTTGATCGCGTAGGCTTCCGGCGCGGTCCAGCCGAAGGATTCCTGCATGGCGGGCAGAAGCGTGCCGAACAGTCCGTAGTCGAAGACGGCAACGGTCCAGGCCAACAGCGCCAGAATCGTGGCGGTGCGGGTCTGCTTCACGGTGAAGGCGGGAAAGCGACGTTTCTCGTTGACGGTCGCCGCCGTGAGATCGAGGGTGGGAGATTTCAGTTTCATACGGAGGGAACCTTTCGGGGGGAACGGGCGAGGAACGAATCTGCAATCTGGTCGAAGGTGTTCCAGCTGACGCCTTCGTGGGAGTTGAAATGCTCGATGAGGCGCTCGAGCATGAGGAGCACTTGCGGGCGTCCGGAGACGTCGGGGTGGATCGTCATCGTGAAGACGGCCTGATCCATTTCGCGGTAGACCCAGTCGAACTGGTCTTTCCACATCTGTTCGATATCGCGTGGGTTCACGAAACCGTGCGAGTTGGGGGCGGCCTTGATGAACATCATGGGGGGCAGGTCATCGAGGTACCAGTTGGCGGGAATCTCGACCAGGTCAGTCTCGGTGCCGCGCACGAGCGGCTCCATCCAGGTTTGGGCGTTCTGGGCGTAGTCGATCTTTTTCCAGCTGTCACCGACGCGCACGTAGTACGGCTCGAAGTCCTTGTGCATGAGCGAGTGGTCGTACTTGATGCCCCGTTCGAGAAGAATTTCGTTCGTCACCGACGAGAATTCCCACCAAGGGGCGACATACCCAGTGGGGCGGCGTCCGGAGACGTTTTCGATCAGTTCGATGGATCGGTCCAGGATCGTGGTCTCCTGTTCGCGGGTCATCGCGATCGGGTTCTCGTGGGAGTAGCCGTGCACGCCCATCTCGTGGCCCGCGGCAACGATCATGCGGGTGAGCTCGGGAAAGGTCTCGATGGAGTGCCCTGGAACGAACCAGGTAGCGGGCAAGTCGTACTTGTCGAACAGGCGAATAAGACGCGGCCCACCGACCTCGCCGCTGAACATGCCGCGGGAGATGTCGCACGGGGAATCTTCGCCGCCGTAGGAACCGAGCATGCCTGCGACAGCGTCGACGTCTACTCCAAATGCAATCTGGATATCTTTTTTCATATCTGTGCCTTTCGTTGCACTAACAAATTTGGGCGGACTCGGTGATGGCTGCCCCGTACAGGGCAAACGCGGCGGCGATCTCGTCATGGTTGCGATCGAGCTGCAGCAGAAGGCTGAGCAAAATCAGCGATTGTGAGGGCCGCAGCAGGCCAGTGGGGATGGCACCGGCCGCGACGAGGTCTCGTCCTCCGCCGGCGCCATAGACCGGGATGACCGGGCCGGCACTCACCCGGGTGCTCGTCACCACGACGGTGCCAGCCGCGGCGGCGGCGGCGACGGCGACGCACAGGGCGGGGTTGCCGTTGCCGCTTCCCGTCGCTTGCAACACGATTCCGCTGGCCCCGGCAGCCACGGATGCCTGCAGCAAGATCCCGTCCGCCCCCGGATAGGCAGACACCACGTCGACGCGTCTGGCCTGGCGGGGAGGGAGGGGCGGGAGCGGGAGCGGGGGCATCCGCTGGTCCTGGCGGGTGATTACGACGTCACCGGTGGCGGTCAGGGAACCGGCCGAGCCAAAGTCGGGGTTGGTGAAGGCATGGAGTGCGAAGGTCTGTGCTTTGCGCACGCCGCGGGCGGGGAATATCTCGCCGGCGAAAACGATCAACACGCCGAGGCCTGCTGCCGCGGGTGATCCAGCGACCGCGATGGCATCGGCGAGGTTGCCGGGACCGTCGGGGTCGGCGGCGTCGGCGGATTTCTGCGCCCCGGTGAAGACGACCGGGCTTACGTGGTCGTGGGTGAGGTCGGCCAGGTAGGCGGTCTCTTCCATCGTGTCAGTGCCGTGCGTGACGACGACCCCCCGCACCGATGGGTCGGCGAGGGCAATCTTGATCTGCGCGCAGATCGCGATCATGTCAACGAGAGTGAGCAGGTAGGACCCCTCACAGGCGACGTCGACGACCCGCACGGGGTAGGCCGGGGCTGTGGCCAGACCGCCGAGAACTTCTGCACCGGCGTCGGCGGCAACCGTGGCGCCGCCTTCCGCAGAGCGGGCGCGCGACGAGATGGTTCCACCGGTCGCCAGCAACACCACGTGGGTGCCGGCACGATCTGTCATTATTTTCTCCGGAGGTCGGTACCCAAACGATTGGGTTTCTTGATGCAAGAGTAAATACCCAATGTTTCGGCCGACTGCACGCGTCATTGCGGGTACGTAACGTTCACTACCCAATCGTTTGGGTAGTGAGGTGGTAAAACTATAGAATGAGATCCACAAGCAAGTCAAGCTTCGCATCCGGCTTTCTCGGATAACGGAAACTGGAGACAGCGAAATGACAGGCATCAGACCGGGGTCCGTCACCCTGAAAGATCTGGCCGCCGAACTCGGCCTACACCCGTCGACCGTGTCACGGATCCTGCACGGGAAAGCTGACACGGCACGCGGCGCCGCCGCGCCGGTCACGGCCCAACGTGTGCGTGACCTCGCCAAGAAGGTGGGCTACTCCCCCGACCCCCAGGCTACGAGTCTGCGCACGCGGCGCACGCATCTTCTCGGAGTTATCGTTCCGCGTCTTTCCGACCTCGTGCTTGCGGTTATGTACGAAGGAATCGACGAGGCAGCCGACGACGCCAACTACTCCACATTCGTCATGAACTCTCGCGACGATACATTGATACAGCGGCGCAAGATGGAAATCATGCTGTCTCGGCGAGTAGACGGCCTCATCATCGGTGACGCGCACCTTGACGGCAATATTCTCGACGAGCTCACCGAACGCAAGGTGCCTTTCGTGCTCATGAACCGCGCCATTGCCGGTTTTGCGTCAGCAACCTGCGATGACACCCTTGGCGGAGCTCTGGTGGCGCAGCACCTGTGGGACCAGGGCCACCGCGATGTTTCCATCATCGCTGGTGAACCCTACGCCAGTACTGCAGTCGATCGCACGCACGGCTTCGTCTCCCGGTTTCGCTCGCTCGGCGGAACGATCCCCGAGGGCGCCATCGTGTGGTCGCGCTTCGACACAACGGGCGGGCACACCGCAGCGGATAGCATTCTGCGAGGCACACATCCTCGCCCCAGTGCGATCTTCGCGGTCAACGACTTCGCGGCCATCGGCGCCATGGGCGCGGCAAATTCTCACGGATTGCACGTGGGCCGCGATCTGGCAATTGTCGGATTCAATGACACGTCGCTGGCCGCGCAACTGCCCATCGCGCTGTCGTCGGTGCGATCACCGATGCTCGACATCGGCCGGGTCGCCGTGAAGTTGCTCCTCGGCGTGCTGAACGGAGACGCCGTGGAGTCGGTTCGACTCGCTCCTGTTTTGTGCGTGCGAGACAGCAGTGATTTCACATGGGTGGCGGGATAAAAGGCGGATACTGCCCGAAAACGGTGAGGGTGGCCAGACAGGTGCATCCGGGCGGGGCTGGGGCGGTGGGTGGCAAGATGCCGTCGCATCCGCTTCGCTGGCAAACATTCGTGAAGCCGACAACGCCCTCGACGTTCATGTATTCGGCGATCTTCGGGCGACGCAGGTTGGCGTCGACGAGCAGAACGCGAGTTTCCGCGTCAGACAGGGCGATGTCCAGGTTGGCGCTCGTCGTACTCTTGCCCTCACCGCCGAGGGAAAATGACGACAAAGGAGCGATCGGCGCGGCCCCGATCAGCTTCTCTTGAACACAGTGAGGGCCCCCGGTCCTTGGACGGTCGCCACTTCAACGTTGACGCTCCTTGGCACATCATCTTGAAATACCTAGGAGCAGTGACCGACTCTTTTTCTCCTCGTTGATCGCCGCCCCGGTGTCCGGAATGTAACGTTAGCGACGGTAGGCACTCACATCGGTGGCCTTGACCGAAAGCCAGACCGTCAAGCCCACCTGCAGGCCGAGGTCGGCAACCGCGGCGGGGGTGAGTTCTGCGATGATCTCGGGGTCGCCGCTCGTGCGCAGGCGCACCCCGCCGGTGCCCGGCTCAATGCCGGTGACCCGGGCCGACCAGACGTTGCGGGGGCTCGCGTGACGGGGCTGTACCGTGTGCACGACAACGGATGCCGGGCGAAAGACGGCCGCGGCGGCTTCTGCGCCGAGGGCTGCAGAGGCGGGAGTTGTGGGCGACAGGGCTGCGGCATCCGCTGGGCGCACCCAGAACGTGCGTCCGTCTGGGGCGACGACCCCGCCGTTCTGCGCGGTGCCCACCACGAGATTGACGCCGGCGAGCGCCGCAACGAAGGGGTTTTGCGGGGCCGCGAGTACCGCTGCGGTCGTGCCTTCGTCGATGAGCGCGCCGTGGTGCAGCACGGCGACGCGGTGGGCGAGCACGACGGCGTCGACGATGTCGTGGGTGACGATGATGGCGCTCGTGCCCGTTTCGCTAAGCTGCTCGCGGATGAGTTGCCGGATGAACGGTGCTGTTTCCGCGTCGAGGGCAGCCATCGGCTCGTCGAGCAGGAGCACTCGCGGGCCGGCCGCGAGGGCTCGGGCGAGGGCGACGCGCTGCTGCTGCCCGCCGGAGAGGGCGCCCGGCAAGCTGCTGCCGAGGCCGGCCAGCCCGACCCGATCGAGCCAGCGGTCGGCCTGCACCCGAGCCTCGGCGGTCTTCAGTCGCGCTCCGCCGACCCGGAACGCGAAGGCCACGTTGGCCCGGGCGCTCAGGTGAGGAAAGAGCAAGGGCTCTTGTCCGAGCAGGCCGATAGTGCGATTTTCGGGGGCCACGAGCCGGCCGGACGCGGTGAGGGTCACACCATCGAGGGTGACGGTTCCGGTGTCGGGGGTGGCGAGTCCGGCGAGCAGATCGAGCACCGTCGATTTGCCCGAGCCGTTCGGGCCGAGCAGGGCCAGCACCTCGCCGGGCGCGAGCGTGAGTTGCACATCGAGGGTGAACGAGCCTCGGGTGAGCTGCAGGTTCGCAGCGAGAACTGCGGTGGCGGCGTCCTGGCAGAGGGCGGCGGTCACGACAGTACGCTCGCTCGGCGGGTTCCGACCAGCACGAGAATGATCACGGCGACCGCGATCAGCAGCAGCGACAGGGCGACGGCCTGGTCGGTCGTGACGCCCGAGCCGTTGAAGGCGGTGTAGATGGCGAGCGGCATGGTGCGGGTGACTCCGGCCTGGTTGCCGGCGAATAGGGCGGTCGCGCCAAATTCGCCGAGGGCGCGGGCGAAGCTCAAAACGGTGCCGGCCAGTAGTCCGGGGCCGACAAGCGGCAGCGTAATGCGGGCGAAGACGGTGCCGCGATGGGCGCCGAGGGTCGCGGCGACCCTCTCGTAGCGGGTGCCGGCGGTGCGCAGCGCGCCCTCGACGGCGATCACGAGAAACGGCAGGGCCACGAAGGTCTGCGCGAGGACGACGGCCGCGGTCGTGAACGGAATGCGCAGCCCGACCAGTTCGAGGGTGCTGCCGAGCACGCCGCCGCGTCCGAGCAGGGAGAGCAGCGCGATGCCGCCGACCAGTGGCGGCAGCACGAGCGGCACGGTCACGAGTGCGCGCAGCAGACCGGCTACCCGCGGCCGCGACCGGGCGATAACGACGGCGAGCGGCACGCCGAACAGCAGGCAGAGCAGCGTCGAAACGGATGCCGTCGCGAGCGAGAGCCCCAGCGGCTGCAGGGCTTCCGGCGAGAGGAGCAGGGAGGGGAGGCGGGGCCAGTCGACCTTGAACAGCAGGCCGGCGAGCGGCAGCACGAGCAGGGCGAGGCCGATGCTCGCGGGCAGGTAGAGCAGGCGCGGAATCATGCGCGACCGTGCCCGGTGCTCGGGCCAGAGGGCGTGACGTGTCTGAGCATTGCTTTCCGGTCCCGGGCCCGGAAAGCGGGCCCATGTTCGATCATGGGCCCGGTTGCATAAGGTGGGCCCAGGCGGGCGATCCCGTATCCGCGAACGGTTGCCGTTTCGTCGCAGCCTGCGATGTGCCGCGGGAGGTTTCTCCCGTTCCGGGCCCGGGCCCGGTCGGTGGGCCCATGTTCTATCCTGGGCCCGGTTTCCGGGCCCAGGCCCGGTCGGCATGAAACGCTCACGGGGCGAGAAATCCGTGAGCGGCGAGCACGGACTGCCCCGCCGGCGAGAGCACGAGGTCAACGAAAGCTTGGGCCGCCTCGGCGTGCGCGCTGCCCGCCACGACCGCGATCGGATAGTGCCCGATGACCGCGTCGGCTCCGGCCGGGGTCCGGCCGTCGATGCGGCCGGGGTTGGCGGCGACATCCGTCGCGTAGACGAGGCCGGCATCCGCTTCGCCGCCGGCGATTTTGGTAACGACGGCCGTCACATTCTGTTCCTCGCTGGCGGGCGTGAGAGTGACACCGGCGTTGGCGAGCAGGGCAGCGGCTGCCGCACCGCACGGCACCTGCGCCGCGCACAGCACGGTGATCACGCCGGGGCGGGCCAGATCTTCGAGGGTGTCGATCTGCAGCGGGTTGCCCGGGGCGACCGCGATGCGCAGGGTGTTGCCGGCGAACACGGTGGCCGGGCCGACGAGCCCGTCGTCGGCCAGCGGCTGCAGGTTCTTCTGGTCGGCGCTCGCGAACACGTCGGCCGGGGCGCCGGCGGCGATCTGGGTGGCGAGGGCGGAAGATCCGTCGTAGGTGAGCTGCACATCGACGGCCGGATTCTGCTGCTCGAGCAGTGTCGCGAGTTCGTCGAAAGCGCCGGTGAGCGACGCGGCGGCATAGACGCTGAGGGTCTGGGGCTCAAGTTCAGTGCCCGCGGCAGCCGAGTCGGTTGCCCCGGTATCTGTGGCGGTCGAGGGTGCACAACCGGTGAGGGCCAGGGCGAGCACGGCCAGAACGGCGAGGGCCTGGGGGAGGCGGGTCACGGCATCCGTCCCGGAGTTTCGACGATCACATTGGTGGCCTTGATCACGGCAACGCTGAGCGACCCTACCTCGAGCCCGAGTTCGCGCACGGCCTCGCTCGACATGAGCGAGACGACGCGGTGCGGGCCACACTGCAGCTCGACCTGAGCCATGACCGTGTCCATGGTGATGGCCGTGACGATGCCGACGAAGCGGTTGCGGGCGCTGCGGCCCACGCTCGACGGGTCTGCCGGGGTGCTCGCCTGGTCGACGGCGAAGGCGGCGAGCGCCGCTCCGTCAACCGCGAGGCGACCGGATGCATCGGCATCCGCCACGAGACGGCCACCGTCGACCCAGCGGCGCACGGTGTCGTCACTAACGCCGAGCAGCTCGGCGGCCTCACTGATCCGATATTGCGTCATGAATTGCACGATAGCACCGTATCTGCGGTTTTGACCCGCTGTCTGGGTCCCTGTCTTCGCGATCGGCCGTGGCTAATTCAGGAAGCCACCGAGTGAGCCCGACCACCGGGGCATAACTCCTTCAAATTGATCGCGGCGGTCGGCCAATCCCCCGTAAATACGGGCATCGCACTGCCGGGAGCGAGAAATTGCAGGAGTTAGGCGCCGGCGACCCGGGGCGGATGGGGTTCGTGACATCACGCTGGACGGATGGGAAGGCAGAGGAGAGCGCGCGGGATGGGTGGCCGAGGGGCCGCGCAACGCCTAGCGTTAAGCCATGGCCATTCCTCCCCTCGTTGAGCCCGTTGACCGCCTCAGCGCATCCGAATCCGTGCGGACCGCTCGCCAGCGCCGCCTCCCCCAGCTCAACGAACTCGGCCAGCGCCGCCTCGCCAACGCTCGGGTTCTCGTGCTCGGCGCCGGCGGGCTCGGCTCCCCCGCGCTGCTCTACCTCGCGGCAGCGGGCGTCGGCACCATCGGTATCGTCGATGGCGACGACGTGGAACCGAGCAACCTCCAGCGCCAGATCGTTCACGGTCAAGCGGATGTCGGTCGCCCCAAGGTAGACAGCGCCGCCGAGCGTATCGCCGAGATCGCCCCGGAGACCACCGTCGTTCGGCACGCCGAGCGTCTGGTCGCGAATAACGCCGCCGAGATCCTGGGCGGCTACGACGTGGTCATCGACGGCACCGACAACTTTCCGACCCGGTTCCTCGTGAACGACACCTGCGCGCGGCTCGGACTGCCGCTGGTGTGGGCATCCGTTTTGCGATTCGATGCCCAGCTTTCGGTGTTCTGGGCCACGCCGCCGGCGAGCTCAGGCGTCACCGGAGTGCACCTGCGCGATCTGTTTCCGACACCGCCGGCCGACGGTGAAGTGCCCAACTGCGCCGATGCCGGCGTGCTCGGCGCTCTCTGCGGCCAGGTCGGATCGCTCATGGCGACCGAAACCATCAAGCTCATCACCGGAATCGGCTCCCCGCTGATCGGCCGGGTGCTCGTGATCGATGCCCTGTCCGGCCGATTCAGCGAGATTCCATTGGTCGGAACCGGCATCGCCGCCGAACCGACCGCTGCCGAGGTCGCGGCCGAGCTCGCGGCCGAAACCGCCCGCGTCGCCGCAGAGAATACCGCCGAGGTTTCGGGTGCCGAACTCGTGGAACGTCTCGAGGCCCAACGCGCCGGAAACGACAACTTTCTCGTGCTGGACGTGCGCGAGCCGAACGAGAATGCCGAGAGTTCCATTCCGACGGCCCGACTACTGCCGCTCGGCGAGCTCCTCACCGACGGGGTACTCTCCGATACCGGCCGGGCCGCCCTCCCGGTGGAGACCCCGCTGATCGTGCACTGCCACGCCGGGGGGCGAGCCGCCCGCGCTGCTGCCGCGCTCCGCGAGGCCGGATTCACCGACGTCTCCGTGCTCACCGGCGGGATCGTGGCCTGGGACGACCTCGTCACGGCCGGACGCGCGCCCGGCATCGGCAGCCGCTGGCCGTCCCTCGAGCCGACTCCGACCGGGCGCCACGCGTCGGCTCCGGATAACAGGGCAGCGCCCGCCAGCCCGACAGCCACAACTAGCCGATGACCGAGACAAATCTGCCCGGCGCGACGGCCGTGCCAAACGAATTCTTGGTTCGACCTGCGCAGGCTGAAGGCGCGCACGCCGCTCATCGCGACCACACGCATTCCGACAGAGCGGATGCCTGCGCGCCGGCCGCATCCGCTCGCACCGTCGCCGAACAACTGGCGGTGATTCTGGCCGACCTGAAGCCGCTGGTGCCGGTGCGCGTGCCGCTCGACGCCGCGCGCGGCCTGGTGCTCGCCGAGGACGTGCTGTCAGCGACCGATACTCCTCCGTTCGACAACTCCGCGATGGACGGCTACGCCGTTATCCGCGCCGATCTGCTCGGCGCCTCGGCGCAGAACCCGATCAACCTGCCCGTCGTCGCCGACCTGGCCGCCGGCACCGCCGAGAACCCACACCTGATGCCCGGGCAAGTCGCGCGCATTATGACGGGCGCGCCGATTCCCGACGGAACGGATGCCGTCGTTCCGATCGAAGACACCGACCAGGGCACCGACCGGGTCACCATCGTGCGCGCTCCCACGGCCGCAGCGCACGTGCGCCGCGCCGGCGAAGACGCCCACGCCGGGGACCGCGTGCTGGGCGCGGGAAGCGTGCTCTGGCCGACCCGGGTCGCCGCAGCGGCGAGCGCCGGAACCAGCTCTGTGCTGGTGCACCCGGCGCCGCGCGTCGCGGTCATCTCCACCGGCAGCGAACTCGTCACCCCCGGCAGCCCGACCCGGCGCGGTCAGATTCCCGACTCCAACTCCTTTCTGCTGGCGGCGGCCGTCACCGAAGCCGGCGGCGTTGCCATTCGGGTGGGCGCCGTGCCCGACGACGACGACACGTTGCGCGCGTTGCTCACCGACCTGGCCGGAACGGTCGACGTGATCGTGCTCTCCGGCGGCGTCAGTGTCGGAGCGTACGACGTGGTCAAGGCCGTACTACAACCCCTCGGCACCGTGCACTTCGGACCGGTGAAGATGCAACCCGGCAAGCCCCAGGGGTTCGGACGCTGGCCCGCTACCGAAAACGTGCCCGGACCGCTCATCTTCGCCCTGCCCGGCAACCCGGTCAGCGCCTACGTGTCGTTCGAAGTGTTCGTGCGCCCCGCGCTGCGCCGCCTGCTCGGGCACCCGGAGCTGCACCGCCGCACCATCACGGCGACCGTCGCCGACGGCTGGAATTCCCCGCCCGGACGCGCCCAGTACATGCCCGTCATCGTCACGCACCGTACCGATTCTGGAACCGAGACCGGGACTGACACCGACACCGACGGAACCCGAGACGGAACCCACATCGAGGTGCGCCCGGCCTCCCGCGGCGGATCGGGTTCGCACCTCGTCGCCGGGCTGGCGCAGGCAACTGGTCTTGCCATCGTGTCCGAAGACACGACTCACGTTCGCGGCGGCGACCTCATCACTGTCATGCTGTCATCATGACGCACACCACCGATATTCCCGACGCGACAGTGCCCACCCAGCCGTTCACCCACCTCGACTCGGCCGGACAAGCCCGCATGGTCGACGTCACCAACAAAGTTCCGACCGTTCGCAGTGCCACCGCGGCGGGCTTCGTGCGCTGCGGTGCCACGGTGATCGCGGCGCTCCGCGACGGCACGGCTCCCAAGGGCGATGTGCTCGCCGTGGCCCGCATCGCCGGAATCCAGGGCGCCAAGAAGACCGCCGACCTGCTCCCCCTCGCCCACGTCATCGGCGTGCACGGCGCCGTCGTCGACCTGATCGTCGAGGATGACCGGGTGAGCATCACCGCGACCGTGCGCACCGCAGACCGCACCGGCGTCGAGATGGAGGCGTTCACCGCCGTCTCGGTCGCGGCTCTCGCCATCGTCGATATGGTCAAGGGCCTCGACAAGTCCGTCACGATCGAGAACGTGCGTCTGCTCTCCAAGAGTGGTGGCAAGTCCGGCGACTGGCTGCGCAGCCAAGGCTAAGCGGATGCTCCCTCCCGTGACCGCGCCCGATACGGGTAGCCGCTACGCCGGTTACCGTAGCGCGCACCCATATCGGGCGCGGTCGTGCCCAGGGCACGCCTCATGAGCCCACTTCCGGCACTCACCATTGACCTCATCGTGCTCGCGGGCGGGCGTGGCAGCCGCCTCGGCGGCGCGCTCAAACCCGCAGTCGAGGTGGCCGGGCGCACCCTGCTCTCCAGGGTGCTCGACGCCCGACCGGTCGCCCGGCACACCGTCGTTGTCGGCCCGCCCGCAGCGGTGCCCGCCGCCGACACGCCTCCGCTCGCCGCGCACCCCGCACCCTCGACAGGTGCACCTGCACCCGCACCCGATCCCAATCTCGCGTCGCCCACGGCCACGGCACTAACCCCCGCAGCCGCAACGCCCGCCGCCGCTACCGCCATGCCGTCCGCACTGATCTGGACACTCGAAGACCCACCGTTCGGCGGCCCGGTAGCCGGAATCGCGGCCGGCCTCGCCGCGCTCGAGGCGCACGGCGCAGCACACGTCGAAGTACACTGCGAGGCACACGGCGGGACCAAGGTCGAAGCGAACGTTGACGACCCCGCCACCTGGCTGCTCGTGCTCGCCTGCGATCTTCCGTGGGGAGCGGATGCTGCGCGCCTGCTGGTCACCGCGGCATCCGCTCTGGAGAATATCGGTGAACAGGCCGACGGTGTGCACCTCACCGATTACACCGGCCACGCCCAGTGGCTCGCCGGAATCTACCGGGCGCCCGCCCTGCGCGCGGCCGTGGACCGCCTCGGCGATCGCGTCAACGGCGCCAGCATGCGGAACCTACTGTCGGGGCTGAAGCTCATAGGGCTGATGGACGAATCCGAAACCGGGGTCGACGTCGATACGTGGCAGGATGTTGAGAGCAGCACCGCGCGTTTGACCGGTGTACCCGACGCACGACCCGAGGAGTGACCAGAATGAGTTCAGCACCGCTGCCTCCCGAAGCGCTCGACGACTGGCTGACCGCCCTCGCCGACCGGCTCCAGCTCGATCCGGCCGACGTGCCGGTCGGCGACCTGCTCGACGTGGCCCGCGACGTGGCCCACAATGTGGCCCGGCCGGCTGCACCACTCAGCACCTTTCTGATCGGCCTCGCAGCCGCGAAGAATGGGGGTACCGGTGCCTCAATTGAGGCCGCCTGCGCCGCCGCGAGCGAACTCGCCCTCGACTGGACTCCCGAAAAACTGTGATGGCGACCCTGCGGTTCTTCGCCGGAGCGGCCGAAGCCGCCCAGACCGAAACGGCCACGCTCGATGCCGGCACGATCGGCGAGCTGCGCGCCGAACTCGGCGAACGCTACGGCAGCGAGTTCGTGCGCGTGCTCGGCCTCTGCTCGCTGCTGGTGAACGGCGCCCGCGCCGCCGATGACACCGTTGCGCTCGCGCCGACCGACACCGTTGACGTCCTCCCGCCCTTCGCCGGCGGCTAAGTACCAGGGGCTCCCCGCATAACTGCGGAGAATTTCGCCCAACGGCCCCGATCAGCCGCCGAAACAGCGATCTCCGCGATTCTGAACGGCACCCGCGAAGTAGCGCTGTCGGCGAGGCTACAAACCGACCCAGGAGTGCGTTCCGTCGACCTCGTATTGCTTCTTCCAGATCGGGACCTCTGCCTTGACGGCCTCGACGAGGGCTTCGCAGGCCGCAAAGGCGTCGCCGCGGTGGGCGCTCGCGACCGCAGCCACGAGGGCGAGGTCGCCGACCTCAAGGTGTCCGATGCGATGACTGACCGCCAATACGACCAGCGGATGCTGCGTCAACACCCGCTCGGCAATCTTACCGATAATGCGCCCCGCGTCGGGATGCGCGCTATAGTCCAGGCCCGTGACGCGCCCGAGCGCATCGGGATCGTGGTCCCGCACCTGTCCGATGAACGTCACCACGGCACCGTGGGAAAGGCCCGAAACGGCCGAAACGTGCTCGGTGACGTCGAGCAGCGACTCGGTTACACGGGCGAAGCCGAGCGATGCGCGGCCCACACCCGAAGAGCCCGCGGCCGAGAAATCCGCGTCCGATGCACGTGCCCCCATCAGTGGTCGCCGCCGTCGAGCTGGTCGATGATGTGCCGCACGAGCGGCGCGAGTATGGCCACACCGTCCCGCACCGCGCCAACTGAACCCGGCAGGTTCACCACCAGGGCTCCGTTGTTGCCGACCGAATCGGCGATGCCGGCTATGCCGCGGGACAGCACCGCGGTGGGAATCGTCGCGACGCTGATCGCGCGCATCCGCTCGGAAATGCCCGGAAGAATCGTGTGCAGCACCGTCGCCGTGCCCTCGGGCGTCAGATCGCGCGCCGATACGCCGGTGCCACCGGTCGTCACGACCAGGCGGGAGCCGTCAGCGAGCGCCGCCGAAATAGAGCCAGCCACACTTTCAATTCCGTCGGGGACGACCCGGGGCGGCCCGCACGGAATGCCGACCTCGCCGAGCGCATCGACGACGGCCGGGCCGGACCTGTCTTCGCGTTCGCCGCGCGAACAGCGATCAGACACGGTGATCACGACGGCCCCGAGTTCGGCCCCAAGTTTGAGCTGAGTTTTCACCGTTCTAGAGTACCGCGGCCCGCCCGGGGAGAATCGGATGCCGGCGACCCCCGACCCGGTCACGTTGGTCGATGGCGATCTCGGCAAGCTCGATCAACGGAGGGGACGGACCACAGACCGCCTCCAGCCGCGCCACAGCGAGAAGCGGATGCCGGCGACCCCCGACTCAATCACCTTGGTCGACGGCAAACTCGATCACCGGAGGGGTGCGACCTCGGACGCGATCGCACCGGGCCGCCGGCATCCGCTTCGCTCCGAATCATTTTTCACGGCGTTTGTGCGACGCGTCGGCACCGGCAAGCGAACAAGCTGGCTACTAAGCGGGCCTGCTGCCCGACCAACCAGCCGAGGAAACCATGTCAACCGTCTCACCACCACGCGTCACGTCCACGCTGAAGCCGGACCTCTCGAACTGGGATCCGGAAAACGAAGAGACCTGGGATTCACACCTCGCCTGGCGCACCCTGTGGATCACCACGTTCAGCATGACCCTCGGCTTCGCGGCCTGGTACCTGGTCAGCGCGATCGCTCCGCGGCTGAACGACATCGGCTTCGACCTGAGCACCAGCCAGCTGTACTGGCTCGTCGCGCTGCCCGGCCTGGCCGGTGGCCTGCTGCGCCTCGTCTTCATGTTCCTGCCGCCGATTCTCGGCACGCGCATCCTCGTCGCCCTCTCCAGCGCGCTGCTGCTGTTGCCGATGATCGGCTGGACCCTGGTCGCCCGCGACGTGTCGACGCCGTACTGGGTGCTGCTCGCGCTCTCCTTCGCAGCCGGTATCGGCGGCGGCAGCTTCTCCGGTTTCATGGCTTCGACCAGCTATTTCTTTCCCAAGCGCCTCGCCGGAACGGCCCTCGGCCTGCAGGCGGGGCTCGGCAACTTCGGCATCGGACTGATCCAGCTGCTCACCCCCTGGGTCGTCGGCTTCGGCCTGCTCGGCACCGCGGTGCTGACCCCGGAGAGTGACTCGAACGGCGAACTGGTCTGGCTGCACAACGGCGGCCTCGTGCTCATCCCCTGGGTACTGCTCACGGTCGCCCTCGCTCTCATTTTTCTACGTAAAGTGCCGATCAAAGCTAACTTTCGGCAGCAGATGGACATCTTCACGGTCAAGCACACCTGGATCATGACGCTCATCTACCTCATGAGTTTCGGCGCGTTCAGCGGCCTGGCGGCCCAAATGGGCCTCATCATCCTCAACGTCTACGGCGACTTCCCCGATGCACCCAACCCGCTCGCCTTCGCCTTCATCGGCCCGGTACTCGGCGCCCTCGTGCGTGCAGCGTGTGGCCCGCTCTGCGACCGGTTCGGCGGCGCCATCTTCACCTTCATCGGCGGCGCCGGCATGGCCGTCGGCACCCTGGTCACGGTGTTCTTCCTCACCCCGACCAGCGTCGACGAGTTCGAGGGCTTTCTCACCGGCATGATCATCATCTTCTTCTTCTCCGGCCTCGCCAACGCCGGAACGTTCAAGCAGATGCCGATGATCTTCCCCAAGCGCCAGGCCGGCGGCGCGATCGGCTGGACCGCCGCGATCGCCGCCTTCGGCCCATTCATCGTCGGAATGGCCCTCACTGCCATGAGCCCGACCACTTTTTTCATCGGCTGCACGGTATTCTGCGTGCTCTGCACGGGCCTCGCCTGGTTCTACTACGCGCGTCCCGGCGCGCCCAACCCGAGCTGACGCTCGACTCCCACCCGGAGCCCCCTCCTCCTCCAGCGGGGGGCTTCGGGTCTTTCCCGGCCCAGGGCCATACTGAAACGATGACCACACACGATGACGCTCACTCGGTCGACGATGCAGCAATCGGCGGCAACCCGATCGGTGGCGACCCAGCCTGCTGGCTCGAACAGGTCTGCCCGGACTGCGGTGCATTCGTTCCGGGCGAGCTGCCCGCCACCTGCTGGCGCTGCGACACCCTGGTCGCGCCGAGCTGAAACCTGGCATCCTCTTTTAAACGGATGCCGTCCCGCCGCCCCGCGGGCAGCCACCGTTGGGCGATGGCGGTCTCGAGCGATCGCGCGGGGGATGCGCCGCTGCGCGGGAGGCGCAACACCCACGCACTGGCGCAACTCCAGCGCGACGCGTGGCGCTGGAGTTTTGGCCAGTCCCGAACTCCCGCGCACTGGCGCAAGTCCCGCGTAGCGCACGCTGCCGGCACAGCCGCACCTCGACCAAACCGCCAAACCCTCGTACAGTCAGAGCACACCCCCGAGGAAGGACCACACATGGCCGACCAGCAGAATTTTGTGATTGTAGGGGCGTCCCTCGCGGGGGCGAGCGCTGCCCGAGCCTTGCGCGAAGAAGGCTTCGACGGACAGATTGACCTGATCGGAGCCGAGGAACACCGTCCGTACATTCGCCCGCCGCTGTCGAAGGACTACCTGGCCGGCACGGCCGAACGCGACTCCGTCTTTGTGCAAAGTGCGAGCTGGTACCCCGACCATGAGGTGCAGCTGCATTCCGGCACCCGGGCGGTGAGCCTCGACCTCAGCGCGCACCTCCTCGACAACGACGACGGCGCGCAGCTGAGCTACGACCGGCTGCTCCTGACCACGGGCTCCCGGCCGCGACGCCTGACTGTGCCGGGTGCAAACCTCGGCGGAGTGCACTACCTGCGCACCCTCGACCACTCCGACCTGCTGCACTCCGTTCTGGCTGACGGCGGCAAGCGACTCGTAGTCGTGGGATCCGGTTGGATCGGCATGGAGGTCGCCGCAACCGCCCGCACCCTCGGCAACGAGGTCACTATCCTGGAACGTGGCGCCGTCCCGCTTGCTGCGGCGCTTGGCGACGAGCTCGGCGACCTGTTCGCGAGCCTCCACGAGCGCAACGGCGTGGTCATCCGTCGCTCCGTGACCGTAAAAAGCCTGGTCGGAACGGATGGCCGGGTCACCGGAGTGCTCCTGGCCGGCGGCGAAACCGTGCCGGCCGACCTCGTTCTGGTGGGCATCGGTGCGGTTCCGAACGTCGAACTCGCCGAAAAGGCGGGGCTCGCAGTCGACAATGGAATTCTGGTCTCCGCGAGCCTGGAAACCAGCGATCCCCACGTGTTCGCGGCGGGCGATGTGGCCAACGCGGAGCATCCGCTCATCAAACAGCGGCTGCGCAGCGAGCACTGGGCGAATGCCCTGAACGGCGGTCCGGCCGCGGCCCGAGCGATGCTCGGCCAGAGCGTTTCGTTCGATGCCATTCCCTACTTCTATACCGACCAGTTCGACCTCGGCATGGAGTATTCCGGATTCGGCATATTGACCGACGGCGCCGAGCTGGTCTACCGCGGCAACCGGGATTCCCGCGAGTTCATCGTGTTCTGGCAGCAGACCGGCCGCGTCGTCGCGGGCATGAACGTCAACGTCTGGGACGTCAATGACACCGTTCAGGCTCTGATTCGTCGGGGCGAGCCGGTCGATCCCGCTCGCCTCGCCGACGAATCCATCCCCCTCGACCAGGTCTAGGCTTCGCTGGTCGAGGCCACCAGTCGGTCGAGACACGAGGAACGAGCGGTCGAGACCCACGCATGATCGCGATCGCTCGCTCCTCGATCAACGAGCAGCGCGAGTGGGCTAGGCCCGCGTGTCGGCCAGCTCGCTCGGCGCCGACTCCGCGGCGGCGTCGTCCGTGAACGGCTGCGCGGTGCGCGGTGCGTTGTAGAGCGTCTCGTCCAGGATTCCCTGGCGCTTGGCCACAATCGTGGGCACGAGCGCCTGACCTGCGACGTTGACAGCGGTGCGACCCATGTCGATGATCGGGTCGATGGCCAGCAGCAGGCCCACCCCGGCCAGCGGCAGTCCCAGCGTGGACAGGGTCAGCGTCAGCATGACGACGGCGCCCGTGGTACCGGCGGTCGCTGCGCTCCCCAGCACGGAGACGAGCACGATCAGCAGATACTGGGTGAGGTCCAGCTGAATGCCGAAGAATTGGGCCACGAAAATGGCAGCGACGGCCGGATAGATCGCCGCGCAGCCATCCATTTTGGTCGTGGCTCCGAGCGGAACGGCGAAGGATGCGTAGGCGCGGGGTACACCGAGGCTGCGCTCGGTCACGCGCTGGGTCAACGGCAGGGTGCCGATGGAGGAGCGCGACACGAACCCGAGCTGCACCGCCGGCCACACGCCGGAGAAGTACTGCCTCACGGACAGCCCGTGCGATTTGATCAGCACCGGGTAGACGACGAACAATACGAGTACCAGGCCGATGTAGATGGTGACCGCGAACTTTCCGAGCGACCCCATGGTGTCCCAGCCGTAGACCGCGACGGCATTACCGATCAGGCCGATCGTGCCGAGCGGCGCGATTCGAATGATCCACCAGAGCACTTTCTGAATAACCGCCAGAGCGGATGCGTTCAGGTTGAGGAAGGGTTCGGCCAGCTTGCCCACCTTCAACGCCGCGATTCCCACCACGATGGCGATGACCAAAATCTGCAATACGTTGAAGCTGATGTTGGTGGTCGCGGTGCCGTCAACGACGCTGGTGCTCGCGCCCAGACCAAGGAAGTTCTTCGGGAACAACCCGGTCAAAAAGGCCCACCAATCGCCGGTTCGGCCGGAGTACTCGCCGGCCTCGGCTATGCCGGTTCCGGCACCCGGTTTGATCAGAACGCCCAGGCCGATACCGATCACAACGGCGATCAACGCGGTAATGGCGAACCAGAGCAGGGTGTTCCAAGCCAGCTTCGCCGCGTTGGATACCTGGCGCAGATTGGCGATGGAGCTGACCACGGCTGTAAAGATGAGTGGTACGACGGCCGCCTGCAGCAGCGAGACGTAGCTCGATCCGATGATTTTCAGCGTGGCGCCGAGACCGGTCGGGCTCTCTTCGGTGCTACCGGTGTATTTGGCGAGCAGCCCAAGGCCCAGGCCAATAATGAGTGCGGCGATGATCTGAACGCCGAAGGAGCGTACCCATTTGGGGATTCTGCTGGTGCTGACGCGATCTGCTGAAGTCACTAGTACGACACTTTCTGTTGCCATTCGTGGTACCGCGCACGCTCGACTGCCCCGTTCCCCGGGCCGGCCAGTACTCGTCGAGGCGAGTGTTCGCGTGTGGGCGGCTCTAGCTGCAAGCCCGAATGGCGGCGCACTATTCCGCTTCGGCACATTGTGGCGATACGTCGGTTACTCCGCGAGGTACTCCGCGAGCACTCGAGCGTGGTTCACGTGCGGGTCCTTGGCTCCGTAGACCAGGGTTGTGACACCCTCGGCGACGAGCGCGCGCAACGCCGCGACCGCCACCTGGGTCGCGGCCACAGAGTCGAGTTCGGCGCGATAACGCAGCGCGAACTCATCCATTCGCTCCGGGTCGTGCTTCCACCAGGTGCGCAGCTTCGGCGACGGCGCCACGTCTTTCAGCCACTCATCGAGCTCGGCGCGTTCCTTAGAAACACCGCGCGGCCAGAGTCGATCAACCAGCACCCGGCATCCGTCATCAGCGGATGCCTCGTCATAGGCCCTCTTGATGCGCACCATGAAAGCAGCCTACTTCCGTGAGCGCTCCAGCGGGCGCTCGCTCTTCTCCCACCCGCGACGCGGCGGGCGCGCCCCGGCACCGCGGGGGTCATCGCGCGAACGGTAAACCACGTAAGGGCGAACGAGGTAGCCGAGCGGCGCCGAGAACACGTGCACCAGACGGGTGAACGGCCAGAGCAGAAACAGCGTCGTCGCGGTGAGCACGTGCAGTTGAAAAAAGAACGGCACGTCGCTCATGAGCGAGGGATCGGGCTGAAAGCCATACAGCGAGCGGATCCACGGCGAAATCGACCCACGATAGTCGTAGCCGCCGCCAAAGATTTGGTACAGCACCGTCGCCGTGGTGCCACACAAGATCGTGCTGGCCAGGAACACGTACATGACCTTGTCCATGACCGTCGTGACGAGCAGCACCCGCTTAGTCAGGCGTCGCCGGTAGATCAAAATGGCGAGGCCAGCCACCGTGAGTATGGCCGCGAATGTTCCCAGCCAGGTCGCCCCGAGATGATAGATATGCTCGGTCACCCCGAAGAACTCGAGCCACGGCTTCGGGATGAACAGGCCGACGACGTGCCCGCCGATCACCATGAGCATGCCGTAGTGGAACATCGGCGAGCCCCAGCGCAACAGTCGGTTCTCGTAGGTCTGGCTCGATCGCGACGTCCAGCCGAACTGGTCGTAGCGGTAGCGCAGCAGGTGCCCGACCACGAACACGCCGGAGGCGGCGTAGGGAAAGGCGACCCAGAGCAGGTAATCCCAGGCGGTCATACTGTCATTACCCATTTCTATCTGACCTCATTCGCGTGCGCGGAAAACGGCTTCAAATTGCCGAGGTAGGTCATGCCGACCGTCTCGCTCGGCGGTCCCTCGTTGACGAGGTCCAGGTAGCGTTCGCGGGTTTCGTCGTCAATCTCGGGCAACGACAGCGACACGGCGCGCGCCAGGTGCGCGTACGGGCTGTCGAATTTCTCCAGCGCCGTACGCAGCACCTCGATGCCGTCGCGGTGCGCTGAGAGCAACTCCTGCGCGATCGGTGAGTCCGACAGCGCCGAGAACTCCAGCACCATCGGCAGGTAATCCGGCAGTTCATCGGCGTCAACCTGCCAGCCGGCCGCCCGATACGCCTCGACAAAACGCACCAGCGCCATGCCGCGCCGACGGGTATCGCCGGCCGCGTAGTAGGTGAGGTACGGGCAGCATTTGCGCTTCAGATCGAAGATCGCGGTGAAATGGGTGGCGAGCTCCTGCTCGCTCCAGCCGTCGATCGCCGTGAAGAACGCGTCGAACGCCTCCCGCAGCGGGTCGGGCAGTTGAATAACGCCTGAACGCACCAGCGAAAACTGCCGCTGCCGCTGGGGCGTGGGGTAATCCAGCAGAATCGACGCCGCCATGTGCGCGATAACGCCGTGCTCGGGCGTGAGCGGCACTGCGGCCATGAACCGCGGGGCCACCTTCGGCGCCCGAAAGCCAAAATTCACCCGCGCAGCGAGTGCCGCAGGAAGGCGGGTGGCGGCGCTCATGCCGCGCTCCTGGCATCCGCTTTGGGCGGGAACATGCCCTTCGGCACCCCGCCACCATTCCAGTTGAGCAGGTTGACCCGGCCAGGGGTCACCGGGCGGGTCTTGATGAGCGGCGAGTCGCCGACCATCTGGTTGTAGTTGTCAACGGTCGCGTTCAGCGGCATGCCGGGGGTATTGCCGTACGGGCCCGCGGGGCTGGCGTCGCCGCCGTTGTGCGGGCCGGCGTGCTCGCGCGGGCCGCCCATCCCGGGGCCGCCGTCATTGGAGAGTGAGCAGCCGAGCTCGTCGAGCTCCCGCGCGGTCTCGACGTGCGCCTTCGGAATGACGTAACGGTCTTCATACTTGGCGATCGCGAGCAGCCGGTACATGGCCGTGATGGTCTCGCCGGTCATGCCGACAGCGTTCGGGATGCGCTCGTCTGGCTCGTTACCGAGGTTGATGCCCCGCATATAGGCGCGCATCGCGGCGAGTTTGCGCAGCGACAGCTCGACCGGAACGACATCGCCAGCCGAGAACAGCCCGGCGAGGTATTCCACCGGGATGCGCAGCTTGTCGATCGCGGCGAACAGGGTGCGCGCGTCTTCGCCGTCGCTGCCGGAGTTGCTCACGACGTCGACCACCGGGGAGAGCGGCGGGATGTACCAGACCATGGGCATGGTGCGGTATTCCGGGTGCAGCGGCAGGGCAATCTCGTACTCGGAGATGAGCTTGTAGATGGGGCTGTTCTGGGCGGCTTCGATCCAGTCGTCGGCCATGCCGTCCGCCTTGGCGGCGGCGATGACCTCTGGATCGAACGGGTCGAGAAAGCAGGCACGCTGGGCGTCAAGCAGGTCCTGATCGTTTTCGATCGAGGCCGCTTCGAGCACCGCATCAGCGTCGTACAGCATGAGGCCAAGATAACGCAGACGTCCGACACACGTTTCGGAGCAGATGGTGGGCTTGCCCTGCTCGATCAGCGGGTAGCAGAGCGTGCACTTTTCGGCCTTGCCCGTTTTGTGGTTGAAGTACACCTTTTTATAGGGGCAGGCGGAGACGCACATGCGCCAGCCACGGCATCCGTCTTCGTCCACAAGCACGATGCCGTCTTCTTCACGCTTGTACATGGCGCCAGAGGGGCAGGCGGCCACGCAGGCGGGGTTCAGGCAGTGCTCGCAGATGCGCGGCAGGTAGAACATGAAGGTCTCTTCGAACTCCATCTTCACCTTCTCGCTCATCGTTGCGAGAATCGGGTCCGAGCTCGCGGTCTCCTGCGAGCCGCCGAGGTCGTCGTCCCAGTTGCCCGACCATTTGATGTCGATGTCCTGGCCGGTCAGTAGCGACTTCGGGCGGGCGACCGGGCTTTGGGTGCCGGCCGGAGCGGTGGTGAGCATGTCGTAGTCGTAGGTCCACGGCTCGTAGTAGTCGTCGATCTGCGGCAGGTTGGGGTTGTTGAAGATCTGCGAAAGTTTCTTCAGCCGTCCGCCGGCCTTGAGCCGCAGCCGGCCGCGCTTACCCAGCACCCAGCCGCCCTTCCACTTGTCCTGGTTTTCGTACTCGCGCGGGTAGCCGAGACCTGGCCGCGTCTCAACGTTGTTGAACCAGGCGTATTCCACGCCGGTGCGGTTGGTCCACACCTGCTTGCAGGTGACCGAGCAGGTGTGACACCCGATGCACTTGTCGAGGTTCATGATCATCGACATCTGGGCCATGACACGCATTAGTAATCCACTTTCTGGCTGCGGCGACGAATCACGGTGACCTCGTCGCGTTGGTTCCCGGTCGGGCCGAGGTAGTTGAAGGCGAAGGACAGCTGGGCATAGCCGCCGATCAGATGGCTGGGTTTCAGCAAAATGCGGGTGAGCGAGTTGTTGGTGCCGCCGCGCATACCGCTGGTTTCGGCGACCGGCACGTTGATGGTGCGGTCCTTCGCGTGATACATGTACACCGTGCCCTCCGGCATGCGGTGCGACACGACCGCGCGGGCCACGACGACGCCGTTGCGGTTGTAGGACTCGATCCACTCGTTGTCGATCACGCCGATCTTGTCGGCGTCTTGCGGGCTCATCCAGATGGTCGGACCGCCGCGGGAGAGCGAGAGCATGAGCAGGTTGTCTTGGTATTCGGAGTGGATCGACCACTTTGAGTGCGGCGTCAGGTAGCGCACGGCTACCTCGGCGTGACCGGTCGGGGTCTTACTCGTGGCGCCGACGATCGAGTCGTCGAACAGGCGGTACATGTCCAGCGGCGGCCGAAAGATCGGCAGTTGCTCGCCCAGTTCAATCATCCAGTCGTGGTCGAGGTAGAAGTGTTGACGACCGGTGAGAGTGTGCCAGGGCTTCAAGTGCTCGACGTTGATGGTGAAGGCGCTGTAGCGGCGACCACCGTGCTCTGAACCGGACCATTCCGGGGAGGTGAGCACCGGGATCGGCGCACCCTGGACATCCGGATAGGAAAAACGTCGACCCTCCTTGTCGCTGGCCAGCTGGGCGAGCTTGACACCGGTGCGTTCCTCGAGCTGCCGAAAACCCTGCGTGCCGAGGCGGCCGTTGGTCGTGCCCGAGAGCGCGAGCACCATTTCGCAAGCGTGAATAGCGGTCGACAGGCGCGGGCGGCCGGCGGCGGGGCCACTGGGAACGAGCCCGTTTTTCTTGCCGAGGTAGGCGACCTCGACGTCGGGGTTGAATTTCACTCCCTTGGTGACCATGCCGAGCTTTTCGGTGAGCGGCCCGAGCGCGCCAAGCTGCGCGGCGAACGCCGGGTAGTCGCGTTCCACCACGACGAGCTTCGGCATGGTGACGCCGGGGATGAGCGGCTGATCGTTCAACACGGTGCCGTGCGGGGTGGCCATGCCGTCGGGGGTGTCGTGTTGCAGAGGCGCTGCGACCAGGTCATTGCGCACGCCGAGGTGCGTGACGGACATTTCGGAGATCTTGGCGGCGAGCACGTGAAAGATGTCGAAGTCGGTCTTGGCCTGCCACGGCGGCGCGATCGCGGGGTTGAACGAGTGAATAAACGGATGCATATCCGTCGTCGAGAGATCGTTCTTCTCATACCAGGTGGCCGGCGGCAAGACCACGTCACTGTAGATCGTGGTCGACGTCATGCGGAAATCGCTCGTGACCAACAGGTCGAGCTTGCCTTCCGGCGCGCTCTCATGCCATTTCATGGTCTGCGGGCGGCGCGCCGGCATCGATTCCACGGCACGCACCGCGGACGGTGCCCCGAGCAGGTGCTTGAGAAAATACTCATTGCCCTTGCCCGAGGAGCCGAGCACGTTGGCCCGCCACACCACGAGCACCCGCGGAAAGTTCTCGGGCGCGTCCGGGTCTTCGCAGGAGAACACGAGCGAGCCGTCCTTCAACGAATCGACGACGTACTCGGCCGGTTCTTGGCCAGCGGCGGCCGCGTCGTCGACCAGGTCGAGCGAGTTGCGGTTGAAGGTGGGGTAGCTGGGCATCCAGCCGCGCTTGGCCGATTCGACCATGGTGTCCGCGGTGGTGCGTCCCTTGAATATCCCGGCGCCGAGCGGGCTCGCGAGAGTGTCGGCGCTCAGGCCGTCGTAGCGCCACTGGTCGGTGGCGAGGTAGAAGAAGCCGGTGCCGATCATCTGGCGCGGCGGGCGCACCCAGTCCAGTCCGAAAGCGTACTGGCCGTATCCCGTGAGCGGACGCACCTTTTCCTGGCCGACATAGTGGGCCCAGCCGCCGCCATTCACGCCCTGGCAGCCGGTCATGGTGGTGAGCGCGAGAAAGGCACGGTAGATGGTGTCGGAGTGGAACCAGTGGTTGGTGCCGGCGCCCATCAGAATCATCGACCGGCCCTCGGAGTCCTCGGCGTTCTGCGCGAATTCGCGGCCGATGCGCGCCGCGGCCTGCCACGGCACCGAGGTGATCTCCTCCTGCCAGGCTGGAGTTCCTGGGCTGGAGGCGTCGTCGTAGCCGGTGGGCCAAACGCCTGGCAGGCCGTCGCGGCCGACGCCGTACTGAGCGAGCAGCAGGTCGAACACGGTCGTCACGAGCACACCGGCGACCTCGCGCACGGGCACGCCGCGGCGCACGATGCCGGCGGCGCCTGCGTGCTGCTGGGCCTCCTGCTGCCCGGCGGGGCTGTCAACATCGGGCGTTCCGTCGAAGCGGGGCAGGTCGATCGCGACAGAGCGACCGTCGTAGTCGGGGGCATCCGCTATGGAAAGGAGTGGGTCTCGACCCTCGAGGTCGAGGTTCCATTTACCCTTATCGGCCTCGCTGAACCGGTGCCCGATCGACCCGTTCGGCACGAAGGCCTCACCGTTCTCGTCGAGCATGACCGTCTTGAAGGCTGCACTTGAAACGGATGCGTCGGTGCCAGGCAGCGCGTCGGCCGTCAGAAACTTGCCGGGAACCCAGGCATCCTGGCGCGGAGTGAGTGCGATCAGGTACGCCGAGTCGCTGAACTTCTTCAGGTACCGGGCGAAGCGCGGGGTGCGGCGGTCGACCAGGAATTCCTTGAGCACGACGTGGCCCATGGCCAGGGCGAGGGCACCGTCGGTTCCGGGGTGCACGGCGAGCCACTCGTCGGCGAACTTGGAGTTGTCGGCGTAGTCGGGCGAGACTGTGATGACCTTCTGGCCGCGGTAGCGAGCCTCGACCATGAAGTGCGCGTCGGGGGTGCGGGTGACGGGAACGTTGGAGCCCCACATGATGAGGTAGCTGGAGTTCCACCAGTCGGCCGATTCGGGCACGTCGGTCTGGTCGCCGAACACCTGCGGGCTGGCGACGGGGAGGTCGGCGTACCAGTCGTAGAACGAGAGCATGGTGCCGCCGAGCAGTGAGATGAAGCGGTTGCCGACGCCCTGCGACACGATCGACATGGCCGGAATCGGACTGAAGCCGACCACCCGGTCGGGCCCGTACTGCTTGATGGTGTGCACGTGGGCGGCGGCGACGATCTCGGCGGCTTCGTCCCAGGTGGCGCGAACCAAGCCACCCTGGCCGCGGGCGCTTTTATACTGGCGGGCAGTTTCGGGGTTGCCGGTGATCTCAGCCCAGGCCAGCACGGGGTCACCGAGGCGGGCCTTCGCTTCGCGGAAAAGGTTCAGCAGTACGCCGCGAACGTAGGGGTACCGCACCCGGGTGGGCGAGTAGGTGTACCAGCTGAACGCGGCGCCGCGGGGGCAGCCTCGGGGCTCGTATTCGGGTGAATCGGGGCCAACACTCGGATAGTCGGTCTGCTGGGTTTCCCAGGTGATAATGCCGTCCTTGACGTACACCTTCCAGGAGCAGCTGCCGGTGCAGTTCACGCCGTGGGTGCTGCGCACCTCTTTGTCGTGGGTCCAGCGGTCACGGTAGAACGCGTCGGCGGTGCGGCCGCCGGTCTTGAACACGCTGCGCAGGTCCTCGCTGGTTTCTGAGCTGCGCAGAAAGCGACCGAGTTTGAGCAGCGAATCGGCGACCGGGCCGTCGGTACCGGGCTTGCTGGTGGTACTGGTTGTGCGTGTTTTCACGGCTGCCCCTTGCCTGCCGGGGAATGCCGAAGCGCTATTCCCCCTCAGAACGAGCTAAGCCGCTGCCTTCGAGGTCAACAACCGCAAAGTGCCGGTAATAATGTTTCACCTCGGTTCGCGAGAGCGCAAAAAGTGCCCGTTTGAGGTGTCCAATCGGGCACTTTTTGCGCTCTCGCGTTCAGCGGGAAGGGGAGCGACGTCGATCACGCAGAGGTGCGGGGCGTCGATGAGGTTCAGGCCGACTGCGCGAAGGGGGCCGTCGGCCTGCTCCAGCACTCCTTGAATCAACCGGTAGTGCACGCCGCAGACCTCGGGGTGATCCTTGATCATCTCCGAGTACGGGCAGTCGTGCAGGTTGACCTGTTCACCGTTGGCGGCGACGCTCGCGTCGAAGCCGGCCTGATCCAGGTGGTCGTCGAGGGCATCGAGCTGACGCCGGGCTGCGGGGCCGGTGCAGCCGGCCAAGGCGGGCTGGCCTGCAGGAAGCAGCAGCAGCCGTCTCAACTGCTCGGCACGCTCCTGCGCGGCCTCGATCTTGCGGGCGCGAATCGAACCGAGTTCGGTACTGACCCCGCCGGCGGCGCTATAGAGCATCTTCGGGCGACCCTTGCTGTCGCGCGGCTCGGGCGCACAGGTGACGAAACCGTCATTGATCAGGCGATCGAGGTGTTCGCGGGCGGTGTTGGGGTGCAGGCCAGCGGCTTCGGCGAGGTCGTTCACGGTCATCGTTCCGCGACTTTGCAGCTGGTAGAGCAGGTTCATGCGGCTCAGACTGGCGAGCGTTTTGTAACTCGGAGGTTGGGCGGCCATGACTCCATTATGACCTCCCACGCGTGAATCAGCTGCAGTGGGTGGCAGCAGAAACAGTCACTTTCTCTCCCTCCCGCCGCAGATTCTCCGGCTGAGCTGCTGGGAAGCAAATCATTCAACGCAAAGTAATAGTCTTAATGAACGAAATACGCAGGAAGTGGGACCACATGGCGGCAAAAGCCCGCACGCGACCGAAAGCAGTAGTCGAGTCCGCTGGTGGTGAACCCGCCGAAACCCTCCGTGACTACTACGAACGGATGTCGCTGGTGCGGGCCTTCGAGCTGCGCTCCAGTGAGATGTACGCTCGCGCCAAAATCGGCGGCTACTGCCACCTGAACCTCGGCGAAGAGGCCACCGTGGTCGGTCTGATGGCCGCCATAGAGTCCCGCGACTACCTGTTCACCGGCTACCGCGACCACGGCTACGCCCTGATGCGCGGCCTCGCGCCCGAGCGTGTGATGGCCGAGCTGTTCGGCAAGGTCACCGGCGTCTCCGGCGGACGCGGCGGCTCGATGCACCTGTTCGACGACGAGGCGCGCCTGCTCGGCGGCTACGGCATCGTCGGCGGGCAGATTCCCCCGGCCACCGGCGCCGCGCTCGCCCTGAAATATCAAGAAGCGGCCGGCCCCGACGCTGCCGCCGTGATGTGTCTGCTTGGCGACGGCACCACCAACATCGGTGCGTTCCACGAATCGCTCAACCTCGCCGGGCTTTGGAAGCTTCCGATCGTCTACGTGATCGTCAACAACGGCCTCGGCATGGGAACGACGGTGGAGAAGGCATCAGCTGAACCCGATCTGTACAAGCGCGGCGCGTCGTACCGCATGCCCGGTATCCGGGTCGACGGGGATGACGTTCTCGCCGTGCGCGATGCCGCCCGGGACGCCCTCAAGCAGGCCCGAGAGTCGCGCCAGCCGGTGCTGCTCGAGGTCATGTGCTACCGGTTGCGCGGCCACTCCGTGGTCGACCCGGCCCGCTACCGCTCGCCCGAAGACACCACGATCGCCCAACAGTCCGACCCGGTGCCGAGCTTTCGCACCGAGCTGATCGCCTCCGGCATGCTCAGCGAAGCGGATGCCGCCGCCATCGACGAGGCCGCCGACGTGCGCGTTTCCGAGGCGGTCGTGTTCGCCGACGAGAGCCCCGAGCCCGTCGTCGCCGACCTGTTCAAGTATGTATACGCAACCCCGGTGGCGAATGCGCCATCCGCTTTGCCCGGAGAACCCGTTATGGACGCACTGTGATGACTACCGAAGTAGCAACAACCCGCACGATCACCTACCGCCAGGCACTCAATGAGACCCTGCGCGCCGAGCTCGAACGCGACGAGAAGGTCTTTCTGGTCGGCGAAGAGATCGGGGTGTTCGAGGGGTCCTACAAGATCACCGCCGGACTGCTCGAAGACTTCGGCCCCGACCGGGTGCTCGACGCCCCCATCGCCGAGGAGGGGTTCGTGGGCGCAGCCCTCGGCGCCGCGATGCTCGGCATGCGTCCCGTGGTCGAAATCATGACCATCAACTTCAGCCTCATCGCGATCGACCAGATCGTGAACCACGCCGCCAAAATGCGCTCGATGTTCGCCGGCCAGGTCTCCATTCCGCTGGTCATTCGCATGCCCGGAGGTGGTGGCCAGCAGCTCGCCGCGACCCATTCGCAGAACCTCGAGGTCTGGTACGCGCACATTCCCGGGCTCAAGGTTGTCGCCCCGTCGACCCCGGCCGACGCGAAAGCGCTGCTGACCGCGGCGATTCGCGATGACGACCCGGTGATCTTTCTGGAGAACCTCTCGCTGTACAGCGCCAAGGGCGAGGTTCCCGACGGCGAACAGGTCGCCGAGATCGGCAAGGCCGCCGTCGTCAAGACCGGCACCGACCTCACCATCGTGAGCTACTCGCGCGGCACCACGACCGCCCTCGAGGTGGCCCATCAGCTCGAAGCCGAGGGCCTGTCAATCGAGGTCGTCGACCTGCGCAGCCTGCGCCCGCTGGACCGCGACACCATCTGCGCCTCGGTGAAGAAGACCGGCCATGCCGTCGTCTTCGAAGACGACTGGCTCAGCTACGGCATCGGCGCTGAGATCTCGGCGACCATCGGCGAGGGTGTGTTCGACTTTCTCGACGCCCCTGTGCGCCGCGTCGCCGCTGCCGAGGTTCCGTTGCCCTACGCCAAGGCCCTCGAGAAGGCCGCGCTGCCCAATGCCGCCGACCTCGCCAAGGTCGTGCGCGAAGTACTCAATATCTCAACTACCGCGAACGACAAGTAGGAGCCGGCCATGCCCGACGTCATCATGCCCCGCCTCTCCGACACCATGGAGGAGGGGGAGCTCAGCCGCTGGATGAAGCAGGTCGGCGACGAGATTCACAAGGGCGACGTGCTCGCCGAGATCGAAACCGACAAAGCCACGATGGACCTTGAGGCCTTCGACAACGGCGTCCTCGAGCAGCTGCTCGTAGTCGCCGGCACCCTGGTGCCGATCGGCGCCCCGGTCGCCCGCATCGGCGACGGCAGCAATATCGTCACGGATGGCGCGAGACCCGCTGCGCCGGTTGCGACGGCTGCTCCAGTTGCGACCACTGCCCCGGTTGCGACCACTGCCCCGGCAGCGGATGCCGCAGCTCCGGCTGCACTGCCCGCCGCATCAGCCCCGGCCCCCGTCGCGGTGGCTCCGACCGCTCCCACCGCACCGGAGGCTCCGGCCGCGACGCCGACGCCGACCGGCGAGCTCCGTACCTCGCCGCTGGCCCGCAAGATCGGCCGCGAGCATGGAATCGACCTGCACACGATCGCGGGCACCGGGCCGCAGGGCCGTATCACCCGCACCGACGTTGACACGGCGATCCTGGCTCAGGCATCCGCCGCATCCGTTCCGGAGCCGGTAGCCGCTGCGGCAGCCCCGACCGCCGTTTCGGCCGACTCGGTCACCGTGCCGGTCAGCCGCATTCGCGCCGTTACGGCCCGCCGGCTCACCGAGAGCCAGGCCGTGCCGCACTTCTTCCTGACGAGCGTCGTTAACGTGGAACGTCTCGTCGCGTTCCGCACCGACGTCAACGCTTCGCTCGAGACGGTCGGCAGCAAGGTCAGCCTGAACGACCTGTTCGTGCGCGCCTGCGCCGTAGTGCTGCGCGCGCACCCCGAGGTGAATGCATCCTGGAGCGATGGAGTCATTCTGCGGCACAACCACGTGAACGTCGGCGTGGCCGTCGCGACCGACGACGGACTGCTCGTTCCAGTGGTGGCCGACGCCGACCAGAAGTCGCTCGCCGCCATCGCCACCGAGACGCGCGCCCTGGCCGGGCTCGCCCGTACGGGCAGCCTGTCCCTGGCGCAGATGTCTGGTGGAACCTTCACCATCAGCAACCTCGGCATGTTCGGCATCGACTCGTTCACCGCCGTACTCAACCCGCCGGAGGCCGGAATTCTGGCGATCGGCGCGGCCACCGAGGTACCCCAGGTGCGCGATGGCCAACTCGTCAGCGTGCCCATGGTCAAGATCACCCTGACCGTCGACCACCGAGTGCTCGACGGTGCCGTCGCGGCCGCGTTCCTGCGCGACCTGACCCAGCTGCTCGAGGAGCCGCTGCGCATCGTTCTCTAGCCCGAATGGTCCGGGCTGGAGGTCGCTTCCCTTGGTCGATGGGGAACTCGGCAAGATCTTTGCGGCGCGCGGGAGTTGCGCAGCTGCGCGGGAGGCGAAACCCCCGCGCACTGACGCAGGTCCCGCGCAGCGCAGCCCAGCCCCACGGATGCCCACTCCCTCAACTCCCAGCGCCGCCAGAACTCCCGCGCATTAGCGTAACTCCCGCGCCAGCCGAGCAATCGGCCGACGCCGCGGGCGCGGCCCTGGCTCCGGCGTCACGGCCTTCGCGACTGGCGCTACGGCCGGGCAGGCGTTCGCCGCCGGCGCTGCTCGGGCGCCGGCGGTACCTCTTTCGCGGCGACGACGTCGGCCATCGCGAGAGTCACCAGTCCGCGCTTGGTTTCCACCGAAACGGATGCCCCGCTGCGGCTGCGCAAAAACCCGAGCGCGTCCGTATAGCCACCGGGGATTCGCGTGCGCACGACGACCCGGGTGCCGAGCGGGGCATCCGCTAGAAAAGCGAAGGGATCGCTCATCGCATCAGGCTGTACTTTTCGACCCGCGCCGACTCCCCGGCGATCAGAATGATGTCGCCATCTTCGATCACCGTGTCGAGCGAGGTGTAGCTCCAGCCCACGCCAGGCCGATGAAACGCCGTCACGGTCACACCGTAGCGGGCGCGCACCTTCGCCTCGCCGAGCGGAACCCCGATCAGCGCGCGCGGCGGCGCCGTTTTCACGAGCGCGAAGTTCTCACCGATCTCGATGTAGTCCTGCATGGCACCGCGCACGAGGTGCGCGACCCGCTGGCCCATGTCTTTTTCGGGGTAGATAACGTGATTGACGCCGAGTTGGGTAAGAATTTCCCCGTGCGGGTCACTGACAGCCTTGGCCCAGATGTTCGGAATGCCGAGCTTGAGCAGCAGGGACGCGGTCAGAATGTTCGCCTGAATGTCACCGCCGATAGCCACCACCACGCTCGAGAAGTCGGGCACCGAGAGCTCGCGCAGCGTTGCCTCCTTGGTCGAGTCGGCGCGCACCACGTGCGTGAGCAGCCGGTTGTGCGCCTGCACGATCTCTTCGTCACCGTCGATGCCGAGTACCTCGGTGCCGCTCTTCATGAGTTCGAGGGCCAGGGAGCTGCCGAACCGGCCGAGGCCAATGACGACGACCGATTCGGCTTCGGCCAGGCGGGCCGGGTCACGATGCCCGAACAGCGAATATTTAGCCAATGATCGGCCTTTCCTTGGGGAGTTCATAGGTGGTGTGCCGTTCGCGCAGGGCGATAGCAGAGCCGATGGTGATCGGACCGAGACGGCCGACGAACATGAGCAGGATAAGAATGATCTGCCCCTCCCAGGGCAGCCCGGCAGTGATTCCGGTGGACAATCCCACGGTCGCGAAGGCGCTGATCGCCTCGAACAACAGGGCGTCCATTGAGATATCCGTCATGAGCATGAGGGCCACGGTCGCGGCGATGATCACGCCGACCGCGAGCAGGGCGATCGTGATCGCCTCCCGGTGCACCGCCCGGGAGAGCCGCTTGCCAAAAACGTTGACGGCAACCTCGCCGCGCAGCTCCGTCCAGACGATGAAGAACAAGACGGCGAAGGTCGTGATCTTGATGCCACCGGCGGTTCCGGCCGGGCCACCACCGATCAGCATGAGCACGTCCATTCCGAGCAGGCTCGCCGAATCCATCTGGCCAATGTCGATGCTGTTGAAACCCGCGGTGCGGGTCTGCACGGACTGAAAGAAACCGGTCAGCAACTTGCCGGGCCAATCGAGCGGCCCGAGCGTATTCGGATTCGACCATTCAACGGCGGTGATATATACCGTTCCCAGACTGAGCAATGCGATCGTGCCGGCCACGACGACGCGGGTGTTCATGGTCCAGGTGCGAATCGACCAGGCACTCTTTGACCGAGGATGCCGCAGCTGCCGCCGCAACTGAACGATCACCGGAAACCCCAACCCACCCAGGATGACGGCGGCGCTGATCGGCAGGCAGATCCAGGCATCCGTTGAAAAACCCATCAGGTTGTCGCTGAACAGGGCAAAGCCGGCGTTATTGAAGCTCGACACGGAGTGGAACACGCCCAACCAGACGGCTCGGCCGACAGGTTCGCCGTAGCCGACCATGAAGCGCACGGCCAGCATGATCGCGACGGTCAGCTCGATGACCAGCGAGATGCGCACAACACCGAGCACGAGTCCCTTGACGTCTTCGAGACCGACACTCTTGGTTTCGGCGGCGGCCGTGATGCGCGAGCGCAGCGAGAGTTTACGGGCGATCGCCAAACCGACCACCGAGGCGAACGACATAATACCGAAACCGCCGATCTGGATCAGCCCAAGAATCACGATCTGGCCGAACGGCGTCCAGTAGACCGCCGTATCGACGACGGTCAGACCGGTGACGCAGACGGCGCTCGTGGCGGTGAACAGCGCCTCCATGAAGGACGCCCCGCCCGGCCCGACCCGCGCGTTCGGCAGCATGAGCAGCGCGGTGCCAACCAGGATGGTCAGGGCAAAACCGGTGACGACGACTTGCGCCGGGTGCAGGCGGTAGCGCTTCGATGTGTTGCCGCGTTCGCGGACGGCCCGTGAGTGCACAGAGCCAACTCTACGCTGGGAGTCCGCGCTGGCTCGGACGGGCAGGACTGTGGGGCGTCAGGCTCCCCGGGCCTGAAGCGTGGGCGGACCCGGCTCCCCGGGCCCACTTTGTGAACCCGGGCCCCGTTTCTAAACTGGGCCCGCATTCCGCGCCCGGGCCCCGTACAGGAACGTGCCGGCCTCGATTGTGCGGCAGCTATTTGTAGTCGGTTTGACGGGCTTCGTCTAGCCCCCAACTTCGGTCCGCGACTCCGACAACTAGTGCGCAATACTCAATCTGGGGGATCGACAATGACGATAAGTGATGAGGTAGAACCAGCGCAAATACGTGTGCTGCGACCGCGGGAGCGCATCATTTCGCACGCGATCATCGCGGCGCTCGCCCTGTTCATCCCGCTCTTTCTCGTGTTGTACTGGCTGTCCATTCCTCGCCAGACCTGGCCGTTTGTGCTCGAAATCCAATGCGGGTTCACCGCCCTTGGTGTGATCTTCGGGCTCGGAGTCAGCAAAATGGCCCTGCGCGTCACCCCCGACCGACTATCGGTTCGGAGTCTGCTCGGTCGCGAAACGCACGTCGCCATCGCCGATATCGGCAGCGTGGTGCTGGTCGAGCTCTATCAGAGCGGGACGGCCGATTGCCTGCCGCACCTGTATTTGCTTGATGCTGCCGGTGATGTGCTCGTGCACCTGAGTGGCCAAATCTGGTCGCGGTCCACGATTGAGAGCGCGATCGACCAGCTCGGTGTCGCTGTGCTGCGCCCACCCGACCCGCTGACCGTGGCCGAACTCGGCCAGCTGCGGCCTCAGCTGGTGCGCCGCCTGGCGCGACACGCAGCCCGACTGAACGACTGAACGGCTAGTGCCCGCGCCCCGACACCACATCGGCCACCCGCGCGAGCGGTGACGTCGTGCGGCGGCCGGTCAGCTCGGTGCGGTCGGCGAGCGAGTAAGCCCGATAGAGCGCCGTGACCGCGAGCCAGCGCAGCGGTTCCGGCTCCCACTGGCGCACCCGATGGTTCACCCACGGCAGTTCGGTGAGCGAACTGCTCCGGCCGAGAATGAGGTCGGTCAGGGTACGGCCGGCCAGGTTCGTGGTCGCCACCCCGGTGCCCACATAGCCGCCGGCCCAGGCCAGTCCGGTCTGCGGGTCGAGACCGACGGTCGCGGCCCAATCCCTGGGTACACCGAGCACGCCCGACCACGCATGATCGATGCCCGCGTCCTTCGTCGCCGGGAAGAAGCGCACCAGAATCGCGCGGAGGGCGTCGATGGTGGCTTGCGGGGTCTGGCCGTCGGTATCCGTTTTCGAACCGAATCGGTAGGGAACCCCGCGCCCGCCGATGGCGATGCGGTCGTCGCTCGTGCGCTGCGCGTACATGTAGGCGTGCGCCATATCCCCCAGGGTTTCCCGACCCGACCAGCCAATCTTTTCCCAAACGGATGCGTCGAGCGGCTCGGTCGCGATCAGCGACGAATTCATGGGAAGCCAGGTGCGATGCAGCCCCTTGAGCGTGGCCGTGAAGCCCTCGGTCGCACGCACAACGAACGCGGCGTCGACGGTACCGTGTTCGGTCACCGCCTGGTTTGCCGCGATTTCGCTCACCGGGGTGTTCTCGTAGAGCTCAACGCCGAGCGAAACGACCTTGCGGGCCAGTCCGGCCACGAGCTCCGCCGGATTGATGCGGGCGCAGTGCGGATGCCACATACCCCCGGTCATTCCCGCCACGTTGATGCGGTTTTGTGCCTGGGCCCGCGAGAGCACCTCGACGTCGGTGTGCGCCCAGGTCTGTTCGGCCCGGGCGGCAGCTTCGAGGCGGTGCTGCTGCGGGGCATCGTAGGCGACGGTGAATTCGCCGCCCTTGACGATGCCGGCGTCGATGCTCTCCGCTGCGGCCACGCGGATGACCTCGTCGACCGTGTCGTTCATCGCGGCCTGAAAGTTTTCAACCGCCGGGCGGCCGTGGTGCTTCAGGTACTGGTCGCGGCCACCGGTGATCGAGTTGGTGAGCCAGCCGCCGTTGCGTCCGGAGGCGCCGAACCCGGCGAAGCGGGCTTCGAGCACCACAATGCGTAGCTGCGGCGCCGCCTTCTTAAGGTAGTACGCGGTCCACAGTCCGGTATAGCCGGCGCCGACAATGACGACGTCGGCGCGGGTCGACCCGGGCAGGGTGGGCCGCGGCGCTGGCTGGCCGAGCTGGTTCCACCAGAACGAGACGTCGCCATTGCGCACCGGGGTCACTCGAGTCACGATTGCGCTGCCTTCTTTCGGTCTCGTTCAAGCCGCAGCCGGGCGGCGAGTGCGCGCTCGCCATCGAGCTTCGCGGCGACCGGAGCCCACAGCACAATTGCAACTCCGGCACCGATCAATAGCCCGCCGATGGTGTCGGTCAGCCAGTGCACACCGAGGTAGGTACGGCTGAGCAGCATGACGATCGTGTACGCGGCACCGGCCAGGGCCACCCACAACCGCGGAAAGATGATGGCGAGACACACCGCCATGGTCGCCGCATTGGCGACGTGGCCAGACGGAAAGGAGCCAAAATCGGACGTGACCAGCATGTCTTCTGGCCGGGCCCGGCCAAAGACCTGCTTCAGGACTTGCACAGCGCCGGCACTGACCACGGTCGCCACGAGATAGTAGCCGGCCGCCCACGGACGTTTGATGAACACGACGACCACGGTGATGACGATCGGCACGATCAGCACGCCGAACAGACCGCCACCGAGGGCGTTCATGAACAGCGACGGAACCTCCCAGATCGGAGAGCGGTGTTCGATCACCTCGCCCATCCACTCGGTGTCGACCTCGAGGGCGAGTCCGTTGGCACGCACGACGACGACCAGGCCAAGCAGGGCGGCCAATGCGACGGCAGCTATCCCGCTGATCACAGGCCAGCGGCGGGAGATGCGGCGCGCTGCGGGGTCGGCGGCACGCTCCGGAGACTTCGGGTTCGTCATCCCGCCATCGTAGAACAGCCGCTTCGGGTTGGGCCATCGGCGGGCCGGACCCGCGCCATCCGCTCTCCCCGAATGTGTACCCCCGATGCATGCCCCCGCACTTGCACCGGGCCCGGAACGTGGGCCCAGGTTAGATCATGGACCCACGACCGTAAGGTGCGCCCGCAGAGCCTGGTCCCGGCAACCTGGTCACGTCAGCCTGGTCCACACCCGCTCAGACCCAACAATTCGCACCGCGGCGCGGTCCCTGATCCGCGTTGCTGGATTCAGTTGGCTTCGGCGTCCTGCTTCCGCTTGAGTTCGAGCATGAGCGGGCTCTTACTGGCCAGCGGAATCAGCGTCTGCGTCGGGTCGATGCTCGCGGGTGGTTGCAGCCAGAACTCCCCCGGCTCGCCAATCACCCGCCAGCCTTCCTGGTGAAGTCGGCGGTGGCAGGGGCCGCAGAGCAACAGTCCCAGGTCGATGTCGGTCGCGCCGGTGTCGCGCACCCACTGGTCGGCGTGGTGCGCCTCCGTTCGGGAGGGTGGCATGTCGCAGCCCGGAAACATGCAGCCGCCGTCACGTACGCCCATGGCCACGCGCTGCGCCTCACTGAAAGTTCGCATGGTGCGGCCCAATTTCAGCGGATGCCCCGCCTCGTCTACCAACAGCCGCAGCTGGCCGGTGTTGCAGAGAAACCATTGCACCGTTTCGAGGGAGATCGGGGCGGGGTTGCCCTCAAGGAATCCATGCCCCACCCGCCCGCGCTGCCCGGTCTGCTCGCTCAGGCCGCTCCGCCCTGCCTGCTCGCTCTGCCCGGTCTGCCCGGTCTGCCCGGTCTGCCCGGTCTGCCCGGTCTGCCCGGTCCGCTCGCTCAGGCCGCTCTGCTCGCTCTGACCGGATTGCCCGGTGATCTCGTCCCGGGCTTCAGCGACGTCGGCCGGCACGAGTCCGGCACGCTGAAGGTCGGCCTGGGTGACGATGATCCGCACCGCCGGCTGGCGTCCGCCATACATTTTGGTGGGGTCTGCGTCGGTGCCGGTCTTGAGCAGCGCGGTGAAGGAGTCCGCGGCGATCTGGTCCACGGTACGCGGGTCGTTCCGTACCCGGTCCGCCCAGGCCTCCTGCTCCGGATCTACGAAGCGCACGCCTCCGCGCTGGCGCGGGCTGGTGACACAGTCGTAGGCGCTGAGCCAGTACTCGCCCTGTTCGGGGGCGAACAGCCCGCTGAGCACGACCATGCCGTCCTGGCGGCGAAACAGCTTGAACTTGGTATCGTCACGGGCCTGCTTCTCCCGAGCCCGAATGCCAGCCTCGTCGAGCTGGTCCCGCAACCGGCGAGCACGGCGGAATACCAGCTCAACGTTGAGCCCGATCACCTCCGGCACCAGCTCCGTGAGCGCGGCGCGCAAAATATCGGCGGACACGGCCAGATCGATCTCGCCCAAACCTCGGCGCAGCGCGTCGGCCTGGTCCACCGTGAGGGTGCCGGCGGCAACGGCATGCACGATCGGCGCCTGCCACGGCACTACCGGCCGGCCCGCCAGTCCACCGGCATCGACGTCACCCGTGCCGATGCCATCCGCACCGTCGTCATCGCCTTCCGCGGCCAACTTTTCGGCAGCATCCGTTTCACCGATCAAAATGCCCGAGGCGACCAGCTTCTCCGCCTCCCCACGGCTGGAGCCGTTGACGTGTTGCACCATCGCCACCGGCGTCGCGAACCCCTGCCGCGCAGCCAAACCCTCGCTTCCCAGCTCGGGCCGGGACCGGCGCGCGACCGTACCGGCCATCCACGCCGCAAACACGTCGAGCAATCGCCGGGCCTCAGCCAGTGACCGCTGCCCGGCCAGCACATCGGCCTCACCCAAAGCATCAAACGCTGCGCTGCAATCGCCGAGAGCGGCGACCCGATCGGCCGCCCGGCGAAGCTCATCAGCGAGGTTGTGCATACCCCAATTCTCCCACCGACCCCCCGAAACCTCGAGAAAAGCTCATTATCAGTGGATAACGAATCGAAACTATCTCCTGTGGAGAAGCTCCGGAGAAAGTCAGCGCTCGAGCGCCGGAACGCTGCGCGGGCGCACGATTAGCCAGAGGGAGAGCAGCGACACCACCGCGGCGACTCCCATAACGGATGCCATCGGTATCGACGTTCCCACTCCCAGCAGTCCCACAATCGGCGAGATCAGGCCGGCCACACCGAAGTTCGCCGCGCCAAGCAGCGACGCCGCGGTTCCGGCCTCATGCCCGTGCGCGTTGAGGGCAATGACCTGAACGCTCGGCAAAGTGAAGCCGCAGGCGGCGATGAAGAACCACAGCGGAACCAGAGTGCCCCACAGTCCCATGCCAGCAAAGTCCAGGAGCACGATCGCCCCGGCGGTGAGCAGCAGCACAACGGTAGAGACCGACAAAATCCACTGCGGCCCAATGTTGAATCGGTGCATCAGCCGCGAGCTCAACTGCACACCGGTGACGACACCGAGCGAGTTCACGGCAAAGAGCAGGCCGTATTCCTGCGGACTGAACCGGTAGACATCCTGAAAGAGAAACGGCGACGCCGAGAGGTAGGAGAACAGCCCGGTGAAGGTCATCGCCCCGATGATCGCGACGCCGACGAAGGTGCGGTCGCTCAGCACCGCCTTGTAGCGCTGCGCCAGGGTGTTGTGCCCCTTCACGTTGCGTTCACTCTCGGGCAGCGTCTCCACGATCCAGAACGCGACGGCCAGAATCACGATGACGCCGTAGGCGGCGAGCACCCAAAAGATGCCGCGCCAGTTCATCACGAGCAGAAGCTGCGAACCGATGACCGGCGCAAGCACCGGCGCGAGGCCGCTGACCAGGGCCAGCCGGGAGAGCATACGCACGAGCGGCTTGCCGCCGAACAGGTCGCGCACCATGGCCATCGCCACGACCGCACCGGCCGCAGCGCCAAAGCCCTGCAGCACGCGGAACCCCGCGAGCACAATAATGTCGTTCGACATCGCAGCACCGACGCAGGCGAGGATGTGCACGCCGGTCGCCAGCATGAGCGGCAGCCGGCGGCCCACCTTGTCGCTCCACGGACCCACAACGAGCTGCCCGAACCCGAAACCGATCATGGTTCCAGTCAGGGTGAGCTGAATGACCGACGGCAAGACACCGAATTCGCTCTCGAGTGTCGGGAAGGCCGGCAGATAGAGGTCGATCGTGAACGGGCCCAGGGCGGTGAGGGCTCCCAGAATGAGAATGTAGACGATGCGCTGTCGCCGGCTCAGCTTGTCCCCGGGGTGCACGGCAGTCGAGGAAAGTTGCGCGGCACTGATGACGGGGATGCTGGCGGTAATCACGTAGCGGATGTCCTTGGTTGGTTTAGTGAGGATGGCTGGCGGGCGACACGGCCACCCTTGCGCTAAGCGCGGGGAGCGCGAAAGTATTCCCCCGATCCAGCTGCGGGTCGAGCAGCAGCGCCTCGAAGGCCAGTTCGGCCGCCCCGATCAACAGCAGATTCGAGCCGAGCAGCGCGGGCGCGATCTGCACCCCGTCGAACGCTGTCCCGAGTGACAGAGCGGCGACCGCGCGGCTGAGCCGGTCGGGGTCGGCTGCGTGCAGCGCGGCGAGAAAGCCGCCGAGCACGATCACCTGCGGGTTGAGCACGTTCACCGCGCCAGCCAGGGCTACGGCCAGAAAGTCGAGCTGCCGGGCGACCTCGGCGTGCACCGCCGCGGAATCGGAGGCGAGCAGCGCGCGTTCGAGGGTGTCGGCATCCGTTTCGCTCGCGCGCAGGCCCAGCACCTCGAGCAGAGCGTCGCGGGTCACCTCCGCTTCGAGGGTGCCCGCGATGCCCGCCGAGTCTTTCTGCCCGCTCGCGCTGACCCGGATGTGCCCGAATTCTCCGGCGTAGCCCGCTCGACCGCCGGCCGCGACGCCCCCGACGACGAGGCCGCCACCGATTCCGCTCGATCCGCCGTTGAGGTAGATCAAGTCGGTCATACCCTGCCCGGCACCAAAGTAGCGTTCGGCGGTGACGCCGAGGCTCGCGTCGTTGGCCGCGACGACGGGCAGGCCCGTTGCCGCCGCGAGGAGGTCGCCGAGCGGCTCGTCGACCCAGCCGAGGTGTGGGGCGTGGCGCACCAGCCCGTCGAACGCACGCACCAAACCGGGCACAGCAATGCCTATTCCGATTATGGAATATTCGCTCAGGTCATTTCGCAGATCGTCGATGATGCCGGCGGTGATCGCGACGGCCTCGGCGGCCGTCGGCGACGACGACGTTGCGAAGCGGATGCGGCGGTGCACGACGCCGCTCAGAGCGACCACTCCCACGGTAATCGCGTCGATCTCGGGGTTCACCGCGAGGGCCACCACGCGGTCGCTCGCCGCGACGATCGGACTCGGCCTACCGGCCAGTTTGGTCGGGTCGGGCGTGCGTTCCTCAACCAACCCGCGCTCGACGAGTTCGGCAACCAGGGCGCCGATGGTCGACCGGTTCAGGCCGGTCAGTCGGGTGAGCTGGGCGCGCGATGCTGCCCCGCTCCGGTGCACCAGGCGCAGAATGATCGACAGGTTGCGGCGACGCAGATCGTCATGGTTGGTGCCCTGCATGGCGTCCACTGCTCTCGACTCTCATGTTTCGATCAGAATTCAGGTTACCGCTCCGGATGGACATCGTGGGGTGATACGTTGCCAGAGTCAACAAATCATCGACGGCGCTGACGGACACGGGTGCCAGACAGGGACGTCATGGAGTTTCGTTATCTCGGCAACAGCGGATTAAAAGTTTCAGAAATCACCTACGGCAATTGGCTGACCCACGGTTCTCAGATCGAAAACGACACCGCGACGGCGTGCGTGCGCGCGGCCCTCGACGCGGGAATCAGTTCCTTCGACACCGCAGACGTGTACGCCAACACCATGGCAGAGCAGGTGCTCGGCAACGCGCTCAAGGGCGAACGCCGCCAATCTCTCGAGATTTTCACCAAGGTTTTCGGCCCGACCGGCCCCAAGGGCCACAACGACGTCGGACTCTCCCGCAAGCACATCCTCAAGTCGATCGACGGCTCACTAACCCGGCTGCAGACCGACTACGTCGACCTCTACCAGGCGCATCGCTACGACGTGGAGACCCCGCTCGAAGAGACCATGCAGGCCTTCGCCGACGTCGTGCGCCAGGGCAAGGCCCTCTATATCGGGGTGAGCGAGTGGAACGCCGAGCAGCTACGCGCCGGCCACAAGCTTGCTACCGACCTGAATATTCAGCTCATCTCCAACCAGCCGCAGTATTCGATGCTCTGGCGTGTGATCGAATCCGAGGTGGTTCCGGCCGCCGAGGAACTCGGCGTCTCCCAGATCGTCTGGTCCCCGGTTGCGCAGGGCGTGCTTACCGGCAAGTATCTGCCGGGGCAGGCGCTCCTTGAAGGCAGCCGGGCAACGGATGCCAAGGGTGGCGCCAATATGATCCAGCGCTGGATGAGCACCGAGGTTCTCACGGCCGTGCAGAAGCTGCGCCCGATCGCCGATGACCTCGGGCTCACCATGGCTCAGCTCGCGCTCGCCTGGGTGCTCGCGAATAAGAACGTCGCCTCCGCCATCATGGGCGCTTCCCGCCCCGAGCAGGTCGCCGACAATGTGAAGGCCGCCGGAGTGCAGCTCGACTCTGAGGTGCTCACACAAATCGACGCCGCCGTGCGCGACCTGGCCGAGTTCGACCCGCGCAAGACCGTCTCGCCGGAGCAGCGCGAAGCGTAAGCCAGCGGCATCCGCTATTAAAAAAAGGCGTACTTAATGAGAATCGCCGTTACCGGCGGCAGTGGCAAGCTCGGACGCAGCGTCGTCGCGCGCCTGACCAGCGAGGGCCACACCGTCACCAACCTCGATCAGTCGGGAGTGCGCGGCGCCGGATTCACCCAGATCGACCTGACCGACTACGGCCAGGTGAGTGACGTGATGTTCGGCATCGACGACCGCACCGACGGGTTCGACGCGCTCGTGCACCTCGGCGCCATTCCGGCCCCGGGCATTTTGCCCGACGTGGCCACCTTTCATAACAATATGCTCGCGACCTACAACGTGTTCCAGGCCGCGCGGCGGGCGGGCATCAAGCGCATCGTGTATGCCTCGAGCGAGACCACCCTGGGTCTGCCCTTCGATATCGACCCGCCGTACATTCCCGTCGATGAGGCGTACCCGGCCCGCCCGGAGAGCACGTATTCGCTGGTCAAGCACCTCGAAGAGCAGATGGCCATTCAGCTCGTGCGCTGGGATCCGCTGCTCAGCATCACCGCGTTACGCTTCTCCAACGTCATGGACGAAGGCGACTACGCGGCCTTCCCCGGCTACGACGCCGACGCCACCCTGCGCAAGTGGAACCTCTGGGGTTACATCGACGGTCGCGACGGCGCCCAGGCCGTGCTGCGGGCACTCGAGCAGGCCCAGCCGGGCTTCGAGACGTTCATCATCGCGGCCGCCGACACCGTGATGAGTCGGTCGAGTGCAAGCCTGGCAGCCGAGGTCTTCCCAAACGTTTCCGTCACGAAAGAGGTCGGCGAACACGAGACCTTGCTGTCGATCGACAAGGCGAAGCGGATGCTCGGCTTCGCCCCCGAGCACAGCTGGCGGGATCACGTGTAGCGCGTTGAACCCGTGGACAAGGAACGACGTGTTTACTTTCACATAAAGTGCGTCTGTCTGTGAATGATTGGGAAACGGGGGATTCGCCCTTCGTGAGCACACTCTAGGCGACCCCTCGTCGATTTGAAGATCGGAGGAACCAACTCATGATCGTTCGTTGGGAACAAGGACGGAGCGTAGTTGATCGCCTGATTGCGGAGCGCCGACTGGATCGGGTGGCACCAAATCGAGAGCTCTCAGACCTCATGATCGACCAGGCAGAGGCGCACCTGGCCACCGCGGAGTTCGCCATGCACCACGACGCACCCGGCGCCTTCCAGCTCGCTTACGACGCAGCACCCAAGTCGCTCGCTGCGGAACTGGCCAACCAGGGGCTCCGAGCCAAGAGGGCCGGGGCCCACCTCACACTCTACGAATCCACCCGCGCCCAGCCCCATCCGCCGCTTGGACCTGTCCTCGATGAACTCGACTGGATGCGGCGACTTGCGCAACAGCACGGAATACCCGAATCTGAACCGACCCATTGCAGGGTTGACCGATGTCCAGGACTCAATTCCCGCTGCCCCAAAAGATTCTTGAATTGGTGAAAACGCTGCTATACACCATGCCCGTGTATTGACCGAGACGATCGACAGGGCGAGGATGCTCGGCTTCGCAAATTCACGCACGATTGCGCTCGCTTCTCATATATGTTTGAGTAATCAACAAATCATCAATGCAGCTGAAATGGAAAGAGTGACATGACCGTGAGCCTGACCCCCACCCGCGACGACAAGTTCTCCTTCGGCCTGTGGACCGTCGGTTACAACGGCAGTGACCCGTTCGGCGGCCCGACCCGGCCCAAGCTAGACGTGGTCGACGCCGTCACTAACCTGGCCGAGCTCGGCGCCTACGGCCTCACCTTTCACGATGATGACCTGTTCGACTTCGGTTCAACGGATGCCGCCCGCCAGTTGCAGATCGACCGCCTCAAGCAGGCCCTCGCCGACACCGGCCTGGTCGTGCCGATGGTCACCACCAACCTGTTCAGCGCTCCGGTGTTCAAAGACGGCGGGTTCACCTCGAACGACCGGGCCGTGCGCCGGTTCGCCCTGCGCAAGGTTTTGCGCAATATCGACCTCGCCGCCGAGCTCGGCGCCCAGACGTTCGTCATGTGGGGCGGCCGCGAGGGCGCCGAGTATGACTCGGCCAAGGACATCCGTTCGGCGCTCAACCGCTACCGCGAAGCTGTGAACATGCTCGGCGACTACGTCACCGACAAGGGCTACGACATTCGTTTCGCGATCGAGCCCAAGCCCAACGAACCCCGCGGCGATATTCTGCTGCCGACCGTCGGCCACGCGATGGCCTTCATCGAAACCCTCGAGCGGCCCGAGATGGTGGGCGTGAACCCCGAGGTCGGGCACGAGCAGATGGCCGGCCTCAACTTCGCTGCCGGCATCGCCCAGGCGCTGTACCAGGGCAAGCTGTTCCACATCGACCTGAACGGTCAACGCGGCATCAAGTACGACCAGGACCTGGTCTTCGGGCACGGCGACCTGCAGAACGCGTTCGCCCTCGTCGACCTGCTCGAAAACGGCGGCCCTAACGGTGGCCAGACCTACACCGGGCCCCGCCACTTCGACTACAAGCCTTCACGCACGGAAGACGTCGCCGGAGTGTGGACCTCGGCCGCCGCCAACATGCGCACCTACCTGCTGCTCAAACAGCGCGCCGCCGCCTTCCGCGCCGACCCCGAGGTGCAGGCGGCCCTCGCCGCGTCGAAGGTGCCTGACCTGTCGAACAACACCCTCGCCGTCGGCGAGAGCTACGACGACCTGCTGGCCGACCGCGGCTCCTACGAAGACTTCGACACCGACGCGTACTTCGGCGGCAAGGGCTTCGGCTTCGTGCACCTGCAGCAGCTCGCCCTCGAACACCTGCTCGGCGCCCGCTAGCCCCTGCCCCTGCCCCTGCCCGGCGGGGGCTAATTCAGGGTTCGGCCGCCATCGCCACTATGTGCCCCGTAAAATCGGGGTCGGGTGCCAACCAGCACCCCCGGTTTCCTGATTTAGCCACCCACCACCGCGCATAACTCCTGCAAATTATCTGCCGCCCGCACCGACACCCACGTCTTTACGCCAAAGTCACTGGGCGGCCGCACAGATTGCAGGAGTTATGCGCACCTGACCTACGAACGGACATGTCATGACACTGGTTGCCGGAGTCGATTCGTCGACACAGAGTTGCAAGGTCGTCATTCGTGACGCCGACACCGGAGCGCTGGTGCGGTCCGGTCGGGCCAGCCACCCCGAAGGCACCGAGGTCGACCCCGCCGCCTGGTGGGACGCCCTGCAGGAGGCCGTCGCTGACGCCGGCGGGCTCGACGACGTCGCCGCCATCTCGATCGGGGCGCAGCAGCACGGCATGGTCGTGCTCGACATCGACGGCGAAGTCATTCGCCCGGCGCTGCTCTGGAATGACACCCGCAGCGCCCCGGCCGCCCTCGACCTGCTGCGCGAAGTAGGCGCCGCCGAGTACGCCGCCCGCACCGGAGTCGTTCCGGTCGCGTCCTTCACCGCGACCAAACTCCGCTGGCTCCAGGACGCCGAACCGGCCAACGCGGCCCGGGTCGCCGCCGTAGCCCTGCCGCACGACTGGCTCACCTGGCGTCTGCGCGGCTTCGGCCCGGCCGCGACCTCCGTCGTCGCCGATGGCCCGGCCGCCGAAAATCCCCTCGGCCCCGTGCTGACAGAGCTCACCACCGACCGTTCCGACGCGAGCGGCACAGCGTATTGGTCGCCGAGCACCGGCGACTATGACCTTGACCTGTTCGAACTCGCCCTCGGCCACGCCGCCGTGCTCCCCCGCGTGCTGGATGCCGCCGACCAGGCCGGCGTTACCGCGCGACTCGTCGACAGCAGCAACCACGCCTGGCTCCCAGCCGGCATCGTGGTTGCCGCGGGTGCCGGCGACAATGCGGGTGCCGCCCTCGGCCTCGGCGCGAGCGCCGGCGATGTCATCGTCTCGATCGGCACGAGCGGCACCGTGTTCGCCGTCACTGATCAGGCCACAACGGATGCCTCCGGCTCGGTCGCCGGGTTCGCCTCCGCTTCCGCAGACTTCCTGCCCCTGGTCGCGACCCTCAATGCCGCCCGCGTTCTCGACTCCATCGCAGCGCTGCTCGGCGTCGACTACGACGAGTTGGGGCGCCTCGCCCTAGAAGCCGAGCCGGGAGCACAAGGCCTCGTGCTGCAGCCGTACTTCGCCGGGGAACGCACGCCGAACCTGCCGGAGGCGACGGCATCCGTTTTCGGAATGACTCTCGCGTCGACGACCCGGCCGAACCTGGCACGCGCCGCGATCGAGGGCATGTTGTGCGGACTGGCCGACGGCCTCGACGCCGTGCAGGCGCTGGGCGTTGCCGTCGGGCGCATTCTGCTGATCGGCGGGGCGGCGCAGAACCCGGCCGTGCGCGCCATCGCCGCCCAGGTGTTCGCCGCTCCGGTCGTGGTACCGGCGCCGGGCGAGTATGTCGCCGACGGCGGGGCAGTGCAGGCGGCCTGGGCTCTGACCGGCACCCGGCCGACCTGGGCTGCGGCCATTGCGGCCGAGCCGGCGCCCGACTTTCAGACGGTCATTCGCGCGCAGTACGCCGCGCACGCCGCGGCCTCATTCCTCTGAACGCTCCTCAAGCGGGACCGTAGGCGCCGACCACTGAATAGCCGGTGCGCAACGACGACCGTTTCAACTGCTCAATTTCCCCCAGCCAGCGCGCATCCACTCCCCGGCGCACGTATGAGCGGTGCCTCGCCCTGCTCGGATGCCGGTCGCCGATTTCTGGAGGGGATCGAGCCAGCTCGCTCAGGCGCCGGACGATCGCATCAGGTGCGAGTATGTGCTGGATGACCCTCCTGGCGTCCTCGAGCACCCGACCGCGTCCATGTCGCTGGACACCACGATGCGTAGACCTCCTCTGACGTTCAGATCACCGCAGCTCCCGAGCGCTCAAGGCCGATACAGTAACTGAGTGAAAGCGTGGAACGACGCCCCCCAAACCATGCATCTGGACCAGAACCCGCAGATCAAATCCTCGAATCCCTTAAACGACTTCCACAGGGGACTTCCGACACGGGGCATCGGTCCGGGCGGAGCTTGTGCGCACCAGCCGACCGGTTTGCACATCGAGGCCACTCTCTTCTATAACGCCTTCGGCCACAACCTCCCACTCGTGGAAGTGAACGGATGTCCGGTGTACGTTATAGGCCTCGGCGTCACGGTAGACCTCGTAGACGCCAAACAGCCGGGTCGCGCGATCGAGTTCGATTACGTCGTACTGCAAACAGCCGGTCTCATCGGCGAGGGACCGCTCGGCAAGCCTTAGAAGATGCGTGAGAAACCGTTCGAGCTTCGCTTCACACACCCGAATTTGAGCAAAAACAACGAACGCCGACTCCGCTGGCGTCGTCATTGGTTTGTGAACGCCGCGTCGAATGAGTCGGTCGGCCGTGTCCACAGCTTAGAACGAACGAACTCGATTGCCTCAGCCGCACCGTGGAGCCGGTCCATTCCTGCATCCTCCCACTCGATCGAGATGGGTCCGCTGTAGCCGATCGCCTCCAGGGCTCGGAATGCGTCTTCCCATGGCACATCGCCGTGTCCTGTCGATACGAAATCCCAGCCGCGTCGTGGGTCGCCCCACGCGAGGTGGGAACCCAGAACGCCGGCACGGCCGTTGGTTGGGCGCAGTCGGGTGTCCTTGCAGTCCACGTGGTAAATCCGGTCTTGAAAGTCCCAGATGAATCCGACAGGATCGATGTTTTGCCACATCATGTGACTCGGATCCCAGTTGAAGCCGAACGCCGGGCGATGGCCGATCGCCTCAAGAGTGCGCACGCTTGTCCAGTAGTCGTAGGCGATCTCACCGGGATGTACTTCGTGCGCGAATCGAACGCCCTCGTCGTCGAAGATGTCGAGGATTGGATTCCATCGTGCGGCGAAGTCATCGTAGCCGGCCTCAATGACCGACGGCGGCACTGGCGGGAACATGGCAACGTACGGCCAGATCGATGAACCAGTAAATCCCACAACCGTGTCTACCCCGAGCTTGCGCGCGACGCGCGCGGCACGTTTCATGTCCTCGGCTGCCCGCTGCCGCACACCTTCAGCCTCTCCGTCTCCCCACACATAGGGGCGCAGGATCGCCTGATGGCGAAAGTCGATGGGAGCGTCGCAGACGGCCTGCCCTGCGAGGTGGTTCGAGATGGCAAAGACCTTCAGGCCGTGGCGGTCTAAAATCTCGAGCCGGGATGCGAGGTACGCGGCATCTTCATCGGCTCGTTGTAGGTCGAGGTGGTCGCCCGACGCGGCGATCTCAAGACCGTCATAGCCCCACGAGGCGGCCAGGCGCGCTACCTCTTCGAAGGGGAGGTCTGCCCATTGGCCCGTGAACAAGGTGACGGGGTGCGTCGGCTGGCTCATGCCGCCCTCGAGGTCGACTGACGAGTTGGTACGACCTCGACCCAATTACCCGATTTCGATGACTCGATGACTGCATCCGTCAGCTGGGCGGCACGCACTCCATCGGCAAAGGTGGGAAGTCCATGGACGACTTTGCCCTCGATCACGGAATGCACATCCTTCATGAATAGACCGAAGCAATCTTGATAGCCCTGCGGATGCCCGGAGGGCACTGTGACGTAGGGCGCGGTGGCAGCGTGGTTCACCGTCTCAAGGCCCTTCGGAATGATTGAGATTCCTGAGGTCGACCCGATCCACAGACCGTTTGGATTTTCTTGGTCGAAGGCATAGGAGCGGTGTTCGCCATCGAGCGACATCCACAGCTGATTTTTACGTCCGGGGCTGGCTTGGGAGATTACGACAGAGCCTGTGGCGCCGTGATCTGTATGGAACATCATGGTCACTCCGTCTTCTGTGGCGACGGCGACCTCGCCCGCCTCGGACAGGCGAGTGTCATGTAGCCGCGAGCTCTGCGCGAGCAATTTTTGTATGCGGTGACCGGTAGTGAACTCGAAAAGGTCGCACCAGTGCACACCGATGTCGGCGAAGGCACGGGATCCCGCGTCCATCACCCGCCAGTTGTAGCTCGACTGATCGGAGAGCCAGTCTTGTAGGTAGTGACCGTGCGCGAGCCAGATGCGTTCGCCAGAATCGGCGATTCGGGCCTTTGCTTCGCGAACCGTCGGATAGAAGCGGTAGACGAAGGGCACGGCGTTTACGACTCCGGCATCATCGGCGGCGCGCTGGAGCCGTAGGGCGTCGTCGGCGGTGAGGGCTAGTGGTTTCTCACAGATGACGTGTTTGCCCGAGGCAATTGCGGCCAGGGCTAGTGGAACGTGCTGCGCGTTTGGAGTGCAGATGTGTACCAGATCGACATCCGGATGGGCGATCAACTCTTCTGGTGTGAGAGCCAGCGGCACGTTCTCTTCGTCAGCGGCTAGTCGTGTTCGGTCGGCATCGCGGCCGGCGTAGGCGACGACGACGCCGCCTACTGAACGCACAGCGTGTGTGTGCACCCGTCCCATAAAGCCGGTTCCGATAATGCCGCTCCGGAGCGGTCGGGTCGTCACTTTTTCCTCGATAAGGCGACCGCTGCGATGATGATCGCGCCACGCACGACCGACTGTTGGGCGACGTCGAGCCCGGCGAGGATGAGGCCGTTGTTAATGAGACCCATGAAGAGCGACCCGACGAGCGTACCGATGATCGCCCCCCGGCCTCCGAAAAGGCTTGTACCGCCGAGAATTACTGCGGCGATGACTGTGAGCTCGTCACCTTGGCCCCATTGGAAGCGGCCTGATTCGAGCCGGCCCGCGTAAAGCATCCCTGCGATAGCAGCGGCGATACCTGAAAGAAGCAGTACGGTGAATTTAATCCGTGCGGTGCGGATTCCGGTGTACGCGGCTGCGGTGGGATTACCGCCGGTCGCCAACACACGGCGTCCGAAACTTGTTCGGTTCATTGCAATCCATCCGACCGCCACGGCCACGACCGTCCAGACGAGGAGCCCGGGTACAGGGCCGAAATCACCGCCGCCGAAGATCTGCACATACAAGGTGTCGCTGATGGGCTGGGGTGCCGAGGCGGTGATCCACTGCGCGAGCCCGGCCGCGAGGCCGAGCATCCCAAGCGTAACGAGGAAGGACGGGACCTTCAGCAAGGCAACGAGTCCGCCGTTGATCGCGCCGATAATGGCCCCGGAGAGTAGTCCCGCGACGATGCCGGGAACGAGCCCCCACTGGGTCGTCGCCATGGCGGTGACGACGGAGGCGAGACCGGCGATCGAGCCGACGCTGAGGTCGATTTCGGCAGTGGCGATCACGAAGGTCATTGCGACAGCCATTATCGAAATTGTTGCCGTCTGCCGCACGATGTTCAGCATGTTGTTGGCGGAGAGGAATCCGTCGTTGCTAAGGAAGATGGCGAACAGGATGAACACGACCACGAACGCGATGTAAATAACGTTGCTACGCCAGTCGAACCGACTAACAGCTTGGGAGATGAGGGATGGCCTGGTGGCCGTTGTGGGGCTGCTCATGCTGCCTCTCCTTGGATTATGAGTTGAAGCTGTTCCTCGCTCGCGACGTCGTCGCGGTCGAGTTCGCGGTCGGAGCGTCCTTCGCGGAACACGACGATGCGGTCGGCGACCGCGAGGAGTTCTGGTAATTCGGATGAGATGAACAGCACCGCATTGCCCTGCGATGCAAATTCACGCACGATGTCGAGGATTTCCGTCTTCGTGCCAATGTCGACACCGGAGGTAGGCTCGTCCATCACTAATATGCGAGGGCCTGTGTTGATCCACTTCGCCACGACTACCTTCTGCTGGTTGCCGCCTGACAGCAGACTGACCGGCGCATAGGGGTCGGCGACCTTGACGTCGAAGCGGTTGACGAGCTGATTGGTCAGCTCGCGCAACTTGGTCATGGAAAGGAAGACGCCTGACTTCACGCGGTCAAGCACGGGAAGGGCGAGATTCTCCGAGACGGAGTGCTCAAGCACCAGCCCCTGTTCGCGACGGTCCTCAGGAATGAGCGCGATACCCGCCTGCTGAGCCGCCATCGGGGTACTAAAGCGAACGAGTGTGCCATCGATACTCAGCGTTCCTTGAGTCGGACGGTCCATTCCGGCGACCACGCGAGCGAACTCGGTGCGTCCGCTGCCCATCAGCCCGGCGAGACCGACGATCTCTCCAGCACGGATCGTGAGGCTGACTGATTTGAGTACGCGACTGCTCCCAATGTCGGTGGCTTCGAGCACAATGGGAGCATCGGCCAGCAGGTGTCGGTCGCGATATACCAGGTCAGAGGCGAGCCTCCGGCCGATGATCGCTTCGATGATCTCGGCTGCGGTCAGTTGCGCGACGCCGGCTGCGAGCACGACGCGGCCGTCCCGCAAAACCGTGATGCGGTCGGCGACCCTGCGGATCTCGTCCATCCGATGGGAGATATAGACGATGGCGATGCCACGGGTCTTGAGCTTGTCGATAAGTTCGAAGAGGTTCTCAACCTCGTGTTTGGCGAGACTGGCCGTGGGTTCGTCCATTACCAGGACGCTGGCATTCTTGGCCAAAGCCTTAGCGATCTCCACCAGCTGCCAGTACGCGGTGCCCAGCGTCTCCACCCGCGCCTTGGGGTCGATCTTTACACCCAAACCGTCAAAGATTTCGCGCGCCGCCTTCTCCGCCATACGGTCATCAACCAGTCCGGCTTTACCGCGGATCTCGCGGTTGAGAAAGATGTTCTGCGCTACCGTCATCGAGGGGATGAGGCTGAATTCCTGAAAGACCATGCCGATGCCGGCCCGCTCGGCATCGGCGGTGGTTCGGATGACGACCGGCTGTCCCCCGACCTCGATAGTGCCAGAGGTGATCGGATGAACGCCTTGCAGGACCTTCATTAGGGTGGACTTGCCCGCGCCGTTCTCTCCGGCGAGAGCGTGCACCTCACCGGCCACGATGTCCATGTCAACGGATTTCAGGACTTCGACCGGGCCGAAGCTCTTGACGATGCCTCGCATTCTTACCGCTGGAGGGGCGCCAGCAGTCTCAGACATCGGTGGCGTTCGGGTCGGTCACATCCGGAACCCGCACCCACTCACCGGTTCGGCCGGATTCAAGAATGGCGTCGTCGACGAGCGCGGCTTGGTAGCCGTCGGCGAAGTTGGGTTCGACAGTTCCGCCTTCAGCGACTGCCTTGAGGAAGTCGTGGGCTTCGATGATCTTCGTTTCGCTGTAACCGATACCCAGCGCAGGGATAGGCCAGAGCGACTCACCATATGGCGTGTTCGGGCCGGTATATACCGTGCGAAAGCCTCGACGATCGGCGCGGTCATTCTTGAACGCTACCTGGAGCTCGTCACGGTTCTCGTAATTGAAGAAAATAGAGCCTTCGGTTCCATGAATTTCGAAGGTGATGTAGTTGTTGCGGCCCCAGGCGTTGCGCGTTGCCTCAAGGGAGCCGACCGCGCCATTGCGAAACTTGATCAACGACATTGCCTCGTCGTCGACGTCGACCGCGCCACGCGGGCCGTCAGACGTGGAGGAACCGCCGAGGGCGTCAAAACCACCAGACTGGAGCGGACGGTCGGGGATAAAGTTCGAGACCAGCGAGGTAACTTCGGAAATCTCGCCGACCAGATAGCGGGCCAAGTCAACCACGTGCGAGCCGATGTCACCCACGGCGCCCGAGCCGGCGATGTCTTTCTGGAAACGCCAGCTGAGCGGCGAGTTCGGGTCTGCGCTCCAATCCTGCAAATAGGTACCGCGAAAGTTCAGAATGGTGCCAATAGCGCCCTCGTCGATGTACTTCTTAGCGAGCGCTACAGCCGGGGTGCGGCGGTAGTTGAAGGCAACTGCTGTAACAACGCCGGCCTTCTGGGCCGCCTCGTACATGCGGCGGGCTTCGCCGGCCGTCGGGGCCAGAGGCTTTTCACAAATGATGTGTTTGCCGGCCTCGGCAGCGGCGATTGCGATCTCGGCGTGCAGATTATTCGGGGTGGCGATATCGATTACATCGATCCCGGGATCGTTGACGACGTCGCGCCACGATGACGAATAACCGTCCCACGAGTACCGCTCGGCGGCAGTGCGAGCAAGATCGTCGGTCACATCGACGATGATCTTCTTGATTGGGCGCGCCGGAGACGGCCAGAAGAACATGGGCATCGCCGCGTAGGCGAGGGAATGGGCTTTACCCATAAATCCGCCACCAATCATGGCGATATTAATCTCTTGCATGACTACCTTTCCTGAGCCACCGGGGCTCGACAGTTCTGTTGATCATCAATTTTCAAAAGTTCTCGTGGGGCGACCGTTTTCGGCCGCCCCACGAGTCGATCATCGGTTATTAGTCGACGTAGGCATCCTTGATGGCAGCCGGCGGAGCCGAGTGGTAAACGGTCTCCCAAGCCTCAAGAACGTTCTTGTGGTCGACGGGCAGCGAGCTCAGCGCGACGTAGGCCGGAACCTCCAGACCGAGCATACTGAGCGCGGCGAGGTCGGCCTCGGCGATTCCCTGGTCATAGGGAAGCTGGGCTCCGAGGCCAACGATCATCTGATTCTTCGCCAGAGCGATCGCCACGTTCGTGCCGAGGTCTTCGGTGGCGATCTTGATGTCGGTGCGACCGGTCTCTCGGGCAGCGGCCATCACGCCCTCCGCTGGCACGTCCCAAACAGCCCAAATACCGTCGAGGTCGGGGTTTTTGGTGAGCATGGCGTTGGCCACGCCTTGGGCATCGCCGGCGAAGTCAGGCCCGGCGATTCCTTGCTCCTGAATGATTTCAATATCGGGGAACTCGTCGGTGATCGTTTTCGTGAAGCCAGCGTATCGCTGCTGGGTGACGAAGAAGTCGGCCTCGTGATAGATCACGCCGATCGTTCCTTGGCCACCGAGGGAGCGGGCGAGGAGGTATGCCGAGGTGACCCCGTTACCGTAGTTGTCGGCTGACACCATCGAGACATAATCTTCACCGGCGACGAAGCCCTGGGGCACATTGTCCATAAAAACTAGTTTGACGCCCTGTTCACTGGCCTTGCGGTAGGCACTAGCCGTTGCCACAGGATCGGTGGGAATGGACACGATGATATCGGGGTCCTGCGCCAGAACCGTCTCGATGTTGGCGACTTGCGTGGCCGGGTTGAAGTTAGCATCCGTGGTTGCGATGACTTCGATGCCGAGACGGTCGAATTCCGCGTTCAGGCCGGCGATTTGGGCGTTCGCCCAGTCGTTTCCACCGTAGTGCATCACAATCGCGGCGGTGAGGCCCATACCCGCGATCTCGGTTGCCTGCTCGTCGGTTACAGTCGTGGTGTCGACCGAGGCGGGCTCTTCGCCGTTGGGGCCGATGCTGAAAACCTTGCCGGTGATGTCCGCGAGGGCCGCATCAATCTGAGCGGTGACCTCGGGTGCAACCTCGGTTGCGGTGGATTGCGCAGACGGGGTGCACCCCGTCAACGCGAATAGACCCGCGGCCGCAACTGCGGCGACAAGCGTTGTTGAAACTTTCATTCTCCATGCTCCTTTGCTATGAGTAACTACTTGGTCGTGCTTAGGATCGTGCGGGGTCGGTAAGCGTTAGGTTCTGCAGAAATGTAAGACTTTTCCTGGCAGCTTCATCGTTGTCACCCTCGTATCCGTCGAGCTCAACGGTGATCCAGTCTTGATAGCCCGCGTCGATGACCGCAGCAAAGATGGCGGTGAGGTCCAGGTCGCCCGCGCCCAGCGGCAGGAAGGCGTTGGTCTTCTGATCGAGGTCTTTCAGGTGCACGTACGCCAGACGGTCGCTGTACTTCTGGATTACGGCTACGGGATCACCGCCGCCTGCGGCGATGTGCGCAACGTCGGCACAAAGACCGATGGAGGTGGCGGCGAAGAGAGCGTCGATTTGGTCCGGTGCTTGGGCGATGCTTCCGAGGTGAGGGTGATAGCTGGGAATGAGGCCGGCCGCGCGAGCGCGCTCGGCGATAATATCCAGGAAGGCACCAGCTACCTCATAGTCCTGCGCCCTAGGGCCGGTGGACCGCACTGCGCCGCCGCCGACTACATAGTGGCGCGCACCCGCGAACGCGGCTAGTCGAATCGAACGATCGAAGCGGACGAGCTCGTCTTCCTGGGCATCAGGGTAGATAAAGTGTCCACCAGTGTAGACGCCAGCGATTTCAAGGCCATTGGCTTGCACGATAGATACGAAGTCGTCGATCGATTCTTCGAAGGGAAGGAGGTTGCCGTCGAACAACTCGATTCCGGAGTAGCCGGCTGCAGCGATCGCCTGGACGGTTTGATGCACGTCTCCCGGCGTCACATAGAAACCCGATCCCAGATCAGTCACTGCGCCGGGCGTACCGACCACGCCGCCCCACGCGTTGGCCTCGTAGGCGAACTTCATCACTTCTACCTCCTTGTAGTTTGTCCTTGCTGGGTTGAAAGTAGCACTTATGACATTAAAATGTCAATAGACAGTTTTTTTGGGCACTCGTTCGGTCCGGTAGTGTTCTTTTTACTCATTGGTCTTTTCATGATTTGGGATACGAGACTATGTTTTCATCCGGTGCCGGCGACCTCTTTCAGCTGTTCCGCGACGGCCGACCGCGAACGCGATCCGAGCTTGTCGACGAGACCGGGTTGGCGAGAACCAGCGTGGTGAACAGGCTGGCTGGGCTCACGGCGATCGGCTTGGTGACTCCGAAAGGCCTGGCATCATCGTCAGGCGGGCGCCCCGCCGCGCGCTTGATGTTCGACCAGACCTCGAGGGTCTGCATAGGAATCGACCTTGGCGCTACCCGCGGTGCGGTGGGCGTTCTCGACCTTTCCGGCCGCGTGCTTTATCAGGAGAGCCGGGTGCTTGACATCGCCGACGGACCGACCGAGATTCTCACATGGGCCGTCGACACCGCGGAGCGCCTACTCGTCGCTAGTGGTCATCAGCAACGGGATCTGTTGGGGATTGGCGTGGGGGTGCCAGGCCCCGTAGAACATTCGACGGGCCGGCCCATCCGCCCCCCGATCATGCCGGGCTGGGACGGCTTTGACATCCCCGCTTTTGTGCGCCAGCGCCTGATGGCCACGGTCCTGGTCGACAACGACGTGAACCTGCTCGCACTCGGCGAGCAAGCGACCCAGTGGCCCGCGGTCGACGATTTGGTCTTCATTAAGGTGTCCACGGGAATTGGCGCGGGCATCATCCTGGGCGGAGTACTGCAGCGCGGTTCCCGGGGCTCAGCAGGCGACATTGGACATGTACTGGTGCCCGGAACGGCCAACGATCGTGACCTTGAGGCGACGGCCAGCGCCCCGGCAATAGCGGCGTACCTGAGTCGGGATGGGGTCGCGATTATCGGGCCCGGTGACGTCACCGGCCGCATCAGAATGGGCGACCCCACAGCGATTGCCGCTGCGCGCGCGGCGGGGCGAGCGATCGGCGAGGTCACGGCGATGTGCGTCAGCGTCCTGAACCCGTCTGTCGTCGTCATTGGGGGACAGCTGGGTATAAACGTGCAGGAGATCATCGCAGGCGTGCGTGAAGTGGTGTACCGGCGATCGATTCCCCTAGCCAATCAGCACCTCAACATCGTGCCCGCTCGGGGTGGTCCCGATGCGGGCATCCGAGGAGCCGGGCTCATGGTGCTCAGCGAGCGCTTGGGTGCGGCCGCCGTGGATGAGATGATCGCCGAGCTCGACTGAATGCAGTTGCACGAGCATCCACCCATCGGTCGGGTTCGGGTTTTGACGCATGGAAAATCTAAAAATACGGTGTTGATCAAGTAAAACACGACTCATAAGGACTCTCGTTTTACCCATCAGAGATGGCATCTCGTCGCTGCTTGTTTCTCAGAGGTGTCAAGCCGTTTCGACATCGTTGGACGACCCAAATTTCATGTCGGCGGACGCGTTGGTCTTGGCGATGTTTTCGGCGGTGAAAGCCAGGCAAACTGAACTCGTCGATGGATAGGCACTACTCCCCGGATACCTCGGCGCGAACGCGAGTCTGAACGCGACCGCCCGGCGTTCGGCCTGAAAGGGGATCCCAGCCATCTCATGTGGCAGCAGATCGATCCGGTCGCGTTCATCAGCGACTTCCAGGACCGCATCTACCACGTGGATTGCAAGGATACGAAGATGCGGATGGGTGGCGGGCGCAACGGCATCCTCTCGTCTCATCTGCCGTGGGGAGACCCGCGACGCGGCTGGGATTTCGTCTCGACGGGCCGCGGTGATGTGCCGTGGGAGGACAGCTTTTGTGCGCTGACCGCGATCGGCTACGACGGCCCCCTCTCGGTGGAGTACGAAGACGCATGGACCGCCTGCAGGGCGCGCCGGAGGCACTCGCTTTCCTGATGAGCTTCGGTTTTGCGCAGCCGAGCACCTCGTTCGATGCGGCCTTCACCCAGTAGGTGCCCACGCGTTAAGCTCGGCTCTCACAGTCGCCTCACAGGCTCCCGGAACCAGACCGTTAGGCAGGGCCGCTAACGTTTTAGGCAACAGCAGCTACAAACGAATGGTGAACTTCCGCATGAGCACTTCCGGCCAGGCCCGCCCGCCCAAGAAAGACCGCCGCGAAGACGCCCGCGAAACCGCCCGCCTCATGCGCGCCGAGCAGGTCAAGCGGGACCAACGCCGTCGACTCTTTCTGCGCGGAGGCATCGGTATCGGCCTGCTCGCCGTGGTCGCCATCGTCGCCGTGGTCATCGTGAACAACGTCACCGCCCCGGCAGCGGCGAGCCCGGCCAACATGGCCAGCGACGGCATCCTGCTCGGTAGCGACGGAACGACGGTTTCCGCCGCCGCGACAGCAGCTCTAGAAGCGGATGCCGACCCGATCGCCACCGACCAGAGCGCGCTTGTCGAGACGGCCAACATCGTGATGTACATCGACTACCTGTGCCCGATCTGCGGCGATTTCGAGGCCACCAATGGCGAGCAGATTACCGAGTGGGTCACCGCCGGAAATGCCACGGTCGAGGTTCACCCGATCTCAATTCTCGATCGGTTGTCGTCGGGCACCGAGTACGCCACCCGCGCCGCAAACGCGGCTGCCTGCGTGGCCAACTATGCTCCCGACAACTTTCTCGATTTCAACGCGGCCATGTTCGCCGATCAGCCCGCCGAGGACACGACCGGCTTGACCAATGCCGAGCTGACCAGCCTGGTTGAGGGGTCCGGGGTGACCTCCAGCGAGGTCGCCAGCTGCATCGCCGATCAGACCTACTCCGACTGGGTCGACGCCTCGACGCAACGTGCGCTCGAGGGACCGATTCCCAACTCCGACATTGATGCAATCGAGGGAACCCCGACGGTGCTGGTGAATGGCGTGAAGTACTCGGGCTCCAACAGCGATGCCGCCACTTTCGAAGCCTTCGTCACTGAGCAGGCGTCCGCTGATGCCGAGTCGGGCGAATAGCATGTTCGGCCCGATTCATCGACCGGGCCCGGGCCCGGAAAGCGGGCCCACGATCGATCATGGGCCCGGCTCCGCAACCTGGGCCCGACGTTCTCAGCCCAGCGCCAACCCCGCCAACAGGGCGAGCGCAGCTCCACCGCCGGATGCCGGCGTAGCATCCGCGAAAACGGATGCCGCGCCGCCCGTGTTCGGGGCGGTTCTCGATTCGGCGACCCGCTGCATCCACTTTCACTCTGAACTGGACATCGTGGCGATCAGGTTCGCCTGCTGCCGGCGCTACTACCCTTGCTACCAGTGCCACGACGAGGCTTTACGGGGCGAACCCGTTCCGCATGCGGCCCGGCGGTGGCCACAGTCCGAGTGGTCGGAGCTCGCGATTCTGTGCGGGGTCTGCCACCGCGAGCTCAGCATCACCGAGTATCGCCAGGTCGAGCGCTGCCCGCACTGCGCGGCCGAATTCAACCCCGGCTGCCGCCTGCACGCCCACCTCTACTTCGAGGAGTCCGACGGGTGACCCGGCCGCGGGCCGATACCTTCAGCCCCCTGAACGCTGGTCATCTCTGGTGAGGTGCCAAAGTTAGCACCTCGCGGCGGCGCACGCACCCCATTCCGCGGGCTCCCATTTCAGGCCCAATCTTTTCCGAGCCCGGGCCCGGGCCCGGAAAGCGGGACCATGATCGATCGTGGGCCCCCGTTCGCAACATGGGCCCGGCCTCGCGGGCGCCCGAGGCAGAGGCAGAGGCAGAGTCAGAGTCAGCCGAGCGCCAGCCCCGCCCAGAGACCGAGTGCTGCGCCGCCAACGGATGCCGCGAGCATGCCGATCCCGTTGGCCAGCGCGGCCAGATACCGCCGTTGCTGGGCCAGTCGCACGGTCTCGAAACTCGCCGTGCTGAACGTCGTGTAGCCTCCGAGCAGACCTACGCCGATCACGAGGCTCCACTCTGGCGCGAGCAGGTGGTTCAGGGCGAGGCCGGTGACGAGGCCGAGCAGCAGCGAGCCGCTCACGTTGATAATGGTCGTGCCGAACGGAAACGCCCCGCCGAGGCGGGAGCGCAAGAGGCCGTCGAGGTAGAACCGGGCGGCCGCGCCCACGCCGCCGGCGCAGGCGATCCCCAGGAACAGGAGCGGGGTCATCCGTTCGCCCCCGGATGCCGGTGCAGAGCGGCGCCGAGCACGATGCCGAGCCCGGTGGCCACGCCGCCAAGCAGCACGGTGCCGAGAGCATAGGTGAGCGCGAGGCCGACCTCGCCGCCGTGCAGGAGCAGTGCACTGTCGGTCGCGAGCGCGCTGTAGGTCGTGAAACCGCCGAGCAGACCGGTGCCGAGCAGGAGTCGCAGGCTGCGGCGGCCACCGGCATCGTATCCGCTGCGCACGAGGGCCTCGAGCAGGAGGCCAAGCAACAGGGCACCGAGTAGGTTAATTCCGAGCGTGGTCAGCGGTAGGCGACCGTCAGGAAGCACGAGCGAGAGCGCTTCGCGCAGGGCGGTGCCCGCCGTTCCGCCGAGAAACACCAGGCCGAGGTAGCGCCAGCGCAGATGCGCGGCGCGCGGCGTGATTTCGTCGATGGTGTCCTGCCCGGTGTGATTCCGTCGCAATGAGTAGGAACCATCAGCGCGGGCAGTTTGAGCGGATGCTCCGGCGGGATCCATCGCCGAGGCCAGAATACACGTCTGCGCCCGGGTAGGCCTCCGGCACGTGGCGACTGCGGCACGTAATCGCTGCGGCGCGAAATACCCGCGCGGCTGGACGGCTACCGCTCCGACTCCCACGGCAGCTCGTCGCGGAAGGCTACCGGGGCGAGCGGAACTACGACGACCGGCCGGTGCTGCCGGTGGGCGAGGTGTACGGCCACGGAGCCGCCGAAGAATTCCTGCACGCTGGCCCGCACGCCGGATTCGCGGGTACCGACCACGATCATCGCGGCGTCGAGCGTGTCGGCGAGGTGGGCGAGGGCACGGGCCGGATCGCCCGCCACCGCCCGGGTAGACCAGACCAGGTTGCTGCCATCGAGCAGAGTCGTCAGGTGAGCGCGGAAGGCCACGCTGAATCCGTCGTCATCGGTGTCGTCAAGGTCGGGGTCGATCGGCAGGGAGATAACGCCTCCATCGGCGAACTCATCCACGAAATATCGGCCGGCATCGACCGTGGCGCAGACCAGCTCGGCCTGAAACCGGGCAGCAAAGGCAGCGGCCTCCAGCACAACGGCGTCGGGCTGGCCCGGAATCACGCCGACGATCACATAGGTGCTCACGGATGGCTCCTCTCCCCTGGCGCCAGCTTGCCAGCAATTGCGCCGAGCGCATAGGGCCAGAACAGACCGAACAATTCGAAAAACGACACGCGACACAAACGGATGCCCCGGCGCCGGCCATCAGCACGAACGGCGGCCTGACAGGACGGCTCAGGTCCCGGACGCGATCAGGCGGCCGACCTCAGACGGCGGCCAGCACGCCCGCGACGGAGTCGAGCGAGCCGGGTACCAGGCTGTAATACGACCAGGTTCCCCGCTTGGCCCGACTGAGAAAACCTGCGTCGACGAGCACCTTCAGGTGGTGCGAGATGGTTGGCTGGCTCAGCGTGAGCTGGTCGGTGAGGTCGCAGACGCAGGCCTCGGCGTCGGCGTGGGCAGCCACGATCGAGATGATGCGCAGTCGGGCGGGGTCGGCGAGGGCCTTGAGCGAGCGGGCCAGGGAGTCTGCGTGGTCCGGGGCGATGGCTGCGCGCGCCAGCGGGGAGGAGCAGGCATCCGCTTGAGAAATGTCGGTCAGGGGCAGGGTCCGGGTAAACGTCATCTGAACAGATCCTCCTTAGATTGACATTGGTCAATGTATTGATCTAGCGTGGACATCGACAACGATCAATGTTACCGCGAATCGCTGTCGTCAAGACTTGGAGATTCGTGAGCATTACGGCACCTGCCCCCACCCGACTCGGCGCGATGGACCGGCTGTTGCCGGTCTGGATCCTCGCCGCCATGGGCCTCGGCCTGCTGCTCGCCGTGTTCGTTCCGGCCGTCGGCGATCTGCTGCACGCGTTCACGATCGGCTCGATCAGCGTGCCGATCGCCATCGGGTTACTGATCATGATGTACCCGGTGCTCGCCAAGGTGCGTTACACGGATGCCCGTTCCGTCGCCTCCGACAAGCGCCTGCTGATCTCTTCTCTGCTGCTGAACTGGCTGGTCGGTCCAGCGCTCATGTTCGCCCTGGCCTGGATCTTTCTGCCCGACCTGCCCGAATACCGCACCGGACTGATCATCGTCGGCCTCGCCCGCTGCATCGCCATGGTGCTGATCTGGAACGACCTCGCCTGCGGCGACCGCGAAGCCGCGGCATTTCTCGTGGCCGTGAACTCGGTATTCCAGGTCGTCGCGTTCGGTGCCCTCGGCTGGTTTTACCTGCAGGTCCTGCCGGCCTGGCTCGGCCTGCCCACCACGAGCGCCGAGTTCTCGATCTGGGCGATCACCGCGAGCGTGCTGGTGTTCCTCGGAATTCCACTGCTGGCCGGGTATTTGTCTCGCCGCATCGGCGAGGCCCGCCGCGGCCGCGACTGGTACGAGGCTCGCTTTCTACCCCGGGTCGGCCCGTTCGCGCTCTGGGGACTGCTGTTCACGATCGTCATGCTGTTCGCCCTGCAGGGCCAGCAGGTCATCGACCACCCCGGCGACGTGGCCCGCATCGCACTGCCGATGCTGGTCTACTTCGCGATGATGTTCCTCGCCGGTTTCCTCACCGGGCGCCTGCTGCGCCTGAGCTACGAACGCACCACGACGCTGGCTTTCACCGCCGCCGGCAACAACTTCGAGCTTGCGATCGCCGTCGCGATCGGAACCTTCGGCGCCCTCAGCGGCCAGGCCCTCGCCGGCATCGTCGGCCCGCTGATCGAAGTGCCGGCGCTCGTCGCGCTCGTTTACGTCGCGCTCTGGCTGAAACCGCGACTCTTTCCCGAACGGATGCCGGCGGCCGACTCTGCGCCGGTCGCAGCATCCACTCGTACCCTCGTCTAACTGAAGGAACTTAGAAATGAAACCCTCCGTACTGTTTGTCTGCGTACACAACGCCGGACGCTCGCAGATGGCCGCTGGCTTTCTGACCGCACTGTCGCAGGGCCGCGTCGAGGTGCTCTCGGCCGGCTCGGAGCCGAAGGATCAGATCAACCCGGTCGCGATCGCCGCGATGGCCGAAGAGGGCATCGACATCGCCGGCAACGTGCCGAAGATCCTCACGACCGAGGCCGTCAAGCAGTCCGACGTCGTCATCACAATGGGCTGCGGCGACGCCTGCCCGATCTTTCCAGGCAAGCGTTACGAGGACTGGAAGCTGGACGATCCGGCCGGCCAGGGCATCGAAAGCGTGCGCCCCATTCGCGATGAGATCAAGGCGCGCATCGAGGCGCTGCTCGCCGAGATTCTGCCGATCGAGGCTTAGGCATGCTTCCCGGCCTGACCTACCCGGAAGAGTCGCTCAAGCGTCTCGCCGGTGAGCTCGCCGAGCAGTTTCACGGCATCTTCGCCGCCGAGACCGTCGAACGTTACGTGCTCGAGTCCTATACCGGGCTGCTGCGCACGTCGAGCGTGAAGGCTCATTTGACGACCCGCACGGCACGCTTTGCTCGCGAACGCCTGAATGCACTGGGCCAGGCCAAGGGTGCGATAGAGCGCCCGGTGCCCGAAGTTTTGTTCGTCTGCGAGCAGAATGCCGGCCGCTCGCAGATGGCCGCTGTGTTCACCAATTCCCTGTCGGGCGGTGCCGTGCACGTGCGTTCGGCCGGATCGATGCCCCTGCCCGAGCTGAACCCGACCATGGTCGCGGTCATGGCCGAACTCGGCCTGTCGCTCGACGAGTCATTTCCGAAGCCGCTCACCGACGACGTGGTGCAGGCGGCGGACGTCGTGATCACCATGGGCTGCGGCGATGCCTGCCCGATCTACCCTGGCAAACGCTACGTCGATTGGGAGCTCGTCGATCCGGCCGGCCAGCCGATCGAGGAGGTGCGGCGCATCCGCGACCAGATCCGGGCGAACGTCACGGAGATGCTGGCCGGTCTCGGAGTGACCCCCGCCATCTGAGTGCCGCGCTCTTTGCGGACTTGGCCCGGGCCCCGTCCCCGGGCCAAGTTTATAGACTGGGCCCGGAGTCAGAGAGTGGGCCCGGCGAGCGGATGCCGCGCCCCGCCGCCCGTGCCCCGCCCGCACGCCCTACGCGAGCGTCAGGAACAACTTCTCAAGCTCGGGGACCGTCAGCGAGTTCTCGCTGTCGGGGTTCGCGATGCAGTCGCGCATCGCGGTCGACACGATGACGAAGCCGGCCTTGTCGAGGGCACTCGACACGGCAGCCAGTTGGGTCACGACGTCGCGGCAATTGCCGCCGCCCTCGACCGCGGCGATGACGGCGGTCAGCTGCCCCTGCGCCCGGCGCAACCGGTTCAGGATCTTCTTCTGCTCGGCGGCGCGCACGTCGTCCATCTCAGGCCCCCTGCTCGGTCGCCAGACCGGCCTGCTGCCAGGCGGTGGTGCCGCCGGCAATGTTCACGGCGTCGTGGCCGTGCGCGGCCAGATACTCCGCCACCTGCGCGCTGCGTCCGCCGAGGGCGCAGATGACGTGCACCGGAAGATCCGCTGGAATCTCGCCGATTCGCCCGACGACCTCGCCCATCGGAATGTGGATCACGCCAGGAACGTGGGCGGCTTCGTACTCCCACGGTTCGCGCACGTCGATGACAACGGGTTCGGTGAGCGCGGACAGCTCGGTGACGGTGATTTCTTTCATGCGAGGGCTCTTTCCAAAATGGGTGAAGTGACGGTTCCGGCCAGCCAGGTGCGGTAGCCGCCGTCGAGGTTGCGCACGTCGAATCCGTGCTGGGTGAGAATGCGCGCGGCGGTGTGGCCGCGCTGACCGACCTGGCAGTGCACGATCAGCGGCACCGGCGGAAGGTCAGCGAGTCGGGCTCGCAACTCGTCGAGTGACACGTTGAGCGCGCCCGGAATGCTTCCGGCGGCAAATTCGCCCGCCGACCGCACGTCCACGAGCACAGCGCCGGCCGCGCGCGCCGCTTCCAGCTCGTGCCACTGCAGGTTCACGCTCGTTCCCTGCGCGAGATTGTCGGCGACATATCCAAGCTGGTTGATCGGGTCTTTTGCCGAGGCATACTGCGGCGCGTAGGCGAGTTCCAGACGCGTCAAAGCGGATGCCGTCAGCCCGGCCGCCATCGCGACCGCGAGTACGTCGATGCGCTTGTCCACCCCCGCACCGCCCACGATCTGCGCGCCGAGAATTGCATCGGTCGCGGCATCGATGAGCAGTTTGATCGACATCCCTTCCGCGCCCGGGAAGTAGCCGGCGTGGTTGGCGGGGTGCGTGTGTGCGATGCGGTGGGCGCGCCCAGCGGCGATCAGGTGCTTCTCGTTCCAGCCGACGGTGGCCACGGTGAGGCCGAAGATGGCGACGATTCCGGCGCCGACGGCCGGCTCAGCCTGCTCGGGCGTGCCGGCGATGCTGTCGGCGACGGAGCGGCCGTGGCGGTTCGCGAGGCCGGCCATGGTGACGAGCGTGCCGGAGCCGTCGACGGCATCCGTTTTCTCGACGCCGTCGCCGACCGCGAAGATGAGTGGATCGCTGGTGGCCTGGGTGCCGTCGACCCAGACGCCGCCGCTCTCGCCGATGCGCAGACCGGCCTGCTCGGCGAGGGTCACGTCGGGGCGCACGCCGCTCGCGTCGATCACGAGGTCGGCGGGTACGGCGGTGCCGTCACTGAGTGTGACGCTCTGCCCCGACGCTCCAGTGGCGACGGTACCCAGGCGCACGTCGACGCCGCGTTCGCGCAGTCGGTCAAGCACGGGCGCGGCCATTTCGGGGTCGAGGGGGGTGAAGATCTGGCTGCCGCGCTGCACGAGGGTCACCTGCACCCCGCGGTGCACGAGGTTTTCGATGGCTTCGAGGCCGATGAATCCGCCGCCGATGACCACAGCGGATGCCGTTTCGACGCCCGCGAGCACCGCGGTGATGTGGTCGACGTCATCGACCGTGCGCAGCGTATGGGTGGGAATGGTGCTGTCGGTCGCGCCGGAACGCGCCGAGGCGCCGGCGGCGAGCACGAGGCGGTCGTAGCTCTCGAGGCTTTCTTCGCCGGTGAGCAGATTGCGCACCGAAACGGTCTGTTCGACGCGGTCGATCTGCACGACCTCGGTGTCGATGCGCACGTCGAGCGCGAAACGACTTCCGAGAGATTCGGGGGTTTGCAGCAGCAGGTCACTGCGCTTACGGATGATTCCCCCGACGAAATACGGCAGGCCGCAGTTCGCGAACGAGACGTAGTGTCCGCGCTCGAACACGATGATCTCGGCGCTCTCGTCGAGCCTGCGCAACCTGGTAGCCGCCGACATTCCGCCGGCGACGCCGCCCACAATGATGATTTTCACGTTTGCCTCCATTCAAATTAAACCCTAGAGGGTATCCAGGGCACAAGCCTGCGGGCGCGGCGGCGGCATCCGCTCGCCCGGGCCCACCTTGCGGCAGCGGGCCCATGATCCATCATGGGCCCAGCGACCGGGCCCGGGCCCGGAAACAAGAAACCCGAAAGCCCGAACCCGGAAACACAGGAGGTCCGGAAGGAAATACTCAGGCGACCGGGAGCGCGCGGAAGCCGCGCAACCGCAGACTGTTGGTCACCACGAACACCGAGGACAGGGCCATCGCAGCGCCGGCGATCAGCGGATTCAGCAGCCCGGCCATCGCGAGCGGAATCGCCGCGACGTTGTAGGCAAAGGCCCAGAACAGGTTTGCCTTGATCGTCGTGAGGGTGCGCCGAGACAAGCGGATGGCATCCGCTGCGGCGAGCAGATCACTGCGCATGAGCGTGAGGTCACTCGCCTCGATCGCGACATCGGTGCCCGAGCCCATCGCAATGCCGAGGTCAGCGGTCGCCAGGGCGACGGCGTCATTCACGCCGTCACCGACCATCGCCACCACGTGCCCCTCCGCCTGCAACCGCGCAATTACCCGGGCCTTGTCGGCGGGCAGCACCCCGGCGGTCACGTCGGTGATGCCGACCGAGGCGGCGACATTCTGCGCCGCCGCGAGATTGTCGCCGGTGACCAGCATCGGCGTCAGCCCGAGCGCCCGAAAGCGCTCGACCGCCCCAGCGCTCGTCGGCTTCACGGTGTCGGCGACGGTCAGCACGCCGCGCACCTGGCCCTCCCAGGCCACCATGACGGCGGTCTTGCCGAGCCCCTCGGCGGTGCCCAGCACGGCCTGCAGCTCAATCGGCACCCTAAGCCCCCACCGCTCAACCAGCCACGCGGGCCGGCCGACCAGCACCAGGCGGCCGTCTACCTCGGCCTGCACCCCGAGCCCCTGCTCCGACAGAAACGCCGACGACGGCAACAAAGGGCCGAGCTTCGACACCGCGCCCGCCGTGATGGCGCGGGCGATCGGATGCTCCGACCCGCTTTCCGCCGCCCCCGCCAGAGCCAGCAACTCATCGACAGAGCCGCACTCGTGTGGCACAACGCTCGACAGCGTCATACGCCCGGTCGTGATCGTGCCGGTCTTATCGAGAACAATGGTGTCGACCCGGCGGGTGGATTCCAGAACCTGCGGCCCCTTGATCAGAATGCCCAGTTGCGCGCCGCGTCCGGTTCCCACGAGCAGCGCGGTCGGTGTGGCGAGCCCGAGGGCACACGGGCAGGCGATGATGAGCGTCGCGACGGCCGCGGTGAACGCCATCGTCGCGCCGGCGCCGACCAGCAGCCAGCCGGCCAGGGTCGCCAGGGCGAGCCCGATCACGATCGGCACGAACACGGCGGAGACCCGGTCCGCCAGACGCTGCACCTCGGCCTTGCCGGTCTGCGCCTGCTCCACCAGTCGGCCGATATGGGCCAGCTCGGTGTCAGCGCCGACCCGGACGGCCCGTACCACGAGGCGCCCGCCGGAATTCAGGGTTGCCCCCACAACGTTGTCGCCCGGTCCGACTTCGATCGGCACCGATTCGCCGGTGAGCAGGCTCGCGTCAATCGCACTCGAACCGTCCACGATCAGGCCGTCGGTCGCGATCTTCTCCCCCGGCCGCACCACAAACTCGTCGCCGACCACGAGCAGCGCGGTGCTGATCCGGCTCTCGATGCCATCCTTCAGCAGCGTGGTTTCCTTCGCGCCGAGTTCGAGCAGCGCCTGCAGCGCCGCCCCGGAGTTGCGTTTGGCCCGCGCCTCCGCGTAGCGCCCGGCCAGAATGAACACCGTGACAGCGGATGCCACCTCGAGATAGATCTCATCGGCACCACCTCCCGGGGTGGCCGAGAAGGTGAAGCTCATGGTCATGCCGGCCATCCCGGCCATGCCGAAGAACAGGGCATAGAGCGACCAGCCGAGGGCGGCGAGCACGCCGACGCTGACCAGGGTGTCCATGGTCGCGGCGCCATGGCGGGCGTTCACCCAGGCGGCGCGGTGGAACGGCCAGGCTCCCCAGATGGCGACCGGGGCGGCGAGGGTCAGGGCCAGCCATTGCCAGTTCGTGAACTGCAACACCGGAATCATCGACAGGGCGGCAACCGGCACGGTCAGCGCGGCCGAGACGAGCAGGCGCTGGCGCAGGGTGGCCAGCTCGGGGTCGCCGGTGTCCGCCACGGGGGCGGCTGCGGGCCGCACGGCCGTGTAGCCGGTGGCTTCAATCGTCTTGATGGCGTCGTCGACGCTCGTGCCGGCCGGCACGAAAACGCTAGCCTTTTCGGTGGCGTAATTGACCGTGGCGGCGACCCCGGGCATCCGGTTGAGCTTCTTCTCGATGCGGGCAGCGCACGAGGTGCAGGTCATCCCACCGACGAGGAGGTCTACCTGTTGACCATCCAACATCAGGCCGCGGACACCAGCTGGTAGCCCGCCTCCTCAACGGCTGCGGCAACCAGAGCACGGTCGAGCGGGGCGGCGCTCGTGACGGTCACCTGCGAGGTGCCACCCTTAACCAGTTCCACGGTGACGTTCTCAGCCCCTTCGAGAGCTGCAATCTCTTCGGTCACGCTCGCGACGCAGTGACCGCAGGTCATTCCGTCAACGCCGTAGGCGGTGGTCGTGCTGTTCATGGTCAGAACCTTTCTGTTTCCCCGCGAAGAGGTCTCATTCGAGCATACCCCTTGGGGGTACTCAGAGCACTACTATACCCCGAGGGGGTACACTGGGACACTAACGACGACGCAGAGGATATCCGTATGAACGAGTCAGAGTCGACCCACGACAGGCCGCACGGCTACATCTCCAACAAGGATGCCTACCTCAAGCGTCTGCGCCGCATCGAAGGTCAGGCCCGCGGGCTGCAGGGAATGGTCACCGACGACAAGTACTGCATCGATATCCTCACCCAGATCTCCGCCATGACGAGCGCCCTCGAATCGGTCGCACTCGGCTTGCTCGACGATCACCTGAATCACTGCGTGCTGCACGCCGCTGTCGCTGGCGGCGCCGAAGCCGAGGCCAAGCTCCGCGAGGCTTCCGCCGCCATCGCACGTCTGGTCCGTTCCTAAAGGACCGGACCTTTGGCCCTAGTCCCCGGGTGCAGCCCGGCGCGACACTTAACAGTCAGCAATACGCACCGGCCAGCATCCGTGCCGACAGCATCCGTGCCGATTGAAGAGGGACCCCCATGAACAGCAATGCCGCCACGGCCGCTCCCGTACGGGTCTTCATTCTCGACGATCACGAGCTGGTTCGGCGCGGACTGCGCGAGCTGCTCGAGGGCGAAGGATTCGAGGTCGTGGCCGACTGCGGCCTGGCCGCCGAGGCAACCCCGCTCATTCTCGAGCTGCGTCCCGACGTGGCCATTCTCGATGCCCGCCTGCCCGACGGCACCGGCATCGAGGTCTGCCGGGACGTGCGTTCGGTCGACGAAGCCCAGCAGTGCCTCATTCTCACCAGTTACGACGACGAGCAGGCGCTGCGCGGTGCGGTTCTGGCTGGCGCGGCCGGCTATCTGCTCAAGGAGATTCGCAGCACCGACCTGCTCGGCAAGATTCGGCGCGCGGCGGCGGGCGAATCCCTCTTCGACCCGGCGATCAAGGCGGGCATCATCGCCGGCCTGGCCGACCCCCAGGATGCCCGGCTCGCCACGCTCACCGCGCAGGAGCGCAAGGTGCTCGACCTCATCGGCGCGGGGCTGACCAATCGCGAAATCGGCCAGACCATGTTTTTGGCGGAGAAGACCGTCAAGAACTACGTGTCGTCGATGCTCGCGAAGCTGGACTTTCAGCGCCGAACCCAGGCTGCCGTGTTCGTTGCGAAACGTGGAGACGAACACCGACTGTAATTTCCGGCACCGGCACAGACCAGCGCAGCCGGGTTCCCTCGCCGAGGGTGCTGCGCACCGAGAATTTACCGTCGAGCAGCGCCGCGCGTTCCTTGAGGTTGTCCAGGCCGCTGCGCCGCGCCGGCTTACTGAAACCGATGCCGTTGTCGGCGATGACGAGCTTGATCCGCTCGTCCTGGGCGTCCACCGAAATGTCAATGCTGGTCGCCTGCGCGTGGCGAGCAGCATTGCTCAGCCCCTCCGAGATCACAGCGAGCAGGCTGCCGCTGAGGTCATCGGCGAGCGGTCCGTCAATCGGCCCGGATAGGCGGATGCGCGGTGCGAACGGCAGACCCTGCGCGCCCTCCTTGATCACGGCGAGAATGCGACTGCTCAGCGTGCCGGTGTCCTGAGCCATTCCGCGCAGGGAATAGATCGTGTCACGCAGTTCACGAATGGTCTCATCGAGTTCGGTCGTCACCGCGTTGATGCGGTCCAGCGCAACCGGATCGTTCGTGAACCGGCGCAGGCTCTGCATGCTCAGCCCGGCGGCGAACAGCCGCTGAATGACGAGGTCGTGCAGGTCGCGCGCGATCCGGTCGCGGTCGCCGAGCACCGCCTGCTCCTCGCGCATCCGGTGCACCGTGGCCAGCTCGAGCGCGAGCGATACCTGGGTGCCGAACACCGCGCTCATCTCCACATCGGTGAGGCTATAGGCAGCGGATGCCGGTGCTCGCGACAGCAGAATCACGCCCTGCCCGTCGCCGGCCGGCCCCAGTGCGGCCACCAGTGTGGGACCCAGGAGCGACCACTGCGCCGCGGAGGCCGGGCACGCTACATCCTGTCTCAGAATAGGCGGATTGCCGAGGGCTGAGGACGCACCGGTGTCGTGCAGTTCGTCGAGCGTGCCGGGGCGCAGCAGTACCGTGCCGCCGACCAGGCGGGCGGCGACTTCGGCCGAGGCGTCCACGCCGGCAGCGGCCGCACAGTACAGGCTGTCGTCGGTGGGAAACCCGATCACGGCCAGCTCGGCACCGGAAGCGACGAGGACGCGCTGCGCCACCAGATCGAGGCCGTTGTTCTCGTCACCGTCGTCCGGGCGCAGCAGGTCGCGGCCCATCGCCGCGACCGCCTCCAACCAGCGGCTGCGGCGGCGGGCCTCGTCGTAGAGACGGGCGTTCTCGATCGTCACGCCGGCGGCCGCGGCGAGCGCGACGGCCAGTTCCTGATCTTCGTCGGTGAAGTCGCCGCCGCCTTCTTTTTCGGTGAGGTAGAGATTGCCGAACACCGTGTCGCGCACCCGAACCGGAACGCCGAGGAACGACTTCATCGGCGGGTGATGGGCCGGAAACCCGAAGGAGTCGGCGTGCTCGTGCAGATCGTGCAGCCGGATCGGGCGCGGTTCGCGAATGAGCAGACCGAGGACGCCGTGGCCGGTCGGCAGCGCCCCGATCCGGTGAACGGTTTCCTCATCGAAACCGACGGTGACGAAGTGGCTCAGGACGGGACCGCTGCCGATCACTCCGAGGGCACCGTACCGGGCCTGCACGAGCTGGCAGGCCGCGGTCACCACACGCTCGAGCACCGCTTCGAGGCTGAGGTCCTCAGCAACCGACACGACGGCGTCGAGCAGGCCACGCATGCGGTCCTGGGTGAGCGCCAATTCGGCGATACTCTGATCCGACACCGTGTTCCCCCCCACCCAGTCAGCGATCTGTGCTCTCACCTTGGCACGGTTTGGTGGGAGGTGACCTTACTTGTGGGTTGTTCTCGTCACAATCGTCGGGCAGCTGATGTGCAGTAGCACCTCGTGGCTGACCGATCCCATCAGCAGACGGGTCAGCGACCCGCGGCCGCGGCTACCTACGACGAGTAATTGGGCGCGCACGGCGGCGGACACCAACGCCCGGGCGGGCGATTCGTCGGTCTCGAGAACCTGGTGAACCACGAGGTCGGGGTATCGAGCGCTGAGGCCGGCGACGGCCTCGGCAAGCACAATGCGTTCCTCTTCCATGCGCTCGGTCACGGCGTCTGCCGGGATGCTGCGCAACACGCGACGGTTCGGCAGGTGCACCGCGTACAGGGCGTAGAGCTCTTGGCCAGTGCGGTCGGCCTCGGCGGCGGCGAACGCGACGGCCGCCACGGAATCGGCTGAGCCATCCACGCCGACGTACACGCCCGAGCGCTCAATTTCGGGCAGCGAGGGGATGACGGCGACGGGGCAGGTGGAGAGCGCGGCAATCTGCAGGCTCACGCTGCCGAACAGTTCGCCCTGGACCCGGCCCTTTCGATCAGTGCCGACCACGATGAGCTCGGCTTCCTTGGACAACTCGCTGAGTACGCGCGGCGCGCTGCCGGTTCGCAACTCGGTGTGGGTGGTGACGGTGGGGGCCAGGGCCGCGGCGCGAGCGCCGGCGTCGGTGAGCAGCTTCTTCTCGGCGTCGAGAATGGAATCGTAGTAGCCGTAGCCATCGGCCAGCCAGGTTTCGTACACGGTGTGCATGAGGGTCACCGGGCTCTTCACGTTCTCGGCTCGCTGCATGGCCCACGCGAGGGCGGTCTCGCCGGCGGCAGAATCATCAATGCCAACCACAATCATCCGGTTCATTGCTCTACCTCTTCTGATAGCTCAGGTCACAGCGATGCAGTGCACCACCTACGCCTCATCCTCCCAGTGCGCGCAGAATAATAGAAGGGCCGGAAGTCCCGATTAGGTGGGTTTTTCCCAAGGGGACTTTCGGCCCTGTTGGGCGCAGGAGCTCCAGAAGTACCGTGGCTCTGACGGGTCGTTTGCCCGCCCACGAACCAAAGGAGATACCCCGTGAAGGCACTCGTCTATGGCGGCCCCGGCCTGAAGAGCTGGACCGACGTTCCGGATCCGACGCTGCACAGCCCGACCGATGCGATCGTGCGCGTGGACACCACCACCATCTGCGGCACCGACCTGCACATTCTCAAGGGAGACGTTCCCGCCGTCACGGTCGGCCGCATCCTCGGCCATGAGGGCGTCGGCACAATCACCGAGGTCGGTTCAGCCGTCAGCAACCTGAAGGTCGGCGACCGGGTCATTATCTCCTGCATCAAGAGCTGCGGCCACTGCAGCAACTGCAGCAACGGGCTCTACTCGCACTGCCTCGGCGATGAGGGTGCCTCCGGTATCGGCTGGGTCTTCGGCCACCTCATCGACGGCACCCAGGCCGAGTTCGTGCGCGTTCCCTACGCCGACAATTCCCTGCACAAGCTGCCGGAAGGCGTCAGCGACGACCAGGGCGTTATGCTCAGCGACATCCTGCCGACCGGTTTCGAGATCGGCGTGCAGTACGGCCGGGTCAAGCCCGGCGATGTCGTCGCCGTGATCGGTGCCGGCCCGGTCGGCCTCGCCGCCATCGCGACCGCGGGCCTGTACGGCGCCGCGACCATCATCGCGATCGACCTCGACGAGAACCGCCTCGAGCGGGCCCGCAACTTCGGCGCGACGGACACGGTCGTTTCCGGTGCCGCCGACTGGAAGGAGCAGGTTCTGGCTCTCACCGACGGCGCCGGCGTCGACGTGGCCATCGAGGCCGTCGGCATTCCGCAGACCTTCACCATGGCCACCGAAATCGTGCGCCCGGGCGGCAACGTCGCCAACGTCGGCGTGCACGGAAAGCCGGTCGACCTGCACCTGGAGAACCTCTGGATTCAGAACATCAACATCAGCATGGGGCTGGTCAACGCCAACACCACGAAGATGCTGCTCAAGCTCGTCGCGAGCAAAAAGCTGCCGGCGGAGAAACTGGCCACGCACCACTTCAACTTCGACCAGTTCCTCGAGGCCTACGACACCTTTGCTCGCGCCGCCGAAACCAAGGCCCTCAAGGTCGTAATCACCCGCTAACAACGTTTCCCCGGGAGGTTTCATGCGCGCCCTGATCGTCTACGAATCGATGTACGGCAACACCCGTCTCGTCGCGGAGGCGATCGGGCGTGGCCTGGCCCCGGCCGAGGTCATTCTCGTTCCGGCCGTCCGGAACACCGTGGTGGACCTCAGCCAGGTCGACCTGCTCCCGGTCGGCGGCCCGACCCACCTACACGGCCTGAGCCGGCCAAGCACCCGACAGGGCGCGATCGATGCCGCCGTCACGCCCCAGCGCACCCTCCATCTTGAAGCGGATGCCGCCGGCAGAGGCGTGCAGGAATGGTTCGACTCCCTGCCCGATCTGGCTGCGCCCCAATCGCGGTGTGTCCCGAAATCTACCGGCGTTGCGTACCGTGCTGAGCGGATGTCGTCGCTAATCTCGTGACTTTCGGCCCTACTTGGGGATGATCGCCGTGGCTAACCTGAAAAGTAGAAGTCGGCGACGGTCACCCGAGCATTCACTCGCGGCCCAGCACCGCAGAAAGGGTTGGGCTCATGACTGACACGCTCACTACCGCCAAGATGGTGGTTGCCTGGGACGGAACGGAGCCGGCCCGAGCGGCCCTGAACTGGTCGCTGGCCCGTGCAACCGGCGGGGACCTCACGCTGGTGCAGGTGCTCGATCGCACGGTGTCGTCGGCGGACTATTTCGCGTTGGAGTCCACGACAGCACGCGCCCGCGAGGTACTCTGCGATGATGCGGAGCGGGTCAGCGCGAAGTATCCGGCGCTGACGGTGCACTCCGAATTGCTCTCCGGAGACCCGATCTCCGAACTGCGCGCGCTGAGCGGAACGGACACCCTCGTCGTCGTCGGAACCCACCGTGGCCGCGGGTCGACCCTGCGCTACGAATGGTCGATGGGGGCACGCCTGGCCGGTTCGGCCAACGGCCCCGTCGCGATCATTCCGGAGGGCGACAGCGCTGTGCCGTTCAACACCGGGCACACCGGCATTGTGGTCGGCGTCGACGGTTCGGCTGCTTCCAACGCCGCCATCGAATTCGCGGCGGCCGAAGCCGAGCGTTCCGGCGAAGACCTCATCGCGATCCATGCCTGGCAGGAACCGCTGGTCTGGCGCGACACGACCGAACCTGACGCCCGGTTTCTGGAGGCCCTGGAGACCTCGCACCGGCGCATCCTGGACGAGTCGCTGCGTATCGTCGCCGCCCGCTACCCGATGGTGCGCATCCGTCCGTCGCTGGTGCGCGGCCCGGCCCAGTCGGTGCTGCTCGACGCAGCCCGCGGGGCTGCGCTGCTGGTCGTCGGCGACCACGGCTTCACAGGCCTGTCGAAATTGCTGCTCGGCTCCGTGAGTCACTCGATCGTGCTGAACATCCAGTCGCCCATGGTGGTCATCCCGGCCCCGACGGCCTGACCCGCACTGGGCAGCGCCTCGCGGCACTCGTTCGAGACGCTGGCACCCCTGGGAACGAGTGCCCGCTTCCGTCATGAGTGCCTCGAGCTGGCCGCCCGCGGTTAGGGTTTTGGTATGAGCACATTTGCGCTGCCCCCTCGCCGACTGCGCATTTTGGCGACCGGCGTAACTCTGCTGGGGCTGCTGGTGACCCTGGTCACCTCTCCGACGCCACCGGTTACCGCAGCCCCGCTGTCGACCGCGGTGACGGAACCCGCTCCGTTCGACCCCGGCCTCATCATCAGCGACTACAACTTCTTCAACCCGGATGCCCTCACCGAGAGCGAGATCCAGGATTTTCTCGAAGACCGCTCCTGCGCCCCGAGTGACGGCGTGCCGTGCCTCTGGGAGTACCGCGAGACGACGACCAGCCAACCGGCCAAGGGCGCCGGGCACTGCCTGCCCTATACCGGCGGCGCGAACGAGACCGCCGCCCGCATTATCGCGAAGATCGCGGCGGCCTGCACGATCAGCCCCGAGGTGCTGCTGGTGCTGCTGCAAAAAGAGCAGTCCCTGCTGACCCGGCCGAGCGAATCGGGCTACCTGCGCGCCACCGGCTACGGCTGCCCGGACACCGCCGACTGCGACGCCCAGTACTTCGGATTCTTCAACCAGGTCTACAACGCGGCCTGGCAGTTTCGGCAGTACACCCAGGAACCCGACCGGGCCTTCAAGATCGGCACGGTCGACGTGGGTTTCAACCCCAACGCCGAGTGCGGTTCAACCCCAGTCGCCATCGAAAACCAGGCCACGGCTAACCTGTACAACTACACGCCTTACCAGCCCAACCCGGTGGCCGTGCAAAACGCTGGTGACGAGGGCGATGCCTGCTCGACCTACGGCAACCTCAATTTCTGGCTGTTCTTCAGTGACTGGTTTGGTGAATCCACGTTCGAACCCTTCTCACTCATGTTCGACGAGTGCTTGAACTTCGTCGGCGGCCAGAACTGCCGCGTGCCGTCGCTGATCCCCGTCGGCCCGGCCGCCTGACCCGGGCGCCTTACCCGGGCGTCCGAGCGTTCCGTTCAGCAAGCGCTAAATCGAGCAGCCAGACGAGCGGCTGAGGCGTTACGCCCGATCGCTCGCCGTGTACACCCACGGGACCTGGCCGATCTCCAGCCGATGCCGGCCCCCTTCCTGCTCGATGTGGGCCTGGTCGTCGTAGGCCACATCGCCCGCCCAGAACAGCACTTGCCCACGCTCGCTCGCTCCGAGTCGGGTCTCGTAGTGCGCCAACCCACGCCCGGTGAAATGCGCCACGATCGCGGCCACCGACTCGAACCCCTGCAGCCCGTGCAGCGTCACCCAGGTCGGTGCCACGAGCGTCATCACAGCGGATGCGTGCCGCTCCAGCGCGATCGCGGGTCGAAGCCAGGCGTAGTCGATGACCTCATCTTCGGCGAGCACAATGATACCGGCCGGTGCCGCCGTGAGGTAAAACCAGGTGCGCATGCGCTTCGGCGCGATCGGGGGCGGAATCCACAGCGCGGTCGAGACGAGCGCATCCGGCGACACCTCGAGCCCGGTCTCCTCCCGCACCTCGCGCACGGCGGCCCGGCGGGCGGCGAGCTGTTCGACGGCCTCGGCTGCCGCCGGGGCGATAGGGTCGTCCGAGTCAGCAGAATCACCAGCATCCGCGCCGACGATCATAGCCTCGGTACCCTCGGCGGCGGTCGCTCCGCTGCCACCCGACGCCGCGACATCCGCGGCATCCGTTAGTAATCGGTCCTCCGGATCAACGCCACCACCGGGAAACACCCAGGCACCGGCAAACGACCCGCGATGGCGCGGACGTTCGAGCAGCAACACCTCGGGCCCCTCGGCACCGTCACGCAGCAACACCACCGTCGCGGCCACCCCGAGAGGCGCAGCCGGGCTCGCACCATCCCCGATCGGAACCGGGCCGGTCTGTGCATCTCGCGTCATCGCGTCGTCCTCATCGATCGGGTTCCCCCACCCTAACGCCGACCCCCGGCATCGGCACCGACACCGACACTAAGCTGCGAGCTATGCCCGACCACGACGCACAACCGCAGCGCACGAGCCCATTCACCCGCAGCCTGCTCGCTCCGAACGCGGGGCCGATGACCCTCGACGGCACCAATTCGTACATCATTGCCGCGCCCGGCACGACCGACATCGTCGTGGTTGACCCCGGTCCCCTCGACGATGGCCACCTCGCTGCCCTCGCCGCGACTGGGCGGGTCACACTAGTGCTCGTGACCCATCGGCACGCCGACCACACAGCCGCGAGCGCACGGTTCGCCGAACTGACCGGAGTCCCGGTGCGGGCGTTCGATCCGGCGTATTGCCTGGGCGGCGACCCCCTCGCCGACGGTGAACTGATCGACGCTGGCGGCACCAGCATCCACATCGTGCACACCCCCGGGCACACCGACGATTCCGTCTGCCTGCACCTGCCGGACGACGGCCCGACCGGCTCGGTGCTCACCGGCGACACCATTCTCGGCCGCGGAACCTCCATCATCGACGGCACCCTCGCCGACTACCTCGCCTCACTCGAACGTCTGCGCGCGCTCGGCCCGGCCATTGTGCTGCCGGCCCACGGCCCGGTGCTGCCCAACCTCGCCGCCAGCTGCGACACCTACCTCGCCCACCGGCGCGAGCGTCTCGACCAGGTGCGTGCCGCCCTGCGAGAGCTTGGCGACGATGCGAGCACGGCTCAGGTCACCGACGTGGTCTACGCCCAAACGGATGCCGCGGTGAGGTTCGCCGCCGAGGCATCCGTTCGCGCGCAGCTGGCCTACCTGCGCGGCAGCAGCTGACCCGCAAAGCTACTTGCCGGGCTTCTTTTTCTCCAGGTGGCTGGCCCTCAGGGCGCGGGCTCTTGCCGCGGCGGTATCCGCTTCAGCGCTGAACCGTGCGTTCCGCATGCCTGAGCTTGCCGCTCGGGCAACCTTGTTGCTCTGTTTGGGATTTTGGGCCATGGTGCTGTTTCCAATCACGTGTAACCGGGAGGCGACTCCTTGCTGCCCACCATATCCGCCCGAAGCATGCCGCGGCTGTGTGGCGCACGCGCCGGGATCGACGAGTCGAGTTTCGGCCCGGCAGCAGAAGAGGCCCGCACGCGCAAAACTGAGGCCATGGCCGCAAACAAGACGCAATCGACCGTATCCTCCGTCGAGGATTTCCTCGACGCGGTAACGCCCGCCCGCCGCCACGACGACGGCAAGACCCTCGACGTGCTGCGCCGGCTCATTGCCATCGCGTGGACCCGCGGCGATGACCCGGCGGCCCCCGCGGGGTAGCTCCCAAACGCTCGAGGTCGGCTGCGCCCGAAAACCCACGTTGCGCAAACGGATGCCGCCGCACCCGCCCGCACCGCAGCATCCGTTCGCCCGCAGCTGGCCCAGCCTGCACTCCGTACGCCGCTCGCCATCCCTTCCCTGACTTTGCGTACAAAACAGACCGAGCGGTATGGTTCTTGTACTGCTGCAAAGCGGCGTTCACCCCCAATCGGCCACAGCAATGCGGTACCTTATGGGGAAACGGGCATCGTCGCCATCGTATTAAAAGGGGAAATTCATGCGCCAACGCTCGCTGCTCACGGCCATCGCCGCTACTACACTGCTCTCATTGACGCTCGCTGGGTGCAGCTCTGACCAGGCGGGAGCCAAGCTCGACCCGGCCGAGAGCCCGCTGACCAAGTACATGTCGGTGATGAACGAGGGCTACGACGAAGACTTCATGTTGGCGCAGCAGAACGAGCAGGAAGAACTGACTGCGACCTGCATGGCTGACGAGGGCTTCGACTACGTTCCGGTCGACAACTCGCAGTACAGCGGCATGATGAGCGCCGACGACGGCGAAGAATATGGCACCGAGAAGTGGGTCGCCGAAAACGGTTACGGCATGAGTCAATCGCCAGAGCAGATCGCCGAGCAGCAGGAGCAGAGCCAAGAGTTCGTCGACCCGAACCAGGACTACGTCACGAGCCTCTCCGAGGGCGAGCAAGCCGCGTACTACGAGGTGCTCTATGGCGCGCCGCCCACCGAGGAAGAGATGGGCGAGGACGGTTCTTACGAGTACAACTGGGAGACGTCGGGCTGCCAAGGTTTCGCCAGTCACGAGATCAACGGCGACCAGCCCTCACAGGACGAACATGCAGCCCTCTATGAAGCGATGAGCGCCATGTACGAAGCAGCCCAGTCCTCCCCCACGCTCGTGAAGCTCGATTCCGAGTGGGCAGCGTGCATGGCCGACGCCGGCTATGCAACCTTCACCAAGAAGGCGGACGCGCAGGAGTCGATTTCGACCGCGCAGAGTGAGCTCTACGAAAACCAAACCGGCGCCGGCCCCGATGAGACGGTGCTCGCCGAGATGCGGGACAAGGAACTCGCCGTCGCCATGGCCGACTTCACCTGCGCCGAAAAGATTGACTACACCGACGCCTCGATGAGTGTGCAGTATGACCTCGAAGAGCAGTTCATCATTGATCACAAGTCCGAGCTGGACGCGCTCATCGCAGACACCGAGCAAGGCAAGTAGGTGTCGCGCCGGTTCGGTCGACGAACGAGTGCGCCCGACGAGTTGGCGCCCGCCGCCGAATCGGTCGCGCCGAAACCCCACTCGCGCAGCCAGGGCTGGCGCCGCCTGTTCGTCGGCAACCGGGTGATCTGGGTCATGGCCACCGTCGCCATCGTCGCTCTCGTGGCCGGCCTCGGACTCGGCCAGCTGATCGTCTCGCCCGGGCAGGCGGCAGCGGATGCCGATGCTCCCGCCGCCGGACTCATCACCGTTCCCATAGAAAACCGCACGCTCGCCAACGACGTCACCATGCGCGGCGACGCGACCTACGCCGACTCAGTCGAAGTGAGCATCGAAACCGGCGAACTCGCCGGGCCGCCCATCGTCACCGGGCAGGTGCCCGAGGTCGCCGCAATCTTCGACACCGCGTCGATCGCGCTCGAGGTCACCGGCCGCCCGGTGATCGTGTTGCCGGGCGACCTGCCGGTCTACCGCACCCTGCGGGTCGGAGTGTCCGGCCCCGACGTGCTGCAGCTCAAGCAGGGTTTGAGCGTGGCCGGAATCGATGCCGGTGCGCTGGACTCCGACGTGTTCGACGCCCAGACCGCGAGCGCGGTCACCGCGCTCTACGCCAAGGTCGGCTACCCGGCCCCCACCGGCGGCTCCGAGGTCGCCGGCGCGGTGAGCGGCGCCGAAGCCGGCGTCTCGAGCGCGCAGGCATCCGTTGACAGCGCCAATAACGCACTCGCCACCGCTCAGGGCGCGGCGTCCAACGTCGACGTGGTCGAGCAGGGCAACCTTGTGCGCAGCGCCGAGCGGGCGCTCGCTTCTGCCCGGGCCGACGGCACCCCTAATGAGATAGCGGATGCCGCCGAGGCCGTCACCCTTGCCGTCGCGCGCCGAGTCCAGGCCCTAGCCCCGCGGGACTCGAGCGCGGAGACGGCCGCCGTTACCGCGGCCAAGGCCGAGCTGACCCGCGCCGGGGAGACCCTGAGCGACGCGCGCGACGGTGCGCTGGCCTACCTGCCCGCCGGCGAAGTGCTCTACCTGCCGGGACTGCCCCGCCGGGTCGACGAGATCAGCGTGAAACGCGGATCGAGCATCACCGGACCGGTCATGCGGGTTTCGGGCGCGACCCTGGTCATCTCCGGATCGGCGACCGCCAGCGACGCCGCCCTGCTTGAAGTCGGGGCCCCGGCCATTCTCGCCATGCCCGACGGCGACCAGGGCGCCACGATCACCTCGATCCTGCCAGCCGAACCGGCCAGCGGTGCAGCAACAAGTAGTGCACCAGCTAGCGGCCGCTTCACCGTATTGTTCGCCCCCGACGCGCTCACCGACGAGCAGATCCAGGCCGTGCAGGGCAGTAACGTGCGCGTGCGCATCCCGGTCAGTTCGACCGAGGGCGAGGTGCTCGCCGTTCCGCTCGCCGCGCTCACCGCCGGTCCCGGCGGCGAATCCCGGGTCGAATTCGACCCCGGCGAGGGCGCGGAAACCGTGCTGGTCGAGGTCACCACCGGGCTCGCCGCCGAAGGATTCGTCGAGATCACCGCCGTCGACGGCTCGCTGGCGGTCGGGGACCTCGTCGTGGTGGGCCGGTGATCGCGGCCCCGGTCGTCGAACTGGTCAACGTCACGAGGTCGTTTCCCGGCCCGCCCGAGGTGCAGGCGCTCAAATCGGTCAACCTGCGGGTTGAACGCGGCGACTACCTGTCGATCGTCGGACCAAGCGGATCCGGCAAGTCCACCATGCTCAACCTGCTCGGCCTGCTCGACCGGCCGAGCGTCGGCGAGTACCACCTCGACGGCACCTCTACCAGCCTGCTCGACGAAAAGCAGCGCGCCATCGTGCGCGGCGGCACCATCGGCTTCGTCTTTCAGGCCTTCCACCTGCTGCCACACCGCACCGTGCTCGACAACGTACTGCTCGCCACCCTGTACAGCGGAGTTCCGCGCGGCGAGCGCGAAGACCGGGCCCGAGCAGCCCTCGACCGGGTGGGCCTCAATCATCGCCTCAACTTTCTGCCCGGCACCCTCTCCGGCGGCGAGCGCCAGCGGGTCGCCGTCGCGCGCGCCGTGGTCGCGTCGCCCGAGCTGCTGCTCGCCGACGAACCCACCGGAAACCTCGACGAAACCACCGGCAGCGAGGTGATGGACCTGTTCGAAGAGCTGCACGCCGACGGCCTCACCCTCATCGTCATCACCCACGACCAAGCTGTCAGCGATCGGGCCGGCCGCCGCGTGCGCATCACCGACGGTCGCTTGAGCGAGCTGTCATGACGTTCTCCTTTAAGCGGATGCTGCGCCGCCGTTCCGCAGGCACCGCCGCGGTCGACGAGGCGGTGCCTGCGCCCCGCGGTGGCTCTGACTCGCTGAACGACGATGCCGCTGAGCTGACGGCCTCAGCGCCCAGAGCCGTCGCAATGCCAGCCGGTGCAGAATCGGCCGCCACTGAATCCTCCGCCGCAGCATCCGCTCACCCAGCCACCACCGACAAACAGGTCGCCGCACTCTCCGGCCCACCCAACATCGTGCCGGTTATTCGCCGGACCGACCGGTTCTCGGTGCAGGACCTGCTGGTCGAGGCAAGCTACGGCGTCGGCGCCCGGCCCAGCCGGCTCGTCATGACCACCCTCGGTACCGTGCTCGGCATCGCCTCCTTCGTGGTCACCATCGGATTCGCGCAGACCGCCGCCGGGCAGATCTCCAACCAGTTCGACGCGGTCTCGGCGACCCAGATCATGATCGAGCCGGCCTCGACCCGCAATTCGAGCGGCACCGAACAAGCGACCGGCCGGCTCCCCTGGGATGCCCCGGAGCGGGTCGATCGGCTGGCCGGGGTAGAACGCGCGGGTCTCGTGGCGGATGTCGATGTTGCCGGCCAGGCCGTGACATCCGTTCCGGTCAATGATCCTTCGGCCGCGCAAACACTGAGCCCCGCCGTCATCGCCGCCTCATCTGGACTGCTCGCCGCGGTGCGCGGGCAGGTCGTCACCGGACGCTTCTTCGACGCCGGCCACGACGAGCGCGGCGACCGGGTGGCCGTGCTCGGGGAGCGGGCCGCCGAAACGCTCGGCGTCAACCGGGTCGACAGCCAGCCGTCGATCTTCATCGGCGAGGTGTCGTACACCGTCATCGGCATCATCGACGGCGTCGAACGTCGTGCCAACCTGCTCGACGCCGTCATCGTGCCGCTGAACACTGCCCGCGTGCAGTTCGGCCTGACCGCCCCGGCCGAACTGCACGTGCAAATTCAGGTCGGTGCCGGCACTCTGGTATCGCGACAGGCGCCGATCGCACTGGACCCGAGCGCTCCGGAGAATTTCACGGTGCAGGCGCCCGCCGCGGCGTCATCGCTGCAGGACAACATTCAGGCCGACATCAACATCGTCTTTCTCACCCTCGGCATTCTTGCGCTGCTCGCCGGCGGCCTCGGCATCGCTAACGTCACCCTGCTCTCGGTAATGGAGCGGGTCGGCGAGATCGGCCTGCGCCGGGCGCTCGGCGCGACCGGGCACGACATTGCCCGGCAGTTCATCGTAGAGTCGGCCGTGATCGGCCTGCTCGGCGGGTTGATCGGCTCGGCCCTCGGGGTCTTCGCGGTCGTCGCCGTCTCATTGCTGCAGGGCTGGACCCCGATTCTCGACCCGTTCGTCGCGATCGGGGCCGCCCTGCTCGGAACGGTCGTCGGCCTCGCCGCGGGCGCCTATCCCGCCGTGCGCGCCTCCAACATCGAGCCGATTACTGCCCTCCGCGGTGGCACCTGATCCGCGGCTACGACTCACCCGCCGCGCAGGCTGAGGGCCATAGGCGGCACCTCACAAATGATTCGAGTATGACACGAGATACCTAGTGCGGTCGTATCATACCTGTTATCATTTGGCTATGACAGTACGCGAGGAAGCTGAGTCAGCATTGGCCGAGATTGGGGACGGCTGGGACGCTGATTCGCTCGGGGGCACAAGGCTTGACTTCAAGCAGACCCCACCGAGCGGTGACCGACTGGCTCCCGAAAAATTCCTCAAGGACCTCGCCGAATCCGTCGTCTGTTTCGCCAATGCGCAAAATGGCGGCATTCTCATCATCGGCGTGAAGGATAAAGCAGCGACGCGATCTGAAGCAATAGTCGGAGTCGACACCACAAAATGGCTCATCAATGACATCGTCAACAACATGCACGCCCGCACAAGCCCGTCGATCACGGTTCACCCCCACACACTAATTGTGGACGGCAAGAGCATCCTGGTGCTGGGCGTCCCGGACGGGAGCGACGTCTACAGCACAACGGAGGGCGTCTACAAGATCCGCCTCAACGACCGCTGCGTCGCCCTCGAAGGCGAGCAGCTCCGTGGCCTCAGAGCCATTCGACAAGGGCGCGACTGGTCCGCCGAACCAGCAAGCATAGAGTGGAGTCAACTGTCCCGGGCAGCCATCGAGAGAGGCGCCCAGCTCCTCTCACTGAATGGCAATGACGAGTTAGCGTCAATCGCCCTCTCAGACTTCCCCGCCTTCGCCAAGGCGACCGAACTCGCGACTGCGAACGGGGGACCGAATCGTGCCGCAGTGCTGCTTTACGGAAATCCCGAGGCCCTGAAGACAATCTTTCGATGGGGAGTCAGCGTGCAATCGCGCCCCAGTTTGGGAGGCGACCCCCGAATTCTGATGCGACGAGACGACACGTCTTTGCCGTTAGTGCTACTGCTCGACCAACTCCTCACGACTGTTGGCTCACTTGCGCGCAGCCAGTTTATTCGTGTCGGCGCCGAACAAATCGAACTCGTCGACTACCCGAGAGACGCACTTCGCGAGGTTATTGCCAATGCCTTCGCGCACCGAGACTGGGAGGCCACTGGCGTCGTCGAGATCATCCACAGCCCCGAGGAGCTGGTCGTCACGAGCCCAGGCGGCCTCCTGCCATCCCTCCGCGTCGACCGCCTCTTGCATGATGCCGCGTCACCACGAAACCCCAAACTAGCCGGGCACATGGCCAGGCTTCGATTGGCAGAAATGAGCGGACTCGGTTTCGACCGGATTTTCCGATCCGTCGCCCTCCTGGGTAAAGAGCCACCCGCCTTCGAAGACGGGCCTCGGTTCCGAGTGGCGCTCATTGGCGGCGCCGGTGATGAGGCTTTCGCGCGATTTCTGAGAAGCTCCGCAATGCCAGACGCCCTCGCAACTGATGTCGACGTACTCACTGTTCTAACCGCGCTGAGGCACAACCGGTCAGTGAACGCTGACACAGTTTCGACAAGGCTCCAGCGAAACCCGAATGACACGCAGAGAATCCTAATCCGGATGCATACTGCCGAGCTCATCCAACCCACGAAGAGCACAACGCGACGGGCGCACCCGAACTACCTACTCTCATCGCGCACGATCGCTGGTCTGCGTTCGGCACTGACGTACCGCACAGATAGCATCGACGCCGACGATGAAAAACTCCTCCGCCACCTCAAACGTCACGATCGCATTTCGAACGAGGACGTCCGCAACTATCTTGACTGCGATGTCGTCACCGCACGGAATCGGCTGACACGCCTGAGGACTCGAAAGCTCATCGATTTTGCCCCAGATAGCCCTCGCCGCGGCCCAATGGTCGTCTACGTAGCCACGGGGCTCAACGCGACTACGGCGGCGAAGCCCACCACCGCTGCTCCAACCGCCGAGGACTCGACCCCCCGGCCAGGCGGCCCCGTGGGTGAACCCAACACCCTGTTCTGACAGGCCGAGAAGGACAAAGTTCGCGGCAGAGTGGCCCTCAAAATACCGCCCAGAATTCGGTAACCTTCGTCACGGTCAGGCCCCGACAGGGTGCTGTCACGCGCCCCAGACGATGCCGGCTCCGCACCCCGGCTTTAGAGTGAGTGGAACATGCCGAATACACCCCATCCGAGTTCCGAACATGCCGACCGGCTGAAGCGGCAAGCCTTCTGGGTCTGCGTCGGAGTTGCATCGCTCACCATTCTCGACCTGTCCAAGATCAATGTTGGCCTGCCCGCCATCGAACAGTCGCTCGGCGGCGGTACCACCGAACTCCAGCTGATCGTCGCTGGTTACGCCCTCGCTTTCGGGCTTGCGCTGGTACCGTCCGGTCGGCTGGGCGACATTCATTCCCGGCGACTCATGTTCATCGTGGGTCTCAGTTCATTTACGGTCGCGAGCATCCTGTGCGCGATCGCGCCCACGATCGAGTTCCTGATAGTAGCGCGCATCGTGCAGGGAATTGCTGCGGGAATCCAGATGCCGCAGGTACTCGGGCTGATCCAGCAGCTCTACCAGGGCGCGGCACGAGGGCACGCATTCGGCTTGTTTGGCGCGGTCATTGGAATTTCGACGGCCTTCGGGCCGACGCTGGGTGGCCTCCTGATCGCCGTGGGCGGCCCAGAGAACGGATGGCGTCTGTCGTTTTGGATGAACGTGCCGTTGAGCCTGCTGGCACTCTTTTTCGCGATGCGCGTGCTTCCGAAACGTCAGAGTCATGCGCGGGAGCAGACCGGACTGGACCTGGTCGGCATCCTCTTGCTCGGAATTGCCACCCTCGGCCTCATGCTCCCGTTCGTGCTGACGACCGGTTCGCCAACGGATGACCACAACCGCTGGTTCTGGCTCATTGTCTTCGGCCTGTCCGGTGCCGCATTCTTCTGGTGGGAACGGCGATACCAGCAGATCGGCAAGTCACCCGTTATAGATTTCTCGCTCTTTCGCACGGCGTCCTATCGCAACGGGATACTGATTTCGACGGCATATTTTGCGGCGATTCCACCGTACTTTCTGCTGGTCACCCTCTTTTTGCAGCAGGGCCTCGGGCTGGAACCCGTCTTCGCCGGAATGGTCAGCATCTCATTTGCTCTCGCCTCCGCCGTTACGTCGTGGATCGGCGGTCGCCTGGTATTTCGCTGGGGCCGCCAGCTCGTCGCCGCCGGCCTGGTCACGGTCATGATCGGCTTTGTGCTCGTTCTGCTTGCTGGACTGTTCGCCTCGGTGAACCTCGCTCCGTGGCTCATCGCCGCAGCCATGACTATGACCGGCGCCGGCGGTGGCCTCGTCATTTCGCCGAATCAGACGCTCACCCTGAGCGACGTTCCGGTCACTCAGGGCGGTGTCGCCGGGTCGATGGCCCAGGTCGGTCAGCGAGTGGGAACCGCGATCGGAGTCGCGGCCATAATCTCGACCTTCTACGCGATGTTGTACGCGGAGGCGAGCCAGCCTGATCGCGTGCAGGTGTTTCGTGACGGCTTCTTCAGCGGCATCCTGGTCGCGTTGGCACTCATCGCCGTTGCCCTGGCCTTCGCCTTGGTCGATTTGTTCGGAGGCCGAACTGAAAAATCCACCGTACCGAACGCCTGAAGTCCTGCTCGTCGCTGGACGAAAATCTCTGTATCCGCCAAACGGCAAATCGGGGCGGGGTCTGCCATGCTGACGGTGACCCGCTGTTCGGCAGGCGTTCCGGTTCGTCTGCGGGCCCTTGAGTAAAGGAGGACAGCATGAGCGCGTGCGTGATTGTTGGGGTAGTGCCCGGCCAAGCGGATACCGTCGTCGTGCAGGCGGCCATATTCGCGGCGCGCTTCAACGCGGAGCTGGTGTGCGCATCCGTCGACGCCGGCCAGTACCGGGTCTACGACCTGGGCGACGGAACGATGACGAGTCTGCCATTCACTGCGGACTCGCCCGAACGTGCGGAGGCGAGATTCGACCCGGATCTCGCGGCGCACCTGGCCGTGCTTCTCGACGGATGCAGGCTCACCTGGAGCACCCGGGCCCTGGCCGGCAATCCGGCCGGGGCCCTCGGCGAATTGGCAGACACGCTGAGTGCCGCGATGATCGTGGTCGGAACTAGGGAGGCGACCTTGCGGGCCAGCCTGCAGGAGTTCATCAACGGTTCGGTGGCGGCCCAGTTGGCGCACCGTCAGCATCGTCCGGTGGTGGTGATTCCCCTCGCCCCGGTTCCGTCTGATCAGCCCCTACCTTGGGACCCTGCCTAATCCCGGCAAGCGGTAAACGTGCCCCTCAAGCCCCGTTAAACCTTCCCCTAAAACCTCGTCAAACGTGCCCCCAAAAGCTCGTCAAACCTTCCCCTAAAGGCTCGACTCGGCCCGATCGACGACGTGCGGCGCGAACCTGTAGGCAGAGCCGGGAGCATCCGTTGTGACCGTCGCCGTCCGCGCGGATTTACCCACCCACCGGTTTTCCCGGGTCGGGCGGCTAAACTCGCCCTCTACGGGGTGAGGACTAAGTTCCATGAAACAACCGGGCATGTTACTCTGCCTCGTGACCGCCGCCGCCATCGCGGCCGGCAGCGTCACCACGAGTTCCGCCGCCGCCGCCGATTACCCGACCTGGGAGCAGGTGGAAGCCGCCAAGAGCAGCGTCGCCGCCACTCTCGCCGAGGTAGCCGCGATCGAACTCGCGCTCGACGAGTTGCAGACCCGCACCGCCACCCTCGCCGACGACGCCGTAGCGCTCGGCGCCGCCCATGAACAAACACAGGCGGATTACAGCGCAGCCGCAGCCCAGCAGACGGTGCTCTCCGTTCAAGCGGATGCCGCATCCGCTCGCTCTGTCGACAGCAGCACCCGACTGGGCGCGTTGGGGGCCCAGCTTTACCGAGCCGCAGGCACCGATTTGAGTCTGGGCGCCTTCTTCGACAGCACGCACTCCGACGACCTGCTGTTTCGGCTCGGCACGATGGAGCGACTCACGGAGCAGGCGGGGCGGCTCACCGCGGAGGCTGATGCCGAACGCAACTTGGCCGAGGCGCTCAGCGCGCAAGCCGAAGCGATGACCACGGAGCGCGACCGATTGCAGGCCGCAGCATTGGCCGGGCTGACGGCTGCGCGCGCGGCCCAGCAGGCAGCCGACGCGGAGGTTGTCGTAAAGCAGTCCGCAAGCGAGGTGCTCTATGCCCAGCTCGCGTCACTGAAGAACTCATCCGCCGACGTGGAGCGGCAGTATCGAAACGGCGTGGCCGCCCATCAGCAGTATCTCGAACAGCAGCGCCAGGCTGCGGCCATCGCGGCGGCTGAGGCGTCCGCGTCATCCGGATCACCCGCGTCGTCGCCCGTACCGCCCGCCGGAGCCGTGATCGATCGCAGCGGCGCGCAGGCGATCGCCGCCACCCAGGTCGCCGCCCGGGGCTGGGGCACCGCCGAATTCACCTGCCTGGTTCAGCTCTGGCAACGGGAGTCGGGCTGGCGGGTGAGCGCCTACAACGCGTCCAGCGGCGCCTACGGAATTCCCCAGTCGCTTCCTGGGAGCAAGATGCAGACCGCGGGCGACGACTGGCAAACGAACCCCGCCACCCAGATCACCTGGGGCCTAGGCTACATCGCTTCCCGCTACGGCACCCCCTGTGGCGCCTGGGCACACTCCGAGGAGTCCAACTGGTACTGAGCCCGGCTGCTGCTACGGCGTCCACCACGGCCGCAACGGCAGATCCCCGGCCGCGCCACCCTCGTGGGGCTTGGTCATCAGCACCTGGTGCAACTGGATCCCATTGCGCTCGAAGCCGAGCCTCGAACCCGCCATGTACAGCCCCCACACTTTCGCGGTGGGCAGCCCGACCTCCGCGACGGCCTCGTCCCAATGCTCGACCAGGTTGGCGCCCCAGTCGCGCAGAGTGAGCGCGTAGTGCTGGCGCAGGTTTTCCTCGTGCAGCACCTCGAGGCCTGTATCCTGCGCTTCGCTAATGATCCGGCCCGAGCCGGTGAGCTCCCCATCGGGGAAGACATAACGATCGATGAACCCGCGAGTCGCCGGTTCGGTCTGATTCTCCGGCCGGGTGATGCAGTGATTGAGCAGCAAGCCGCCGGGGCGCAGCCTGTCCTGCAGAAAGCGGAAGTACGACGAATATTTGCGCACGCCGATGTGCTCAAGCAGCCCGATGGACGATATCGCATCAAAGCCGGTTTCCGTGACGTCGCGGTAGTCGCCGAAGCGAACCTCCGCCAGATCGCTCAGGCCGTCCTCGGCGACGGCCCGCTGCGCCCACGCGGTCTGCTCGATCGAGAGCGTGACTCCGGTGGCGCGCACACCGCGCCGGGCGGCGTAGCGCACCATGCCGCCCCAACCGCACCCGACGTCGAGTAGCCGGTCGCCCGGCCTCAGCCGCAGCTTCTCAAACACGAGTCGGTATTTGTTCTCCTGCGCCTCGTCCAGGGAAGCGTCGCCGCTCGGGTAGCAGGCGCAGGTGTAGGTCATCGACGACCCAAGCACCCACTCGTAGAACCTGTTCGAGACGTCGTAGTGGTGGTGGATCGCGTCGGCGTCACGAGTCTTGCTGTGTCGTAGCCCTCCCGCAACGCGGCGCCAGCGGGGTTCCGCCTCCTCCGGCGGCGGCTCGATCGGGCGCAGCTGCCTGATTCCAATAGAGCGGATGATGTCCACCATCAGCCGCGCCGGTGGCCGGGTGAAAACCAGACTCTCGGAAAGTGCCTTGAGCAGTTCGTACGGGTCCCCAGGGTGCACCCCGCGGAGGTCGAGGTCGCCGGCGATATAGGCGCGGGCCAGTCCGAGGTCGCCCCGGCCCGTGGCGAGATAGTGGGTGCCGCGCGGCGTCAATAGGTCCAGCCCGAGCGGGGCGTCCGGGGGTCCGGCCGAACTCCCGTCGTAGGCGGTGAACCGCACCGGAAGGCGTCCGCCGGCCAGAATCTCCAGGACCTGCGCGATGGTGAACGTGCCGGCCGAAGCATCCGTTTTACGATCTTTGAACGTCGTCATTGTCGTTGCACCGCCTTGGCATAGAGGTCGAGGAGACGTGAATCGGGGTCGTAGCGTTTTTTCGCGGCCCGGTAGGCTTGCCCGCCGTAGAGTTCGTCGAAGTCTTCACGGGAATAGAACGAGTCGGAGTACAGCGACTTGTGCCCGTCAAGCTCGCCGACCTTGCGTTCGATGCGCCGGTTGGCCTCCCCCTCGATCGACCCGACCGGCACCGTCGACCAGAACCCGACGTTGACGTAGCTCTGCCGGGGTCGCATCGGGTAGAGCTGCCAGCGGTCATCGCCCCGCAAGCGCAGCGGGCACAGCCAGATCGGTGCAATCGGCACCGTGTCGAGGAACCAGTCCAGAAATTCCGCGCACCGCTCCAGAGGCACCTCAACGTCTTGCACCACTCGCTCGCGGGGCGGCCGGCCGTGCAGTTTCTCGAGGAGGTCGCCGATCTGAAACCGCCGTTCGAGCCTCATCAGGGTTCCGTAAAAGCTGCTGCGCCGGTAACGCCCGGGCCAGCACCGGCGAATAAACGGATGCTGCGCGCCGAACGCCTCGGAGCACCAGAACCAGTCGGTGTCCCAGCGCCAGAGGTAGTCGTGAATCGTGAGGCGGTCGGTTGTCACACCGCGCTCGTGTCGGATGGAGCGGTAGTAGATCTGTTGGCCGGTGTAGTCACTGACGGGGCCGGGCTCGCTGGTCTGCCGGCCCACGCAGAGGTAGCTTTCGTCGGCGCTGAACACGACACCGTCGAGATAATCGACGGCGACACCGTCGAGGCTGCCGGTCAGCAGGATGCCGTTGATCGCCGCGACCAGGTCGACGAGCGCGTGGAACCGCACGTGCGTGAGAGCGACGAAGGGCTGGACAGGTTCGAGTTCAATGCGCAGCCGTACCGCGTAGCCCAGAGTTCCGTAGGAGTTGGGGAAGGCATGGTACAGCTCGGGGTTCTCGCGGCGCGATGCGGTGAGCACTTCTCCGGCGCCGGTGAGGATGTCCAGTTCCAGCACGGATTCGTGGGGCAGGCCGTTGCGGAACGATGTCGACTCGATGCCGAGGCCGGTGACCGCGCCGCCGAGGGTGATGGTCTTCAACTGCGGCACGACCAGCGGCGCCAACCCGTAGCGCAGCGTCTCGGCAACGAGGTTTTCGTAGGTGCACATGCCGGCCACGTCGGCCGTTCGCGCCTCCGTATCAACAGCAATGACGCCGGTCAGTCCGGACGGGTCGAGCCCTACGCCCCGGGCTTTGGTCCGGGTCCGAAACAGATTCGAGGTGGACTTGGCCAATCGAATCGGGGTCGCCACCGGGACGGCGCGATAGCTCTGCAGTAGGCGCTGCACGCCGGCGGCGTGAGCGCTCCGGGCGTCGAGCACAACAGCGGGCACGCCCTCACGTTAGTCCCCAGTGAAGCGATCACACCAGTGCTCGTTGCCACCGATATCGCCCGCGTTCTGGCAGGCTCAGGCCAGGACCACGACGATCGGCACGCCGGCCGGCACACCAAAGCGGCCAGCAATCTTCTTCGCCACGCCCGAGGAGTTTCGCGCAGCCGACGCGGCGCGAGCTGTGGCATCCGCTTCATCAACCGGCTCCGAACAGCTATGAGCGCATAGCATTTCCCGAGGTCGTGTGTGTGGTTAGAAGTCCCAGTCGTCGTCTTCCGTGTTCACGGCCTTGCCGATCACATACGAGGAGCCCGACCCGCTGAAGAAGTCGTGGTTCTCGTCGCCGTTGGGTGAGAGCGCGGAGAGAATCGCCGGGTTCACGTCGCAGACGTCCTTCGGGAAGATCGCCTCGTAGCCGAGGTTCATCAGCGCCTTATTGGCGTTGTAGTGCAGAAACTTCTTGACGTCTTCGGTCAGGCCGACCTCGTCATAGAGGTCCTGCGTGTACTGCACCTCGTTCTCGTACAGCTCGAACACGAGATTGAAGGTGTAATCCTTGATCTCGTCGCGACGCGCCTGCGTCTCTTTTTCGAGCCCCTTCTGAAACTTGTAGCCGATGTAGTAGCCGTGCACGGCTTCGTCACGAATGATCAAACGGATGAGGTCGGCCGTGTTGGTCAGGCGGGCGCGGCTGGAGAAATACATCGGCAGGTAGAAGCCCGAGTAGAACAGGAACGACTCGAGCAGCACCGAGGCGACCTTGCGCTTGAGCGGGTCGTCGCCCTGGTAGTAATCCATGACGATCGAGGCCTTGCGCTGCAGGTTCTCGTTCTCGGTCGACCAGCGAAAAGCTTCGTCGATCTCCTTGGTGGAGGCCAGCGTTGAGAAGATCGAGGAGTAGCTCTTGGCGTGCACCGACTCCATGAAGGCGATGTTCGTGTAGACGGCTTCTTCGTGCGGGGTGATCGCATCGGGGATGAGCGAGACAGCGCCCACTGTGCCTTGGATCGTGTCGAGCAGGGTCAGCCCCGCAAAGACGCGCATTGTGAGCTGCTGCTCCACCGGCGTCAGCTGGTTCCACGACTGGATGTCGTTGCTGAGCGGAACCTTCTCCGGCAGCCAGAAGTTATTGGTCAGGCGGTTCCAGACGTCGACGTCTTTATCGTCTTCGATCTTGTTCCAGTTGATCGCGTCAACGTGCGACACCAGCTTGAGCTTGTCAATCATGGGAGGTCCTCTTCGGATACTGCTTATTGGGTATTGCTTGGGTCGTTACTCGTCGGCGCCGGTATGCGAAACCCAGCCAACCGCTGGTCGAGATTGCCCCGACCGCCACGGTATTTCGATGGCGGTCGGGGCAAGCTCGACCAGCGAATTTAATCCATCATTCGATGCGCCAGATTAAAGCGCGCACGAGACGCAACCCTCAATTTCCGTGCCTTCGAGGGCCATCTGGCGCAGACGGATGTAGTAGATCGTCTTGATGCCCTTTTTCCATGCGTAGATCTGCGCGCGGTTGATGTCGCGGGTCGTCGCGGTGTCCTTGAAGAACAGCGTCAGCGAGAGGCCCTGGTCAACGTGCTGGGTCGCCGCGGCGTAGACATCGATGACCTTCTCGTAGCCGATCTCATAGGCGTCTTGGTAGAACTCCAGGTTGTCGTTCGTCATGAACGGCGCCGGGTAGTAGACGCGGCCCAGCTTGCCTTCCTTGCGAATCTCGATCTTGGCCGCGATCGGGTGAATTGACGCGGTCGAGTTGTTGATGTACGAGATCGATCCGGTCGGCGGCACGGCCTGCAGGTTCTGGTTGTAAATACCGTGCTCGACAACGGATGCCTTCAGCTCGGCCCAGTCCGCCTGCGTCGGAATCGACACTCCGGCCTGGGTGAACAGCTCGGCGCCGCGGTCAGTCGTCGGCTCCCAGACCTGGTCGATGTACTTGTCGAAGAACGCACCGGAGGCATAAGTGCTGTTTTCGAAGCCCTCGAAGGTGCGACCGCGCTCGATGGCGAGGGCGTTCGAGGCGCGCAGCGCGTGGAACAACACCGTGTAGAAGTAGATGTTGGTGAAGTCGATGCTCTCTTCACTGCCGTAGTAGATGCGCTCACGGGCGAGGTAGCCGTGCAGGTTCATCTGGCCGAGGCCGATGGCGTGCGAACGGTCGTTGCCGTCTTCGATGGAGCGAACCGAGCTGATGTGGCTCTGCTCGGACACCGCGTTCAGGCCACGAATGGCGGCGTTGACGGTGCGCCCGAGGTTGCCGGAGTCCATCGCCAGGGCGATGTTCATCGACCCGAGGTTGCAGGAGATGTCCTTGCCGATCTCGTTGTACGAGAGGTCCTCGTTGTACGTGGTCGGGGTGTTCACCTGCAGAATCTCGGAGCAGAGGTTCGACATGTTGATGCGACCGTCGATCGGGTTGGCCTTGTTCACCGTGTCTTCAAACATGATGTACGGGTAGCCGGACTCGAACTGAATCTCGGCGAGGGTCTGGAAGAACTCGCGCGCCTTCATCTTCGACTTCTTGATGCGGGGGTTGTCGACCATCTCGTGGTACTTCTCGGTCACCGAGATATCGGCGAAGGGCACGCCGTAGACCTTTTCCACGTCGTAGGGCGAGAAGAGGTACATCCACTCGTCATTCTTGGCGAGCTCAAAGGTGATGTCAGGAATGACGACACCGAGCGAGAGCGTCTTGATGCGAATCTTCTCGTCGGCGTTCTCCCGCTTGGTGTCGAGAAAACGCATGATGTCGGGGTGGTGCGCCTGCAGGTAGACGGCTCCGGCTCCCTGCCGGGCACCGAGCTGGTTGGCGTAGCTGAAGGAGTCTTCGAGCAGCTTCATCACGGGGATGATGCCGCTGGACTGGTTCTCGATCTGCTTGATCGGGGCGCCGGCCTCGCGGATGTTACTGAGCAGCAGGGCCACGCCGCCGCCACGCTTGGACAGCTGAAGCGAGGAGTTGATGCCGCGGCTGATCGACTCCATGTTGTCTTCGATGCGCAGCAGGAAGCAGGAGACGAGCTCGCCGCGCTGGGCCTTGCCGGAGTTGAGGAACGTGGGGGTGGCCGGCTGAAAACGGCCGGCGATGATTTCCTCGACCAGTTCGACGGCGAGCTTCTCATCACCGGATGCGAGACCCAGCGCCGTCATCACGACGCGGTCTTCGAAACGCTCGAGATAACGCTTGCCGTCGAAAGTCTTCAGCGTGTACGAGGTGTAGTACTTGAATGCGCCGAGGAAGCTCTGGAAGCGGAACTTCTTGGAGTAAGCGAGGTCGTTCAGGCTCGTGATGAACTCGAACGAGTACTGGTCGAGCACGGCCTGCTCGTAGTATTCCTTCTCGACCAGGTAGTCGAGGCGCTCGCGCAGCGAGTGGAAGAACACCGTGTTCTGGTTGACGTGCTGCAGAAAGAACTCCCGCGCGGCTTCCTGGTCCTTGTCGAACTGGATCTCCCCGTTCGGCCCGTACAGGTTGAGCATGGCGTTGAGCGAGTGGTAATCCATGCTCGGCGCATCCACTGGTGTGACTTTCACGGCTGTTGTTTCCAAAATTCTTCCAATCCGTCGTGAACGATGCGTACATCATCCGGTGTTCCAAATACTTCAAAGCGATACAGGTGCGGCACCTTGCACTTGGCGGCGATGATGTCGCCGGCCAGGCAATAGGCCGTACCGAAATTCATGTTGCCGGCGCCGATGACGCCGCGAATCAAGGACCGGTTGGTCTCGTTGTTCAAAAACTTGATGACCTGCTTGGGGACAGCCCCGCCGTCACGGCCCCCACCATAGGTGGGCACGCACAGCACGAACGGAGCCTGGACGACGAGCGGCTCGTCGCGGGCGTGGAGCGGAATGCGTGCGGCCGACCGGCCCAGTTTTTCGACAAACCGATGGGTGTTGCCCGAGGTGCTGGAAAAGTACACCATGTCAGTCATCCGTGCGAGTCAATCCTGAGTTTGTGGGTGTTGGCGCGAGGGTGCGATCTGAACTACGCGAGGCGAGCGGCGAGCGCGTTGATCTTGTCCGGGCGAAAGCCGCTCCAGTGCTCTTCGTCGGTAATGACGACGGGCGCCTGCAGGTAACCAAGGGCCTTGACCGCGTCGAGAGCGTTCTCGTCGACCGAGAGATCGCGCACCTCGTACTCGATGCCCTTGTTGTCGAGAGCACGGTAAGTCGCCGTGCACTGCACGCAGGAGGGCTTCGTGTAAACGGTGATTGCCATGATTATGGCCTCTCTTCTTGGCTGATTCAGTCTAATTCTGCTCGTGATACTTCGCAAGTATGTTCTATAAAAAACTTCGACTTCGAGCCGGAATTCGTCGGAAATCGCAGTGTAAAGTGAGCAAGTTTTCGCCTGGCAATACTGCCTGGCTAGAGTCTCAATACTACATCTAGTGATCAAAGAAGAACAGAGCCACTACATGCGGTAATTACATTTATGTAGTTATCCACCGACATTCCACAAGCCGCACACCGCCGACCGGCCCCAGACCGCCCGAATTCCGCGGAACCCCGGACAGTTATCCACAGGGCCTTGCCCTGACTATATTTTGCCTGTGGAATGTCCGACGGCGTGTCGCGGCCGGTCCCCACACCGAGCGCGCACGGCACACAAAAGGCCGGAACGCTCACGCATTCCGGCCTTCGGGTGGGTAGTGCTAACGCAAGAACGGTCAGTGACCGCCCGACCGGCGCTTGTTGTACACGTCAAAAGCCACAGCGAGAAGCAGCACGAGGCCTTTGACTGCCTGCTGCCACTCGATGCCAATGCCGAGAATCGACATACCGTTGTTGAGCACACCAATGATCAGACCGCCAATGATGGCGCCGCCGACCGTACCGATGCCACCCTGCACGGCCGCACCACCGATGAACGCTGCCGAAATGGCCTCGAGTTCGAAGCCATCACCGGCCTTCGGGCCGGCGAGATTAAGCCTGGCGGTGAAGATGAGGCCCGCCAGGGCGGCGAGAATACCCATGTTCACGAACAGGTAGAAGTCGACCTTGCGGTTCTTGATGCCGGAGAGTTCGGCTGCGTGGCGGTTGCCGCCGATCGCGTAGATGTGGCGGCCGAACACCGTCCGGTTCATCACAACACCATAGATGAGCACGAGCACGGCGAGCACGATCAGGGTGACCGGGATGCCCTTATAGCTCGCGAGCGCGTAGGCGAAGAAGCCAACTGCCGCGGTGATCAGGATGAGCTTGGTCACGAACCACACCAGGGGCTCGACCTCTTGGCCGTACTTGGACCGTCCCAGGCGCGTGCGCACCTGCTGCACAATCAGAGCAATCACGGCGATCAGTCCGACTCCGAGGGTGAGCGGGTCGAGGTCGAACTCGCCGAACACGTCGGTGAGAAAGCCGTTGCCGAGCGCACGGTACTCGGCCGGGAAGGAACCGATGTTCGTATTTCCGAGCACAACGAGCGCCAGGCCGCGAAAGATGAGCATGCCCGCCAGGGTCACGATGAACGCCGGGATTCCCACATAGGCAATCCAGAAGCCCTGCCACACGCCAACAAGAGCGCCGATGCCGAGCGACATAATGATGGCCAGCCACCACGGCAGGCCCCACTGCACGGCGAAGACACCGGAACATGCGCCGACGAAAGCGGCCACCGATCCCACCGACAGGTCGATGTGGCCCGCAACGATCACCATCACCATTCCAATGGCGAGAACGAGAATGTAGCCGTTCTGCACGATCAAGTTGGAGATATTTTGCGGGCGTAAAAGAATGCCGTCGGTCAGAACCGCAAACAGCACCACCACCAGAACGAGGGCAATGAAAATACCGTTCTTGCCCAGGTCGGCCAAAACGTGACTCAGCCAAGACGTGGCTTTGTTCTCACTCGGGTTGACCAGGCCTCCCGTGGCCGGCGTGGTCTCTTGATCACTCATTGGGGTTCTCCTTTTCCGCTAGCGCCGGCGCTAGCGGGCCTTTTCCATGGTCATGTGCTTAATGAGGGTCTCCGGCGTGGCGGTCTCAATCGGGAATTCCCCGGTGATGGCACCCTCAGCCAGGGTATAAATGCGATCGCAAATGCCGAGCAGTTCCGGCAGCTCCGAAGAGATGACAATAACGCCCTTACCGGCCGCGGCAAGTTTGTTGATGATTGTGTAAATTTCGTATTTGGCCCCCACGTCGATCCCGCGGGTGGGCTCGTCAAGAATCAAAACGTCGGGGTTGGAGTAGATCCACTTCGACAGCACCACCTTCTGCTGGTTGCCACCAGAAAGTTTGCCGGTCTTGACGAGCACGTTCGGAGCCTTGATATTCATGCTCGCGCGGTATTCGTTGGCGACCTGATACTCCTCGTTGTCATTCACGAGGCCCTTGCGTACCAGCCGATGCAGCGCCGCCATAGAGACGTTGCGCTTAATGTCTTCGATCAGGTTCAGGCCGTAGGTCTTGCGGTCCTCAGTGGCGTAGGCGATGCCGTTGTCGATGGCTTCGGTCACGGTGCGGGTCTTGATCTCAGTGCCGTGCTTGAATACCTTGCCGGTGATGCGGCTCCCGTAGGAACGCCCAAACAGGCTCATTGCGAATTCCGTGCGGCCAGCCCCCATGAGGCCGGCGATTCCCACAATCTCACCGGCACGTACGCTGAGGTTGACGTGGTCAACGATCATGCGCGTCACGTCTTGCGGGTGAAAAGCGGTCCAGTCCTCAACCCGAAGGATCTCTTCCCCAATGTCGGGAGTGTGATCCGGGTAGCGGTGCTCGAGGTCACGACCGACCATGTCTTTGATGATGCGTTCTTCGGTGACGTCGAGCTTGGCGATGGTTTCAATGGCCCGGCCGTCACGGATGATCGTGACCGCGTCGGAGACTTTCTTGATCTCGTTGAGCTTGTGGCTGATGATGATCGACGTGATGCCCTGACCCTTGAGGTGCAGGATGAGATCGAGCAAATGGTCGGAGTCGTCATCGTTGAGGGCCGCCGTTGGCTCATCCAGGATCAGCAATTTCACCCGTTTCGAGAGCGCCTTAGCAATCTCGACGAGCTGCTGCTTGCCGACGCCGATGTCCATGATCCGCGTCGTTGGATTTTCGCGCAGCCCCACCCGGGCAAGAAGCTTGGCAGCCTCAGAGTTGGTCTTGTTCCAGTCAATGAGACCGAAGGCGCCACGCTGTTCGTTGTTCAGAAAGATGTTCTCGGCAATAGAGAGGTACGGACTGAGCGCGAGCTCCTGGTGAATGATCACGATTCCCTTGGCCTCGGAATCGCTGATGCTCTTGAACTCAACGATTTCGTCTTCGAAGACGATGTCGCCGGTGTAGGTGCCGTGCGGGTAGACGCCGCTGAGCACCTTCATCAGGGTTGACTTTCCGGCACCGTTCTCGCCGCAGATGGCGTGGACCTCCCCGCGACTGACGTCGAGTGTCACGTCAGAGAGCGCCTTTACTCCGGGAAACGTCTTGGTGATGCCGCGCATCTCAAGGATGTTCGTAGTCACGTGAGCACCTTCTTTATTCCTCTATTGCATGGTCAGAACCCGGGCGATTTCGGCGACCGGTAAAAATGTGGGGGGGCACAACGGCCGGTGGGGTAAAACTACCCCACCGACCGTTGGGCACGGGCTAAACAGGGGCAGCGAAACCTAGCCGTTGATTTCTGCTTCTGTCCAGTAGCCCGAATCAATCAGCACGGCCGGGATGTTGTCCTTGACCACGATCGTCGAGTCGAGCAGGAACGACGGAACGGTCTTCACACCGTTGTCGTAGTCCTCCGAGTTGTTGGTCTCGGGGGTCTCGCCATTCAGCAGGGCGACGGCCATGTTCACGGCGACGGATGCGAGCTCGCGCGTGTCCTTGAAGATGGTGCCGTACTGCTCACCCGAGTTGATCGCCTTGACCGAGTCGATCTCGGCGTCCTGGCCGGAGATGATGGGCCAGCCGTCGCCGACGGAGTAGCCAGAGCCCTCGAGGGCAGAGATGATGCCACGAGAGATGCCGTCGTATGGCGACAGGATGGCGTTGACCACGGTGCCGTCCGAGTACTGCGCGGTGAGGAGGTCCTCCATGCGAGCCTGTGCTTCTTCTCCGGCCCAGCGGAGGGTAGCGACCTGCTCAATGTCGGTCTGGTTGCTCTTGACCACGAGGACGCCGTCGTCGATCAGCGGCTGGAAGGCATCCATTGCACCGTTGAAGAAGAAGAACGCGTTGTTGTCATCGAGCGAACCGGCGAAGAGCTCAAGGTTGAACGGACCGGCAGGCGCGCCCTCGATGGGCGTTCCGTCGAGTTCGGCAAGTCCGAGTCCGTTCAGGACCGACCAGGCCTGCTGCTGTCCGACCTTGAAGTTGTCGAAGGAGGCGTAGTAGTCGACGTTTTCGGTATCGCGGATGAGTCGGTCATATGCGATGACGGGAATGTCCGCGTCAGCGGCGTCCTGCAACACGCTCGTGAGCGTCGTGCCGTCGATCGAGGCCACGATCAGGGCTTCGGCACCCTTGGTGATCATGTTCTCAATCTGCGAGACCTGCATGGGGATATCGTCCTCGGCGTACTGGAGGTCGACGGTGAAGCCCTGTTCCTCGAGCTGGCTCTTGACGGCGTTACCGTCGGCGATCCAACGCTCGGAGCTCTTGGTCGGCATGGCAACGCCGATCAGTCCCTTGTCGCCACCTCCGTCGGTGCCGGTGGATGTGGCGCCGGATGAGCAGGCTGCCATCGATACCGCGAGGGCACCCGCGGCCACGACTGCGAAGAATACGTTCTTTTTCACTGTGTTACCTTTCATTCTGTTTATCGTCATTGATGTGAAATTGCAGGATTGTGGAGCAGGTACAGGCCTTGTGCCAGTCGGTAGTAGGCCTGATTCCAACGCACTTCGCGGGTGAAATCGCGCAGGGTGGTGGTTTTATCGATCACGAGAAGCTCGGTGCGAGCGATCTCGGCGAAATCGTGGAGCACCTCGGTGCCGCCGGCAGACGACGTTACGGTGGTGCGGTCGGCTGCCATCACTGCAACGCCCCCTGCGGTGCTTGTCCGTAGACATTCTGGTAGCGGGCGAACAGGGAATCGATAGATTCCTGTGGGATCGGGACGAGTTCACCGCCCACGCGGGCAAGCTGAACCGTGCGGGCAACGTCCTCCACCATGACCGCGGCCTTCACAGCATCGCGAGCGTCCTTGCCGATCGTGAAGGGCCCGTGGTTCGCCATCAAGACGGCACGAGAACGGTGGCCGGTGAGAGTCTCCACGATGCCGCGGCCGATCGAATCGTCGCCGATAATGGCGAAAGGTCCGACCGGGATCGGGCCGCCGAATTCGTCGGCCATGGCCGTGATAACGCACGGGATGGCTTCATTGCGGGCGGCCCAGGCCGTGGCGTAGGTGGAGTGCGTGTGCACAACACCGCCGACATCAGGCATGTTCCGGTAGACGTAGGCGTGTGCTGCGGTGTCACTCGACGGCGAGCGGTCGGCGCCCGGCGTGCCGGGGATGACATTTGCGTCGAGGTCACAGAGAATCATGTTCTCCGGTGCCAGGTCGGCATAGTCGACCCCGCTGGGCTTGATAACGAACAGGTCGGCGCCCGGCACCCGGCCAGAGACATTGCCGCCGGTCCAGACCACGAGCCCGTTGCGAAACAGCTCCGCGTGCAGGCGGGTGATTTCAGCGCGAACGCGGGCGATCGCGACCTCGATCTGGGGGCCGTAGGTGCTCATGCGAACACCAGCCTGGCGCGGTCCGTGGCCGCGGCCGGACGGCCGCCGGCAGCGCGCACCATAACGGCCCGACTCGGATTGGCCACGCTCAACGCGCGCGTCCCGCCGTCGACCGAGGTCAGGGACTCGGCACAGGAGATCGCATCGGTTGTACTCACGGAATCGACTCCTATGTCAGGTCTGAGCGCGGACGATACCGCGAGTGGTTCGGGTGTGGTGACAGGGCAATCGCTTGACTCGATCTGCATGTTCCGACCGAATGTGATCGGTCACATTGCTGTGTGTTTATGTTAGCGGCATTGGGACACAGTGTGTCAACAGCGACTTTGTCTCGTTTGAATAACGCTCGAAATCGCGCATACCGCCGATCGAAATCGCTACAAAGGATCGATCGACCCGCAGGCCGAACCTCAGAATGCCGGGCGCGCGGTCGAGCCGCGAACGATGAGCTCCGGCATGATGGCGCCCTGGTTTTCCGCAGTGGTGCCCGCGATGTTGGCCAGCAGCAGCGCGACGCAGCGCCGGCCGAGCTCGGCGAAGTCCTGGCGCACCGTCGTGAGCGGTGGCCAAAAGTGAGCCGCCTCCGGGATGTCGTCGAAGCCCACGATGCTCACGTCGCGGGGCACCTCGAGCCCGGCTTCCCGGATCGCGTGCATGAGGCCAAGGGCCATCTGGTCGTTGGACGAGAAGATTGCAGTGAAGTCCCGCACGTGCAGCAGCTCGCGCCCGGCGTGATAGCCGAATTGCGCAGTCCAGTCGCCGAGGATCGGCGCCGTGGTCGGAACTTCCCTGGCCCCCATCTCCTCCAGGAAGCCGTGCATACGAGCCTCGGCCTCGATCCAGTCCTGCGGCCCGGCGAGATGATAGATGTCACGGTGTCCGAGGTCGATGAGGTGCCGAGTGGCCAGTCGTGCACCGGCGATCTGGTCCACGGTGAGGGCGTTGGCGTCCACGTTCCCGGAGGACTGCAGCGTCACGAACGGCACATCGATCGACAGTAGCTTGAGGGCATTGAACACCTGCACCTGCGGTGCGATCACCACGATCCCCTCCACGGATTGGGACATCAGGTGGTCGACGGCCGCCGCGATGGACCCGGGCTCCCCACGATTGAGGTTCGCCGTGTTCACAAAGTATCCGGCGTCCCGCGCCGCGTCCTGGATCGCGGCGATGCTGCTCGCCGGGCCGTATTCGGCGCTCGACGCGGACAGCACACCGATCGTGCGGGATCGTCCGCGCGAGAGTGCGCGGGCGGCCCGATTGGGCCGGTATTGCAGTTCTTCGATGACCGCGAGCACCCGGGCTTTGGTGGAATCGCGGATGCTGGCGTGATTGTTGAGCACGCGCGATACGGTCTGGTGGGAGACCCCGGCGAGGCGCGCGACGTCGCGGATGCTCGGCGCACGCTCTTTCGTTGAGTCGTCCGACACGGTCACCCCCGAAGTCATGTGCACGGTCACAAATTGGCCCGCGGTTACATTATGCAGGCACAGACCGCGATGTGACAGTCACATTGTGACGGTCACAATGTGACTGTCACATTCGCCCGGCCCGGCTCGTGTCGCAAAGCACGGCACACTGGAGTTATGCCCATTCTCAACAAAGACATGACCCTGTGCATCTCACTCGCGGCCCGCCCGAGCAACCTGGGCACCCGGTTTCACAACTATCTCTACGAAGAATTCGGCCTGAACTACATTTACAAGGCCTTCGCCCCGGTTGATCTGGCGAATGCGATCGCCGGCGTGCGCGGATTAGGCATCCGCGGTTGCGCCGTGTCGATGCCCTACAAAGAAGACGTCATCGCTCTCATCGATGAAATGGATGCCTCGGCGTCGGCCATCGACTCGGTCAACACGATCGTCAACAACGCGGGGCACCTCACGGCGTACAACACCGACTATTCCGCAGTGCAGCGTCTGCTCGCCGAGCACGCCGTGCCGCGGAACTATTCGGTCATTCTGCGCGGCAGCGGCGGCATGGCCAAGGCCGTCGCAGCGGCCCTGCACGATGCCGGGTTCGCCCAGGGCACGATCGTGGCACGCAACGAGGGCACCGGCCGGGCGCTGGCCGCACTCTACGGTTACGACTGGGCACCCGAGGTCGGCCCGCTCACCGCCGACCTCATCGTCAACGTCACGCCGGTAGGTATGACCGGAGGCGCGGCATCCGCTGAAACGTCATTTCTGCCCGAAACGATAGCGGGGGCACGCCTGGTCTTCGACGTTGTAGCCACCCCCGCCGAAACTCCGCTCATTCTGGCGGCCCAAGCGCTCGGCAAGCCGGTCATCACGGGAGCCGAGGTCGTCGCGCTGCAGGCCGAGGAGCAGTTCTTTCTCTACACCGGCATCCGCCCAACTCCCGATCAGGTGCACCGGGCCTCCGCTTTCTCCCGCAAGCCCTGACCCTGCTCTCTGCATCGGACGGGGCCCAGCTTAGAAACTGGGCCCGCACGCGCGATACCCCGCAAGTCTTTCCGGGCCCGGGCCCGGAAAGCGGGCCCATGATCGATCATGGGCCCGCTTTCCTAACCTGGGCCCGCAACAAACGCGTCGGTCCAGATCAGGCCCCGGGTAGCGCACCCTTCAGGTCGGCGATGAGGTCCTCGACGTCTTCGATTCCGACCGAGAGGCGAATGATATTGTCGGGCACCTCGAGCTCGGTCCCGCGCACCGAGGCGTGCGTCATTTCCGAGGGGTAGTTCACGAGCGACTCCACGCCACCAAGCGATTCGGCCAGCTGGAACAGGTGCATCGACTCGGCGAACTGGCGTGCGGCCGCGGCGCCACCGGCGAACGCGATGGAGATCATGCCGCCGAAGCCGGACATCTGCTTCTTGGCCAGCTCGTGCCCCGGATGGCCGGGCAGCCCCGGGTAGTAGACCTGCTCGATGGCTGGGTGGCCGTCGAGAAAATCGGCGATGGCCTGAGCATTCTTGCAGTGCCGTTCCATGCGCACCGAGAGCGTCTTGATGCCGCGGACGGTCAACCAGGAGTCGAGCGGGGCCGACACCGGCCCGGCCGCGAACTGCAGAAACTTGGCCTTCTCGTGCAGCTCGTCATCGTTGATGATGAGCGCGCCGCCGAGCACATCAGAGTGGCCGCCAAGATATTTCGTGGTCGAGTGTACGACGACGTCAGCGCCGAAGGCAAGCGGATGCTGCAGGGCCGGCGACGCAAACGTGTTGTCGACGATCGCGATGACACCGTGCCGGTGCGCGATCTCGGACAGTGCCGCGATGTCGCTGATCTTCATCAGCGGGTTGCTCGGCGTCTCCACCCAGAGGATTTTGGTTTCGGGGCGGATGGCCGCCTCAACCGCCGCAAGGTCGCTCATCTCAACGGTCGTGTTGAGCACGCCCCAGGCTCCGTGCACCTGGTTGATGAGCCGGTGGGTTCCTCCGTAGACGTCGTTGCCGAGCACCACGTGGTCGCCCGGCTTGAGGATGGCACGCAAAATGGTGTCTTCCGCGGCTAGACCACTCGCGAACGACAGGCCGTGCTTGCCGCCTTCCAACGCGGCGAGCAGGGATTCGAGCACGGTGCGGGTGGGGTTGCCGCCGCGGCTGTACTCGTAACCGCCGCGCAGGTTGCCGATGCTCTCCTGCACGTAGGTGGAAGTCTGGTAGATCGGCGGAATGACGGCGCCGGTCGTCGGGTCGAATTCCTGACCGGCGTGGATGGCGATCGTGTCGAACTTGTTAGCCATGGGTGCTCCCTGTGTAGAAATGATTAGACGCTCAGGTAGCTGAGCAGGTCGTGCCGGGTGATGACGCCGAGTGGTTTGCCGCCGTCGGTCACGAGCAGCGCGTCGTGAGTGGCGAAGGCGGCGCGGGCGGCAGCGACGGGCTCGTTGACGCCGATCAGCGGCAGCGGCACGCCCACGATCGCCCCGATCCGGTCGGTGAGCTGCGCGTCGCCGGAGAAGACCCGGTCCATCAGAGCTCGCTCATCGACCGAGCCAAGCACCTCCCCCATGACGACGGGCGGCTTGGCGCTCAGCACGAGCAGCTGCGACACACCCTGGCTGGTCATGGTTTCGATGGCGTCACGCACGGTGTCGCTCGGGTGCACATAGACCAGAGCCGGCAGTCGCCCGGTCTTCGATTCGAGCAAATTGGCGACCGTGTGACCGGCGGGGGCTGCGCTGAAACCGTAGCTGCGCATCCACTTATCGTTGAAGATCTTGCCGAGATAACCGCGACCGCCGTCGGGCAGCAGGACCACGATGGTGTCGTCGGGTCCGAGCTTTTCGGCTGCACGCAGGGCGGCAACGACGGCCATTCCGCTCGAGCCGCCGACCAAAATTCCCTCTTCGAGCGCGAGCCGCCGGGTCATCGCGAAGGAGTCGGCGTCGGAGACGGCGATGACCTCGTGCACGACGGCGGGATCGTAGGCGCCCGGCCAAAAGTCCTCACCAACACCCTCGACCAGGTAGGGCCGGCCGGTGCCGCCGGAGTAGACCGAACCTTCAGGGTCCGCTCCGATGATGCGCACGGCGTCGTTTGACACCTCCCGTAGGTAGCGGCCGGTTCCGGTGATGGTGCCGCCGGTGCCGACTCCGGCGACGAAGTGCGTGACCGTGCCGTCGGTGTCGCGCCAGATCTCGGGGCCGGTGGTCTCGTAGTGACTGAGCGGGCCGTTCGGGTTGAAGTATTGGTTGGGCTTGAAAGCACCCGGAATGTCCCTGGCCAGCCGGTCCGAGACGCTGTAATACGATTCGGGGTCCTCCGGTGAAACGGATGTCGGCGTCACCACGATCTCGGCGCCGTATGCCGTGAGGACGTTGCGTTTGTCCTCGCCGACCTTGTCCGGCAATACGAACACGCACTTGTAGCCGCGCTGCTGCGCCACCAGGGCCAGGCCCACCCCGGTGTTGCCGGAGGTGGGTTCGACGATCGTACCGCCGGGTTTCAAGAATCCATCGCGCTCGGCGGCGTCGATAATGCGCACCGCGATGCGGTCCTTCGCCGAGCCGCCCGGGTTGAGATATTCCAGCTTCACCAGCACCGTCGCGGTCAATCCCGCGGTGACCTTGTGGAGTTTGACCAGCGGCGTGTCACCGATGAGGTCGAGAATGGTGTTAGCGATTTTCATGGGAATTCCTTCTGTCGAGCCGCACGCGAGTGGGCAGGCGCGGCCTCGGGTTGCACCGGCGCGGCGCGTTCCGGGCGGTGGCCGGGCGCGTTCGTGGAGGGTCGGCTAGCGACAGCAGCAACACGACGAGTGAACGGGCACGCATCCACTCTAACGGGCGGCGAGACCTGGCGACCAGCCTGAGAAATGTCTGTGAGAGCGAGATCAGAGGGAAGCTGCAGGGGCGACTGGTACGTTCGATTGGAAGTAGTTCCCACAGAGAGGCCGTCGTGACCCCCCAGCCCGGATCCCCAGTCAATAAAGCGTCGATCAAGGAAGAGCGTGCTGCGAAGCGCGCGAAGAAGCTGGAGGAATATCACCGCCAGCAGAAGCGCAGCAAGCGCAACCGACGGATCGGCATCATTGGTGGGTCGGTCGCCGCGGTCGCTATCATCGCCCTCCTGGTGGCCACTTTTGCGCTCGCCCCGAAAGCGGCGAACTACGCGGGCGGCGGCGCCGGCGATGCGTCGACGATCGACGGCGTGGAGACCTTCACTAACACGGCCGGACACGTCGAAACGGCGGTGACCTACGAGCAGACGCCGCCCGCCGGTGGCGAACACGCCCCGGCCTGGCTCAATTGCGGCGTGTACGATCAGGCGGTTCCGAGCGAGAACGCGGTGCACTCCCTCGAGCACGGCGCAATCTGGGTTACCTATGACCCGGCGATCGCTGACGCCGAGCTCGACCTGCTCAAGACGGCGCTGCCCTCCAGCTACGTCGTGTTGTCGCCCTTCGAGGGAATTCCCGCACCGATCGTGCTGAGCGGTTGGAATGCCCAGCTGCAGATCGACAGCGCAGACGACGCGCGCATCGGTGAATTCTTCACCGAATTCTGGAAGAGCACGAACGTGCCCGAAGACGGCGCCTCCTGCTCGGGCGCAATCGACGCCCCCGGCAAGGTTTCCTAGAGCGCGGGACAGCGTGCAGCCCATAATGCCTGCGCGACCAGCGGATGCCCCACCGTCGCGACCGCGCCGCACCCTGATTCGTGCGATCGCGGCATCCGTTCTGGTGACGGCGCTCGTAGTCGGAGCCGTGGCCTTCTCAATCGGGAGATTGAGCACGATCGTCGACGCGACGCCCGAGACGACGAGCGCCGAGGCCGGCTTCGCGCGGGATATGCAGGAGCACCACAACCAGGGGGTCGAACTCGCCCTGATCATCCGCGATCGGACCGATGATGAACCGGTGCGGCTGCTCGCCTACGACATCGCCACGACGCAGGCCAAGCAGAGCGGGCAGATGTCGGGCTGGCTCGCCGTGTGGGGGCTGCCGCAATTCGCCCCGGAGCCGTCGATGACCTGGATGACTCGGCCTGGCCTCTCCGGCGAGACCCACGACGGACCGCACACGGCCGGTTCCGACGCCGTGCACGTCGCCGGGGAGCCGATGCCCGGGCTCGCGACCGCCGCCGAAATTGCCGCGCTCACCGCGGCCTCCGGGGTCGAAGCTGAACGCCAGTTTCTCGCCATCATGATCACTCACCACCGGGGTGCGATCGAGATGGCCGAGGCGGTGCTGGACCGCAGCACCAACGCGACCGTGCAGTCGTTTGCGACCTCGGTCGTGCTGAGCCAGGAGTCCGAAATCGATCTGATGACCGGGATGCTCGCCGACCGTTCGTAGCCCTCCCCGGTGCGTGACAGGCGCCGGGCCCACCCTGTGAACCGGGGCCCAGCCTATGAACTGGGCCCACGTTCCGGGTCCGGGCCCCGTGCACGATGGCGTCAGGGGGTGGCGCAATAGGTCAGAATTTCGGTGCCGTTGCCTTCGTCGTCGTCGTCGGGGGCCACCCGCATCGTCACGCAGCCCGAGTCGAGCGAGATCGAGAACGGGTTTCGAGTGACCGTGTGCCCGGCCGTCGAGTACAGGCCGATCGGAAATTCCCGAGCGATCGTGCGCTGTGCGGTATCGATGAGTGCCAACCCGCCCAGCTCAAAGGCTCCGGATGCCCCGCTCAGCACCGCGATTCCGCTCGCGGCGATGAGACCCTCACCGAGAAAGCGGCAGTCCTGGTAGTCGATGAACCCGCTCGGATTCGGCCAATACGCGACCAACGCCCCAGCAACAGTCCAGGTGTAGAAGAACCGTGAGCCCCAGCTGGCGCCGTGCACGAGGCCATTCACCCGGTCGCAGACGACCCAGCTCACGTGGTCGGCGACCCGAAAGCGCTCCCGAACCTCGCCGGACGCCGGGTCGATCGTCATAATCATGCTCTGGCCGCCCGGGCGGTATTGCGCCACCGACACCCATACCGAACTGCCGTCGAAGTCGACGCCGCCCGGGTGGTACATCTCGCCGTCGCCCACGATCACATCCCGCTGCAGCGCTCCGCGCTCGTCGATGATGAACACGTGACCCACTCCACGGGTTTCGGCCTGAATCTCCACCGAAGACAGAAAGGTGAGTCCCGCGGCGAAGGCCAGCCCCTGCGGGTGGAAGGTGGCAAAGTCGAGCGGTAACCGGTCGACCAGGTGCCAGGGCGTCTGCCGGTCGAGACCGTCGAGTGCGTCGAGTGCGGGCATCAGCTCGCGCGCACGGCGGCGCGCCACAGGCCATACACTTCCGTCGCGGCCTCGGGGGCGGCAACCACGATGCCGCCGCGCCGAGGAAACGCGTTCGGAATCCCGTCTTCGTCAAGCACGACGCCACCGGCCTCCTGCACGATCAGGGTGCCGGCCAGATGGTCGACGGCGCTGAACTGGCCGATCACCGAGGCGGCTCCCCGTCCGGCGGCGATTCCCACGACGGTCAGCGTGGCTGAGCCCATCACCCGCATGATGCTGAACCGCTCGCCCAGCGCGGTCAGGAGTTCGATCATGCCCGGCCACGGCAGGTGCCCGGCGAGTTCCGTGTGTACGACCCGTCCGGCCAGCGACAGCGGTCCCTCGCCGGCTCGGGGCAGCGCCAGGGCAGCGCCATTGAGCCGGGCGCCCTGCCCGGCCACCGCTTCGAACAGGTCGCCGCGCCAGGGTTCGGACACGACGGCGACGTAGGGAACGTGATCCACCGCCAGGGCGAGTGAAAACGACGTCCACGGAATCAGGTTGGCGTAGTTTGTCGTGCCGTCGACCGGGTCGAGGTACCAGCACGGCACGCCGGCCTGCGCCTCGCCGCCCATCTCTTCGCCGACGAAGTTGTGGCCGGGAAATTTGGCAGCAATCCGCGCGCGAACATGTGCCTCGACGGCAACGTCCACCTCGGTCACGAGGTCGCCTGGGTTCGCCTTGGTCGAAATTGTTCCCTTGTCGGCGGATCGGCTATAGTCCTGCGCCCAGATCGCGAGTTCCCGGGCAATCGCACTGGCCTCGCGCAGCTCGTCCGCCGAGAACGCCGAAACCGCAGAGAAAGCCGCCGGCTCAGGCCCGACGGCCTCGCGCACGGTCTCGGCGAGCAGAGCCAACCGATTGGAGGTCACGGAATCCACGCCCAGCGCGAGCACCCACCGCATGATCGCGGCGCTATCGACCGTCCAGCAGGCGACCCGCAAGCCCAGGGCATGAATGTCGTCCACGAGCTTTCGGCTGAGCACGACATACTCCGCGTTCACAAAATCCGGCCGGAGCTCATCGATCAACTCGAGCGGGGGCGCCTCGCGCCGGTGCCACGGCAGCCAGATGCTAGCCGCAGCATCCAGAGAACGGATGCGCCGCATCCCGGCCAAACTTCCACACCACGCGACGTCCAGGCCGCTTTCTCGCACTACGTCAAAAGCCTGCGCGGCCGGCGCTTCCTCGTCCATGTCGATAAGCAGCAGGGCGGGGGAATCTTCGAACAGCTTCAGCGCGTCTCGCAACAACGGGACACGAAGATCGTCGCCGCCCAACAGGGCGACCTGCGCGTAGGTCAGGTCCGCGATGGCGGCGTCGAAGCCCCACAACCGAAGGAGACTCGCATCGTGCAGCAACACCACCTGGCCGTCACGGGTGACCCGAACATCGACCTCGACGTAGTCCGCCCCCGCCGCAATCGCCGATCGAATCGCTGCGAGGGTATTCTCCCGAAAATTCTGGGAATCCCCGCGGTGAGCGGTGACGGCGGCGACCCGCTGGGCGGCCGCGCTGGGCGCGCTCATGCCGCCACCCCGGCGGCCGTGACGAGCCGGCCCTGCCGAAAGGTAAGCGCCTTCTGGATGGCGGCGTGACCGCGATCGCCGGGCGCCGGTGGCAGCCCGGAGGCGAAGGCGCGAAGAGTGGCGTCATCGCGCTTCAGGTAGATTTCGTGAAAATGCCCGTGGGGCACGACGCGCTCGACGACGGCCGGGCGTGCATCGAATGATGCGTGCAGGGTGAACACCACGTCTTCCGGGCGAATGCCGATGACGTCGTCACCGGGCACGACGGCGCCGTTCACCAGCGAACCTTCGATCCGGTTCAGGCTGCCGATAAAGGTGGCGACGAATTCGGTTTCCGGCCGGGAATACAGCTCGGCCGGGCGGCTGAACTGCTCAATCTTTCCGGCGTTCATCACGGCGATTCGATCGGACATCGACATCGCCTCGTCCTGGTCGTGCGTCACGATCAGCGTCGTGATGCCCAGGCGCTGCTGAATTTCACGGATGTCCTCACGCACTTTCACCCGCAGCTTCGCGTCCAGGTTGCTGAGCGGTTCGTCCAGCAACAGCAGCTCCGGCTCCTGCACCAGGGCGCGCGCCAGGGCAACGCGCTGCTGCTCACCCCCGGAGATGCGGGCCGGACGTGAGTTTTTGTGGTGCAGCAGGTTGACCAGCGCGAGGGCAGCATCCACTCGCTGCTCGATCTCTTTTTTGCCGAGTCGACGCAGTTTGAGGGGGAAGCCAACGTTCTTCACGACCGTCATGTGCGGCCACAGCGCATAGTTCTGAAACACCATGGCACTGGGCCGTTTCTCGGCACCGAGGGCGGACACCTCGCGGTCGTGCACCTGGATCGAGCCGGCGTCGGGCGCGAGGAATCCGGCGATCATGCGCAGGGTCGTGGTTTTTCCACAGCCGGAGGGGCCAAGCAGGGAGACCAGCTCCCCGTCCTGCACGGTCAGGTCGAGATTGTCGATGATGGTGCGACCGCCGAGCACCTTGTGGAGGCCGCGCACGCGCAGACCGCGCGAGCCGCCGGCATCCGTTTCACGGTGTGTGGGTGTCGTGGAATGTATTTCTTCGATCAAAGTCATGGTCTTCTCTACACTTCTTGCGATTGCCGGAGCGGAGCTATTTGATTTGGAATCCCTCGGCGAGCGTGCCGCCGACGATGTGCTTGTGCGCCGCCAGCAGCAGGGCGACCGAGGGGATGGCCAGCAGAATGGAGAACACAGCCGCCACCTGATTCGGGTAGTTGAGCACTAGGGTGTACATCTGCGTTGGCATGGTCATAATGTCGGGTGCGCCAATGAGATAGGTCCCCTGCGCCTCGTCGAACGACGCCAGAAACGACATCACCGCGGCCACCAAAATTCCGGGCAGGGCCAGGGGAAAGGTCACGCTGAGGAACACTTGCAGTTTCGAGGCCCCGGCGTCGCGCGCGGCTTCCTCGAGACTGCGTGGCACCGCGGCGAAGGCCGCAGCGGGAATCCAGGTCATGAACACTACGGTTCCCAAAACGTGCACTATCAACACGCCCAGCACGGTGCTCATTAGGTTGAACGCGTAAAACAGCGAGGCGATGGTGACGTACAGACCCATTTTCGGGAAGGCGTTGAGGGCGAACAGCCCGATCAGAAAGGTTCGCCGACCCCAGAATTCGTAGCGCGCGAAAGCATACGCGGCCGGCAGACAGATGCAGGCCGACACCAGCACGGTCAACGCGGCGAGCGCGAGCGAATTCTGCACCGCACGGCCGAGCGTTTCGTCGCCGAGCACCACGCTCCACCAGCGCAGGGTCCAGCCGTCCGGGCCGAGGTTGGGGAAGGTCCAGGATTCGGCAAATGCTCGAATGCCCAGCCAGGCCAGCGGGCCGAGAATGAAAACGACCATGAGGACGAAAAAGAGCCCGCTGAGCGGACCGCTGAAGTTGAGCCGCGCTGCGTCCTGGCGCGCGCGCTTGGTGACCATCGTCATCAGACTTTCCCCTGATCCTTTGCTGATCGAAAGTTGGCCCAGACATACGCTGCAGCGATACCGGATGCGATCACAAAGACGATGAAGGCCATCACGACGGATTGCTGCGGCTGGTTGAAGGCCGAGAAATAGTTGGACATGCTCACGCCGAGCATGTTGGGCGCATTGGGCCCGGTGAAGTACGGCACCGTGAAGGAGCCGACCACGCCGATCGCGGTGAACGTGACCGCGATCAAGATCGGTACGAAGGCCATGGGAATGAGAATGGATACGACAATGCGCAGAAACCCGGCACCGGCGTCCCGCGCCGCTTCGATCATGGCGTTGGGAATGGCCTGCAGGCCGGAGGTGATCATGAGTACCGCGAACGGCAGCGAGGTCCACACAGATCCGATCACCACGGCGACCATGGTGAAGGCCCACACCGGTGCCTCGACACCGAACTGCGCAAAGACGCTGCGCACGAAGCCGTCACCGGAGTAGAACGTGACGATTGCCCAGGAGGCGATGACCACCGGGATGAACAGCGGGATGATCGCCAGACCGGACAGCAGCCGGGCCATCCGTCCGTCACGGAGCTTGAGGAACAGCCCGATGCCCAGAGCCAGAAAAATGACGATGACCGTGCTGAGCGCTGTCACGCCGACGGTGACCGAGAGGTCTCGCAGGATGCGGGAGTTCGAGAGCACCTCGATATAGGCCGCCGGTGTTCCCCACCAATTCTCGGCTTCGTGCACGTTCAGGCCGATCGAGGCGATCACGTGGTTCAGGCCACCGGTCAGGCCGATGCTGAACGCAAATGCCAGGACGATCGGGAATCCCACGAACAGCAGAATCAAAATGATCGGGGGAAGGGCAAGGAAGAAGCCCAACGGGCGACGCGCCACAGCCGGGGTGGCTATGGCGCGTCGCTTTGAGCCCCGGGTCGGGGCGAGAGTCACTGTCCCGGAACTTCCTGATCCCACAGGTTGCTCAAGTCACTGCCCATCTGAGAGAAGTAGCCCTTGCGCAGGTTGCCGGTATCGGCATCCTCGAACTCGTTCTGGATGTCGGCCGAAAGCAGGTCGAGGCTGATTGCCGGGAAGCCGGCGATCTCGTTCACGATCATTTCCTGAGCGTCGGGGGTCAGGACGAAGTTGGCGAGCTTGAGCGCACCCTCCTGGCGGGGGCTGGCAGCCGGAACGCCGAGGTAGGCTGCGCTTCCGGTGAAGGACGGGTCGGCGATCTGCGTGTAGTTCACGGACTCGCCAATCGCGCCGTTCTTCTTGCCGGAGATGAACATGTCGGACCAGACCGGCGCCATCGAGATTTCACCGCTCGCCAGCAGGTCCAGCGTCTGCTGGTTGCCGTTGGGGTAGAAACCATTCTGGTAGATGTACGGGTTCAGGCTGCGGAGTGTTTCGAACCCTTCGGTCCACTCGCTTTCCAGTTCCTTCTCGTAGCCGACGGTCATTTTTGCGCGGGCATCCTCAGAAACGTACTTGTCGAGGACCGTCGCGACGAAGGCCGAGCCGGATCCGCCGGACTTCGGGGAGTTGTAGGTGAATTCGCCCGGGTTCGCCTCAATCCATGCCAGCAGCTCGTCGAGGGTCTTCGGCGGTGTCGGGATGGTGGCGGTGTCGTATGCCAGCAGAACGACGGAGCCGCGGTAGGCGATCCCGCCGGCACCACCGGCCTCGACGACGTCACCCGGAATGTCATTGAAGGCAGGAATTTCGTCCGCGGTCATCGGCGTCAGCAGTCCGGCCTCGGCGGCCATGGGCACGAATCCGCCGTCAACGAGGTCGAAGCCCGGGTCCTTTTCCTGCTCCGTGGCACTCGTCAGCTTGGCCATCGTCTGGGCATCGTGCTCGCCGTGCAGATCGAGGTTGACCGCGACGGTGTAACCGGGGTTCTCCTCTTCGAAGGCGGGAATGAGGTGGTCTTCCCACAGCGCCTGGATGTTTTCACCGCCACTGATGAGTACCGTGAGGGCCTGATCGGCCGACCCATCGGTGTCCAGCGATGTTGCGGCGCTGCTCTGCACGCATCCGGCTAAGGCCAGGATCGCGACTGATGCTACGGCTGTGGCGGCAAGGAGTCGAGTTTTTTTCATTACTGTCCGTCTGCTATTTGGGCGATGGGTAAGCCCCAATGTGGAGCACACCGATCTTCCAAAATGCGGGTGACCAGCACATTGCCCGAAGGTAAACAGGAAACGTTGCCCCGTCGACGCGAAAGTGAACAGGGGTGTGTGGTGTCGCGCGAACCGGGCCCACCCTCGGGAACCGGGCCCACCCTCGGGAACCGGGCCCACCCTCGGGAACCGGGCCCACCCTCGGGAACCGGGCCCATGATCTATCATGGGCCCCCTTCCCCGGCCTGGGCCCGGGAAGTTTAGGAGGTGGGGCTCGACGTGATTTGGCGGGCGTAGAGAGACGCGTAGACGGCGCCTCGGGCCAGCAGTTCGGCATGGGTGCCACGCTCGACGATGCGGCCGGCGTCGACGACGAAGATCACGTCGGCGTCGACGATCGTCGACAGGCGGTGGGCGATCGCGATGGTCGTGCGGCCGTGACTGGCCGTGTCGAGTGCGGCCTGCACGACGCTCTCCGAGATGGAGTCGAGCGCGCTCGTGGCCTCGTCAAGAATGAGTACCGGCGGGTCCTTCAGCAGCACCCGGGCAATAGCGATGCGCTGTTTCTCGCCGCCGGACAGCCGGTAGCCGCGCTCCCCCACCATGGTGTCGTACTTCGCCGGAAAGGAGTCGATCGTGTCGTGGATGTTGGCGGCGCGCGCTGCGGTGACCAGCTCGGCATCCGTTGCCTCGGGTTTCGCGTAACGCAGGTTCTCGGCGATAGTCGCGTGAAACAGGTAGGTTTCCTGGCTGACGATGCCGATGTGCGATACGAGTGACTCCTGCTGCAGGTCCCGCACGTCGACCCCGGAGAACATCACCCGGCCGGCCGAGACCTCGTAAAAGCGCGGAATAAGGTAGGAAACCGTGGTTTTGCCGGCGCCGGACGGCCCGACAAAGGCCGCGAACTGGCCCGGCTCGATTGTCAGGGACACGTCGTCGAGGGTCGGGCGGGCGTCGCCGCCGGCATCCGGGTAGGCGAACCGTACCCGGTCGAACTCGACCCGGCCCCGATCGGTGCCGGCCGTCGGCACGAGCACCGCGTCGGGCTTGTCGCTGATCGCCGGCTTCAGGTCGAGGTATTCAAAGATGCGCGCAAACAGTGCTGACGAGGTTTGCAGGTCGAGGGCGACCCGCATGAGTCCGAGCAGCGGAAAGATCAGCCGGGACTGCACGGTCGTGAAGGCCACGATCGTACCGGGGGTGATCTCGGTGGTTCCGTTGAACACGAGCGCACCGGCCACGAGGTAGACGATCGCGGGAATCGCCGACAGGAACACGCTCACGGTGGCGAAGAACCACTGGCCGCTCATCTGCTGGCTCACCTGCAGCCGCACCTGGTTGCGGTTCTCCTGCGCATACCGATCGATCTCGTTCTGCTGCCGGGTGAAGCTCTTGGAGAGCAGAATTCCCGACACGCTCAGTGTCTCCTGGGTGATCGCGGTCATGTCCGAGAGCGATTCCTGGGTCTTACCGGCGATGCGCGCCCGCACCTGCCCGACCCGGCGCTGGGCGAACACCAGAACCGGCATCAGCACGACCGCCACGATGGTCAACTGCCAGTTGAGCAGCAGCATCGCCACGAACGCCGCGATAACCGTGACCGTGTTGCCCAGGATGCTGGAAATCGTGTTGGTCAGCACCGTCGCGACACCGCCGACATCGTTTTGCAGCCGCGACTGAATCACGCCGGTCTTGGTCTTGGTGAAGAAGCTCAGTTCCATAGCCTGCAGGTGCGTGAACAGGCGCACCCGCAGGGCGCCCATCACCTTGTTGCCGACGCTCGCGGTGAGCCAGGTTTGCCAGACGCCGAGCAGCGCGTTGACCAGAAAAACACCGAGCATGAGCGCCACGAGAACGCCAAGCACCGAGAGGTTCGGGGTGTCGCCGGGCGGAAAGAGGCCGTCGTCGAAGGCCCGCTGGGTGAGGAGCGGCGGCACGACCGAGAGGGCTGCGCTGATCAGAACGAGTACGACCGTGACGATGAGTGTGTTGCGGTGCGGCGCGAACAGATCGGTGATGCGGGCGAGCAGGTGCGGGATGCGCGGGGCGAGCGCGTTCTCGGCGCGCTGCGCCGCGGTATCCGCTCCACTGACTCGCTTGCGGGGGCGCTCCACGCCCGCCTGCTGCCGCGGGCCGTGGCCAGGGGCCCCGTGCATTCCACTCATGCACTTACTCTAAACGCAGCTGTGGACTACTTTTTCGGTCGGCAGCAAAGCAGCGCACACCACGCCGCGAGGCGGATGTCCCGACTCGGCCCAGGAACCTCCGTCAATTCCAGTGCAACCGGGCCACGACAGCTGCGTGATCGGTCGGCCACGCATTCTCAAGGTGGTGGCCTAGAACGCTCGCACCCAGGCCAACTTGGCGGTTTTCACCGATGCGGCGCTTTGGGGGTGCCTCGCTCTCTGCCTCACCGGCTACGGTATAGGCCGCTACGGCGCGCGCGCCCCGGCTAAAGATGAAGTCAATCCGGTCCCGAGGTTCCTCATCGGATGGGATGATCGGCGACCAGGTGTGCCCGGGCGCGACACCAACATTCGGATGAACGACTCGAAATGCATCGGCGTACCCCGCGACCTCGAGCATGCGTGAAGTGGGCCACTCGACAGTATTGGCGCGGTGTCCCGGCTTCCAGTCCAGATGCGAGGGCACGTTGAAATCACCCATGATGAGAATGGAATCCTGTGCAGACACAACGCCCTCGCGCTCGAGCCGGCCCTGTTCAGACAAGATTTTCGCGAGCTCGCCTGTGCGTCGGCGTTCGCCCCGGCTGGCGAGGGTATAGCGCGCAGGAATGCGCGCATCATCGGCCGTATAGGGGCCGTAGTCCGAGTGCCACAGGTGCGCTGACCACACCGTGACGGCGCCGGTCGGTGTGAAAACGGTGGCACAGGTTGCGAAGGGATCGGTCTCGGTCTGATGAAGCGACAGTGGATACGGACTTATCACCGCGGTGTCATGACCCTGTTGCGCGATATTCCACCCCATCGCCGCCGCCAACCGACGGCCATGATCCCCGAAAGACTCCTGCAGGGCCACGATCGAGTGGGAAGATTCCCGAAGGTACGCGACCTGCTTGGCGTGGCCGTCGTTGGAGTGGCATCCGCCAAACCAGAGATTCCAGGTCATGGCGGTCACACCCTGCTCCGGCGATTCCGGAGTGAACGTAGCGGGCGCCGCTGTCTGAGGAGCTGCGGACTGCGCCACTGGCACGGTTGTCCGCACGGTGAATTCACCGGTCCGCCCATTCCATTCCGGTACTAAACCATCCATCACCAGCAGAAAACGATAGGTCCCGTCGGGCAGGTGGGCCAGATCTATTGAAAGTGATTCCCTATTGTTGGGCACGGATGCCGATGCCACGGGTAGACCTGCCGGCAGCTCGTTCCACAGACAGTCACTCTGGGCATAAACCTGCACCCGCGCCGTTTGTTCGGCCGGATATTGGCACTGCACGGTCAAAGTCGACGTCGCCGCGTCGAAGGAGCCCCCGACGAAAGTGTACGGCCCGACCTGCGCGGGCTTCTCCCGTTCCAAGATACGGGCCCAATCGACGAGTTCTTCTTCGAGCAGAGTGGTGTGCCGCACGTGGCAGTTGAGGACCACTTTCGGGTCAGCGTTGACGCCGACAACGAGCAGGCCGGCACTCATAGCAGCCAACGCCCCCACCGCCGAGTCTTCAAAGGCGACGGCTGTCTCGGCGGTTACCAATGGATCGAGTTCGTGCAGTTTGCGGAGGGCAGCCACGTACAGCTCGGGAGCGGGTTTGCCCGCCGACACCTCATCCCGGGCGACGGAACACGTGATCAAGTCCCGCACACCGATACGTTCCAGAATCTGGTCGAGCAGCGCACGCGGACTGTTTGACGCGACCGCGACGGGGAATCGTGACGCGAGTTCACTCACCAGGGCCACAGCTCCCGGCATCGCGGTCGCCTCCTGGGCGATGAGGGATTGAAATTCTTCGGACAGCGACACCTCCAATTTGTTTACCGAGGGGGTCGGAAGCCCGGCAGCGGCGAGGATCGTCACGAGCTGCACGGCCACGTCGTCTATTGCGCCACCCCGAAAACCGGCCAGGTCGGTCAGGGTTGTGCCGCGCTCGTTCGCGCACGCAGCCACGGCACGCAACCAGAGGTCCTCGGTGTCCGCGAGTAGTCCGTCGCAGTCAAAAATAATCGCAGATGCTGCGCCCGGCAGCAAGCTCGCGCTCACGTCAATGCTGGTGTTAAGAAATTGGGCTTGCATTTATGCCTCCATCCGAAGCGCCGGGCGCCCCGTAAGTCGAACCCGAACTCTCAGGCCGATCGCTAATTTGGCTGCGCTAGCCGAGGGAACGTCGACCTTGATCTCGGAACTTCCGTGACTAATGTCACCCTCGATCTTGGCCGTGATGCGAGTCGTCGCACCGCGGTAAACGTGGGAAATGATGTGGGCAGATCCGCGCTCGGACGCCTCCAGCATGAGCAATTCGGGCCGCACATAAAGCAAATCACGATCGCCATCACGGTGGGGCGTCCAGAGCTCGGGGACGGCCGCGCCGCGGGCGACGGCGAGCTGGTTCGTCGTACCAACGAAGCGAGCAACGAAATCAGTGCTCGGTTGGTCGTAGAGAACCCCCGGCTGGTCAATCTGTTCGATTCCACCGCCCCGCATGACCGCCACCCGATCGGCCATCGCTAGCGCTTCATCCTGGTCATGGGTGACAAAGAGCATTGTGATCCCGAGCCGGAGTTGCAGGTTGCGAATCTCCTCCCGAAGTGAGGCGCGCACCCTGGCATCCAGAGCCGACAGGGGTTCATCCAAGAGCAGCACCCGAGGCTCAACGGCGAGCGCTCGTGCGAGCGCGACGCGCTGTTGTTGTCCGCCGGAAAGTTGAGCCGGAAACCGATCTGCGAAACCGGGCAGCCCGACCAGCTCAAGCAAAGAGGTCAGTTTCGCTACCCGCTTGGCCTTGCCTTCGCGTCGCACGACGAGTCCGAACGATACGTTGTCGGCCACACTGAGGTTGGGAAACAGACTGTACGACTGAAACACCATGCCAATGCCGCGCCGGTGGGCCGCAACCTGCAATACATCGCGCCCGTCCACCGTGAGAGTACCGCTCGACGCGGTCTCGAACCCGGCAAGAATTCGCAGCGCTGTTGTTTTTCCGCAGCCAGAAGGGCCGAGCAGTGCAACAAATTCCCCGGGTTCGACAGTGAGGTCAAGGCCAGTGAGCACGGTAGTATCACCAAATTTCTTGCTCACCGAGGTGTACTCGATACGCGCCCCCGTTGCACTTCGGGGGTGAGCGATTGTTGCTGTAAGCGTCACGATTCGTGTCCTTTCAAGGCCAGGGCGCGCGCGGGAGCTGCCCGTCCGGCGAGTACGGTCATGGCGATCAACAGTGCCCAGGTGAGTGCGTTAATGAGGAGGGACATGGAAATGGACGCGCGAAAATTGGATCCGGCAATTTGGGTGAGCCAAACTGGCAGAGTTCGATAGCCAAGCGTCACCGCCATCGTGAATTCACCCAGGCACAGTGCGATACAGAAGAAGACACAGAAGATTACCGGCCCTTTAATGTTGGGCAGGATGACCCGCCAGAGCACTGTGGCGCCGCTCGCCCCGAGTGAATGTGCGCTCTCGACGAGGGTACGCAGATCAATGGTGCGCAGACCAGCATCGAGCGATCGAAATACGAATGGCAGGGTTAAGACGATGTAGCTGCCGATCAGAACGATAGGCAGGTCGGGGTTTTGCAGCAGCTGGCTGATCTGAGCCGGCACGGAACCGCGACCGAAACTGGCCATGCTGCGCAGCACGGTGACTAATCCGGCCGCTAGAGCGATTGACGGTACGACGAGGGGGATCGTGCAGACGATCTCAATAATGGGGCGCCACCGGGGCGCCTTGAGGTGGAGATACACCATGGTCGGAACCATAATGGCCAGTAGCCCGAAAACGGTCAGAACGGTTATGAGCAGCGTCAGCGAAAGCGCACCGAAAAATCCGGGGTCACGCACCGATTCCAGATACGGCTCAAAGGTGAATCCGATGGTGGGCACGTAGATGCTGAAGGCTAAAGCGCAGAGCATCGGCACCGCAATGTAGAGCGCCACCAAGATGATCAAGGCCCAGCTGAGCCCCGGCGCCACGATACGGATGCCGCGCGCCGCACGCGTCGGCTGCTTCATTGGAACCATCTCAGACTCCGTTTCTGCAGCGGCATGTAGACGAGTAAGACCAGCAGGGCCACGATGATCATGTTGACACCCAGTGCCATCGCCACATTCTCCTGTCCGGCCAAGTTGCCACCGGCCAGTCCACTGTCGATGCGGAGGGTAATGAGGGGTACTCCACCGCCTCCGATCAGGGCCGCGGCCGAGGCGTGGGTCGCGAACGACGCGCCAAAGAGCAGGACAAATCCGGCCAGAATCGCCGGAGTGGCGATCGGCAAGCCGACCTTCTTCCAGAAGTGCCAGCTGGTTGCCCCGACGGAGGCTGCCGCCTCCTTCCACTCCAAGCGCAGGCCGGCCAGGGTGGGCAAAACAACCATGACCATGGTCGGTATCAGAAAATACTGATACATCAGAATGAGTCCGCCGCTGCTGTAGAGGGTGAAACCCAGGTCCGTCAGTGACAGGAGCCCCGTCATGATGCCGGCGTTCCCGACCGCCGCGATGAAGGAGAACGCGAGCGGAACGCCTCCGGAATTGGCCAGCACGCTCGTGAGTACGGTGACCACGGCGGTGAGTTTCTTGGAGCGCGTAGTGAGAATGGCCTGCGCGAGGGCCAGACCGATAATGCCGCCGGTCAGTGCGGCTATCAGGCTAATCTGCAGGCTGTTCTGCATTGCCTCCCAGGACGCCCCCCGGAAACTGGCCACAAAGTTGGCCAGGCTGGGCACGTAGATTCCCGGGTCGTTGACGTCGGCGACTCGAAACGCCGACAGCACGATGCCGCAGACCGGCACGCCCAGAAAAAATGCGATGAAGACTAGGAAAGGGATCAGTCCCATGAACGAGGAGTCGCCTCGGCGCTCGGGCCGAGCGGGCGACGAATGAACGAGATCCGTTGCCCGATCGACCGAATCAGTGCCGGAGGGAGCGTCGCTCCTAGCCACCGTGAGCGTCACGAGGCGACCGCTGCGTCCCACTTCTCAGCCAGGAGCAGGTTGGCGGCGCTGCGCTGGGCTTCGGACGGAAACTCGAAGCCGTTCGTGACGGTAGGGAGCCTATCGGCCGCAGCCGTGTCGACAGTACCGGATTCGACCAGTGCGTCAAAACGCACGGGTCGGGTGTAGCCATTGAGCAGGATATTCTGGCCCTCGTCGGAGTACATGAACTCGATCCAGAGGCGTGCCGCAGCGGGGTGCGGGGCGTCTGCATTGATCGACGCGGCGTAGTAAGACGCCATAGTGCCGTCCGTCGGGATGGCAACTTTAAAATCGACACCAGCTGCGGCAGTGTCATCGGCGGCTGCCAAATTCAGGTAGTCCCAGTTGATAATGATGGGGGTTTCACCGGTTTCCAGCGTTCCAGCGTTGGCCTCGACGGGAATGAGGATGCCGCTCGCCGACAACTCCGCCATGAAGTCGATGCCCGGCTGGATGTCGTCGAGACTGCCGCCCATCGCCATCGCTGCGGCCCAAACCGCGTTGAAGCCGGATTCGCCCTGGGCAGGGTTTCCGGTGAGAGCGACTTTGCCGGCGTACTGTGAATCGTTGAGTTCGGCGAAAGATGTGGGACACACCGCCACCGCCGCCGCGTCACACCCGATGGTGACGTAACCGCCGTATTGGTTCGTCCACCGACCGTCGGTGTCCGTCAGTGCCGGGTCAATGTCAGCAACCGTGGCAGGACGATACTCAGCCAGGAGCCCCTCCGCACTGGCACTGTTGGCAAAGGAAACTCCGGTGTCGAGGTAGTCGAGGGACCGGCTCTGGCCAATGCGATTCTTGATGGCATTGATCTGGTCCTGGCTGGAACCGGCCGAGGTGTCGTTGTCGACTTCAATGCCGTAGGTCGCCGTGAATTCCTCGACCAACACCCCATAGTTTGCCCAGTCCGGATACAGTCCCATGACGTTCAGGGTTCCTTCAGCCTGCGCAGCACTGACAAGGCTGTCCAGCCCCCCACCGGCTTCGACCGATGTCGCGGCGGCCCAGCCTGCGTCCGCGGCAGCGTCAGTGGAGGTGCTAGCACAACCAGACAGGCCAATCGCGCCGACAAGCAGGATTGCGGGCAGGTAACGGCGGTGCGACGTGTTCATTGAAATCCTCTTCAGCCAGAATGATCGTGTACCGGTGGGTCACCGACGGAGACTCCCGAGACAAAAGATCATCGCTCACCCAACTTCTCTAGTGAACTTTGATCTTTGACGTTCGAAGTTCACTAGAGAAGTTGGGCCGGGATGGGTAAATTGAGTGACGAGTAGGTAAACGCTCGGTGAACCCCCAGTGCGTGAGTCCGGTGCGGTCGTCGCACGTTGCGGTGACGCAATACTTTGGACAGTGATCCAGGTTGGGCGCTCAGAGCGCGGCCGTACAGAGTGAGGTTGGGCGTGGCGCGGTATCACGACATTGCAGAAGCCGTTCGAGGCGCAATTACCCGGGGCTTCTATGAGCGCGGAAGTCAGCTGCCCAGCGAACGTGAGCTCTCGGAAGAATTCGACGTTGCTCCCGGTACCATCCGGCAGGCGCTGGGCGAACTCGAAACCGAGGGGGTCCTGGCCTCCCGTCGTGGCAGTCGGCGCACCGTCGTCGGCGAGCCGCGGCCAGCCGCCACGTTCGAAGAATTTCGAAGTTTTGCCCAATGGGCGTCGTCGCGCGGGCGCGTTCCAGCCGGCCACGTCATCTCGGGGGTGTGGCAGGACGCTTCGCCGCTCGACCGCGAGGAACTTCGGCTACCGACAGCCGCTCGCGTGTTCTGCGTTGTGCGGGTACGCCTGCTTGACGGCAGCGCCATCATGGTGGAGCGCACCCGCTACCGGGACTCGGTCGGCGCCGAGGTGGAGCAGATTTCGTCCGACTGCCCGTCGGTGACTGCCTGGCTCGCGGCGACGGCCAACATCACTTTCTCCCGCGCGGAGCACCAGTTTTCCGCCTGCCCCGCAGGGGCGGAAGACGCGCGGCTGCTCAATGTGCGCCGCGGGTCCCCGCTGCTCATGCACAAGCGCGTTAGCTTCAGCCGCGACGGCCTACCTCTGGAGTGGTCAGTCGACCGTTACGTCGCCGGCACCATCAGCCTCGTCGTCGACAACTCCCTCAACGCCAACGCCTTGCGCTGGGCATAACGACCGAGGGCCACCCCGTCGGGGTCGGCCCCGGTAACCATTCACCGGAGATCTGCAGGCCCACCTACCCCTTGGTAGACCCGGCCAGAAGGCCCCGCACAAAGAAGCGTTGCAGGGAGAAGAACACGATCAGCGGCACCAGAATTGACAGGAACGCACCGGCCGTGAGCAGATGCCAGTCCTGGCCGCGGGCGCCGGAGAGTTCGGCGAGCAGCTTGGTCATCGGGGCAACCGCGCCGTCGGCGAAGATTAGCGCCACCAGCAGGTCGTTCCAGACCCACAGAAACTGGAAGATGGCGATCGAGGCGATGGCCGGCATGGTCAGGGGCAACACGATGCGGAAGAAGATCTGCCCGTGGCCAGCGCCATCAACCCGAGCGGCTTCAATGACTTCGGCCGGTATCTCCGAGACGAAGTTGTGCAGCAAATAGATGGCCAGCGGCAGGGCAAACATGGTGTGCGCGATCCAGACCTGCGAGTAGCCGCTGCCCGGGTTGAGCGCCGCGACCACCGGGTAGCCGAAGAGCGTGCCGCCGGAGAAGAACTGCAACAACGGAACGAGCGCCATCTGAATCGGCACGATTTGCAGGGCGAAGACTCCGATGAACATCACGTTCTTGCCGCGAAAATCGATCCAGGCAAAGGCGTAGGCCGCAAGGCTGGCAATCATCAACGGGATGAGCGTGGCCGGGAGAGTGATTGCGATCGAGTTAATGAACGACCCGGCCAGATTGATCTGGCTATTGCCGGCGGCCAGAGCAGTGATGTAGTTGTCGAAGGTGACCCCGGTGTTGGTGAAGATGGTCCACCAGCCGGTGGTGCGCACTTCCTGCGCCGGCCGGAATGACGACACCAGCAGGCCCAAGGTAGGGATAGACCAGAGCACCGCGATGATAAGCGCCCCGATGGTCGCTCCGCGGCTGGTCAACCGCTTCTTGGTCTTGCGGGCGATCGTTGCTTCCGTGCTCCGGGCACTGCGGCGCTTAGTGGTGGCGTCTACCGGAATGACCGCGCTCATCGGATTTCCCTCTGCTTCTTAATCTGGCGGGCGTTATACACAACGATCGGAAGCACCAGCAGGAAGAGCACCAGAGCGAAGGCGGCGGAGCGGCCCTGCTCGAAGTTCTTGAACTGGGTATACATTTCGTTGGCCACGACGCTGGTCTCGTTATTGCCGGCCGTCGTGGTGCGCACAATGTCGAAGACCTTGAGCGAAATAATAGAAATTGTCGTCAGAACTACGACGAGGGCGCCGCGGATGCCCGGAACGGTCACGTTCACGAACTGCTGCCAGGCGTTGGTTCCGTCGAGTTCGGCGGCCTCCATCTGCTCGGTCGGTACGCCTTTAATGGCGGCCGAGAGCACGACCATCGCGAATCCGGTCTGCACCCAGATCAGAATCACGATCAAGAACAGGGTATTGAACGGAGAGAAGGAGAGAAAGTCGACCGGCTGGCCGCCAAACAACACCACGATCTGATTGAGCAGGCCGATCTGCTCCTGATCGGCCGGGCGGGCCGTGTAGACGAAACGCCAGATAATGGATGCCCCCACCAGCGAAATAGCCATCGGCATAAAGACCAGAATTTTGAAGTATTTTTCACCGCGGCTCTTGTCGATGAATACCGCGTAGGCGAGGCCGGCAATGGTCGAGACGGTCGGGACGATGAGCACCCAGACGATCGTGTTGAGCACGATGCGCACGTTTTCGGGCTGGGTGAAGATCCAGACGAAGTTCTCCAGGCCGACGAACCGGTCACCGCGAGCGCTCATGAAGGCCTGCACGGTGGTTTGAATCGTCGGAATGACCAGGCCGATGGCCAGCAGGAGCATGGCGGGAGCGAGAAAACCAACCAGCTGAAATAGGTACCCAGCGCCCTTGCGCGATCGATAGTCGATATAGAAGAAGCCGAGGCCCAACACACCGGCACCGATGATGGCCCAGGTGTAGGAGTTGGCCACCAGCAGAATAATCAGGGGTGCCAGAACGCAGACGGCGAGACGAATGGCCGTGTAGATGCGGCCAGAGCGGGGGGCAACCTCTACAAAGAACAAGATGGCACCGACAACGACACCGAAAGCCAGAATGACGATCGGAACTTGTGCCAGCGCTGGTAATTGCGCCAGCCAGGAGAAGAATGCGGACATCTGAAACCTTTCGAGTACGGCAGTGAACCCTGGTATTCGCTCGACAACCGGTGAAAACGTATACGCAACGTACGCCTGTCACGCACGGTGTGCCGCCCGTTTCTGAAGGCGGGCGGCACACCGTTTCATGCCTGAGTGTTGACTGTTTCAGGCTAGCTCGACGGCCAACCCGCTTCGATGCTGGTGAGCACCTCGCTGGTCGGCGTGCCGTTGATCCAGCTCACCATTCCCTTCCAGAACGTTCCGGCTCCCACGGCACCCGGCATCAGGTCGGAGCCATCGAAACGGAAAGTGGTGTCCGGGTCCTGCAGGATCTTGATCGCTTCCTGCAGGATGGGGCTCGTCGCCTTGCTGGCATCGAGTCCCTTGTTGGCGCTGATCACACCGCCCAGGCCCACCCGGCTGTTGGCCCAGTCGGCGCTGGAAAGGTACTCCAGAACTGCCTGCGTGTCGGCATCGTCGGAGAATGCACCGACGATTTCGCCACCACCGGTAACAGCCTGGCCGCCCGCCTCAACGGACGGGGTGATGAAAGCCCAGACGTCAGCATCGGGACCGACCTCGCCACCGGCATCCGTGATGAAACCATCAAAGAACGATGCCTGGTGGGTCATCGCACAGGTTCCGTCAGAGACCGGGATGGCAACGTCACCGAAGGGGGTGCTGTTGATCGATGCAACGTCGCCGTAGGTGGCATTGACAAAGGCCGGGTTGAGCAAAATTTCGCCCACCGAGTCGAAGGCCGACGCGATGGCCGGGTCGGTGAAGGGAATCTCGTTGGCGACCCACTTGTCGTAGGTCTCGGCTCCGGCCTCGCGCAGCACCAGGTCTTCGACCCAGTCGGTTCCCGGCCAGCCGGTGGCGTCGCCAGAGCCGAAGCCCGCGCACCATGGGGCCGCGCCGGTCTTTTCCTGGATGGTCTGGGTAACGGCGAGCAGCTCGTCCCACGTCGTGGGCACTTCAACGCCCCACTCCGCAAACTTCGCCGGCGAGTACCAGACAAAACCCTTGACGCTCGCCATGAGGGGGGCGCCGTAGAAGACGTCGTCGACCGTGCCGTAGGCCTTCCAGTCGGCCGACCAGTTCTCGTCGGCGTTCGCCTCGACGGCCGCCGGGGCGGGCTTCAGGAAGTCGCGGGAGGCCAGGTCCTTCATGAGGCCGGGCTGCGGGAAAATCGCGATATCGGGGGCATTGCCACCCTGGGCGCGAATGGAGATCTGCGACTCGAACTCCTTCGACGATTCGTACTGAATGTCGATGTTGTTGTCTGCTGCCCAGCCGGCCCAGGACTCTTCGAGCAGCTTGGCCTCGGTGTCGGCGATCGTGCCATAGATGGTGACAACGCCGTCGCCCTCGGCGCCAGCCTCATTGGTGGTAGCTCCCGGGCCGCCGGAGCAAGCGCTTAGGGCCAGACCCGCGATCGCCGCCAGGGCGAGCGGTGCTGTAATTCGACGGTGCAGGGAAGACCGCATCTTGTTTCTCCTCATTGAGTGGTGCTTGGTCGAGTGGTGGTGCTGAGATTCCGCCAGGGCGGGTGGCTCCGGACTAGTGGCACCGGCCCAGAATAAGCTATTTCTGCCACAACTCGGGAACCGGTTCCACACCATAAATTACGTCACCCGATCAGCGATAGCAACCCTGCGAAGATAACAAAATGGCAAAGATCCAAAACCTGCCGCTGGGAACCCTCCATGTGTGGCGGAACATCAGCAGAGAATCAGGGGTTATCATGGAACCGGTTCCATGATGCGCCAACCCGCGCTATCGTGTCTGAGAACCAGTCGCCAAAGACGGAGACCAGATGAGTTCAATTGCCGATGTCGCGCGCCTCGCCGATGTGGCCAAGGCCACTGCCAGCCGGGCACTGAGCGGCCGGGGCTACGTCTCGGCCGAGACCCGCCAGAAGGTTGTCGACGCGGCCAGGCAGCTCGGTTACGTTGCGTCACAAAACGCCGCCAGCCTGGTGACCGGCCGAACCAAGAGCGTCGGGGTGATCATTCCTTTTATTAACCGTTGGTTCTTCGCCGAGGTGCTGGAAGGCGTGGAAGAGGCACTGCTCGAGCAGGGCTATGACATGACCCTGTACAACCTGCCCCTGGCCTCTCCCGAACGCGAGCGCGTCTTTGAGTTCTTTCTGGCCCGCAAGCGTTTCGACGGCATTGTCTCGGTGGGCGTTGCCCTGAGCGACGCCGAGGTCAATCATCTACATCGTCTGGGGCGCCCGCTGGTCGGGATCGGCGGCGCTATTCGCGGCGTGCCCACCATTTCCATCGACGACGTTGCCGCCGCCAGGCTGGCCACAGAGCACCTGCTCAGCCTCGGGCATCGCGACATCGTGCACGTCGGCGGCAGCCGGGTCAATGAGATGGATTTTCACGTGCACAGAAACCGCTACGGCGGCTTCGAGGCGGCCATGACGGAGGCGGGTTTACCGGTGCAAGGGTGCCTTCATACCTCTGAATTCACCGTTCCCGGCGGCCATGAGCGCGGTCTGGCCCTCCTGGGCGACCCACGGCAGCGACCGACCGCGATCTTCGCGGCGAGCGACGAGATCGCGATTGGACTCATTGTCGCGGCTCGGGAATTGGGTATCCAGGTGCCAGCAGAGCTCAGCGTGATCGGAATCGACGGGCATCCATATTCCACAATGTTTCGTCTCACAACACTGGAGCAGCATCCGCGTCGGCAGGGCCAGCTCGCGGTTGCTTCGCTGCTGGCCGAGTTTGAGAACCCAACGCTTGGTGGGCACGATGACGCGTCCACCGTGCTCCAGACGAACCTCGTTATTCGTTCGAGCACGAGCGCGCCACGTCAACCGACCGTCTCGGGTTCCTGACAACACACCTGCGCGAGCGCGGCATCCGCTGTGGGTAACGCTCATCAGGCCCGCTGGGGTACGACAAAGGGGCGCCGTCTCCTTTCGGAAACGACGCCCCTTGCACGCTGATCAGTCCGAAAACTGGTCGGCTACGCCTCAATCAGAGCCCCTATGGGGCGTTGATTACTTGAGGGTAACGGTTGCGCCGGCCTCTTCGAGGGAAGCCTTGGCCTTCTCGGCAGCATCCTTGGCAACGCCCTCGAGGACGGCCTTCGGCGCGCCATCGACAACAGCCTTGGCCTCGCCGAGGCCCAGGCTGGTGAGCTCGCGCACAACCTTGATGACCTGGATCTTCTTGTCGCCAACGGCGTCAAGGATGACGTCGAACGCGGTCTGCTCTTCGACCTCTTCAGCAGCAGCGGCGGGGCCAGCGGCTCCGGCAGCGGCGACGGGAGCGGCTGCGGTGACCTCGAAGGTCTCCTCGAACGCCTTGACGAACTCGGAGAGCTCGATGAGGGTCAGGCCCTTGAACTGCTCAAGCAGGTCTTCAGTGGAAAGCTTTGCCATGATGTACTCCTATTAGTTTCTTAAAAATTCGTGAACCGTGAACCAGGCAGGTGCCTAGTTCGCGGACTCCTGCTTCTCACGCAGCGCGTCGATGGTGCGAACAGCCTTCGACAGCGGTGCCTGGAAGAGATAAGCGGCTCCGAACAGCGATGCCTTGAAGGCGCCGGCCAGCTTGGCCAGCAGCACCTCGCGGGACTCGAGGTCGGCAAGCTTGCCAACCTCCGCTGCGGTGAGCGGGTTACCGTCAAAGTAACCGCCCTTTACCACCAGGAGAGGGTTTGCCTTGGTAAAGGCACGCAGGGTCTTCGCGACGGCGACGGGGTCTCCGTGCACGAAGGCGATAGCGGACGGACCGACAAGTTCCTCGTCGAACGAGGTGATGCCGGCATTGTTGGCCGCAATCTTGGTGAGCGTGTTCTTTACCACGGCGTACGTGGCGTCCTCACTGATGGACTTACGCAGGCTCTTGAGCTGCGCAACAGTGAGACCGCGGTACTCGGTGAGCAGAACGGCGGTCGAGCTCTGGAATTTCTCCGTAAGCTCGGCGACCGTTGCTTCCTTGTTCGCCATGGTGCTCCTCATTAATAATCATGTGCCGGGTAGCCCGGGGCGCAGACATGAAAAAAGCTCCAGCGCAGGGCGCCGGAGCTTGGGGAACAATCCAAAAGATTGTAGCTGAACTTCGAACACCTGCGCGGGCCGTTCACGTGAATGAACCTTCGTCTGCACTTCTGTCTTTCGACATAGCGCAGCAACCGGCGGTCTGTGGCTAAAGTTCACCCTACGGCAGGTTGCGGGCGCGCGCAAATCAGCATCCACTTACCGGCCAGTGTCGCATCTGCCGACGCGAAATGGTTGACATGCATCCACTACCTGCCTATCGTTGATATCTGTCAACCACTTAAGGAGTCGCATGGCCCGCGCCAGTCGAACCGCTCGAGAGCCGGCCCCCGACGGTTCGATGACCCACCGCCAGGTGCTCGAAGCCCTGTCGGGCCTGCTGCTGGGCATGTTCGTGTCGATTCTGGCGAACACCGTCGTGAGCACGTCGCTGCCGCTCATTCTCAGTGACCTCAAGGGCTCGCAGTCGGCCTATACCTGGGTCGTCACGGCGACGCTGCTCGCTACGACGGTGAGCACGCCCATCTGGGGCAAGGTCGCCGACCTGTTCAACCGCAAGCTGCTCATTCAGCTGGCCCTCGCCGTCTTCGTGATCGGCAGCGCCCTCGCCGGTTTCTCGCAGGACGCGGGCACCCTCATCGCGTTCCGGGTGCTGCAGGGCCTCGGCGCCGGCGGTCTGGTCGCCCTCAGCCAGATCATCATGGCCGACATCATCAGCCCCCGCGAGCGCGGCCGCTATGCCGGCCTGTTCGGCGCGGTCATGGCCCTCGGCACCATCGGCGGCCCTCTGCTCGGCGGCGTCGTAACGGATGCCTTCGGCTGGCGCTGGAACTTCTTCATCGCCCTGCCGGTGGCAATCGTCGCCATCGTGCTGCTGCAGCGCACCCTGCACCTGCCGGCACGGCCGAAGCGGGTCGTACGCATGGATTATCTGGGCGCCGCGCTCATCACGAGCAGCATCTCCCTGCTGCTGATCTGGGTGACCCTGGCCGGTTCGCAGTTTGAGTGGCTGTCGATGACCTCGTGGGTCATGGCAATCGGTGCCGTCCTGCTGCTCGTAGCGGCCGTCATCGTCGAGATGCGCGCCACGGAGCCGATTATTCCGCTCAGCCTGTTTCGGAGTCGCACCTTTACCTTCGCGACGGTCGCGAGCCTCGCGGTCGGCGTCTCCCTGTTCGGAACCTCCGTCTTTCTCAGCCAGTACATGCAGCTCGCCCGCGGCGCGACGCCAACCGAGTCCGGCCTGCTCACCATTCCCATGATGGGCGGCCTACTCATCTCGTCGACGCTGTTCGGAACCGTGATCAGTCGGCGCGGCACCTGGAAATCGATCATGGTCTCCGGCTCCGTGCTCATGCTCGTCGGCACCACCCTGCTCGGCACGCTCGATGTGTACACCAGCCTCGTCTTCGTCGGCGTCTATATGTTTACCCTCGGAGCCGGCCTGGGCATGGTCATGCAGAACCTTGTTCTGGTCGTGCAGAACACCATTGAGGTGCGACACCTCGGCGTCGCCACCAGCTCGGTCACCTTCTTCCGCAGCCTCGGCGGCGCGGTCGGTGTCTCGGTGATGGGGTCGATTCTGGGCAGTGTCGTCGCCACGCAGATCAGCAGCCGCGTCGGCAATCTCAGCCCCGCCAATCAAGCGGATGCGGGTCGACTGCTGGGCGACGGTGTCATCCCGCAGGTCAATCTGCTGCCCGACGTGCTGCGCATCATCGTTGAAACGGCCTACGGCTCCGGCGTCGGCCTGATCTTCCTGGTCAGCGCACCGCTGGTTCTCGTGACCCTCCTCATGGTGTCGCTGCTGCCCAATCATCCGCTCGGCACGGAGACCGGCATCGATCGGGTGCGCTCGGCCACCGTAGAGTCGACTCCGGCGCCGAAATCGACCCGGCTGCGCGAGACGGAAACCGTGGAGGACATCGTGATCGACGTGAGCGCGGCGTCCGCTGGCCTGCTGCCGGTGGGGCGCGCCCACGATACCCAGTCGATTCGTATCGTGCAGCCCGCGAGCGACAAGACCAGGACAACACGCGATGAGTGACAGGGTCGCACCGACATTTGTGGATGGCGAGAGCCCCGAACTCGCCCGGGTTGAGGCACAAATGGCCCTGCTCGCCTCGGGAATCCGGGCCAGCACCCGGTCGACCGCGGCCAGCATCGACCCGGCCCTGGAGCCGTTCGGGCTGGCTGTGCTGCGCGTGCTCGCTCGACGGGGTGAAACCCACGCCGGAGTCGTCGCCGAGGTGCTCGCGGTGGATCGGAGCATGATCAGCCGCCAGGCCAGGCTGCTCTGTGGGCTGGACCTCGTCGGAACCCGGGTCGATCCGCTCGACGGTCGCGCGCGGTTTCTGGCGCTCACCCCGCTCGCCGAGGCGAAGCTGGCCAAGGTGCGCCGCGAGCGCACCGCTCTCGTTCACCGACGCCTCAGCACCTGGACGACCGCCGAGCTCGACCAGTTCGCCGTTCTGCTGGAGCGGCTGAACGAAGCCGACTAGGCCGCGACGAGCGGAAGCGCCACCCGAAACTGGGTGCGACCGGGAGCGCTCTCGACACTGACTTCGCCGTGGTGCGCAGCGACGACCGCTGCCACGATGGCGAGGCCCAGGCCGGTGCTGCCGGTTCCGCGAAAGCGTGAGCTGTCGCCGCGGGCGAACCGTTCGAACAGGGTGTTTTTGAGGGCATCGGGAATGCCCGGACCGTTGTCGGTGACCGTGATGACGGCCTGGTCGCCGATGGCGGTGAGCACGATGACCACGCTGCTGCCGGCATCCGTGTGGATCCGGGCGTTAGCGAGCAGATTGGCGATGACCTGACGCAGGCGCGGTTCGTCGCCGGTCGCCTCGATCGGTTCTTCGGGCAGCTCGACGTTCCAGCCGTGATCGGGGCCGGCGGCGTGCGCGTCGCTGACGGCGTCGACGAGCAGCATGGTGAGGTCCACCGGCTCCAGTTCGAGTTCACGGCCCTCGTCGAGGCGGGCCAGCAACAGCAGGTCCTCGACCAGCCCGGTCATGCGCACCGACTCCGACTCGATGCGACCGAGCGCGTGCATGGCGTCGGGCGGCAGCTCCTGGCCGCTGCGGCGGGTGAGTTCGGAATACCCGCGAATGGATGCCAGCGGGGTGCGCAGTTCGTGGCTCGCGTCGGCGACGAACTGGCGCACCTTGCGTTCGCTCGCCTGCCGAGCCTCCAGGGCGAGGTCGACGTGGTCGAGCATGCGGTTGAGGGCGGCGCCGACCCGGCCGACCTCGGTGCGCGGATCGGTGTCGCCGGCCGGAACCCGATCATCGAGCGAGACCTCGCCGCGGTCCAGCGGCAGCTGCGCGACCCGGGTGGCGGTCGCGGTGACCCTCTGCAGTGGGCGCAGGGCCAGCCGCACCACCCAGGCGGCGATGATGGCGACGATCACGAGTCCGACGAGCGAAACAAGGCCAACGATCAGGGCCAGTTGGGCGGCCGTGGCAGCAACTCCGGAAAGCGGAAGGCCGACCAGGTAGAGCGTGCCGGTGCGGGACGTTTCGGCCTGCACTCGGTACTCGCCGAGTTCGCCGCCGAGGTGCACCGTGACCGGCGTCGATTGGTTGACGTGGTCGGCGAGGATCTGCACCTGCTCCGACGTGAGCGCCTCGATTTGTCCGCTCTCGTCGTCGGTGTAGCCGGTCGTGATGCTGGTTCCGTCGTAGACGAGGGCGAGTAGTCCGGGCGGCTGGGCCGGGCCGCTGAGAATGCTGTCGGCCGTCGGAGTGCCGAAGTAGGGGTTGCCGGGCAGGTCGCCGAGACGGTCGCCGTCGTTGTCGCCGACGCCGCCGAGCGCGGCCCCGGAACGGTCAGCGGCCGAGGCGAGCTGTAGGTCTAGCCGGTCGACCAGGGAAGCGCGCAGAATGACGACGCTCACGATGCCGATCGTGATGCTCACGACCGCGAGCAGCCCGACGACGGTGAGCACGAGGCGGCGCTGCAGGGTCCAGGGCGAGCGGGTGCGGCCGCGGCGACGGGGCATCCGCTCAGTCATGAAGCAGTTTTGAGCATGTAACCGGCGCCACGCACCGTGTGGATCATCGGCTCGTGGCCGACATCGACCTTCTTGCGCAGGTACGAGATGTAGATTTCGACGACGCTGGATTTGCCGCCGAAGTCGTAGCTCCAGACCCGGTCGAGAATCTGGGCTTTGCTGAGCACCCGGCGCGGATTGCGCATGAGAAAGCGCAGCAGTTCGAACTCGGTCGCGGTCAGTTCGATGGCGTCGCCGTCGCGAAACACCTCGTAGCTGTCCTCATTGAGGGTGAGGTCGCCGACGGTAATGCGCGGGTCGGTCGAGTCCGCCACGGCCAGGGTGGAGCGGCGGATGAGACCGCGCAGCCGGGCGACGACCTCCTCGAGGCTGAACGGTTTGGTGACGTAGTCGTCGCCGCCGGCGGTGAGGCCAATGATGCGGTCGTCGAGGGAATCCTTGGCGGTCAGAAACAGCACCGGTGTCTCGTAGCCGTCGGCGCGCACCCGCTGCAGCACCTGCAGGCCGTCGATGTCGGGCAGCATGATGTCGAGAACGATGGCGTCGGGGCGGAATTCGCGGGCGATGCTGAGTGCTTGGCGGCCTTCGCCGGCGGTGCGCACCTCCCAGCCCTCGTAGCGCAGGGCCATCGAGAGCAGATCAGTGAGCGTCGGTTCGTCGTCGACGACGAGTACGCGAATGGCACTGCCGTCGGCCTTGGTCAGTCGGGGGCCGTGGCCGGTGTGCGTGCTCTCACGTGTGCTCATAGTAGTAAGTATCGCTACTTTTCTATGAGTCGACTATGCGTTGCCCTAGCCCTCACTGTGAGCAGCCTTGCCCGGGCGTGCGAATTTGCCGCGTGCTGGGGCAATCCTTGGGTTTCGTCCCGAATTCTGCCGTAAATCCTGAGGTGGGGCGAGCATGATCAATCAGACACGAGGTGCGACACGGGGGAACCGGCCATGACCTTGACAGCCCTGCTCCGCCGCCGAGCACTACCTTCGAGCCCTGCTGCACTCGTCGACCAAGCCCCGGCCGATGCTCACAATCTGACCGACGTCGGCGGAAAGACCTACTTTCTGGTCTACGGACGAGATGCGCTGTTCTGCTTCGACGGTTCGAGCCTGGCCACCGTGCCTCAGGCCCCGGCAGGAATCACGCGCATCGTCGCCGTGGGCACCGACCTGTATCTGACGGCCGAGTCCGACCGGCATCCGGGTCTCACGTCGATTCATCGCTATCGCAACGGCCGGTTCACCTTCATCGCCACAACCGAGGCCTCGCAACTGCTCCTGACCAGCTTTCGCGGACGAGCGTACTTTCGCTTACAGTCCGGCCTCTGGTACGTCAACGGCCGTGAACTGGTTCCAGTAGCCGGATCCCCGATCGACATTCTCGCCCTGACGGTGTTTGGTCAGGAACTCTATATCGTTCACCATGACTCAGAAGTGTGCGCCATCTCGAGCTACCGCGGGTCATCGTTTACCCGGCTGGACGGTGTTCCCGCCGACGGGCCGTTCGAGTTCGCCGCCCTTGATGAGGCGCTATATATTCGCACGCGCCGTCACGTCTATGTCTGGGCGCGGTCAACCTTCAGCCTCGCATCGAGCGGGCGATTCACCGGGCTGGCCGCCTACAACGGGGTGCTCTATGCCAAGGCCTACGGCACGAGCAAGCTCGGGGTGCTCGACCGCACCGGCTTCTCTGAGCTCGCGAATACCCCGCCGCTGAGTGGGGAGATCAACATCGTTCGGGGTGGTCTGTACTTTCTCGACCGCGCCGGACGGCTGCACACGCATCGAACGGCGGCCCCGCCGCTTCGCGCGTCGATTGACTGAGCGCGCTCGCGGTTTATTGCAGGATGTTGAGCAGTTCCGGCGCGGGCACGAGCGCGTGGCTGCCGGGCAGGAACAGCCTCTGGCAGCCGTCGAGTTCGACCTGAATCGACGTGTCGAGCCGGGTGCCTGCGCGCTCCGGCCAGAGCACCGCAAACCGGGTCGGGTCGGTGCTGCACTCGGGCGCCTGCGAAGCGGATGCTGCGGCGGCGAGGAGCACCGCAGCATCCGCTTCAAGGGTGCTCGCGCCGGCAAAGGTGCCGAACTGCAGGTTCATCATTGCGCCGAGAGCGAGGTCATCGATCCCCTCGACGGAGTTGAGCTCGCTGAGGCCGGGGTCTTGCTGCAGATCGACCGTGTAGACGCAGACGCTCGCGCCGTCGACGCCGGCGAGGGACGGAGCCTCGGCCGGCGGCGCCGGAATCGTGGTCGGTTCAGCACCGTCGCTCATGCCCTCCGGAAAGGTCTGCAGGCCCATACCGCCAAAGAGCAGCGACTGCTCGGGCGTGCCGGTGCTCATCGCGCAATTGGCGTCGAGCGCCTCTCGCGTGACCTGCAACACGAGCGGAAGCAGGGTCGTGTCGGTCAGCTCGAGCTCGTCGAGAGCGGTGTGGGTCGCCGGCTTGGTTTTGCCGCAGGAGGTGCGCGGCCAGGCGGCGCGAAGTGCGTCACCGTCGGTGTTTTCGAGCCAGAGTTCCGGCACCAGCTCCATGTCGGCGGTGCAGGCCTGGTTGGGGCCCGCCTGGTCGCTGGGTTCGGCGAGCGCCGACAGCAGCGCGCCGAAGTCGCCCTCAAGGGTCTCGACCTGCACGGCCGACCAGCGGCCCTGCGCGTCGTCGAGGCTGCCGAAAAAGGTGCAGCGATAGGCGGCGACGGGGTTGAAGTCGGTCGGAACCCGTCCCGGATCCGGCGCGGCGGGGTGCTCGGCGGTCAGGTCGGTTTGGGTCGGAACACCCTCCTGCACGGCGATGTCGTGATTGAGGTTGGGCGCCTGGCAGTCGACCCCTTCGACGAGGTGCGCGATCGGAGCGTCGGTCGCGGCGGGGAAGCCGGGGAGGCCGGCGCATCCGCTGAGCAAAATGGCGAGCGTGATCGCGACTGCGCCTCCAGCTGTGCGTGCGCGGTGCGACATAGTATTCCCCCGGTTGGTTGCCGTGCACTCACGCTAGCGAACTCAGATCACTTCGCGATAACGATTCTCAGAGTTTCGGGGCTGCCGAGCGGGGCGTGTCGGGTGCAACGCGGCGCGGCGAGCGGCCGCAGCGTGCGCGGCAGCAAACGAGCGGCACTCCGTGGCGGTGGCGCGCCGACCGGGCGCGCGGGCACACAATAGAGGGGTGCCGAATTCAACGCTGTCCCTCTTCGATCTGGACCAGCCTTCAACGCACCTTGCAGCATCCGCTCTGCTGCCGGCACCGCACACGCTGCGCATCGTCGCTGACTCGACCGACCGGGTGGCCTGGCTGCGGGCGCGCAACCAGGGAATCACCGCAACGGATGTCGCGAAACTGTCGACTCCGAAATCCATTCTGAACGCGGCCCACGACAAAATGCACGGCACGAGCTTCACCGGCAACAGCTACACCGACCACGGGCGGGCCCGGGAACCGGTCATCGCCGCCTGGGTGCTGGAGAACTACGGCATCGAGCCGAGCACGAACCTGTTCCGGTCGCTCGCGCACCCACGGCATCTGGCCACACCCGACGGAGTCGGCGTGGCGGCCAATGGCGATCTGCACCTGGCCGAGATCAAGACCACGAGCAAGCCGTGGCGCAGCATTCCGCGCAGTTATATGCGGCAGGTGTGGTGGCAGCAATATGTGCTCGGCGCCGACCGCACGCTGCTGGTCTGGGAAGAGCACCGGGGCTTCGTGCCGGTGGCCCCAGTGCCCGAATGTCGCTGGATCGAACGCGACGAAGACCAGATCGCCATACTGGTCGGCCTCGCCAACGCCCTGATCGACAACCTCGACGAGCAGACCCGCCGCTAGCGGTCCGTTTGGCGGGGCTTGCGCGGTGAGGGGTCCTCACCGCGCATCCCTCAGGCGCACCCGTCATCGCGCATCCGGGAGCGAGCAACTCCATATGTTTGGACCGGGCCCGGGCCCGCTCCGCGGGCCCACGATAGATCATGGGCCCGCTTTCCGGGCCCGGGCCCGGGCCCGGAAAGCGGGGGCGCGGGTGCGATGCAGCAGAATGGGGAGCATGGCTACTGAATACGAACTGCCGGAGACCATGCGCGCCCTCATCATCGACGAGACCGGCGCCCCCGAGGTGTTGCACCTGGCCGAACGGCCGCTGCCCCGCCAGATTTCCGACGAGGTGCTCATCAAAGTCGTCGCCGCCGGCCTCAACCCGATCGACGCCAAGACCCGTGCGGGCAAGGGCGTCGCGGCCGCGATCCAGAGCTACCCGACCATTCTCGGCAACGACTTCAGCGGAATCGTCGTGCGCGCCGCGTTCGAGGCCTCGCCGCTGCAGCCCGGCGACGCGGTCTACGGCATGGGCCGCGTGCCGCGCACCAGCGGCAGCTTCGCCGAGTATGTCTCGGTCTCGAGCATGAGCGTCACGCACAAACCGGCCAGGCTCAGCCACGCCGAAGCGGCCGCCGTTCCGATCGCGGCGTTGACCGCCTGGGGCATGGTCAAGTTGGCCGGGGCAGCTCCCGGGCAGCGGATGCTGGTGCACGCCGGCAGCGGCGGCGTCGGTCACTTCGCGGTGCAGTTTGCCCGGGTGCTGGGAGCGCACGTGACCGCGACGGCGTCGACCCGCAACCTCGACTTTCTGCGCGAGCTCGGCGCCGACGAGGTCATCGACTACAGCACGACCCGCTTCGAGGATGTGGTCCACGATCTTGACTCGGTCATCGACCTCATCGGCAACGTGCACGACAACACCGGCACCCGCTCGCTCGCGGCCCTGCGCCCCGGCGGCCTGCTCGTGAACGCACCGACCGGCAGCTGGCCGACCATGGCAGCGGATGCCGCCGCCGTCGGCCGCCGCGCGACCGGTTTCAAGGTGTCCCCCGACGCGCGCACGCTCGACGAGATCTCAGCTTTACTCTCCAGCGGAACCGTGCGCGTGCACGTCGACTCCGTGTTCGAACTCGCCGACGGTGCCGCCGCGCACCGACTGCTCGAAGAGGGTCACACCCGCGGCAAGATCGTGCTCCGCGTCTCGTAACCCGAGGGCCGGGTCGTCGGCATCCACTCCCCGTTTGTGGGTTTTTCGGCGGTCGAGCAGGCCGCCGACGACCATGAAGCAGGCATAGCCGAACAGGGCCACGGTCACCACGGGGATGATCCAGGTCCGGTTTGCCCCGGTGATCACGTTGTTGACGTAGCCGACGAAGGGTACCGCGTACCAGAGCCGACCTTGAATCTGCTCGGCCAGCACGGGGTCGTCGTCGGGCGCACTGTTGTTGTCGCCCTGCACGATGAAGGAACGCGGTCCTTCTGAGCTCGAAACGATCGAGAGGATGCGGTGCGTCACGACCTTGGCGTCGCCGGACACCATTTGATACGTAACGACGTCTCCAATGTGCAGCGCGTTGGCGTCGACCGGGCGCACGATGACGACAGTGCCGGGCGAAAGTCCCGGCTCCATCGAGCTGGTCAGCACGGTCAGCGGGGTCGCACCGGTCGCCTTGGGAATGACCACGAGCACCAGTCCGAGCCCGATGACGAGCAGTAGCACGGCAGCGCTAAGCGCGATCCCCAGAAAACGCCAGAGGCTGGGAGCGGGCGTATCGGTCGGCGCGATCGGTGCGTCAGCCGGCTGCGTCACGGTTCACGCCGGTCACGGCGCCGCCGGGTGACCAGCAGCACGCCCAGGCCGAGCAGCAGGCCGCCGCCGATAATGGCCGGAACGGGCAGGTCGACGCCGGTGCGCGACAGAGCATCCGCCCGCTGGGGTACTGACGGTTCGGCGATGGCCGGAATGAGCACGCCATCGTCGTCGCAGGCCGATGCCGCGAAGGGTCCAGCCTCGGCATCGCGCAGCGCAACGAGAACGCCGAGGTCCGCGCGCGCGTTTTGAGCGGTCAGTCCGTTCACGTTCATCATCTCGATCGTGAGCTCGACCCGCAGGGTGTCACCGGCCGCGAGCGGCTGCTCGGGCGCGAGTACCGCGCAGCCCGCGTCGGCCAGCTGCGGAACGGTGGTCACCGTCTGCGCCGCGGCGTCTTCGACGGTCAGGATGAGGTATTCCCGAAGGTCAGAGACCGTTCGATTAGCGGATGCTCCGCCCGGCTCCCGCAGGCTCACCCGCACGTTCGCGGGCCGGTCGCTCGGGTTCTGAATCCACAGGCTCGATTGCATCGAACCATGCGGAATCAGCAGGCCGTACGATCCGAACAGTCCGACGGGCAGGCTGCTGGCAAAATGTTCGCCATCGCTGCTGACCAAGACGTCGGGAGCGGACTCGGCGCCCGGCGCCGCCAGGGCCGGGGCGGCGGTCCCACTCACGGTCAGCAGGAACACGGCGCCCACGGTCGCTGCGATCCGGGCACGGATCAGGAATCCGGTCATGAAGTCACCTCGTCGAGGGTGAATAGCTGGTTTTCCTGGATGGGTACCGTGGTGTCGCACGTCTTCAAGGTGAGCGTGTTGCCTGACTCAAGGCACTTCGTGTCGTCCTTCACGCTGCGAATCTGAAAGGTGGCACTGCCCAAGCTGATCGGGGCGAGCGTGAAACGTTGCTTGGCTTTGTCTGCTGGGCCACTCTGCGTGCTGAGCGACAGCGGAGACGTGCCTTCCGCAGTCCACACCAGGTTCTCGTCAGCGGCGACGATTTCATACTCGGAACCGTTTCTGTCCGCAACGAAGCTGAACCGAGAGGTTGAGGCGGTCGAGCACTCCTTCGTCGCCAGCACTCGTCCCTTTTGTTGCGGGGCGGCCGCATCGACACAGGTCCCGGCGGCGGTGACGACGTGGTACCACACGCCAGGGGCCGGTGGCTGCTTGTTCGTAGACACGGCGAGCTCGTTCGAGGCGGCCAGGTGATTGCCGTTCGCATCGACGGCGTAAATCAGGTAGGTATAGCGCGTGTTCGCCGTCAGGCCGGTGTCGGTGAAGGTTGTGACGCTTTGTGCGTTTGCAACCCGCGTGCCGTTTCGCCAGACCTCGTAGCGCGTCACGGTTCTGTCCTGGGCAGCGGCCCAGGTCAAGGAGATGGAGCTGTGCGTCTTCCTGACCGCCGCCAGATCGCGTGGCGCGGTGTTGGTGACAGATTGCGCGGCGGTGACGAGCGAGATGGGTGACATCCAGTTGCCCGTTCGCGCTTGCAATTCCAGTTGCGCCGTTAGGGAGGTGCTGGCCATGGTGCCGGCGGTGGTGTTGGCGATCGACGTCTGCACGCAGTAGCGCACCGAAGCCCTCGCCGCCAGGTCGCCGCTCAGAGTGACTCCCGTCGCCAGGGGGGTGCTCACTGTTCCGGTCGGGGGCGTCATGGGGCAGCTGCCGGTTGCCGCGATCGACCAGGCGCGCACGTTGACCGCAGCGGAAAACGCGGTCGCGGCGGCCGAACTGACTGTCAGGTCGTAGGCGGCAGGCACGGCGCCGTTGGTCAGGGTGACCGGCTTCGTCGCCGTGAGCAGATGGGACGTGTAGTCGGTCGCGAGCGCGGCGAACCCGTCCTGGCTGATGGTCACGGCGCCCGAGACAGCGGATGCTGTGGGGTTGACCGCCGCGGCGGTCCAGACGGCCTGGGCAACGCCGGTGCCGGCAAAGGTCAAAAAGACCAGGCTCGCAATTGCCACGGCAGATCGTGCGGCGGGCCAGCGCGCCGGACGCCCAGACCGGCTGCGCAGCCGCAGAGAACGACGACGGTTCGATGTCATGGGCTAGACCTACCGTCCGTCAATCAGGAGTCCAAAGCTCGTCGCGGTCTGGGATTGGCTGCCGCTCGGGGTATCCGCTGACAGCCTCACTGAGACGCACAGAAGCGCGCTGGATCCGGGAGCCAGCGTGAGGCCGAGCTCCTCAGCCGGCGGGTCGGCGAAGGTGCCGGCAATGGTGGGAGTGAGGTTTGACGTGCACTCCTGCACCGTCGAAACGGCGCTCACCCCGACGATCAGGGCCTCCGAGAATAGCGTCGAAACGGTCGGCGGCGTCAGGCCGGCGAGGCGAAGGGAGAGCGACACCGTGCCGTCGTTGCGCACGTCGACCGTGCCGACGTTGCTTGCTCCGGGATACAGCGGGGTATTCGACATCTCGAGGTCTGACGTGATGCTGAGCTCGGCGGATCCGGCCTGAATCGTGACTGCCGGGCCAGCCGAAGCGCTCGAGTTCAACTGGGCATAGGTTCCGCCCACGGCCGCAGTGGCCAGCAGGGTCGCACCGAGAATCGCCGCACTCGCGAACAGAAATGTTTTCAAGAGATCACCGGCTTTCGCAAATCAAAAGTGGATGCTGCCTGCTGGTCGTTTCCGGGTGCCCATCGTTGGTGGGCACCCGGGCACCGATCGGTTAGATCTGGGTGAGGTTGACCGCCACGTCCTTGAGGGTGACCGAACCGAGCATCATGGTGTTCTCAGCGCCCAGCGCGCCGTTCGGGAAGGTGATCGTGACCTCGACGGTGACGTCTTCCTCGACGATTCCCGCTCCGGGTGTGATGGTGTAATCCGTCGGGCCGGTGGTCACTGAACGCTCAGTCTGGGAGAAGTTATCCTTGATGCCGCCATCGGGTGTCACTGTCAAAACTGCGGTCCCAATGAGGTAGGCGGCCAGTGCGTCGTCGGCTTTGTGACCCGGCGTGGTGGCGTTGATGGAGCCCGCATCGAGCGTCAGCTCGGCGACGAGGTTGTCCCCCTCGGCCAGGACGTGCATTTTCTTGGTATAGACCAGCACATCGCCGGGCGAGGCCGCGAATGTTTCGAGGTTCAGGACTACATCGTTCTGGTCCGTCCAAACACCGGCAACTTCAACGCCGTCGATGGCGCTGGGAGAAACAACCAGGTTGCCAGCTTCGATCGTGCCGCCGGCCACCACGGCCGAGGAGTTCCATAGCGCAAAAGTCGTGCCACCGCCGAGCAGGAGGGTGAGACCGGCGGCGCCGGCAATCGCGCCTTTGGTGAGCTTGTTCATGGTGAGGCCCTTCGGGTACTGGTCTGAAAACTTCGGGTGGTCGCAGGCCAGCAAGCGGCAGGCGTGGAGCAACGGCAAGAAGCCCGCTACGTGATCGCCGCGGGGTAAGCGCGACGGTGATGCGGCCGGTCGTCCACAACCCTGGGTATTGGGCCATGAATTTGCTACAGTCCGGTGGTGTTTTCTGCGGCTGTAGCTCCATCCGCGATTCACACACTAGATGGGACAGACAAATTTGTCTGTCCTGCTCCAACCCCCAGAATGGGGAATTGAGTTTTTGCGCAAATGGCGACGATTTGGTCTGTACGCACAAAGATTTACGCCGTTTAGCTCTATTTTCCACAGATATACCGACGTTTCGACGTGTGGCTCCGTTGGTCGAACCTCGGCCGACGCTGGCGCGACGAACCGTTCTACCTCCGAATTGGTCTCATCCGCGGCAGGGTACACACTGGAGTTCTCACGAGGAGAGCCCATGACTTCACTTCCCCATACCCCGGCAGAGTCCAACGAGCACGTCGGCCCCTCGGTCGTCTGGTTTCGCGACGACCTGCGCGTCGGCGACCACCCGGCGCTGCACGCAGCCCTCGCCCGACACCGGCCGATCGTGGCCGTGTATGTGTTCGACGACGAGTCCCCCGGAGTGCGCACGCTCGGCGGCGCCGCCCGTTGGTGGCTCCACCAGAGTCTCAGATCGCTCGGTGCAACGCTCGAGGCGCTCGGCGGCGGGCTAATTCTGCGCCGCGGCCCGGCCGCACCGATCATCACCGAAATCGCCCGTGAAACGGATGCCGCTGCCGTCTTCTGGAATCGCCGCTACGGCTCCGCAGAACGCATGATCGATACCGCGATCAAGGCCGAGCTGCGCGCCGACGGCGTCGATGCCCACAGCTTCGCGGGTTCACTCTTGTTCGAACCGTGGACCATCCAAACCGGTCAGGGCGGCTCCTACTCGGTGTTCACGCCGTTCTGGCGTGCCTGCCAGGCCGGTCCGCCGCCGCGCGCGCCCTACCCCTCCCCCGACACCGTCTCCGGGTGGTCGGGCAGCCTCGCTACCGACAGCCTCGACGACTGGGGCCTCGAGCCGAGCGCGCCCGACTGGGCCGACGGGCTGCGCGCGGCGTGGCAGCCGGGCGAGACATCCGCTCAGCAAATGCTTGGGCGCTTTCTGGCCGAATCACTCCCCCGCTATGGGGCCGAACGTGACGAACCGGCCCAGAACGCGACGTCGCGTCTGTCGCCGTACCTGCGGTGGGGGGAGATCAGCCCGCACCAGGTCTGGGCGGCCACCCAGGAGGCGCAACGCTCACTCTCCGGGCCGGCGCTCGCGAGTGCGACCCGGTTTCTCACCGAGGTCGGCTGGCGGGAGTTCGCCTACCACGTGCTGTTTCACGCCCCCGAGCTCGCGACCAAGAACCTGCGGCCCGCCTTCGACGCCTTCCCGTGGCCCGAGCTCGACCACGAAGCCGTGACCGCGTGGCAACAAGGCCGCACCGGCTTCGCCCTGGTCGATGCCGGCATGCGCGAGCTCTGGCGAACCGGAAGTATGCACAACCGGGTACGCATGGTCACCGCTTCATTCCTGATCAAGAATATGTTGGTCGACTGGCGGGTGGGCGAGCGCTGGTTCTGGGACACCCTCGTCGATGCCGATGCCGCCAGCAACCCCTTCGGCTGGCAGTGGGTAGCCGGCTCCGGAGCGGATGCCGCGCCCTACTTTCGCATCTTCAATCCCGAACTGCAGGCGGCCAAGTTCGACCCGCACCAGCAGTACATCCGCGCCAACGTGCCCGAATACGGCACGGATGCCTACCCGGCGCCCCTGGTAGACCTCGGCGAAACCCGCCGCGCCGCCCTCGCCGCCTACGACAAGGTGAAAGCCCAGTCGGCAAGCTAGGCGACCCGAACGGCCGCGATGCCCCTGGAATCCTTGGACAGTTTCTTCTCGGGCTTCTGTTCCGGCTTCTGTTCCGGCTTCTGGTCCGGCTTCTGGTCCGGCTTCTGGTCCGGCTTCTGGTCCGGCTTCTGTTCCGGCTTCTGTTCCGGCTTCTGTTCCGGCTTCTGTTCCGGCTTCTGTTCCGGCGACCCGACGTACCACATGCTCAGAACGCACATAATGAGGGAGCCGAGGGCGAGCGGGTTCTGCAGGTAGACCACGAGATAGCCGAGGCGGGGAACGAAGGCGATCACTCCGCCGATGACATCGGCAGCCGGCACAGTGAAGGGGTCGATCGTGTCGTTCGCATCGCCCTTGGTGGTCAGGGTGCCATCGTCGTTGATGGCCACGAGTCGGTGGGTGGTGCGATCGTCGGCGCGTCGAAAGGCGATGACCTGGCCGACTTCGTACTGGTCGGCCTCAACAAGCACGACGCTGGCCGGCAAAATGGTGGGCGACATTGATCCGGTGCGTACGACGTAGGCCCGGTAGGGCAGGGCGCCCGTGGCCACGAGAGCCACCGGAGTGAGGACGGCGGCGAGCACGAGCAGCAGAATCACGGTGCCTTTGAGTCTCTTCACGGTACGCCTTTCACGCTCGAATTGGAATGGTGAATGGCCCGGACGTCGCTACCCGACAGCGACATCCGAGCCGTTTCATCAAGCCTTAGTGGCCGGGTTCCTGCCCAACTTGTGTTGCGACGATCTGGTACGGCAGCCCCGCATCTGTGGGCGTAACAGGGGCTCCGTTTTGCTGCTTGACCGGGTACGGAAGCCAATCGCCGCCGCCGACCTCAGACTGGCCTACAGCTTTGGCAGCGATCATAGCGCTGAAGGAAACTTTTCCAATTGACCCGGGCGCAAGGTTTTCTTGAAGCTTGTACGCTCGCTCGAGGGGCCAGCAGCCTGCCGGGTCAAATCCAGCACATCCGGGAACACCATCGCCATTGTCGTTCAAGTTCGCCGAATCAAACAGCGCTGTGCCGTTGGCTGAAAGATGGAATTCCATGAAGGTGCCTTCGTCATTCAACGCGTGTAGCGCCTCGGCGTTATTGAAGACGACCCAGACATCCTGGGGACTCAGGCCGTTGTTCACGTAACGTTCCGAGACAGTCTGCATCTCACCGGGGAGCATATTGGTGAAGTGCAAGTCGAGGCTGTCGACGCCTGCGATCTTAATCGAGCCCTTCGTTCCATCAATGCTGCCCTGTTCGGTGTCGCTGAAGTACGCACCGGTCGGCCCCAATGCTGCGAGCGCCATGGTCAACGCAACAGCGACGCCCCCGGCCCCAATGATTGCTTTATTGCGTTTTAACATAAGTTTCACGTCAGTCTCATCTCAAATAGTCAGGTTTGGAGAGAACAATGAGATGTTTTCACTATTCCCATCCAAAACGTTAGGGGTGAGCAATGCTCGTGTATGCCCCCCATTGGGTGCCGCTCTCCCCCCAATCTGGGGGATGGAACGCCTGCTGACGGCGGCATCGAAACCGAGTACGCAACGGATCTTTTAGCCTCGTTCGTCGACCTTCACGCCAGAATCGGCGGCAGGAGAATCGATCGGTGTCCCGCCCAGTCGTTTACCTCGTCGGCGCTTGCGCACGCCGGCCACGACGCCGACCAGGATCTCGTAGCCCGCGTAGGCGAAGAGCAATGAAGCGGCCACCGGAATGAGCCAGGCCCGATTGGAACCATTGACCGCACTGTTGACATACCCAATCAGCGGAACGGAGTACCAGAGCTGCCCTTGCACCTGCGCTTCGAGCACGGCGTCAGCATCGGCCGCCCCGTTGTTGTCACCCTTCGTGACGAACGTGCGCTCACCCGCCGAGGTATTGATGGCGATGATGCGGTGGGTGATGACGCCGCGTTTTCCGGTCTCCATTTGGTAGGTGATGACATGACCCAGTACCAGGGCATCCACTTCAACCGGCCGAACGATGATCAACGTGCCGGGCGGAAAGCCCGGCTCCATCGAGCTGGTGAGTACGGTCAGTGGGATCGATCCGGTGAACTTTGGGATCACGATCAGCACCACGGCGAGCGCGATAACGAGCAGCAACACGGCCAGACTCAGGGCAAACCTGATCTGACGCCACAGACTAGCGGCCTTTCTGGCCGGTTTGGGCAGCGGATATTGATCGGCCGGGAGAGTCGCGCTCAAAGCTTCACTCTTCACGCGACTCTCCATTCTGGGCACAGGGGCAGTTACAACGTCTGCGAAAGGATCACCGCGAGGCCGGACAGGTAAACCGCCCCGGTCTTCGCATCGTCGTCAACCGCGGCGTCTTCTGGGAATGCGATCGTGACGGTAACGAGAAGCTCATGCTCGCCAGCAGTCAGGTCGAACCCCGTGCGACCAACGCCCACACTGGCGCCAACCCCTCCGCCTTCAACCACCTCGACCGTGGTGGCTTTTGTGAGGAGCTCTTCCAGCGCCAGGTTCGCTTCCACGTCGTCGGAAATGATCGAGCCATGGTCGATGACAATTTGCGCCAGGATATTATCGCCCTGCGCGTCCACGTTAAGCACGGACTCGTAGGTGAGGATGTCACCCGGAACAATGAGGTATTCGTCGATGCTGGTGATCGCGTCGTCGTCCTGATCGGCCCAGGTACCTTCCTCCGCCTCGACCGTCAGCGTTCCAGCCGTGATGGTCGCACCGGCGATTGCCACGGTGTCATTCCACAGCGCGAACGTCCCGGCCCCGCCGAGGAGAAGTACGATACCGGCTGCACCTGCTATTGATCCCGTGAGGATCTTGTTCATGAAGTTCTTCCTTTACAAAATTCGGGGGAAACGAGAAGAGATGGACCCCTTAGCGTCTTGCGCCGACGTTTAGGACAGGATCGGCGACATCCGTTCAAAGCCCGAATCAGCCTGCTCCTGGGCAGACCTGGCTACACGGCCAACGGGGAGAGTCGCGCGTTCGAATGTAAATTTCACGCGACTCTCCGCTCGCTGGCCTGCCGAGGAGTTATTAAAGGTGCTGCGTCAGCTTGACCCCGAGCTCGGACAGGTTGACCGATCCGGTCTTCGCAGCGTCGTCGTCTTCGTATTCGGCCGGGAATGTGATCGTGACGATCACCTGGTATTGAACGGAACCTTGCAGGAGTTCGAAATCAATTGACTGGTCGCCCCGAACGGGGGCCGGGCCGGCAGGACCCTCGTGGCGAGACACTTCCACCGCGGACACGTCGGTGTACTCCTTGAGAATCTTCTCGAGCGCCTTGTCTTCGGCAGAGTCGCTGTTCGCAGTGAGCTGACCCTTGTCGACAGACAGCAGCGCCTTGATGTTGTCACCGAGAGCTTCCACGTCGAGTAGCGTCTGGTAGGTGAGGGTGTCACCCGGAACGATGCGGTAGTCCGCAATATTAATCGCGGCCTCCGTCTGGTCTGTCCAGACGCCTTCCCCCGCTTTGACCGTCAGTGTGCCAGCCGTGATGTCCGCACCGGCGACCGCCGCGGTGTCAATCCAGAGCGCGAAGGTTCCCGAGCCGCCGAGGAGAAGAGCGGCAACAGCAGCGCCGGCGATAAAGCCCTTGATCATTCTGTTCACAATTGTGCCTTTCAATTTTCGGTTTTTGGTGTGAAATAATGAAATGTTTTCACTATTCCCAACCAGAACCTTAGAGTTGAAAAAAGCTCAGGTATTCCCCCATTGGGTACTCACGCCACCAAGTGAGGGATGGAACACGGGTTGGCCCAAAACGAAAAAACGGGCAAACGGATGCTTCACCCCTGTGATGTTGCCGGGGTGAAGCATCCATTTGCCCGCTTTCGCGAACGCCGAATGAGTTATAAGAAGCGGGCGTACGCTCCGACCGTCAAGAAGGTCGGGAACTCGGGCTCGAGCGCCGACGTGCGCAGCACGGTGAGGGCGTCGTCGAAGCGGTCGGTGGGGGTGCGCTCGAGGCCGTCCACGATCTCGTCGAGCACCTCTTCGACCCAGTCGGAGTCGATTCGGCGACCCTCGGCGGTGACCGAGTTCTCGTGGATCCACTGCCAGAGCTGCGAGCGGGAGATCTCCGCGGTAGCGGCGTCTTCCATCAGGTTGTCGATTGCCGCAGCACCAACGCCGCGCAGCCAGGACTCGATGTAGCGGAGCGCTATGAGCACGTTGCCGCGCACGCCGGCCTCGGTGATCTGACCGCCGACCGAGGCGACGTCGAGTAGCTGGGCCGCCGTCACACTCACCTCGGGGCGGGTGCGCTCGACCTGGTTCGGCCGGTCGCCGAGCACCTTGTCGAACTCGGCCTGCGCGGTCGGGATCAGGTCGGGGTGCGCCACCCAGGAACCGTCGAAGCCGTCGGTGGCCTCACGCTTCTTGTCGGCGGCGACCTGGGCGAGCGCCTGCTCGGTGACGGCCGTGTCGCGACGGTTCGGGATGAACGCGCTCATGCCGCCGATGGCGAAAGCTCCGCGGCGGTGGCAGGTGGCCACGAGCAGCTCCGTGTAGGCCCGCATGAACGGCACCGTCATGGTGATCTGCTTGCGGTCAGGAAAGACGAAGCGACTGCCACGAGCCCGAAACGTCTTGATGATGCTGAAGATGTAGTCCCAGCGGCCGGCGTTCAGCCCGGCGCAGTGGTCGCGCAGCTCGTAGAGGATCTCGTCCATCTCGAAGCCGGCCTGAATCGTCTCGATCAGCACGGTGGCACGCACGGTGCCGTACGGGATTCCGAGACGCTCTTCGGCATAGGTGAAGATGTCATTCCACAGGCGGGCTTCCTTGTGGCTCTCCAGCTTGGCGAGGTAGAAGTACGGGCCGGTGCCGTTCTCGATGAGCTTCTTGGCGTTGTGGAAGAAGTACAGGCCGAAGTCGATCAGGCTGCCCGAGGACTTCATGCGACGGTTGGCTGCATCAACGAAGGTCACGTGCTTCTCGACCAAATGCCAGCCACGCGGACGCATCACGATGGTCGGCGTGGTCTTGTTCGTGATCTCGTATTTTTTGCCCTCGGGGCTCGTGTAGCTCAGCTGGCCGCGCACCTGGTCGAACAGGGTCAGCTGGCCCTCGATGACGTTGGTCCAGGTCGGGCTGGTGGCGTCTTCCTGGTCGGCGAGCCACACCTTGGCGCTCGAGTTGAGCGCGTTGATGGCCATCTTGCGGTCGGTCGGACCAGTTATCTCCACGCGGCGGTCTTCCAGACCGGGTCCGGCTCCTGCAACGCTCCAGGTTGAATCCAAGCGGATGCTCTCGGTAACGCTTAGAAATTTGGGGTCGCGACCATTCGCGGCATCCACTCGAGTCTGCAGCCGGGCAGCGAGCAGGTCGTGCCGAGTGCCGGCAAAATGCTCGTGCAGCTCGGCGAGAAATTCGAGGGCGTCCGGCGTGAGGATCTCGTCGTAGCGGTCTGCGAGCGGGCCGGTCACCTCGAGGTGCGGGCGGATGGTGGCGAAGCTGCCGGTCGTGGTCTTCACCTTGTCGGTCTTGATCGGCGCGGAGGTGACCGTCTGATCAATGGTCGGGTTTGGGGTGTTCATGGTCTGGCTCCTTGCGAAAGTAGGTGAAACCGACAGGGGGCGAACCCGAATTGCGGTGCGCCCGATCTCAGGCTGAATGGTGGTGGAACGGTTCTGCTTCGGTCGAACCGATGAGCGCGAGGGTGGATGCGTTCAGTGTTCAAATCGTCGTTACTGGCCTGTGTTCATACTCTGCCGGGTCTGCACGCTACAAAACCAAAATATACCGGCAGAAGAAACCCCGTTCTTCTGATTGTGGAAACTTTTGAATCGTGTGACACTGTGTGAATGGTTCCCGCTGAAGCCCTCGCCGCCCTGTCGTCCCTCGCCGTCGATGAACCCGAGCTCGACGCTCTCACCCTCGGGCGGCGCATCCGCGAGCTGCGTACCGCCCGCCGCATGACGCTCGACACCCTCGCCGCCGCCATCGACCGCGCGCCGTCGCAGGTGTCGATGATGGAGAACGGCAAGCGCGAACCGCGCCTGTCCATGCTGCGCACGATCGCCCTCGCCCTCGGCACGACCGTTGATGAATTGATGCGAACGGATGCCCCCTCCGAGCGAGCCGCACTGGAAATCTCGGTCGAACGCGCCCAGCGCGGCCCGGTGTTTCAGGCGTTGGGCCTCCCCCGCATCCGTGTGAGCAAGGGGCAGAGCGACGAAACGCTGCACACCATTCTGAGCCTGCACAACGAGATCGACCGGCTCAACCGGGAACGAGCCGCGACCCCGGAGGAAGCCCGGCGGGCTAACTCGGCCCTGCGCCAGATCATGCGGCAGCAGGACAATTATTTTCCCGAGCTTGAGGCCCAGGCCCTCGAAATTCTCACCGCGGTGGGGCATTCCGGCGGCCCGGTATCGCAGCAGCTCGTCGCCGACATGGCCACCCATCTGGGCTTCTCACTGCACTACGTGAACGATCTGCCGCACTCCACCCGGTCGGTCACGGACAAACGCAACGGGCGGATTTACCTGCCGACGAACCGCTCGGCCTCTCGGGATTCCCGCTCCCCGATCGTGCAGGCCTTCGCCAGCGAACTATGCGCACACGAGGAACCGAAAAATTATGCAGAATTTCTGCGTCAGCGGGTGGAGACGAACTATCTCACCGCCGCCATTCTGCTGCCGGAGCGTGATGCCGTTCGCATGCTGACCGAAGCGAAGACCCTGCGGCGCATCTCGATGGAAGACCTGCGCGACGCCTTCGCCGTCTCCTACGAAATGGCCGCACATCGCTTCACCAACCTCGCCACCGCCCGGCTCGAAATTCCGGTGCACTTCATGAAGGTGCACGAGTCGGGCACCATCATCAAGGCCTACGAGAACGACAATGTGCGCTTTCCCAGCGATGCGCTCGGCGCGGTCGAGGGCACCACGGTTTGCCGCAGCTGGACCGCCCGCACCGTATTCGACGTTGCCGATCGCTTCAGCGCCTGGTACCAGTACACCGACATGCCAGCCGGAAGCTTCTGGTGTACCTCACGCGTCGAGAAGGCCAAGGAGGGCGAATACTCGGTGAGTGTGGGCGTTCCCTTCGCCCACGTGAAGTGGTTTCGCGGGCGTGAAACGTCAAACCGCGCCGTGTCGCTCTGCCCGGACGAGTCGTGCTGCCGCCGGGCGCCCGACAACCTGGCCGACCGCTGGGCCGGGCAATCCTGGCCAGCCGCGCGCACGCCGACCAGCCTGCTCGCCGCACTGCCCACCGGAACATTTCCCGGCGTCGACCAGACTGAGGTCTACCAGTTTCTCGAGGCCCACTCGCCGCACTGAGCACCACGATGACCCGGCGGCGGAGGATTCACTGGGTCTAACTGGAAGATTACTGGGGTGTGAGCATCCGCTCAAAAAAAGAAAAACAAACCGGTACGTTGTTGGCACCGGTATTAGCTAGCATTGGGTAGACGTGAGGGTGCTGTCGAGTCTGGCACACGCTCACAGCCCTATGCACCAGAGAGTTTCGGTTGTGAGCGTCAGTTCCACGTTTCAGTCCCTGCTCTCGCCCTACTGAAATGCGAGCTGACCATGACTGATGCTCGCGCCGTTCTTCGTCGGATCAATCTCGCCGTGCGGGCAGGAATCCCCTCGGCCGAGTCGGCACTCACGCCGCCGGACGAGTCGCTCGATCCCGCCGCGCCGACTGCACCGACCGCGGAGACCACGGTTCCGCTGCCGTCGCACTGGTTTCGCTCGGCGGCCGTGCTGGACGTGCGCGGACTGCGCGTTGCTGCGGGAGCCCGCCCCGACGCACCGCTGCTGGTCAATGGCATCTCACTTTCTATAACCCGCGGCGAAGTGATCGGGCTGGTCGGCGACGCCAATTCCGGCGCCCTCGAGATCGCCCAGTGCATCGCCGGTCTGCTGCCGGCTCCGGCGGTCATCCGTTCCGGGTCGATTCTGTTCAACGGCGGGGAACTGGTTGGTCTGCCCCCGCGACCGCGCGACCGGCCGCGGGACGCAAGGATCGCCTACCTGCCGCGCGATCCACTCGGCAGTCTCGACCACGGAGTGACCGTCGGAACGAAGCTGACCGCACCGCTGCGTTACCTCGGCCTGGCCAAGACGGCCGCCTATGAGCGTTCGCTGGCCCTGCTGGATCAGGCTGGGGTCGAGCGCCCGGAGGACACGTTCATGTCCTACCCGCACCAGCTGTCGCACGTGGTCGCCCAGCGCGTACACATTGCCGCTTCACTCGCGAGCAAGCCCGACCTCGTCGTGGCCGATAACCCCACAGACGCCCTGGACGCGTCAGACAGCTCAGACATTCTGGACCTGCTGCGGATGTTGCAGCGCGACAACGGGCTGACGATGATCATGGTCACGCGCTCGATCAGCGTGGCGGCGCTAACCTGCCAGCGGGTCGCCGTTGTTCGTTCCGGCACAATCGTGGAATATGCCTCGGTCGCCGAACTCTTCGGCTCGCCAAAGCATCCGCATACCCGCGAACTGCTGCATGCGGAGCAGAATCAGTGGCCAGGGAGCCCCGCGCTGTAGCTTCTGCGGCTGCGTCGTCTTTAATCATCCGCTGCTATATCTTTGACAAACCAGAGTTTGCATCGGCGCCGGTATTTGGTGCCTGACCAGTGAAGGATAAGCCTATGACCAGCTACGCAGTCATCAACCCGGCCAACGGGGCGACAGTCAAGACCTACGACACAATCTCGGATGCCGACCTCACCACCGCGATCACCGCCGCAGACGACGCCCACACCTGGTCGCGCTCCGTCAGCGTCGATGATCGCGCAGCGCTCATCCGCCGCGTGGCCGAACTGCACCGCGAGCGCCGCCAGGAGCTTGCCGAGATCATCGTGCGCGAAATGGGTAAGCCCATGGAGCAGGCCCTCGGCGAGGTCGACTTCAGCGCCGATATTTACGCCTATTACGCCGACAACGCGACGGACCTGCTGAAAGACGAAGCCATCACCCTGCTCGCCGGCGAAGGTTCGGCGCTTATGCGTCGCAGCTCACTCGGCGTGCTGCTCGGAATCATGCCGTGGAACTTTCCTTACTACCAGGTTGCCCGGTTCGCCGGACCAAACCTGATCATCGGCAACACCATCCTGCTCAAGCACGCCGAGCAGTGCCCAGAATCGGCCGCCGCGATCGCGCAGATCATGCTCGACGCCGGTTTCCCCGAGGGTGCTTACACCAACCTCTACGCTTCCCATGATCAGATCGCCACGGTCATCGCCGACAAGCGCCTGCAGGGTGTCTCGCTCACCGGTTCGGAACGCGCCGGAGCGGCGATTGCTGAGCTGGCCGGACGCAACTTGAAGAAGGTCGTGCTCGAGCTCGGCGGCTCCGACCCGTTCATCCTGCTGTCCACCGACGACCTGGATGAGACCGTCGGTGCCGCCGTGGCTGCTCGCATCGACAACAATGGCCAGGCCTGCAATGCTGCCAAGCGCTTCATCGTCATCGAGGAGCTATACCAGCCCTTCCTCGAAAAGTTCACGGCGGCAATCAATGCCGTCGAGCTGGGCGACCCGACCAAAGACGGTACCGGACTCGGGCCGCTTTCCTCGAAAAAGGCCACCGAGACTCTGACCGAGCAGGTTGCGCGCGCGGTGGCTCAGGGTGCCACCCTCGTCACGGGCGGAACCGCTGAGGGCAACTTCTTCGCCGCAACCGTGCTCACCGACGTGTTGCCCGGGTCCGATGCCTTCCACGAAGAATTCTTCGGCCCGGTCGCACAGATCTTCAGCGTCCCCGACGAGGCCGCAGCACTAGCATTGGCCAACAACACTCCGTTTGGCCTGGGTTCCTACGTCTTCACGACCGACCCAGAGCAGGCACTGCGCGTGGCCGACGGCATTGAGGCTGGCATGGTCTTCATCAATTTGGTCGGCGCCGACGGTGCCGAGCTGCCCTTCGGTGGCGTCAAACGTTCCGGCTCGGGGCGCGAACTGGGCCGTTTCGGTGCCGACGAATTCGTCAACAAAAAGATGATTCGCATCGGCTGACCCGTCCGCTGCGGCAGCTTCTCAGCGGATGCGCGCGCCCCCTACGGCTGCGCGCTACGCCACAGCTACCGGAGCGCGTACCCGACTGGGCACGGCCGAGACAAGCGATGGCGGCGGGTTGCTCGCGGGGTGTCGAGTGTTGAGCTGAGGAGCTGAGGAGCAAGTGCTCCCTGCCAGCGCGACCCACGGAGAACCAACCCGGCCATCATCATCCGTTTAAATGAAGCAGGGCCCGTCCGAAGACGGGCCCTGCTTCAGTGAAGCGGATGCTTAGATGCTGTTGACATCGAGCTGGATGCCAGGACCGAAGGTGGTCGAGACGACGCCCTTCGTGATGTAACGGCCCTTGGACGAGCTCGGCTTGAGGCGAACAATCTCTTCGAGCGCTGCGGAGATGTTCTCGTTGAGCTGCTCGGCGGAGAAGGATGCCTTGCCAACGACGAAGTGCACGTTGGAGTGCTTGTCGACGCGGAATTCGATCTTTCCACCCTTGATGTCGGACACGGCCTTGGCGACGTCGGGCGTCACTGTTCCGGTCTTCGGGTTCGGCATGAGGCCACGCGGGCCGAGAACCTTTCCGAGACGACCGACCTTACCCATGAGCTCGGGGGTCGAAACGGCGGAGTCGAACGAGGTGTAACCAGCGGCTACCTTCTCGATAAGCTCGTCGCCACCGACCTCGTCGGCGCCGGCTGCGATAGCCGCTTCGGCGGCGGGGCCGGTTGCGAAGACGATGACGCGGGCGGTGCGGCCGGTGCCGTGCGGGAGGATGACGGTTCCACGAACCATCTGGTCGGCCTTGCGCGGGTCGACTCCGAGGCGGAGGGCGACCTCAACCGTGGAGTTGAACTTCGCGGAGCCGGTCTCCTTGGCGAGGGTGACGGCTTCGACGGGCGTGTAGAAGTTGTCTTCGCCGATTTTCGCGGCGGAGGCGCGGTACGCCTTTGACTTGGTTGCCATGTGAAATCTCCTGTATGTACTTCAGAGTGTGGTGCGAGCCTGGCAGGCTCTTCCACTAATTGCTTAGGGTGCTCACGCGCCGTGTGGCGCAGAAGCGAGGGGGTGTTCGCGCAGTTGTTAGTGCTAGGCGCTGACCGTGATGCCCATGGAACGGGCGGTTCCGGCGATGATCTTCGCGGCGGCGTCGATGTCGTTGGCGTTGAGGTCAACCATCTTCGCTTCAGCGATCTCGCGAACCTGAGCCTGCGTGAGGTTGGCAACCTTGACGGTGTGCGGGGTTCCGCTGCCCTTGGCGACGCCGGCAGCCTTCTTGATGAGCTCCGCTGCGGGCGGGGTCTTCAGGATGAAGGTGAACGAACGGTCGTCATAGACGGTGATCTCAACGGGGATGACGTTGCCGCGCTGGGCTTCGGTCGCTGCGTTGTAGGCCTTGCAGAACTCCATGATGTTAACGCCGTGCTGACCCAGTGCCGGCCCGATGGGCGGTGCGGGGTTGGCTGCGCCGGCCTTGATCTGAAGCTTGATCAGACCGGTAACCTTCTTCTTCGGTGCCATTGTGTTGTCCTTCGTATTGATGTGCGAGCTGCCCCGAAGGACTGCTCTCCCGGTGGCCCGGATGGGCCCCGGTGGTTTGGGAACCTAGCGTGGATGACCCGCGCGGGTCATCCGTTCTGCCGGTAAGAGGTGCTGGTTAGAGCTTGGTGACCTGGTCGAAGCTGAGCTCGACCGGCGTCTCACGCTCGAACAGGGAAACGAGCACGATGAGCTTGCCGCTCTCCGGCTTGATCTCGCTGATCGAACCGGGCAGGCCCGCGAACGAGCCTTCCTTGATCGTGATGGTCTCGCCGATTTCGTAGTCGACCTCAGCAGCGATGACGCGCTGCGCCGACTTTCCGGGGGCGCCCCCAGCTTTGGTCGGGGCTTCGACGATTTCGACGAGTCCCTTGAGCATGCCGAAGGCCTCTTCGAAGCGCAGCGGCGTGGGGTTGTGGGCGTTGCCGACGAAGCCGGTCACACCGGGGGTGTGGCGAACAACCGACCAGCTGTCTTCGTCGAGGTCCATGCGCACGAGCACGTAGCCCGGGATGCGCACACGGGTGACCATCTTGCGCTGGCCATTCTTGATCTCGACGACATCTTCCATGGGAACTTCGCACTGGTAGATGAAATCTTCCATCGCCATCGACTGCTTGCGGTTCTCAATGTTCGACTTCACGCGACGCTCGAAACCGGCGTAGGAGTGAATGACGTACCACTTACCCGGCAGAAAGCGCAGCTCCTTGCGGAAAGCTTCGTAGGGGTCGATCTCGGCGTCGTCTTCTGCATCTTCGGCGTTGACGAGCTTGCCTTCATCTTCGACGGCTTCGACGGAGGCGTCGGCCTCTTCGGCGGAATCAATGTCGAGGGCGCCGTCGACAATGGCGTCAGCTTCGGGATCGGCGGACTCGGCCAGGGCATCGAGAGCGGCGTCGAGGTTGACCTCAACGTCGTTGTTCTCGTCGATGACGTGCAGGGCAACCTGCTCTGCGGCCTCTACGGAGTCTTCGTCGGCCGCGAGGGTGTTGCCCTCTTGCGCTTCGTCGTCCTCGGAGGACTGCTCAGCGGCAGTGGCCCAGTCGACATCGTCGTGCTTCGTCTCAGTCACTAAATCTCAATCCTTATTTGTTCTACGTGTTCAAGTGTGTATGGGCACGGGTGCCAGTAATGCTTGGCGGTCCGATCAAAGCGGATGCCGGTGGCGGGAGTTATCCCGGCGTTCCGAAGACGTAGAGAACGGCGAGGCCGAACACCCAGTCCAGGAGCGACACGATGCCCATCATGATGACAACGAAGACGAGCACGACGCCGGTGTAGCTCAGCAGCTCTTTACGAGTCGGAGTGACCACCTTGCGCAGTTCTGCAAAGACCTGCTTGATAAACAGGGACAGCCGAGCGAAAGGTCCGCGACTTGACTCGCGTGCCATTCGTGCGTTCGCGACGATTTCCTCACCGGGTTCGTCGACAACTTTTCGGGCCACCTGTTTACACCTCTCATGGTCGGCGGACTAACCACCGATGTGCAGGGCGGACAGGACTCGAACCTGCAACCTGCGGTTTTGGAGACCGCTGCTCTACCAATTGAGCCACCACCCTATGGAAGTAAATTCACCCTGCAGTTCTACGTTCTCCGGCGATTTACCACTCAGAAAAAGGCGCAGAAAAGCATGGCAGAATTCAACTACCTTGAACCAGTCTAGGTCACGGACCGGCCACTGTAAAGCTGAGACGAGTTCGCGCCGAAGTACGATCCTTGTTTCAGTGCTAGCTTGGCACACTCTCGCGGTCGGCGGGATTGCGGCCGGCGACGGGTCAGTGACCGTCCAGCCGGCCGATCAGCTTGTGCATCGCGGTCATGGCTCCCCCGAGCACGGCCGGGATGCCGCCACCGGGGTGTACCGAGGCGCCCACCCGCCAGAGCCACGGGTGCGCCCGGCTGGTATACCCGGGTCGGTGGAATGGGCCGCTCTGCCAAAGTGGATTGGTCGCGCCATACAGCGCACCCCCCGCGGAGCCCCAGCCGGCGAAGTAGCGCGGGTCGAGCACGACGTGGTCTCGGAACAGCTCGGTGATGGGCCGGTCCAGTCCCACTGCGGAGCTGACCCGGGCCATCTCGTCGGCGACCCAGGGAGTGTCGAGATCGTAGTGTCGGCCGTCGGCAGGCGCGGTGAGGAGCACGGCTACCGTCGGCCGATCGTTGGGATAGATCTCGTTCGGGCGGTAATAGTTCAGGAACGCCATGGTCTGCTCTGGAGCGACGCCGGCGTCCAGGCTGCGGTGCAGCGCGGCCGGGTCGTCGGGCAGCACCACAGAATGGGTGGCCGTCCCTGCGGGCAGCGGCGCTGCGAGTGACGCGTAGACGGCCACTCCGGAGCAGGACAGCGACCGCGGTCGCGCTTTCGGCCGTCCAAGGAGCTCGTCGAGCACGCCCCGGTCAAGCCCGCTCACGATCACGTCTGCCGGGTAGGTCGCCGAAGTCGTCGACACGAGTCCGTTGCGCACAGCCGTGACGGGCTCGCCCGTGTGCACCTGTGCGCCCGCGTGGAGTGCCAGCCGATGCAGCGCCAGCGGAAGCTCATTGACTCCGCCTTCGGGGACCCAGACGCCATCGGTGGCCATGATGGCCGGCATGCTCGCATACAGCGCGAGGGTCTGCCGGGGCGAGACGCCCGCGTTGAGGGTGTGGATGGCGATGACCTCACGCAGTCCGTCGGGCATCCAGGTCAAGCCATCGAGAAAGCCCCGTGTGGTCAGCCGTCTGCCGTAGAGGCGGAATACCCGGCGCACGGCCGGGAGCGACGCCGGGCTGGCTGGGTCGGCGGTGAGCATGCTCGTGACTTCGGGTCCCAACCCACCGTGCTCGCGTTCGAACCGGGTCCAGGCCGCATGCCACGGATGCCCCGGCGGCACCGGCAGGGTGACGCTGTCACCGGCATAGAAATACCGACCGACTTCGGGCAGTTTCTTCAGGGTCAGCGCGGCGACCGCCGCGGCCTCGGCGGGAGCGGACCGCCGGGCGCCGATGGCGTCGTAACGGGCAAGCAATTCCTCCCACACCGGGGGGAAGGTGACCAGAGCCGGCCCGGTATCCACGCGCTGCCCGTCGATCTCTAGGCGTCGGCTCTTTCCTCCGATCCAGTCGGATCCTTCCAGCACGGTCACCGAGTGCCCGGCGCGGGCCAGCAGAGCGGCGGCGGTCAATCCACCAATGCCGGCACCGAGCACGACGATGCGCCGGGGAGTCGATGGCATGCGGGATCGCTTCATGGATACGTTCCTAACAGAATGGCGGCCACGACCTGGGCTCCGGCGACGGAACCAGCAACGTAGGGGAAGATGATTGAGTACCGATAAAGTCTGTGCGCCGTGACGGGTGTTGGGTCACGCCCCAACGACCACACCAGCCAGCCGGCGATGAGCGCGTTCACCAGCGCTACCGGCCAGTTGATGAGGGCGAAACCGACGGTGGACAGCGCCCACCAGATGGCGCTCCACACCGTGGCGCCGCGCGCGCCGAGATGCACCGCAGTGGTGTGAATACGCGCAGCGCGGTCCTCGTCGATGTCCTGCACCGCGTCGTAGGTGTGTTTGGCGACGCTCCAGGCCATCAGCCCGATCGCCGCCGACCAGATCGGCTGCTCACCGACGGCGAGCGGCACGAACACCAGCGGAAAGGCATACGCGGCGTTACTCAGCGAATCCAAGTAGCGCCGAGCTTTGAAGCGCAGCGGGGGCATCGAGTAGAAGACGAAGATGACCGAGTACGCCGCGATCCAGGCCAGCGCTGCAGGCGGCAGCGTGACCAGAAAAAAGACTAGGAAGGGCACGTTGGTCAGGAGGACGCCGAGCACGATCGGGCGGGTCTCCGAGCCGAGGATTCGAGCACCCTCGTGTCCACCCTTGCGGGCGTTCTGGGCATCCGTTTCTTGGTCGAAGATGTCGTTCACGCCGTAGATCAGCAGGTTGAACGGCAGGGTCACCCAGAGTAGGAGGGGCAGCACGTCCCAGCGCCATAAATCGCCGAGGAGCCACATTCCGATGACGGTCGTGCCGATGGTGTTCACCCACAGCACCGGTCGGGAGATTTGAACCAGGCGCGTAAGCATTTTCTCACTCTAGCTAGCTCGGCGAGAGATCTCGCTACGAGGCCACACGCCGCCCCGCCGAAACGACGGTCGAGCAGCACCGCGGCCCCGTCAGGACCTCAGAAGGAGCGGATCGGCCGACCAAGAGTGCTCCCACTGACCGACTCCCGGGAGGGGATAGCTAAACTCAACGTGTGGCTCACGAACTCAAGCGAATTTCTACCCGCATCGGCTCGATCGCGGAGTCGGCGACCCTCAAGGTCGACGGCAAGGCCAAGGCGTTACAGGCGGCCGGACGGCCGGTGATCAGCTTCGCGGCGGGGGAACCCGACTTTCTGACGCCCGAGCACATCGTCGAGGCCGCTTTGGTCGCCGTGCGTGACCCGAAGAACTACCGCTACACCCCGGCAGCCGGACTGCCCGATTTGCGCGAGGCCATTGCCGCCAAAACTCTGCGCGACAGCGGACTCGCGGTATCGCCGAGCCAGGTCGTGGTGACCAACGGAGGCAAGCAGGCCGTCTATCAGGCCTTCGCCACCCTGCTCGATCCGGGCGACGAGGTCATTGTGCCGACTCCGTACTGGACCACCTACCCCGAGGCCATCCGCCTGGCCGGTGGCGTGCAGATCGACGTATTCGCCGGCAGCGACCAGGGCTACCTGGTGACCGTCGAACAGCTTGAGGCCGCGCGCACCCCGCGCAGCAAGGTGCTGTTGTTCGTCTCACCGTCGAACCCCACCGGCGCGGTCTACTCCCCGGAGCAAACCCGAGCCATCGGTCAGTGGGCCGAGGACAACGGGCTCTGGGTCATCTCCGACGAGATCTACCAGAACCTCACCTATGACGGCGTGCGTGCCGTCTCGATCGTCGAAGCTGTTCCGGCCTTGGCCGACCGCACCATTCTGGTTAACGGGGTCGCCAAGACCTACGCCATGACCGGCTGGCGCCTGGGCTGGATGGTTGGCCCCGCTGACGCTATCAAGGCCGCGGCGAACCTGCAGTCGCATCTCTCCTCGAACGTGTCGAACATCTCGCAGCGCGCCGGCATCGCTGCGCTGAACGGCCCCCAGGAGGCCGCTGAGGGTATGCGCGTTGCCTTCGATCGCCGCCGCAAGCTCATCGTCGCCGAGCTGAACAAGATCCCCGGTGTGGTTACCCCCACCCCGCAGGGCGCCTTCTACGTCTACCCCGACGTCACCGGCCTGCTCGGCCGCTCGTGGGGCGGAGCTACACCGACGTCCTCGCTCGAACTGGCCGACCTCATCCTCGATCAGGCCGAGGTGGCGGTCGTTCCCGGTGAGGCCTTCGGACCGAGCGGGTTCCTGCGCATGTCCTACGCGCTCGGCGACGATGCCCTCCTCGAGGGAATCCAGCGCCTGCAGCGGCTGTTCGCCTAGTACGGCATCCGTCGACTGATGGATGAGGGAGACAACCATCGGAGGAGGTACGGGGGCGCGGAAGTGAGATCATGAATCCATGACAGCCACACCCCCGGTCGTGCAGGTGCGCGACCTGCAGAAATCGTATGGCAGTGTCGAGGCCGTGCGCGGCGTGAGCTTCTCGATCGAGGCCGGGGAAACCTTCGCCCTGCTCGGCCCGAATGGCGCCGGCAAGAGCACGACGATCGAGATTCTCGAGGGCTACCGTGATCGTTCCGGCGGTGAGGTGAGCGTGCTTGGCATTGATCCGCACCACGGCGGCTTGGATTGGAAGGCCCGCATCGGCATTGTGCTGCAGACCAGCAACGAGAGCGGCAATGCGACCGTGACCGAGCAGCTGCGCCACTTCGCCGGGTTCTATCCCCATCCCCGCGACGTCGACGAGGTCATCGACGCGGCGGGTCTGCGCGAGAAGGCGAAAACCCGCATCAGCAAGCTTTCCGGCGGGCAGCGCCGCCGAGTGGATGTCGCCCTCGGCATTATCGGACGCCCCGAGCTGCTGTTTCTCGACGAACCGACCACAGGCTTCGACCCCGAGGCCCGGCATCAGTTTTGGAACCTGATTCGCGGACTCAAGGCGGAAGGCACCACCATCCTGCTGACAACCCACTACCTCGACGAGGCCGCGCAACTCGGCGACCGTGCCGGAATCATCGTCGGTGGCCGGCTCATCGACATCGGCCCGCTCGACACAATCGGCGGAGCGGATGCCCGCGTTCCGGTCGTGCGCTGGCGTGACGGCAACGGATTGGTGCGCGAGGAGCGCACGAGCCGCCCGGCGCAGGTCGTGGCGGACCGAGTCGCCAGCGGCAAGGGCGCCGAACTCGAAGGTCTTGAGGTGATCCGACCAAGCCTCGAAGACGTGTACCTGTCCCTCGTGCGCGGTCACGAAGCGACGGCCGCCGGGAACGAAGCTGCCACGTCCGCCCCTGAGGCTCGGCCCGATCCAAGCCGGCTCACCGACAAGGACGTGCGAGCATGAGCGCCACGATAATGAGCACCCGCCCGCAGCACACAGCTCCGAGCACGCTCGCGCTCGGCCTGTCCCGCATCGGCTATGAAACACGCCTGTACTTTCGCTCCCCCGACACCCTGTTGTTCACGTTCTTTTTCCCCTTCATCATGCTTGGCATTTTCACCGCCGCGTTCAGCTCCTCCGGAAATATCGGTGCCAATCCCGACGGTACCGGCGGCGTCAGCGTGGGCGCCTACTACCTGCCGGGAATGCTCGCCGCCGGCATGCTTCTCTCCGGTGTGCAGAACCTCGCCGTCGATATCGCCGGCGAGAAAAGCGACGGCACCCTCAAACGCCTGGGCGGCACCCCGCTGTCCCCACTGAGCTATTTCCTCGGCAAGATCGGACAGGTGTTCGTCACCGCAATTCTTCAGGCCGGCCTCCTACTTCTCGTGGCGCGGCTGGTGCTCGATATCGCGCTGCCGAGCGAACCGGAGAAGTGGGCAACCTTCGCCTGGGTGTTTGTGTTCGGCGTGATCACGAGCGCGTTTCTCGGCATCGCGCTGTCGGCGGTGCCTCGGTCGGGGCGCAGCGCCACGGCCGTTGTGGCTCCCGTAGTGCTCGTGCTGCAGTTCATCTCGGGCGTCTACCTGCAGTTCACGACGCTGCCCGAGTGGATGCAGAACCTGGCGAGCATTTTTCCGCTCAAATGGATGGCGCAGGGCATGCGTTCTGTCTTCCTTCCGGAAAGCTTCGCTGCTGCCGAGCAGAGCGGCACCTGGGATTTGCCTTGGGTGGCCGGCGCCCTCGGCGTCTGGCTGGTGCTGGGGCTTGTGCTGAGCCGGGTGACGTTTCGTTGGATTCGACGCGACGCGTGAGCCTGGCCTGAGGCCCGGGCGCTAAAGCAGTTTGCGCGCGAGCGCCCAGGCGGTCAGTTCGTGGCGGCTGGACAGTTGCAATTTGCGCAGTACCGCCGACACGTGGGTTTCCACGGTCTTGGCGGCGATGAAGAGGGTGCTCGCGACTTCTTTGTAGCTGTAGCCGCGGGCGATGAGGCGCATCACCTCGGTCTCGCGGGCGGAGAGCCGGTCGAGTTCCTCCGTGGTTTCGGCGGTCTCGCCGGCGACGGCGCCGAAGGCGTCGAGCACGAACCCGGCCAGGCGCGGCGAGAACACGGCATCACCCTCGGCGACGCGGCGGGCGGCCTCGGAGACCTCGGCCCCGGAGGCGCTCTTGGTGATGTAGCCGCGGGCACCGGCCCGAATGACGCTCACCACGTCGTCGGCGGCATCCGACACGCTGAGCGCCAGAAACAGGGTGTGCGGGGCGTGCGGCGCCGCCTCGCGAATGACTTCGGTGCCGCCCCCGCCGCGGCCGCCGGGCAGGTGCACGTCGAGCAGTACGACTCGCGGCTGAAGTTCGATCACGGCCGCGATCGCGGCGTCGACCGTCGCCGCCTCACCAAGCACGACGATGTTCGCGTCGAGCTCGGCGCGCAGCCCCGAACGGAAGATGGAGTGATCGTCGACGATGAGTACGGGCAGGCCAGCGGATGCCGCGGCCGGCATTGTGGCCGCAGGGCCGCTTTGGCTCGGGTCATGGTTGGTCATCGCACGCTCGTTTCGGTGTGCTGCTCATCATTCGCCTGCGTGGCGGCCGCAGCGGGCAGGGTCAGCAGAATCTCGGTTCCGGTGCCGCCGGGGCCCGGGCGCACGGCGGCGTTGCCACCAGCCCGGCGCATCCGCCCGAGAATGGATTCGCGCACGCCGAGCCGATCTTTGGAAATCTGGTCAACCCGAAAGCCTGGCCCGCGGTCGGTCACGCTGAGTTGAACGCCCCGGGCGCCCGTCTCGAGATACACCGACACCGCTCCGCCGGCATGCCGGGCCGCATTGAGCATGGCCTCACGGGCGGCGGCGGCGAGTGCTTCTCGGGTGTCGGCAGACGGCGAGTCGGAGCTGCCGGCCGACCCCACGCCCATACCCACTCCGACCGTCACCACCTCGAAATGCACTGCGAAGTCCTCTTCGATCTCGCCCGCGATGCGGCGCAGCGCGGTGGCAAGATCGGTCGCCGGTTCGCCGCTGCCGCCACGAGTTCCGGTGAACAGCCACTCGCGCAGTTCGCGTTCCTGAGCCCGAGCGAGCCGCGCGACGTCACTGTGCGGGCCAGCCTTCTGCTGAATGAGCGCGAGAGTCTGCAGCACGGAGTCGTGCAGGTGCGCGGCAATGTCGGCCCGCTCGGCCTCTCGCGCCCGCGCGGCGCGTTCGTCGGCGAGGTCGCTCCACAGGCGCAGCAGCCACGGAGCGGTGACCACTGCCACTCCCAGCAAAACGGATGCCGCCGCCAAAATAACCGTCCACGCGTTCGGGTTGGTGCCGGTCACGAAAAATAGCAGAATGCCGACGGCGACCAGCACGAGCGCCCCGAGAATGCGCACGAGCAACGCCGAGGATTGCTGCGCCGCACCACTGCGAATGTCAGCGAACTGGCGCCAGGCCAGCGCGGTTCCGGCGAGTACGACAATCGCGGGAACCACCACGGCGAGCGGAATGTCGGCGCCGAGGCGGCTCGCTACGAGGGCACCGCCGGCGGCCAGCAGGGCGAGCCCGAGCAGGATTTCAGTGACGGGCGCGGCGCGCGCGGAGTCGGCATCCGTTTTAACGGCGGGCGCAACGGGACTGGCGAACCGGGAGCCGCCGGGTGACACGGCACCGGGTGAAATAGCATAGGGCGACACAACATAGGGCGACACGACACCGGGAACCGCGGCGGAGCTGGCCAGGGGCGCCAGGCCGCGGGGTGACGTCGACGAGACGCGACTTGAGCGGGCTAGGCTCGACTTGGGCAGCGGGTCGGCGGCCACCCCGCCCGACGGAACCGTGCCCCAGAGCCACGCATAGAGCAGAACGCCGAAACCGCCGCAGAGGCTCAGCAGCACGGTCAGCAAACGAACGGTGACCACCGGAAAACCTGTGTGCTCGGCGAACCCCGCGCACACGCCGCCCACGAGGCGCAGCCGGGGCCGAGTCATCCGTTCTGTTCTCACGTGTTTATCCAAGCACGCCCCACCGACACGACGGAACCCGCGCAGAATCAATCAGGGTTCAATCAGGGTCATCCCCCATGGCCGCGGTTTGGGCGCGCTGCCAGACTCGAATCATGACCGACGCACCGAGGGCCCAAACACCTCACCCCGACCAAATCACCCGATTCTTCGACTGGATTCGCGGAAGTGGACTCAACCGTGACGGCGACCGCTGGATCGCCGGCGTCTGCGGTGGCATCGCCGCCCGCACCGGGCTCGACCCACTGATTGTGCGCGGCATCGCCGTCGTGATCGCCATCCTCGGCGGCCCCGTCGTTTTCGCCTACGCAGTGGGCTGGGCGCTCATGCCGCGCGGCGCCGGCCGCATCTACGCCGAAGAGGCCCTCCGCGGCCGCTTCCAGCCCGCCATGATCGCCATCGGAGCGCTGCTCCTGGTCACGGTCGTGCCGCTGTTCCGCGGCTTGTGGTGGAACGGCCCGACCGGATTCTGGGCCGTCCCCGACTGGCTCAACGGCATCTTCTCCTTCGGCTGGGGCCTGGCCGTTCTGACCGGCATCGTCTGGCTGATCGTGTATCTGGTGCGCCGCGCCAGGAAACCCGGCAGTACTGGCCCCGGGTTCGGCCCGTTCGCTCCCCCGGCCGGCCCGTTCGGCCCGGGCAGTGTCTACGATCCGAAACCGCCGTCCGGCACCGGCTACAGCGCGCAAACGGATGCCCCGGCCCCGCCGCCGACAGCGACCAGCACGTCCACCGAAACCGACCAGAGCAGCGCCCCGAGCACCGCAACGGCAACCGCCCCGACCGTCGCCTTCGCGGCCACGCCGACTTCGACCCAGAACCCGTTCGTCACCGGCGCAGCCCCGGTCGGTGCAACCTATCCGCCGGCCAACCCGTACGCATCGGACTCGGCCCGAAACATCCGCTCGCAGCAGAATCGGGACTGGCAGGAACAGAACCGCGCCCGCCAGGCTGCACACCGTGCCCGGGTGCGTGCCCGCCGTCCCGGCGCCGGCTACAGCGCCATCGTGCTGGGCCTGGCCCTGGCCACGGGCGCGGTTGCCGCCGGTGTGTACTCGACCGGCGTCTGGTCGCAGGATGCAATTTTGCTCGGCGTTGCCTTCACCCTCGGAGTGCTCGCGCTCGGCATCGTGACCGCCGGAATCCGCGGTCGCACCGACGGCGCCATGGGCGGGTTCGCCTTTCTGGCCGCGGCCACCTTGGTCGTGCTCGGCGTGTTTCCGCAGGGCACCCAATTCGCCGCCATCAGCGACACCGTCTGGCCGCTCATCGCCAATGACGCCGCCGTTGACCCGTCGACGAGCTACGTCATGGTTGCAGGGGAGTCCACGCTCGACCTGAGTGATTTCGACAACCCGGGGCTCGACGACGAGGATCGCATCTTCGACGTTTGGCTCGTGGCCGGCGTCACCAATATTCAACTCCCCACGGATGCCCCGGTGCGCGTCGAAACGCACGCACTGGTCGGCGGCGTGGAGTACTCGGGTCGGGCGGTGAACGCGGAGAACGGCGAGCGCACCGGAGTATTCGCCTCCGATCAGCGCACCTTCAACGCGAGCAGCCGCAGCGACGGCCCGCTGCTGCGCATCTGGACCATCGCCGGCGTCGTCACGCTCGATTCCTCCAACAACTAGGACCTCACAATGACCACTCCACTTTCTCCCGCGAACTCCGGATCCGACCACTCTGACGCACCGACCGAGGTCTTCGCCGCAAATTCGCCGGCAGCCGACGCGCCCGCCACCGAAGCAAACCCGACCGCGCCGATCGCCGCCGCGGCCAGCCCCGCACCGGAGTCCGACCCGACGCCGAGCTTCTTCAGCCCGAACCAGGCCGCGCCGGCTGGCGAGGAGACACCATCCGCTCCCCGCTTGCGCCCCCGCTTCGGCACGATCCTCTGGGGCATTCTGCTGCTGGCGTTCGCGACTTACATGGTCGTGTTCACCCTGCTTCCGGTGCCGCCGGATCCCACGCTGTGGCTCCTCGGCGGCGTGATCGCGGTCGGGCTGGGCCTCGTCGTGGCCGGCATCGCGGCCGCAGCGCGTCGCGCCGACTGACCGGCCGCGTAAGGCGCCCTCACCTCACCGAGCCGTGAGTTCACGTCACCCAGCCGTGAGTTTGAGCCCGTTTTTCGCGCAGAATGGGCTCAAACGCACGGCTCGGTGGAAGAAGGGGCGGCCGCCCCTGGTCGACTCGAAGCTAGAGCGTCAGGCCGACCAGAACCGGTTCAGGCTGCAGATTCACGCCGAATTCGGCCTGCACCCGGCCGAGCACGTAGCGGGCCAGTTGGGCCACCTCTTCGGCGGTCGCGCCGCCCGTGTTCGTCAAGGCGAGGGTGTGTTTGCTCGACACGGCCGCCTTCGACCCGGGCAGCCGGAACCCGCGGGAAACGCCGGACTGCTCGATCAGCCAGGCAGCACTGAGCTTGACCAGGCGTACCGGTTCCGCGCCGGGAATCGGCCCGACACCCATATATTCCTCAATGGGAATAACTCGATCCGGCAGCTCCGTCGTCATCGGCCACTGGGGCGCCGATGCGGGCAGGGAACGCGCAATCGCCTCGGTCACGATCGGGTTAGTGAAAAAGGATCCGGCGCTGTACGTGTCGGGGTCGCTCGGGTCGAGCACCATACCTTTGCCGGCCCGCAGGGCCAGCACCGTGTCGCGCACGGTCTGCAGCGGCACGCGATCGCCGAGCTGCACCCCGAGCGCACCGGCGAGTTGGGCATATTTCAGCGGCTGACCGAGCGTACTGCCCAAAACGGATGCCTCGGCGGCGGTATCGTGCAACTCCAGTTCGATCGCCAGGACGACTCCGCGCAAGCCCTGTTTGAGCACCGAGGTGCGGTAGCCGAGGCCGAGCTCGGCCCGTTCGAGGCGTTCGACCTCGCCGCTTTCATAGGAGAGAAAGTCAATCGCGACGAGGCTGTCCGAGATTTCCTGCCCGTAGGCACCGATGTTCTGCACCGGCGCGGCACCACACGATCCGGGAATGCCGGAGAGCGCCTCAATACCGGCCCAGCCGTGCTGGACGGCATAGGCGACCAGCTCGTCCCAGGGCTCGCCGGCCTGCACGCGCAGCCGCACGCGGTCTGCGGGACCGGCGCCAGTGGCATCCGCTTCGCTGGAATCATCGAGCACCTGGATGCCACGGGTCACCACGTGAATGACGATGCCGTCGAAGCCGTCGTCGGCGACGACGGTGTTGGATCCGCCACCGAGCAGCAGCCAGTTTTCGTCCATGCCCCAAACAACGAGGGTTTCGTTGATGAGGTCCTGCTCGGTGACCGGTGCCACCCGTGCTGCGGGCGGGCCGCCGACACGAAATGTGGTGAGCGTGCTCAGGGCAACGGGTTCAATCATGGGTTCAGGCCAGGTTGACGCGCGCCTGCGCCTTGCCGAGAACGGTCGCGCCGTTAAAGGTCACGGTCAGGTCGATACGGGCCACACTCGCCTCGACATCGAGCGCGCCGACCTTGGCGACCACCATCACGACGGCGCCGACGGTGGCGTCAACGAAGACCGGACGGGTGAATCGCACCTGATAATCGACGACGCGGGCCGGGTCGCCAGCCCAGTCGACGACGGGCTGCACGGCCAGACCCATGGTGAGCATGCCGTGGGCGAGCACGCCCGCCAGACCCACCGATTGCGCCACATCGTCGCGGTAATGAATGGGGTTGAAATCGCCGGATGCCCCGGCGTAATGCACGAGTGAATCGCGCGTCAGCGAGAAACTCGCCTCGGCGACGACGCTGCCGACCTCGAGGTCGGCCACTGACCTGATAGATGAGGCGGGGATCATTCGTCTCCCCTGACGACGAGGGTGGAGGTGGCGGTCACAACGTGGTCGCCGGTCGCATCGACGATGGTGGACTCGGCCGTCACCATCGAATGACCGCCCAGCGACTTGATGCTCGTGACCGCGAGGGTCGCCGTGAGCTCATCGCCGGCCACGATCGGTCGGGTGTAGCTGAAGCGCTGATCGCCGTGCACGACCCGGGTGAAGTCGATGCCGCCATCCGGTTCGGCCAAAAGCTGGGCCAGGGTGGCCTCCTGCAGGACCACAGCGAACGTGGGCGGGGCGACGACGTCGGCGTGGCCGGCCGCGCGGGCCGCTTCGGGATCGTGGTTGATCGGGTTGGTCGCGAACACGGCGCGGGAGAATTCGCGCACCTTTTCGCGGCCGACAAGATACGGTGCGACCGGCGGAAAGACCCGCCCCTGCAACTCTGGGTTCACTGACACCCGTTGAGTCTACTAAGTACACTCCCGCGGCCGGTCACGAGCACGCCTCGCCAGGGCGCACACTTATAACCGTGAAATGCGTATCCGTGCGCCTCGGTGATCCCGAGGTTGCCCCCCTTCTGCTTGACCTGCACCGTGAATATGAAACCCGATACGGCACGGGCGATTCCGTGCACGACGTCGACGGCACCGAGTTTGATCCCCCCTTCGGCGGCTTCCTTGTGCTGGTCGACGGCGACACGACCGTCGCCGGCGGCGGCCTGCACCGGTTCAACGCCACGACCGCCGAGGTCAAGCGCATGTGGACCAACCCCTCCTTTCGCCGCCAGGGCCACGCGAAAACAATTCTGCGCGAACTCGCGATCCTGGCGCGCGGTCTCGGCTATGAGCGGATGCGCCTGGAAACCGGCTACGCCCAGCCCGAAGCGCTCGCCCTCTACCGCAGCCTCGGCTTCACCGAGATCGGCAACTACGGCATCTACGAGCACGCTTCCGGCTTCGAGCTCGACCTTTGCCCCGAACCGGCGTCGTAGCGCACAACGCCGCGAGCCGACAGAAGTCCGCCCGCGGAATCCTGTGCTTGTCGACGAGGACCGCCCACCACCGACGCCGGTTCCGCACGATTCGCCGGTAGATCGCCGTCAGGGAGCGGTTTCGATGGCTCAGGGCGCGCCGGGGAGGTAGCGTTAGAGGGCTATGCAAAACAAATTGACTCCGCACCCCGACCTTCCGATCGACAGTCCGACCGAGGAACGCATTCGCGCCGCCGTCGCGCATTACGGCGAGAGCGTCGTCATCGACAACTCCGTGGCCCTGCTGCGCGCCAAGAACGCCGGAAAAGACTTTCTGCTCTACGCCGGCGGGCGCCACGCCCTCGGCATCCTTGAAGGTGCTCCGGCCCTGTACTGGCCCGAGCTGTGGGGCGCCCGCGCTCTGCTGCACGTCTGGGGCGAGCAGGCGGCGCCGTACATCGTCGTCGGACTCAACAACCAGGCCTGGCGGGTGCGCGAAATGTGCGCCAAAGTCGTGCTGCTGCGCGGACTGCAGGTCGTGCCCAAGCTCGTGCGTCTCACGACCGACGAGCACCCCCGCGTGCGCGCCGCCGCCCTGCACGCCCTCGCCGACCAGGGCACCACCGCCAACATTGCCACGATCGAGGTGCGCCTGCGCGACCCCGACAAGGAGGTGCGCCGCGCGGCCCAGCAGGCCCGCGACGCGATTCGCACCCGGCTGAAGTTCACTGATCCGGTTCCTGAGACGAGCACCGAAACGAGCGCGCCTGAGACGAGCGCGCCTGAAACAAGCACCGAGGCGTAAGCGCGGCTCGGCGCCCGACGAGCAGCCCGTCGCAGCATCCGCTCTGCCGGAGGTCACGGGCGTCGGAGCAGGGCGCCCTCCTGCCGGCAGGTCGCCGCGGCGGTGAGCATGGCGTCGGTCAGCAGCGCCTGCCAGCCGGCGGCATCCTGTGGCACACCGCTGTGAACGATGGTGCAAACGGATGCCGCGAGCGTCGCGTCCCCGGCACCCATCGTGTCGACGATCGGGCCGTCAAGCTCAGCGATCGGCACACTGACCAGCTCATGTTGGCCGACGCCCACCGACGCGCCGAGGCGCCCGGCCGTCGCGAGCACGGTACCCGCCCCGGCGTCAACCAGGCGGGTCCGCAGCTCCTTGAGGCTGCTGTCGTAGAGCAGGTCGGCGTCTTCGTCGCCCACCTTCACGAGCAGGCTGCGAGCAGCGAGTGCCTCGAAGTTGCGTACAAACCGCGGCCCGTCGCGCAGCATGCCGGCGCGGGGATTGGGGTCGATCACGAGGCGCTGCTCCGGGTCGCTCACACAGGCCGCGAACGCCTCGGTCTGATCGGTATCGTCGAACGGAAAACAGCTCACGACGACCAGTTCGGCGGCGTCGAGCGCGGCCCGCTCGGCAGCCCTGAACTCGATGCGGCGCGCTTTCGCGGCGTCGTTGAAGAAGTAACGAGGTTCGCCGTCGGTGCGGTCCGAAACCGCCCGGGACGATCCGAGCGGGCCAGGTGTTGCGATCAGTTGCACCCCATGCTGTTCCAAAAACGCCCGGATCACGGCGCCATCGGCATCCTCACCGACCATCGCGATCAGAGTCGTGGGCACGCCGAGCACGGCCAGCCCGACCGCCACATTGAGCGCGGCGCCCCCGGCAAACTCGCGGCTCGCCTCCGAATCACGCAGCACGTCGATCAGCGCGTCGCCAACGACGACGACACGGGTGGGAGCGTTCAGTCCAGGCACGAGGTCCAATCTTGTCGCACGCCGCAGACGGCGAGCGCGCAGGGAGGTGGTCGCACCGATTGTCAGGGGCAATCCACCGTGATTTTGCGTGCCTTGACTCTATAGTAAAAGTTCTGCCCTGATTGATTGAGTGGCGGCCGAGGCAGGTCCGGGCCGCTCACACCGCTAACCCCCTGGAAAGTTACACCCATGATTCTCACAACGGATGCCGCGACGACAGTAACCGAAGCGAGCGCGGCATGAGCGGTGCCGTGATCGCCCTCTACGCCGAGTTCACAGCCCTGCCCGGTCATGAAGCGGAAGTCGCTCATTTGCTGCGCGAGCTCACCGCGCACGTGCGCCGGGAAGCCGGTTGCGTCCGCTTCGACCCGCACCAGCTGGAAACCAATCCGGCGGCGTTCTTCGTCTATGAGGAATACCGCGACCTCGCCGCGTTCCACGCCCACCGCGCCGCCGCCTATGGCGCCGAGTTCAACCGCGCGCTCGGACCGATCATCGAGGGCGACGGCTCGACCCTGACCTTTCTGGCCCCACTGGTCTGAATCCCAGCCGGGCGTCACACAAAAACAGCCGACAGAAGGAGTCAGTATCCTGCTGCCGGCTGTCGTCCATCCTGCTGGTCAGGCACCCTTGCGCCCCGACATCGACCGCATCAGGAACATGATCACCGCCAGGATCGCGAGCACGATACCGACCCAGAGGAGAAACTGCAGAGACTGCACCAAGCCACCGGTAATGAGCAGCACGACCGCAACGATGGCCACAATAATTAGAAGCGGATTCATGATCCGACCTTTCCCTTCATGCGCGGGTAATTCCCGATTGCCCCGATCGTACCCCCGAATGAGGCTCAGACGCGGATACCGCACGCGGCATCCGCGTCCTTGCCGCATTGGCTCGTCGTGCTCAGATCGAGCCCACCGTCACTACGCGCCGAGGTACGCGTCGATGATGCGGGGATCGTTAAGCAGGTCGGCGGCCTGACCCTCGACCGTGGTGACTCCGCTTTCGATGACATAGGCGCGGTCGGTGACCCGCAGCGCGGCGCGCGCGTTCTGCTCGACCAGGAGCACGGTCGTGCCCTGGGCGCGAATCTCCTTGATGACGTCCATCACCTGGTTGACGATCAGCGGCGCGAGACCCATTGAGGGCTCGTCCAGCATGAGCATCTTCGGGCCGGCAATGAGCCCGCGACCGATGGCAAGCATCTGCTGCTCTCCGCCGGAGAGCGTGCCACCCTGCTGCGTTCTGCGTTCGAACAGCAGCGGGAGCAGCTCGAACACGTGCTCAATCCGCGCGGCGACGAGGCTCCGGTCCTTGACCAGGTAGCCGCCCAGCTGCAGGTTCTCCAGCACCGAGAGTGTGCTGAAGATGCGCCGCCCTTCGGGCACGTGGATGAGCCCGGCAGACACGACATCCCAGGGATTGGCCCGGCTGATGTCGCTGCCGTTGAAGGTCAGGTGCCCCGAGCTGGCTTTCACCAGAGCCGACGCGGTCGAGAGCGTCGTCGTTTTGCCGGCGCCGTTGTTGCCAAGCAGGGCCACGATCTCGCCCTCGTCAACGTGCAGACTCAGCCCGCGCAACGCCTGTACCTTGCCGTAATAGACCTCGACGTTGTCGAATTCAAGCATTGCCATCGATCTGCACCTCCTCGTCCTTGCCGAGGTAGGCCTCGATCACGGCGGGGTTCGCTTTGACCTCGGCCGGTGTTCCCTCGGCGATCTCGCGCCCAAAGTTCATCACCACGATGCGTTCCGACAGCTCCATGACCAGTCCCATGTCGTGCTCGATCAGCACGATCGAGGTACCGAGATCGCGGATGCGGCGGCACAGTTCGAGCAGCTTCTGCTTCTCCGTGTAGTTGAGGCCGGCGGCCGGCTCGTCGAGCAGTAGCAGCTTGGATTTTCGGGCCAGGGCCCGGGAAATCTCGACCTGTTTCTGTTGCCCATAGGAGAGGTTGCCGATCGGCACCCCGCGCGGGCCCTCGAAGTTCACGAAGTCGAGCCAGTAGTGCGCTTCTTCCGTGTAGGCGGCCTCGCTGCGTTTGAACCGGGGAGTGTGGAAAATAGCATCCGCCCAGCTCTGGCCTCTGTTCAGGTGCATGCCGGCGCGCACATTGTCGAGTACGGTCAGGTCGTTGAACAGGCGCAGGTTCTGGAACGTGCGCGCGACACCGACCGCGGCGATGTCGGCCGGTCGTTTTCCGGTGATGTCGGTGCCGTCCATCACGACGGAACCGCCGGTCGGCTTGTAGAAGCCGGTGATGCAGTTGAACGCGCTGGTCTTGCCGGCCCCGTTCGGACCGATCACCGCGATGATCTCCTTCTCGTGCACGTCGAAGGTGAGGCCGTCGACGGCCTTGACGCCGCCGAAGGCGATCTGCAGGTCGTTGACCCCGAGTACGACGCTCATCGGCTTTCCCCTCTCGCGACCGCGGCGTCGACCGCGGTTTGTGGCGGCTCGTTCTTGTTCCCGCGTTCCTCTTCATGGCCGCGAGCCGGCCATAGGCCCTTGGGTCGAAACACCATCGCGACCACGAGCAGCAGACCAAAGGCCAGATAGCGGTATTCCGAGAGGTCGCGCAGCAGTTCGGGCAACAGGGTGATGACGAGGGCGCCGACAACGACCCCGCGCATGTTGCCCATGCCGCCCAGCACGACGGCCATCAGCACGAGGGCCGACTGCAAAAAAACGAAGCTCTTCGGGGAGATCGCCGAGAGGTGCGAGGCGAACAGCACGCCCGCGAAGCCGCCCCAGATGGCCCCGAAAATGTACGCCATGAGCTTCACCTTGTAGGTGTGAATGCCCATCGCTTCGGCGGCATCCTCGTCTTCGCGCACGAACCGCCAGGCCCGTCCAAGCCGGGACTTGCCCAGCCGGGCCGAGGCCAGCACGAAGAACGCCACAATCAGGATGGTCACGTAGTAGAACACGGCGGGACTGTGCAGGCTGAAATCACCGAAGGCCAGCAGCTTGGGAATGCCGAAGATACCGGATGGCCCGCCCGTGATGGTGAGATTGTTGGCCGTGATGCGGGTGATTTCGCCAAAGCCGAGCGTGACAATGGCCAGGTAGTCGCTGCGCAGACGCAGTGTCGGCGCTCCGATGATGAGTCCGGCCAGAATGGTCATGACCAACACCGCTGGGATGGTGAAGATCAGGGGCAGTTCGAAGGCCTTGGCAAAGATGCCGGCCGTGTAGGCGCCGACGGCCATGAACGCGATATAGCCGAGGTCGAGCAGGCCGCAGTAGCCGACGACGATATTGAGGCCAGCTGCGAGCATCACGAAGATCGCCGCCGTCGTCATCACATTGAGCGAGTACGGCGATGCGGTGAGCAGCGGGGCGAGCAGGGCAGCGGCCAGGGCGATCCAGCCCAGGTACTTGCTCTCGAACAGTCCGGACACCCAGGCGGCGACAGGGCCGGTGCGACGGGGGGCCTGGCTCTTAAAAGTTGTTCCACTCATGCTAGACACGCTCCGTAACCCGTTCGCCGAGAATTCCGGTCGGACGCAAAGTGAGGAAGAGGATCAGCACCACGAAGGCGAAAACGTCACGCCACTCGCCGCCGAACACCGAGGCGCCGAAGGCTTCGATCAGGCCCAATACCAGGCCGCCGAGCATGGCCCCCTGAATATTGCCGATGCCGCCAATCACGGCCGCGGTGAACGCCTTGAGGCCGATCAGGAACCCCATCATGAAGTCGATTTTTCCGTAGTAGGCACCGGCCATGACTCCAGCGGCCCCGGCCAGGGCCGACCCGATAAAGAACGTACGGGTGATGACCGAGTTGACGTTGATTCCCATCAACAGGGAACCCTTCATATCGAGCGAGATCGAGCGCATGGCGCGACCAGTCGATGTTTTCTGAATATAGGTATTGAGCGCGATCATCAAGATCGCGGCGATGGCCATGAGCAGCACCTGGGGCAGCGAGACGCGAGCGCCAAGCACGTCGAACACGTCGCCTTCGAGGCGCACCGGGTAGCTGCGCGGGTTCGGCCCGGCGATGGCGCTCACGCCGTACTGCAGGGTGAACGAAACGCCGACGGCCGTGATCAGCACGGCTAATCGTGGGGCATTGCGCAGGGGGCGGTAGGCGAACCGTTCGATCAGAACGCCGGCACCGCCGGTGAGCAGCATGCTCAGCAGCAGCACGACGAGGAGGGCACCGATGCTCAGCGCCCCGGGAAGGCCTCCGACGGAGGCCAGCATGACGAAGCCGATGAAGGCACCGAGCATATAGATGTCACCGTGGGCGAAGTTGAGAAGTTTAATGATGCCGTAGACCATGCTGTAGCCCAGCGCGATCAAGGCGTAGAACGAGCCGACAAACAACCCGTCCCAGATAATTTGCATCATGTTGGTCCGTTTTCTGTAAGCAGTGGAGCGGATGTCGCGGCGTGGGCCGCGGCATCCGCTTCAGGGGTCAGGATCTTGCGTTCAAGACCAGAGTCCGGACCCAATGATCAGAACTACAGGATCAGGACAGGTCATCCTCGAGGGCGAAGGCGCCATCCTGAATGGACAGGATGATGAATCCACCGTTCGACAGGGTGTGATCGGCCGTGAAGGTGAGCGGGCCGGAGAACATCTCAAACCCGTCGATGGCCTCGAGCGCCGCGATGATCGCGTCGCCGTCGGTCGAGCCAGCCTCGTCGATGGCATGCGCCGCAACGCGAACCGCGTCATAGGACTGCAGCGAGAACGGTCCGGGAGCGCTGCCGAAAGCCTCTTCGTAGCTGGCGATCCAATCGCCGCCACCCTCGAGGGTGTCGGGGGTCTGGGTCATTGTGGCGAGTACGCCTTCGGCACCGGCCCCAGCGATTTCCGAGATGGAGCCGTCGACGCTGCCGTCGGCCACCATTATGTCGCCTTCGAAGCCAGAATTGCGCAGCTGGTTGATAATGAGACCGCCCTCCTGGTAGTAGCCGGTCCAGTAGACGAGCTCCGGGGCGGCATTCATGATGTCGCGCACGGCGGCGGAATAGTCGCTCTCACCGGGAGTGACCGAGGTGCCCAGGGCGAGCGTCACTGTGCCGTCTTCCTCGATCAGGCGGGCGGTCTCCGCGGTGATGTCCGCCGAGTAGCTGTCGTTGTCGTCGACGAGGGCGACGGAGGCGACGCCGGTCTTCAACATGTACTCGAGAGCGGCAGTGGACTGCTGATTGCCCGTGCCGTTGACAAGGAAAACGTTTTTGAGGCCCTGGTTGACGAGGTCCTGCGAGTTGGCCGCCGGAATGATCATGGGTACGTTGGCCTCTTCGAAAATCGGCAGCTGCGGCAGTGTTGCGCCGGAGCAGTAGCCGCCGACCGAAACGACGGCGCCGGCCGAGACGGCCTTGTTGGCGCTCGCCACGCCCTGCTGGGCGTCGCAGGCTTCGTCTTCGACGAGCAGCTCGAGTTGGCGGCCGTCCAGGACGCCGCCTGCCTCGTTGATTTCGTCCACGGCGAGCTGCGCCGCATTGGCCATGTATTCGCCGGTCGGGGCGCTGCTGCCCGAGATGGGAACGACCATGGCCAGCTTGACCGTGCCGGTCTCTTCGCTGCCGGCTTCGTCGGCGGCGAGCAATCCGCCGCTGCAACCCGATGTCGCAAGAAGCATCGCTGTGGCGACGCCGAGCAGCAATGTGCTCTTCTTTGAGATTCTCATGTGTGCCTCTCCTGTGAGAGCGCCGAGCAAGTGTTCTACACGCCTTGATCGCAAGACGGCTTGGAACAAGCACCCAAACACCCCAGTGCTGTATGACATATTACACACGCGGATCGTTGCACCGGCGTCCACACTCCGGCCTCAGTGCGGCCCGTCGGGTTCCGAGCTCCACCCGGCCACGGTGCCGAGGTGGCTGACTGTGAGCTCACGCAGCGCCTCGGATTCTCCGCTTGCCAGCAGATCGAGCATGACGTGGTGCTCGCGCGCCGTGCCCCACAAGTCGTCGCTCTGCATCATCGCGGCGATGCTCACCATTCGAGTTTGCGCGCGCAGTTCGCTGACCATTTCGACCAGCCGGGCGCTGCCGTGCAAGGCCAACAACCCGAGATGAAACTGCCGATCAGCGGCGAGAAATCCGGCCAGGTCCTTCTGCCGCGCATACTCAGAGATCTGTTCAGCCACGCCGCGCCAGCGCGTGAGCGTCTCAGCATCGAGTGTTCCTGCGAGGGCGCCCATCGTGGGAGCCTCGAGCAGCTGGCGCAACTCGATGACGTCGCGCAGGTCTTTGTCGCTCATCTGCGTCACCCGAAAACCCTTGTTGCGCACCGAGGTCACGAATCCTCGTTGTTCCAGATCCAGCATTGCCTCCCGAACTGGGGTGGCCGACACCTCGAAGCGGATGGCCAGGGTCGGCACGGTCACCAGGGTTCCGGGAGCGAGTTCACCGGTGTTGATCGCGGCCGCGAGCGACTGCGCGATACGGTCCCGCAACGTCGAACCCTGCTCCACTTTTTGAATCGATAACACCTCGGTGGCTCCTCACTTGCCGATGCGGCCGCTGCGAGCCTCGTGCCGCCCAGTATCCACCGCCGGGCGGCAAATGAGTAATGCACTACTGTGCCGGAGCCGGTCGGTCCGCCGAGCCGGGAGTGCCCGACGGCGCTCATGACCGCGACGGCGTCGCCGTCATCCCACCCGTGGTCGCTCACGAGAAAGTAAAACACGTCCTCGTAGCCGCGCGTGATGCGCTCTTGCACGGGGTCACCGAGACCGACGAACACCCACTCGATGAGGGTTTGAACCCGCGGCGCCCGCAGGTTCATGCCCTTTCGCAGTTCGACACTCACAACCGCGATGCCCTCAGCCTCAATCGCGATGACTGAAGGTCCTCCCTCCGCCATGAACGCGTGAATGTCGCCGATCGACAGGTAGGCACCCTCGACCATGACGTGCAGGTAGACGATCGAACCGGGGCCGCAGTCGGTGACGTCCATGTTTCCACCCTGAGCAGAGGAGGGAATGATCGTGGAGTTCATTCCCTCAGCGGGCGCCGTTCCGATGCACCCGATCATCGGGCGTGGGGCGAACACGTGCCGGTCGGTCACGTGCACACCGGCGCTGTCGATAGGAATGCGGCTGGTGAACATCCGCTCGCCCATGTCATGCTGCAGGGCGCCGGAACCGGGAAGACTGACCGACCACCCCCAGTCAGAAACACCCCGGACTTCCGCAGAAGTCCGGGGCGATTTTAGTGAATACCGTGTAGCGGGAGCGGGAATTGAACCCGCGACACCACGATAATCCTGAACCAGCCTCAGCGAGGTCACGTAGGCCTCATACAGTCACTGATCCCAATAAAACACTGGGTAGGTGATCACACTCTCAACCCCGGGCGAATTTCAATCTGCGGAGTTAATGCGGGGTTTCAGAAATAGATACTCTAGTGGCCATCCCTGTCGATGCACATGGCCGTTATGCGAAAGCCGATCGGCGCCTGAGCTCACTGCAATTCGCGGTGAAGAACACCTTTCACGACGCCAATGACTATGAGCCATCTGACCGAATAGGCCACGCCGGCCCCCCGAGCGTGCCAGTATATTGGCCGAACACGACGTGAGGCCATGACAATGACCAGATGGACCATCGAGTACGAGGGTGAGTCGTTCGCCCGCTTCTACTCCAGCCTCGGTGAGTACGAGCAGGCCGTCGTGACGGCCGCAATCGAGCATGTCCTGGCGGTGCACGGGATTGATATCTGTAACGGAGAGTGGGGTAAGCCCCTCTCGGGCGGGCTCTACGAGTTCCGCGTTCGAAAGTCCTTTCACTCAATCTTCACGGAGGCGAACGCCACCCCGCCTTCGGATCTCGTCAGCGTTGACCGCATGGTGCTCATCCGTGTCTTCTGCACCTTTCATGGAGACAAGATCGTACTGCTGTACAGCGGCTACGACAAGAAGAAGGATCCCTCCGACAAACGTCAGCAGCGCGAGATCGCTAAGGCACGCAAGATCCACGAACAGTGGAAGCGCGCCCAACGCACGCAGCACAAACAGCCTTGACTGCGTATGTAGTAAAGCACATACTAGAGGTGAAAGGAGGCAGCATGTCGAAAAATTTCAAAGACCTCGCCACCCGTGCGAAAGCCGAGTGGTCTGAGGAGACACGAGCGGTGTACGAGGCCACCAGCGTCTCCTTTGACGCCGAGCTCGCGAGCCGCGTTGAACTGGGTGCGCTGCTCGCCGCAGCACGCAAGGCCCAGGACCTCACTCAACCAGCCTTATCGAGTGTCACCGGGATTCAGCAGGCAGAAATCAGCCGAATCGAACGCGGCATCGGCAACCCAACGGCGGACACGCTCAGCCGTCTGGCCGCGGCCCTCGGTCAGAAAATTACGCTCACACCGGTTCGCTGACCGGCGGGTGCATGCCGGTCCAGGACATATCCCACCTGCATGCCGAAGGAGATTTTGATCCTTTCAATGCCCTCAAGTACAAGCATTCGCGGGCGGCGATCAAAAACAAGAAGCGCGGCCGCATGCTCGATTGTGGTGCCCGCACGATAGCGGTTGAGGACACGGGACCTGATTCAGCCTTCGTCATTCACCGATGGCTCCGACTCTCGGAACGGGTGGAGATAGCCCGTGAGTCAGTAGTAGCCAACGGCCTGGAAGAGCCAGCGACAGCTCTCCTGGTCATGAACCGCCACACCGCGTGACTGAAGTTTCTCCGTCTGCTCACTAACGGTGTTAACGCCAACTGAAAATGGGGCCATTTCTGCCCTGTTTTCAGTCGGCGTTTACACCGAACCTTGCATAACCGTTGGCTGCCATTTTGCCTGGGCCCAGGTTAGAACAGAGGCCCGGGTTTTTGAGCACAGCCCGCGCCGCGCTTACCGATCGACGCCGCTACTGCAGACGCGTGTTCGCCCCGGCCGATGCCGTTGCGAAGGTGACTGTCGCGAGCGCTGATCCGGTTGAATAGCCGAGGAGCCCGATGCGCAGGGCGCTCACCCGATATTCGGCGCTCGACGTCGCAGTCGCAGCTGTGAACGCCGCTCCCGGTGGTGCATTCGGCTGATCGGGTTGCACGTTGACGGTGAACGACAGCACCCCGGGAAGTGCCGAGAACACCCCGTTCAGGGTCGGCGTGAGTGCAGTGACCGTCGTGTTCAAAACGCTCGTCAGACTGTTCAAAGCGGCATTCAGAGTGTTCAGCAGCGTGGTGAGCAGCACGCTCAACGACGATTTCGCCTTCTGCAATTCCGTCGAAATTGCGTCCGTCCACGCCGTGACCAGGGTGGTGACCTGGGTAATGGCGCTCGCGACCTTGGTGGCATCGAAGCCGAGCGCCGTGTTCGGCGCCTGATCGTTTAGACCTGAGCTCATCACACTTGCCAGATCCATCGTCACGGTGCCCTCGCTGAGATCGACGGTCATCGTGTCGGTTACGATAATCGGGTTCGCTAGCAGCGCCCTGGCCGCCACGACTGACGGATCCGACAAGAGAATTGAATTCTCAAAGGACGACACCGTAGATGTCGCGCTCGTAAGAAGGTCTTTCAGCACCGGCACCTGTGTCACCAGGTTGAGGCCCGCGATCTCGTAGTTCCGCACGACGCCACTCACCGTGCCGTCGCCCCAGATCTCGCTTTCGAGCGCCGTGCACCAGTCCAGCTGCGCCGACGCCGCAACCGCCCCGATCAAGAGCGAGGCGCTCGCCACTCCGACAGGAAGCACCGACGCCAGATTGAGACTCGCTGCCGTCGGTAGCTGCGTATCCGGTGTCGTCGGGGTGAAACCGATGCCGCCCGAATTATTTAGGAGACCGGATGCCCCCGCTGACGACCCCGTGTTGCTCACCTGGACATATTCACCAAGCATGCCAGCCGCGCCCGCCGGCAGTGCCGTGGTCAACCCGGTCAGATCGAGGACATCCTGTTGCAGCACGGACACCGTGAGCGGGTTCGTGAATGTGTCAGTGGTGGTGGAGACGCCGGCGTCGGGGTGCTGGGCTGAGGTCGGCGTTACCTGTGCCGCGGTATCGCCGTTGCGTGTGGCCTGCAGCCCGTTGATGCCCACGACGGGGTCTAGGCTTGCACCTGTCAGGGTCGCATTCAGAAACTTGCCTGACGCCGTGCTCGAATACTCGGTGTCAGTGCCACAGCTGACCAGGTCGGTACCAAGTTTTCCCTGGGCCCATTCGGTGTCGGTCCATGAGGCCACGCTCAGCGCGATGGTCGGCGAAACGGTCGCGGCAAGCAAAGTCGCGACCACGGCCAGGCCGAGCACGGCCGCCCACGCTGCCCGGCGGCGGCGGAGTGAGTGCCCGCTCATCGCACAACATCGTCTGCGGCTGGCATTTCGGCGAATCGACGGATCATCGAGACAACAATGCCGAGTGCGAGGACACCGACTGCGACAAGAACCAGAGCCAGCGCATCGATCCCGGTCAGGGCAAGATTATCGCCGCCACCCGCCGAATACGACCCGCCCGGTGGTTTTATTGCCGGCCCAGTCGACGAGTTGTCCCCCGCGGCGGTCAGGCCGATTCCAACTTCACCGCTTAACCCCATGAGATCGTTGCCGGCTGCCTCGGACGCGACGTTGAGAGACAGTGCCACGAGCAGGTATTTTCCGCGGGCTTCAGAAATCCCGGCCAGGTCGTAGATGCCGCTGACAGACGAATTATCGTCAAGGGGTGTGGCCACAAGCACGTGCTCCCGCTCGTTGGTGCAGCGCGGCGTGGTCTCAAGGTTCGTCCACGGTTCGCTGCAGCGGTCGATCACGAGGATCAAGCCGCGTCCGTTGGTGGCGAGGTCGCCGCTTTTGCGAATCTCCAAAACAAGGGATCCCGTGAGGTCCTGGGTCAGGGCGGCGCCGATCTGCCAGTACACCGGTTTGCCCGGCGTCAGATCCAGAACCGCATCGTGGGGCAGGCTCGAGGTCAGCTCCAGAATCCCCGGCTCCGACACGGTCGTGACTGTCTGGATCACGGCGACGGCGCGCACCGACAAAAGGCCCAGCCCACTCACCACCGCCACGGCGGCAACAAAAGCTACCGCCAACAGGCCGCGCCGGCGCGACGAAGCGACCCCTCTCGTTGCCGTGCCGCGGACTGTCACCATGTTTCCTGACGTTCTCTTGTCGAGTTGATGCTTTCCTGCCGCGAATCAATCACCGCTGCCTCGCGCTCCGGGCGCGACGGCCAGAAGGCCCAGACGATGGCGAGTGTGATCAGCAGGGTGGTGACGCCTATGAACAGGGGGGATTGCATTGTGCGAAGAGCAAAGCCGAATCCGGGAAATCCGATCACGGCCCGCTGCACGGTCTGCACAATATAGGTATCGCGGTCGACCGTGGCATTGGCATCACCTTGCAAGGTCAGTGCGCGAGCGGATGCCTCCCCCGGAATTTCCTCGATGCCAACGATCCGGTGGGTGATCGGCAGGTCGTACCCGGCGCGGGCAACCGTCACGATATCGCCGATGACGAGGTCGGCCGCTGGAACATCTTCTTCGACCACGATCGCTGATCCGGTGGGCAGACCAGGCGCCATCGACCCGGTCAACACGATCACAATCGAGAGCGAAAAAACGAGGGTCAGCACGAACCCGACGATCGACAGGAGTCCCGCCATACCGGCGAGGGTGAGCAGAATATCCTTGGCGATTGCGCCGGCATTGCGACGGGGCAGTCTCACGCGTGGCATCGTTATATCGGCGGTTTAGCTTGAGACGGCAGAGAATTCCCAGGCCGGCGCAACGGTACGCCCCTGCAAGTTGAGACTCTGATTGGTCTGGGCGTTGCTCGGCAGGGTGACCTTGAAGCAGTAGTGCTGCGTGTTCGCACTGGCCGCTGATAGGGCCTGCGCGGCGGCTCCGCCCGTGGTGCTAAGTGCTCCGTCGACGATCTTCGTAATAACAGGAGTAGTAGTGGATGCCACAGTGCTGGCATTGCAGGTGAACGCCGTTTCCGAAGCCCACACTTGCAGCGTGAGGGCACTCCACAGGGCAGCACCCGAGTCGACGACGGTGACACCGGTCGCGGCAACGGCCGGCTCCAGCATCAGATTACCGGCGACAGAGTTGGTGACCGTGCGCAGGGCGACGGGAGCGTAGACCGAATCGCCGGGAGTGAGGCTCAAAGCATCGAGACCGAACGTGAGCGCCTGGCCCGGATTCGTTTCATCCTGAACGAAAGCGGCCGTATCAAAGGGGATGACGACGTTCTGCTCAACCTCGAAGGAGGATGTTCCGACGCCGGCGTTGTCGCCGGTTCCGCTGGCGCCGCCGAAGACCCATTCGGTGTCGGTCCACGCGGCCACGGTTGCCGTCGTTCCAAGACCGAGTACGGCACCACCGGCCAGAATAGCCATAATCTTGCCACGCCTGGAGCGCCTGGAGCGTTTGCGTGCCAGACGGCAGGCGGGTGGGCTGTGAAATGTCATGCTGTGTCCTTTGGCTCGACTGGGCTAATTCGGTGTAACGAAGCAGGCAGGTCAGGCCGGTCGTCACCCGTGCAGCCACCAACGCTAGGTGAGGTTTTTCGGCGAGGGGCCGCTTCACGCCGAAACCAGTACCTCAACCAGTCACCTGACGGGTAAACCCGTTATGCACACTCACTCATTCGGGGGTGGTTTTTGACAGAAATCCAGTAGTGCGGTGCGAGAACCCAGTGGGTGACGGTTGCAAGCGCACGGAACGCCGCCGGTATCGTGGAAAATCCACGTACGTGGTGGGGTCGAGATCCGTGGGGGCGGTATGAGTGTTGAGCGACACAGGATAGTGCCGGATAATTCAGCCGCCTCACCCCGCGTCGTCGGGATCGATCGCCACCCGCAACAGATTGTTACCCGCCTAAGGTCAGAAACCAGCGTGGTGATCTTTGGGCCGCTCGGATTCGGTAAAACCTTCCTGCTCGACAGCGTCGAGCGGCGCCTGAGTGAGACTTCTCCGGAGCCCGTGCGCATCATTGGAACCATGGGTACCAGCAGCGAACCCTTCGGTTCCCTGCTCAACGGACCAAACCTCACCCTCACCGAGGCGCTGGCTGGCACGAGCGTGACCACCGGTCGAATTTTGAGTTACTTCCAGCAGGTTTGCGCCGTCGACCGGCCAGTCGTTCTCGTTGACGACGCCCACCTCCTCGACGCCCACACCATGCGGAGCCTGAGCCAATTGGTGGTCGCGCAGGCCATCACGCTCCTCGCTGCGAGCGATCTGGTACCACACGCCCCCCTCCTGTCGATCGACAGGGCGCTGGCGCCAATCCCGCTGTGCGTATTGGGTGCAGAACACCGTTGATGCCTGGTCGTAGCGTTGCTCGAGGAGTTCCAAGAGCATGCTGCGGGTGCTGTCGTCGGGTTCGTCGAGGAGCCATTCATCGATCACCAGGAGCGTGAACGCGGTGTACTTGTTCAGAAACTTCGTCGTCCCGGCGGGTTTATCGCGGGCCAGCTGCCAGGCTTCTTCGAGCTCCGGCATCCGAATGTAGTGCGCCCGCACCCGGTGCAGGCACGCGGCCTTCGCTAACGCGCACCCCAAATACGACTTCCCCGACCCTGTAAATCCCTGGAACACGACGTTCTGCTGCCGGTCGATGAACGAGCACGTGCCTAGTCCAGCGATCACAGACCGGTCAAGGCCGCGTTCCTCGACGAGGTCGAGTCGTCTCAGGTCAGCGTTCGGATATCGCAGGTTCGCCCGGCGGATCAGCCCCTCGACCTTGGTTTGGGTGAATGCAGAATGGGCGTCATCGACGGCAAGTTTGATTTTCTCCTCGAACGCCAAGCCGAGGGTCAGGGTGTTGTCTTGGGCGTCGAACGCGTCCAGCAGGGTGGCCACGCCCATCTCACGGAGCTTGCGTTTGGTCTCAATATCGATCCGGCTCACCGAGAACCGCCTCCCGCGTAGTAGTCGGCGCCGCGGACATACCCACCAGTTTCAGGTTCGGTGGGTTCGAAGCGCGGAATCCCTCGGGTGCTTACCTTGTCCTGCCCGGTCTCCAAGATCGGCCGCAAGTGCGCATACCGGGGCGACCGGACACGCCCTTCGAGCGCGATCTGGCACGATTTTTTTCCACTCGCTCACTGGAGTAGCGGCGGCTCAGCCGCCGCGCTGCCAGAGCGGCGTCAAAGCCTTGCTCCTCCACGGGCACCGCCTCGAAGATCCTGTTCACCACGGTCACCATGTGCGGGCCGACACGCGTCGCCCAAGCCCGGATCCTGACGCTGTCCCACTCTCGATACTTCTCGCCCTGAGGCTGGTCGGCATCGTTCGTCCGGTACTCGTTCACGACATGCTCACCAAACAAGAGGTGGCTGGTGCGCCGCTCATGATTGCGATAAATCTCCAGCACTTGGGTGGTGATGCGCAGATCCACGCCCTGCCCGATCTGCGCATAGGGGGCGGAGTAGAAATTCTTCTCCCAAACCACATGCCCGTTCTTTTGAACCCGGCGCCCCATGATCCACCTGCTGATCTCGTAGGGAACCGACGGCAGCGGCCGCAGCAGTGCCTTCTCCTCGGATTGGAACACGCTGAGGCGGGAGCCGGCGCGTTTCTGGAACGGTTCCCGGTTGCAGGCATCCATGCGCTCCCGGATCGCGACCCGCAACTCGGGGAGGGTACCGAAGCTTCGATTGCGTAAACCTGCGATCACCCAGGTGGCCACGTGCGAGACCGTGTTCTCGACGCTGGCTTTGTCTTTTGGGCGGCGGATTCTGCCGGGGAGCACCGCCGCTGAGTAATGCGCAGCGAGCTCCCGGTAAGCGTCGTTCAACACGATCTCGCCCTCACGCGGGTGCTTGATCACCCCGGTCTTCAGGTTGTCGGGCACGATCCGGGGAACCGATCCGCCGAACCACTCAAACATCCCCACATTGGCCAGCAGCCAGGTGTCCTGCCGCATATCCAGAGCCAGCTCGACGAACGCATACCTCGAAAACGGCAGACACGCCACAAACAAATACACGCGAGACGTCTCTCCCGTCACCGGGTCAATGAGCTGCATCGTCGGCCCCGACCAGTCGACTTCGATGGCCTGCCCAGCCTTATGACCCACCCGGGACGCCGCCCCCGTGATCAACGTATGCGCTGCATATGCCTTGCAAAATCGGTCGTAACCCATCGACGGCTGCTTCTTCACAGCGCACCCGTCGACGTACTCGCCATGGAGCAGCTTCAGCGTCACCCCGACCTTGGCGAGCTCTTTGTGCACCCCGTCCCAGTCGGGCTGCACAAATACACTTTCATGCTCGCCGCGACCCGGGAACAGCAACGCATACACCTCAGCATCGCTGCGGCTAACGTGGCCCTCGCGGCCGACGCCGGCCTTGTCAGCGGCGTCAAATACCGCCAGCACACTCTTGCGCGACATGCCCTCCGCGAGTGCGATCGCGCGCCCCGTCATGCCCTCGGCGCGGAGTTCGAGCACCCGTTTCGCTTTTATTCTTCGTACCATTGCTAACTATTCCTTCCGCTGCGTGCCAATACACGCAGCGGAAGGAGCTAAGCAGATGGCCCCTAACGGAAATATTCAGTGGCCCCCGAACACGCTACTCGCCGCTTGGATCAATGGCCCCGAAGGTCAATAACACCGGCCCCCAGGAAAGCGAATATTCAATTTCAATCTGCGGGGTTTTGCGGGGTTGGCCCAAAATCGGCGAAAAAATACCCCGGACTTCCGCAGAAGTCCGGGGCGATTTTAGTAAATACCGTGTAGCGGGAGCGGGAATTGAACCCGCGACACCACGATTATGAGCCGTGTGCTCTAACCAACTGAGCTACCCCGCCGCGACTTGTCGGCTGTTCGCTTCCAAGCCTGAGCCCCCTGTGGGAATCGGACCCACTACCTCTTCCTTACCAAGGAAGTGCTCTACCAATGAGCTAAGGGGGCAGAGCAACCAAAAAACAGTAGCAATGCCGCGTTTTTGGCAACCTAGAAACTTTATCACCCCAGCAAGGCGATCGAGACCACTTAGCCCACACCGAGCATCCACTACCGATGCCGTAGCATTTAAATATGACTGGCACCAAACTGACTTCCGGCACCGAATGGTGGCGCACGGCCGTTATCTATCAGATCTACCCGCGGTCCTTCGCCGACGCAAACGGTGACGGCATGGGCGACCTCGCCGGCATCAGCTCGCGATTGCCCCAACTCCAAGAGCTTGGCATCGACGCCATCTGGCTCTCTCCCTTCTATACGTCGCCGCAACGCGACGCCGGCTACGACGTCTCCGACTACTGCGACGTCGACCCGCTGTTCGGCACCCTGGACGACTTCGAGGTGCTGCAGCGCACCGCCCACGACCTGGGCATTCGCGTCATCGTCGACATCGTGCCGAACCACTCCTCGAGCGACCACGGCTGGTTTCAGGCGGCCCTCGCCGCCGGCCCGGGCAGCGCAGAGCGCGCCCGTTACACCTTTCGCGATGGCAAGGGCGAGAACGGCGACCTGCCGCCGAACAACTGGGAGTCCGTCTTCGGCGGCCTCGCCTGGACCCGCACGACCGACCCCGACGGCACCCCCGGCCAGTGGTACCTGCACCTGTTCGACACCAGCCAGCCCGACTTCGACTGGGACAGCGAATGGGTGCGCGAACAGTTTCGCGCGGTGCTGCGCTTCTGGCTCGACCGCGGCGTCGATGGTTTTCGAGTGGATGTCGCGCACGGCATGATCAAGGCTCCCGGCCTCCCCGATTACACGCCACCCGCCGAGGGCGGCAGCATGGGCGGCGCCCCGGCCACCCTCGAGCCCGGCATCAGCGCCGAATCGCCCGTGACCGCGCCCTACTGGGCGCAGGACGGCGTGCACGAGATCTACCGCGACTGGCACAAGGTGCTCGCCGCCTACCCCGGCGACCGCGTCCTCGCGGCCGAAGCCTGGGTCGACCCGCTGAGCCAGATGGCCAAGTGGGTGCGCCCGGACGAGATGCACCAGGCCTTCAACTTCGCCTACCTTGAGACGCCTTGGAACGCAGCAAAGCTCAGGAGCGTCATCGACGAGTCGATCGAAGCCTTCGGCAACGTGGGAGCCCCGAGCACCTGGGTGCTCTCGAACCACGACGTGGTGCGGCACGCTTCCCGGCTCGCCCTCACCGGCGAGAACCTGCAGGGGCACGGCATTGGGCCCAAGACCGTTGGACTGCCGGACACTGCGGTGGGGCTGCAACGCGCGCGGGCAGCATCCGCTTTGATGCTGTCACTGCCGGGCTCGAGCTACCTCTACCAGGGCGAGGAACTCGGGCTGCCCGAGGCCGTCGACCTGCCCGACCACGCCCGCGAAGACCCCACCTGGTTTCGCACCAACGGTGAGCGGTACGGGCGAGACGGATGCCGCGTGCCGATTCCGTGGGAAGGTGCGAGCGCGTCGTTCGGCTTCAGCACCGGCGCGAAGAGCTGGCTGCCACAACCGGCTGAGTGGGCCGGACTGGCCCGCGACCAACAAAACGGTGTAGCCGGATCCACCCTCGAGCTGTATAAGCACGCGCTGAACCTGCGCCGGGAGCACTCCCTCGCCTCCGGCACGGTGGAATGGATCGACGGCTTCGGGCCGGACGTAGTGGCCTACCGCAACGGCGCCGTGACGATCGTGGCGAACACGGGCGCGGCATCCGTTCAACTGCCCGCCGGCGACGTGCTGCTCGCGAGCGAAGACCTCGTCGGCCGCACCCTGCCCGGTGACGCGACCGCCTGGTTGCGCGCCGTAACAGCATGACCGACGCGCTCGACCAGCCAGACGATGCTGCAAACACCGCGCTGGGGACCATCGCCGCCATGCGCGAGCTCAAGCTCGAACTGACCCGATTCATGATGTCCTACAAGTTCGCGACCGACGAAATGCTGACCAAGATCAACATTTTGAAGGAAGAATTCAGCTCGATTCACGACTACAGCCCGATCGAGCATGTCAGCTCGCGGCTGAAGTCGCCGGAGGGCATTCTCAAGAAGGCCATCCGCAAGGGACATCCGCTCGAGCTCGACGGTATTCGTGACAATATCCAGGACATTGCGGGAATTCGCATCACCTGCAGCTTCATCTCCGACACTTATCGCATTCGCGACCTGCTCGCCGGGCAACGGGATGTCACGGTGCTGCAGGAGAAGGACTACATCCGGGAGCCGAAGGCGAACGGCTACCAGAGCCTGCACCTGATCGTGGCGATTCCAGTGTTCATGTCGGACCGGGTGCAGCCGGTCACGGTCGAGATTCAAATTCGCACGATTGCGATGGACTTCTGGGCCAGCCTCGAGCACAAGATCTTCTACAAGTACAATGGCGCCGTGCCCGACACACTCGTCGAGGACCTGCGGCAGGCAGCGGATGCCGCCAATCGCCTCGACGTGCAGATGGAGTTGCTGCACGACCAGGTCGTGGCGCGGGGGCCCGCTGCCGATGACGCCGACCTGTTCAGCTTCGACGGCCTGCCGCCGTTTCCGCTGCCAAAGGGCCTGCTCGAGTCTTTCATGCGCGGGCGCACGGAACCGGAATAGCTCTAGTTAGTGTTGGCGTAAAGCCACTCGAGGGGGTCGATCTTGGTGCCGTCCTTGCCGCCGATTCGGATGTCCAGGTGGAGGTGCGGGCCGGTCGACATGCCTGTGCTGCCAGTCTTGCCGATGACCTGGCCGACCTTGACCAGGTCGCCCTCCTTGAACAGCATCGATCCGTGAATCATATGCGCGTAAACGGTCGTGACGAGCTCGCCGTTAATCATGTGGTCGATCATCATGTGCACGCCGAGGCTGGCTTCGCCGTCTTCGGCGTAGCTGACCACGCCGTCGGCGATAGCCTGAATCGGCGCACCGATACCCGGGTTAAAGTCCTGGCCGCCGTGGTTAGCGGAGCATCCGGCGCAATTGCGCGGGCCGAAGCGGTCGCCGATGTGCACACCGACGGCAAACGGCCACTGAATGGTTCCGTTCGGGTTGTTGGTAAAGGTATCTTCCAAACGGATGCCGCTGGCCGCGGCCACCTCGGCGATCGAGCTTGACTCATACCCGTCACGTTCGACGGTGAGAATGTCGCCGTCGGCCAGGTCCATGCTCTGAGTGTCTTCGGCCGGCAGAACGCGCTGGGCTTGCAGAGCTGAGGCCTGCACGTCCTGCGCCGAGAGCAGCGCCTCAGCCGGAAGGGACGTGGCGACGGCCATCAGGGCGACGAAGGACATCGCGAGGATCGACGCACCCTTGGCGGCGCGCTTGCGCATGCTGCTGCCGAGCGGGCGCGACGGGGCCGCGCGACGCGGCAGCGTGCCGGCCGGAACGAAATCGCGGGCTGGCGCGAAGGACTCCCCCGCCGGCTGCTCGGTGCGCTGGCGGCGGCGAGGCCGGGCGCCGGCCGCGGGAATTACGGTCGGAATCGACTGGGTGGCACCGAGAACCAGCAACTTTTCGTAGTCGGTGGGCTCGGCATCGGCGACCGCGACGGCCGCGACGATGCGGTCGGTCTCGGTCACAACGGGCGGTTCGAGGTCGGGTTCGGTCAGGTCCGCAGCGACGATCAAATCGGCGGCAGGGCTGAGCCGCAGGACCTCTGCGACGTTTTCGTCGACCGGCGCTGCGGTGGCGAATGCCACGCGCTCGCGCTCCCGCAACTGACGCCGGGTCAGGGCCGCAGGTTCCACGCGGGGAAAGACAGCGTCGTCACTCTCGCTGGACACGGAAGTATCCAAGGATGGAGTGTGACGTGACAAAGTGCAGCTTTCAGCGAGGCGGACGGGAACTGGTGCTCGTACTGGACAACGCCAAACAACGACTGGCCAATATAACGAATTGATTAAGGATAACGCGCAAACCTGAGAATAGCAGAGGACGCGACGGATCACACCCCGATTTGGGCAAGTGGGTAAAGAGTCAAGCTTCCTGCACGGGAGCCGGAAAACGGTCGAATAGCTCTGCCAGCACGGGTTCGAACTGACCGTAGAGGCGGGGAGCAGCGGCGATGAGCAGGTCGCGACCCTCGGCATCCGCTTGCAGAGCGCCGACCCGGGCACCAGCCTCGCGTACTATCAGGGCGCCGGCGGCGTGATCCCAAGGGTTGAGTCCGCATTCGAAATAGAGGTCGAGCCGCCCGCAGGCGACCGAACACAGGTCGAGTGCGGCCGACCCGATGCGACGAATGTCCCGCACCTGGCCGATGAGACCGCCAACGACGTTCGCCTGCCACACCCGCCACGCCGCCTCGTAGCCGAAGCCCGTGCCGGCTAGGGCGAGCGAGAGCGGAACGTCCTGGTTCACGTGCAGGCGCTGGTCGCCGAGCCAGGCTCCCGACCCTTCGGAAGCCGTGAACACCTCGCCGAGGGCCGGGTTGACGACCGCGCCGGCGAGGGTGTTCCAACTGGCCGGATCGGGATCGCCCTGCACCACGGCGATGCTGACGGCGTAGAACGGGATGCCGTAGAGGTAGTTGACGGTACCGTCGATGGGGTCGACCACCCAGGTGAGCCCGGTCGTGCCGTCGGTCGTGTCGGATTCTTCGCCGTAGAACCCGTCGTTCGGGCGAGCGTCGGCGAGCAATGCACGAATGTGCCGCTCGACCTCACGGTCGGCCGCGGTGACGATGTCTTCCGGCGAGGACTTCGACGCGGCGATCTCGACCCCCTCGGCGCGGCGCCGGTGGGCGAGCGCGCCCGCGGTGAGGGCGATGGTGCGTGCGAGGTCCAGCAGCTCGGTCGGGGCAGGATACGTCATGCCCCCACGCTACAGGTGGCTGTGTTAACGAGAACAGGCAGGCCCTGAGGCCTGCCTGTTCTGCTCGTGGCGAGTGCGAGGTTCGAACTCACGAAGGCTACGCCGTCTGATTTACAGTCAGATCCCTTTGGCCGCTTGGGTAACTCGCCAGGCGCTCCCGACCAGGTGTAATCACTTGACCGGAGACGCGGGGTTAACAATACAAGACGAAACGCCTCACCGAGAAATCAGCACGTTTGACAAGGCGGGCGTCTACCCGGCGGGCGGCCCAACCATACCGGCCGGCGGGGTGCGCAGCTCGGTCGACGTGTCGCCGCCGAGGCCCGCGAGTCCGCTCTCGGTCTCGGTCTCGGAGCTGGCGATGGCGGCATTCAGATCGGCCAGAATCACCGTGTCACCGATGTCGATTCCCGACCTGATCTCGGTCAGTTCGGAACCGACCGCACCCACCGTCACCTCGGTACTCATCGAAACGCCATTCTCGAGCAGATCGACCGTGTAAATCGCATCGGCTAGGTGCACGGCCGAAGTCGGCACGGTAAACACCTCGTCGAGGCTCGCCACCGCAACGGCGACCGCGGCCGAGCCGCCGTTCAACAGGGCGGGGTCGGTGCTCCCCAGCGCAATCTGCACCGTATAGGACGGCGTTGACGACGATGACACGTTCAGGATTCCGATCGAGCTGACCATTCCGGACAACTCGTCGTCAACGCTTGCGACATCGACGGCTGCGCTTTGGCCGACGACGACCCCGGCGATGTCGGGGAGCGAGACGGTCGTGCTCACCACGAAACCGTCCTCACCGATGATGGTGATCACGGCACTGGACGATGACGCCGTGACGCTGTCACCGACCGCCAGGGCGACAGCCGCGACGGTACCGGCGATCGGGCTGGTCAGCGCCGCCAGCGTCAGATTGCGCTCAGCGATCGCCAGCTCCGCAACGGCCGCGTCGATCTCGGCCTGGTCGGCCACAATGGTTTCGGCCGAGGCGACCGTTGCGGCCGCAGCGCCACCCGCGGTGGTGCTCGGCACTTCGGCAGCGGATGTCGCAGCCGCGCTGGTGCTCGGAACCGTGGCGGCGGCACTCCCCGTCGATCCGGACTTCGCCGTGCCGGCTACCGCTTTCTGTAGCGCGCTGACGGACTGGTTGAGGTCATCGACGAGCGTGAGCACGCCAACTTGAGCCTCGTTGGTCGCGGTCTGGCCGGCGAGCACGGCGGTGATGGCGCTCTGGCAGTCGGCGAGGGCGAGCTTCGCGGCCGCAAGCTTCTCGGCTGCAGTCAGGGGGGTAGCGGCGGTCGTGCCGGTGGTCGCATCTGCAGTCGTGTCGGCGGTCGTGTCGGCGGTCGTGTCCGTCGTCGTATCCACCCTTGTGTCAGCATTCGTATCCGCGGTCGCTTCCGCGGTCTCATCCGCCGCAGCCTCGTCGAACGCGGCCTCTAGGAAGGGCAGGCAAACGTCGGTCGTCCACGCGATGGCGACGTCGGTCGCGGCGAGCGCGGTCACGGCCACGTCGTACTGGGCAAGCAGGGCGGCTTGCGCGGCGCCGACCGCCGTGACGGCTTCCGCCATAGCGGCCGAGACCTCGCCGGTCGAAGCAGAGGTCGAAGCAGAGGAGGCCCCCGAGGCAGCGCCGGCACCCGACGCAGCAGACGTCGTCGAGGTGGCCACAGCATCCGTTGTCACTGTGCTCGTCGTGCTCGTCGCCGTCTGCGAGTCGAGGTCACTCTCGAGAGTGAGCTGGGCGCTCGCGATATTCGCCTCTGCCTCGGCGATCGCGTCGTTCAGGCTAGCAACGTCGAGGGTGGCGAGGGTCTGCCCGGCGGTCACCGTATCGCGCAGGCTCACGGCCACGCTGCTCACCGTGCCGGCGACCGAAAACGATGCGTCGCTGCGGCTGGCTGAGGCCAGGGTCCCGACCAGGTCGAGCGATTCGCTGACCGAACCGAGCGCGGCTGCGACCGTTCTGTAGTCGCCGCCCTCGGCACGGGTCAGGGCGTAAGCGACGCCGCCGCCGGAGGCGACGAGTACGGCCGTGACCGTTCCCACAGCGAGCAAGCGCCGGTGCTTCTGCCGGGCTGCCCGCAGCTTCTTCGCGGATGGCTGGTGCTGTACAGCGGATGCCGCCGCGCTCGTGTTGGTCGCGGTGCGCTTACTCATTTGCGTCGCCACCCATTCGGCCACCGGGGCCGGCCATGGCGCTCACGCAGCCGTCGTCGCCGGTCACCGAGAGTGCGACAGCACTAGCTGCAAAGCTTCCGGTGTCGTCGGCCTCGCCCTGGGCGCTCGCGCACAGTCCGACCGCAAGCGCCGACGCATCAGAAGCGGATGTCTTGGTGTAGCTGGTCGAGTCGTCGACCGTCACCGTTTCGCTCGCCACCACACCGTCAACGTCGGTCGAAGCGACCGTGATGGCGGTTGCGGTGACCGCGGTGACGAGGCCGGTCGTGCGGGTACCGAAGCCGCCGGCATCCGCTGGCAGATCGGTCGGGATACCAGTCGGGGCGGTCCCGTCGGCACCCATCGGCATATCCTCGGGCAGATCGGTTGGCATATCGGTCGGCATATCGGTCGGTGGCGTGCCACCGGGCATGCCACCGCCACCCAGTTCGCCCAGGCCCGACGCGCATGCGCCGTCGACCGCGTCGGTGACGGCGACGCTCGTCGGGACGGTTGCGGCATCCGTGCCGTCGGCCGCTGCCGCACTCGACAGATTCACGCACTGGCCAACGCTGACGTCGGCCAGTGTCGCGGCGAGCGTCGAGGTGAAGGTCGTGGCGTCGGAATAGGTCACCGCGGTCTGGGAATCACTGTCCTGCAGCTGAAAGGTTTGCCCGGTCAGAGCCGCGATCTCGCCGGTAAGGCCGGGCGCGACCCTGGCTTGCTCTTCCGTTGACGTGTCCGTCGTGCTGGCCGCGGCCGCCGTGCCGTCGGTGCCGGCGCAGCCCGAGAGCAGCAGCACGCCGCCGAGGGCGAGCGCCCCGCCCGCGAATGCCGCCCGGCGCTTGAGTTTCATCATGTCAGTGGTCTCATTTCGTTCGAAAGCATGGAAGTTATTCACTGCGCAGGGCGTCAATGGGAGCGAGGCGGGCGGCCCGAGCTGCCGGGTAGACGCCGAAGCTCAGGCCGATCACGATGGCGACGCCGATGGAGAGCCCGACCGCGGCCGGCGAGACGACGATCGAGCTGCCGATCACACCCGGCAACAGCAGGGCCGCGGTGACCCCGAGTATCGCGCCGAGCAGTCCGCCGCTGAGGCCGAGAATGGCCGCCTCGATCAGAAACTGCCGGCGGATGGCGCCCGGCGGCGCCCCGAGGGCCTTGCGGAGGCCGATCTCGCGGGTGCGCTCCGAGACCGAGACGAGCATAATGTTCATGACGCCGATGCCGCCGACCAGCAAGGACAGCGCCGCGACGCCGGTGAGCAGAATCGTGAGCGTTTCGTAAACGGCCGTTGCGGTGCTCACCAGGGCGTCCTGGCTGCTGATGGTGAAGTCGGCGGCCGTGCTGTCGGTGATCGAGTGCAGGTTCAGCAACAGGGTTTCGGCCTCCTGATACGCGGCGGAAAGCTGAGTGTCGCTGGCGGCCTGCAGGTAGATGGTCGACACGGCGGAACTTTCGGTGCCGCCGACCAGCGCGCTCGCCGCGGTCGAGAACGGCACGATGGCCATATCGTCGAGGTTGCCCGAGGAATCCGACCCGGCGGAGTCGAGCACCCCGATCACCTGGAACGTTTTGTCGCTGATCACCACGGACTGGCCGACCACCCGCTGGGTGCCGAATAGTTCGTCGGCGGTCTCAGGGCCGAGCACCACGACCGCGGCCGAGGTTTCCTCGTCGTCGTCACTGATGAACGCGCCCATGCTGAGAGTGCGGGCGCGCACGTCCAGCCACGAGGTGGTCGTGCCGGTAACGGATGTCGTCCAGTTCGTATCATTCGCTTCGAGCGACAGCGACAGGGTCTTTTCGGCGGCGACCGCGGAAATATCGGGAGCGTTAACGCTCGACGTAAGCGCCTGCGCATCCGCTATGGTCAGCGTCGAAGTCGAGCCGAAGCCGCCGCGCAGGCCGGCGGTGTCGGTGCTGCTGCCGGGGGCGATGATCAGCAGGTTGCTGCCGAGCGAACTGATCTGCGCGCTGACGTCTTTCTGGGTGCCGAGGCCGAGGCCGACGGTGAGGATGACGGCGGCGATTCCGATCAGAATTCCGAGCACCGTAAGGATCGACCGCAGTGCGTGCGAGTAGACAGCGCTCCAGCTGGTGCGGAAGGATTCGAGCCAGCTCATGCGGCAACCTCCTCGGTCAGTTCGTCCCGGAGAATTTCGCCGTCGCGCACCCAGACAATGCGGGCGGCCCGGCGGGCGACCTCGAGCTCGTGCGTGATGAGCACGATGGTGCGGCCGCGGGCGTGCAGTTCGTCGAATAGGGCGAGCACGTCCTGGGTCGACACCGAGTCGAGGTTTCCGGTCGGTTCATCGGCCAGAATCATGGTCGGCTCACCGACCAGGGCGCGGGCCACGGCCACGCGCTGCTGCTGTCCGCCGGAAAGCTCGCCCGGCCGGTTCTCGAACCGGTCACCGAGACCGACCCGGTCGAGCGCCTGCTCGGCGCGGGCTTTGCGCTCGTGCCGCGGCACTCCCCCATAGATCAGCGGCAATTCCACGTTGCGCCAGGCCGTCAGCGACGACAGCAGATTAAAGCCCTGAAACACGAACCCGATCTGGCGGTTGCGAATCTCGGCGAGTTCCACCTCGTCGAGATCGTTCACGTCGGTGCCGCCGAGGCGGTACTCGCCGCGGCTGAGGGTGTCGAGGCAGCCGAGAATGTTCATGATCGTGGACTTTCCCGACCCCGATGGCCCCATGATGGCGACGTATTCGCCCTCATGAATGGCGAGGTCGATGCCCGTGAGCGCTTCGAATTCGATGCTGCCGGAGCGGTAGGTCTTGCCGGCGTTACGCAATTCGATGACCGGGGTATCCGATTTCGACTGCTCACCCATTGTCGGGACCTCCGGGCATCTGACCGGCCGGAAAGTCGCCGGTGGGCATGTCGCCGGGGGGCATCATGCCGGTGCGGTCGGTGCCGGTGTTGCCGCTGCCGGGGGTGAAGGATGCCATGACGACCTCGTCGCCCTCGGCGAGTCCCTCGGTGATCTCGGTGAGGTCGCCGATCGTGGCCCCGACGGTGACCGGCGTCGAGACCTCGTTACCGTCGGCGTCCAGTACGGTCACAACGGATGCCCCATCCACGCTGGTCACAGCGGCGCTGGCCACCGTCAGCACGTCGGTGCGGCGTTCGTACACGATGTCCGCGGTCACCGCGACGCCGTCATAGAGGCCCTCAGTGGATCCGGTGACCACGACGACGACCGGGTAGGCGGCCACACCGGTGCTCGTTGCGGGCAGCAGGCCGACCTCGGAGACGGTGCCGAAAAACTCAGTGCCGTCATCGAGCGCCAATTCGACCTGGTTATCGGCCGCGATGAGGGCGGCATCCGTTTCACCGACGGTGAAGTCGACGGTCCAGGAGTCGGTGCCGACGATGGTGAAGGCGGCGCTGCTGGCGGTGGTCGTCGCGCCGGCGCCGGTTTCCGCCGTTCCGGCCGCTGCGCCGTCGGTCGTACTTCCGCCCGAGACGGCCTCGCCGACGGCGACGTTGACCACGGTGATGAGTCCGGCGACCGGCGCGGTGAGTGTGACGGCAGCTTGCGCGGCCAGGGCCTCATCGACACCGTTCTGTGCCGTGGTCACGCTGGCCTCGTTGGCGGCGATCTGGGCCAGGTCGGCCGTGCTTGTGTCACTCGCAACCTCGCTGTCGGCCAGTTTCGCTGCAGCGGAGGCGAGGGTGGCGCGGGCCGCGAGCAGCTCGGCGTCGACGGTGAGGGTGTCGACGGTAGCGAGCACGTCGCCCGCCTGGACCACCGTTCCGGCGGCCACGTTCACCCCGGTGACGTTTCCGGATGCCGCGAAGGACACCTCCTCCTGCACCGTCGGGGTGAGGGTGCCGCTCACCGTGACGCTCTGTTGCATGGTCTCGAGACTCGCGGCAACGGTCTGGGTGGCCGGGGTGGCCTCGGCGCGGGTCGGCTGGGCGGCAATGAACCACCAGGCCCCGCCGCCGATCAGGGCGAGCACGATGACGCCGCCGCTGAGCACCCACCACCAGGCTTTCATTTGACGGATGCGTGTGCGCAGCTTCATTGTTCTCCTCAGATATTCACCTTCGGCACGTTGTTCACTGTGCCGCTACAACGAACCTAAGGACGCTGTCTATGCCCGAGGCATCCGTGGCCTATCAAACGCCTATCAGTAACGCGAGAGCGCGTTTGGAGTGCCTAATCGCGCACTTCGTGCGCTCTCGCGGGTCAGATACCATGGGGGAATGGCAGATTCAACGTTCGACATCGTCAGCAAGGTCGACCCGATGGAGGTCGACAACGCCCTCAACCAGGCGCACAAGGAAGTCGCGCAGCGCTACGACTTCAAGAACGTGGGGGCCTCGATCGCGATGAGCGGCGAGAAGGTGCTCATGAAGGCGAACACCGAGGAGCGCGTCAAGGCGATCCTCGAGGTGTTCGAGTCCAAGCTGATCAAGCGCGGCATCTCCCTGCGCAGCCTCGATGCCGGCGAGCCGTTCGCCTCCGGCAAGGAGTACCGCATCGAGACGTCGATGAAGGCCGGGATCGACCAGGAGAACGCGAAGAAGATCAGCAAGATCATTCGCGATGAGGGGCCCAAGGGCGTCAAGAGTCAGATTCAGGGCGACGAACTGCGGGTCAGCTCGAAGAGCCGCGACGACCTGCAGGCGGTCATGGCCCTACTCAAGGGCAAGGACCTCGACGTGGCCCTGCAGTTCACGAACTTCCGCTAGCCGCGCGCCCACACCTCCCACACCTCCCGCACCTCCCACACCTCCCGCACCTCCCGCACCTCCCGCACCTCCCGCACCATTTTGGTCGCCGGGCCCACCTTATGGAACCGGGCCCATGATGGATCATGGGCCCGGTTTCCGGGCCCGGGCCCGGTCAGAAGAGAGGGGCGGCGCGGGCTACTCCGCGCGGGAGACCGCGACCATTTCGTCGCGATCGACGACCTTAATGCGGATGCGGCCGGCCGCCTCACCGAGCGCGAGCTCGTGCTGGTCCAGGTTGTGCCAGCCGTCAAGTCCGGTGTAGCGCACGCCGCGATCGGAGAGCAGCGCCACGATGCTCTCCTCCGACGGCGACTCGGGCCGCCACCAGTTCCCGAGGTCATTGATCAGGTGCTTGATGGTTTCCATCGCGTCGCTTTTGGTATGGCCGATCAGGCCGACGGGCCCGCGCTTGATCCAGCCGGTCGCGTAGACGCCGTACATCTGCTGGTTGAACAGCCCGCCGGTCCCGGCCGAGGGGTCACGCCGCAGCACCTGACCCTCGCGGTTGGGAATCACACCGCGCTTCTTGTCGAACGGCACGTCGGCCAGCTCCGACCCGAAGTAGCCGACCGCCCGGTACACGGCCTGAACCGGGATCTCGCGAATCTCACCGGTGCCGACGACGCCGCCGGCGGCATCCGTTATGGTGCGTTCCCAGCGAAACGCAGCCACCCGGCCGGTGCCGTCATCGACGACCTCGACCGGCTTGGCGAAGAAGTGCAGGTGCAGGCGGCGGCTGGCCGTGCCGGTCTCGCGGGCGCGCCACGCGTTCAGCGTCTTGTCGATCACGAAAACCTGCTTGTTGCTCGCGACGGCATCCTTGGCGGCTTCGTCGTAGTCGAAGTCCTCGTCGTAGACGATCATGTCGACGTCGTTCAACTCGCCGATCTCGCGCAGCTCAAGCGGCGTGAATTTAACGGATGTCGGCCCGCGGCGCCCAAACACGTGCACGTCGGTCACCGGTGACGCCGCGAGCCCGTCGTACACATTTCCGGGAATCTCGGTCGGAAGCAGGTCCTCGGCGTGCTTGATCAGCATGCGGGACACGTCGAGGGCCACGTTGCCGTTGCCGATCACGGCGATCTCGCGAGCCTCGAGCGGCCAGGTGCGCGGCACATCGGGGTGACCGTCGAACCAGCTGACGAAGTCGGCTGCGCCGTAGGAACCGTCGAGCGAGGCGCCGGGAATGTTGAGGTCGGCGTCCTGCACGGCCCCGGTCGCGAAGATGACCGCGTTGTAGTGCTTCTTGAGGTCGTCGAGGGTGATATCGACACCGAACCGCACGTTGCCGAACACGCGAATATCGCCGCTGTCGAGCACCCCGCGCAGGGCGGTGATGATGCCCTTGATGCGCGGGTGGTCGGGCGCGACGCCGTAGCGCACCAGCCCATACGGCGCGGGAAGGTGGTCGAACAGGTCGATCGAGACCTCAAAGTTGCGCTCAGCCTTGAGCAGAATATCGGCGGCGTAGATGCCGGCCGGGCCTGCGCCGACGATAGCCAGTCTCAATTTGGTCACGGAAGTTTCCTTACTGCGCGAGCAGTCGGGGCAAGCCCCAACACGCTCTAGCTGGAGCGCTCGACGATGGTCTCGGCGAATCGGGTGAGAGCTTTCTTAACCGAGCCCTTCGGCAGCGGGGCGAGGGCAGCTACCGCGTCGCGGGCCCAGCCGTGCGCCTCGGCGAGGGTTTCGGCGGTGACGGCGTGCTCGCGCAGCGCGGTGATGGCCGCATCGGCAGCCTCACCCTGTTCAGCGCCGGCCGACATGACGTCGCGTTCGAGTCGCTGCAGCAGATCAGCGGATGCCCCATCGCTCACGGCGCGTTCCCGCAACCGAAGCAGCGGCAACGTCACCACTCCCGCCCGGAGGTCCGTTCCCGGCACCTTGCCGGTCTCCTGCGGCTGCGGCGACAGGTCGAGCACATCGTCGATGAGCTGAAAGGCCACGCCGATCTTCTCGCCGAAGTCGACGACGGGCTGCTCGAACTCGGCCGGAGCGTTGGAGAACACCACCCCGCCCTGCGCGGCTGCCGCGATGAGCGAGCCGGTTTTGCCTGCGAGCACCTGAATGTAATGCTCGACCGGGTCGTCGCCGGCGCGCGGGCCGACCGTCTCCTGAAACTGGCCCATCACGAGGCGCTCGAAGGTGGTCGCCTGCAGCTTGATGGCGCGCTCACCGAGCCGGGCCATCAGCTGACTGGCACGGGCAAACAACAGGTCCCCGGTGAGGATAGCGATGGAGTTGCCCCACACCGTTTGGGCGCTCGGTACGCCGCGACGCTTGTCGGCATCGTCCATTACGTCGTCGTGGTAGAGCGAGGCGAGGTGAGTCAGTTCGATGGCCGTCGAAGCGGTGACCACGTCGGGCACAATGCCCTCGCCCAGGTGCGCGGTGAGCAGCGCAAGCATGGGACGCACCCGTTTGCCGCCCGCGTTGAGCAGGTAGCGGCTGGTGACCGTGGCGATCTCGTTGGCGTAGACCAGTTCGGCGAGCAGGGCGTCTTCGACCTGTTCAATGCCGGAATCGATGTTCGCGGCCAGGCCACGATCGGCGGAAGTCGAGAAGATACGATCGCCGAGGCCCGCCTGGCTAGTCACCGACGCGCTGCGTCGGATCACGGGGGCTCTGGATTTCACGTAAGTCAGCCTATCGAGTTGATCAGGATTTGGTTCCACGGTGCAGCGCCACGATGCCGAGCGTGAGATTGCGGTAGGCGACGCTGGAGTAGCCGGCCGAGCGCAGCCATCCGCTTAATACCGGCTGGGTCGGCCAGGCCGCGATGGACTCCCCCAGGTAGTCGTAGGCCTCGGCGTTCGACGAGGCGAGCCGCACGACCCGCGGCATCACGTGGTTGAGGTAGGCGAAATAGCTCTGGCGCACGAGCGTGAGCGGCGGGGTCGAGAACTCGCAGATGACGACGCGGCCGCCGGGCTTGGTCACCCGGTAGAACTCGGCGAGCGCCTTCTTCGGTTCGACCACGTTTCGCAGCCCGAAGGAGATGGTGACGGCGTCGAATTCGTTGTCTTTGAAGGGAAGCACCGTGGCGTCGGCCTGCACGAATTCGATGTTCGGGTTGTGCGCGTGACGGGTCTTGCCGACCTCGATCATGCCGGCCGAGAAGTCGGCGGCGACGACGTGGGCGCCACTGTGGGCGAGGGCTGCGCTGGACGTTCCGGTGCCGGCGGCGATGTCCAGAATGCGCTCCCCCGCCTGCGGGTTGACGGCCTTGGTGGTGGCGAGGCGCCAGAGCGACGCGTTGCCGACCGACAGCAACGCATTTGTGCGGTCATAGTGGGCGGCCACCTCGTCGAACATGGCAGCCACCTGCGCGGGCCGTTTGTTCAGGTCTGCTCTATTCACCCCATCATTCTAGGTCGCGCGGGCGGGGCGAAACTGCATGGTTGCCGGGGTACGCGTTCGTATAGGAGCAGCGGCGCGGGCGTAGGCTACAGAAGTGAATGTGCAGGCCTTGACGGTCGAAACCTCCCCGATAGCCGATATCCGCCAACTGATCCTGCTGCTCGATGGCCGCACGCCCCTGCTCTGGATGCGTCGCAACCAGGGTTTGGCCGGCATCGGCTGCGCGCTGCGGCTCGAATTCTCCGGCCCGACCCGCATGACGGATGCTGCGGCGGCGTGGAAACAAGTCGTCGCGCTGGCCACCGTGACCGACCCGCTGGCCCGCACCGGCACCGGGCTGCTGGCATTCGGTGCGTTCGCCTTCGACGAGTCCTCCGCGCAGACCAGCGTGCTGATCGTGCCCGAGATCATCGTCGGCCGCGAAGACGGCCAGTGCTGGGTGACGCGCATTCACGTGACCGGCCAGAGCGCCGGCGCGAACCCGCTCGCGCTGCATCCGCTCGGCGACGAGTATCGCATCGCGCTGCTCCCGGGAGCGTTACCCCCCGCAGACTTTCGCACCGCGGTCAGCTCCGGCATCGAACGCATTCGCGCGCAACAGGTCAACAAGGTCGTGCTCGCCCGCGACCTGGTCGGGCGAGTGCCGGCCGAGTCCGACCTGCGCCGCGCCATCAGCAAGCTCGCGCTCGGCTACCCGGACTGCTGGACCTACGCCGTCGACGGCCTCATCGGGTCGAGCCCGGAAACCCTCATTCGCGCCGACCACGGCTCGGTCAATGCCCGGGTGCTGGCCGGCACGATCTCGCGGGGAGCGGATGCCGAAGACGACCGCGAGGCGGCCCTGACCCTGGCGACCTCGTCGAAGGACGGCGACGAGCACGAGTTCGCCGTGCAGAGCGTGCTCAAGTCGCTGCGCCCGCACACCTCGGTGCTCGCGACCAGTGAGATTCCGTTCACGCTGAAGCTGCCGAACCTGTGGCATCTCGCGACCGACCTCGAGGGCACGCTGAGCGACGGGTCGACCTCGCTCGACCTGATCGCTGCGTTGCATCCGACGGCCGCGGTCGCCGGAACGCCGACCCTCGAAGCCCTGAGCCTCATTCGCGAGCTCGAACCGTTCGACCGCGGCCGCTACGCCGGGCCGGTCGGCTGGGTCGGCGCCGACGGCGACGGTGAATGGGCGATCGCCCTGCGCTGCGCCCAAGTCGCCCCCGAGGGCGGCATTACCGCCTACGCCGGCTGCGGCATCGTGCTGGACTCCGACCCCGACCGCGAGCTGGCCGAGACGAAGATGAAGTTTCGCCCGATCGTCGAGGCCTTCGGCTAGCTCGCGGCAGCCGAGCCCCGCGCGACACAGACTCAGCGAACGAGCGGAACCTCGAGGATGGCCGGACCGGTCGGGGCACCGGTGAGGGCGCGCTCCAGGTCGGCCCGCGTGGCTGCGACCTCGTACTCCCAGCCATAGGCAGCAGCGAGGGCTTGCAGGTCGACGCTACGCGGCGTGTACAGCACCCGTTCCATCGCCTCGACCGGGGCCGTTGCCGCGACCTCGAGGCCGTCGAAGATGCTGCCGCCGCCGTCGACTCCGACAATGACCTGCAGCCGCGGCCGCGGTTCGCCGGGAGCGAGCAACAGCGAGCCAACGTCGTGCAGAAACGTCAGGTCGCCCATTAGTACCCGTGTCACTCCGACCGAACGCGGTTCCGGTTCGGCCTGGCTGGCCAGCGCCACTCCGAGCGCCGTCGCAATGGTGCCGTCGATTCCGGCCAGCCCGCGGTTCGCCAGCACTGTGATCTTCTTGCCGGGAACGCGCTTGTCCGCCTCCCGAATGAGCCGGGAGGCACCGAGTACGAGCCGGTCGTGCGGCCACGACGCCCGCCACACCGCGTCGACGAGCAGCGCCCGGGTCAGCGGTGCCCGCAGCACGGCCAGCTCGGCGCGGGTGATGCCGCGTTTGTCGATCGGGGCCCGGCCCTCATCGGCCGCCGCCTCGGCGAGGGCCCGGCTGGTCATCACCCAGCGCCCCAGCCACGCCCGGCCGGCCGGGGTGCGCGCGGCCGCAGCGCACGAAGCATCCGGTCCAATCGAGCGGGTGAAGGCGCGCGCGGAGCGGCCGGGGTTGTACCACTCGATTCCGGTCGGGGCGACCACAATTGTCTCCACACCGGGGCGTTCAATGAGGGCGGGAATTTCTCGACTGAGCGTGGGGTGGCCGAACACGATCACGCGCTCGACCTCGCCGCCCAGATCCACGGCGCCAAGCAGCTCGCGATAGTGCACAATCAGGTTCGGGCCGAACCGAGCCCCGCTGGACACTTCGGCCAGCAGCGGCCAGCCCCCGGCGTGGGCGAGTTCTTCGGCCTCCGGACCGGCGCCATCGCCGGCAACGACAACCGTGCGTGGTCCAGGGGCGAGCAGCATGGTCGGGCCGTCGGTCGAGACGGCAGGTGCAACGGGGGCAGCCGGAGTCACCCTCGGCAATCCAGCAGGAAGCGCGGCCGACAACGGCTCCCGAAACGCCAGATTCAGTTGCACCGGGCCGGGTGCGGCGGTGCCTTCGCCGGTGGCGGCATCCGTCGCTTGGCGGGCCAACGCTTGGGCAATGCCGGTCTCGTCGGGTTCGCCGACCGGCGCCGGAACGTCAAGGCACAGTCGGGTGGCGACGCCGAAGATGCCGGGCTGCACGGTGGTTTGGTTTGAACGGATGCCGCGCAGCTCGGCCGGACGATCGGCCGTCAGCAGGATCATCGGCACCCCGGCGTGGTGCGCTTCGAGCACGGCCGGGTGCAAATTGGCCACGGCCGTGCCCGACGTCACGACGACAAGGGCGGGCCGACCGGTCTCGAGCGTAAGGCCGAGCGCGAGAAAGCCGGCGCTGCGTTCATCGGTGCGCACATGCAAGTTGATACCGCCGGCCCGTTCCAGCTCGGCCGCGGCCAGCGCGAGCGCCTGCGAACGCGCACCGGGACAGAGCACGAGGTCGCGCAGCCCGAGACGTATAAATTCGTTTAGAAGGGAGAAACTAAAATCGGTCGCCGGGCTACCGTTGAACGGCTCAGGCATCCCGACGGCCAGGCTGCTCGCCTTCGCCCGGTTCCTTCTTCTTCGGGTCTACGCCGGTACCATTACCCGGTGTCGGATCGTTCTTGTCGAGATCGGCGAGGTCCTGCTCCATCCGACGGATGCGCTCCTGCTGGTCTTTCTCGTTGAATGGCCGGTTTTCGCCGGTTGCTGTGGCAACGCCGCCGCCGTTCAGGCCGCGCAGAAAATCGAGGTCGTCATCGGGAGCGACCGATCGGTACGACCGGGTGGTGGGCGTGGAGCGTCCGTGGCCGACCAGCAGCCAGAGCAGCGGCCCGATCAGCGGTACCAGAACGATGACGAAAATCCACACCCAGCGCGGCAAACCTCGAATGCGTTTGCGGTCGAAGACGGCGCAGTCTACGAGGGTGTAGACCGTGAGAATGACCAGGGCCAGTCCTAGTCCGATCAAGAGCTTGGGCATGTCTTGATTCTATGGCGCTTGGCCGTGAGAGACATGTGCGGATGCTCAGGCGCGGCGTTCTAAACTTGGCCCATGAAATTCGTGGCCCCCTGGCTGTACTACTCCGTGATGCGCGTGCTGATGTTTGCCGTACCGCTGGCGATCCTGCTCTCCCTCGGTTTCTGGCCCTGGGCTGCGGCCGTCATCGCTGCCATGCTCGGCCTGTGCCTGTCCTACCTGTTTCTCGGCAAGTCCCGCGAGAGCGTGGCGCGTGACCTGTACCAGGCGCGGCACCCCGGCAAGGAGCCGGTAAATCCGGATTCTGAGGTCGAGGACCAGGCGCTGAATGCCGAAGAAACCACCAACTCAGAACGCGAAAGCAAGTCCCAGTAGCAGCCCGTAGGCCAGCGCCGCGAGGCTGGTCAGCTTCAGCGCAAGGAGGAGTTCCCTGGCCGACGTCGCGGTGACCGTAATGAGGCAGGCCGGCAGCGCCAGCAGCAGCACGAAGAACGTGAAGATCCCGAGCGGATAAACCAGGCTGAACAGTCCGGCGATCACGAACGGCAGCAGCAGGAAGACGCAGAAGACGACCCGGGAAGCCGTGCGGCCGATGCGCACCGCGAGGGTGCGCTTGCCGGCGGCCTTGTCGGGCACGATGTCCCGCAGGTTGTTGACCATGAGCACGGCACAGGCGATCAGTCCCATCGCCACACCGCCGAGCACGCTCTCGGTCGTGAAGTCGCCGACCTGCACGTAGGTGGTGCCGGCGGTGGCGACGAGCCCGAAGAAGACGAACACGAACAGTTCGCCGAGGCCGAGGTAGCCGTAGGGCTTCCTGCCACCGGTGTAGAACCAGGCCGCCAACAGGGCGACGACGCCGACGAGCAGCAGCCACCAGTACTGGGTCAGAATGACGAGGGTCAGGCCGGCCACGGCGGCGAGGCCGAAGAAGACCAGGGCGACGCGCAGCACGGTACGGGGGTTGGCAACGCCGCCGCCGGTCAGTCGGGCCGGGCCGACCCGAAAAGCGTCGGTGCCGCGAATGCCGTCGGAATAGTCGTTGGCGTAGTTGACGCCGATCTGCAGCAGCAGGGCCACCGCGAGGGCGAGCAGCGCGCGCACCGGGTGGTAGACGCCGGGGCCGGCCGCGACGATGGCGGCTCCGGTGCCGAGCAGCACAGGAGCGATGGCGAGTGGCAGGGTGCGTAGGCGCGCACCGGCGATCCAGTCTACGGCCGTGGCCGGCGTGACCGCGGCGGGCCCCTTGCGCGGTACGTTTTTGAAGGCTGGATGGCCTGACTTGCCGTTTTTCTTGCCACCGGAAGCGGCACCCGCCAGCGTCGCCGCAGGGTTCAGTCTTTGTTGTTTGGGCCTGACCGGCCGAGCTCCTTGTGCCACGCCACCATGCTACTTGTTGGCCCAGGACTGGCCAACACAGAACTGGCCAACGCCACCCGGTCGGGCTTACCCGAGGCCAGCAGTGGGATCTGCTCCACTCGCACGACGCGCGCGGGCCTGGCGGCACGCCCCAGCAGCGTCACAACGGATGCCCCCACGACAGCCAGATCCGCCGCCGCGCCTTCCGGCCCGGCCACCACCAGAACCGGCACCTGGCCCCATTGGGCATCATCGCCACCGAGCACAATCGCCGTCTCGAAGCCCACACAGGACCGCACGATCCGTTCGACGGCATCGAGGGACACCTTCTCGCCGCCGGAGATGATCACGTTGTCGGCCCGGCCGAGCACCGTGACGCGACCGCTCAGGGGATCGACCTCGCCGAGGTCGCCGGTGCGGTACCAGCGCACCCCCTGCTCCACGATGAACCGGTCAGCGGTGCGCGCGGCATCGTCGAGGTACCCCTCGGCGAGCACCGCGCCCGACAGCTCGAGCTGCCCGTCGACGAGACGCACGAGGGTGTCCCCGATCGGAACCCCGTCGTAGACGCACCCACCGGCCGTCTCCGACGATCCATAGGTGCGCACGACCCGCACCTCCAGTTCGGCCGCCCGCGCGATGAGCTCGGGTCGGATGGCCTGCCCGCCGACCAAAATCGCGGTGAAGCGCCGCAGCACGGCCAGCAGGGCCGGGTCCTCCGATGCGTCGAGCAGCCGGGCCAACTGCACCGGAACCAGCGCGGTGTAGCGCAGCGGCTCGGTCATGGTCTCGGCCAGACGAAGAAAATTCTGCGGATCGAAGTGGCCAGGCGGTAGCACGATCGGGGTGGTCTCGGCGGCGATCGAGCGCACCAGCACCTGCACCCCAGCGATGTAGTGCACCGGAAGGGCCAGCAGCCACTGCCCCGGTCCACCGAGGGCGACCGCCGACGCCGCGGCACCGGCCAGCAGCGCATTGGTGGCGAGCATGGCCCGTTTCGGCGCCCCCGTCGACCCGGAGGTCTCGATCACCACGGCGACCCGCTTCGGCACGTCGCCGAGGACCGGCATTCCCGCAGCCCGATCGGTCGACAGCGGCAGCACGGCCGGCCCGCTGCCGGCGAGCGCGTTTCGCAGCACGGCCAAAAAGTCGAGCGGATGCTCCGGCGCGACCGCGAGCAGCGGCCTCACGTCAGTACTGCCACGGGTACGGCGACCAGTCCGGTTCACGCTTCTCCAGGAAGGAGTCCCGGCCCTCGACGGCTTCATCGGTGCCATAAGCGAGGCGGGTGGCCTCGCCGGCGAACACCTGCTGGCCGACCAGCCCGTCGTCGACGGCGTTGAAAGCGAACTTGAGCATGCGAATCGCGGTGGGCGACTTGGTCAGAATCTCTCGAGCCCAGTCCAGTGCCACGGTTTCGAGTTCGGCGTGCGGCACGACGGCGTTGATCGCGCCCATCTCGAGCGCACGCTGGGCCGAGTATTCGCGAGCCAGAAAGAACACCTCGCGGGCGGCTTTCTGGCCGACCTGGCGGGCGAAGTAGGCGCTGCCGTAACCGGCGTCGAAGGAGCCGACATCGGCATCCGTTTGCTTGAATTTGCCGTGTTCGGCGCTGGCGATACTGAGGTCGCAGACCACGTGCAGGGAGTGCCCGCCGCCAGCCGCCCAGCCGGGTATGACCGCGATGACGACCTTGGGCATGAAGCGGATGAGACGCTGCACTTCCAGAATATGCAGGCGTCCGGCGCGTCCGCGGTCGATGCCCGCTGCCGTCTCGCCCTCGGAGTATTTGTAGCCGTCCCGGCCGCGGATGCGCTGATCGCCACCGGAGCAGAAGGCCCAGCCGCCGTCCTTGGCACTCGGGCCATTGCCGGTGAGCAGAACGACGCCGATTTTCGAGTTCAGCCGGGCGTCTTCCAGAGCGCTGAACAACTCGTCGACCGTGCGGGGGCGAAAGGCATTGCGCACCTCGGGCCGGTCAAAGGCGATGCGGGCGATTCGGCCGCTCAGATCCTGGTGGTAGGTCAGATCGGTGAGGTCTTCAAAGCCGGCAACGGCCTTCCATCGGCTCGCATCGAAGATTTCGGATACCTGTTCGCTCATGCTGTCAGCCTACGGGGGCGGACGCGCAGCTTGCGGCTTCACCAACTCGTAATACCCACGGTTGTAAAGACGAAATAACCTCAGGTAATCTTTACCAAACAATATGTCAAGCCCTTGATCGCCACCCCTCTTCGGGGGTGTACTAAAGACTTGGAATACACGGGGAGGTGGCCATGAATATCACAGACAGCAGCAGCCAGTGCGGGGGCAAGCGCTCATGACGACGACTGTTGAGAGAAACACCAACGCCGCTTCGCTGCCGCGCCCGGCAGCGAATGCCGCGCCGCGCCGCGCCGCGGCATCGGCCAGCTACAGCGCCGCATCAACGGATGCCTTCGGCGATTACCTGCGCCGCATCGGCAAGGGGACTCTGCTCAACGCCGAGCAGGAGGTTGATCTGGCGCGCCGCATCGAGGTGGGTCTGTTCGCTGAGGCTCGACTGCTGCGGGACGGCGATGCCATCCCGCGCGATTCGGTGGAGCATCGGGACCTGGCCTGGCTCGGGCAAGACGGGCGCCGCGCCAAGAACCAGTTCATCGAGGCCAACCTGCGCTTGGTCGTCAGCATCGCCAAACACTATTCCGGTCGCGGGGTGCCCATCATGGACCTCGTTCAGGACGGCAATATGGGTCTGGTGCGTGCGGTCGAAAAGTATGACTTCATGACCGGCTACAAGTTCTCCACCTACGCCACCTGGTGGATCCGCCAGGCCATCCACCGCGGCATGGCCGACAAATCGCGCATGATCCGCATCCCGGTGCACACGGCCGAGAAGCTGAATAAGATCAAGCGGATCCGTCGTGATCTCACGAGCGTGCTCGACCGCGACCCGACAGCACGCGAGATCGGTGAGGCCGCGCAGCTTCCAGTGCGCGATGTGCTGCGGCTGCTGCAGTACGACAACGAACCGATCTCCCTGCACACCCCGGTCGGTGATGGCGCCGGCGATATGGCTGAACTCATCATCGACGACGACTTGCCCCAGCCCGACGAGCACGCCACCCTGACCCTGCGTGCCGCGGACATCCGCTTCTTTCTGGAAACACTGCCGCCCCGAGAACGCTCCATTCTGCGGGCCCGGTTCGGCCTCGACGGCAACGAGCCCCGTACCCTCGACCAGATCGCCCACATCGAGGGCGTCACCCGGGAACGCGTGCGGCAAATCGAGAAACGCGCCCTGGCTCTTCTGCACGTGCCCCGGCTGGAGCACTACCTGCGCGACTAGCGGGGTCAGGATCAACCGAATGCACGCGAGCTGGAGCGAGACATGGGAAAGCTGACCTACGACTCGATCCTCACCGCGGACTTCGACGATCGAGTTCTGGCGCATATCCAGGTGGTCGTCGGAGCCAAGCTTCGGCGCGGCGAATCGTTCTATTTCACCTGGCGCGATGACCCGCAGGCGGGCAACGGGCGGAGCACCATCTGGCTGCACCCCGGCATCCCAATCGCATACAAATATTTCGGCAGCCGCTCCCCCACCCTGAACCGCGAGTGGATCGAGGCGCTCATGGCCACGGCCAACTCCTCCGGCGGCCTGCAAATCGTTCCAGAACCTCGCTCCCCGTTCGCGCCACTGAGCTCGAAGGACGAACCATGAACCGCATCGACATCGTCTATGGCGGCAAGCCCTATTCCCTCGGCGGCCGTTCGGTCGAGTCGATCCAGGTGGAGATCGACGGCGCCATCGCTGCCGGGCTGCCGTACTGGTTGCGGGTAAACAGCGGGGAGGGCCGGTTCGAAGACGCCTATCTGCTCATCGCCCCCGGAATCGCGGTCGCCCTGGTCAATGTCAAGCCGAACGGCATCGACCACGATCATGAGGGGGATGACCTCTATCAGGATTCGCTCTGACCAACTACCCAGCCGGAGGCTGCCAGACTGGATCCATGATGACCTCACTGGATGCCACGGTCCCCCCCTTGGAAGAGCTTCTCGGTTCCGCGCACGTCGTCTCCCTGAAACTGTTCGACCGGTTTCGAGGCCTGGACAGCCGGGAAGCGCTGCTGTTCGAGGGGCCGCAGGGCTGGACGGAGTTTTCTCCCTTCGTCGAATACGACGACGCTGAGGCAGTCAACTGGCTGCGGGCCGCGATTGATTTCGGCTGGCAGGACTCGCCGCACCCGCTGCGCACGAGCATTCCGGTCAACGCCACCGTGCCCGCCGTCTCCGCCGACAAGGTCGCCGAAGTGCTCGCCCGTTTTCCCGGCTGCCGCACAGCCAAGGTGAAGGTGGCCAGCCCCGATCAGACTCTGGCCGACGATGTCGCCCGGGTCGCCGAGGTGCGCCGCGTGCTCGGCCCGGAGGGACGCATCCGGATCGATGCGAACGGACTGTGGAACGTGGATGAGGCTGAGCATGCCATTCACGCCCTGAGCGCCTTTGATCTCGAATACGTCGAGCAGCCCTGCCTGACCGTGCCGGAACTGGCTGAGATTCGCCAGCGCACGACCTACCTGAGCGTGCCGATCGCCGCCGACGAGAGCGTGCGCAAGAGCAGCGACCCACTCGCCGTGGCGAGGGCCGGCGCCGCCGACATCCTGGTGATCAAGGCGCAGCCACTCGGCGGCATTCGCGCCGCCCTGTCGATCATCGGCCAGACCGGCCTTCCGGTCGTCGTCTCCAGCGCCCTCGACACCTCGGTCGGGCTGTCCATGGGCGCCCACCTGGCCGCATCCGTTCCCGGCTTGTACTTCGACTGCGGGCTGGGCACGGCCTCGCTGCTGGCCGAGGACGTCACGACCCACCCTCTGCTCCCGGTCGACGGCGCGATTCCGGTGCGCCGGGTCGCCCCCGACCCTGCTCTGCTTACGCAGCACGCGGCCAGTCCGGAGCGCCGTGACTGGTGGCTGGCGCGCCTCGCGCACACCCACGCGCTCCTCGCCGCCGGATAGCGCGCAACCGAATGGCGAAAGCGGGTGAAAGGTTGATTCAGACGGGCTGAAGCAACCGTTTACCCGCTTTCGAATGACTGCAGGCTACAGGCCGGAGTAGGCGTGCAGGCCCTTGAAGAACACGTTGACGATGCCGAAGTTGAACATGACGGCGCTGAAGCCGATGATCGACAGCCAGGCCGAGCGTGATCCGCGCCAGCCGCGGGTCGCACGGGCGTGGATGTAGCCGGCGTAGATGACCCAGATGATGAAAGTCCAGACCTCTTTGGTGTCCCAGCCCCAGTAGCGGCCCCAGGCCTGTTCGGCCCAGATCGAGCCGGCCATCAGGGTGAAGGTCCACAAAATGAAGCCGACGATATTGATGCGGTAGGACAGATTCTCCAGCGTCACTGACGACGGCAGCGTGGCCAGAAAACGCAGGCGCAGAGCGGATGCGATCGCCCCGCGCGGCGCGGCAGCTCCCTCGAGCACGTGGTTCTCCCGCCGCGACTGCAACAGCTGAACGGTCGACAGGGCGAAACCGAGCGCGAACATTCCGGTGCCGAGGGACGCCACGAAAACGTGGATCACCAGCCAGGCCGACTGCAGCGCCGGCGGCAGCGGGGCGACCTCGACGTAGAACTGCAGGGCGGCAATTCCGAGCAGCACGAGCACGAGGCCGGTGACGAAGGTTCCCAGAAAACGCAGGTCCGAGCGCACCAGCACGAGCAGAAACACCGTCATGATGAGCAGGGTTCCGGTCATGGCGAATTCGTACATGTTCGCCCACGGCACCCGGTCGGCGGCGAAACCGCGCATAACGGTTGCCACGAGGTGCAGTGCCCAGGCGAGCACGGTGAGCGAGACGCCCACTCGTAGGCTCGACGAGCGACCGTAGGGCATGGCCGCATCGTTGTCCATCCGCGCGCTGAGGCGGGACAGCACCGGCCGTTTCAGGGCCGGTCGCTCAAGGGTGCGGGTACCGCCAGCGGATGCTGCGGCGCCGGCCGAAGCAGCGGCATCCGTTTCCACCAGGTCGGCCGCCTCGATCACGCCGACCGCGCTCGAGCGGCGGGCGAGGTCGATCGCGAAGGCGATGAAAGCGAGGGCGTAGACGCCCATCGCCGAATACAGCGCGTAGAGCGAGTACGAGTTGAGCAGTGCGGGGTCAGTCAGATTCACGATCTAAGCCTAAGTCGTTTCGGGGGTGGCGACGATGGGTTGGTGGGACTTGAGCAGTTTCAGATGTCGGTCGGCCAGGGCCGTGACGGCGCTGCCGAGGGCTGGGTCGTCACCACGGGCGAGGCCGGCATATTCGAGGTGAACCGTTCCATCGGCACGCGTGGTCGCCTTCACCCAGACTCGGCGACGCGGCACGAGCAGTCCGGTGAACAGGCCGAACAGCACGAGTGCGGAGAAGGAGATCAGCCAGATCTGGGTCGGATCGTGGTGAATGTCGAAGCTGGCAAAGCGCGGAACCGACTGCTTGAGATCGCCGGCAGCCGAGGCTGCCGGGTCGTTGTCGATGAAGCTGACCGTGCCGAGGTCATTCGGCAGCTCGGTGGACTCGCCCGGCTTGAGTTCGATCGAGTCGACACCGGTGGAGCCGCCGTTCTGCTGGGTCAGATCGTCGGTGACGAGGGCATAAACGGATGTCGGTACGCCGTCATCGAGACCGAGGTCGCCGGTGTACACGTTCAGGGTGAGCAGCGGATACTCGAGGTCGGGGTAGCTGGAGAAGTTCGCCCCGGACTCGGCCTTGTCCTGGGTGGGATAGAAGAAACCGATCATGCCGAGCTGTTCGGCCAGACCGTCTGGCACCTTGACGATACCGAGCGAGGTGAGGTTGGCGTCCTGCGGCAGAAACGGTACCGAATCGGAGAACACCACGGTGCCGTCGGGGGCCGTGACCTGAATGGTCGGTGCGTAGCCGTTGCCGAGCAGGTAGATGCTCGTGCCATTCGTGCGCAGCGGCCCATTGACCTTAACCACGCTGGGCTCCGCTTCTGCGCCCTTGGGAGTAACGGTCACGTCGGCGGTGAAGTCGATCGGCTGGCCGTAGGCCTGCAGGTTGAGCTGCTCGTAGGCCACCGCGAAGTCGTCGAGGCTCAGGGTGTAGGGGTCGAGGGTTCCGTCGTCGAAGAAACGTCCAGGGTTGAAGGAGTCGTACGCGAGCAGAGTGTTCACGAAAGTCTGGCCTTCGACCAGCACGCGCTGGCCGCTGAAGCCGTAGCCGCCGCCGAATCCGACGGTGACCAGAACGCCTACCAGGGCGCCGTGAAAGATCAGGTTCCCGGTCTCGCGCAGGTAGCCGCGTTCGGCCGAGACCGATGACTCCCCCTCAGCCTCGAACCGAGCGACGCGGTAGCCGCTGGATTTCAGAAGGGTGCGGGCGTGGGTGATGGCGGCGGAGGCATCCGTTTCAGCCGGCGCGTCATGCTCGATGAAACCCGACAGGCGGGAGAGCCGGGCCGGAGTGGTCGGCGGCTTCGCGCGCAGGGCCAGAAAATGGTGTTTGGTGCGCGGAATGACGCAGCCGATGAGCGAGATAAACAGCAGCAGGTAGATCGCCGAGAACCAGGCCGAGGTGTACACGTCGAAGGCTTGCAGCTGGTCGAGGACCGGTGCCAGGTCGGGGTTGTCGGCAAAGTACTGGGTGACGCCGTTCGGGTCTGAGCTGCGCTGCGGCACTAGCGATCCGGGAATGGCGGCGATGGCGAGCATCAGCAGCAGAAACAGGGCGGTGCGCATACTCGTGAGCTGACGCCAGAACCAGCGCAGCCAGCCGGTCAGGCCGAGCTTGGGCTGCACGACCCCCGGTGTCTGCGGGCGGGAATCGTAGTGGTCAGATGGCCGGGACAAAGCTGCCAATCACCCCTTGCAGGTCGAGGAGCCAGGCATTCCAGATGCCGGTCACCATGAGGACTCCGATAACGACGAGCAAAACGCCGCCGAACAGGTTGATGGCACGTATATGCCGTTTCAGGAATGCGACCGATCCGGTGGCCCAGTTGAGGCCGAGGGCGATCAACAGGAACGGAATACCGAGGCCGAGGGAATAGAACAACGCGAGCAGACCGCCCTGCCAGGGTGAGCCGGTGCCAAGGCTGAGGGAGTTGATGGCGGTGAGGGTCGGGCCGGTGCACGGCGTCCAGCCGACCGCGAACACCGCGCCGAGCAGGGGCGCTCCGGCCAGGCCCATCTTGGGGCGCCAACTGGTTTTGATGGTGCGCTGCATCGCACCGAACTGGCCGACGAAGACCAGGCCGAGCAGAATGACCACGACGCCGGCGATCCGGGTGATCAGGTCGCGGTAGGAGTTGAGCCAGAATCCGGCCGCGCCGAAAACGACGCCAGTGAGCACGAACACCACGGTGAAGCCGAGCACGAACAGGCCGACCCCGGCCAGCAGCCGGTTGCGGCCGCGCCGATCCCGTTTGGAGGTTCCGGTGCGCCCGTCGGTGAAGCCGCCGATGTAGGCGAGGTAGCCGGGTACGAGCGGCAAAATGCACGGGGAGGCGAACGACACCAGCCCGGCCAGGAGCGCGATGGGAATAGCGAAGAGCAGCTGCCCGCTGAAGACGATCTCTCCGAAGGGATTGTTCACTCGCCGGTGCCGCTATCAATGATCGCGCCAGTCTCCGCGATCGTGTCGCGAATCAGGGTTTCCAGAATGGAGGGCGAGGTGACCTGGCCGAGAATGCGGGCGGCAACCCGGCCTTCGGCGTCGAGCACGAGTGTGGTGGGCACCGCGTTCGGCGGGATGCTGCCGCTGAAGGCGAGCTGCATGGCGCCGGTGTCGACGTCGAGCACCGAGGGGTACGTCACGCTGTAGGTCTCGTTGAACGCGATCGCGTTCGGCGCCTGGTCCCGCACGTTGACTCCGAGAAAACTCGCGCCCTCATTTTCGAATTGCGCGTTGATGCTTTGCAGATCGGATGCCTCGGCCCGGCACGGCGCGCAGCTCGCGTACCAGAAATTGACGACCAGAACCTCGCCAAGCTTGTCGGCGCTGGTGACTGTTTCACCGGTCTCGGTCACGCCGGAGAACTCGATGGCCTCGCCGCGGCTTTCGAGGGGGATCTCGGTGACGCTGCCGTCGCCGGCGATGAAGCCCTTGCTCGAGCCCTCGCGGTACTGCTCGGCGAGCGGGTCAGAGGAGCAGCCGGCGAGCAACAATGCGGCTGCGGCGAGACCGGCCAACAGCGGGGCGACCCGGCGACTCTTCACGCGGCTCATACGGCACCCACGTCGTTGCTCGGATCGAGAAGTGCTGCGGCCGGGCTGGCATAACCGGTTTCAGCGAAGTGGTCGCCGCGCCAGGACAGCGTCGTGATGCTCGACAGATCGCACCGCCGGTTGCGCGGGTCGTGGGCGAGTCGTTCATGGGCGAGGGAGCGGTGCACCATCCAGATCGGCAGCTGGTGGCTGACCAGCACAACATCGCCCTCGTCGACCGAGTTCCAGGCGTCATCGATCGCCGCGAGCATCCGCTTCGAGACAGCCCGAAACGGTTCGCCCCAGCTCGGCCGGAGCGGGTTGACCAAAGCCGGCCAGTTGCGGGGGTCGCGCAGCGCGCCGTCTGAACCGCGCATCCGCTTGCCTTCGAATGCGTTGGTCGGTTCGATAATGCGTTCCTCGCTGTCGACCGGCAGCCCAAAGGCGGCGGCGATCGGTGCGGCCGATTCCTGCGCTCGCTGCAGCGGCGAGGCGATCACGCGCACAACCGGGCGGCCGCGCTCGACCAGTTCGGCGGCGGCGGTGGCGGCCATGAGCACACCCTGCTCGGACAACCGGTAGTTCGGCAGCCGTCCGTAGAGCACGCGTTCGGGGTTAAAGACCTCACCGTGACGCACGAGATGCACTTGACTGGCTACCACCCGACTAGTCTACGGAGGCCCCAGCCTTGAAACCGCCGTGAGAGCGCTCAGACGTCAACGATGCTGATGCTCCGGGCGAGGTCATCCACGATCGGCAGCAACTTCAATACTTCTACACCGGGCTCCCCTCGGCGGGGACCTTGGGCGGCTCCGGCTAAGCTCGAACAGTGACTTCGCGCGTATTAATCAAGAACCTGTCCGCTCTCGACGACGGCCCCGTATCGGTGTCCGGTTGGGTCGATACCGTTCGAGACCAGAAAAAAGTGCAATTCGTCGTACTGCGCGACGAATCCGGCGCCGTGCAGCTGGTCAATCCCCGCACAACGGATGCCGATGGCCAGGTCGTCGCCGACGAGCCGGCGACCAGTATCTCGGGTCTCGCCCAGGGCACCTTCGTGACGGTGACCGGTGCGCTCAAGCACGACGAGCGGGTCAAGCTCGGCGGCATCGAAATCAAGCTGGCCACCCTCACCGTCGTGTCGGCCGCCATCCCCGAGACGCCGATCGCGGCCGACTCGAGCCTCGACAAGCGCATGGACTGGCGCTTCCTCGACCTGCGCAACCCGAAGCAGAACCTCATCTTCCGCATTCAGACCACGTTCGAGCACGCGCTGCGCACGTACTGGATCGAGCACGACTTCATCGAGCTGCACACCCCCAAACTCATGGCCAGCGCGAGCGAGAGTCGCGCCGAACTGTTCGAGGTGGGCTACTTCGAGACGAAGGCGTACCTCGCGCAGAGCCCGCAGTTCTTCAAGCAGATGGCGCAGTCGGCCGGCTTCGGCAAGATCTTCGAGGTCGGCCCGGCATTCCGCGCCGACCCCTCGTTCACGAGCCGCCACGCCACCGAGTTCACCAGTGTTGACTCCGAGATCAGCTGGATCAACAGCCACGACGACGTCATGCAGCTGCACGAAAACCTCATGGTCGCCGGCTTCACCGCCGTCAAGGCCCGGCACGGCGACGAGGTCAAGGCCCTGTTCGACGTCGAGGTGACCGTTCCGAGCACGCCGTTCCCGCGCATCCCGCTGGCCGAGGCCAAGGAGATCGTGAAGAGCCGCGGCTACGAGGTTCCCCGCGACGACGACGACATGGACCCGGAGGGCGAGCGCCAGATCGCCGCCTACGTGGCCGAGAAGTACGGACACGAATTCGTGTTCCTCACCGACTACGCCTCGAGCATTCGCCCGTTTTATCACATGCGTCACGAGGGCGACGCGTCGATTACCAAGAGCTACGACCTCATCTTCAACGGCACCGAGATCTCGACCGGAGCCCAGCGCGAGCACCGCATCGAGGTACTCGAAGCGCAGGCGATCGAGAAGGGCCTCGACCCGAAGGAGATTGAGGGCTACCTGGACTTCTTCCGCTACGGCGTACCCTCGCACGGAGGGTTCGGCATGGGCCTCGCGCGCGTACTGATGCTCATGCTGCACCAGGCGTCGATTCGCGAGGTCACCTACCTGTTCCGCGGCCCGACCCGCCTCGAGCCGTAAGGATCAACTAGACCTCGAGGTCGACCGCCAGGCGGTCGGCGACGACGGTACGGATGAACGCACCAGCCTTCTTGTGCTCCGGGTGCTTCTGGTAGCGGTCGAGGGCCTCGAGGTCGTCGAAGTCGGCGATCAGCGCGACGTCCCAGTTCTCGTTGCCGGCAACATCCGGCCCCACCGTCAACGCGCGAATCTCGGGCACAACCCCGACGAGGGCGTTCAAGTCGGCAGCGATCTGGGCCGCGTCGTCGGCCTTCTTGCGCGGGGTGAGAGCGCTGAGTTTCCAGCAGACGATGTGACGAATGGTCATGAGACCTCCAGTAGGGCGGTGCGCAGGCGCACCGGATCGATGCGCCAGTAATTGTGCACCTGGCCGTTAATGAGGAGCACCGGGATGTCCTCCAGGTAGAGGTCGTGCAACTCGGCGTCATCGAGAATGGAACGTTCCTCGAGCGTGATAGTGAGGGCCGATGCGTCATCGGCGAGCTTGGCCACAACGCTGCCGACCACGTCGCGTGCGTCGTCGCAGAGGTGACAACCGGGCTTGCCGATCAGGGTGAGGTGTGCGGTGGGCATGGGTCTAGCCTACGAGGCCGCGGTTACTCGACTAGACCATGCTCTGTTAGATGGAACTACCGGTTCGGAACGTCCAGGTTTTCGTTGCAAGGGGGTTGCCGGCCGCATCCCGCACCGCACTGGTACCGCCCGTAATCGTCACCCGGTACAGCGTGTTGGACGCGAGCGTCACGGAGGGATTGATCGTGAGAACTTTCGTCGTCGAATTGAAGTTCCTCACTGCCGTAATAACCGTGCCGGTCGAAGCATTCGTCAATTTTACCGTTGACGAACTCACGCCGATGATCGCTTCGCTGAAGGTCGCCGTCGCGTTGGCGGTACGGCTAACGGATGTCGCCCCCGATGCCGGGCTGACACTGGTAATAGTGGGTACCGGCCCCGACGTGAACGACCAGGAGGTGGGCACTAACGGGTTGCCGACGGCGTCCAGCAGGCCAGACACGTTGACCGAGAAGAGTCTGTCGGCGCCGAGGGTGGCTGTGGGGTTGAGGGTCGCCGTGCGGGTTGTCGCGTCATACGTGACGGCCGCTGGCACGAGCGTCGTTCCCGTCTTCATCGTGATCGTGGTCGTCGAAACCTTCGTCACCGGCTCACTGAAGGTGACCGTGACGTTGGCGGTCCGGCTGATTGCGCGGGCATCCGTTCTGGGGACCGCCGCGATGATCGTGGGTGCCGGACCCGACTGAAACGACCAGCTCGTGCCGGCGATCACGTTGCCGGCAATGTCACGCACACCGGTCACGGTCACGGTATAGAGCGTGTCCGCTGCGAGGGTCGACGACGGGTTGAGCGTGGCGACGTTTGTCCCCGAGGCGTAGGTCACGGCCGCAGCTACCGTTGCCGTTTGGGAGCGCAGTGAGAACGAGCTCGCCGTCACATTGATGACCGGTTCGCTAAACGTCGCCGAGATGTTCGCCGTCTGGCTGATCGACCGTGCATTGACGACCGGCACCCGGCTAGTCACGGTCGGCGGGGTGACGTCGCTGTTCCCCAGCGAGACGTCGCTGTTCCCCGGCGAGACGTAGAGCAGATAGTTGCTCGTTGACCGAGCGTCGAAGACCACCCCCTGCGTTGCCTGTGCGGAAAGAAAGTCGTCGATTTGCGCGGGAGTTGACGACGCGCTGACCTGTAGGTACCGCGCTACGGCACCAGCAACATGGGGCGCTGCCATGGATGTACCGCTCATCAGCGTACTGTCAGTATCCGACCCGATGAAGCTGGAGCGAACCCCGCTACCGGGGGCAAACAGGTCGACGCACTCCCCGAAATTGGAGTAGCTCGACCGGTAGTCGCCCTCGTCGGTTGCGCCGACGGTGATCGCCGCGGGCGTCTCGGCCGGAGAGGCGGTACCGCACGAGTCCTGCGACCTGTTGCCCGCAGCGACGACGACCGGCACGCCGGCTGCCGAGGCGTTTTCCACTGCCTCGTCCAGCAGGGCGTTGGACTCGCCGCCGCCGCTAATGTTAATGACCGAGGGGCCTGACCGGTAGGTAACGACCCAGTCAACGGCAGCGATCAGGTCCGAGACGTAGCCGCTCCCTCCGCAGTCGAAGACGCGGAGGGCGACCATGCTCACGGACTTCGCAATACCGTAGGTCGTACCGCCAATGGTGCCGCTGACATGCGTGCCGTGGCCGTTGCAATCGCCGGCGTCGCTGTCATCATCGACGAAGTCATAGCCGCTCGTCGCACGGCCACCGAACTCGGTGTGGGTAAGCCGGATTCCCGAGTCGATCACATAGACCGTCACGCCAGCCCCTGACGTTCCGTAGTCGTAGGTGCCAGAAAGAGCCGAAGAACGCTGGTCGATGCGGTCTAGTCCCCATGGGGCATCCGGCTGCAAGGTGTCGATGTGAGTTGCGGTATCCAGCTCGACCCGCTCGACCAGGGGGCTGCTGCGCAAGTGCGCGATTTGGGCCGCGGTGAGCTTGGCCGAGAAACCAGCGAATGCCGCGCGGTAGCGGTTGTCAATCCTGACGCCCGCCCGGCTCTGAGCCTCGGCGAGGGCGACGCCGGCAGCGGATGACGCCGCCTGCACGATCACTGATTGGCGGGGATCAGCGGGATCCGCAGCCATGGCAGCGCCTTGCGCGCTCACCGCGAGCGTGGCGGCCGCGCTGGCCGCTTGTGCCGTGAAAGTGCTGGCAGGCAGTATAATCCCAGCAAGCACCAGCAGCGGGATGATTATGGCAGCAGTACATCGACGCAAGAGCGCCGAGGGAGCGTGGTTCACGGGTGTAGCCTCTCGGACGCTAACGCCCACGTTTTCCATCAATAGTGATGCCGCGCACCATGGCACCGCCACCCCCATTCGGGGTAATGGCACATCGACGCTATGCTACCGGTGCAACGCGCAGGAACACTCCTCCGCCCAGCCGTCTCTCAGGCAAGCAAAAAGCGCCAGTCCCGAAGGGCTAGCGCTTTGCTCACAGAACAACGAGGAGTCGTTCTACTTCTTATTACGACGCTGGTGGCGAGTCTTGCGAAGCAGCTTGCGGTGCTTCTTCTTCGCCATACGCTTGCGTCGCTTCTTAATTACAGAACCCACACGGACCTCACAAGTATTGGTTTAGTCGCGGGGCCCGCGACTGACACGAAAACACCATTCTATCGGACAAAACGCTCTCCAACTACTCAACCGTCGGATCGGGCCGGTCGTGGGAACGCGAAACGCCCGATTTCAACCGTTTCTGCGCCACTTCTTCGCGGTCGCATCCTTGACCACCTGGGACATCTGCGAGGCGTCGGCGAAAGCCTTGCCGATGGCCGAGGCGAAGGCGCGCTGCTCGTCTTTCAACCCCTCACCCTCCAGATCGGCGGTCTTGACGGCCTGATCGAAGTCGACGCTGAGGAACGGGATCAGCCAATCCTCGATCTCCTCGAGCGGCGAATATTCCAGTCGGTAGAAGCGGTGTTGCCCGTCTTCGCGCACGGTGACCAGACCGGCTTCACGCAGCACCTTGAGGTGCTTGGAGACAGTCGGCTGGCTCAGCCCGAGATGACCGACGATGTCGGACACGCTCAGTTCGCTGCGCCCCGCGCTCCCGGGCTCGCCGGCGGGATCAGCCCGCTCCAAGAGGATGCGCAAAATGTCGCGTCGCGCCGAGTCTGCCACCACGGTGAAGATGTCTGCCATACCCTCAGGGTAGTCATTCGTACTGGGTAAAAACCACCGCTGGGTAGTACCATGTCAAACTGGCACAGGTCGCAGGTCAATCGGGGGTTCTTGGTGTTGTCGAGAACCGGGACAGGGCCGTCCCTCCCCCACCCACTCTCTATTTTGGTGCGCATCCGGGACCGCGTGAGGGCGTTATTGTTCACACACGGTATTAATGAGCTTGCCCTGATCGATATCGTTGGCAGTTGCGCACCAAGGTCACGACTCTCGGACCGATGGCGGGCCGGATCGATACCTGCGGCTTAATTTAGTCATTAGAGTGTCGACGAGTTTGGTCAGCGACCCTCATCGTCGAGCGGAGAATCCCCATGCACCACGCCCACTCCGAACCAAGTCAAACGCAGGAGCCTCGGTCCCTGATCCGCGAGTTCGTGAAGCGTTCGCCCTCCCGGGCCGCAGCACTCATCTTCGTCGCGGCCGCTCTTTTCTTCGCCATCGTCTTGTCTCTTCCGATCGCTGCGGCAGATGGGAACCGGACGCCCCTGCCCGATGCCATTTTCACCGCCGTCTCGGCCGTGACAGTGACGGGCCTGACGACGCTGGACACAGCAACTCACTGGTCTTTCTTCGGACAGGCGATGATTCTGCTCGCTATCCAGATTGGTGGGCTCGGCATTGTCACGATTGCCTTGCTCCTGGCGCGGGCGGTTACTCGGCACCTGGGCCTCGGCGACAAGGTCTTCGTTCAGCAGAGCCTCGGCACGTCGAGGCTCGGTGAGGTCGGCAGTCTGCTTCGCACCGTGGTGCTGACCACGCTAGCGATCGAAGCGGCACTCGTGGCAGTCCTGATCCCACGGTTCGTGATGATCGAAGACAACTGGTGGGAAGGCGTCTGGCACGGACTCTTCTACGGAATCTCCTCGTTCAACAACGCCGGCTTCGTCTCGCATGCGGGCGGCCTCGGCCAGTTCGATGGCGACTACTGGATTCTGACCCCGATCATGATTGGAGTATTCGTCGGAAGTTTCGGCTTCCCCGTGTATCTGACCTTGATCCAACACAAGTGGAATAGAAAGCGCTGGACCCTGCACACCAAGCTAACCCTCGGCACGACCACACTTCTGCTCATCGCCGGAGCGGTTGCCTGGGGAGCCATGGAATGGGGAAATGAACGGTCAATCGAACACCTCAGCATCCCGGACAAGCTCTTCCACGCCTTATTCGCCTCGACCATGATGCGTTCCGGCGGATTCGCCATCACGGACACGAGCGAATCGAACCCGATCACCCTCCTCATGACGGACGCATTGATGTTTGTCGGTGGCGGATCCGCATCGACTGCGGGAGGCATCAAAGTGGTCACGCTCGCGGTCCTCTTCCTCGCCATCGTCGCGGAAGCGCGTGGCGATAGGCGCGTCATGATCGGCGGACGGACGATTCCCGACGGCACCCTGCGGCTCGCCATCAGTGTCACATTCCTAGGCGCCACGCTCGTGCTCGTGGCGACCGGGCTCATCATGATGATCAGCGATGAGCCGCTGGATCGCATCCTCTTCGAAGTTATCTCCGCTTTCGCTACCTGCGGCCTGTCTGTTGGGCTCAGCGAAGAGCTGCACCCGGCGGGAAAATACGTGCTTAGCCTCCTCATGCTGGCCGGCCGGATTGGCCCGATCGGTCTGGCTGCTGCCCTTGCGCTCAAACAACGCAATGTTCTCTACTCGCTCCCGGAAGAACGCCCGATCATTGGGTAGTCCGTTCAGTCAGGCAACTTTGGCCAGGCTCGCTGGCCGTCGAACCGCTCGATCGCCCTGTTGATTTTCGGCGTGGTGGTTTACCGGAAGGCGTGTACGTGATGGCGGCCACGATGTTCATGGGCCGGGTTGGTACAGTGATTCTCGCGGCAGCATTGGCCGCAAGGCAGAGCAGGCAACTGTTCAAACACCCAAAAGAGAGGCCCATCGTTGGTTGATCGCATCAAACACGACGCTCCCGTACTGATCGTCGGGCTCGGGCGTTTCGGTGCTGCCACAGCCGGCCAGCTCGACCGTCTCGGCCGCGAAGTGCTCGTGGTCGACACGAGTGAGGCGCTGGTGCAGAAATGGTCGGAGCGAGTCACCCACGCTGTGCAAGCGGATGCCCGCTCCCTCGAGGCGCTGCAGCAAATCGGCGCCCAGGACTTCTCCATCGCCGTCTGCGCAACCGGTGCCTCGGTCGAAGCGAGCGTGCTCATCGTGGCGAACCTGGTTGACCTGAAGATCCCGCAGATCTGGGCCAAGGCCATTTCCAAGTCACACGGCAAGATCCTCGAACGCATCGGCGCTAACCACGTGATCTACCCCGAGGCCGAGGCCGGGGAACGCGTTGCCCACCTCGTGTCGGGTCGCATGCTCGACTTCATCGAGTTTGATGATGACTTCGCCCTCGTGAAAATGTACCCGCCGAAGCAGATCCGCGGCCTCAACCTGGTTGACTCCGGCGTGCGTCGCAAGTACAACGTCACGGTGGTCGGCGTGAAGAGTCCGGGAAAGCCGTTCACCTATGCCACCGCTGAGACGGTGGTCTCCAACCACGACCTCATCATCGTGTCGGGCGCCGAAGCCGACATCGAGCGGTTCGCGGCGCTCGGATCTTAGCCGATCCGCATCCGTTCTGGCGGAATGCACCCGGATTCGGTGAATAATCCTCCAATTCGTGGACGGCGACCGGCTATTCTCCTACTACGGATATAACTCGTCGCAGCTCGGCGAGGCTGCCTGTGGCGTCATGTCCGAGGACGGAAAGGCTCATCCATGTCACGAAACGTTCCCGCGCTCCCCGATACCGTTGCGCCCGAGGCCGGATTCACGGTGCCTGACACCACCGCTGACATCATCGCCGAAGTGCAAACCGATACGACGGGCGAGGTCACCATCAACGGCGCAACGCGCACGGTGACCGGCAACGATGAGGCCGGCGTGCGCGAGGAGATCATCGGTCTCGTCGTCGAGACTGCCCGCACCCGCGGGCAGTCTGTGCTGCTGCAGGTCAGCGACGAGCAGGGCGACTGGCCGCTGACGGTGCACCCGAACGGACGCGTCGAGTCCGCCGGACCGGTCGTCGTCGGGCGGCATCCCAAGCCCGCGCACACCGTGCCGCTCCCCGTGCAGAACAATTCGCCGCGGCCTGCCGTGCCGATCGAAGCGGATGCGCGCACCCCGTTTGCTGCGCTGCTGCAGCCGCCCGCCGCAGAAGCCGCCGCCGATGAACCCGACGATGAACCCGTCAGCCTGTTCGAATCCCTGCTCGCTCCTCTGGCTGTTGCCGTGGAGCCGCGGGCATCCGTCGGCGGAGCAGAGCGGACACCGTCGCTGCCAGTCGCGTCAGCGCCGGTCACATCGGTGCCGGTCACATCGGTGCCGGTCACATCGGTGCCGGTCACATCACGTCCAGCCACCTCGCCATTCGTTACCTCGCCCGCTGCCGCGGCCGCCGCGACATCGACCACCGTCCCGCCCAACCTCGCCGATTTTCTGAGCTCGCGGCCGCCGGCACCGACCGGTCCGGCCGAGCACGGCTGGCAGGGCGCCATGCGCCGCCTCACCGGCGGGCTGGTCTCGCTCGCGCCGAGTCCCACCGAGCAGATGCAGCGCAGCGCCATCAGCGCCGTGCAGCGCAGTCTGAACGGCCCCCGCACGATCGTGGTCCTCAACCCCAAGGGCGGGGCGCACAAAACAACCGCAACGCTGCTCATTGCGGCAACGTTCGGCATCTATCGCGGCGGCTATACCCTCGCCTGGGACAACAACGAGACCATGGGAACCCTGGGCGTACGCGCCCAGGCCGCTCGGCACACCAATACGGCCGTCGATCTGCTGCGCGACCTGGATCGCTTCGGTGATGCTCGCTCCCGGGTGGGCGACCTCGACAACTATGTACGGTCGCAGGGCGACGCCCAGTTCGATGCACTCGCCTCCGACCTCGATCCGGCTGGAGCGGCGAGCATCGACGATGTCGCATTCCGCAAACTGCATACAACGCTCAGCCGCTTCTACCGGGTGCTCGTCATCGACACCGGCAACAACATGCGGGCCAGTAACTGGGAGGCGGCCGTGGAGACCTCCGACCAGCTCGTGATCGTCTCGACCATCCGCGAGGACACCGGTTACGGTGCAGCCTCGCTGCTCGACGGCCTGCGCCAGAAGGGGCACGCCGACAAGGTCGCCCAGGCGGTGACCGTACTCGCTTCACCGTCGAAGACCGCGGATGAGCAGTTGTCCGCGCGCCTGCACGACCACTTTCGCCAGCTCACCCGCACCGTCGTCGACGTTCCCTACGACGCTTCGCTGGTCGGCGGCGGACCGCTCAACGTCGACGCGCTGGCGCCCCGCACCCGCTCAGCCTGGCTGCAGGCGACGGCCGCCATCGCCGAGGGGCTGTAGGCGCTAGGAGGCGGCGAGTTCCTTCGCACGCGCCAGGGCGGCATCCGTTGCGGTGTCGAAGAGTTCCTTGAGGCCACCCTTTTCGAGCTCCCAGACGGCGCGCTCGGTGGTGCCGGCCGGACTTGTGACCAGGCGGCGCAGTTCGCTCGGCGACTTGTCCGAAACGGCGAGCAGCGAGCTCGCACCGAGGAAGGTTCCGTTGACCATGATGGCCGCTTCTTCGGGCGTGAACCCCTTGGCGATGGCCGTTTCGGTGAGCTGCTCGATCAGGTAGAACACGTACGCGGGGCCGGAGCCGCTGATGGTACTGAGGGCGTCGAGCTTGCTCTCGGGAACGAGCAGAACGTCGCCGACGGTCGCGAACAGGGCACGGGTGAGTTCGAGGTCAGCGTCGGTCGATCGGGTGCCAGCGCTGATGCCGGTGACGGCCATGCCGACGACGGCGGGCGTGTTCGGCATGGTGCGGATGACGTGCACGGTGCTGGGCAGCAGCGATTCGAAGGTGTCGATGGTGACGCCGGCCGCAACGCTCAGCACGAGCGTGCCGGGAGCGAGCGACGTGCCGATTTCCGCCAGCAGATCGGCGACCATGTACGGCTTGACGGCGATGATGACGATCTGGGCGCCGTCGATGGCTTTGAGGTTCGCGTCAGCGTCGATTTCGGTCGCGTAGGCGGTGACACCGTCGGTGTCGGCCAGCTCGGCGGCCTTGACCGCGGTGCGGTTGGTGACGCGAATACCGCCCTCAACGGTGACACCGGGCTTCAGCAGGCCGGCCAGAATGGCGCGAGCCATGGAGCCGGCGCCGAGGAAGGCGATCGTGGGCAGAGTCACATTCGGGGAAGAAGTCATCCGATCAGTCTACTTTTTCCGTCATCGAGGTGCCCAAAACGCCCCACCTGAGCGCAGCCTCCGCCAGCTGGCGCCGGTTCTAAGATGATCCCATGAGCGCATCGGGCGGAAACAAGGCAATCGTGGCGGCCTTCGCGGCCAATCTGGGCATTGCCATCACCAAGTTCGTGGCCTGGGCTTTTTCCGGCTCCTCCTCGATGCTGGCGGAGGCGGTGCACTCGGTAGCGGATGCCGGCAACCAGTTGCTCCTGCTGCTCGGTGGTCGCAAGGCGAAAAAGCGGGCCGACCTGGAGCATCCGTTCGGCTATGGGCGCGAACGCTACGTCTACGCCTTCGTGGTGTCGATCATCCTGTTCTCGATCGGCGGTGTGTTCTCGCTCTATGAGGGTTTCGACAAGCTGCAGCACCCGCATCCGCTCGAAAATGTCTGGCTACCGATTCTGGTGCTCACTATCGCCATGGTCCTCGAAGGCTATTCGCTGCGCACCGCGATTCGGGAATCGAACCATGTGCGAGGGAAGCAGAGCTGGGTGCAGTTCGTGCGGCACGCGAAGGCGCCCGAGCTGCCCGTCGTACTGCTCGAAGATGTCGCGGCGCTCACCGGCCTGGCCTTCGCCTTCGTGGGTGTCGGCCTGACCATCATTACCGACGAGCCGATCTGGGATGCGATCGGCACGCTCGCCATTGGCGCGCTGCTCGTGCTCGTCGCGATCATTCTCGGCATTGAAACCAAGAGCCTGCTGGTCGGCGAAGGCGCCAGCAGGAGAGATCTCGATGCCATCGAGGCGGCCATTCTCGACGGCCCGGAGACCAGGCGCATCATTCACCTCAAGACCCTCTATCTCGGCCCGGACGAGATTCTGGTCGGCGCCAAACTCGCCTTTGACGGCGACCACCGCTTTACCGACGTCGCCGCGAATATCAACGCCGTGGAGACCCGCATTCGAGCCGCCGTGCCGTTGGCCCGCACCATCTATCTCGAGCCGGATATCTACTTCGACCCGAACCTGGCCGACCCGCCGACCGACAGCTTCGTGATCAAGGGACTCGAGTAGGACTCAGCGCCGGCTTCTGCGCGCCGGATCCTCGAAGAATTCCCGCAGAATGGTGCCGCACTCGACCTCGTTGACGCCAGCGAAGACCTCGACCCGGTGGTTGAGTCGGCGGTCGCGCAGCACGTCGTAGACCGACCCGGCCGCTCCCGCTTTTTCATCCCAGGCGCCGAAGACGACCGTGGGCAGCCGGGCGGCGAGGATGGCGCCGGAGCACATGACGCAGGGTTCGAGCGTGACGATCAGGGTGCATTCGGTCAGGTGCCAGTCCCCGGTGTGCGCGGCGGCCTGGCGAATGGCGACGACCTCGGCGTGCAGGGTGGGGTCCTGGTGCAGTTCGCGCTCGTTGCGGCCCCGGCCGATCACCTGGCCCGCGCTGTCGACGATGATGGCGCCGACTGGCACGTCGTCGGAAGCCAGGGCGGCGCGCGCCTCGGTCAGGGCCAGCAGCATCCACTCATCGTGTTGGTCTCGTGCACCCATGTCTCACCTCAACCCGTCTAGTAGAATCGAGCCTATGCGAGTCCACGTTGCCGACCACCCGCTCATCACGCACAAGCTCACCGTGCTCCGCGACAAGGACACGCCGTCGCCGCTGTTCCGATCGCTGGTCGAAGAGCTCATGACGCTGCTCGCCTATGAAGGTACGCGCGGCGTACGGGTGGAAGCCGTGACCGTGCAGACCCCCGTATCGGCGGCGCAGGGCGTGCGGATCAGCGACCCGAAGCCGCTCGTCGTGCCGATTCTGCGCGCCGGCCTGGGAATGCTGGAAGGTATGGTCAAGCTGTTGCCGACCGCCGAGGTCGGTTTTCTCGGAATGGCCCGCAACGAAGAGACGCTGCAGCCGACGACCTACGCCGAACGCCTGCCCGACGATCTGTCGGATCGGCAGTGTTTCGTACTCGACCCGATGCTCGCCACCGGCGGCTCGCTCATCGCCGCGATCAACTTTTTATTCGACCGCGGCGCGGTCGACGTGACGGCCATTTGCATTCTGGCGGCCCCGGAAGGCCTCGCCGCCGTCGAGACGGCACTGGCCGGCCGCGAAGTGACGATCGTGCTGGGCGCCGTCGACGAGAAGCTGAACGAGCTGGGCTACATCGTGCCCGGCCTCGGTGATGCGGGCGACCGCTTGTACGGCCTGGTCTGATTTCATGCAGGTCCTGCGACCGACGACACGCTAGGCCCGGGTCACATCAATAATCTTTGATCAATCCACGTTTCGTCATGCAATATTTCACAAAGACGTGATTTTGCACGGAATCGCCTAAACGGGCAGCACGCTGCGAACGTGTTGCACGTCATTCGGTGACTTACCGCGACGCCAAATTGACACGCGGCGTCACATTCCGCTTTACTCACAGTTATGACAACCAGCGCACGCCCCCTGACCTCCCTCGAGGCCCCCGGGACTGCCGCCAGGATGATGGCCGGCACCCCCGCCATCCGCTGTTGCCGAATGTGCCGCTAACCGCGACTTTCCCCCTCGCGTTCACTGCCTGACAGTTCAGGCTGACGCCCCGAATGCTTTTCGATGCATTCGCCTTCCGGCCCCACGGGCCACACCTCGAGTCTCAGGCACGGAATAGGCGCTTCGCGCATCCGTCGGGCTCCCGTCGATCGAACAGTCAAGGACCTCTCCCATGTCTCTCGCACACATCCACGCCACTCGCCCCACGTTCAACCGCCCCGACCTGACCCTGGCCCCGCCGGTGGCCACCCCCCGCATTCGCGCCGTGCCCAGCGGCACCGAGGCTCGCGGCTTCGTGCTCTACGTCGGCATCGATGAAGCCAAGGCGGCCGCGGCCGGCACAAGCCTGAACCGCATCGTCGAGGCGCTCAAGGCCCTCGCCGCCGACATCGCCCCCTCGTCCGAGACCTACGCCGCCGTCGCTTTGGCCCCCCAGGGCGCTGGCGGCCGCGACGTTGACGTCGTGCGCCTAGCCCTGCAGGATCCGGCCGCACTCGCCGCCCACCGCGCCGAGCCCGAAGAACTCGACCGAGCCCGCAGCGGTGTCGTCGTCGACATCTCCCGCAAGCGCGTCATTCTCGATAACGAGACGGCAGCACTGACCTACAAGGAGTTCGAGCTGCTGCAGTACCTCGTGCTGCGTGAGGGCCGCACCATTGACCGGGCCGAAATCATTTCGTCGCTGTGGAACTCCGCCGACGAGGAAGACACCCCGAACGAACGCACCATCGACGTGCATGTTCGCCGTCTGCGCTCCAAGCTCGGCCGCTACGAAGACATCGTGCGCACAGTGCGCGGTGTCGGCTACCGCTTCGACCGCCACGCGGACGTCGCTATCCGCCAGTCGACCACGCCGAGCCCCGACCTGTTCTGAACGGCCGCTCACGTGCTGCCGGTTAAAAGGACTGAGGGCCAGTCGCAGAGGCTACGACTGACCCTCTTCCCTTGCACCAAGAGTGTCCTGCAATCACATTTCACGTCGTCCGCCACAGCAAACGGTTGACGCACCTAAAACATATAACGAATAGGTAACGGGCGCCACCTTTGGGCCAGAAAATCACCTGCGAGTTTCATGCACGGCATCCGTTTTTTCTCAGCAAGCGGATGCTCCCGGCCCAGCCACCGACCCTGGCCCGGCCTGCCCCGCCGAGTCTCTATCCTTGATAGAACGAGGTTAGGAGCCGCAGGTGGTGGATCGAACAATCGCGGTGGGCGCGTGGGAATCGCTGTTTCGCGCCCAGGTGGCCATCATGCGCAGCCTGGCCGCGAATTTTCCGTCCAAGGAGATTTCGCTCAACGAGTACGACGTGATGTTCAACCTGTCTCGGCAGCCGGAGCGACGCATCCGCTTGCGTGATCTCAATCAGCACGTGCTGTTGACTCAGCCGAGCGTGAGTCGCCTCGTTGATCGGCTCGTGTCGCGCGGATATCTACACAAGCTCAGCGACCCGAGCGACGGGCGCGGCGCGATCATCGAGCTCACCGAGGCAGGCCTGGCTCTGTTTCGACGGGTCGCTGTTATGCACATGGGCGCGATCACCGAGCGCATTGGCGAGTCCCTGACTCAGGCCGAACTGCTGCAGCTCGCCGCACTGTGCGACAAGCTGCGCGTCGACTGCCCTGGCGAGCGTGACGAGGACCCAACACTCGACGTTTAACCCACGCCGGCCATCGAAAGGTCGGGCGATGGAACGAGGGCCCTACCCCTCGTCCCACCGAGGCAGTCCCTCGCAGGAATGCCTTCCTCACCGTGCGCCCGAACATTGCCCGGCGAGAAAATCGGGTGCAACCACGTGCCGGTCCCTGGGAACAAAACGAACGCCGACAAGTTGAGAAATGCTCGCTTTGGTCAATGCTATCCCAACTTGGGGACGGAAACCCTAATCTTGCGCAAGCACTCAGCATCTCGTTTATCATGAAGCCATGGCTTCCCTCTCCGGTTCATCCGTTCTTATCGTCGGCGCTACCGGTGGCTTGGGCCGCGAAATTGCCCAGCTTCTGAGCGAAGAGGGCGCTCTGCTCACCCTGCACGGGCGCAGCGCTGAGCGTCTCGCCGAACTCGGCATCTTTGGAGCGACGGTCACTGGCGACCTGAGTGATCCGAGCACGGCCGCACAGCTCGTGTCCGCCGCCCTAGCCGCACACGGCCGCCTCGACGGAATCATCAACGCCGCCGGAGTCGTAGCGTTCGGCCCCCTAGCGGATGTCGCTGACGAAACAATAGATACGCTGATGGCGGTGAACGCGACGGCACCGATGCGCCTGCTCCGGGCCGCCCGTCCCGCTCTGACCGAATCATCCGGCGGGCATCGTGATCCGTTCTTTGTCACGCTCAGCGGCATTGTGAGCGAGCGCCCAACCGCGAACATGGCGGCATACTCGGCCTCGAAGGCAGCCCTCGCGGCCTTCGCGCAAGCGGCGGGCCGGGAGATGCGACGGGACGGCATCCGCTTTCTTGATGCACGACCCGGCCATACCGAAACGGGGCTGGCCACCCGACCGATCCAGGGGTCAGCACCGCCACTACCTACCGGCTATCAGCCAGCGGATGTCGCCCGACGCGTCGTCGACGCGATCATCTCCGGCGAACGCGACCTGCCGAGCACCGCCTTCGCCGGATAGTCCCTACCAGTCCGTGCGCGTGCGCTCCTGAGCCACAACCTCGTCGCGGTCCACAAGACGCCTCAGGCCGGCGAGCGGCTGGGCCATGCGGTGATTACCGCGGATGCGCGGCTCCACGCGATCCAGGAATGCCCAATATCCGGCCGTGAACGGGCAGGCCTCCGGACCCAGCCGAATTTTCGGATTGAACCGACAGCCCCCGCAGAAATCAGTCATCTTCGAGATATAGGCGCCACCGGCGGCGTAGGGCTTCGTCGCGACAATGCCGCCGTCGGCGTGCTGCGACATGCCGACAACATTGGCCGGCATGACCCACGGTGTTCCGTCGACGAAGGCATTGATAAACCAATCCGACAGTGCCGACGGTTCGTAGCCTCGCTGCAATGACCAGTTGCCCAGAATCATGAGGCGCTGAATATGATGCGCGTACCCGGTGCGGGAAACCTCATCGAGCACGTGGCTCAAGCACCGCGCTTCGACGGCGGCACCGTTCAATTCCAGAAACGCTGGCGGAAGCGGCTCGTGGGCTCCAAGAAAATTGCTCTCCGCGACGTAGTTCTCACCGAGGTGCCAGTACAGGTGCCAGACCCAGTCCCGCCAGCCCATGATTTGGCGCACCACGGCCTCGGCGCTGGGCAACGGAACCTGACCGGAGTGGTACGCCAGGACGACCGCGTCGATGACTTCCTGCGGATGCAGGAGGCCGAGGTTGAGTGGGACGCTCAACCTCGAGTGGGCCATCGTGCTATCCCCGATCAGCGAGGCATCCTCGAAGGGCCCGAAGTCCGACAGTCGCGTTTCGACGAAATCATCCAGCGCCGCGAGCGCTTCCTCGCGGGTGGCCGCAAATCGGCGCGGGCCATCCGCTCCGATCAAGTGCACTCGGCCCTCGGCGACGAGGCGGTCAAGGTCTCGGCGCACCTCCTCGTCGATGTCGTCTTCGACCGGGGCCCACGGGTCGGGCAGGCCGAGACTGGCCGCACGTTTCGGTGGCGGCTGTCGATTGTCGTGATCGAAGTTGAAGCGCCCGCCCTCCGGCTCAGGGCCACGCATAAGTGTGCCGGTGGTCGTGCGCACGTGGCGGTAGAACTGCTCCATCACAAGCCGGGATGCGGGCCGGCCGTCGGCCCAACTGGCGAAGTCCTGTTCGCTCGTCACGAAGCCTCGACTCGGCAGAACGGATGCGCCCAATTCTGCGACCAGCGCGCGTGCGCCCCACGAGGTGGGGTTGATCACCTCGAGATTACGGCCCTTGAGCACGTCCCGGTAGTGCTCGGCTCGCAGAAACTCTGCGCGATCACCCAACTCCCGCGCGCGGTGGCGAAGTGCGCTCAGGATGAGGTGGGCTTTAGCCCGGTGATACGTGCGTCGCCCCAGAACGGCAGCCGCCTCGACCAGCACAATGGGCCCACCGTCGTCGTAGTGGGGACCGAGCTGGTCGGCAAACAGAAAGCGCGGCAGGGACATGATGCCGATTCTATCCCCGCCGATAAAAGACACAAAGCACCCCGTCCGACACGTGGCGAACGGGGTTAAGCGGTGCGCCGGAAGGGATTCGAGCAGTGCTCCCGCCAACATCAAGAATCCAAGACCCACTGTCTTCGTCCATGTAAATACCGATACTGCCTTCCGTATTTTTATGAGTATGCGATGACGAACGTGGAGATAGTGTGGCGCACTTTGGCCGATGCCGCGCTGGACGGTCAACGGGACTGGGCCAGCATCCGGATATCGCTGGCGCAGCTTCTGTCGCGCCGTCCACCACAACCTGCGTGCCGACACGATGGTGTCAACGACCCTGCCCGCTACCCAAAACCTCTTTGACGACATCGAGGTCGACTACGTTCAACTCGGCATCTACCTGCTCTACGAATCTCAATTCGGCGCAAACTGCGCCCAAAGGTTGAAGTCTTCGCGGAATACCCCGATGAGCTCTCGTTCGGTGGAATACCCGTTGGGACCATCCTGCTGCCGTGATCCTCTACACGAGCAACGGTCTCTGCCGCGACGGGGACCTCAGCAGCAGGAACCTGTCGTGGCGGAGGGACAAAGCACGCCGCAGTCGAACCGCCCTCCCGGCCACCGAACAACGCAAATTTGTGGCATTGCGAACAGGTGGCTTAGGGGTCCGGGTGCCAAATTTTCGTCGCTTTCAGAAAATCTGCTCCTCACGGCCGTCGTCGCGCGAGCCCGCTTTCTCAAGCTCATACAAAGGTCGCCCGCTCCGGGCAGCGGGGCGTGCTGAAGAACTATCCGCGAACAGCCGATCTGGCGAACCGACTCAGCCGCGGGCAAATCAACGTCACTTTGCGGGTCACGAACCTACCGTCGTGGCGACACGGATGCGCCGTCGTGCAAAACAGCGTCGGCTTCCTCGTCGTCGATGGCTTCCGGATGCCGTTTGAGATTGAGCAGGGCCATCCCCAGCCCTCCCCATACGGCCAACAGAGCGATGATCATCATGACGATCGCGGAGGTACTCATGGGTTCTTCCTTTCCCCCGCTGAGGATCCGGATGCGGCGGTTTCGGGCAGGCGAGTTTCGCGATCCATGGTCTCATCCGCGGCGGATTTATTCGCATCGAGTTCGGCGTCCAGGATCGGTTCATGGATATTTTTCTCATAAGCGGCGGATCGATGACTCCACGGAATCTTCGAGAGCAGGTAGGCGATCAGCACCAAGGCAATCACCATGCCCCAGCCGAAGACGCCGACAAACCAGTCCGGTAAACCGCCGTAGCCCTCGCTGATCCTGGTGGTGACGGTGTCGATCAGGATGTAACCCAGGACCACCGGAGTGACACCGCCGATGAAAATCTGCCAACTGCGGCCCAGCTTAATCGAGGACGTTGCATTGATGTGTTCGCGCAGCCGGGGAAGAGCGCTGAACCCAGCGGACATCGCCACTACGGCCACCAGTGCGACGGCTACAATTCCGAAGCTATTGACAAAGGCATCGGTTACATCGAGCAGGTTCAGGCCCGTCGTCGTTGGAAACAGCAGGATCGATATCAGGGCAATAGGGATGCCGACGACCAGCACTGCCTTCACCCGCCGCCAGCCTAACTTGTCCTGAACGGCGGCAATGATGACTTCGACGATACTGATCAGCGACGTTAGACCGGCGAACACAAGCGAACCGAAGAACAGCACTCCCAACAGAACACCCGCCGGCGCCTGCGCAATGATGGTCGGGAACGCAATGAATGCCAGACCGATACCGCTGACAGCGACTTCGTCCACACCAACCCCGCTCGATGCCGCCATGAATCCCAAGGCCGCGAAGACCCCGATGCCAGCCAGCAGTTCGAAGCCGGAATTGGCGAAGCCGACGACGAACCCGGAACCGGTCAGATCGGTTTTTCGCCGCAGGTAGGAGGAATACGTGATCATGATCCCGAAGGCCACCGACAGTGAGAAGAAGATCTGCCCATAGGCAGCCACCCAGATAGAACTGTCACCGAGCCGGGTCCAGTCCGGCGTGAAAAACGCGTCCAGTCCGGTCCAGGCACCCTCAAGGAACAGCGCTTGGACGACCAGAATGAGGAACATGATCAACAGCAACGGCATAAACACGATGGAGGAGCGGGCAATTCCCTTTTGCACTCCCAAAGCGAGGATGGCGATAACCACGCCCCACACGAGAATCAGCGGAATGAGCACGGAGGGCACGAAGTCGAAGCCCAGGTTCACCTGATCGCTGACCTGGAGGAACTCGCCGGTAAAGAAACCCGCTGCGTCGTCGCCCCAAGCGGTGGTGAAGGAGAATATGAAGTACATGCCGGCCCAGGCAATGATCACCGCGTAGTACACAGCAATGACGAAACAGATTCCGACTTGCCACCAGCCAATGGCTTCGGCTTTGGGATGCAGTCTCCGCATTGCCAGCGGCGGTGACCCACGAAATCGGTGCCCGATGGCATAATCGAGGAAGAGTAGCGGTATTCCGGCAGTGAGCAAGGCGACCAGGTACGGGATAATGAACGCCCCGCCGCCGTTTTCGTAGGCAACGTAGGGGAAGCGCCAGATATTACCCAGTCCCACGGCGGACCCGATGGCAGCGAGAATGAACACTCTCCGCCCGGACCACATTTCACGTTCCGGCCGCGCACTCACAGTCGAGGGCGGTTGTTGTGTCTTTCCCAATGCACTCACAATTATGATCCTCGCTACAGAAACTCTTGGTAGGTAACCTTCTTCACGGTATCCCCGCCCCAGAAATCATGTCAAGACGCACGGCTACATTGATTCGTAGAATCATTCGAAAGAGAACCTCACATAAGTCGATATCTTCTGATTTCATTTCTCGTTATCGGTGTCACTGGTGCTTGCGAACGCGTAGTAATGCGTCTTTTACGGGAGGCTGAGTGGGACTGTCTCTTAAACGGTGTTGCCGGCCTGACGCGCTGGACGTGGGTCTGGCGGGTACGGTGCCGTGATGACGACACTTGATGCTGTGACGAAAAAACGAAATCTGAGCCGACCCGTGAGGCGGTGGCGGCGAAGGAATGGGTGCGCCTGGCTAAGGAGCAAGGCTTGGCCCTGGACGGTCCGAATGGGCTGCTGGGCCAGTTCACGAAAACATTTCTTGAGGCCGCGCTGAACGAGGAAATGACCGATCACCTTGGCCATGAAAAGAACCGTGCCCCGGACGAGCGCGACGACTCGAACGTGCGCAACGGGACTCGGCCCAAAACGGTGATCAGTCCCACGACAGGGCCGGTGACCATTCAGGTGCCCCGCGACATGGACGCCACGTTCACTCCGGTGATCGTGCCGAAACGACAACGCCGTTTGACCGGGGTCGATGAGATCGTGCTGTCGTTGTATGCCCGCGGCCTCACGACCGGGGAGATCAGCGCACGCTACAACCAGATCTATGGTGCGCAGGTATCGAAAGAGACCATTTCCCGCATCACGGACAAGGTGATCGCGGAGATGCAGACGTGGCAGGCACGCCCGTTGGACGGCGTCTACGCGGCGATCTACGCGGCCATCGGCGCGACTTTAGATGGCGATAAGGATATTCTCAGGTTGTGGGCCGGCACTGGCGGTGAGGGCGCCAAGTTCTGGATGTCTGTCCTGACCGATATCAAGAATCGTGGTGTGTCCGACACGTTCTTCCTGGTCTGTGACGGGTTGAAAGGATTGCCGAACGTTGTCGGGAACGTGTGGCCGTTGACACGGTGCAGACGTGCATCATTCACCTGATCTGGAACACGTTCACGCTCTCCGCCAAGAAGGGTTGGGATGCGATGAAACGAGCGGTGAAACCGATCTATACCGCTCCGACCGTTGACACGGCGCGGGCGGCGTTGGATGATCTGACCGAGATCTGGGGAAAGAAATACGGTGCGATCATCCGGTTGTGGGAGTCGGCGTGGGAAGAGTTCACTCCGTTCTTGTCCTACGATCCCGAGATTCGTCAGGTGATCTGCTCCACCAATGCGATCGAGTCGCTTAACGCCCGGTACCGGCGGGCGGTGCGTGCTCGAGGGCATTTCCCCAGCGAGCAGGCCGCACTGAAATGCTTGTATCTGGTCACGCGAAGTCTCGACCCCATCGGTGAGGGCCGAGCTCGTTGGACGATGCGTTGGAAGCCAGCTCTCAACGCGTTCGCCATCACCTTCCGAGACCGCTGGCCGAACGCAGAATCCTACTAATGAAAAACGCCGGAAACACCGTTAACGAGACACTCCCGAAAAGCGTGCCGGCTCCTCGACCAGCGGGGCGGCGGCGACCAGCGGGCGGGGAGCTGCGGGCGGGGCTAAAGGGTGGGGTGCTTGGGGACTTGGATTATGGGGATAGGGAATTGGGAAGCGCGAAGGGGGTCGAGAAGGTCGTCGGTGATGCCGGCGGTGAAGTCTTTCACCTCGAGAACCTTGAAGAGTGCCTCGCGACCGAACTTGGAACTGTCAGCCACGAAGAAGGCCTCTTTGGCGATGGATCGCATCAGCCGTTTGAGCTCCACCTCGTAGCTGCTCGTGTGGTACAGCCCGTCGTCGCAGACGGTGTCTGCCCCAAACACGGCCACATCCACCCGCAGGTTGGAGAGCTGCAGCACGGAGGCGGGCCCCCACATTGTGTATACGTCGGGGAGCAGCTCGCCGCCGATGAACACCAGGTGCGCCGACCGCTTCTGCGCGATTTCCATGGCCACGGCCAGGTCGTTGGTCACCACAGTCAGGCGCCGTTTTGTAAGGTGACGGGCGACCTCGAGCGTGGTCGTTCCGCCATCGAGCAGCACAATCTGGCCGTCGAGAATGCGATCCGCCATGGCCTGCCCAATGGCCGACTTCTCGGCGTGGTGCAGCGGACCGGTGAACGTGTCGAAGGCATCCGCTGGCTCAACGGGAATGGCTCCGCCGTGTGTGCGCTGAATGAGCGACTTCGATTCGAGTCGTTCCAGGTCTCGCCGAATGGTGGAGGTGGTCACGGCAAAGTGCGTGGCGAGGCTGTTGACGGACTGGAACCCTTGAGCTTTGAGAATCTCGGCAATCTCTAGCTGTCTGGACATGCGTGTGGCTCCCCTGAGGTTGTTCTGACGAATGTTCGCTGCGCCATCATTCCACTGTAAACCTTCTGCGCGAAAACGCGCACATTTACGAATAAAAACGCGCAGACGAAGGTTTGTGAGATTTCTTTTCTCGTGATGACATCCAGCGGCCTTGCTCGTGATCTGGCACGAATACATAGATGATCAGGATTTTTCATGCACTCAACCCGGCGGATGTGGCATTCGTGCGCGTAGAATTTGGTCACAGTACGCACACAATTGCGTGAAACTGCGCAAATTATGCTCGTTATCGCTTGACGTACCGTGCAGTTTGCGGATAAGTTCCTCGAAGAGCGCGCATCGCAAACGTGCCGCCCCCGATCGTGGCCGAGTCACGAAGCGTTTACAAAGGAGTTAACGGAATGAATCACAAGCACGCCCTTCGGGGCACGGCACTACTCGTCGGAGCCGCTCTCGCTCTCACCGGTTGCTCTTCAGTGGGCAGCGTTGCAAGCGGATCGAGCTCCACGCCGGCCGCTGACGACATGGTGATGGTGACGGTCGTGAAGGCCCAAACCATCCCGTGGTTTCAGCGCATGGAGGTGGGCGTCAAGTCCTTCGCCGACCGCACCGGGATCGATGCACGTCAGGAGGGCGCCGACGACGTGAGCCCCGAGAAGCAGGTGCAGATCGTTCAGGACCTCATTGCGCAGCAACCCACGGCCATCACCGTGGTGCCCAACTCGCCCGAGGCGCTCAGCTCGGTGCTGAAGCAGGCACGGGACCAGGGAATCATCGTGGTCTCGCACGAGGCAACGGGCATCGAAAACGTGGACATCGACATTGAGGCGTTTGACAACCCCTCCTACGGTTCCGAGATCATGGACAACCTCGCCGAGTGCATGGGTGACACGGGTGAGTACGTGCAGTTCGTGGGTGGACTGACGGCCAAGACCCACATGGAGTGGGTGGGTGCCGCCTACGACAACCAGCAGGCGAACTTCCCGAACATGACGCGCGTGGAAACGCCGATCGAAAGCACGGATGACCAGGGCACGGCCTACGAGCGAGCTAAGGAAGTTCTGGCCAAGTACCCGAACATCGCTGGCTTCCAGGGATCGGCCGGAAACGACGTTCCCGGCATCGCCCGCGCCGTGCAGGAAGCCGGCCTCGAAGACCAGGTGTGCGTGATGGGAACCTCCATCCCCTCGGTCGCCAACCAGTACCTGGCCGACGGCTCCATCGACAAGATCTTCTTCTGGGATCCTGCTCTCGCCGGTGAAGCACAGCTGGCCATCGCCTTGATCCTCGCCGACGGTGGAACCATCGAAGACGGCACCGACCTCGGTATTGAGGGCTACAACTCGCTCAAGAAGCTGGACGGCTACGACAACGTCTTCGTCGGTGCTGCTTCGGTAGCAGCTGACGCGGCCACGGCGGCCAAGTACAACTTCTAAGTAGTTCGACCGGCTGGGGTGTGCACGATACACGTGCACACCCCAGCGCTCTGGTGAGAAAGGTAGTGCTGTGGATTCCACGACGATTGCTTCGACGACAACCCCGTTCGTTTCGGCACGAGGAATTAATAAGAGTTTCGGGGGCGTGCCCGCACTCAGAGATGTGTCCATCGATCTGATTCCCGGCGAGGTGCACTGTCTCGCCGGCGAGAACGGCTGTGGCAAATCCACCCTGATCAAGATCATTTCGGGCGCCGAGCGCCCCGACTCCGGTGAAATCATCATTGATGGTGTCTCGTTCGACCACATCAATGCGCATGCGGCCATTCAGGGCGGCATCCAGGTGATCTACCAAGACTTTTCGCTCTTTCCCAACCTGACCGTGGCCGAGAACATCGTGCTCACGGCCGAGGTCGCCGGCGGGCGGCGCCTGTATTCGGCCCGCTCCGTGCGGCCCCGTGCGGCGGCCATCATTCAGGAACTCGATCTGGACCTCGATCTGGACCGCGAAGTGGGCTCCCTGTCGGTGGCCGACAAGCAGCTCACCGCCATCTGCCGCGCACTCGTGAACGATGCGCGCGCCATCATCATGGACGAGCCCACCACGGCCCTCACTCACACCGAAGTCAGTCGACTCTTCGCTCTCGTAGAGCGCCTGCGCGCCCGGGGCGTCGCGTTGATGTTTGTCTCGCACAAGCTCGAAGAGGTGCTCGCCATCTCCCAACGGCTCACCATCATGCGCTCGGGTCAACGCGTCGTGAGCGGTCCGACATCCGATTTCGATCAGCGATCCATTTCACACCACATGACCGGGCGTCAGGTTGATGAATCCCGGGTGGTAAGTGAGCTCGATGCCTCCGCACCGCTCGCTCTCGAAGTCAGCAACCTGTCTCTGGCCGGTGCGTTTCGTGACATCTCCTTCCAACTGCGCCGCGGCGAAATCCTCGGCGTCACGGGTCTGCTGGGATCGGGCCGCACCGAGATTGCGGAGGCGCTCTTTGGCGTGACGCCCGCCGACGCGGGGGAGATTCGGGTGGGCGGTGAGGTGGCGACCATTCGCACCATTCAAGACGCCGTTCGGGCCGGAATCGGTTACGTACCCGAAGACCGCCTGTCCCAGGGGTTGTTCCTGAACAAGTCCATTGCCGACAACATCGTGGCCGCCTCACTCAACTCCCACCGCACCCGGTGGGGGATGCTGAGCCGCACCGCAACCGCGGCCACCATCAAACGCTTCTTTACGGGGCTGAAGATTAACGCCCCCCACGCAGAAGCACCCGTTCGAACGCTGTCGGGCGGAAACGCCCAGCGTGTGGTTCTCGCCAAGTGGTTGGCCACGGCCCCCACGGTGCTCATGCTGAACGGCCCCACTGTGGGTGTCGACATCGGCTCGAAGGAAGAGATTCTGGAGTTGCTGCGCGGTGAGGCGGGCACGGGCATGTCGGTGATCATCATCTCTGATGACGCCCCGGAACTCGTGGCGTCATGCCACCGCGTGTTGGTGATTCGAAATGGTCGACTCACCCACGTTCTCGACGGAGATCAAATCTCTGTCGACACCATTCAAGAGCGGATGTCGGCCTAATGGATCTCGTGCGCAAACTCCGCGGCACCAACAACGAAGGCGTCCTCGCCCTGGTGCTCCTCGGGCTCATTGTGGCGATGTCGATCGCCAACCCCACATTCTTTACCCTGAACACCGGGTTCTCCATCTTGAGAAGCTCCATCGTTCCAGTGATCTTTGCCCTCGGCGTTCTGATCGTGGTGATTACCGGCGGCATCGATGTGTCCTTCGCCGCGATCGCCATCTTTGCCGGCTACTCCACGGTGACGTTCTGTCTGAGCGCCGGCTTCGACCCGGGTTTGCCCGGCATCTTCCTCATCGCCATTGCGGTGGGAGCGGCACTGGGGCTCATCAACGGCGTGGTCATTGCCCGGTTCAACCTGCCCACGCTGATTGTGACCCTCGGCACCCAGGGGATCTTCTTCGGCGCGATGTACACCTACGTGGGAGCCACCTACTACGCCGACCTGCCCAAATCGATGGCCGACCTCGCCACCAGCAACCTGTTCGACATCACCACCGACATTGGGCGGGCCTACCTGCACGTGCTGGTTGTTCCCGTTCTGGTGCTGTGCTTGGCCGTGGGGTGGATGTTGAAGCGCACCATGTTCGGGCGTTCCCTCTATGCCATCGGCGGCGACATTGAAGCTGCCCGCCGCGCCGGGTTTCAGGTGAAGCGCACACAGATCTCGGTGTACATGCTCGTCGGTGCACTCGCCGCGATCGCGGGTGTCATTCATATTGTGCTGAGTCGCAGCGCCAATCCCCGTGACCTGGTGGGTGGAGAACTCGACATCATCGCCGCCGTGATTCTCGGTGGTGCAGCCATCTTCGGTGGTCGCGGTTCGGTGACCGGCACCGTGCTCGGGGTTCTCCTCGTGCAGGTGATCAAGAACAGCCTGCTGCTCGTGGGCGTGCCGAGCGCCTGGCTGCGCACCGCCGTAGGCGTGTTGCTCGTCGTGGGTGTGGGTATCCAGGCCATTGCCGCGAGACGGGACGCCCGACGCATGCGCGTGATTCAGGACCTCGACACGGAGCAGAAGACAGAGCAGGAGATGGCCTCATGACGCCGACAACAGACAAGCGCGCCAGGGCATCCGCTCCGAACCCCCCGCCGCTGCGCAACCTCAATGATCAGCTGGGGCGCTTCACGAGACGCCTCGTGCGCCCCGGCGGCGCTCAACGGGGAGCCGGCCGCATGGTGGCGGCGCTCCTGCTCGCCATGGCCCTCTTCACGTTTCTGAACCCGCGGGTGTTTTTGAGCCCGATCAACCTGCAGAACATTGCCGTTGCCGCTCCCGAAATTGGCATCATTGCCATCGCGATGATGCTGGTGATGCTCACCGGCGGTATTGACTTGTCTCTCGTGGCCATTGCCAACTTCTCAGCCATCACCATCTCGACCCTGCATACGGCCATTGCCGCCACGAACCCGGATCTGGCGAACAGCCTCGGGTTTCTGATTGTGCTGGCCGGGATCGTGGCGGGGATGCTCGGGGGAGCCTTTAACGGATTCCTGGTGAGCGTGGTGGGGATTACGCCCATTCTGGCCACGTTGGCCACCATGCAGATCTACAACGGGATCGCGATCGTGTGGACCGGCGGGTCGACCCTCTACGGGGCGCCGACGGTGCTGGGCGCCATCGGTCAAGCCGCGCTCGCCAACGTTCCGGTGCTGTTCATCATTTTCGTGATCACGGCCATTCTGGTGGCGGTGCTCGTGAACCGCACGGCGCTGGGTCGCATGATTCAGCTGGAGGGCGCCAACCCCGTGGCAGCGCGCTACTCGGCCATCCCGACGCGCGCCGTGCTCATGAAGACCTACACCGTGGGCGGCATGCTCGCGGGCCTGGCTGGTGTGCTGTTTCTGGCGCGCAACCCCACCGCATCCGCTGATTACGGCTCGTCGTACGTTCTGCTGGTGATTGTGATCGCGGTGCTCGGAGGTACGAATCCCACCGGCGGCTTTGCCTCGGTTTTCGGCGTTGTGCTGGCCACCCTCACCCTGCAGGTGGTGTCGAGCGGATTCACCGCCATTCGACTCTCGTCGTATGAGTACGCCATCGCCCAGGGTGTGATCCTCATTGCGGTCATGATTCTTGACTCGGTTATGTCAACGCGAACGAGACGACCCCACAAGACCATCCCTCCGACTGGTGTTGCGACGCCGACGTCTGACACTTCCCTGATACGAACCTGAGCTGGAAAAGGACCAAGATACGCATGAAAAAGATAATCAATGAGCCGAGCGCCTTCGTGGACGAGTTCGTCGAGGGCATCCTGCTGGCTCACCCCCGCCTTCTCAAAACCCCGGGAGAAGACCGACGCGTGCTGGTGCGAGCGGATGCGCCCGTCGCCGGCAAGGTAGGCATCGTCACGGGTGGCGGTTCCGGACACCTTCCCCTCTTCAAGGGCTACGTGGGCCGCGGCCTGTGTGACGGCGTGGCGATTGGAAACGTGTTCTCGTCACCCTCGTCCGCTCAGGTGCTCGAAGCGACCAAAGCCGTGAGCGGCGGGGCTGGAGTGCTCTACCTCTACGGCAACTACGGCGGCGACGTGTTCAACTTCGACCTCGCAACCGACATGGCGGAACTGGAAGGAATCGCCACGCTCACCGCGGTGGGCCGTGACGACGTGGCGAGCCAGCCCAAGGAACGCGCGGCAGACCGCCGCGGCGTGGCCGGGATCATGTTCGCCTTCAAGGCCGCCGGCGCTGCTGCCGAGCGGGGAGATTCCCTCGAGCAGGTTGCGGCGGTGGCGGAAGACATCATCAACAACACCGCCACCATGGGCATTGGCCTGTCGCCGACGATTCTGCCCACCACGGGCAAGGCGAGCTTCGACCTCGATGACGGTGAGATGGAGGTGGGCATCGGCATCCACGGGGAACCCGGTTTTCATCGTGGAGCCGTGGAAACAGCCGACCGAATCGCGGAAACCCTGATGGAACGCCTCGTTGCCGACCTTGGAATTACCGCGGGCGCCCGCGTGGCCGTGCTCGTGAACGGCATGGGAGCGACACCGCTCGAGGAGCTGTACCTGCTCTTTCGCCGCGTGCACCAGCTGCTCACCGAGCAGGGAATCACCATCGACAAGAACTACATCGGTGAATATGCCACAAGCCTGGAAATGTCCGGAGCCTCCATCTCGCTGCTCGCGCTGAACGACGAGCGCCTCGCGCTGCTCAACGCGCCAGCGGAATCCCCATTCTTCAAGGAAGCGTGACACCCATGAACGGAAACGACCTCAGTACCGCAATTCGCAATTGCCTCGGGGAGTTCACCAGTTATTCGGACGAACTCGGCGAGCTTGACCGTGCCCTCGGCGATGGTGACCTCGGTATCACCGTGTCGCTCGGAGCCGCAGCCGTGGAAGAGGCCCTGGCCGTGCTTCCGGCCGACTCGACTCCCGCCGAGGTGGTGCTGGCCTGCGCCAAGGCGTTCGCCAACGCGAACCCGTCCACCATGGCTGCTCTGGTAGCCGGTGCACTGCTGGCCGGCTCGAAAGTATGGGGTGCCTCCACCTCGCTCGCCGATGGCCAGATTGGTGCCTTCGCGGTGGCCGCGGCGGAATCGATCAGCCAGCGAGGCAAGTCGAAGATCGGCGACAAGACCATTCTTGATGCCATGTTCCCGGCCGCGGACGCCCTGGTGAACGCTGCGGCGGGCGAGAGTGCCCTCGACGCGGCGATCAACGCCGCCGAAGCGGGAGTTATCGCATCAAAGGAACTGCAGTCCCGTCGAGGCCGTGCCTCATGGCTGCAGGAGCGCAGCATTGGGCTGCAGGATCCGGGCGCCACAGCATTCCTTCGTTTCTTACAGTCCTGGAAAGCCACGAACACCCCGGCAGCGCTCATCACAGCAGGAGAGAACACAAAATGACCACGATCGCATTCCTCGGCCTCGGAACCATGGGGCTCGGCATGGTGAAAAATCTGCTCGCTGCTTCTCACACCGTGACGGTATGGAACCGTTCGGCGGCTCCGGTGGCAGAAGCGGTTGCCGCGGGCGCCACCGCTGCCCCGAGCGTCGCCGCCGCCGTGGCGGGGGCCGACATCGTCATGTATTGTCTGAGCAATGACGCCGCCGTTCGCGCGGTGGTGCTCGGCGAGGGTGGTTTGGCTTCCGTCGTGGAGACCAGCTCGATCATAATTGACCTGTCGACCATCAGCCCCGAGGTGAGTGCGGCTGAGCGTACGGCGTACGACGCGCGCGGCATCCGCTTTCTCGATGCACCCGTTTTCGGTTCCCGCGGTGAGGCCAACAGTGGCGGACTGTGGATCGTGGCCGGCGGTGACGCGGACGTGTTTGCGGAGGCGGCGCACGTGTTCGAGCCGATCAGTGAGACGGTGCATCTGATGGGCCCCGGCGGCTCGGGAGTGCGCATGAAGCTCGTGGGCAACCTGGTGGTGGCCTCGCAGCTGCTGGCACTGGGGGAGTCGCTCGCGCTCGCCGCGAAGGCGGGGCTGGATCTGCCGAAGGTGCTTGAGGTGCTGAAGGTGACCGATTTTCGGTCGCCGATCTTTGATGGCGTCGGCCCGGCGGTCCTTGCCGACGACTACGCGCCGTCATTTGCACTGAAGCTGATGCAGAAAGACGTGGGCCTGATTCAGGACTTTGCGGCGGGACTCGGGGTAGCCGTACCCAGTGTCACCGCCGCAGCACACTATGTGGATGCTGCCGTGGACGCGGGGTGGTCGGAGGAGAACGCATCTGCTCTGATCAAGGCGCTCGCCGCCGAGTCGGGCGTGTCCCTGGCCCGCGGCTAGCGGCTGCTCGCCCTCCTCGATCGGCTCATGAGGTCTCGAGGCGCCGGCGAGGTGCGTGCCGCTGGTTGAGCGCGAGCGTGCGAGCAGTCAAAACCTGGTGAGCCGACCTCGAGACGCCGGGTAAGTGCGTTCCGGCTCCTCGACCAGCGGGGGGGCTACTCAGGCTCGGACGGCGACGCGTCGGGCCGGGTCTTGCTGGAGCGCACGCTGAGGATGGGAAGATCGCTGAGTCTGCTCTCGATCAGGGCAATGCGTTTTGCGCGGCTCCAGCCTTGGACCTGCTTTTCGCGGGCGTAAGCATCTGCTATGTGAGAGCACTCTTCGAGGTAGACGAGCCTGACGGGTCGGCGGCGTTTTGTGTACGCGGCGCCCTCGCCGGCGTTGTGCTGCCAGAGGCGGCGGTCGATGTCCCAGGTGCTGCCCACATAGAAGGAGCCATCGTGGCATTCGAGGATGCACATGTAAGGCATGCGGCGATCGTGGCACGGGGTGCGGCCATGGTGGGGGTTATGCACAGGAGGATTGTTGGCTCGCGGTGTCTCTGTAATGGTTGTAGCTGGTCTGGTTATCAGCTGGCAGGCTGGTCATGATTCGTGTGGGCTGCGTGACTCTTTTGGTCTCTGACTGAACCGTCCCTGATTTCCTGCCGCTTTCTTTCTGGTAAAAGGATTCGGATATGCCCAAGAAACACCCAACTGGCCTTGACCCCGGAGAGTGGACACGGGTTAAGCGGCGAGTTGAATCTCTGCGGCCTGTGACGAGTATTGCAGCTCGAAGTCCACAGGCGTGACGTGCCCGATCGAG